>NZ_JBVHNP010000003.1:415828-517182 GCF_055556675.1 Erwinia sp. PME.40.26/001
CGTTTGCTGAAGAAACCCAGCAGCTGCAGGCACTGAAAACGAAGCTTCAGGAAGCCCGGCTCACGGAAACCGCCCTGAGTGACCAACTGAAGACCCTCAGCGACGGTAAAAACAGCACCGTCGGCGCGCGCGAAGCTGCACTGCAGCAGCAGATTGCGGCGCTTGAAGAGCGCCTGTCCGCACGCGGTAAAGAGGCTGAGAACGCCACCGCAGAAAGGGATAGCCTGCAGTCCTCACTCCAGGCCCTGACCGCGAAACGTGCCGCTGAACAGCAGACGTTTGCTGAAGAAACCCAGCAGCTGCAGGCACTGAAAACGAAGCTTCAGGAAGCCCGGCTCACGGAAACCGCCCTGCGTGACCAGCTCAAAACTCTCAGCGACAGCAAAACCAGTACCGTCGACGCGCAAGCTGCACTGCAGCAGCAGATTGCGGCGCTTGAAGAGCGCCTGTCCGCACGCGGTAAAGAGGCCGATAACGCCACCGCAGAAAGGGATCGCCTGCAGTCCTCACTCCAGGCCCTGACCGCGAAACGTGCCGCTGAACAGCAGGCGTTTGCTGAAGAAACCCAGCAGCTGCAGGCACTGAAAACGAAGCTTCAGGAAGCCCGGCTCACAGAAACCGCCCTGCGTGACCAACTGAAGACCCTCAGCGACAGCAAAACCAGCACCGCCAGCGCGCGCGAAGCTGCACTGCAACAGCAGATTGCGACGCTTGAAGAGCGTCTGTCCGCCCGGAGTAAAGCAGTCGATAGTGCCACCGAAGAAAGAGATTCCCTACAGTCTTCACTGCAAGCGCTGACGGCAAAAAATACGGGCGATCAGCAGACATTTGCTGATGAAAAACAGCAGCTGCTGAAAAAGATAGCCGGAGACCGTTCGGCTGCCGATGCACAGCAGGTGGCACTTCAGCAGCAGTTGGAGCAATTAAAACAACAGCTCAACGATGCGCAACAGTCTAAAACCGCGCTGGAGAGTGATAAAGTGAAACTGCAGGCGCAGCTCACCACCCGTCCGACGCCTGAGCAGCTGGCAGAGAGCCAGCTGGTCGCGAAGTCACTTCAGTCAAAACTGGATCAAATCGATCTCTATGGTGCAGCAAAACCTGATGCACCGGTCACGGTTGCGGCGGTCGACAAAGACAAACAAAAAGCGCTAGAGCAGATGCAAGCGGAAAAACTGGCTGCGCTACAGGCGAAACTGGACGATGCACTAGCGAAACTCGCCGCGAGCGAAAAACAGCAGAAAGAGGTGAAGCCCGGAAATTCGCTGCCCGCTCTCACCCCGGAAAAACTGAATAAAAAAGAGTCCCGCGAGGCTTATGCTATCGGTATGTCTCTCGGGGATGAAATTTTGCAGATGCAGGCAGAAAATCGGAACTGGGGCACGTCGAGCGATCAGACTATCGTCCTTGCAGGAATAGTGGATGCTTTCAAGGGGCAGGCAAAACTTTCCACTGACGTGTTAAGGAAAACATTAAAAGAAGTCAGCAGTCGTGTTGAGAAAGATCAGAAATCACTGACAACTAAATTAGATAAAGCAACAAAAGCGTATTTGCAGCGCTTTACCAAAATGAAAGGCACACACAAGTCACCTTCCGGATTCTGGTACAACATTAGTTATATCGGGGATACTCCCCTGCCGAAAAATGCCGCGCTGGACGTTGTGGTCAAAGAGAGTCTGACAAACGGGGATGTCATTACCGATATGGATACCAGCGGAATGGTGCTGACTCAGCCGCTGGCCGATTATCCTCCCGTCTTTAGTGAAGCATTAAGCAAACTGAAAAACCATGGGTCTATCACTATAGTCGTTCCGCCTGAGCTGGCCTACAAGGACCGGGGACTGCCACCGAAGATCCCCCCCAATGCCACCATGGTTTACAACCTCAGGATTGCAGAATCCTATCCACCAGGAAAGAGTGTGAAATAGCCCTTATGCGCAACCGGTTCCGGCGGGATATCTAAAACCCGGGGAAGGCATTAACGATGAATCCGGTCTTAAAAAAAGGCGTACCCTGAAAAAGGGTACGCCGACAGTAAGCACAACCTCATCACAATCTAAAATTTTCTGTTTTATTCCAAAAAAGACCTTTACTTTTTTCTTTTTTCACAGAGGTGATAACACCCTCTTTTTCCAGCTTAATCAATATATGCCTGGCATTATAAATGCTTAATTCAGACCGGTTAGCAACGTCTCTGGTGGTGGCTGATACCGATAAAGAAGAGTTTGCCGTACTATTTTCTTCAAAAAAGTCATTCAGGGCTGTAATCACTTTATCCACAACGGCTTTCCGTTGAACGCTCTTCTTCATGAATTTACTCATCATCTTTCTCCTTTAGGTATGTCCGGCTCCTGCCGTTTTAAAGTATAAAAAAAAGTCCTGCAAAATCAAAGCAACGCCATGATAGTACGCATAGGCCAAAAACAAAACTTAATATCAATTATTAAATAATTGCAATATTAAATACTATTAATAAACACATAAACAGATTAAAAAACTAAAATGTAAATCCTTCACGACTAGTGTTAAGCGTTACCCCTGCAACAATTAATCTTATCTTGAAATTAATAATAAAAAGTAAACATGAGCGAGCAATAACAGCCTACACATCTGCTCATCCTGCAACCATTGACAGGGAAGCTCAGGATTAAGATAATCAAAAGGCAAACAATGGAATCTTAATGAAAAATAAAAATGGACTATTTTATTAATCAGATCATCCATTTCGATACAGTTAATGGATTACTGAAACTGATAGATAATCACGATTCCACGGTGCAACTGCCCAGGCCGAGCTCGAGACTTTTAACTGAATTGATTACACGTTCAGGTAAAACTATAACACGTGAAGACTTACTCAAATCAGTCTGGGAAGATCACGGACTACGGCCATCAGGAAGTAATTTAAGCAATCATATAAGCTTTCTGAGAAAAACATTTTCGCAGCTTGGTATTAATGAAAACATTATCATTACCGTCCCTAAAAAGGGGTTTCGTCTGGAGGCAGAGATTTCGCTTACCCGGAGGGAACCTGCACGAAACAATAATGTTATTATTCTTTTCAGTAAAATAATTAACATTATTTCCTCACCACTGCACCGGAGAAAAAACTTAACATTCACCATTAAAAGAAGTTTGTTAGCCTGTCTGGTAGCCGTCTTCTTAATTTTACTCTTCTTTACGGTGAAAAATTATCCGTTCAGTGCAAAAATGAGAAAAGCAGATTTTATCGGTACGTGCCAGATAATTGACTTATCAGAAGAGCCGCACAGCTTTAGAGAAGAAAAAATAAAGTCATTAACGTTATTTATCAAAGAACAGAAAATAGACTGTCGCAGACGTCACAGTACTATCCACTTTAAGTTTGTAAATTTCTTTCCGCGAAAAGATTTCGATCAGAAGGTCATTTTTATCACCCAGTGTTATCAGAGCAGTCACCAAAAACTTACGCACTGTGAAAATTACTTTCAGCAACAATAAAAAATATGAAAAATATTCTTCTGACCAGTGGAGCTATCCTTTTTTTAATATTCTTTTATTTCATCAGCTTAACCCGGGGTAAAACGGATTTAGATAAGCCTCAGCTGACTATTTCCTGCAAAGGCAATGTGCATTTTGATCTGGAAAAACCGGATTCGAGGGTCATCATGGAGGGAAGTGTGAGTCTGACAACGCTTGGCAGTAAGCGCCTTGCCATCGGGTTCACCGGGCAGCTCATCACGGGGGAAGGGCGTTTTACGCTCAGCAGGACGCTGATGATGAACTCGCGCTATCATCCGGAAAATCACGTTATGGAGGTGGATTACGCCAGCACCATCGTCAGAGATATTGATACCGCCCCTGACACGGTGTTCTATCATGCGCTCATAACGAGTAATGCCTTTATCCTCAGGCTCACGCAGTTCAGCGACAATGCACTGCTGGTCTCCGAAGGCACCACGCCGCTGTATGTCTGTCTTGCACGATGAGCAGACAATAAACGGCCTGCCAGGGATAGGGGCAGGCCGTTCGCTTTCGTCAGATGCGGAGGTCCCTACTTCTTCGCGTACTTCGCTTCCAGGGTAGCAAACCACGGTGCCACGAAGTCACTGGACGTGCCCCAGCCCGGAATGATTTTATTCAGATTAGCCACGTTTACGGCCCCGCTCTGCGCGGCCAGCTGCGCCTGCGAGATGGCAGAGGCGGTAAACTGATAGGTAGCCGGAGTGCTTTCACCCCCAATCTTGTTCGCCACCAGACGCATATTAGTCGCCCCAATCAGCTTGCTGTCGACAGCCACGGTCTGTTTCCACGGGCTGTTTTTCTCATGCATCAGCTGCAGATCCTGGTTGGACACGTCGATGCTGTACAGCTTAATCTCGGTACGACCATTTTCCTGCAGGGCCTTATACGCGCCCTGAGCAAAGGCATCCCATGAACCCCAGATGGCATCAATCTTGCCTTTCGGGTATTTCGCCAGGATAGCGCCGATCTTATTCGCCGTATCCCCCTGCACGTCAGAGGAAACCGCGCCGATGGATTCCAACTGATGGATGCCCGGATTCGCTTTCAGGACTTTCTCATACACTACCTGGCGGCGCTCCATAGCAGGGAAACCCGCGACCCAAAGCTTGACGATATTGGCTTTACCGTGGGTGTCCTTCACCAGCTGATCGAGCGAGAGCTGCGCCAGCGACGCATCGTCCTGCGCGGTCACGGTCACCCCCTCAATCGTTTTATTCACCGGCGTATCGAACACCGAGACTTTAATACCGGCGTCGGTAATACGTTTCACCAGATCGGTAGCGTAGGGATCTTTGCCGTGTGACAGGATGATGCCATCATATTTCTGGCTGATGGCCTGATTAACAAAATCCTGGAAACGCGCATCGTCACCGTTGCTGAGGAAGGTACTGACTTTAAAGCCCAGCTTGCGTCCTTCCTGAATGGCACCGGCCACAAACTGTGTGGTGTTATCGTCAGACCCGAGATTGCGGATCACCGCAATTCGTACCGGGCCTTCATGGTTGGCAATAGCCGCCGGCACGTCTGTGTCCGCAGCAAAAGCAGGTACTGTCGTCAGCAGGCTCAGAGCCAGCAGCGATGTGGTGATTTTTTTCATTATAATTACCCTGTCTGAAAAGTTACGCCTCACGGCGCTGAACGTAAGTTATTGCCAGCGCCACCGCCAGCACCAGGCCTTTAATAATGTCCATCGCGTAATACGGTACGGACAGCATCACCAGGCCATTTTGTAATACCCCCAGGATCACGGCACCCAGCAGTGTGCCCAGCGCGTTGGGTTTTCCCGCTCCCGCCAGCGACAGGCCAATCCAGGCCGCTGCCACCGCATCCATCAAATACCCGCCACCGGCGTTTACCTGTGAAGAACCAATACGCGACGCCAGCAGAATACCGCCCAGCCCCGCCAGCAGCGCAGAGATCACGTAAGCCAGCACGCGATAGCGCGTGGTGCGGATGCCCGACAGCCTCGCCGCTTCCGGGTTACCGCCAATGGCATACATCCGGCGGCCATGCTTGGTCAGCGACAGCAGCAACTGTGCCACCACCGTCACCGCGAGCATCACGATGACAATAATCGGCACCTGGCCGAGCAGTGAGAACACTGCGGGGATTGTGCCTTCCGCCATATCTCCGCTCGGCAGAACCATATTTTCGGTAATTGAGCCGCCAAAGCTGTAGGTCATCGCCACGCCCTGCACCACAAACAGGCTGGCAAGGGTCGCCAGCATGTCAGGGATTTTCAGGACGACGATCATAAAGGCGTTAAACAACCCGACCAGCGTACAAAGCAGCAGCGTCAGAGCGATAGCCTGGGTCGGACCGAAGCCGTACCAGACGAATAGCGAGATCACCAGCGAGTTCGCCAGCGAAGCTGTAGAGCCCACTGACAGGTCAAAACCACCGATCGTCAGCGAGATCGACACGCCAATGGCAATGACAGTGACAATGGCAATGGAGCGCAAAATATTGATGATATTGGTCGGTTCAAGGAAGCTGTCCGAGGCCAGGCCAAAGCCGGCGATCAGCGCGACGACCGTCAGCAACATTCCCCACTTATAGAGAAAATCAAACAGCTGGTGTCTGACGGTCGGTGCCGCCTTCAGGGAAATTTCTTTGCTGCTCACGCAGGCGTTCCTCCGGTGGAATATAATAAAAGTGTCTCTTCATCAACGTCACTGGCCGCCATTTCCGCCACAATGCGTCCGTCCCACAGCACGCAGATACGGTCACACAGGCCAACCAGTTCAGAAAATTCGCCGGAGGCATAAATCACCCCTTTTCCCTGGCGGGCCAGCCCGTCGATCAGATCGAACAGGTCAGTTTTGGCCTTGATATCCACGCCTTTGGTCGGTTCATCAAAAATCAGTACGTCAGCGTTGTTACGCAGCCATTTACCAATCGCCACCTTTTGCTGATTTCCTCCCGACAGGCGGCGCAGTATCTGCCGGGGACCGGTGGTGCGGATACCCAGTTTACCGATGACCTCTTCTGCCCAGCGCCATGCCTGACGATGGCCAAACAGACTCCAGCGCGAAAAGCTGTTATCGGCCGTCACGCTGAGATTCATCACCACGGACTCGTCAATAAAGATGCCTTCTTTGCGGCGCTCCTCCGGGATCAGCGCCATACGGTTGTCGACTGCCGCATGAGGCGATGACGGCTTCCACGGTTTACCGTGCAGTTCGCCCTGTTGAACCCGGCTTTTACTGGCACCGAACAGCGCTTTGCACAGTTCGGTTTTTCCCGCACCGGCCAGTCCGGCAATCCCGAGGATCTCGCCCTTACGCAGCGTCAGGGTGATATCTTTCAGCAGATGTTCATCATGCAGTCCGGCAATATGCAGCAGCGTCTCCTCACTGAACGGTGGACGCGGCGGGGGATAGATATCATCAAGCTGGTGCCCGAGCATCTTCTCGACGATCTGTTCACCACTCAGCCCCTGCATCGGGCCGCTTTCAATCAGTTCACCGTCGCGCAGGACGGTCAGCCGGTCGCAAATTGCACTCAGCTCATTAATGCGGTGTGAAATAAACACCACGCCAATACCCTGCCCCTGCAGCTGACGAACCACAGCAAACAGCTTTTCACTTTCATGCTGGTCCAGCGGCGCAGTGGGCTCATCAAGGATCAGAAAACGACAGTGATGTGACAGAGCTCGGGCCAGCAAAATCTGCTGTTTTTCCGCCAGCGTGCATTGCTCCACTTTGCGCCTGACGTCTATCTGCACATCCAGCTGCGCCAGCAGTGCCCGCGCCTGACGGCGCATTTCGCCCCAGCGATAGAGCTGTCCCCCTTCCGCCAGCCGATCCAGCATGATGTTTTCTGCCACCGTCAGGCCGGCGACCAGCGCCACATCGACTTCCTGTTGTACCAGGTGAATCCCCAGCTGTTTGGCATCGCGCGGGGAACGGATACTCACTGGCTGACCGTCCAGCAGGATCTCGCCGCTGTAATGATCGTAAGCGCCCGACAGTACCGCCATTAGCGTCGATTTTCCGGCACCGTTGGCACCGGTAAGGGCATGAATGGAATGCCCGTCCAGCGTCAGGTCAACGGACTTAAGCGCCGCAAAACCGCCAAAAGCGATGGAGATCTGGCGCATTTCAAGGCGATTTATCGCGGTCATGGGCGTGTTTTCTCAGGCTCAATAAATAAAGGGGTGCGCTGCATTTTTTAATGGATTGTCACGGCAGGCAACGACCGAAAGGGTATAAGCTAACACATAATAATATTAGCCATCCAGATGTCCAGACACTACAGGGGGAAGCGCTGGCCTCAGGAAGATAACCAGTAGAAAAGAGATGAGTTACAGCCAGATATAAGACAGTTATGCTGCCTGTCAGAAAGGTCTGCTGCCGCACGGGCATAAAAAAACCGGCGAACAGGTCGCCGGTTTATCAGAACAGGGGCGGTTTGCAGGGGCAGACCTCTTTTAGGGTCTGCCCGCCCGCTGAGGATTACTTAGCCGCTTTAAAGTTCTCGGCAGCCACATCCCAGTTAACCACGTCCCAGAACGCCTTAATGTAGTCAGGGCGTTTGTTCTGGTATTTCAGGTAGTAGGCGTGTTCCCACACGTCCAGGCCGATGATCGGAGTACCGGATGCGCCAGAAATCGCTTCGCCCATCAGCGGGCTGTCCTGGTTTGCGGTTGAGACAACCGCCAGCTTGTCGCCTTTTTTAACCAGCCACGCCCAGCCAGAACCGAAACGGGTCGTGGCCGCTTTTTCGAATTCTGCTTTGAACGCATCAACGCTGCCGAAATCTTTCTCGATGGCTGCTTTCAGGTCGCCGCCCAGAGAGGTGCCGGTTTTCAGGCCTTTCCAGAAGAAGCTATGGTTAGCATGACCGCCCGCGTTGTTACGCAGTGGGCCTTTTTTGTCCGCAGGCAGCTGATCCAGTTTTGCGATCAGTTCTTCCACCGGCAGGTTGGCAAACTCAGTGCCTTCCAGCGCAGCGTTTGCGTTGTTCACATAAGCCTGATGGTGCTTAGTGTGGTGAATTTCCATGGTCTGCTTGTCAAAATGCGGTTCCAGTGCGTCATACGCATAAGGCAGGGATGGCAGTGAATAACTCATGTTCATCGTCTCCATTCAGATTATGGGCGGCGCTCGCTGTTCAGCACCGCGTAAGCAGTCGGATCATTATAGTTAAATAAATGATCGGGAAAAGGGTTATCAATGCCCCGACGTTGATAAGGTTATACAGCAAGCCCGGCAGGAACGGGTGGTTATATCCAATCCCTTTCAGGTTACAACTAAATGATCTAAGGGATTATTCACTTCATCGCGGAATGAAACGACCAGCCGGGGCCATCCTTTTTTCCGATCGGCCCGGCATGTTAACGCCCCAGCGCCGCCAGTGATTTGTCCAGTGCCCCCACCAGCCAGTCGATATCACTCTCCTGAAACGCCAGCGGCGGGCGCAGTTTCAGCACGTTGCCATGCGGACCTGCCACGGAGGTCAGTACGTGATTTTCGCGCAGCATCTCGGTGACATCCAGCGCCAGCTGCTTATCCGGGATTTTACTGGATTTATCTTTCACCAGTTCGAACCCGATAAACAGACCGGCCCCGCGCACATCACCCACGCACGCATATTTCTCTTTCAGCGTCGACAGTTCCGCCAGCAGTTTCGCCCCCACCACACGGCTGTGTTCCTGTAGCCCCTCAGCGTTAATCACGTCCAGTACCGCCTGCGCGGCGGCCATCGCCACCGGATTCCCGCCGAAGGTGTTGAAGTACGGAATATCATCGCTGAAGGCGGCCAGCACGTTGCTTTTTGCCAGCAGGCCGGAAACCGGGATGCCGTTGCCCATTGGCTTGCCGGTAGTGATCACATCCGGTACCACGCCGTGGCGGGCAAAGCCCCAGAACGCCTCCCCCGTCCGGGCAAAGCCCGGCTGCACTTCATCGGCAATAAAGATGCCGCCATTCTTATGCACCACGTCGATCGCCTGGCGAAGGAAACCTTTTGGTCCGGGCAGTACGCCGTCGGAGGAGAAGATCGAATCCGCAAGGAAACCGGCAAACTTGATGCCATGTGCGGCCATATCATCGATCTGCTGCTGAATTTCAGCGGCAAACCAGGCTCCGAGATCGGGGGCATCAACGCGGTAACGGTCCGGCGGTGACACCAGACGGGTGGTCGCGGCCAGCGGCTGTCCGCTGCCCAGCGCCGGAGACACGCCCGAGGTCAGGTCGCTGGTGCCGTGATAGGACTCCCGGGTGACGATAATCCCGGTCCCGCCGCTGAAGGCGCGCGCCACGCGGATCGCCAGGTCATTGGCCTCTGAACCGGTGCACATATACATGGCACGGTCGATCTCAGCCGGTGTAGTGGCTAACAGCTGTTCCGAGTAGTTGAGGATCGCTTCATGCAGGTAACGGGTATGGGTGTTCAGCTGCTGCATCTGCCGGTATACCGCATCCGTCACCGCAGGATGGCAGTGGCCAATGCTGGCAACGTTGTTATATACATCAAGATATTTATCCCCGGCAGCATCCCACAGATACTGGCCCTGACCGCGCACCAGATGTACCGGCTTGCGATAGAAGAGACGATAAGACTCGCCCAGCACCCTGCTGCGCTTGTCGGTCAGCTTGCGCACATCAGCGCTCAGGCCGTCGGCATGCTCGGCGCGGAAACTGTTGGTATCCATGATGGTTGAACGTGTAGCCATGATCACTCCCGTTGCTAAATTGAGGGTTGCCCGGTGGCAGTCAGCCATGTCTGATGCTCATCATGGCAATTTTTCGACTAAATGCAACAAAACACACAAGTACAACAAAATACACAGGCACAGTGGCACAGAGTCGGTTAGGCTATACCGCAGAGAGAGTCAGGGGATTGGGATCATGCTGCAGGAAACACGCTTACACCGCATTCGTGCGCTACTCAGTACGCTGGGTCAGGTCAGTACCGAGCGGATCATAAAAGAACTGGGGATCTCACGGGAGACCGCGCGCCGCGACATTATTGAGCTGGAAGCCCAGGGCCTGGCACGCCGTGTACACGGTGGTCTGATGGCACCGGGTACTATGCCTGAGCCCCCGCTGACGGTGCGCAGCGCCGTGATGGCAAAAGAGAAACGCGCCATCGCCCGCGCGGCGGCGCAGCTGCTGCAGTCCGGTCAGACAGTATTTCTTGATGCGGGCAGCACCACCACCATGCTGGCGGAAGAGTTACGCTCGATGTCCGGCCTGACGATTATCACCAACAGTCTCAACGCCGCATTAACGCTGTGCGCAGCGGAAGAACACGAGACGCTGAACAATCAGGTGATCCTGCTGGGCGGCAACATGCTGGCCGGAGCGAAGGAGACGCGTGGTGAGCTGACGGTGGGCGAAATTCACCGCTATCGCGCCGATGTGGCGCTGTTGTCCCCGGTGGCGCTGGACGCCAGGCAGGGTGCCAGCAGTTTTCAGCCGCACGAAGCGGCGATCGCCCGCACCATGCGCGAGCAGGCCGGACGGCTGATCGTACTGGCCGACCACACCAAACTCGGTCAAACCAGCCGCATCAGCTATGCCAGCCTGCAACAGATCAGCACGCTGGTGACCGACAGCGGCGCGGAAAGCCTTGCAGCATTTGACGCGCTGAAAGCAGTGTTGCCGCAGGTGGTGCTGGCTTAGATAGCAAGGAAATAGCGGTTAGGGAATTCATCAATATGTATATCATTGCCCACGGCAAGAAATTTTTTGAGTTCCCTGACTCTGGCCTGTTTCCTTAATGGTAGATTCAGTCCATAAAACTCAATGGTTTTTTCTGCCCGCCCCTGATCCGCAGCGCTGATTCCGGCGCAGGCTGTCATTCTCCGGTGCCATAATTACAAATAAAAAAATGTTCAAACTGATAGTTTTCTTCATCAGGCTTAAGCAGCAGATCATCATAACGTTCCAACTTGGCACTCTGGCATACGTCGCAACAGGGGAATAAATTACGCCACAGGAAAGCCTCTTGCGGGTAAGTGCTCTTCGGGCGAAAATGTTCTACCGTTTCGCGCCCTTCTGTCCCGACGAATCCGTCGCAGAACGCACAATGATGCTGCGTCATGGCGAGCAATGCCGTTCGCACATCCTGATAACAGGCCCTGGAATACCAGCTAAAAGCCGCCGCCGCATTCACTTCACGAGCGGTCATATAGCGATCGGTCCATTCCATAAATCTGGCAGCCAGACAAGGTGGCTGCGCAATACGTATCAGTTTTCTCATCCCTGATGATCCCTATCCTTTAATGCGGCGTGCGATCTGGCGCAGTTCCATTTCGATAATCAGTTCCAGCTCTTCCCCACGCTGACGAATGTTATCAGCAAGAGTCATCAGTGCGCTATCGTCAACAGGGTGCTTAAGATACGCGTCACGGACATGGTAAAAGTCGTTCAGCATTCCTTCGGTTTCCACATCAAACTGCTCGCTGACATCGAAGACTTCCTCAAGAATAAGCTGAACGCTTTTCCCCGCTGCAGAGGCCTCCGGGATAATGATTTCAGGCATCGACGGGTCAAGACACACGGTGCGTTGTGGGTCAGGCAGACGATAGACCCAGGCATCCTCAACGGAACCGACGACAAACGGCGAATGCGTGGAGACAAAGACCTGAGCATTAGGCAGCAGTTTCTGGACAGCAGGCAGGATACGGCGCTGCCATTTAGGATGAAGATGGATATCGATTTCATCCAGGAACAGAATAATGGGCTGAGAGAAAATATCGCGCTGCTCAACGAAGGGAATATCTTCCAGCCGCAGCGCCAGGTCAGCTACCCAGGAGATAATGGACTTCAGGCCTTCGGGCAGGGCATCAAATGACACCGCAATATCGTCTACATCCACAATCACTTCAAGCGGCATCCGCTTCAGACGAAAGTTGACGTTGAGTTGGCACACATCCTGGATAAAATCACTGATTGCCAGCAAAGCCGAATTATAACGTTTAACGTCCTCACTATCGTTATCTGCCTGCGCCAGTGCCGCTTTGGTACGATTATTAGCAATCCACTGCGCCAGAATGTCTGGGCGCACCGTTTTATCAAAGGAGAGGGCGTCTTCAAACGGTGAGTCGGTGATATTTTGTATGGCCTTGGCATTGAATTCACCCTGCGGAGAGCGATTGCCCGCATAGGCAAAAGCAGCAAACGGAAACACAGACTCTTTCAGACGATTATTTTTATCAAAGCGCCCATAATAAGTTTTAAAAACGCTGTCAGAATCGCTGCTCCAAAATGAACTTTGTCCCAAAAGCTTAAGGGGGTACAACCCGTCACTTGTCCGATCAAGAGGTGATGAATTTTCGACGCTATAACGCCCGTGCTCATGCAGAAAACTGAAATCAACGGTACTTTTATTATTGCGAAAACGTTTAAAGATTAGCGACTTATCCTCAGCCATCTCAAATATCGCCGCCATTGCATACAAAATAGTGCTTTTCCCGCAGCCATTCGGCCCGGTAAAAATATGAATCTCCGCTTTTGCAGCATCCTTTTCTACACTTTCGATCGGTGGAAAATCAAAATGCGTATGTTCAAAAACACCAATATCCCTGAGCGTTATGCTCTTCAGACGATAGGGCTGTCGCATAAGTCACATCCTCACTGTGCCAAGTTGCTCAATATTACACCAGCCGCTGCGGATGCGTATAGATCGTGGCGCGCCCCGGCTTACTGAAGCCTACCAGCGTCAGGTTGCAGCGTTCGGCGACCTCTACCGCCAGTTGCGTGGCGGCAGACACGGCAAACAGGATCTCCACGCCGCACATCGCGGACTTCTGCACCATCTCATAGCTGGCCCGGCTGGAGACCAGCACCGCGCCGGGTGCGGCCGGTGCCATGCTGCGCAGCCCCAGTAGCTTATCCAGCGCCACATGGCGGCCCACATCCTCACAGCCCAGACTAAGACGTCCCGCCGGCGTGACCCATGCGGCGGCATGAGTGCAGCCGGTAAGCTGACCCACCGGCTGGAAATCTTTCAGCTGACGCAGCGCGCTGTCGAGCTGGCTGAAATCAAAGCGCTGCGTAAACGGCAGCGGCTGAACCGGTTTACCGATCTCAGCCAGTTGCTCCACGCCGCAGACGCCGCAGCCGGTCCGTCCGGCCATCGCCCGGCGCTGCTCTTTGAGAGCCATAAAGCGGCGGCTCGACAGTTCAACCTGCACCTCAATCCCCTGACACCCCGGCACCACATCAATCCCGAAAATATCCGCGGGTGAGGCGATAATGCCTTCCGACAGAGAGAAGCCCGTGGCAAACGCCTCCAGGTCTTTCGGCGTCGCCATCATCACCACATGCGAGATACCGTTGTACACCAGTGCCACCGGCACCTCTTCTGCCAGCCAGTCCGGCCGGGGGGCGTCCAGCGCATCGCGCTGCCAGACCGCAATCTGGCGTAAGCCAGCGGCTGGGGGCAGGCTGTCCTCTGTTTTGTGCTGTTCGTCGCTCAATGAATCCCACTCGCCTCATCAACCACAATAATCCTGTGGTATTATTTCACATCGTAAACGCTAAAAAGCACCTGCGCTTATTGTGAACCTCTCATTTGAGCGGAGCAAAATAATTGACCACTGTCGAACCAGGAATGACGTGATGAAAGTCAGCAGAAGACGATTCTTTAAAATTTGTGCCGGAGGGATGGCAGGGACCACTGCCGCCGCTCTCGGCTTTACCCCCGGCGTTGCACTGGCAGAAAGCCGCCAGTACAAGCTGTTACGTGCCCGTGAAACCCGCAATACCTGTACCTACTGCTCGGTTGGCTGCGGCCTGCTGATGTACAGCATGGGTGATGGGGCAAAAAATGTGAAAGAGCGCATTTTCCATATTGAAGGGGACCCGGACCATCCGGTAAGCCGCGGGGCGCTGTGTCCGAAAGGGGCCGGGCTGCTCGACTTTATTCACAGCGAAAGCCGCCTGCAGTACCCGGAATATCGCGCTGCCGGAAGCGATAAATGGCAGCGTATCAGCTGGGATGATGCCTTTAACCGCATCGCCAGGCTGATGAAGGATGACCGCGACGCGCACTTTGTAGCACAGAATAAAGAGGGCGTGACCGTCAATCGCTGGCTCACTACCGGGATGCTCTGCGCCTCGGCTTCCAGTAATGAAACTGGCTACTTAACCCAGAAAATGACCCGGTCGCTCGGCATGCTTGCCGTCGACAACCAGGCACGCGTCTGACACGGACCGACGGTAGCAAGTCTTGCTCCAACGTTCGGTCGCGGTGCGATGACCAATCACTGGGTCGACATCCGCAATGCGAATCTGGTCGTCGTCATGGGGGGCAACGCCGCTGAAGCGCATCCGGTAGGATTCCGCTGGGCGATGGAAGCCAAAATCCATAACAACGCGAAACTGATCGTTATCGATCCGCGCTTTACGCGTACGGCATCGGTGGCGGATTTTTATACGCCCATTCGTTCCGGCACTGACATTACCTTCCTGTCTGGCGTGCTGCGCTATCTGCTTGAAAAAGGCAAAATTCAGCACCAGTACGTTTCGGCTTACACTAATGCCAGCCTGATCGTGCGGGAAGATTTCAGCTTCGATGACGGCCTGTTCAGTGGCTATGACCCTGAAACGCGCAGCTACGATAAAACCAGCTGGCACTATGAGCTGGATGAGCAGGGCTTTGCCCGACGCGACCCCACGCTCGCCCACCCACGCTGTGTCTATAACCTGCTGTCACACCACGTCAGCCGCTACACCGCGGAAGTGGTGGAAAATATCTGTGGTACCCCGCAAAAGGATTTCCTGCACGTCTGTGAACTGCTGGCCGACACCAGCGCACCGGACCGGACCGCCTCGTTCCTCTACGCACTTGGCTGGACGCAGCACTCCGTGGGGGCACAGAACATCCGCACTATGGCGATGATCCAGCTGCTGCTGGGCAATATGGGCATGGCGGGCGGCGGCATTAACGCGCTACGCGGCCACTCCAATATCCAGGGGCTGACCGATCTTGGCCTGCTGTCGCAGAGCCTGCCGGGCTACATGACGCTGCCCTCCGAAAAACAGGCCGATCTTGAGCACTATCTTGCTGCCAACACGCCAAAAGCGCTGCTGCCCGGCCAGGTCAACTACTGGAGCAACTATCCGAAGTTCTTTATCAGCATGATGAAGGCGTTCTATGGCGACCACGCCCGGCCGGAAAACAGCTGGGGATTCGACTGGCTGCCGAAGTGGGACAAAGGCTACGACGTGCTGCAGTATTTCGACATGATGCACCGGGGCGAGGTCAACGGCTACCTCTGCCAGGGCTTTAACCCGCTGGCGTCATTCCCACACAAGCAAAAGGTAGCGGAGTCGCTGGCGAAGCTGAAATTCCTCGTCACTATCGATCCGCTCACCACCGAAACGGCGAGTTTCTGGGAAAACCACGGCGAGTTCAACCGCGCCGATCCGTCACAAATCGGCACGGAAGTCTTCCGTCTGCCGTCCACCTGCTTTGCGGAAGAGAACGGCTCCATTGTCAACTCGGCGCGCTGGCTGCAGTGGCACTGGAAAGGAGCTGACGGACCGGGTGAAGCGCGAAATGACGGCGAGATTCTGGCCGGCATCTACCTCCGCCTGCGCGAGCTGTATGCCCGGGAGGGCGGTGCGCTACCAGAGGCGGTGCTGAACATGAGCTGGGATTATCAGACACCTGATGCGCCAGCATCAGAAGAAGTGGCGAGGGAAAGTAACGGCCGGGCGCTGAATGACCTGCGGGACGATCAGGGCGAAATTCTGGTGAAAAAAGGCCAGCAGCTGAGCAGCTTTGCCCAGCTGCGCAGCGATGGCAGCACCGCCAGCGGCTGCTGGATCTTCGCCGGAAGCTGGACTCCGGAAGGCAATCAGATGGCCCGACGCGATAACAGCGATCCTTCCGGGCTGGGGAATACCCCTGCCTGGAGCTGGGCGTGGCCGCTGAACCGCCGCATTCTCTACAATCGCGCCTCTGCCGACCCGCAGGGTAACCCCTGGGATCCGAAACGCCAGCTGCTGCACTGGGACGGCGCAAAATGGGCCGGTCAGGATATTCCCGACTATGGTACTGCGCCACCGGGCAGCGATGCCGGGCCGTTCATCATGCAGCCTGAAGGCATGGGGCGACTGTTTGCGCTGGATAAAATGGCGGAAGGGCCGTTCCCGGAGCATTACGAGCCGTTTGAAACGCCGATTGGCACTAACCCGCTGCATCCGTCGGTGATCTCCAATCCGGCAGCACGGGTGTTCACCGACGATCTTAATAACATGGGACAGGCACCGCAGTTCCCGTATGTCGGCACCACCTACCGGCTGACCGAGCATTTCCATTACTGGACCAAGCACGCGCGGCTGAACGCCATCGCCCAGCCGGAACAGTTTATTGAAATCGGGGAAGCGCTGGCGGGCAGGCTGGGCATCGGGCACGGCGATACGGTGAAGGTCAGTTCGAATCGCGGCTACATCAAAGCGAAAGCGGTGGTGACCAAACGCCTGCAGACGCTGACCGTGAATGGTAAACCGGTCGATACCATTGGCATTCCGATCCACTGGGGCTTCCTCGGCGCGGCGAAGAAGGGCTTCCTCGCTAATACGCTAACGCCTTTCGTCGGTGATGCCAATACGCAGACGCCAGAGTTCAAGGCGTTCCTGGTTAACGTGGAGAAGGTGTAAACGATGGCTTATCAATCTCAGGACATTATTCGCCGTTCGGCAACCAACAGCCTGACACCTCCCCCGCAGGCCCGCGACCACCAGCAGGAGGTGGCCAAACTGATCGACGTGACCACCTGCATCGGCTGTAAAGCCTGCCAGGTGGCCTGTTCCGAATGGAACGACATCCGCGATGAGGTCGGGACTAACGTCGGGGTGTATGACAACCCCGCCGATCTGACCGCCAAATCCTGGACCGTGATGCGCTTCTCCGAGGTGGAGGAGAACGGTCGGCTGGAGTGGCTGATCCGCAAGGATGGCTGTATGCATTGTGCCGATCCAGGCTGTCTGAAAGCCTGCCCGTCAGAGGGTGCAATTATTCAGTATGCCAACGGCATCGTCGACTTCCAGTCAGAGCAGTGTATCGGCTGCGGGTACTGCATTGCCGGCTGCCCGTTCAACGTGCCGCGTCTTAATCCGCAGGATAATCGGGTGTACAAATGTACCCTGTGCGTCGACCGGGTTAACGTTGGTCAGGAACCAGCCTGCGTGAAAACCTGTCCCACCGGTGCGATTCACTTCGGCAGCAAAGAGGCAATGAAGCAGGTGGCGGCAGAGCGCGTCGGAGAGCTGAAAGGGCGCGGCTATGACCACGCCGGCCTGTACGATCCGCAAGGCGTGGGCGGCACACACGTCATGTATGTGCTGCATCATGCCGACCGGCCGACGCTGTATCACGGATTGCCGCAAGATCCGTCCATCAGCCCGGCCGTTACCTTCTGGAAAGGCATCTGGAAACCGCTGGCTGCATTTGGCTTTGCCGCCACCTTTGCTGCTTCGGTATTCCACTATGTCGGGGTCGGCCCGAACCGGGCCGAAGAGGAAGAGGATGAACATCAGGAGGATGATCAATGAAACCCCATCAGCGTATACAGCGCTACAGCGCACCTGAACGTCTTAATCACTGGCTGGTTGTTCTCTGCTTTATCCTGGCGGCCGTCAGCGGACTGGGGTTTTTCTTCCCTTCATTGAACTGGCTGATGCATATCCTCGGTACGCCGCAGCTGGCGCGCATCCTGCATCCGTTTGCCGGTGTGGTGATGTTTGCGGCCTTCCTGCTGATGTTTTTCCGCTACTGGCGGCACAATCTCATCGACAGGCAGGACCTGATCTGGGCAAAAAATATTCATAAAATTGTCCAAAACGAGGAAGCCGGCGACACCGGACGCTATAATTTCGGTCAGAAGTGCGTATTCTGGGCGGCTATCATCAGCTTAATTCTGCTACTGGCCAGCGGCGTTGTGATCTGGCGTCCTTACTTTGCACCGGTCTTCAGCATCCCTCTGATACGGGGTGCGCTGGTGGTGCATTCGGTAGCTGCGGTGGTTCTGATTGTGGTGATTATGGTACACGTCTACGCCGCACTCTGGATCAAAGGCACGATAACGGCGATGGTGGAAGGCTGGGTCACCGCGACCTGGGCTAAAAAGCATCACCCGCGCTGGTATCGTAGCGTGCGTGAGCAGCAAAACCAGCAAAAACAACAGGAAAAAGGCCCCTGATGACTATTCGCATTATCCCGCAGGACCGGCTGGAGAAAAGCGACACGGCAACGGCGGAGAGCATTCCGCCGTTACTTTTCCCCAGGTTGAAGCAGCTATACAGCCGCCGCGCCGCCCGTTTACGTCAGCTGGCAGACAAAAATCCGCTGGGTGATTATCTGCGCTTTGCAGCGGTGATTGCCACGGCTCAGGAGATCGTACTCTATGACCATCCGTTAGAGAAAGATCTGCGCACCCGGCTGGAAGAGAGCGCCCGCCTCGGCAAACCGCCGCTGGATATCAGCACCCTGCCGCGCGACGACCACTGGCAGCGCCTGCTGCACTCTCTGATCGCTGAACTTAAACCCGAAATGACCGGCCAGGCGCTGGCGGTGCTGGAGAACCTGGAAAAAGCCTCCTCTGCCGAGCTGGAAGCCATGGCCAGTGCGCTGTTTGCCAGTGATTTCGCCCAGGTCAGCAGCGATAAATCCCCGTTTATCTGGGCGGCATTATCCCTGTACTGGGCGCAGATGGCCGCGCTGATCCCCGGGAAAGCCCGGGCGGAAGCCGGTGAACAGCGTCAGTTCTGCCCGGTCTGTGCCAGCGTACCGGTGTCCAGCGTGATCCATATGGGCAACCACAAAGACGGGCTGCGTTATCTGCACTGCAACCTGTGTGAAAGCGAATGGCATGTGGTTCGCGCCAAATGCAGTAACTGCGAACAGACCCAGGATCTGCACTACTGGTCGCTGGATAATGAAACGGCAGCCATCAAGGCCGAAAGCTGCGGTGACTGCGGCACCTACCTGAAGATGCTCTATCAGGAAAAGGACCCGGCGGTCGAA
Source organism: Erwinia sp. PME.40.26/001 (assembly GCF_055556675.1). NCBI lineage: Bacteria > Pseudomonadati > Pseudomonadota > Gammaproteobacteria > Enterobacterales > Erwiniaceae > Erwinia > Erwinia sp. PME.40.26/001. Next base: position 435,320 of record NZ_JBVHNP010000003.1, read on the forward strand.
CCAGTGGCTGACGATCTCGCCTCATTAATTCTTGATGCACGCATGGAGCAGGAAGGTTTCGCCCGCAGCAGTCTCAATCCATTTTTATTCCCGGGAGACTAGACGATGAAGCTAATCGGTAATTACACCAGTCCGTATGTGCGTAAAATTTCAGTGATGCTGCTGGAAAAAGGCATGACCTTCGAGTTCATCAACGAATCACCGTGGCATGAAGGCAGCCATGTGAAGGACTACACCCCGCTGGGCAAGGTTCCTGCGCTGATCAGTGATGACGGAGAGGTCTGGTATAACTCGTCGATTATCGCCGCCTGGCTGGAGCTCCAGCATATCGATCCGGCCTTTCTGCCCGTTGACCCGCACGCACAGCTTGCAGTCCGCCAGCTGGAAACGCTGGCGGATGGCGTCTGCGATGCCGCACTGCTGATCGTTCGCGAACAGCAGAAAGCGCCGGACCAGCAGTCTGCCAGTGAAATGCTGCGCCAGCGCGATAAAATTCAGCGCGGGCTGGATGCACTTGAAGCGGCCGCCGTGCAGGGAAAATGGCTTAACGGCCCGCAGATCACATTGGCCGATATTGCCACCGCCTGCACGTTGGGTTACCTCAATTATCGCCGCGTGGCGCCAGCCTGGCATGTGAACCGGCCCATGCTGGTCGCACTGGCTACCACCCTGTTCCAGCGTGACAGCTTTGCCCGTACGGAACCGCCCGCTAACTGAGCCCCTTAATGAAGACACTGTTCAGCCAACTTCCCTCCATTGACCGCCTGCTGCGCCAGGCAGAGTTTCAGGCCCTGAGTGAACGCTGGGGCCATGAGCAGGTGGTCACGTTGCTCCGTGAGTTACAAAAACAGGCGAGAGAGCATATCCGTCAGCATCAGCATCTCCCCGACTGGTGCGCTGACTGGGCACACCATGCGGACCAGCACCTTGAAAAAACGCGGCGAAGCGGGCTGTTACCGGTGCTGAACCTGAGCGGCACCCTTCTGCATACTAATCTCGGCCGGGCGCTGCTGGCAGAGTCTGCCGTGACCGCCGTCACCCGGGTGATGCGCCAGCCGGTCACCCTGGAGTACGCACTGGATGAGGCGGGGCGCGGCCACCGAGACCGGGCGCTGGCCGATCTGCTCTGCCGACTGACCGGTGCAGAAGACGCCTGCATCGTCAATAATAATGCGGCGGCGGTCCTGCTGATGCTGGCGGCGCTGGCGGCGGGAAAAGAGGCGGTGGTTTCACGCGGCGAGCTGGTGGAAATCGGTGGGTCATTCCGCATCCCCGATGTCATGACCCAGGCAGGCTGTATGCTGCGCGAAGTCGGCACCACCAACCGAACCCATGTGAAGGACTACCGCGCCGCCGTGACGGCACAGACCGCGCTACTGATGAAGGTACACACCAGCAACTATCAGGTACAGGGTTTTACCAAAGCGGTGAGCGAGGCCGAACTGGTGGCGCTGGGCGACGAGCTTAACCTGCCGGTCATCAGCGATCTGGGCAGCGGTTCGCTCATTGACCTCAGCCACTACGGCCTGCCGAAGGAGCCAATGCCCCGGCAGCTGATTGCCGCCGGCGTCAGCCTGGTCAGCTTCTCCGGGGACAAACTGCTCGGTGGGCCACAGGCAGGAATTATTGTCGGCAAAAAAGCGCTGATTGACCGCCTGCAGCAGCACCCGCTGAAACGGGCGCTGCGGGTGGATAAGATGACGCTGGCCGCGCTGGAAGCGACGTTACAGCTTTATCTTCACCCGGAACAGTTAGTGACCCGGCTTCCCACGCTGAGGCTACTGACCCGCCCACCGTCCGACATTGCCCTACAGGCCCAGCGGCTGTTACCTCCGCTGGCGGCGGCGCTGGCGGGGAGGTTCAGGGTCAGTACCGCAGAGTGCCAGTCTCAAATTGGCAGCGGTTCTCTGCCGGTTGAACGGCTCCCCTCCGTTGCCCTGACACTGACCCCTCTGGACGGCAGCGGCAGGACGCTGATGGCGCTGGCTACCCGCCTGCGGGCGGGAGATGTGCCGGTGATCGGGCGTATTTATAACGGCAGTCTGTGGTTCGACCTGCGGGCACTGGAAGATGACACCCTCTTTATCAGGATGATGACGCAATGATTATTGCCACGGCGGGCCATGTCGATCATGGAAAAACCGCGCTGCTTCAGGCTGTTACCGGCGCTAACACTGACCGCTTGCCGGAAGAAAAAGCCCGGGGAATGAGCATCGACCTCGGCTACGCCTGGCTGCCGCGAGCCGACGGTGGGACAATCGGCTTTATTGACGTCCCCGGCCACGAGAAATTTCTCAATAATATGGTGAGCGGCATCGGCGGTATCGATCACGCCCTGCTGGTGGTGGCCGCCGATGACGGAATTATGCCGCAAACCCGGGAACACCTGGCGATCCTGCAGCTCAGCGGGCAGCCCTCGCTGACCGTCGCCGTGACCAAATGTGACAGCGTGGATGCGGCTCGGTGCGACACCGTCGCGCAGCAGATCCGCGAGCTGACGCTCCAGTCGGGCTGGGAAACCCTCAGCCTGTTCACCACCAGCACGCAGAGTGGCGCGGGCATTGCCGAACTGAGCGACCACCTGCGCCACCTCCCCCCACGACGGGCCGAAACCGGCCGCACCTTTCGCCTGGCTATCGACCGCGTGTTCAACGTCAAAGGCGCGGGGGTGGTGGTCACCGGTACCGCGCTGTCCGGGGATGTGCATACCGGGGACTCGCTGTGGCTGACGGGCATGAACAAGCGGGTGCGGGTGCGCAACCTGCACGCGCAAAATCAGCCGACGGAGCACGCCCACTCCGGCCAGCGCATTGCGTTGAACCTCAGCGGCGGTGTTGAAAAGGATGAGATCGGCCGGGGCGACTGGCTGCTGACCGAACCACCCGCGCAGCCGTGCGATCGGGCCATGGTCGCCCTGACGCTACGCCAGCCATTGCGCCAGGGGCAGCCGCTGCATCTGCATCATGCAGCCAGTCATATTACCGGCCGTATTGCGCTGCTGCAGGATAATCTGGCCGAATTGCACCTCGATAAACCACTGTGGCTGACGGATGACGACCGGCTGATCCTGCGTGACATCAGTGCGCGTGAGACGCTGGGGGCGGCAAGAGTGCTGTTGCTGACGCCACCAAAACGCGGCAGGCGTCAGCCGGCATTCATTGCGTGGCTGCAGCAGCGGGAACGCGCGCACCATGCCGCTGAAAAAGTGCTGCTGCTGCTGCAGCAGCGCCCCCGTACCCTGGCAGAGCTGGAGTGGCTGCTGCAAATGACCGGCGGGGCCCTGTCTTCTGTGCTGACGGAGGTGATGCCTGCCGCTGAAGGCGGCTATCTGTGCACTCAGGAGATGGCCAGAGAGTGGCAAAACGCCCTGCTGGTCGCGCTGGGAAACTACCACAACGATCATGACGACCGGCCGGGTATTGGCCGCGACCGCCTGCGGCGCATAGCATTACCCTCGCTGCCGGAATCGCTGGTGTTTGCCTTCATCGACCGGCTGCGGGACCGTCAGCAACTGATCAACAACCGCGGCTGGCTGCATCTGCCCGACTTTTCCATTCGTTTTGATGACCGGGAGAAAGCGATCTGGTCACAGGTACAACCGCGGTTTACCACCGACGCCTGGTGGGTGCGCGACCTGGCGATACAGCAGGGCGCTGAAGAAGAGCTGATGCGCCAGGTGTTACGCAAGGCAGCGCAGAGCGGCGAGATCACCGCCATTGTGAAAGACCGGTATTACAGCCATGACCGTCTTATGTGCTTTGCCACTATCATCCGTCAGCGCGCCGCACAGCAGCAGAGTACTACCGCCGGTGATTTTCGTGACCAGCTCGGCATCGGACGCAAGCTGGCGGTGCAGATCCTGGAGTATTTTGACCGCTGTGGCTTCACCCGCCGTCACGGTAATGCGCATTTGCTGCGCGATGCGGATATGTTCCGCTAGCGCCAATCCCGGCCACTGGCGCAGAGGATGGGTTTAACGCTACCATGAGATCCCTTTCGGATAAGGAACATTGACGATGCAACGCTGCGGCTGGGTTTCACAGGATCCTCTCTATATTGCCTACCATGATGAAGAGTGGGGCGTTCCGCTGACGGACAGCAGAGCGCTGTTTGAAATGATCTGCCTGGAAGGTCAGGTTGCCGGACTGTCGTGGTTAACGGTCTTAAAAAAACGCGAAAACTACCGCCGTCTTTTTCATCATTTTGATGTCCGGGCCGTCGCCGCCATGCAGGAAGAGGATATCGAACGTCTGATGCAGGACAGCGGGATCATCCGTCACCGGGGGAAAATTGCCGCTATTATAGCCAATGCCCGCGCTCTGCTGGCGATGGAAGCCGGCGGCGAACCGTTTAACACCTTTATCTGGAACTTCGTTGAACATCAGACGCAGGTCAGCCGTTTCACGGATTACCGGACCGCGCCAACCACCAGCGTCACCTCCGATGCCCTGTCAAAAGCGCTCAAAAAGCGCGGTTTCAAATTTGTCGGCACCACAACCTGTTACTCGTTTATGCAGGCCTGTGGGCTGATCAGCGAACACACGACGGCATGCTTTTGCCATCCCGATAATAAGAAGTAGCTTTCGCTTACAAAAATGAGAATAAGCCTGGGTATTTCCTCCACATTTCAGCGGCATAATGGCCGCATTTATGGGCAACGTTGTCCAGATGCTGCAATGAGAAGGAACCCCCAATGAAAAAACGCGTCATCACACTGGCTCTGGTGCTGTGCGGCACCCTGAGCGTGGCAGGTTGTACCACGAACCCTTACACCGGAGAGAGCGAAGCAGGCAAATCCGGCATTGGCGCGGGTATTGGCGCAGCGCTGGGCGCAGGGGTGGGGATGCTCTCCTCCTCCAAAAAAGACCGGGGTAAAGGCGCACTGATTGGTGCGGCTGCCGGTGCCGCACTGGGCGGAGGTGCCGGGTATTACATGGATGTGCAGGAAGCGAAGCTGCGTGACAAAATGAAAGGCACGGGCGTCAGCGTGACGCGAAATGGCGATAATATCGTGCTGAACATGCCGAATAACGTCACCTTTGACAGCAGCAGCAGCACGCTGAAACCGGCAGGTGCCAATACCCTCACCGGCGTGGCCATGGTGCTGAAAGAGTATCCAAAAACGGCAGTTAACGTTGTCGGTTACACCGACAGCAGCGGCAGCCGTCAGCTGAATATGACGCTTTCACAGCAGCGTGCAGACGGTGTGGGCAGTGCGCTGATTACCCAGGGTGTCGCGGCCAGCCGCGTTCGCACCAGTGGTATGGGCCCGGATAACCCTATTGCCTCTAACAGCACTGCAGAAGGCAAAGCGCAGAATCGTCGCGTTGAGATCACCCTCAGCCCGCTGTAACACGCCCGCCCCGGCCTGTCTGTGCCGGGGCGATTATTCCTGTTTTTTCGAATAACGTTGATGCGTCATAGTGAGCATGTCTGTTTTATGCTAACCTGCGCAGAAATTGATCACCCCCTGTAAATATGTCACTTAAAGCCATTGCCAGCGCCCTTGGGGTCTCCGTCACCACCGTTAGTCGTGCCCTGAATGGCTATGATGACGTGGCACAGGAAACCCGCCTGCGTATTCAACAGGAAGCCAGACGCATTGGATACCGCCCCAATGCAGTGGCACGGCGTCTGAAAACCGGGCGTACCAATGCCGTGGGTCTGCTGTTTCCTGTCACACCTCTGCCGTTTAACGATATCAGCTTCGTCGAAATGATGGGTGCCACCGCGCAATCGCTTGCGCGGTCAGATATCGACCTGCTGATCATCGCCGATGAAACCCATGACGACCATCGCGGAATGCAGCGAATGCTGCGCACACACTGTGTGGATGCCTTGATCGTGGCGCATACCGCGCGCCAGGACAGTCGTCTGATCACGCTCCAGCGACTGGGCTTTCCTTTCCTGGCACTGGGGCGTAGCGAACTGGACAGACCTTATGCCTGGTTCGATTTTGATAACCAGGCCGGCCCGGCGCTGGCGGTCAACCATTATGCCGGTTGCGGTATGCGGCGCTTTGCCTGGCTGGGCAGCCATTACGATCAGACCTTCGTAGAGCAGCGGCGGCAGGGGTTTATTGAGGCGCTGGCGCAACATGGACTGGCCAATGATGCCTGCTGGCAGGTGGAACCCACCCGTCGGGAAGGCTACCGCCTGACCCGGCAGATGCTGGCACAGCACCCGCAGCCACAGGTCATCGTCACCGACTGCAACATGCTCGGTGACGGCGCGGCGATTGCGCTACGTGAGGCGGGCCGCCTTACCGGTCCACAGCAGATTGTGCTGGTGGTCTATGACGGCCTGCCCGCCGATTCGGTGGTCTCCGATCCGGTCGCCAGTATTGATCAGGCCACGCGACCCGACGTCGGTCAGCAGGTTGCCAGTATGGTCATGAAACTGATTGAAGGCCAGGATGTTGCCACGCTGCAGGTGCTGTGGCAGCCGGTGCTAAAACTGCCCTGATGCTGCCGTCGCGGATAAGTTGTGGTAGTCTCGCGCCATCTTCACCATCAGGGAACACCATGAACCGTAAGGCCGCCAAAGCCACTATCAGCGATGTTGCGAAAGCCGCGAGCACCGGGAAGACCAGCGTGTCACGCTACCTGAACGGCGAGCTGAATGCCCTTTCCGTCGACCTGAAAACGCGTATTGAGCAGGCCATCGCCGCGCTCAATTATCGCCCCAGCCAGATGGCACGCGGCCTGAAGCGCGGGCGCACCAAGCTGATTGGTCTGATCATTGCCGATATCACCAACCCCTATTCCGTCAATGTGTTAAGCGGCATTGAAGCCGCCTGCCGCGCTCACGGCTTTACCCTGCTGATGTGTAATACCAATAACGAAGTTGACCTCGAAAAACATTATCTCAACCTGCTCAACAGCTATCAGGTGGAAGGCATTGTGGTCAATGCAGTTGGCATGCGTGAGGAGGCGCTGAACCAGCTTCAGCAGTCGCTGCTGCCGATGACGCTGATTGACCGGAAAATTCCCGAGTTTGAGTGTGACGTGGTCGGACTGGATAACCATGCCGCCGCCGTCCTGGCCACAGAGCACCTGCTTGAACAGGGTTACCGATCGCTGTTGTTTATCAGCGAACCACTCGGGCTGGTCAACACCCGGCTGGAGCGCGTCCACAGCTTTCGCCAGCGTATGGCGCAGCAGCCTGAGCTGGCGGCTGAACAGGCCGAGATTGCCCTTGGCGATCCCACGCGGCTGGATGCGGTACTGAGTGACTTTTACCAGCGCCATCGCGGCACACCCTGCGCCGTGATGGTGGTGAATGGGGCGCTGACGCTACAGGTTGCCCGCGCGCTGCGCCGCCTGAATCTGAACTGGGGTGAGCAGATTGGCCTGCTGGGCTTTGACGAACTGGAGTGGGCGGAGCTGGCCGGTGTCGGTATCACCACGCTGAAGCAGCCCACCTGGCAGATAGGCTATGCCGCGCTGGAGCAGGTAGTGAAACGCATCGCCGGAGATGAACAGCCCCGGCATGAGCAGGTTTTTCGTGGTGAACTGATCGTGCGCGGATCAACGCAGAAGCTCGCACCGTAATATTTTCAACCCTGTCACAAACGGCGGCAGGCTTTTCTTACCCCGTCGGTGACAGCCTTTTCCCCTCCTATTTTTAAGACCTTTCCCGGCCATAAATTGTGCACATCGTGAGCGCGATCATAAATTCCACTTCTGTTGCTATCTTTTGGAACCGGTTCCATCTACGGTTTTAATAGAACAAAAATGCAGGAAGGATGTATGAAAAGAGAAATCATCGTCGTCACCGCTGCCTACGGGCAACAGCAGATTAACGCCATGGGTGGCCAGCAGGCGCTGCTGCCGGTTATTGCCGCGGCGGGGGCGGACGGCGTGGAAATCCGGCGTGAGCTGATGACCGATCATGAGCTCGCCTCGCTGCCCGTTATGGCGGAGGCTATCCGTCACGTCGGGCTGGTGGCGTTCTATTCCGTACCGGAAGCATTGTTTATGGCCGATGGTTCGCTTAATCCCCGTCTCGACCAGCACTTTGCCGAAGCGGAACAACTTAATGCCCAGTTAATAAAATATTCGCTGGGACATTATGACCCGCGTTTTCCCTGCCAGGCGTTGCGCAGTAAGCTCGCCGGGAAAAAAGTGCATCTGGTGGTGGAAAACGATCAGACCGATTGCGGGAAACTGGCCGCGCTCGATCGCTTTTTCCACGCCTGCGGAGAAAGCCGCACCTGCAACGGTATGACCTTTGATATGGGCAACTGGCTGTGGGTGGGCGATAAACCGCTGGAGGCCGCTACGCGCCTGAATCGTTATGTCAGCTATATCCATGTGAAAGCCGCCGTGCCACAGGGTGAAGGCTGGCGCGCCGTGGCGCTGGATGAGGCTGATAATCTGTGGCGTGACACGCTGGCCCTTCTGCCCACTGATGTTCCGCGTGCTATTGAATTTCCGCTGGAAGGCCCGGACCTGGTGGCGGTGACCCGCCACTATGTCGACCTGCTGCGTGAGGAGTAGATCATGAGTATTGCAACTACCCGCCCCCTGGATGTGGTCACCATCGGCGAAGCGATGGCGATGTTCGTGGCCGCAGAGTGCGGCGATCTTGCCAGTGCCGGCCGGTTCAGCAAGCGCATCGCCGGGGCTGAGCTGAATGTCGCCATTGGCCTGGCACGCCTGGGCCTGAATGTCGGCTGGGTCAGCCGCATCGGTGATGACTCCTTCGGGCGATTTACCTGTCAGCAGCTGGATCAGGAGGGCGTGGATCGCCGTCAGGTGACAGTTGATACCCGTTACCCGACCGGCTTTCAGCTGAAATCGAAAGTCGACGATGGCTCCGATCCGCAGGTGGAGTATTTCCGCAAGGGCTCAGCCGCCAGTCACCTTTCCGGTGAGGATTTTAATCCGGAATATTTCGCTTCGGCCCGTCACCTGCACCTGAGTGGTGTAGCGGCGGCGCTCTCCGACAGTTCGCTTGCGCTGTTGCAGCAGGCCGCGCAGGCGATGAAAAAGGCGGGAAAAACCCTCTCCTTCGACCCGAATCTGCGTCCGGTACTGTGGTCCGGCGAAGCGGAAATGGTCAGGCAGCTGAACGGTCTGGCTCAGTATGCCGACTGGGTGCTGCCGGGCATCAAAGAGGGCCAGATTCTGACCGGTTATACGCAGCCGGAAGCCATTGCCGATTTTTACCTGGCGATGGGTGTGAAAGCAGTAGTGATTAAAACCGGCAGTGACGGAGCCTGGTACAAAACGGCTGACGGCGACAGCGGCCAGGTGGCGGCGATCAGAACGGATCATGTCGTGGACACCGTCGGTGCCGGTGATGGCTTTGCCGTCGGCGTTATCAGCGCCTTACTGGAAGGCAAAACGCTACCGGCAGCGATACTGCGCGGTAACAAAATTGGTTCACTGGCCATTCAGGCGATCGGTGACAGCGAAGGATTACCGACGCGCGCTGCGCTGGGTGACTTCTGACGCCGTCACGACCCGGAAAAAAAACAAACCGCATCGACCCCTACTAAAGAATGCGGCCACCGAGGATCAGACTTATGAAAAATCAGACAATCGCGCCTAAACGCTGGTGGTACATCATGCCCATCGTGTTTATCACCTACAGCCTGGCGTACCTTGACCGTGCTAACTTCAGCTTCGCCTCTGCCGCCGGGATCAACGAAGACCTCGGTATCACCAAAGGCGTCTCTTCGCTGCTGGGCGCCCTGTTCTTTCTCGGCTACTTCTTCTTCCAGATCCCGGGGGCGATCTACGCCGAGCGCCGCAGCGTTAAAAAGCTGGTGTTCTGGTGCCTGATTTTATGGGGTATCTGCGCCACGCTGACCGGGATGGTCAGTAATATTCCGATGCTGGCCGCCATCCGCTTTACGCTCGGCGTGGTGGAGGCCGCGGTGATGCCGGCGATGCTGATCTACATCAGCAACTGGTTTACCAAATCGGAACGTTCGCGCGCCAACACCTTCCTGATCCTCGGTAACCCGGTGACCGTCCTGTGGATGTCAGTGGTGTCCGGTTACCTGATCAACGCCTTTGGCTGGCGTGAAATGTTCATTATTGAAGGATTCCCGGCGGTAATCTGGGCGGTAGCGTGGTGGTTCCTGGTGCAGGATAAACCGGCGCAGGCCAAATGGCTGAGCGATGCGGAAAAAGCCGCCCTGCAGGCGCAGTTACAGAAAGAGCAGGAGAACCTGAAAGCCGTTCGTAACTATGCCGAAGCCTTTAAGTCACGAAACGTCATTATCCTGTGCGCCCAGTATTTTACCTGGAGCATCGGCGTATACGGCTTCGTTCTGTGGCTGCCCTCCATTCTGCGTAACGGCACGCAGATGGGCATGGTGGAAGCGGGCTGGCTGTCGGCCGTACCTTATCTGGCCGCCACGATAGCGATGATTGTTGTCTCCTGGGCTTCGGATAAGTTACAAAACCGTAAATTGTTTGTCTGGCCGTTACTGCTGATTGGTGCCATGGCCTTTTTAGGCTCATATTTGGTGGGGCCGGGTAATTTCTGGCTGTCCTACGCGTTGCTGGTGATTGCCGGGGCGGCAATGTATGCCCCCTATGGTCCGTTCTTTGCCATCATCCCGGAAATGCTGCCGCGCAACGTCGCTGGTGGCGCTATGGCGCTGATCAATGCCATGGGGGCGCTGGGCTCCTTCCTCGGTTCCTGGGTGGTGGGTTACCTGAACGGTGCTACCGGCAGCCCGTCCGCGTCGTATATTTTTATGGGCAGCGCCTTACTGGTCTCCGTCTGGCTGACGCTTATCGTAAAGCCAGCGCAGAATAAGCAGTCGCCGCTGCCTGATGGTGCCCTCTCCTCAAAATAACGGCTTCCGCCTCTGCTACAGAGGCGGTTTTCGTTGGCGAGACGAGCCACTCTGTTAATGAAATAAATGAAAATAGGAAGAGCATATGAAACCTTCTGTGGTGCTGTATAAGTCGTTACCTGAGGATCTGCGCGCACGTCTGGATGAGCATTTCAGCGTGACAGAGGTAAAAGACTTAAGCCCGGAAACCCTCGCGGCTCATGCCGACACGTTTCGTCAGGCCAAAGGTATTCTGGGCTCCGGTGGTAAAGTGGATGCCGCGTTTTTGCAGCATATGCCTGAGTTGCGCGTTGCCTCGACCGTTTCCGTCGGCTACGACAATTTCGACGTGGCGGCGCTCAACGATCGCGGCGTTTTGCTGATGCATACCCCGACGGTGCTGACCGAGACCGTGGCGGATACCATGATGGCGCTGGTGCTGAGTTCTGCCCGCCGGGTGGTAGAAATGGCGGAGCGCGTTAAAGCGGGAGAGTGGCAAAAAAGCATTGCTCCTGACTGGTACGGCATTGATGTTCACCATAAGAAGCTGGGGATCCTCGGCATGGGCCGCATCGGCCTGGCCCTGGCGCAGCGCGCACATCTTGGCTTTGGCATGCCCATCCTCTACAACGCCCGTAAACATCATACGGAAGCCGAGCAGCGCTTTGAGGCGCAGTACTGCGACCTCGACCAGCTGCTGGCCGAATCCGACTTCCTCTGTATCAGCCTGCCGCTGACTGAACAGACACACCACCTGATCGGTCGTGACCAGCTGGCGAAAATGAAGAAAACAGCGGTGCTGATTAACGCCGGACGCGGTCCGGTGGTGGACGAGCAGGCGCTGATTGCCGCGCTGAAAGACGGGACGATCCACGCAGCCGGGCTGGATGTGTTTGAGCAGGAACCCCTGCCGGTCAGCTCTGAACTGCTGCAGCTGCGTAACGTGGTGGCGTTGCCGCATATTGGCTCCGCGACCCATGAAACACGCTACGGTATGGCGAAAGATGCCGTTGATAATCTGATTGCCGCACTGAACGGCAGGGTGGAAAAGAACTGCGTTAATCCGCGTTAACCGCAGATGTCGTTCTGCAGGGCCGATCGTCTTGACGATCGGCCAGATGCGATTGCGGGTTGACCGGAAATGCAGTCAACCCCTGCCTGGCGGCGATAATTATTCTTTGGCGATAGGCGTTTCGTCGATGGCGACGGTGTCATCCCCCTGGATCTGTTTCACTCGCTGCTCGACCTTCTGTACCGCGCTGGCATCCTTCAGCAACGTATAGGTCAGTGTAAATTCGGTACTCTGTCCTGCCTGCAGCTGTTTCACGCGCCCCTGCTCTTTCTCGATCGTGACAGGATAGGCATAGTTCGTGCCAGGCTCAATCCCGGTCACATAGCCCTGTTTCAGGGTGTCGGTATTTTTCCACATGGTCAGCAGTGGAAGCTGGTGGGTGTCAAACTCAATCGATGCGCCTTTATCCCCTTTGCTGTTGATCACTGCGGCCACGGTTTTGCCGTTGCTGTCGGCTTTAGGCGTCAGGTTAAATACCATCTCATCGAAGTCTTTGGTTGGCGCACCGTAAACGTTCCAGCCGTCCAGCCCTTTTTTGGCGTAGTCATTAAACGGTGAAACGGATTTCAGCGGGGCAATAAAGCGGGCGTCTTTTTCCAGGATCGGCGTACCGAAGTTACTGTGATAGATAATCTGGTAGTCGTGCGGATAATCGGCCTGGTTGGTCAGCACATCATGAACGGTAAAGGCATCGGAGCCCGGCACATAGCGCAGCTCGGTCCAGGTTTCGAGGTTCGCTTTTTTGAAGGTGGTCTCTTTCAACAGGCCGCGGATGCGGATTTCATGCGGGGCTTTATCATCGACAATCACCTCCACTTTCGACGCCGGGGTGTTGCCCGCTTTCCCGTGCAGCGTGTAGATCACGCCGTCTTTAGTCACCGGGTGGCCGGTCCACTCGAAGCCGCAGCGCACCATCATCTCATTGAACCCTTCCAGCCAGCCCAGACCGTTACGGCTTTCCAGATTGATATTAGCCGGGTTAACCACTTCCTTCACTGGCGAATCCCAGCCCAGACGAACGCCATGTCCGGTCACTTTAAGCAGATCCATACCGCGTGTCGGGCTCAGACTGATGGTCAGGCCATTCTTGCTGGTAATGGTCAGGACTTTTGACCCTTCCTGTTTGCCGCCGTGCAGCACTTTCTGCTCGATGCTGAAGCTTTCCCCTCCCAGCTTCAGCTGCTGGCTGTTCATCTGCCAGTTTCCCTTTTCCGTACTGGTTTCAGCATCCGTCAGCACCCAGCTTTGCGCCGCCGCCTGACCGCTAATTACCGCCATCACTACCCCTGCCAGAAGTGTTTTTTTCATGGTTCTTGTCCTTTAGCTGAATTGATTAAGCGTTATGGGAGGACAGACTACAAACCAGCGCAGGATAAAAACGTGATTGCCATCACCGACTGGCCTATTGGCAATTTTTACTCTATTAAACGTGCAGTAAATCACTAAATTTTGCCATTAATCATCACGGATACATTAACAGATGTGATGACAGGCACCCTGTAACGCCACTGCCTTAAAACGATTCAGCTTAGTAACGCACGGCCCGATGGGCAGACGCCGCGAAAACATCGCCGCCATGAACAAATGCTATCGCTCCCCCTGAAGATTGCATCACACAGGTGCTGGCGTTAAGGTGGACACCCGTTGTAAATAACAAGCGATTAACAGGGTATGAGCTTTTCGGCATTTGGTGAAAAATTTACGCGCCATACAGGTATTTCACGCCTGATGGAAGATATGGGTCAGGGCTTACGTACGCCGGGCACGGTGATGCTGGGCGGTGGCAATCCCGCGCAGATCCCGGCCATGAACGACTATTTCCAGCAGTTGCTTCAGCAGATGCATGATGAGGGCAAGCTGGCGGAGGCCCTGTGCAACTATGACGGCCCGCGGGGTAAAACGACGCTGCTGGATTCCCTGTCAGCCCTGCTGCGCGACCAGCTTGGCTGGGACATCGCCCCGGAAAATATTGCCCTGACCAACGGCAGCCAGAGCGCTTTCTTTTATCTGTTTAACCTGTATGCCGGCTACCGTGCCGACGGCAGCAAAAAGCGTGTTCTGTTCCCGCTGGCTCCTGAATATCTGGGTTATGCCGATGCCGGTCTGGATGAAGACCTGTTTGTCTCGACGCGCCCTAATATTGAGATGCTGCCGGAAGGACAGTTTAAATATCACGTGGACTTTGAACATCTGCATATCGGTGAGGATACCGGTCTGATCTGTGTGTCGCGGCCGACCAATCCGACCGGGAATGTGATCACCGATGATGAACTGCTCAAGCTGGATGCGCTGGCACAGCAGCATGATATCCCGCTGCTGATCGACAACGCGTACGGCGTCCCCTTCCCGGGAATTATCTTCAGCGAGGCACGCCCGCTGTGGAATCCGAATATTATTCTGTGTATGAGCCTGTCAAAGCTTGGCCTGCCGGGTGCGCGCTGCGGCATCATTATTGCCGATGAGAAGGTGATCTCTGCCGTCAGTAATATGAACGGTATTATCAGCCTGGCTCCCGGAAGCGTTGGGCCTGCCATCGCCAATGAGATGATCCAGCGCGGCGACTTGTTGCGACTGTCGGAAGAGGTGATCAAGCCGTTTTATCAGCAGCGCGTGACGCAGACCATTGCGGTGATCCGCCGTTATTTATCCCCTGACCGCTGCCTGATCCATAAGCCTGAAGGGGCGATTTTCCTCTGGCTGTGGTTTAAAGATCTGCCGATCACCACTGAAGTGCTGTATCAGCGGCTGAAAAAACGGGGCGTGCTGATGGTGCCGGGGCATTTCTTCTTCCCGGGGCTGGAGCAGGCGTGGCCGCACACGCATCAGTGCATGCGTATGAACTATGTGCCGGACAACGATAAGATTGAGCAGGGGATCAGGATTCTGGCAGAGGAAGTTGAGCGGGCCCATTGCGAGTAAGATCGGGGCCGCCAGCGCCTGCTGACGGCCCGACTACCGTGCTGGATTACTTGATGATTTCGATACGGCGCGGTTTATTTGCTTCAGGCACAACGCGCTCCAGATCGATATAAAGTAAACCGTTTTCCAGTTTTGCATCACGAACATGGACGTGTTCGGCTAACTGGAATTTGCGTTCGAAGTTACGCTCCGCGATCCCCTGATAGAGATAGGTGCGTTCCTGCTGCTCGTCCGGGTGCGATCCACGCACGCTGAGAAGATTATCGTGAGAGGTGATCTCCAGCTCATTCTCAGCAAAACCGGCAACGGCAATCGTAATGCGGTAGTTGTTTTCGCCCACCAGCTCAACGTTATACGGAGGATAGCCGCCGTTATTGTTGCTCTGGCTCTGGCTTGATTCCAGCAGATTGATCAGACGGTCAAACCCGATGGAAGAACGGTAGAGTGGGGCAAGGTCGAAATTACGCATGTTTTAAGCTCCTGATTATCAGCGAGGATGAGGTCAATGATAACGGCCCTCCATCATGGACGGGTCGCCGGTTCAGAAAACACTGCCCTGTCGGCACAGGTTTCACTGACCGTAGAAATAAAATGGTGATGAACACCATGCTTTCAAGGGGGAAATGACGATTTTTTTACCTGAAAGCACGTAATGACATACACTCAGGGATGAGTTTGCCGGGCCATCGTGCCAGCCACCACAGAGTGGCCAGTACGCCGGCAATGAGTCTCAGCCAGGCTTGCCATGACTGAAGGGATGATCGAGATGAATGCTTTAAAGAAGTGCCATATTGCCGGGTTGGTTGCCTGTGTTTCCCTGGTCAGCACCAGCGGTTGCTCAAGCATGATGTCACACAGCGGCGCGGGCGAGGGCTATTATCCCGGTACGCGCGCCAGCGCCAGTGTTCTGACGGACAAAGACAGCAGCTGGGTTATGAAGCCCCTGGCTCTGATTGATCTGCCTTTTTCTGCCGTACTGGATACGCTGCTGCTGCCACTCGATTATTACCGCGCCGGGGATACTGACTCGCCGCGCGATCGTGTCCGCCGCAGCGAACAGAAGAACCGTACCAACGAGATTATGCAGCAGACCATCGCCCCGGACGTGGCTAATTCACCTGCGCCGTAAATATCTGTCTAAACTCACCACAGTCACGCAAATACGCCACGGACCGCCCGTCGGGGGAAAACACCACCGCATCGGCCACCGGGGCAAGTGCGCTGCGCGCGGTGATGCGTCGTAACGATCCGCTTCTGGCATCACAGAGAGTAATGCTGTTGTCCATGACAAACGCCAGCTGATGCCCGTCAGGATGCCAGCTAAACGCGGACTGAATATCGCTGTCACCCCGGGTGACCTGGTGAGGTTCACCGCCCAGCGGAGAGACGGTCCACAGCTGTACCACGCCAGCATCATCCTTCATCAGAAAGGCAATGGCGCTGCCATCCGGTGAGCACCGCAGCCAGTGTCGCGGTGTCGCGGCCAGACCGGGAAAACGACGGTCTGCGGTAAAGGTCAGACGCCGCTGTTGCACGCCTCTGGGCGGGGCCGGCAGTCGGGTTTCACTGCCTTCCAGCGGCGCATCGCCCGCGATGGCGAACGCCGCGTTGCTTTCCGGCAGGTCAACGATAAACACCTCCGTCACTTTTTCCCCGCTGGCCGACAGCGAGTCACCCATAAAGGCCAGCGCCCAGCGCTGTTGGCTGCCATCAGAGCGCTGGTAACCCTGCTGACCCACCCAGCCCTCTTCGTAAGCCCGGTTAATCTCATCGCTGCCCGGCCGTGGGCTGGCCGTCGTGCGGCTGACCAGCACACAGTAGTGGCTGCCATCATATTCGCGGGGATGGTGTTTCGGCGGACACACCGCGTGTAGCGGCACGGCCACCCCCACATTGCGTAAATCCTGGGCCTTATCCCATTCATGCATAACATGGTCGTTATAGGTAAAGCTCAGGCGTGTACCATCCGGGCTGAAAACGTGTACATGTGATCCTCCGCGCAGCGCACCGGCGGTATAAGGGGGAGTGATATCGCAGGCATCCAGGGTTTCCGCGACCCCGTGCTGGATGATCACCCCGCGACGGTGGTGGAAATCATACTTCCACTGGCTGTCCGGATGTTCCGGTCCGTGTATGCAGACGTAACGGGCAGGCAGGTCCGGGCTGACGGTCACGACACCGACATGGGCACCGTCGCGCGCCTGATACAGCACTTCGGTCACGCCGCTGTGGGCGTTAACCTGTTCAATCGTCAGCCCCGTAAAAGACGCTCCGCCGGGACGCACATCATAAGCCAGCCACTGACTGTCGGCGGTCCAGACGTTGATATTGGTTAACTGGTGATGACGCGGAGCGAACGTTAGCTGTTTTTCTTTCATCGGAAGAACCCTTTGCACGGTTTTGCTCAGGGTAATTCATTCGGCGGATGAAGGGTATCCGCCGTCTGACTGGCAGGGTAAAAATTACAGAACGTACTTCTCGATAGCCACGGCCACACCATCTTCAGCGTTAGACGCGGTCACAAACTGCGCAATGGCCTTAACTGAGTCAATGCCGTTGCCCATCGCCACCCCTGTACCGGCAAATTCCAGCATAGCCAAATCGTTTTCCTGGTCGCCCAGTGCCATCACCTCCTCACGCTGCAGTCCCAGACGGTCAGCCAGGGCTTTCACGCCAGCGCCTTTATTCACCTCTTTGTTAAGGATTTCAAGGAAGTAAGGTGAGCTTTTCAGCAGGGTATTGCGCGTCCGGGCTTCCGCCGGAATACGTGCGATAGCGGCATCCAGCAGCTCCGGCTCATCAATCATCATGATTTTCGGGAAGGTCATGGAAGCATCCATCTCTTCTACCGGGCGGTAGCGCAAGGGAATGCCCGTCAGGCTGGCTTCATGCACGGTATAGCGGCTGATATCTTTATTCGCGGTGTACAGATGGGTCTGTGTCAGCGCCTGGAAATGCACGCCGAGATCGCGCGCCATCTGCTCATAGTAAAGATAGTCGTCAAAGCTGACCGCCACTTCCGCAATGCACTCGCCGCTATCTGCTTTCTGCACCAGCGCACCGTTATTGCTGATGCAGTACTGACCTTCCTGCTGCAAGCCCAGCTCCGCCAGGTAACGCTGTACGCCGATAAACGGACGGCCGGTGGCCAGCACCACCGCCACGCCTTTATCACGTGCGGCCTGGATCGCCTGCTTCACGCGCGGAGAAATTTCATGCTGTGGGTTAAGCAGCGTGCCATCCATATCAATCGCAATCAGTTTAATCGCCATACCATCCTCGTTAGCTAAGAGTTTGTTACCATGCTAGCGCGATTCAGCTCAGAATGACCAGCCTGACAGTGAAATGAGCGGCACGCTACGCACCGTGACGCCAGCGGAAAGGAAACCCAGGACAAAAAAAAAGCAGACCCGGAGGTCTGCTTTTTGCTGGCGGGCGACCGGTAAAAAAGGTCGCTGCCTGCACGATCAGATATCGATGTTCGCCGCGCGCAGGGCGTTCTCTTCGATAAAGGCACGACGGGGTTCTACCGCATCACCCATCAGCGTGGTAAACAGCTGGTCGGCGGCCACGGCATCACGGATGGTGACACGCAGCATACGACGGCTGTCGGGATCCATGGTGGTTTCCCACAGCTGATCCGGGTTCATCTCGCCCAGACCTTTATAACGCTGAACGGTCAGGCCACGGCGTGACTCTTTGACCAGCCACTCCATCGCCTGCTCAAAGCTGGCGATCGGCTGACGACGTTCGCCGCGTTCGATGAACGCGTCTTCTTCGATCAGGCCTCGCAGCTTCTCACCCAGAGCGCAGAGCTTACGGTATTCGCCGCCGAGCATAAACTCGCTGTCCAGGGCATAATCCGTGTCCACACCGTGGGTTTTGATACGCAGTACCGGCTCAAAGATATGCAGCTCCAGATTTTCGCGTACCAGACCGCTGTAGGTGCTGCCGTGCTGATCGTTATCATTCAGGTACTTCACCAGCTCACTCAACCAGGCCTGTACCGGCGCTTCAGCGGCCAGCTCACTCAGGGTTGGGTTGTAGACCAGTGCATTCAGCAAGGCCACCGGATAACGGCGCTCCATGCGCTTGATCATCTTGCGCGTGCTGTTGAACTCGGACACCAGATCTTCCAGCGGCTTGCCGCCAAGGGCCGGAGCGCTGGCATTCGCATGCAGCGTAGCGCCGTCCAGCGCAATGGCGATCTGGTACTGATCCATCGCATCGTCATCTTTAATATACTGTTCCTGCTTGCCTTTTTTCACCTTGTACAGCGGTGGCTGGGCAATATAGACATGACCACGCTCGATGATTTCCGGCATCTGACGGTAGAAGAAGGTCAGCAGCAGGGTACGGATGTGCGAACCATCCACGTCGGCATCGGTCATGATAATGATGCTGTGATAACGCAGTTTGTCCGGGTTGTACTCATCACGGCCGATACCGCAGCCCAGCGCGGTGATCAGCGTGGCCACTTCCTGGGACGCAAGCATCTTGTCAAAGCGCGCCTTCTCGACGTTGAGGATTTTACCCTTCAGCGGCAGAATGGCCTGGTTTTTACGGTTACGCCCCTGCTTGGCAGAGCCGCCCGCAGAGTCCCCTTCCACCAGGTAGATTTCGGACAGAGCCGGGTCACGCTCCTGACAGTCCGCCAGTTTGCCCGGCAGGCCTGCCAGATCCAGCGCACCTTTACGGCGGGTCATCTCACGTGCACGGCGGGCCGCTTCACGGGCGCGCGCTGCATCAATGATTTTACCCACGACGATTTTGGCGTCGGTCGGGTTTTCCAGCAGGTATTCTGCCAGCAGCTCGTTCATCTGCTGTTCTACGGCGGTTTTCACTTCAGAAGAGACCAGTTTATCTTTGGTCTGTGAAGAGAATTTCGGATCCGGCACTTTGACCGATACCACAGCAATCAGGCCTTCACGCGCGTCGTCACCGGTGGCGCTGACTTTGGCTTTCTTGCTGTAGCCTTCTTTGTCCATGTAGGCATTCAGGGTACGGGTCATCGCGGTACGGAAACCAACGAGGTGCGTACCCCCATCCCGCTGTGGGATGTTGTTAGTAAAGCAGTAGATGTTTTCCTGGAAACCATCGTTCCACTGCAGCGCCACTTCCACACCAATGCCGTCTTTCTCGGTTGAGAAATAGAACACATTCGGGTGGATCGGGGTTTTGTTCTTGTTGAGGTACTCAACAAACGCCTTGATACCACCTTCATAGTGGTAATGGTCGCTTTTACCGTCGCGCTTATCTTCCAGCTTGATTGACACACCGGAGTTCAGGAACGACAGCTCGCGCAGGCGCTTTGCCAGGATTTCGTACTCAAACTCCACGACGTTAGTAAACGTCTGGTGGCTGGGCCAGAAACGCACGCGCGTTCCCGTCAGATCAGTTTCACCGCTCACGCTCAGCGGGGCCTGAGGCACGCCGTGGACGTAAGTCTGCTGGTGAACCTTCCCTTCGCGACGAATGGTCAGCTCCAGTTTTTCCGACAGGGCGTTCACTACCGAAACACCCACGCCGTGCAGGCCGCCGGAGACTTTATAAGAGTTATCGTCGAACTTACCGCCGGCGTGCAGCACGGTCATGATCACTTCAGCAGCTGAGATGCCTTCTTCTTCGTGAATACCGGTCGGAATACCACGGCCATCATCCACAACGGAAACGGAGTTATCAGCATGAATAGTGACAAGAATATCGGAACAGTGACCGGCGAGCGCTTCGTCAATGGCGTTATCCACGACCTCAAATACCATGTGATGCAGACCGGTACCGTCATCCGTATCGCCGATATACATACCCGGGCGTTTGCGTACAGCATCGAGCCCTTTCAGAACTTTGATACTGGAGGAGTCATAAGAATTCGACATCAACTTTTCTCGCTCGTTTAATCTTCAGGTTGAACCGCTATTTTACCTTGTTCTACGTTGAACATCTTGCCCTTTTCGTCAGTCATATCGAAGACATGCTCCGGTGCAATGGCACTGACAAAAACCTGGGCCTGAGTGGCTTTTAAGCGCGCTGCCAGCAGGTGGCGGCGCGTTTCATCCAGCTCAGAGGCAAAATCATCTATCAGATACAGGCAACGTCGCCCGTTCTGTCGGGTGAGAAACTCACCCTGCGCCAGCCTCAGGGCGCACATCAGCAGCTTTAACTGGCCGCGTGACAGCAAATCTTCTACCGGCGTCCCCTCCGCACGAATGCGGAAATCGGCTTTATGAGGGCCGCTGGCGGTGTAAGTCAGTGCACGATCTCGCTCAAAGTTGCGTTCGAGCAGTTCGGCATAGTCGCTCTCTTTATCCCAGCCACGCTGGAAAGAGAAGCTGAGTTGAAACTCGGGCAGAAACTGCGCACAGGTGGCATTAATGTCTGCCGCAATCGCTGCACTGTAGTCCGCCCGCCAGCGGCTTATCTGCTCCGCCAGAGGAGCCAGCTCCTGATCCCACGCCCGGATTTGCTGGTAGCGCGAGACCTGGCGCAGGGCGGCATTACGCTGCTTGAGCAGCCGCTTAAGATTGCTCCAGGCGCTGAAAAAACCGGGTTCGTTGTGAAAACATCCCCAGTCGATATAGGCCCGACGGTATTTGGGCCCACCGTTGAGCAGGGTAAACCCTTCTGGCGTAATGAGCTGCATCGGCAGCATCTGCGCCAGCTCGGCCACCTTATGCCCGTCGCTGCCGTCCACCCGCACGCGACTGTCACCGGCACGGTTTTTAGTCAGGCCGACTGACACTTCGCGCTCACTCCCGGCGATGCGCCCGTGAAGCACAAAAGCGTCCTGCTCATGACGGATCACCCTGCCCGCCTGTAAGCTGCGGAAGGCCCGACCGTGCCCAAGGGTATAAATGGCTTCCAGCACGCTGGTTTTACCGCTGCCGTTGGGCCCCACGAGGAAGTTAAATCCGGGGGCCAGCGCAAGGTCCGCGTTTTCAATATTACGGAAGTCTTTGATAAGCAGGCGGGTTAAAGCCATAAATGCAGTGGTTCCACAGAGAGTAAAGAAGTTGAATTGCCCGGCTCGTTATCTCTGTAACACCGATCCAGGCCGTCGGCGTCGCCGCCAGTTTGCATACGGCCAGTGCGCAGTCGCCGCAGCGTACCGAAGTACGTGAGGATGACAAGCACTGCCCGGGCGCAAAAGGGCAAGCAAGTTAGCCCGATAAATTACAATCTCATCGGCATGACGACATAGGCTGCGCTTTGACTGGCCGCATCTTCGATCTGCACACTGGATACCGAGTCCGTCAGCAGCAGGCGCACATTCTCGCACTTCAGCGCGTTCAGCACATCCAGCACGTAGCTGACGTTAAAGCCGATTTCGAGGTCGGTGCCGCCGTAAGTGACATCCAGAATCTCTTCGGCCTCTTCCTGCTCCGGGTTATTCGCCGTAATCTTCAGCTGATTTTCGCTGATATAAAGGCGAACACCACGGAATTTCTCGTTAGAGAGGATCGCTGCACGGGCAAAGGCCTGCTTCAGCAGGTCGCAGCCCGCATCAAGAGTTTTGTCGGGGTTTTTCGGCAACACGCGGCGATAATCAGGGAAGCGACCATCCACCAGCTTGGAGGTGAAGATAAAATCTCCCACGTGGGCACGGATATTGTTGCTGCCAATCTGCACCTGCAGTGGCGTATCGCCGCCGTCCAGCAGACGTACCAGTTCAATCACCCCTTTACGCGGCACGATCACCGAATGGCTTGGCAGCGACTGCCCGACCGGCATGGAACACACCGCCAGACGGTGGCCGTCGGTGGCCACCGTACGCAGCTCTTCGCCTTCGGTTTCAAATAGCATACCGTTCAGGTAGTAGCGCACGTCCTGATGAGCCATCGAGAACTGCGTGGCTTCGATCAGGCGCTTCATCGTGGCCTGCGGCAGCGTAAACTCCACCTCGCTCTGCCAGTCGTCCAGGTTCGGGAAGTCGCTGGCGGGCAGCGTGGAAAGTGAGAAACGGCTGCGGCCGGAGCGCACCAGCATCCTCTCACCGTCCAGGATCACCGTGATCTCTGCGCCTTCCGGCAGACCACGACAGATATCAAAGAATTTTCGCGCCGGTACGGTGGTGGCCCCCGGCTCATGGTCCTGGGTCAGCGCTACGCGGGCGACCATTTCCATTTCTAAATCGGTACCGGTCAGCAGCAGCGTACCCTCAGTGACCTGCAGCAGCAGATTACCAAGAATGGGCAGCGTCGGACGCCCGCCTAACGGGCTGCTAACTTGCTGTAAGGGTTTGAGTAAATGCTCACGTTCTACAATAAATTTCATAGTCAGGAAGATAATGTTCTGATTAGATTTGAGAAATCTTCTTTAATGTCGTGACTCTCTTCACGCAACTGCTCGATTTTACGGCAGGCATGTAACACCGTGGTGTGGTCACGACCCCCGAAAGCATCACCGATTTCCGGCAGACTGTGGTTGGTCAGTTCTTTGGCCATCGCCATCGCCATCTGGCGTGGACGGGCAACCGAACGGGAACGTCGCTTCGACAGCAGATCGGCCACTTTGATTTTATAATATTCAGCGACTGTCTTCTGGATATTATCAATGGTGACCAGCTTCTCCTGCAATGCCAGCAGATCGCGCAGCGCTTCGCGCACAAAATCGATGGTGATGGCACGACCGGTAAAGTTGGCGTTGGCGATCACGCGATTCAGCGCACCTTCCAGCTCACGAACGTTTGAACGCAGTCGTTTGGCAATAAAGAACGCGACCTCACCGGGCAGGCGAATGTCATTTTCGTCGGCTTTCTTCATCAGGATCGCTACGCGGGTTTCCAGCTCCGGCGGCTCGATCGCCACCGTCAGGCCCCAGCCAAAGCGTGATTTCAGACGATCCTCCACCCCGTTGATCTCTTTCGGATAACGATCCGAGGTCAAAATGATCTGCTGATTGCCTTCCAGCAGCGCATTAAAGGTGTGGAAAAACTCTTCCTGTGAACGCTCTTTATTGGCAAAGAACTGAATATCATCGATCAGCAGCGCATCGACCGAGCGGTAGTAACGCTTGAACTCTTCAATGGCGTTATTCTGCAGTGCTTTGACCATGTCCTGCACAAAACGCTCTGAGTGCATATAAACCACTTTCGCGTTTGGCTTGCGCGCCATAATGCCGTTACCCACCGCATGCAGCAGGTGCGTTTTACCCAGGCCTGTACCGCCATACAGGAACAAGGGGTTATAAGCGCCGCCGGGGTTATCTGCAACCTGACGTGCCGCCGCACGCGCCAGCTGGTTCGATTTACCCTCAACAAAGTTGTCAAAATTGTGCTTGGTATTCACATTCGAGCGATAAGACAGCTCTGCCGGTGCCGGCATGTTGTCCCAGCTTGGCCGCATCGGGGCAGGACGGCTGATGATACCCGGTGCGCTGGCATGAGCACTGGCCATTACCGGCTGGCTGATGGTCTGCGCGACCGGCTTACTGCCAACCTCAAAACGCAGCAATGGCACATTTGCCCCGCAAAAATCATTTAGCAGGGCATTGATATTATTCAGGTATTTATCCCGAACCCAATCGAGTACAAAACGGTTTGGTGCATACAAGGCCAGCGTATTGTCATTCAGTTCGGCCTGTAAGGGACGTATCCACATGCTAAATTCTGTGGCAGGTAGCTCATCCTGCAGGCGGGCAAGACACTGTTGCCAAAGCGTAAGTGACACGGCGGACTCCACTCGAAAAAATTCGATAAGATATAAAAGGCGCTGAAGCGATAATTTCATCATTGTTGACGCATGCCGATGAGACACATGCGAACCGCTATCCGCGGTTACTCCGCCCGTCCCCGACATTTTTCATGCTTGCGGGGTAGGATCCGACCCGGAGGATCGTCAGCGGAAGGGCGGATCATAGCGTAAAGCGCAGCAGAGATCTTCACTTTCTACACAGTTTTGATCCAATTTATCCACAGGCATCCACAGCGGGGATAAGTTTACGCCACCCTGAGCAAAAGGCATTCAGGATCGTCTGCATTCGTTGAAATTTAATGGCGGCGTCACGTTATTGCCGCAAACTCAATGTAACGGGATCGCAAGAAGATCCTGCGCGATCCTTGCGATTTTTAATGGACACCGTATAATTCTTGCCCCGGCGTGTGGCGCCATAGCCCTTTTGGCTGAAACAGTGAGTCACTACGGGCAATCAAGGCGCGCTTTTCACGCGAAGTAAATTGACTCTGGACTGTACAATTATTACAATCCCGCCTCTTTATTAAAGACACACTGAGGCGTCGGTCGTTTTTTCGGGCCAGATAACGCGTCACCAAGTGAAATTTTCCAAGTTTAGGTAGAAATCGCCATGAAACGCACTTTTCAACCGTCCGTACTGAAGCGCAACCGTTCACATGGTTTCCGTGCTCGTATGGCAAATAAAAATGGTCGTCAGGTTCTGGCACGTCGTCGTGCTAAAGGCCGTTCTCGTCTGACCGTTTCTAAGTAATAAAAGCTAACCGCTGAGTGGTTAAGCTCGCATTTCCCAGGGAGTTACGTTTGTTAACTCCCACTCATTTCACTTTCGTCTTCCAGCAGCCACAACGGGCTGGCACGCCGCAAATTACTATTCTCGGCCGCCTGAACGCGCTGGGGCATCCCCGCATCGGTCTTACCGTCGCCAAAAAACATGTTAAACGTGCTCACGAACGTAACCGGATCAAGCGATTGACCCGCGAAAGCTTTCGTCTGCGTCAGCATGAATTGCCCGCGATGGATTTTGTGATCGTAGCGAAAAAGGGTGTTGCCGATCTGGATAATAAGGCACTGACGGAAGCGTTGGAGAAATTATGGCGTCGCCATTGTCGCCTGGCTCGCGGGTCCTGATCGCGCTGATTCGCGTCTATCAACGCGTAATCAGTCCGCTGTTAGGGCCCCACTGCCGTTTTCACCCCACCTGCTCGCAATACGGTATTGAGGCATTGCGCAGGTTTGGGGTGGTAAAAGGGAGTTGGTTGACGATGAAACGCATATTAAAATGCCACCCCTTAAACCCGGGTGGCGACGATCCGGTGCCGCCACATAACCATTGATCCCAGAGAACATTAACGATGGATTCGCAACGCAATCTTTTCCTCATCGCTTTTCTGTTCGTGTCCTTTATGATCTGGCAAGCCTGGCAGACGGACCACGCTCCGCAGCCATTGCAGACCCAGACCACACAGAACACCAACAGCGCAGTCGGTGATGCCGCCAATCAGGGTGTCCCTGCCAGCGGACAGGGCAAAACGATCACCGTTAAGACTGATGTCCTGTCTTTGAACATCAATACTCGCGGTGGCGATATTGACCAGGCGTTATTGCTGACTTACCCGGACTCACTGGGTTCTGACAAGCCTTTCCAGCTGTTGGAAACCACGCCAGGCTTCCTGTATCAGGCGCAGAGCGGCCTGACCGGTCGTAATGGCCCGGATAACCCGGCGAACGGCGCACGTCCGCTGTATACCGCAGCTCAGGATCACTTCGAACTGGCTGAAGGCCAGAGCGAACTGCGTATCCCGCTGACCTTTACCGCTGAGAATGGCGCGACCTACACCAAGACCTTCGTGCTGAAGCGCGGTGAATACGCCATTAATGTCGATTATCAGATCAACAACGCCTCTCAGCAGCCGCTGGAAGTGTCGATGTTCGGTCAGCTGAAGCAGTCCATTGACCTGCCGAAGCATCGCGATACCGGCAGCAGCAACTTTGCCCTGCACACTTTCCGTGGTGCGGCTTACTCCAGCAGTGAGACCAACTACGAGAAGTACAAATTCGACAAAATCAGCGACAACGAAAACCTGAGCACCACCACCAACAACGGTTGGGTGGCGATGCTGCAGCAGTATTTCGCGACCGCATGGGTACCACAGACAGCAGGCATCAACACGCTGTACACCAGCAATCTGGGTAACGGTATTGCCGCCATTGGCTACAAGTCTGCGCCAGTGACCATCGCGCCGGGTTCCCAGCAGCAGCTGGCTGCCACCCTGTGGGTTGGCCCGGAAATTCAGGACAAGATGGCGGCCGTGGCCCCACACCTGGATCTGACCGTGGATTACGGCTGGCTGTGGTTTATTTCTCAGCCGCTGTTCAAACTGCTGAAATTCCTGCATACCTTTATCGGTAACTGGGGCTTCTCGATTATCGTTATCACCTTCATCGTTCGTGGCATCATGTACCCGCTGACCAAGGCGCAGTACACCTCCATGGCGAAAATGCGCATGCTGCAGCCGAAGATCCAGGCGATGCGTGAGCGTTTAGGCGACGATAAGCAGAAGATGAGTCAGGAGATGATGGCGCTGTATAAGGCGGAGAAAGTGAATCCGCTGGGTGGCTGTCTGCCGCTGGTTATCCAGATGCCAATCTTCCTGGCCCTGTACTACATGCTGATGGGCTCCGTTGAACTGCGTCATGCGCCGTTCGCACTGTGGATCCATGACCTGGCCGCACAGGACCCGTATTACATCCTGCCGATCCTGATGGGTATCACGATGTTCTTCATTCAGAAGATGTCGCCGACCACAGTGACCGACCCGATGCAGCAGAAGATCATGACCTTCATGCCGGTCATCTTCACCGTGTTCTTCCTGTGGTTCCCTTCAGGTCTGGTGCTGTACTACATCGTCAGTAACCTGGTGACCATTCTCCAGCAGCAGCTGATTTATCGCGGCCTGGAAAAGCGTGGCCTGCACAGCCGCGACAAGAAAAAAGCGTAACGCGTTTGATGTTGCGGGCTGACCGAAACAGAAGGTCAGCCCCTACAATGTCGGGGTCGCCCCGTGCTAACGGAACGAACAATGCTTACACTAAGGCGGTCATCATGACCGCCTTTTTTATTCCAAAAAGAGAATTCAATATGAGCCATAGCGATACTATCGTCGCACAGGCGACGCCTCCGGGCCGCGGCGGCGTTGGCATTCTGCGTGTTTCCGGCAGTAAAGCTGCCGACGTCGCACAGCTGCTACTGGGCAAACTGCCAAAGCCACGCTACGCCGACTACCTGCCTTTCCGCGACGCTGACGGCAGCACGCTCGACCAGGGTATCGCGCTGTGGTTCCCTGGCCCGAACTCATTCACCGGTGAAGACGTGCTGGAACTGCAGGGTCACGGCGGCCCGGTGATCCTCGATCTGCTGCTGAAGCGTATTGTCGCGCTGCCTGGCCTGCGTATCGCTAACCCGGGCGAGTTCTCCGAACGCGCCTTCCTCAATGACAAGCTGGACCTGGCCCAGGCAGAGGCCATTGCCGATCTGATCGATGCCAGTTCAGAGCAGGCGGCACGCTCGGCGGTCAATTCGCTGCAGGGCGTTTTCTCCGCTCGCGTTAATCATCTGGTGGAAGCACTTACTCACCTGCGGATCTTCGTTGAGGCTGCCATCGACTTCCCGGACGAGGAGATTGACTTCCTTTCTGACGGCAAAATCGAAGCACTGCTGCATCAGGTGATAGCCGACCTGGATAGCGTACGCGCTGAAGCACGCCAGGGTAGCCTGCTGCGCGAAGGGATGAAAGTGGTCATTGCCGGACGCCCTAATGCCGGCAAATCCAGCCTGCTGAACGCGCTGGCCGGACGTGAAGCAGCGATTGTCACCGATATTGCCGGGACCACCCGCGACGTGCTGCGTGAGCATATTCATATAGACGGCATGCCGCTGCATATAATTGATACCGCAGGGCTACGGGAAGCCGGTGACGAAGTTGAACGCATCGGCATCGAACGGGCATGGAATGAGATCGAACAGGCCGACCGCGTACTGTTTATGGTAGACGGTACCACCACCGGTGAAACAGCGCCTGCGGCAATCTGGCCGGACTTTATGGCCCGTTTACCGGCGGCGTTACCGGTTACCGTCGTACGCAACAAGGCGGATATGACCGGCGAAGTGCTGGGTCTTGAGGAAGTGAATGGTCACTCACTTATTCGTCTGTCAGCCCGGACCGGTGACGGTATTGATGTGCTGCGGGACCACCTGAAGCAGAGCATGGGCTTCTCCGGTAATATGGAGGGGGGCTTCCTGGCACGTCGTCGTCATCTGCAGGCGCTGGAGTTAGCAGCCACTCACTTACAACAGGGGAAAGACCAGTTGCTGGGTGCGTGGGCGGGGGAATTACTGGCTGAAGAACTGCGTCTGGCACAGCAGTCGCTGAGTGAGATCACCGGTGAGTTCAGTTCCGATGACCTGTTAGGCCGTATCTTCTCCAGTTTCTGTATAGGGAAGTAATCCGCCGGCAGGATCGCTCTTATCCACCAGCAATCTGTCCATAAACAGTGACAATAGTCCGAAAATGACCCTGAGAATGGAATCTCAGGTGAAATCAGGTAAGAATATTCTTACAATAGCAGTGATGATTATCCGACCATTTTCACGGAGCGACAGATGGCAAGTCATTTTGCACGTTGGGCTCTCGCCCAGACCAGACCCCGGGTACACCGACTTCCACATCCGATTGTAGAGTACGCCAGCAGATTCACAGAGAAGCGTCGTGCCCGCTATCTGGCCGCCCGTATCCTGCTGGCCGAGCTGATGCAGCGTGTATACGGGATGCCTGTTCTGCCAGAGCTGATCACCAGCGCCAGCGGACGCCCCTGCTTTGCCGATCAGGATCTTCCGGACTTCAGTTTTGCCTACGCCGGAAATATGGTCGGCGTAGCGTTAGCAGAGGAAGGAGGGCGTGCCGGGCTGGACATGGAAATTATTCGCGCGCACAGTCGCCAGACGATGGAGCATCATTTTGAATGCCTGTCGTCAGGGGAAAAGGCCTGGATCAATGCGCAGAACGACGCCATTGAAGCCTCCACTCAACTCTGGACGCTGCGCCAGAGCATTCTCAAGCTGACCGGGGAAGGCGAAGACGGGATCAACTCGCTGCGATTACATCCCGCATCGGGACGCCTGCGTTCGGTTACCTGGCCTGACATACAGGCGCTGTGTGACGTTGAGCCGTTACTGGTCTGGTCCTGCGCACTGTCGCCAGGCACCGACCGGCTGCGGCTGTGGGAATATAATCATGATAATGGATGGGAATCGCTGCGCGATTTTAATGTCTGCGCCCAAAATCTGGGGCCGCGCACGCTGCGACTGACCAGCCTTCCAACCGAAAAACAGCTTAACTATTCCTGAAGAGGATGCGGGTGGCCTTTCTGCCACCCGCCTGTTACATCAGTGCGCGTCGACGAAAGCGATTTTCAGCACGAACAGCAGCGCCACCACCACCACGCACGGGCTGATTTCACGCCAGCGGCCGGTTCCCAGTTTCATCACACAGTAAGAGATAAAGCCCAGCGCAATCCCTTCCGTAATCGAGAAACTAAACGGCATCATTGCCGCAGTAACAAACGCCGGAACGGCTTCGGTCAGGTCGTCCCATTTCACGCGCGACAGGCTGGAGGTCATCAGCACGCCCACATAAATCAGCGCACCCGCTGCCGCGTAGGCTGGCACCATGCCTGCCAGCGGTGACAGGAACATCACCAGCAGGAACAGTACGCCCGTCACGACCGCCATTAATCCCGTACGGCCACCGACAGACACACCGGATGAGCTTTCGATATAGGCGGTGACGGAAGAGGTGCCGATAAAGGAACCGGCGACAGAGCTGATGCTGTCGACGTACAGCGCCTGCTTCATGCGGGGGAACTTGCCGTTCTCATCGGTCAGGCCTGCTTTATCCGTTACGCCAATCAGCGTCCCGGAGGAGTCAAACAGGTTCACCAGCATAAAGGAGAAGATAATCCCCGCCATGCCAATATTCAGTGAATCCTTGAGATTAACCTGCCCCAGCACCGAGGTCACCGCCGGTGGCGCAGAAAAGATCCCCGTGTACTTCACGTCACCGATGGCCAGGCCAATACCGGTGGTCACCACGATCGACACCAGCACCGCAGCATGGATATTGCGTGAGGCGAGAATCGCGATAATAAAGAAGCCCAGTGCGCCCAGCAGCACGCTGTGAGAGGTGAGGTTGCCCACCGACACCAGCGTCGCTTCATTGGCGACAATGATGCCTGCATTTTTCAGCCCCATCATGGCGATAAACAAGCCAATACCGGCGGTGATCCCCACCCGCAGGCTCAGCGGGATATTGGCGATCATCCAGTAGCGCACGCGGAAAATTGTCAGCAGCAGCAGCCCTACCGCTCCCCAGAAGATAGCACCCATACCGATCTGCCAGGAAATGCCCATCGCGCCAACTACCACAAAGGCAAAGAAAGCGTTCAGGCCCATCGCCGGAGCCAGGGCAACCGGCAGATTGGCTACCAGCCCCATCAAAATACTGCCAAAGGCGGCAATCAGGCAGGTCGTCACAAAGACAGCCTGGGTATCCATGCCAGCCACGCCCAGGATCTGCGGGTTAACAAAAACGATATAGACCATCGTCAGGAAAGTGGTGAAACCAGCAATCACCTCAGTACGTACGGTGGTGCCATGCTCCTGCAATTTAAAAATCCGTTGTAACAGACCGGGATTCGTCATTATGTGTTTCCAGAACGGAGAAAAGTTGTCGGCCGTTATCCTACCCCAAAATTCAGATTTTGGGATATTGATCACCCGGTTTTTTCGCAACCGATTGCGCTGTTTTTACCGTCTTATCTCTGCCGTTAACTGGAAAAGACACTGCACACGGCAAAAAACAGGGTTTGTACGATCAATAATCGAAATGTCCCCCTGCTTCACGCTACTATTCGGTATCAGCCCATCAGGACGCATAAGGAAGCAGGATGTCAGTGGAATGTATTTTTTTCGATTGTGACGGCACACTGGTCGACAGCGAAATGCTCTGTACGCAGGCGTACGTTAACACCTTCGCAGAGTTTGGCGCTTCGCTGTCGTTGCAGGAGATGTTCGAGAAATATAAAGGCGTGAAGCTGTATGACATCATCGCCGACGTCTGCCGGCAGCATCAGCTCACAACGCCCGTGGAGGTCCTTGAGCCAGCCTATCGCCGGGAAGTGGCCCGGTTGTTCGAGTTAGAGCTTAAACCGATCACCGGAGCTAAAGCGCTACTGGACAAGATCGGTGTAGCGATGTGTGTTGTCTCCAACGGCACGGTCCCCAAAATGGAGCATTCGCTTGGCCTGACCGGAATGCGTGCGTACTTTGGCGATCGTCTCTACAGCGGTTACGACATCGGACACTGGAAGCCGGAGCCGGAGCTGATGTACCACGCTGCCCGGCAGATGGGCGTTGCAATTGAGCACTGCATACTGGTGGATGACTCGGAAGCCGGGGCGAAGGCCGGCATCGCGGCCGGGATCCCGGTATTCTATTATTGCGTGGATGCCCATAACCCCCATATCGATCACCCGCTGGTAACGGTATTTAAGGATATGGCCGATCTACCCGGGCTCTGGCAGGCACGCGGCTGGCAGCTGACCCGCTGACGGCAATAGGATAGGCCGTAACGCCTTTACCTGTATTTTCAGGGCACACGGACGGGATTAAGGCTCAATCCCGTCATTTTTATTGATATACCAGCGCAGTGACTTCAACAACAGGGAAGAGTGTTTGATCACTTTCCCCTCGGCAACCAACTGGAGAAGCAGGGTGCGTGTAATATAAATACTCTCTCCGCAGCTGTCCGCTAAATCCCGGGTTTTAGGCCAGACCTCAGGCTGCTGTAAGCCGCCCCCCTCTCCCCGACTGGATTCAATCTCGCCACAAATTAACGCTAACTGATGTAGCATTTCGAATTTTTTTTGCTCTACAGGTGTTTTCTTTATTTTCATATCAATCAACCCCCTATTACCCGGCGTCATAAAAGCATCAAGAGATGAATAAAAAAACAAGTAATCAGCAGCGTTAACAAACCGATATAATATAAAGCTAAATTTAATTATTCGACACGGTTTAGCCTTATTTCTGACATGATCATTTCATGCAGAAAAGACAGTAAACCATAGCTGTTGCCGTCCTTTATTTTTTCCAGCCTTTCTTCCATTTTCATCAGATTATGGTCATTGTTGACCTGATCGTCAGTCAAGGAGTGGTTACAGGCTCTTCTCATCAATGCTTCAATCAGGCTTTGCGGTAAGGGCCGGGGTTCACGGCCAAACTTAACAATATAACTGACCCCGGGTAAGGCATTTATCCTGGCAGTATTGATGAGGTCAGCATCAATTTTAACGAACAGATAAGGAGGAAACATCGGCTCAACACTGACTTTGATTCGCTGCGAACCGGCGCGTTTTTTTTCGCGCGTCATCATCGGACAAAAGGTGGTTATCCCGATTTTTTCCAGCGAATCCTCTGCCTGCTCCATACGCCCATACTTACAAAAAATTAAATACCAACCACTTACTGTCATGCAGCCTGTTCCTTCATTATCCTGCCCCATCAATATCAGCAGGCAGGCTCCGCCACAACCTGACCATTATCATGGCAAGACAGAGTACAAAAATATTTTAAATAGTGATGGTGAATAATGGCGATACTTGAGTATGGATGCGGGCACAGATCCGCCTCCGCTAAAAACAGTTCGCCACCTTGCGGGGTAAAGTTAACCAGTTTTTTTTAAGCTGTAAACAACAATAAATGGCTAAAAAGCGTAAATGGTAACAACTTTTCGATATTTTATCGATATAGCATCAATAAAAGCGACCTGATCACCCACACGAATAGTAATAAGTAAAATAATGAGTCGCAAAAATTAATTACGCGCCATATTTGTTGCCATGTTTTTTTTTGTAAAAAATAAACAGGCAGGAGGAAGACCCCCCCATCAGGACAGGTGGGTGCATTAAATAACGCGTTCGCAGAGAAAGGGAGGAAAGTGTGAATACTGCCCGTGTCGTCCTGCGCGGTGTCCTCCCACACAGGACGACGGTCAGTCAGCCTATCGCACCCAGAGCGTCTTCGTTACCCTGCTTTTTCGGCAGCAGAAACAGCGTGGCAACGATATCCAGCAGATAGATCAGCGCCAGCAGGGTGATCGCCGCAGCAAACGACCACTGGCTCACCAGCAGGCCAATCACCAGCGGACCAAAGCCACCCACGCCACGCCCCAGGTTAAACAGGACGTTCTGCGCCGTAGCGCGGACTTTCACCGGATAAGTGTCAGAGATTAGCGCGCCATAGCCGCCAATCATTCCGTTAACAAACATCCCCATCAGCGCACCGGTAAACAGCATGATGGTCGGGTCACGCAGCTGTGCGTACACCACCACCATGACGACCGCCCCCATCTGATAGATCAGGAAGATTTTCCAGCGCGCAAAGCGATCTGCCAGCAGACCAAACAGCCAGATACCGAAGGTCATACCCACCACCGTCACCGCCGTCCACAATCCTGACTTTGTCAGGGAGAAGCCAAACGTGGTTGAGAGGTAACTGGGCATCCAGATCATCAGGCCGTAGTAACCAAAATTCTGCACGGAACAGAGGATAAAGATACCGATGCTGGCTTTTGTGGTGGCAGCATCCGCAAACAGCAGCTTAATACGGGCGGAGAATGACAGCCCCTGATTGACGTCCACGTGTTCGGTGAAGGCATCCGGCTCCCCCATACCCCGCCGGATAGCAAACGATGCCAGCGCAGGCAGCAGTCCGACCAGAAACATACCGCGCCAGCCGATAATATCCAGCAGGAGTGGGGTGATAAACGCCGCCATCAGCACGCCCAGCTGCCAGCCCATACCGACCCACGCTGAAGCACGGTTGCGCTTGTTAGCAGGCCAGACCTCGGCAATCAGCGCCATACCAATACCGAATTCACCGCCCAGCCCCATTCCGGCCAGAGTACGGTATGCCAGCAGATCCCAGTATCCCTGCGCCACCGCGCACAGCCCGGTAAAGACGGAAAACATCAAAATAGTGAAGGTCAGGACGCGGATACGGCCAAAACGGTCGCTGATATGGCCAAAAATTATGCCGCCCAGCACGGCCCCTATTAAGGTCCAGGTCACCAGAGAACCGGCCTGTGAAGGGTTTAACGCCAGAGACAGGCTGATCGCCGGCAGCATAAAGCCGAGTATCAGCAGATCAAAGCCGTCCATTGCATAGCCACTGACCGCCGCAACCATCGCCTTTCCTGGCGTGACGCTGCGCTTATCCGGGGGGGAAACTGACATGGTTTTCTGACCTTTTCATAAGAATTTGG
Organism: Erwinia sp. PME.40.26/001; assembly: GCF_055556675.1. Lineage (NCBI taxonomy): Bacteria > Pseudomonadati > Pseudomonadota > Gammaproteobacteria > Enterobacterales > Erwiniaceae > Erwinia > Erwinia sp. PME.40.26/001. The sequence continues at coordinate 470,177 of NZ_JBVHNP010000003.1, forward strand.
CCGCAAGTATAAGTATGACGGCGCGTGGTATCCAGACGAAAAACTCATGGGTCAGGGCAGGAGGGAAGGAAAGGCATGCCGCAAGCCGGCACGCCTCGGCAGAGCTTAACCCGGATTATTTTCGCCGCTGTCGTCCCCGGTCAGCAGTTTATCCAGCTGGTCGCCGCCCACATGACGGAAATCCTGGCCTTTGACGAAGTAGAAGATAATCTCGCAGATGTTCTGGCAGCGGTCGCCGATGCGCTCGATAGCTCGGGCACAGAACAGCGCCGTCAGCACGCTGGGGATGGTGCGCGGATCTTCCATCATATAGGTCATCAGCTGGCGGACGATGCCCTCATATTCCTGGTCAACCTTCTTATCTTCACGATAGATTTCCACTGCTGCATTGAGATCCATACGGGCGAACGCGTCCAGCACGTCGTGCAGCATCTGGATCGTGTGATGGCCCATAGACTCCAGGCTCACCAGCAGCGGCTGGTGCTGCTGGGTAAATTTTTCCAGCGCGGTACGACAGATTTTCTCGGCCACATCGCCAATGCGTTCCAGCTCGGAAATGGTTTTGATGATCGCCATCACCAGACGCAGGTCGCTGGCGGTCGGCTGACGCTTGGCGATGATGCGCACGCAGGCTTCATCAATCTCCACTTCCATCATATTGACCTTGTGGTCACCTTCGATCACCTTGTTCGCCAGCTCGCCATCCTGGTTGTGCATCGCAGTGATAGCATCCGTCAGCTGCTGCTCAACCATGCCGCCCATGGTCATCACCTGGGTGCGGATGTGCTCCAGCTCGGCGTTAAACTGGCCGGAGATATGTTTATTCAGGTTTAAGCTATCCATTGTATTCTCCAGTCAACTCAACCGTAGCGGCCGGTGATGTAATCTTCAGTTTGCTTCTGATGCGGCTTGGTGAACAGCGTGTCGGTATCACTAAATTCTATCAGTTCGCCAAGGTACATAAACGCGGTGTGATCGGAACAGCGTGCGGCCTGCTGCATATTGTGCGTCACGATCACCACGGTGTAATCCTGTTTCAGCTCCGTAATCAGCTCTTCAATACGCCCGGTTGAAATCGGATCCAGCGCAGAGCAGGGCTCGTCCAGCAGCAACACCTCAGGGCGAATGGCAATACCACGGGCAATGCACAAACGCTGCTGCTGACCACCGGAAAGACTGTAGCCACTCTGGTGCAGCTTGTCTTTGGTTTCGGTCCACAGCGCCGCTTTGGTCAGCGCCCACTGGACGCGTTCGTCCATATCGGCACGGGACAGCTTTTCAAACAGACGTACGCCGAAGGCGATATTGTCATAAATCGACATCGGGAACGGCGTCGGCTTCTGGAAAACCATCCCGACGCGGGCACGCAGCAGGGCAATGTCCTGGCTGGCGGTCAGAATATTTTCACCATCCAGCAGGATCTCACCTTCAGCACGCTGCTCAGGATAAAGTGAAAACATCTTGTTAAAGGTGCGCAGCAGGGTGGATTTACCGCAGCCTGATGGGCCGATAAACGCCGTCACCTGGTTTTTCGCAATATCCAGATTGATGTTTTTCAGCGCATGGAATTTTCCGTAATAGAAGTTCAAATCACGAACCTGAATCATCTTAGCGGAAGTATTAATCATTTTTCTCTCACTCAGTCCGCGCCGCTACCGCCGCGCTGCTCAATTAATGTTTGCTCTTGGCGAAGATCACGCGTGCCAGGATGTTCAGTAACAGTACGCACAGCGTAATAATCAGCACGCCCGCCCAGGCCAGACTCTGCCATTCGGCAAACGGACTCATGGCGAATTTAAAGATGGTCACCGGCAGGTTCGCCAGCGGCTGCATCATATCGGTGCTCCAGAACTGGTTCGACAGCGAGGTAAACAGCAGGGGAGCGGTCTCTCCGGCAATGCGGGCAATCGCCAGCAGTACCCCGGTCAGGATGCCCGATACGGATGCTTTCAGGGTGATCGCTGAAATCATCTTCCACTTCGGCGTTCCCAGCGCATAGGCCGCTTCACGCAGGCTGTCCGGAACCAGTCTCAGCATGTTTTCTGTAGTACGGATGACTATCGGGATCTGCAACAGTGCAAGAGCAACCACCCCGGCCCAGCCGGAGAAGTGCTTCATCTGTGCCACCACGATGGTGTAAACAAACAGCCCCACCACAATCGACGGCGCAGACAGCAGGATATCGTTAATAAAGCGGGTGACTTCAGCCAGCCAGGATTTACGGCCGTATTCGGCCAGATAGATGCCCGCCATAATACCCAGCGGCGTACCAACGGCCGTTGACCAGAAGATCAACAGCCCGCTGCCCGCCAGAGCATTCGCCAGCCCACCGCCTGCCGTATTCGGTGGCGGGGTATTTTCGGTAAACAGCGACATCGTCATGCCATCAATACCGCGCGTGACGGTTGAAAACAGGATCCACACCAGCCAGAACAGGCCAAATGCCATTGTCAGTAATGACAGGGTGAGCGCAATGCGGTTTTTCATCCGGCGCCACGCCTGCATTTTGCGGCGTGAGGCTAACAGCGCATCACGCGACTGTAATTCCATCGTGGTCATGAACGTGCTCCTTCACTTTTCGCCAGGCGCAGGATCATCAGTTTCGAACAGGCCAGCACAATAAAGGTGATCACAAACAGGATCAGCCCCAGCTCCATCAGCGCAGCGGTATGCACCCCAGACTCAGCTTCAGCAAATTCGTTGGCCAGTGCAGAGGTAATACTGTTGCCCGGCATAAACAGCGATGCGCTGTCGAGCTGGTAGGTGTTACCGATAATAAAGGTCACCGCCATGGTTTCACCCAGCGCACGGCCCAGGCCCAGCATCACGCCGCCAATCACCCCATTCTTGGTGAAAGGCAGTACCACGCGCCACATCACTTCCCAGGTGGTGCAGCCGATGCCGTAAGCGGACTCTTTCATCATGACCGGTGTCTGCTCAAACACGTCGCGCATCACCGAGGCGATGTAAGGGATAATCATGATCGCGAGGATAATCCCGGCGGCCAGAATCCCGATACCAAAGGCCGGGCCGGAGAACAGCGTGCCGACAATCGGTACGTTAGCCAGTACGTCACCGACCGGCTGCTGGAAGTAGGTAGCGAACAGCGGGGCAAAGATAAACAGGCCCCACATGCCGTAAACGATGCTGGGGATCGCAGCCAGCAGTTCAATCGCCACGCCCAGCGGACGACGCAGCCAGTTCGGGGCCAGTTCCGTCAGGAACAGGGCGATACCGAAGCTCACCGGGACTGCGATAAGCAGGGCAATAATGGAGGTCACGACGGTACCGTAAATCGGCACCAGCGCACCAAACTGTTCGTTAGGGGCATCCCACTCTTTGTTCCACAGGAACGAGAAGCCAAATTTCTGGATACTCGGCCATGAGGAGATGATCAGGGAGACAATGATGCCGCCGAGCAGCAACAGCACAATCAGCGCAGCCAGTTTGACCAGTGCGCCGAAGATGATGTCACCCTGTTTTCCGGGGGCCTTGAATGCCGGCTTGGTTTCAGCCATAGAATTCTCGAGTCTGTTACTGCAGATACGTATCGGGCAAGGCTTGCCTGCCCATGGGGGTCATACGCACCACCTGCGGTGGTGCGTTACTGCCATCGCTTAGTACAGGGCTTTGCCAGAGCTGTCTTTTACGTCTTTTTTCCAGGCGCTACGGATCTGCTCGACCACTGAATCGGGCAGAGAAGCATAATCCAGGCTCGCGGTGGTTTTGCCGCCGTTTTTGTAAGCCCAGTCAAAGAACTTCAGGACAGCTGCACCTTTCTCAGCGTTAGCCTGCTCTTTGTGTACTAGGATATAGGTGGTGGAGGTGATTGGCCACGCGTTGTCGCCTTTCTGGAAAGTCAGGTCCTGAGCAAATGACTTGCTCCAGTCAGCCCCTTTCGCCGCATCGCTAAAGCTCTGCTCGCCAGGCTCAATGGCTTTGCCGTCCGCATCCACCAGCTTGGTGTACGCCAGGCTGTTCTGTTTAGCGTAAGCATACTCAACGTAACCGATGGAACCCGGCAGACGCTGAACGAAAGCGGCCACGCCGTCGTTACCCTTGCCGCCCAGACCGGTTGGCCAGTTCACGGTGCTGCCTTTACCAACTTTGCTGCTCCAGTCGCTGTTCACTTTGGACAGGTAGCTGGTAAACACGAATGACGTCCCGGAGCCGTCAGCGCGGCGCACCACGTTGATGTTGGAATCCGGCAGTTTCACGCCCGGGTTCAGCTTGACGATCGCCGGGTCATTCCACTTTTTGATGGTGCCCAGATAGATATCGCCCACGGTCTTGCCGTCCAGGGTCAGCTGTCCAGATTTGATACCAGGAATATTAACCGCCAGTACCACCCCGCCAATAACTGTCGGAAACTGGAACAGGCCATTTTTTTCTAAATCTTCGTCTTTCATCGGCGCATCTGAAGCACCGAAGTCTACAGTTTTAGCAATAATTTGCTTAACGCCGCCGGATGAACCGATACCCTGATAGTTAACCTGGCTGCCCGTTGCGGTGTTGTACTCTGCAGCCCACTTGTTGTATACCGGTGCCGGGAAGGTCCCGCCTGCGCCGGTCAGGTTGGTCGCGGCCATGGCAGAAACGGCGCTGAGAGACAGGGTTACTGCGACGAATTGAGCCAGGGTTTTGTGCATCAGTGTCATGTTCCCTCCACGGGATTAAAAAGTCAGGCCAGTTGCCGTGTTTGTCTATAGCCAAAATAATTCGGGTTGCAGGAAGGCGGCAAATGATCGAATCCCGATGCGCTTACCGTTGTAAGTGATTCGGGTGAGCGAATGTAGCCAACGCACCTGCAGCTTGAAGTATGAAGGATATAATTATGATTGCTGCTGGAGGCAAAATAGGACAGTTTGGTGACAGTAAAATGTACGAAATATGACACTTTTGTGACACACCCCAGCGAAATATTCATCATCGTAAGATTGTCTGCCTGCTCCCGCGACGGGCTTTTAATGCGATCACACTTCCTGCCGCTGCGCTGATTTTCCACGGTGCTACTTTTGCCCTTCCACAGGACAGGAGATAACCACCATGAAAATAACGGCTGCGGTCATCAACCACGTCAATGCCCCCTATCAGCTGGAGCCACTGGAGCTGACGGCCTTACGCGACGATGAGGTGCGGGTAAAAGTCGTCGCCTCCGGGATCTGTCATTCCGACGAAGCGCTACGCGTGGGTGATGAAGAACATTTTTTTCCGGGCGTACTGGGCCACGAAGGATCCGGTATCGTTGAGGAGGTGGGCCGCTCGGTGAAAGGGGTGACGACGGGCGATCACGTTGTGATGTCTTACGCTTACTGCGGTTGCTGCGATCGGTGCCGTCAGGGCCAGCCCTCTCACTGCCAGCACTGGGGAATGCTTAACGCCGGAGGGTTCCGTACCGATGGCAGCGCCGTGCTGCTGAAGCCCGACGGCGGCAAGGTGTCTACGATGTTTTCACAGTCCTCTTTCGCCACTCACACCCACACCCGCCTCAATAACCTGATCGTCGTGGATAAATCAGCAGACCTGCGTCTGGTGGCCCCGCTGGGCTGTGGGTTGTTAACGGGTTCAGCGACGGTATTCAACGGACTGAAGCCACAGCCCGGTTCAGACATTGCGATTTTTGGCACCGGTGCGGTTGGCATGGCGGCGATCATGGCGGCGAAAATTGCCGGATGCCGGCACATCATCGCGATTGATATCCATGATACCCGCCTGTCGCTGGCGCGCGAACTGGGTGCGACCGATATCCTCAACAGCAGCAAAGAGGAGGTGGTCAGCGCTATTGCCAGCCTCACCCAGGGCAAGGGGGTCAATTACGCCATCGACACCACCGGCCTGTCAGCGGTGATGAAAAGTGCGCTGGATGCGCTGGCGACGGGCGGCACGCTGGTCCCACTTGCCGTCACACGTCACGATCTAACCTTTAATCCGATGCGCAGCCTGGTGGCGTCCAGCAGGCGAGTGGCCGGGATACTGATGGGGAACGCCATTCCTCAGGTCTCCGTGCCGAAGCTGATTGAGTGGCATCAGCGTGGGTGGTTCCCGTTTGAGAAGTTAGTGAAATACTATGACTTTGCCGACATCAATCAGGCAAGAGCGGACTCCGCCAGCGGCGTCACCATCAAGCCCGTGCTGATCGTCGATAAAGGCTACCGGATATAAAGGAGCAGGCGCCATGGATGCGAAAGCAAAAGGGGAATTACTCGAGATTTTCCACCAGCAGAAAGCTCTCTTTTTATCCGGTATCACCCGGGACAATGTGTTTAAAAAAAACCAGCTGCGAAAACTGAAAAGCGCGCTGCTGGCCCACAAAGAGGCAATCTGCCAGGCGATGTGGGCCGATCTCGGCCGCAGTGAAACGGGCGTGGAACAGGCAGAGATCGTGCCGCTAATGAATGAAATCAGCTGCGCCCTCGACCATCTTGATGAATGGGCCCTTGAGAAAAAGGTACCGACACCGCCGTCTCTGGGCAACAGTGAAAGCTTTATTACACGGGAGGGCTATGGTGTTAACTATATCATCGGGCCGTTTAACTACCCGCTACTGCTCAGCTGTTGCCCGCTGATTGGTGCCATTGCCGGCGGCAACACTGCCATCATTAAGCCCTCTGAAGCCACACCGGCCACCGCCACCGTGATTGAAAAGATCATCAGTCGCACCTTTGCATCGAACTACATCCATGTCTGCCAGGGGGCAAAAGAGGAAAATGAATTCCTGCTGACACTGCCGTTTAATCTGATTTTCTTCACCGGCAGCCCAGCGGTGGGGAAAGTGGTGATGGCCGCCGCCGCCAGGCATCTCACCCCGGTACTGCTGGAGCTGGGCGGTAAATGCCCGGCGATTGTGCTGGAAGATGCCAACCCGGAATTAGTGGTGTCTGAGCTGATCGCCAGCAAGCTGATTAACAGCGGTCAAACCTGTGTGGCACCGGATTATCTGTATATCGACAGGCAGATTAAACCGCAGATTGTCAGTCATCTGTGCAGGGCGCTGAACGGCCAGTTTGGGATAGCGGGCAGTAACGGCAGGATTGTCTCTGATGCAGCATATGCGCGCCTGGAAAACATCCTCGCCCGTAGCGAGGGGGAGATCGTCTGGCGCGGAAGGTCGGATAAAGCACAGCGCTTTTTTGGCCCTGCGGTCGTGGATAACGTCAGCTTTGATGACAGCACCATGCAGGATGAGCTATTCGGCCCAATCTTCCCTGTGCTGACGTTCGACAGCGAACAGGACATTGCGACGCATATCAATACGCACCATCCGCAGCCACTGGCGGCGTATGTTTTTTCGCGCGACACTGACCGCGCACGCGCCATCATTGACGCCATTCCATCGGGAGATGCCGGGATCAACGCGCTGCTGCTTCATGCCGCTTCCCCTTATCTGCCTTTTGGCGGCGTGGGTGGCTCCGGGATGGGCTGTTATCACGGGGAGTTTTCTTACCAGGCTTTTACGCATCCGAAGTCACTACGCGTAAAAAAACAGGGTAGCGATGGTCAGGCAGCATCTCCGTCTGCCTGACCATCGCCACACTCAAGGGCCACCCCGCCCGGGGCTTCGCCTTACCGATGCCTGACCTCTTTTTCCCGTCAGGCTACTTAACCTTCTTTTCTGCCAGCGCATTCGCAATCGCGTTAAACATCAGGGAGGCTTCAAGCGGCTGCTTATTTGCCGCCGGCTCGGCCTGAGGCCAGGTCGACCACTGAACAATCACCAGTTTCTGCTGCTGATCGATGGCGATCATCTGACCAAAAATACCCTCAGCCGACAGTGCTTTATCGCGGGTTAACCCGTCAACAGGGCTCGCTTTTTTGGTGCTCAGCGGTACGCTGCTGTTCCACCACTGATAACCGAACTGGCCGTGAGGATAATCGGCCGTCACTGAGTTTTGCGCACGGGTCCAGCGTGTGGCCTCTTTTATCCAGCCATCGGGCAGGGTTTTAGTACCATCAGGCAGAACACCCTTGTTCATGACGAACAGCCCAAACTTGCCCCAGTCTTCAAGGGTGGCATTAAACCCGTGAGCACCGACGTCGTGTTTGCCGGGCAAGTAGCTGTGCCAGACACCATCATTCACCATGCCGTAAGGCTGCCAGATAGTGTCCTGCAGATAGCGGGCCAGCGTTTCACCAGTGGCTTTTTCCAGCGTGTCACCTAATACCCAGGCTCCGCCAGACGAGTAAGACCAGATCAGGCCAGGTCTGGCACAGGCTTTGCGCTGAGGATCCAATATCAGCTTGCTGACGCACGCATAGGTGTCCTTGCCCGCTTCACACTGCGTCAGCCGGGCAAAATCAGAGCTCGGGTCTGTGTAGTCCTCATTCCACGTCACCCCTGATGTGTGCTGTAACAGGCTGCGCAACGGTACATGCTCCCAGGCCGTACCGCGCAGGGCAGGATTGTATTTACCGGCTTCATCATCCAGCGAGGCAATTTTACCCTGCTTCAGGGCTACCCCCACCAGCGTTGACACCACCGATTTACCGACAGAGCGTGACGTCCAGAGCGTGGTTTTTGTATTGCCTTTGCCATAATAGTCCCAGACGATGTTACCGTTTTTAATCACCATAAAACCGGTCACGTTGTTACGCTTAAGGTAGTTCGTCAGCCTGTACTGATGTCCCCGAAAGGTAAAGGTGACGCGGGAGAGATCCTGACGGGCAACCGGTAACGGTGCGGGTTTACCTGCTCTGAAGATATCCCCCGGATAGGATCGATAGTCGTTACGGAAACCAATAACACGCTGGTCAGGCGTCCAGGTGAGCATATTTTTTACGTCGGGCAGGGTTTTATCCAGCGGGGTCGGGCAGGTGGTCAGGGGAACCGGGCAGGCCGCGCTGGCGGTAGCAGCGATACCCGCCGTCACCGCGCACAGCACCATCAGAACCCCTCCGGCTTTACTCTTTTTCATCCTCTTCCCTTAAAATCAGATGTGGGTGTTCATCTTAAAGAAAGCGAATAGGGATATTTGGACAAAAAAAGTCCGGCATACTGTTTGTTACAGTAATGCCGGACTGTTGTGCGGGGTAGCGGTACGGAATGCCGGATTATTCTACCGTAACAGATTTCGCCAGGTTACGCGGCTGATCCACGTCGGTGCCTTTGATCAGGGCAACGTGATAGGACAGCAGCTGTAACGGCACGGTGTAGAAAATCGGTGCTATCACGTCTTCCACGTGCGGCAGAGGGATAATGCGCATGCCTTCGCTGTTGGTAAAACCGGCATCAATATCGGCGAAGACATACAGCAGGCCGCCACGGGCACGCACTTCTTCAATATTCGACTTCAGTTTTTCCAGTAGCTCATTGTTCGGTGCCACCACAATCACCGGCATATCCGCATCGATCAGTGCCAGCGGCCCGTGCTTCAGTTCACCGGCTGCGTAAGCTTCCGCATGAATGTAGGAGATCTCTTTCAGCTTCAGCGCCCCTTCCATCGCGATCGGATACTGATCGCCACGGCCCAGGAACAGCGCATGATGCTTGTCAGAGAAATCTTCCGCCAGCGAGGCAATCAGCTCATCCTGCGACAGCATTTGTTCGATGCGGCTTGGCAGCGCCTGCAGGGAGTGCACGATGTCATGCTCCACCTGCGGATCGACGCCTTTCAGGCGGCCTATTTTGGCCACCAGCATCAGCAGTACCGTCAGCTGGGTGGTGAACGCTTTCGTGGAGGCGACGCCAATCTCAGTACCCGCTTTGGTCATCAGCGCCAGGTCTGACTCACGCACCAGTGAGGAACCAGCGACGTTACAGATGGCCAGCGAGCCGAGATATCCCAGCTCTTTTGACAGGCGCAGTGCCGCCAGCGTGTCCGCCGTTTCTCCCGACTGAGAAAGGGTGATCAGCAGGCTGTTTTTACGCACCGCAGATTTGCGATAACGGAATTCAGAAGCAATCTCGACATCGCAGGGTACATTGGCCAGTGACTCAAACCAGTAACGCGAAACCATACCGGAATTGTAGGAAGTGCCACAGGCAACGATCTGAATATGTTCCACGTTTGCCAGCAGGGTATCTGCCTGCGGCCCCAGCTCGGAAAGGTCAACTTCGCCGTGGCTGAAGCGACCGCTCAGGGTATTTTTAATGGCGACCGGCTGCTCGTAGATTTCTTTCTGCATGTAGTGACGGTAAACGCCTTTATCGCCGGCGTCATACTGAGCAGTAGATTCGATCTCTGCCCGCTTCACCTGCGCACCGCTGCGGTCGAAGATACTCACATCACGGCGGGTAATTTCCGCAATGTCGCCCTCTTCCAGGTAGACAAAGCGGCGGGTAACCGGCAGTAACGCCAGCTGGTCAGAAGCAATAAAGTTTTCACCCACACCACGGCCAATCACCAGCGGGCTGCCGGAGCGGGCCGCAACAACCGTCGACGGATCGCGGCTGTCCATAATGACCATACCGTATGCGCCGCGCAGTGCAGGGATCACGCGCTGCACAACCTCACGCAGTGAACCGCCCTGCTTTTGCTCCCAGTGGACCAGATGCGCCACCACTTCGGTGTCAGTTTCAGAGGCAAAGGTATAGCCACGGCTGACAAGCTGCTCACGCAGCGGTTCGTGATTCTCAATAATCCCGTTGTGCACGATAATGATCTGCTCAGAGATATGCGGATGCGCATTCGCTTCCGACGGCTCTCCGTGGGTAGCCCAGCGGGTATGGGCAATACCCGTGCCCCCGACCAGAGCGGTAGTCTCTGCTGCTTCAGCAAGGTTTTGTACCTTACCAAGGCGGCGAAGGCGGGTGGCATGACCCTGATGATCAACCACGGCAAGCCCCGCAGAGTCATAGCCCCGATACTCCAGACGACGCAACCCTTCAAGCAGGATTTCCGCAATATCACGCTGCGCTACAGCACCAACAATTCCACACATAGTTAATTTCCTGACATGATGCCGTTCAGCGGCATCAGCGTTGTCTTCTGACCTGAATATTCCGGTAATACGCTCATTCATTCAGGCGGCACGTCCGTGACGTCCCTGCAGCACAGAAAATCCTGTGCCTGGGTAAACGGGTGCAGTCAGCGCCTGTCCGCCTGAAAGATAATGCGTTATTCCGGTTCCCCGAGCCTTGTAGAGTGGGGATTATTTTTATGTTTACTGCCTTTTTACCGGCTGAAATCGTGTTCAACCTGATGAAAACTTACTTTTTCTTAACCGGGCGCTGCCAGCCGGTATTCAGTTGCTGCTCTTTACGGTTATACGCCAGACCTGCCGACGGGACATCTTTCATAATGGTCGTCCCGGCCGCAATGGTGGCTCCCGCCGCCACGGTCACCGGAGCAATCAGCTGGGTATCCGAGCCGACAAATACGTCATCACCGATGATCGTTTTCGATTTATTGATGCCGTCATAATTACAGGTAATGGTACCGGCACCAATATTGACGTTTGCCCCAATCTCCGCATCACCGAGATAGCTCAGGTGGCCTGCTTTCGAGCCTTTACCCAGTCGGGCCTTTTTCATCTCGACAAAGTTACCGACGTGCGCCCCTTCGGCCAGTTCACTGCCCGGACGCAGGCGGGCAAATGGCCCGACAGTACAGCCCGGAGCCAGCTGCGCATCTTCAATGACGCTGTAAGGGCTGATCACGCTGTCATCAGCAATCACGCTGTTTTTAATCACGCAACCGCTGCCGATCCTGACGCGATCGCCCAGCGTCACGTTGCCTTCAATAATGACATTGGTGTCGATAATCACATCACGGCCATGCACCAGCTCCCCCCGCAGGTCGAAGCGTGCCGGATCCCGCAGCATCACACCGGCCAGCAGCAACTTTTCTGCCTGCGCGGCCTGGTAAACACGCTCCAGCGTCGCCAGCTGTAGGCGGTTGTTCACGCCGTCAGTTTCCGTCACGCGTGAAGGATGCACCGCATTGATCTGGCGGCCTTCCTGATGGGCAAGGGCAATAATATCGGTGATATAATATTCACCCTGGGCATTATTGTTGTTCAGCTTACTGAGCCAGCGTTTAAGATCGGCACCATTGGCCACCAGGATGCCAGAATTAATCTCAGTGATGAGCATCTGTTCTGGCGTAGCATCCTTATGTTCAACGATGCCCACGACCTGACCCTGTTCACGAATGATGCGCCCGTAACCGGTTGGGTTATCGAGGATGACCGTCAGCAGGCCAATGCCGCCCTCCGGCTTCGCCATCTGTAAACGGCTCAGTGTCTCTACAGAGATCAGCGGCACATCGCCGTACAGCATCAGAATGTCTTCGTCATCGGCAAAACAGGGCGCTGCCTGCTGCATTGCATGACCGGTACCCAGCTGCTCGGACTGAAGCACCCAGTTAAGCGAGTCATCATTGAGAGTACTTTTAAGAAGATCGCCTCCGTGGCCATAAACCAGATTAATGCGCTGCGCATTAAGCGCTTTTACCGCATCAATCACGTGCTGAACCATCGGTTTGCCTGCCAGCTCGTGCAGCACTTTTGGCAGTTCGGAATACATTCGGGTTCCTTTACCGGCGGCAAGGATCACCACGCTCATCGGGCGGTTTGACATAGACATCCTGACTAATTCTGAGTTAAACGAAGTTAAGCGGTTTAAGGGTGTAATTACTACATATTTTTCGGCAAAAAACATCTTCAACCGCCCCTCTCAGTGCAGTTTTTTCGCCGTTTAAAAGCGGACGTTTTAAGTTCATCGCTCCGGTTCTGCAGTATTAAACCGAATATGCGCAGCGTAAAAAAAAGGGGGGGGAGCGATTCCTGCATGGGTAGCCTCATGGTCTGGTGCTGTTCAGGAAGTGAGGGGATCTGGCGATGGTGGCGTGTGCGACGGGTCTATCGCAGGGAAGCTGACAACCACGGGTGGCTGAGGTGAAGCATAAAAAAATGCCAGTCAGTTTCCTGACTGGCATTTTACTGTTTAAACCTGAATTACATCGCTTTACGGGTTAACTCGATCACACGCAGTTTGGCGATCGCTTTAGCCAGTTCCGCAGACGCCATAGCGAAGTCAACGTCACCGTGAGAGCTGTTCATATGCTCTTCGGCTTTGCGTTTCGCTTCCAGCGCGCGAGCTTCATCAAGATCGCTGCCGCGGATCGCTGTGTCAGCCAGTACGGTGACCGCACCAGGCTGCACTTCCAGTACGCCGCCAGAGAGATAAATCACCTCTTCGTCGCCGTGCTGCTTAACGATGCGAATCATACCAGGCTTAATGGCGGTCAGAAGCGGGGCATGATTTGGGCGAATACCCAACTCACCTTCGCTACCTGAAACCTGGATGCTCTGCACAGTGCCTGTGAACATTTGCAGTTCTGCGCTGACAACGTCCAGGTGAAAAGTCATAGCCATTGTTAACCTCCTGAGAAACCAGAATTACAGTTTCTTCGCTTTTTCCACGGCTTCTTCGATAGAACCCACCATGTAGAAAGCCTGCTCTGGCATATGGTCGAATTCACCTTCCATGATGCCTTTAAAGCCACGGATGGTATCTTTCAGCGACACGTATTTGCCCGGTGAACCAGTGAAGACTTCTGCCACGAAGAACGGCTGGGACAGGAAGCGCTGCATCTTACGAGAGCGTGCTACCACCAGTTTGTCTTCTTCTGACAGTTCGTCCATACCCAGGATGGCGATGATGTCTTTCAGTTCCTGATAACGCTGCAGCAGTGACTGAACGCCACGTGCAGTGTCATAGTGTTCCTGACCAACAACCAGTGGATCCAGCTGACGGCTGGTAGAATCCAGTGGGTCAACCGCCGGGTAGATACCCAGGGAAGCGATCTGACGGCTCAGTACCACGGTTGCATCAAGGTGCGCAAAGGTGGTGGCTGGTGACGGGTCAGTCAAGTCATCCGCAGGGACGTAAACGGCCTGTACAGAAGTGATTGAACCGGTTTTGGTTGAGGTGATACGTTCCTGCAGAACGCCCATCTCTTCCGCCAGCGTTGGCTGATAACCTACCGCAGAAGGCATACGACCCAGCAGAGCGGAGACTTCCGTACCAGCCAGGGTATAACGATAGATGTTATCGATGAACAGAAGTACGTCACGACCTTCGTCACGGAACTTCTCAGCCATAGTCAGGCCGGTCAGCGCAACGCGCAGACGGTTTCCTGGTGGCTCATTCATCTGGCCATAGACCAGGGACACTTTATCGATAACGTTGGAGTCGGTCATTTCGTGGTAGAAGTCGTTACCCTCACGAGTACGCTCACCTACGCCCGCAAATACCGAGAAACCTGAGTGCTCTGCCGCGATGTTACGGATCAGCTCCATCATGTTTACGGTTTTACCCACACCGGCACCACCGAACAGTCCCACTTTACCGCCTTTGGCAAACGGACACATCAGGTCGATAACCTTGATGCCGGTTTCCAGCAGTTCCTGAGAGTTAGACTGATCTTCGTATGAAGGTGCTGCGCGGTGAATTGCCCAACGCTCTTCTTCGCCGATGTCGCCTTTCATATCGATTGGCTCACCCAGCACGTTCATGATACGGCCCAGTGTTGCCACACCAACAGGTACTTCGATCGGGTGCTTCAGGTCAACCGTTTCCAGGCCACGCTTCAGGCCATCGGAAGAACCCATGGCGATGGTACGAACCACGCCGCCGCCCAGCTGCTGCTGAACTTCCAGCACCAGACGAACATCACCATTTTTAACCTCAAGGGCGCTGTACACTTGTGGTACTGCGTCCTGAGGGAATTCGACGTCAACTACGGCGCCGATTACCTGGACAATCTTTCCAGTAGCCATCTTGAATCCTCTACCTAATTCGTTTATACCCCGCCCGCATGAAACGCAGCAGGGTATACCTGGTTAAACCGCGGAGGCCCCACCGACAATCTCGGTAAGTTCCTGGGTGATGCTGGCCTGACGAGCCTTGTTGTATACCAACTGCAGCTCTTTGATCAGGTTTCCGCCGTTATCGGTCGCGGCTTTCATCGCCACCATTCGCGCGGCCTGCTCGCTGGCCAGGTTTTCAACAACACCCTGGTAAACCTGAGACTCGACGTAGCGACGCAGTAATGTGTCCAGCAGCGCTTTCGGATCGGGTTCATACAGATAATCCCAGGTACTCTTCTTCACAACGCCTTCCGCATCATCTGCTGGCGGTAACGGCAGCAGCTGTACGATCTGTGGAGACTGAGACATGGTGTTGATAAATTTGTTGCTGACAATGAACAGCTTGTCGAGACGGCCTTCATCGTAAGCTTGCAGCATCACTTTGACCGGGCCAATCAGGTCAGACAGGGCAGGTTTATCGCCCATACCGTTTACCTGAGCAACAATGTTGCCACCGACAGAACTGAAGAATGACAGACCTTTAGAGCCAATAATCGCCAGATCGCTCTCGACGCCTTTATCAGCCCAGGCTTTCATATCCGCCAGCACTTTTTTGAACAGGTTAATGTTCAAACCACCACACAGCCCGCGGTCGGTAGATACGACCAGATAGCCAACGCGTTTAACGTCACGCTCTTCCAGGTATGGGTGCTTGTATTCCAGATTACCTAACGCAATGTGACCAATCACTTTGCGCATGGTCTCTGCATAAGGACGGCTGGCCGCCATGCGTTCTTGCGATTTACGCATTTTGGAGGCGGCGACCATTTCCATCGCTTTGGTGATCTTCTGCGTGTTTTGCACGCTGCCGATCTTACTACGTATCTCTTTTGCGCCGGCCATAAGCTTCTCCTCAAAGCCTTGCGGCCTGCCCCCGAAAGGACAGGCCGCCAGACATTACCAGGACTGGGTTGCTTTAAACGTTTCGAGGAGGCCTTTCAGCTTCTCTTCGATTTCGCCGTTATAGTTACCAGACTGGTTGATATCAGCCATCAGCTCTGCGTGATCGCGATCGGCAAATGCCAGCAGTGCCGCTTCGAAGCTACCGATTTTCGCCAGTTCGACGTCATTCAGGAAGCCGCGTTCAGCAGCAAACAGTACCAGACCCTGCTGTGCGACAGACATCGGCGCATACTGTTTCTGTTTCAGCAACTCGGTCACTTTCTGACCATGGCTTAACTGTTTGCGGGTGGCTTCATCCAGATCGGATGCGAACTGAGAGAACGCAGCCAGTTCACGATACTGTGCCAGCGCGGTACGAATACCACCGGACAGTTTCTTGATGATCTTGGTCTGAGCAGCACCACCAACACGAGATACCGAAATACCCGGGTTAACCGCCGGACGAATACCGGAGTTAAACAGGTTGGTTTCCAGGAAGATCTGACCATCAGTAATCGAAATTACGTTGGTTGGAACAAACGCAGAAACGTCACCCGCCTGGGTTTCAATGATAGGCAGCGCAGTCAGTGAACCGGTTTTACCTTTAACTTCACCGTTAGTGAAACGCTCAACATAGTCGGCGCTCACACGAGAAGCACGCTCCAGCAGACGGGAGTGGAGGTAGAACACGTCGCCAGGGAAGGCTTCACGGCCTGGTGGACGACGCAGCAGCAGAGAAACCTGACGGTAAGCAACAGCCTGTTTAGACAGGTCATCGTATACGATCAGTGCGTCTTCACCACGGTCACGGAAATATTCGCCCATCGCGCAACCGGCATACGGTGCCAGGTATTGCAGTGCAGCAGACTCTGATGCGGTCGCAACCACAACGATGGTGTTAGCCAGCGCGTTGTGTTCTTCCAGCTTACGTACCACGTTAGCGATAGTAGAGGCTTTCTGACCGATAGCGACGTACACACATTTGATGCCTGAGTCGCGCTGGTTGATGATCGCATCGATCGCCATCGCGGTTTTACCGGTCTGACGGTCACCGAT
Source organism: Erwinia sp. PME.40.26/001 (assembly GCF_055556675.1). Lineage (NCBI taxonomy): Bacteria > Pseudomonadati > Pseudomonadota > Gammaproteobacteria > Enterobacterales > Erwiniaceae > Erwinia > Erwinia sp. PME.40.26/001. Next base: position 486,926 of record NZ_JBVHNP010000003.1, read on the forward strand.
GATCAGCTCACGCTGGCCACGGCCGATTGGAATCATTGCATCGACAGATTTGTAGCCGGTCTGTACAGGCTGGTCGACTGACTGACGATCGATAACGCCAGGTGCAATCACTTCGATCGGTGAGAAACCGTCGTTGTCGATTGCGCCTTTACCATCGATAGGTGCACCCAGGGTGTTCACCACGCGACCTAACAGGCCACGGCCAACCGGTACTTCCAGGATACGGCCAGTACACTTCACCTTCATACCTTCGGCGAGGTCAGCGTATGGGCCCATCACCACTGCACCTACAGAGTCACGCTCCAGGTTCAGTGCGATTGCGTAACGGCTGCCCGGCAGGGCAATCATCTCACCCTGCATCACATCGGCCAGGCCGTTGACGCGGATGATACCGTCACTTACAGAAACGATAGTACCTTCGTTGTGAGCTTCGCTCACTACATTGAACTGAGCAATGCGCTGCTTGATCAGTTCGCTGATTTCGGTGGAATTCAGTTGCATATGCTCCAGTCCCCTTAAGACTGCAAGACGTCTGCGAGGCGTTCAAGACGACCGCGTACGCTGCCGTCAATGACCATATCACCCGCTCGGATGATTACGCCCGCCATTACAGACTTATCAATTTTGCAATTCAGCTTAACTTTGCGTGACAGACGTTTCTCCATCGCGCTGCTGATTTTGGTCAGCTGTTCGTCGCTCAATGCTGTGGAAGAGATAACTTCAACCTCAGCGGTCGCATCATGTGCGGCACGCAGTTGGATGAACTGTTCCAAAACATCGGCAAGCGCCGGCAAACGTTTGTTTTCAGCCATCACCTTAATCAGGTTCTGACCGGCTTCGTCGAGTTGGTCACCACAGATTGCGATGAACGCTCCAGACAACGCTTCCGGCGCCAGAGCGCCGGAAAGAAGTTCGGATACCTGTTCATTGCCAGCCACTTCGGCGGCAAACGCCAGCATTTGCTGCCAGCGATCGATACTTTGATGTTCAACCGCAAAGTCAAAAGCGGCTTTAGCGTAGGGGCGAGCTACGGTAGTAAATTCAGACATCAGCCCCTCCCTTACAGTTCAGCGACCAGTTTATCAACGATGTCGCTGTTAGCAGCTTCATCCACGGAACGTTCAATGATTTTCTCGGCGCCGGCAACAGCCAGCATCGCGACCTGCTTGCGCAGCTCTTCACGTGCACGTTTGCGTTCGGCATCAATTTCTGCCTGCGCCTGAGTGACGATCTTGCTACGTTCCTGCTCAGCCTCAGCTTTCGCTTCGTCCAGGATCTGCGCACGGCGTTTGTTCGCCTGCTCGATGATGACCTGAGCGTCTTCTTTCGCTTTCTTCAGCTGATCGGTCGCATTAGCCTGCGCGAGATCCAAATCTTTCTTGGCACGTTCAGCGGAAGCAAGGCCTTCGGCAACTTCTTTCTGGCGCTTTTCGATAGCGGCCATAAGCGGCGGCCATACGTACTTCATGCAGAACGCTACAAACAGGATGAACGCGATAGCCTGGCCGAGGATTGTTGCGTTAATGTTCACAGCACAATGCCTCTTGTTAAGTTAACGTTTTCTGCCGCTGTCACTAACAGCGGCAGAAGCCGTTCATCGCCATACTGACACAGCGATGAACAAACGGTTTTACGCGACAGCAAACATCACGTACAGACCCAGACCAACAGCGATCATCGGGATTGCATCCACCAGACCCATTACAACAAAGAACTGCGTACGCAGCAGAGGAATCAGATCCGGTTGGCGTGCGGCGCCTTCCAGGAATTTGCCTCCGAGGATGCCGATACCGATCGCAGCACCGATTGCCGCCAGGCCCATCATCACAGCGGCAGCCATGTACAGCAGATCCATATTCAGGTTTTCCATGACAGTCTCCAGTTTGTTTCAGTTAAAACGCAGTAGTGTTGAGAAAAAAATCAATGTTCTTCAGATGCCATCGACAGATAGACAATCGTTAAGACCATGAAAATGAAAGCCTGCAACGAGATGATCAGTATGTGGAAAATGGCCCAAGGCACATTCAGAATCCACTGTGACCACCACGGCAACAGACCGGCAATCAGGATAAAAATCAATTCCCCCGCATACATGTTTCCGAACAGTCGCAGACCCAGGGATACCGGTTTGGACAGCAGGCTCACACCTTCCAGAATCAGGTTGATCGGAATAAACACAGGGTGGTTGAAGGGTTGCAGAGTCAGCTCTTTCGTAAAGCCGCCAATGCCTTTCATCTTGATGCTGTAGAACAGAATCAAAATAAATACGCCAAGGGCCATCGACAACGTGACATTCACGTCAGCAGAAGGCACCACACGCAACGCTGGCAGACCCAGATAATGCTCACCGATATACGGCAGCAAATCGATAGGCAGCAAGTCCATGAAGTTCATCAGGAACACCCAGACAAAAATCGTCAGAGCCAGCGGAGCGATAAGTTTGCTTTTACCGTGGTACATGTCGCGCACGTTGTCGTCAACGAAACCAACAACTAACTCAACAGCGGCCTGTAATTTACCTGGTACGCCACTGGTCGCCGATTTCGCCACTTTGCGAAACAGCACCAGGAACACCAGTCCCAGCACCACAGAGAAAAACATGGAGTCGATATTTAATACCCAGAACGACGGAGCGTCGTGCGGATTCACTAGCTCGAAGGTACGCAGGTCAAGCTGAAGGTTTTTCAGATGATGACCTATGTATTCTTGCGGCGTAGAGATTTCTCCTGCAGCCATGATGCCTCTTACCCTTTGTTGTTAATTACAGCCGGTGCGACGATTTGCACAATCAGCACCGATAACCAGGCCAGTCCCAGCGGCGTAAACGCCGCCTTAAACACTCCCAGCGCCACAATAATCACGAGAATCGTAACGAGAACCTTTAGCGCTTCACCTAACGCAAAAGTCCAGGCAAGCCGCCCCGTCACTTCGTGCCCCGCCTGGTGACGCCAGGCAAAAATCATAAACAACACGTTTGGCAGCCAGGCTGCCAGTCCACCCGCAAGGGCGGACACGCCCCAGGTCAGATCTTTAAGGGCAAACAGCGCACCGATTACGACGAAGGTCACCAACTGTAACAACAGGATGGTTCGGGCAAATTTCACTCTGTAAAGGGACACTGACATGACGCTGAAACTCTCCTGCCCCGATGGGGGTATGTCGCGTGTCGTATAAAACTGCCTTTGCTCTTTTGAGTCAAGCAGCAAAAACCGTGCAAATTATACGGTGCGCACCTGTGATTTCAATCGATAAGTAGAGAAAAGGTGAACAATTATTTAAATTTCTTTCCAGCAACCTATTTTCCAAAACCAATGACAAAGGAAGCTTATCGACTTTTTTCTGCAATGCGCGACATTCCTTGCTTGCAAAGCGTGCGGAAGATCACAAATTAGTAATGTAACGGAGAACAATTAAACAGACATCTGGATGAATCTGAGTGACATCTAATTTAAAAATTCTATAAATTCATAAGGATAGTCGCGTTATTTGTAAAAACAGACGCTTATCTTGATTAAAAGGTCTTGTTGACATCTGTAGCAAATATTTAACATCAAGCAGGCCGTTACTTACGCCAATTTATCAGGAAGAGATATTTTCGTCGGTGACTATTTTCACCCTAAAATATCGGAAGAAATATGACTCAAGTGATAACTAAATGTGAAAATAACGTTAAATGTAACAGAGATTGTCAGAGAATGACTGACCCGTGATTTAACCTGATGGTAACAGCTCCGTCCAGGCAAATTTTCACAAAAAACATCCCCAGGACCGCACATTAGGAATACTCGTACTAATCTCAGGGTTCTTCCACACAAAAAAACCATATAATTTCAGTGGTTAACTATCAATTAAATCTGCACATAGGCCCACTGTAATTGGGGTTTTACCGTAAAATAAACCCGCCAGCGGTGAAAAAATAGGCTGACGGGCACAGACATTACGACCCTGACTCATCGACTGGGGACAATTACCACCAGATGCCGCTCACCTTCCAGCTGTGGAACGCGTAGCGGACTGACATTTTCCACCCGAAAACCGGCAGGTAAGGTGGCGATTTCATCTGCTGGCATAACGCCTTTCAAGGCATAAAAACGTCCCTGGCTGCCCGGCAGATGGTGGCACCAGTTCACCATATCGGTCAGCGAGGCAAAAGCCCGGCTGATCACGCCATCAAAGGGGGGCTCGGCGGGAAAGTCCTCTACCCGGCTTTGTACCGGCTCAACATTGCTCAGCTTCAACTCATGCTGCACCTGCTTCAGGAAGCGGACACGCTTGCCCAGGCTGTCCAGCAGCGTAAAGTGCGCCTGAGGGCGGACAATGGCCAGCGGGATACCTGGCAGACCAGGGCCTGTGCCGACATCGATAAACCGCTCCCCCACCAGATGCGGCTCCACTACAATGCTGTCAAGAATATGGCGGATGAGCATCTGCTCCGGATCGCGCACTGACGTCAGGTTGTAGGCTTTGTTCCACTTATGCAGCATGGAAACGTACCCAACCAGCTGCTCTTTCTGCTGATCGGACAGGGATATTTGCGCGCTTTTCAGCAGGGCGGAGAGTTTATTAATCACGAAGAGGTCCTGTAGGGTCGGGCAAGCCCGACCCGAATGTCAGGTCAGGCGCTTTTGCGCAGCAGGCCCTGTTTTTTGAGGTAAATAAGTAAAATTGAGATGGCGGCCGGCGTAATACCGGAAATCCGTGATGCCTGACCAATCGATCCCGGTTTGTGATCGTTCAGTTTGGCGATCACTTCGTTAGACAGGCCACTCACCTGACGGTAATCGAGATCCACAGGCAGGAGGGTGTTTTCGTTACGCAACTGGCGATCGATCTCTTCCTGCTGCCGGACGATGTACCCTTCGTATTTGACCTGAATCTCAACCTGTTCTGCTGCCTGTGGATCGGCCAGCGCCGGACCAAAGCTGCTGAGTGTCATCAGATTCTGATAGGTCATCTCCGGACGGCGCAGCAGATCTTCGCCGCTGGCTTCTTTCGTCAGGCCGGCGCTCAGTAGCGTATTGACCTCTGTCACGCACTCTGACTTCGGGTGCACCCAGATATCGCGCAGGCGCTGACGTTCAAGCTCAATACTTTCCAGCTTCTCGTTAAAGCGTGCCCAGCGGGCATCGTCCACCAGACCCAGCTCACGGCCTGCCGCGGTCAGACGAAGATCGGCATTGTCTTCACGCAGCATCAGACGATATTCAGCCCGTGAGGTAAACATGCGGTACGGCTCTTTGGTGCCAAGGGTGCAGAGATCATCAACCAGCACGCCGAGATAGGCCTGGTCACGACGCGGTGCCCAGGTTTCTTTGTCCGCAGAGAGACGACCGGCGTTCAGGCCCGCCAGCAGGCCCTGAGCGGCCGCTTCCTCGTAACCGGTGGTGCCGTTGATCTGTCCGGCAAAGAACAGACCCTCGATAAATTTGCTTTCCAGCGTGGGCTTCAGATCGCGGGGATCGAAGAAATCATACTCAATGGCATAGCCAGGGCGCACAATTTTGGCGTTTTCCATTCCCTGCATTGAGCGAACGATCTGCATCTGAACATCAAACGGCAGACTGGTAGAAATGCCGTTAGGATAGATTTCGTTGCTGGTCAGGCCTTCCGGCTCAAGGAAGATCTGATGTGCGTTACGATCGGCAAAGCGCATCACCTTGTCTTCGATCGACGGGCAGTAACGTGGTCCAATGCCTTCGATCACACCGGCATACATCGGGCTGCGATCGAGGTTATTGCGGATCACATCATGGGTTTTCTCGTTGGTGTAGGTGATGTAGCACGGCACCTGCTGAGGATGCTGGCTGACATTGCCCATAAACGAGAATACCGGCATTGGCGTATCGCCATGTTGCGGAGCCAGTACGCTGAAATCAATGGTGCGGGCATCAATGCGTGGCGGTGTACCGGTCTTCAGACGTCCGACACGCAGAGGCAGCTCACGCAGACGCTGTGATAACGAGATCGACGGCGGATCGCCTGCACGGCCACCGCTGTAGTTATCCATTCCGATATGAATTTTTCCATCGAGGAACGTGCCGACAGTCAGTACAACGGCTTTGGCACGGAACTTCAGACCCATCTGGGTGACAGCACCCACGACACGATCGTTTTCGACAATAAGATCCTCGACCGCCTGCTGGAAGATCATCAGGTTAGGCTGATTCTCCAGTGCGGTGCGAACAGCCTGCCGGTACAACACGCGATCGGCCTGAGCACGGGTCGCCCGTACCGCAGGTCCTTTGCTGGCGTTTAGTATCCTAAACTGAATACCGGCCTGGTCAATGGCATGGGCCATCAGCCCACCCAGTGCATCCACTTCTTTTACCAGATGTCCTTTCCCGATGCCGCCGATCGCCGGATTGCAGGACATTTGTCCCAGCGTGTCGATGTTATGGGTTAATAACAGGGTTTGTTGACCCATACGGGCAGCGGCCATCGCGGCTTCCGTTCCCGCATGACCACCACCGATTACGATGACGTCAAAAGGATCTGGATAAAACATGGTACTGCACCTCGCGGTTTGTGCGAATTAAGGGAGTGTTGCTGAGGGCGTGGATTCTACTCAACTTTAGACGATGGCGAAAGCGCCGGGATCTTCGTGTATTAAAAAGAAGATCTTTTTTATTTAGAGATCTCTTTATTAGATCTTCTATTAGGATCGACGATCTCTGTGGATAAGCCTTTTTTGCTGATAAGGATCAACTAATTAGAGAGGATCATTAGCTGTGAATGATCGGTGATCCTGCGCCGTATAAGCTGGGATCTAAATGGCATGTTATCCACAGGTACCGGCAAGTACCAAAGTTGTTATTGGGATAAACACCGGTTATTACCGGGTATTGAGCTATGTTATCCACAGTTGGATGCGTTAAAACCAGGCTAAAAAGAGCAATATTTACAAAACTCAGAGCCAGAAAAGCATTTTTTTGCGGATCGGATCGACGATCGCTTGCCGATCCCGTCCGAATTAGATCTGTTTTTCCCAACTTTCGACCCACACGCCTGCAGGATCTTCCGGAATCTCATGCTGCAGTACATCGATATCCAGACGATCGCCGATACGCTGTGCGCCCAGCGAGATCAGCAGCTGGTCAAACTGTTCAATGGCACCGCAGAAAAGATCGTATTCCCGGTTACCCAGACCGACCGCGCCAAAGCGAAGATGGCTCAGATCGGGCTGCTGTTCCTTTATGGCATCAAACAGCGGCTGAATATTGTCCGGCAGTTCGCCTGCACCGTGTGTAGAACAGACCACAATCCAGATGCCTTCCGTCTTCAGCTCTTCCAGCTCAGGCCCGTGCAGGGTTGCTGTGGTATGCCCTGCCTCTTCCAGCTTCTCAGCCAGGTGATCCGCTACATATTCTGAGCTGCCTAAGGTACTGCCACTGATTAAGGTAATGTCGGCCATGATGGGATCCCGGAGTCATTGAGGGCAGTATTGTACTCTGTGATCACCCTGGGATCTACCTGTGGAAAAGTAGGGGATTTATGATGAATGATGGGAGGCTCTCTTAGTTGCCATTTTCGATCCGGGCAGGGCTCAAAATCCTCACGTACGCCTGTACGCTCCGTTTTTTGTGCGCCGGCCGTTTCAAAACTGACTGTGACGAAACACATCGCGATGAAAAAGTGAAAATACTCTGCTGTGGATAACCTTATGCACAGATCACGGTTTTATCGTGCGCATAATTGGGTTCTGCAGGGAAATCAGGGTTTCGGTTGACTGGATTTCGTCGATGGTCTGGATCTTATTGATCAATACCAGCTGCAGGGCATCGATAGACCTGCACATGACTTTGATGAAAATGCTGTAGTGACCGGTGGTATACCAGGCTTCCACCACTTCTTCCAGCTGCTCCAGCTTCGCCACCGCAGCCGGGTAGTCCCTCGCGCTTTTGAGGATAATGCCAATAAAACAGCAGACGTCATAACCCAGCTGTTTAGGGTCGATCTCCACGCGCGTACCCTTGATGATCCCTGCCTGTTTCATCTTCTCGACGCGGACGTGGATGGTCCCCGGGCTGACGTTAAACTGCTTAGCCAGCTCGGCATAGGCGGTACGGGCATTTTCCATCAGCGCATTCAGGATCCCGCGGTCGAGGCTGTCGGGCTGCATATTGTCAGGCATGGTGGCTCTCTGATTGAATTACTCACAATGAATAGCATGATAATGTGCGGGATCGTGAACCTAATGGCAATCGGCGTGAGAACAGGACAGCGGGCACCGGAGGGCACCCGCTGTGAGGCAGGATTAGCGTTTACGCCACAGCGTCAGTTGGGCAACGGTATGCTGATATTTTCGCGCGGTTTCACGAATGACAAACGGCACATCCTGCGCCGGTGCGATCTCTTCAAAGTCTGCGGCCAGCAGTCGCTGCAGGGCCTGATACGTCGAGAGTGCTTCGCCATTTTCCCGGATCCCGCCCAGCCAGTTTTCTTTAGGTGTGAACTCTTCCAGCCAGGTATATGGCGAGGAGAGGACCAGCACGCCGCCGGTACGGATCATCCGCGTGATGTCCTGCAGAAAACGCTGTGGCTGGCGCAGACGGTCAATCAGGTTGGAAGCCAGCACCAGGTCATAAGGCTGTGCCTGAGGTTTCAGGTTGCAGGCATCTCCCTGCAGGAACTGAATGCGACTGGCCTGTTCAGGGCCGAGACCAATATCCTTCAGTCTTACCTGACGGTATTCCACCAGCTCACCCTCTTCCTGAGTGACATAGCGGAAGTCTTCACCGCTGGTCAACTGTAGGGCCACATCGATAAAGCGCGCGGAGTAGTCCATGCCCACCACCTGGTCGAAGTGACGAGCCAGTTCAAAGCTTGCCCGGCCGGTAGCACAACCGATATCCAGCGCCCGCTCGCGACGGCTGGTGACACCGCAGGCGATCTCCACCAGTGCCTTCGCATAGTTGGCAACGCCGAAATATTCCGGCCCATACTGGAAGTCGAGATACTGCGACACCATGCTGTCGGTTTCGTACGGGTTACTGACCATGCTTTCCTGATGGTCTGATACCACGTAACGGAAACCGGCGTGCTGGAAGAAGTGGCGGCGGAACGCATAGCGTGCCGACTTCAGTGCTTCATTACCGGTTGAAATCCAGCTTCCCCCTTTGATCTGCGCGTGCTTACCGTCAAACGTCGGCGTAGAGAAGTCATCGTATAAGGGATGAACGCGGAAGCCTTCAAAGCCGTTAATCGGTGTCGTGGTCCACTGCCAGACGTTGCCGACCAGGTCGTAAAAGTCACCCTGGGCAAACCGATCGACCGGGCAGGAGGAGGCCCAGCGGGAAAGGTTGATATTGCCTGGCGCATCGTTCCAGTCGGGCTGATCGCCGTCTACCTTTTCCCGCAGCAGCATCCATTCGCTCTCTGCCGGTAGCTGGACTGACTGGCCGGTAATTTCCGCCTTCCAGCGGCAGAAGGCAGCCGCTTCCAGCTGGTTAACTTCAGCAGGCCAGTCCCAGGGCATCGGCACTTCTTCAGCCAGCAGCCTTAACTTAAGTGCATCCGGCTGTGCAGCACTGCCGACCCAGAAGGTGGGCTGGCTGGCCTGGGCGAATTCACGCCAGTTCCCGCCTTCATCATCCCACCAGCGCGGCGTCTGATAGCCTCCTGCCGTTACAAACTCATAGAACTCCGCATTACTGACCAGCATTTTGCTGGCCTCAAAGGCGTTCACCACACTGATACGGCTACCGTACTCGTTATCCCAGCCGTAAGTGTCATCGGTTTTACCCAGGACAATCTGTCCGCCAGCCACCGGGATCAGGCTGTTGTGCGGCACGGTCTGACGATCGCTACGGGCATCCGGACACGCCGGCCAGTGGGGCTGAGGTTTTACCCATGCCAGCGGTAACTGACGGATCAGCACGCTGGAGGTTTCCAGATGGATGCGCTCATGTTCAATCCCCATCAGCACCACCCAGGCCGGGCTGTCCCAGCCAATGGGCAGCGTCAGCGGCATTTCACGAATAAACTGTTCAATGCGCGTGCGCACTTTGCCACGGTAGTCGCGGAGTTCGGCAACCGACGGCCAGGCGTAGTGGCTGTTATCAAGGTCATCCCAGCTCATCTCGTCCACGCCAATCGCCATCATCGCTTCGATACCGTCGTCAAGCCGGCTGTCGATAAGACGGCCCGCCATCAGCTTGTTAATGTAGAAGGTGGCGGTATGGCCGTAATAAAAGATCAGCGGGTGACGCAGCGAAATGGCCTTCGTCGTCCACGCCCGTTCATCTGCCAGGCAGTCAAACAGGCTTTCATATAACTCCCACGTTTGGCGGAAGTAGTTGAGCAGCTCCTGACGTTTTTGTTCTGGATCGTTGCCGCTTAACAGCGGCGTGCAGGTTGGCGCTGGTAATCCTGTCTGGTGTTGTTGCAAAGTCACGTGGTGCTCCCATCTTGCCATTTGGCTAAAGCGTATACATCACTATAGCAAATAAGCTTTGCGGGACGAGGCGAAAGACGGGGTTAGCGTTTCCAGCGGCGAAGCAGGCGGCTTTTCAGCCCGGTATCGAAACGCCAGATATGGTCGAAGATACGCATGATGCCGGGTTTTCCATGATCGGACATGGCAACGGCATGGAAGCGCTGAAGCTGCTGACTCTGGTGGTCGCGTACGCGTTTAACCAGCGTATCGGGCAGGCGCTGGGCGATAAAGTCAGAAAGGATAACTGCATCCGCATCCTGCCACAGCGGGCCGGCAAGTTTTTGCAGTACCGCATCGAGGCAGGCGGCCAGATCGGTGCCGCCGCGAAAACGCTGGCTGAGAAAACGAATGGCCTGGCTGATACCATCTTCTGCCGTCAGCTCATAGCCAACGACCTCGTGAGCGAACAGCATGATGTAGCAGCGACGGTTATCCGCCAGCGCGACTTTCAGCAGGGCCAGGCAGAACGCTTTGGCGCAGCGCTCGTTAAAGCCGCCCATTGAGCCGGACGTATCAACGCAGATAATAAACGGACCGCGCGGCTGTTCATCGTGATGCTGGTGGGCCACCGGGCGCAGCGTGACTTTGTCATGCCAGCTCTCACCCTGCAGACGATAGGTCAGCAGGCGTTTTTCCACCAGGCGTCGGTAAAATTCCATCTCCAGTTCGCTGATGCCTAGCGTCGCCAGCTCCGGCGGCAGCAGGCGCAGAATATCGTCACTCTGATGAAGCCCGTTGACCTCTTCCGGTACGCTTTCCGGCTCACGTACCAGCTGGTGGAAGACCTCCGGCGGAGCTTCTTCTGACCGTACCGCCTTTGCTTCACGGCTGCGGCCCAGCTGTTCCGCCAGTTTCAGCAGCTCCGGCTGGCTGGCGAGAAAATCGCCATACTGCACGATAAGCTGATAGTCGCTGCGCTGGAGCGAACTGCGGGTCAGATCCCACAGCCGGCCGGCGGCGGCGTCGTCATCACCGGTCAGCACCGGCGCAAGCTGGCCGCTCATTGCCAGCCGCTGTTGCAGTTCGGCCAGCAGCCTGTCGCGTTCACGATCGAGCAGTTGCTGGTTAAGCGTCAGCGTTTGCAGCGTCAGGCTCAGTCGCCAGCGCTGTAAAAAAAGCGTTTGCCGGGCGCTGTTGAGCGGCTGCCCCTCATGACTGTCGACCAGCGTTCGCGCTTTTTCCGCAAACGGCGAGTGCTGTTGTTCGAGCCAGCTCAGCAGGGCGGGCATCTGTGCGCTGAAATCGGGCAATCGCAGCGTCTGACACTGCTGAAAGCGGCTGAATTCCTCCGCCAGATCCTCCGGCACCGGAGTGGATTTTATCTGTTGCAGGATCTCTGCCTTCCAGTGAGGAAGGTCGCGGGTAAGCGCGTTTTTCAGTTTGGGAAATTTTTCAAAAAAGGCCACCAGCTGGGGGGACGCCAGCAGCCCGATCACCAGCTCTTCAATCAGCTCATTTTCGCTGACCGCCAGAAACATACTCAGGGTATCAAGGGAGATCACTGCCGCGCCTGCTTCAGCTGCTCTGCCACCTGTTGCAGGCTCTCTTCCACGCGCGCCAGCCAGTCATCGCTGATGAACAGGCAGCGGTGATGCTGGCTGAACAGGGTGCGCTGGGCGCGAAGCTGAGTCTCTAATTCATCCAGTGCCAGCGTAATCTCTTCCGGCAGTCCCTGCTGAGGTTTTCCCGGCAGCATCAGGCGGGTGGCCTGCAGGCTGACATCACGCAGGGTCAGGCAGTCCTGGCCATCGACGTGCAGATCCAGCGTCTGGGCAAAGCCAATCCCATTGAGCTTCCCGCGGACTTCCCCGCCTTTCTGCAGCCAGTGGTGCAGCGCCTCACGGGCGAGGGTGATGTGCGTGACCTGAATCTCGTGCAGGGTTAGCGGTTTTTGCAGCATCAGCGTTAACGCATCTGCGGCCAGCGTGGCGGGAAGGTCAAAGTGCGGTTTGCGGCTGAACATCCCGCCATGTTTCTCCAGGCGGATCGCCTGTTCGACGCTTTGCTGCTGCTGCAGGGCCAGACGGCGGGTATTAATTTGCTGGAGTCTGAACAGCATGGGCTGCTGCTGCCAGGCCTGCTGGGTGATCAGGTTATCCAGCTCACGATCCAGCAGCTTCATTGATCCGACGTCATGCCACAGGCAGTCTTTCAGCAGGATCAGATCGATGGGCGCGATGGTGTTGCGGCCGCTGTAGAAGGCGCTGGCCTGCAGCAGATGAATAGCTTTTTTCCAGCGACGATCCGAAATATAGGGGGCTTCAGGCTGATTTTCCAGGCACTGACGCAGTTGAAAAATCAGCTCAAAAACATCATCGGGCAGGCTGACTTTGCTGATACCCTGCTGCCATTCAAGATACTCTTCATCGCTGATGCAGAGTGAATCAGAGACCGGATTTTGATTCTCGTCCTGCTGGTGGGTGAGCAGGCTGCGGAAGTTCTGTTTTTCGTGAACATTGTCCAGCCACAGCCGGATCAGCATACGGTCATACAGGGCTTCCAGTCCGCTGTCGGCCTCCGGCAGTTCATTGGAGGCGGTGACCAGCAGGCGCATCGGGATTTTTTCTTCGCTGTCACCGTTACGGAATCGGCGTTCGTTAATTGCCGTCAGCAGCGTATTCAGAATGGCCGGGCCGGCTTTCCAGATTTCGTCGAGAAACACGATCTCCGCATCAGGCAGATAACCTTTCGTCAGACGCTGGTAGCGCCCTTCGTCTTTTAGTGCCTGAATAGAGAGGGGGCCAAACACTTCTTCCGGGGTGGAAAAGCGCGTCATCAGGTATTCAAAAGCGCGTGAATGCTGGAAAGCAAACTTGAGTCGACGGGCGATCAGGCTTTTAGCAATGCCCGGTGGGCCGAGTAAAAAGACACTTTCGCCGCACAGCGCGGCGAGCAGGCAAAGGCGAATCGCATGATGGCGTTCGTAAAGTCCTTTCTCTAAGGCATTGCTGAGGCGGGCGATGCGTTCCGCCAGTAATTGAGAGTGGGCCATAATCAAACATTCATCCTTTTTCTACGGTCAGGCCAGATTGCTGTCTGGCGAGCGCAAACACTACTGGCTATGATGCTTGAAAGAGTTGATTGCAGTCAGCTTTTTTATTATCAAAGGGTGACACTGACCATTGATGTTGTCATTTAACCGGCAATTAAGGATAGGCATTCATGCTTAATCGTGCATACTGTGCGCGTTTTGACGGGCCGTTGAGCCGTGCGCAATCCCGCGTCAGTCTACCGCAACAAAAGACAAGTCTATGAGTTCAGAAAAGAAGCAGTCCCTGGGCGCCGTTACGCTGGCTGCCATTGGTGTCGTGTATGGTGATATTGGTACCAGCCCGCTTTATACCCTGCGCGAGTGTCTCTCCGGGCAGTTTGGTTTTGGCGTGGAGCGTGATGCGGTATTTGGCTTTCTGTCGCTGATTTTCTGGCTGCTTTTGCTCACTGTATCGCTGAAATATATCAGTTACGTGATGCGTGCCGACAACGCCGGGGAAGGCGGGATCCTGACGCTGATGTCGCTGGCGGGACGTAATACTGGCGCGCGTTCTACGGCGGTGCTGGTGATTATGGGCCTGATTGGCGGCAGCTTCTTTTACGGAGAGGTGGTGATCACCCCGGCGGTTTCGGTGCTGTCGGCTATTGAGGGTCTGGAGATCGCCGCGCCATCGCTGGACCGCTTTATTGTGCCGCTGGCGATTGGTGTACTGACGCTGCTGTTTGTGATCCAGAAACACGGCACAGGGCTGGTCGGTAAGCTGTTTGCACCGGTGATGCTGCTGTGGTTCATTGTGCTGGCCGTACTGGGTGCCCGTGGCATCATCAGCAACCCTGAAGTGCTGCATGCAATGAACCCTTACTGGGCGGTGCATTTCTTCATTGAATATAAAATGGTTTCCTTCTTTGCGCTGGGCGCGGTGGTGCTGGCCATCACCGGGGTCGAGGCGCTGTATGCGGACATGGGTCACTTTGGTAAATACCCTATTCGCCTGGCCTGGTTTATTGTGGTGCTGCCCTCGCTGGTGCTGAACTATTTTGGTCAGGGGGCTCTGCTGCTGAAAAATCCTGAGGCCATAAAAAATCCCTTCTTCCTGCTGGCTCCCGACTGGGCGCTGATCCCGATGCTGATTCTGGCTACGCTGGCGACGGTCATTGCCTCGCAGGCCGTGATTTCCGGGGTCTTTTCCCTGACGCGTCAGGCCGTGCGCTTGGGCTATCTGCCGCCGATGCGTATCGTCTACACCTCAGAAGAGGAGTCGGGTCAGATCTACATTCCGGTGATTAACTGGCTGCTGTTTGTCTCGGTGGTGATCGTCATTGTCGGCTTTGAACACTCCAGCAACCTGGCGGCCGCTTACGGCATTGCCGTGACCGGAACCATGGTGCTGACCGCGATCCTGTGCAGCGTTGTGGCGATTAAAAACTGGCACTGGAATCGCTATCTGGTGATCGCGCTGCTGATCGGCATGCTGTGTATCGACGTGTCTCTGTTCTCAGCAAACCTGGTGAAGGTGTTCGCCGGAGGCTGGCTGCCGCTGTCGCTGGCGCTGGTGATGTTTGTGGTGATGACCACCTGGAAAAGTGAGCGTTTCCGTCTGCTGCGCCGGATGCATGAACACGGTAACTCCCTGGAGGCGATGATCGCTTCCCTGGAGAAATCCCCGCCGGTGCGCGTACCGGGCACCGCCGTGTACATGTCCCGCGCGCTGAATGTGATCCCGTTTGCCATGCTGCATAACCTGAAGCACAACAAGGTGCTGCATGAACGGGTGGTGCTGCTGACGCTGCGCACTGAAGATGCGCCTTATGTGCACAATGTGAAGCGCGTGACCATCGAGCAGCTTTCGCCGACCTTCTGGCGCGTGGTGGCAAGCTATGGCTGGCGTGAAACGCCTAACGTCGAGGAGATTTTCCACCGCTGCGGGCTGGAAGGCTTAAGCTGCCGGATGATGGAAACCTCGTTCTTTATGTCGCATGAATCACTCATTATCGGTAAACGTCCGTGGTATCTGCGCCTGCGCGGCAAGCTGTTCCTTGCGCTGCAGCGTAACGCCCTGCGCGCACCTGACCAGTTCAAAATCCCGCCTAACCGCGTCATTGAGCTGGGCACCCAGGTCGAAATTTAGTCCGCAACGGGGGGCATCCTGCCCCCCACGTCCCTTTCTTTCGTCGTGGCGGGCCGGGTATCCTCATCGCCCTGCACGCTGCTGAAAAGCCTGACCGAAACAGAAGGGCGAATCCTACAGTGTTATAGTCACCGCAAACCCGCCTTCAGCCCGATTATTCATTGTCACCTTCATGCCATGCAGGTGCGCAATATGATGAACGATCGACAGGCCCAATCCACTACCGGACTGCTGCTGACCGGGCGGACGATAAAAGCGTTCGCCAATGCGTGCCAGCGCTTCAGGTGTCACGCCGGGACCGCTGTCCAGCACCTGCAAACGGCCCGGTTCCAGCTTCAGCCAGACTTCACTGCCCGGCGGGCTGTAGCGAATGGCGTTATCCAGCAGATTGCGGACCAGCAGCGTCAGCAGCAGCGGGTTACCCTGCTGAATGACGGGCGCATCGGGCGCATCCAGTGCCAGTTCCACGCCAGCCGCCTGCGCGGCGGCATACTGATCGACCACTGCCTGCCGGACGATCTGCTGCCACTGCACGCCCTGTTTTTCCAGATCCTCCCCGACGTCCAGGCGCGACAGCGTCAGTAGCTGATCCACCAGCCGGGTGGCGCGGTCGATCCCGGCATCGAGGCTGGACAGCGCATGGTGACGCACGACCGAATCATCATGGGCTAACTGAGCGACTTCGGTCTGTACTTTCAACGCGGCCAGCGGGCTGCGCAACTCGTGGGCCGCATCCGAGGTAAAGCGGCGTTCGCGCAGCAGCAGGTCGCCAATGCGGCCAAACAGCTGGTTGAGCTCCGTCAGCAGGGGACGCACTTCCTGGGGGACACGGCGGGCGGTGAGGGGCGTAATTTCATCCGGGGCGCGCTGTCGCAGCTGGTGAGCAATGTGTTTTAGCGGCGAGAGTTCATGCGTGACCAGCCACAGCATCAGCATCAGCATCACCGGCAGTGCCACCAGCCACGGCATCAGATTAGTTTTGACCAGGTCGCGGGTCATATCATCGCGATACTCCCACTCCTGGCCGACCACCACCACATACCGGTCATCCAGCGTATGCAGCCAGACCATGCGCCAGCGGTCATCGTCATCTTTCAGTCGCCCGTCAAGAAAACCATCACGCTGATAATTAAAGATAAAATCCTTTCCCTTGTCGCCATCATTGAGCACCATTTTTCCCTCGCGGGTAAAGACGGCAAAGGCCAGCACATCGTCATCCTGATCGCCGTGGTGATGGCGCAGCATTTTTTTGCTTTTGGGCAGCGGGAGCTGCGGGCTGAACTGTTCAGGCGTCAGGCGCAGCAGGCGTTTCGCGAACAGCATCTGCTGAGTATCAAACAGTTCGTTGATATTGTTACGTGTCTGCCACCAGGAACCCACGGCCGCCGCCCCCCAGCACAGCAGGCTGAGCAGTAAAAAACCCAGCATCAGGCGTACGCGCAGGCTGCGCTGGATCATGGTGCCGCCCCCAGAGTGTATCCCACGCCGTGAATGGTACGGATAAACTCGCTGCCCAGTTTTTTACGCAGGTGATGGATGTGTACTTCTACGGCATTACTGGACACTTCATCATCCCAGCCATAGAGTTTCTCTTCCAGCTGGGAACGGGTCAGGACGCGCCCGGCGTTCAGCAGAAAGAGTTCCAGCAGCGCGATTTCACGCGCTTTCAGTACCAGCGGTTCGCCGTTCAGCGTCACGGTATGTGAGCCGGGCTCCATGATCACGCTGCCGTGTTTCAGCGTGGGCTGTAGTTGACCGTGGCGACGGCGGATCAGTGCCTGTAAGCGAGCGGCCACTTCGCTGAGGGCAAAGGGTTTACACAGGTAGTCATCTGCTCCCAGCTGTAACCCGTTGATGCGTTGTTCCAGCGCATCGCGCGCCGTCAGGATCAGCACCGGCTCATCCTGACCCTGCTGTCGCCACTGGCGCAGAATATCCAGTCCGTCGATTTCCGGCAGGCTGAGATCCAGCACCACCGCATCGTAGGGAGCGGCACTCAGCGCCCGCAGCCCCTCTTTACCCAGGGTAAACCAGTCGATGCTAAATCCCAGTTTGCTTAACCCGGCTTTAATACCGTCGCCAATCAGGCGGTCATCTTCAATTAATAAAATTCGCATTGGCTTATCCCTCGCAGTTCACCGAGTTATACGGAATCATGATGCGGCTTGTACAGCAAGGATCGGCGATATTCGTGACTTTTCGTCAATTTTACACAATAAAGTGAGGATGCCGGTGGCCTTAAGATCCTGTTAAGAACCTTTTGCTGTAATACTTACCGACAGACATTCACGGGCAGAACGAACTGCCCACCGCCATAAGGAAAATTGAACATGATGAAGAAGACAGCTGCGTTACTGGCGATCACTGCCCTGATGTCAATGCCCGTACTGGCCACACAGACCGGTGGTTTTGTTGACCCCGACGCGCCGACAGCCCAGGTACAGAAAGGCGGCTTTAGCGGCCCGAACGGCACGGTGGCAACCGTAAAACAGGCTCAGGATATGAGCGACGATGCCTGGGTAACAATGCGCGGTCACATTGAAAAACGCGTGGGTGATGAGAACTATCAGTTCCGCGATGCGACCGGCACCATGACCGTGGAGATCGACGATAAGCGCTGGGACGGTCAGAACATTGGCCCGAAAGATAACGTTGAACTGCAGGGTAAGCTGGATAAAGACTTTAACTCGCTGGAGCTCGACGTCAAGCAGGTGCGTAAAATCGGTGGTTAATCACCCGCCAGCATAGACACCAGGTGATGGACGGCGGGGGAGCGATCCCAGCGCCGCCAGGCCAGGGCGACATCACTGCCCAGCGCAGCATCCTCAATCTGATGGAAGCTGACGCCGGGCAGGCTGATACAGCGCAGGGAATCGGGCACGATGGTAATGCCAAACCCGGCAGCGACCATACTGATGCCCGATGAAATCTGCGGGGACTGCTGAACGCCATCCGGCTGGAATCCGGCACGCAGGCAGGCGCTGATGATCACTTCATACAGGCTGGGGGCGACCTCTCGCGGAAAGAGGATCAGCGGCTCCTCCCGCAGCTGTGCCAGCGGCAGGCAGGGCATTCCGCCCAGCGGGTGTCCGGCCGGCAGCACCAGCGCCATCTTCTCCGTCGCAATTACCTTCAGATTAAACGCCTTACTGCTCTCACAGGGCAGGCGGACAAAGGCGGCATCCAGTAAACCCTCCTCCAGATTGTGCATCAGTGTTGCCATACTTTCCTCCTGCGGCAGCAGGGTGATGGCCGGAAAACGATGCTGAAAACGGCGCAGCAGCTGGAATATCTGCGGATGAAAGGCATTAGAGCTGGCAAAACCAATCGACAGTTGCCCGCTGATACCGCGTGCAATCCCTTTGGCTTTCTCCAGGGCGTGGCCGGTTAATGCCAGTATCTGGCACGCATCCTGATAGAAGGCTTCTCCCGCATCCGTCAGTTCCACCCCGCGCGTCAGCCTTTTCAGCAGCGGTGTACCGATCTCCTCTTCCAGTTTTTTGATTTGCTGACTCAGCGGTGGCTGTGAGATGCCGAGTCTTTCCGCCGCCTTTGTGAAGTGCTTCGTCTCAGCGACCGCAACGAAATAACGTAGATACCGCAGTTCCATATCGAAAACGTCTCAAAGTGGGGGGTGTTCTATATTGGAATCCCGGACTGAATCGAGTCAACATTGATTCAATACTTCTTAACAGTTTAGCGGGGAAGAGGGCAATGACACATTCTGTAACTGATTGTTCATGTACGGAACAGCTGACCACCACGGTCAAAGAGATGCAGAGAGAAAGGCCAGAAAGTGTAATCTATCAGACCTCTTTGATGAGTGCGTTACTCAGTGGTGTTTATGACGGCACCACCACCGTGGCCGACCTGTTGAAGAAAGGCGATTTTGGTCTGGGGACATTTAATCAACTGGACGGCGAAATGATCGCCTTTAACCGTGAGGTGTACCAGCTGCGCTCGGATGGCAGCGCGCGTGCGGCCAGTCCCGATCAGAAATCGCCGTTTGCGGTAATGACCTTCTTCCGCCCACAGTATCAGCACCGTTTCACCGGTCCTGCCAGCCGGGCTGAAGTGCATCAGGTGATCGACCAGCAGGTGCGTTCCGACAACCAGTTCTGCGCCCTGCGTATTGATGGCCTCTTCAGCCGTGCGGAAACCCGTACTGTTCCCTGCCAGCACCGCCCGTATAAATCGATGCCGGAAGTCCTGGGTCAGCAGCCGACCTTTCACTTTGAGCAGCGCAACGGCGTGCTGATTGGTTTTCGCACCCCGCAGTACATGCAGGGCATTAATGTGGCTGGCTACCATGAACACTTTATTACTGACGATCGCCAGGGGGGCGGGCATCTGCTGGATTATCAGCTCGATCGCGGCACGCTCACCTTTGGTGAGATCAGCAAGCTGGTGATTGACCTGCCCGAAGACAGCGATTTCCTGCGGGCCGACCTCAGCCCGGATAATCTGGATTCCGCCATTCGTTCCGTAGAAAGCTGAAATAAGGAAGAGCAGACAGATGAAAAACGTAACCGACGTTCAGCAGTGGGCACACGGTGCCGACCTGGTGGTGGCACAGTTAGAGGCGCAGGGGGTGAAACATGTCTTTGGCATCCCCGGCGCTAAAATCGATAAAGTGTTTGATTCGCTGCTGGATACCTCTATTCAGACGATACCGGTGCGGCACGAAGCCAATGCCGCTTTTATGGCAGCGGCGGTCGGCAGACTGACTGGCAAGGCCGGGGTGGCGCTGGTGACGTCCGGGCCGGGCTGTTCCAACCTGATCACCGGGATGGCAACCGCGACCACCGAGGGGGATCCGCTGGTAGCACTGGGTGGGGCGGTTAAACGCGCCGACAGTGCGAAACAGGTTCACCAGAGCATGGATACCGTGGCGATGTTCCGTCCGGTCAGCAAATACGCGGTTGAGGTCGGATCGTCCGATGCCATCGCCGAAGTGTTATCCAATGCGTTCCGCAGCGCTGAACAGGGACGCCCCGGCGGGGCTTTTGTCAGCCTGCCCCAGGACATTGTTAATGAACCCGCGCGGGGCCATCTGCTGAATACCAGCGGTCAGCTGCTGCTGGGGGCAGCGCCCGATGTGGCCATCGAGGCGGTGGCAAAGCAAATCGCACAGGCGAAAAATCCGGTGCTCTTGCTGGGTCTGATGGCCAGCCAGCCCGCGAACAGTGATGCGCTGCACCGGCTGCTGGAGCGCAGTCATATTCCGGTCACCAGCACCTACCAGGCGGCCGGTGCGGTGCGCCAGGAACACTTCTCCCGCTTTGCCGGACGCGTCGGATTGTTTAATAACCAGGCCGGTGACCGTCTGCTGCGTGAGGCCGACCTGATTATCACCATCGGCTACAGCCCGGTGGAATATGAGCCTGCCATGTGGAACAGCGGGAAGGCCACCCTGGTCCATATCGACGTGCTGCCGGCGGATACTGACAACTGCTACCAGCCGGATGCGGAGCTGGTGGGCGACATTGCAGCCACGCTCGACAAACTGACGGCGCGCATCGGTGGTCCCTTAACCCTCAGCGCCCAGGCAGCAGCCATCCTGCAGGATCGTCAGCAGCAGCGCGAACTGCTGGCGCTGCGCGGCCATCAGCTTAATCAGTTTGCCCTGCATCCGTTACGCATCGTCCGTGCCATGCAGGACATCATTAACAGTGACGTTACGCTGACGGTCGACATGGGCAGCTTCCATATCTGGATCGCACGTTATCTCTACAGCTTCCGTGCCCGCCAGATCATGATCTCTAACGGTCAGCAAACCATGGGCGTGGCATTACCCTGGGCAATCGGTGCCTGGCTGGTAGACCCGTCCCGCAAAGTGGTGTCGGTCTCCGGTGATGGCGGTTTCCTGCAGTCGAGCATGGAGCTGGAAACGGCGGTACGGCTGGGTGCTAACCTGCTGCATATCATCTGGGTGGATGAGTGCTACAACATGGTGGCGATGCAGGAAGAGAAGAAATATCAGCGGGTCTCCGGGGTGAAATTCGGGCCGATTGATTTTAAAGCCTATGCGGAGTCCTTTGGCGCAGCGGGATTCGCAGTTGAAAGTGCCGAGATGCTGGAGCCAACGCTGCGGAAAGCCATGGACGTGCAGGGCCCGGCGGTGGTAGCGATCCCGGTGGATTATGCCGATAACCCGCTGCTGATGGGACAGCTGCACCTCAGCCAGATTTTGTAAATTCTGTTAACCCTAAACGAGAAGGAGTTCATATGAAAAACAACGTAGCCCTGGTGACCGGTGCGGGTCAGGGGATAGGACGTGCGATAGCCCTGCGTCTGGCAAAGGAGGGTTTTGCCGTTGCCGTCGCCGATTTTAACCCGGACACAGCACGCCAGGTAGCTGATGAAATTGCCAGCGCAGGCGGTAAATCACTGGCGGTCGCCGTGGATGTTTCAAAGCGCGATGAGGTGTTTGCCGCTGTTGAAGAGGCGCGTAAAACGCTGGGAGGGTTTAACGTCATCGTCAACAATGCCGGCGTGGCCCCCACCACGCTGATCGAAGAGATTACGGAAGAGGTGATCGATAAGGTTTATGCCGTGAACGTTAAAGGGGTGATCTGGGGCATCCAGGCGGCGGTTAAGGCGTTCAAAGCGGAAGGTCACGGCGGCAAAATCATCAATGCCTGTTCGCAGGCGGGCCATGTCGGGAATCCGGAGCTGGCAATCTACAGCTCGAGTAAATTCGCTGTGCGCGGCCTGACGCAAACGGCTGCACGGGATCTTGCATCGCTGGGGATAACCGTCAATGGCTACTGCCCTGGCATAGTAAAAACCCCGATGTGGGACGAGATCGACCGCCAGTTCTCTGCAGCGGCAGGCAAACCCGCCGGCTATGGTACGGCGGAGTTTGCCAAAAACATCACGCTGGGCCGTCTGTCTGAACCGGAAGATGTTGCCGCCTGCGTGGCCTTCCTTGCCGGTCCGGACTCGAACTATATGACCGGGCAGTCACTGCTTATTGATGGCGGTATGGTCTTTAATTAATCCTGTTTTGGCCCTTTACCGGTAACAGTAGAGGGCCATTTTCATCCTTAAAACAAATCCCTCCTCTGCGTCAGCGAAACGTTTCGATGGCGATCACAATTTCAACATTCGATGATTGTTTTCCCCTGTGCATTTCTTACACTCCCTGTCAGCGAAACGTTTCGCTCTGGAGTGAATAATGAAAAAAGGCACCTTACTAAATTCTGCTATCTCATCCGTGATTTCCCGGCTTGGTCATACTGACAGCATTGTAATTGGCGATGCCGGTCTGCCGATCCCACAGGGTCCGCAGCGTATTGACCTGGCCGTAACGCAGGGTATACCGACGTTTTTACAGGTCGCCCAGGCGGTCACCCATGAGATGCAGGTAGAGAGTGCCATCATTGCGGAAGAAATTAAGCAGCATAATCCGCAGCTTCACAGTGAACTGATCGCCCTGCTCGACTTACTGCAACAACACCAGGGTAATACCATCAGTATCTGTTATGTCAGTCACGAACAGTTCAAACAACAAACACAGCACAGTCAGGCAGTCATTCGCAGCGGGGAGTGTTCCCCGTATGCGAATGTCATTCTGATCGCTGGCGTGACCTTCTGAGGCGGTTATGCAACCTTTACTGCAATTAAAAGGTATCGACAAATCCTTCCCGGGCGTGAAAGCGCTGTCGGGTGCGGCGATTTCGGTGTATCCGGGGCGCGTGATGGCGCTGGTCGGTGAGAACGGCGCGGGGAAATCCACCATGATGAAAGTGCTGACCGGGATCTATGCCCGTGATGCGGGGTCTTTTGCATGGCTGGGTAAGGAAACCACCTTTAACGGACCTAAAGAGTCTCAGGCGGCCGGGATTGGCATTATCCATCAGGAACTTAACCTGATCCCACAGCTGAGTATTGCTGAAAACATTTTCCTTGGCCGCGAGTTCGTTAATCGTTTTGGCGGCATTCAGTGGAAAAAAATGTATGCAGAAGCAGACGCGCTGCTGAAACGCCTTAATCTGCGCTTCAACAGCCACAAGCTGGTGGGTGACCTGTCGATTGGTGACCAGCAGATGGTGGAGATTGCCAAGGTGCTGAGCTTCGAATCTAAGGTGATCGTCATGGACGAACCGACGGATGCGCTGACCGATACCGAAACCGCCTCGCTGTTCCGGGTGATCAACGAGCTGAAAGCCCAGGGCTGCGGCATTGTCTATATCTCCCACCGCATGAAAGAGATTTTTGAGGTTTGCGACGATGTCACTATTTTCCGCGACGGGCAGTTTATCGCGGAGCGTGAAGTGGCCACCCTGACCGAAGAGTCGCTGATTGAAATGATGGTCGGCCGCAAGCTGGAAGAGCAATATCCGCGTCTGGATAAGGCGCCAGGTGAGGTTCGTCTTAACGTTGAACACCTCTGTGGCTCCGGCGTTGAGGACGTCAGCTTTACGCTGCGCAAAGGTGAAATATTGGGTGTGGCCGGGCTGATGGGCGCGGGACGTACCGAACTGATGAAAGTGCTTTACGGGGCATTATCCCGCCGCAGCGGTACGGTGACGCTGGACGGCAAAAATGTGGTGGCCCGTTCCCCGGAAGAGGGGCTGGCTAACGGTATCGTCTATATCTCGGAAGATCGTAAACGCGATGGTCTGGTGCTGGGAATGACGGTTAAAGAGAACATGTCGTTGACCGCGCTTAACTACTTCAGCTACGGCGGCGGCCGTTTAAAACATGCGGAAGAGCAGCTGGCGGTCGGGGACTTTATCAAGCTGTTTAACGTTAAAACCCCATCAATGAACCAGCCCATTGGCCTGCTTTCCGGCGGTAATCAGCAAAAAGTCGCGATAGCCCGCGGGCTGATGACGCGTCCTAAAGTGCTGATCCTTGATGAGCCGACGCGCGGCGTCGACGTGGGTGCGAAAAAAGAGATCTATCAGCTGATTAACCAGTTTAAACAGGAAGGGCTGAGCATCATTCTCGTCTCGTCCGAAATGCCGGAAGTGCTGGGTATGAGTGACCGCGTGCTGGTGATGCACGAAGGTCGTCTGAGCGGTGACTTCCCGATTGAACAAGCCTCGCAGGAAATTTTGATGGCGGCGGCAGTGGGTAAACATTACAGCGCGGAGCTGGCAACACTATGAGTACGCAAACAATTCCTTCACGCCGCCTGATCAGTAAGGCATGGCTGCTTGAGCAGAAATCGCTGATTGCGCTGGTGGTACTGATTGCCATCGTTTCCAGCATGAGTCCGAATTTCTTCACCGTGGCAAACCTGTTCAATATTCTGCAACAGACCTCGGTTAACGCCATTATGGCCGTGGGCATGACGCTGGTGATCCTCACCTCCGGTATCGACCTCTCTGTCGGGTCGCTGCTGGCACTGACCGGCGCGGTTGCGGCTTCTATTGTCGGGCTGGAAGTGAATGCGCTGGTTGCCGTAGCCGCATCGCTGGCGCTGGGTGCCTTTATTGGCGCGATTACCGGTTCGATTGTGGCAAAAGGTAAAGTGCAGGCGTTTATCGCCACGCTGGTGATGATGCTGCTGCTGCGCGGGGTGACGATGGTCTACACCAACGGCAGCCCGGTAAATACCGGCTTCAATGAGAACGCCGATCTGTTCGGCTGGTTTGGCATTGGTCGCCCGTTGGGGATCCCGACGCCAGTGTGGTTAATGGGCCTGGTGTTCCTTGCCGCGTGGTACATGCTGCATCACACTCGCCTTGGCCGTTATATTTATGCGTTGGGCGGTAACGAAGCAGCAACGCGCCTGTCCGGTATCAGCGTTAATCGCGTCAAGATCATCGTTTATGCGCTGTGTGGCATGTTAGCGGCACTGGCGGGGACCATTGAAGTTGCGCGTCTTTCTTCGGCGCAGCCGACCGCCGGGACTGGCTATGAGCTGGATGCCATTGCCGCGGTAGTGCTGGGTGGGACCAGCCTCGCTGGCGGTAAAGGCCGGATTATGGGCACGCTGATTGGTGCACTGATCTTAGGCTTCCTGAATAACGGGCTGAATTTGCTTGGTGTTTCCTCTTACTACCAAATGATCGTCAAAGCTGTGGTGATTTTGCTGGCGGTGCTGGTAGATAACAAAAGCAGTAAATAAAACTCTTTACCCTTACAGGATATGAACATGAAAAAACTGACTGCACTGGCTGTACTGTTAGGCGCCACCCTGAGTGCTAACGCGCTGGCAAAAGACACGATTGCTCTGGTGGTATCGACCCTGAATAACCCGTTCTTTGTCTCGCTGAAAGACGGTGCGCAGAAGGAAGCCGACAAACTGGGTTACAACCTGGTCGTGCTGGATTCTCAGAACAACCCGGCGAAAGAGCTGGCGAACGTGCAGGACCTCACCGTCCGTGGCACTAAACTGATGTTGATTAACCCCACCGACTCTGACGCGGTAGGTAATGCCGTGAAAATGGCAAACCAGGCTAACATCCCGGTGATCACCCTGGACCGTGTTGCCTCACAGGGCACCGTGGTGAGCCACGTTGCTTCTGATAACCGCTTTGGCGGCAAAATGGCGGGTAATTTCATCGCCAAGAAAGTCGGCGATAATGCCAAAATCATTGAACTGCAGGGCATTGCCGGTACCTCTGCGGCACGTGAACGTGGCGAAGGCTTCAAGCAGGCTGCCGATGCGCACAAATTTAACATCCTGGCCAGCCAGCCGGCTGATTTCGACCGTACCAAGGGCCTGAACGTAATGCAGAACCTGCTGACGGCTCACCCGGATGTGCAGGCGGTATTCGCTCAGAATGACGAAATGGCGCTGGGTGCCCTGCGTGCGTTGCAAACTGCGGGTAAATCTGATGTGGTAGTTGTGGGCTTCGACGGCACCCCTGATGGGATTAAAGCGGTTGAAGGCGGCAAACTGGCTGCGACCGTTGCTCAGTTACCGGAGCAGATTGGCGTTATCGGCGTTCAGACGGCTGATAAAGTGCTGAAAGGCGAGAAAGTTAAAGCTATCAATCCGGTTGATCTGAAGCTGGTCACCCAATAAATCAAAGAAAAGCATGGCACGCGCCACCCTTCGGGTGGCGCACTTATGTGGACAATCCCCTTATGATGAAAACTGGCAAACTGGCCGTCCTCGGTAGCATTAATGCCGATCATATTCTGAATCTGGCGCATTTTCCGCGTCCGGGTGAAACGGTGATCGGGAAGCAGTATCAGGTCGCATTTGGTGGGAAAGGCGCGAACCAGGCGGTTGCCGCCGGACGCAGTGGTGCAGACATTGCTTTTATTGCCTGTGTGGGTGACGACGATACCGGCGAGCGTATCCGCCAGCAGCTGATGAATGACCGGATTGATGTCAGTCCAATCGAAGTGGTATCCGGTGAATCAACCGGCGTGGCGCTGATCTTCGTCAACGGAGAAGGTGAAAATACGATTGGTATTCACGCCGGCGCGAATGCCGCTCTGACGCCTGTCCGCGTTGAGCAGCATCAGCAGGTGATTGCCGATGCTTCCGCCCTGTTGATGCAGCTGGAGTCGCCGCTGGAAAGCGTGCTGTCAGCCGCGCGTATTGCGCATCAGCATCAGACCCAGGTGATATTAAATCCCGCCCCGGCAACCGCGCTCTCTGATGAACTGCTCTCGCTGGTGGATATGATCACCCCGAATGAAACGGAAGCGCAGATCCTCACCGGCGTGGCGGTCAACAGTGATGAAGACGCGGCCCGGGCCGCTGCGGTGCTGCATGATAAAGGCATCCGTACCGTACTGATCACGCTCGGCAGCCGTGGTGTCTGGTTAAGTGAGCAGGGTGAAGGGCAGCGTGTTCCCGGCTTCCGCGTGGAGGCGGTGGATACCATTGCGGCGGGTGACACCTTCAACGGTGCGCTGATCACCGCGCTGCTGGAACAGCGTCCAATGGCAGAAGCGGTGCGTTTTGCCCATGCGGCGGCCGCCATTGCCGTCACGCGTCACGGTGCGCAACCTTCCGTCCCGTGGCGTGAAGAGATAGATCGCTTCTTGCAGCAGCAGGAGTAGATGTGGCAACCATGAAAGATGTCGCCCGCCTGGCGGGCGTCTCGACCTCCACCGTATCGCACGTCATTAATAACAACCGCTTCGTCAGTGAAGCGGTACGTGAAAAAGTGACCTCAGCGGTAAGCCAGCTGAACTATGCGCCTTCTGCACTGGCGCGTAGCCTCAAGCTTAATCAGACCCACACCATCGGCATGTTACTGACCGCCAGCAGCAACCCGTTCTATTCTGAGGTGGTGAGGGGGGTAGAGCGTAGCTGTTATGAACGGGGCTACAGCCTGGTATTGTGTAATACCGAGGGTGATGAAGATCGTATGAACCGCAGCCTGGAGACGCTGTTGCAAAAGCGCGTCGATGGCTTGCTGATTATGTGTACCGAAAGCCATCTTCCTTCCGCAGAACTGCTGCATCGATATCCGTCCATCCCTTCTGTGATGATGGACTGGGCACCGTTCGAAGGCAGTAGCGACATTATCCAGGATAATTCACTACTGGGCGGGGAGATGGCCACGCAGCATCTGATCTCTCGTGGTTATACGCGCATTGCCTGTATTGCCGGCCCTCAGGACAAAACGCCCGCGCGCCTGCGCCTTGAAGGCTATCAGCAGGCCATGGCCCGCGCCGGTTTAACGGTTCCTGCAGAGTATATAGTCAGCAGTGACTTTGAGTTCCAGGGCGGGTTTAACGCCATGAATACGCTGCTGGCTCTCAACCCGCGGCCGCAGGCCGTATTTACCTGTAATGATGCGATGGCCGTCGGGGTCTATCATGCGCTCTATCTGGCAGGGATGAGTATTCCGCAGGATATCGCCGTCGTCGGATACGATGATATCGAGCTGGCGCGCTATATGACGCCTCCCCTCAGCACCGTTCATCAGCCTAAAGATGAGTTAGGCGAACTGGCAATAGACGCTCTGCTGCACCGCCTGGCCGATCCCAGCGCCGGTCCTCAGCTGCTGGTGCTGACGCCGGAACTGATGGAACGCGCCTCCGTCGGCGATCTGCGCGAAGCGTAAGCGCTTACGTCACGGCCCCCTCGCGCTTTTTCTTCTCCCGGTCGCTGATCAGATTGCGGCCATCTCCCGGTTTCAGCAGCAGGAATACCAGCGCGGACAGTATCGTGATCCCCCCCATCGTCAGGAAGGTTGCGTGGAAATGCTGAAGCGTGGTGCCATCAAAGTTTTGATAGAAGCGCAGAACAGCCGCGCTGACCGCCACGCCAAAACCGATGGCCAGCTGCTGAGTCACCGCCAGCATACTGTTACCGCTGCTGGCGTTGGCATCCGTCAGGTCAGCCAGGGTAATCGTGTTCATCGCGGTAAACTGCGTTGACATTGCCATACCCAGAATAAAGAGGGGGATCAGCAGCGCCAGCATATTCCAGCCCGGCACCTGGAGGGCAAAGGTGGCGATCAGTACGCCAATAATCATACTGATCCCGACCAGGGTTTTACGGTAGCCAAACCAGCGCAGTACCTGAGTGACCGTTGATTTCGCCAGAATGGAACCGAGGGCGGTTGGCGCAACCATGCACCCGGCCAGCAGGGCCGTGTAACCAAAACCGACCTGAAGCATCAGCGGCATCAGGAAGGGAATACACCCCGTGCCCAGTCGTGAGGCGATATTACCGACAATGCCTACCGAGAAGGTTCGGGTCTTGAACATCGGTAACGGCAGCAGGGGAGAAGGGTGGCGACGGGCATGCACTATATAGAGAAGCAGCAGCACAATGCCGGCCAGTAAAACGCCCAGGGCAATCAGGCTGGAAACCACCTGTTCACCGAACAGCTCAATACCGCTTGAGATACCGACCAGACCTAAACCAAACAGCAGGAACCCCAGCATATCGAAACGCCGCTTTGGCGTGGTGAAGTCCGGCATATATTTACGGGCATAAATGATGCCGAGGATGCCAATCGGAATGTTGATCAGGAAAATCCAGTGCCACGTAGCCCAGGTGACCAGCACACCGCCGAGCAAAGGCCCCAGCACCGGGCCAATCAGCCCTGGCATGGTGACAAAGTTGAGCACTGGCAGCAGTTCACTGCGCGGGTAGGCCCGCAGCAGAGCAAGGCGAGCCACCGGCATCATCATCGCGCCGCCCACGCCCTGAATGACGCGGGACGTAACCAGCATCGTCAGCGAGCCGGACAGTGCGCAGGCCAGCGATCCCAGGGAGAAAAGAAACACGGCGGCAATAAAGACTTTGCGAGTTCCGAAGCGGTCTGCCAGCCAGCCACTGACCGGAATAAGCATCGCTACGGTCAGGGTGTAGCTGATCACGGCAGACTGCATCGCCAGCGGAGAGCGCTCCAGGCTGTGAGCGATGGCGGGTAGGGCCGTGTTCAGGATAGTGGCATCCAGCGCCTGCATAAAGAAGGCCATAGCGGCAATCCACGGGAGTCCGGCCATACTGCGCGCGGATTTAATCATTGTTATCCCTTTATTTTGGAAGAAAGTTCAGGGCAGGCCCATGTAGTAGAGAAAGCATAGCATTCCCTTTCAGCGTTCAGCGTGGTGCTTTATCAGTTTTATGGGCAGAAATGCTGATTTATTGCGCCGAATACGTATGCTTTTAACGCTTCTGGTGAAAAATGACGCGCTTAGTCATTTTTTTGCAATAAACCCTTGTCACCCGTCCAGAACTCCCTATAATGCGCAACCACTGAGACGGCACAACGGCTTACAGGCCAGCGGCTCAGGAGGTTCAGGAAGTCTCTGAACCG
>NZ_JBVHNP010000004.1:0-56913 GCF_055556675.1 Erwinia sp. PME.40.26/001
ATTGGTGGGTCGTGCAGGATTCGAACCTGCGACCAATTGATTAAAAGTCAACTGCTCTACCAACTGAGCTAACGACCCGATATGGTGGGTGATGACGGGCTCGAACCGCCGACCCCCTCCGTGTAAAGGAGATGCTCTACCAACTGAGCTAATCACCCATATCGAAACTTTAAAGCAAAACGTATTAGTGGTGGGTCGTGCAGGGCTCGAACCTGCGACCAATTGATTAAAAGTCAACTGCTCTACCAACTGAGCTAACGACCCGCAATACGGTAAATCTGGACTTTTTTCACTGACTGACTTGAAGTGGTGGGTCGTGCAGGATGACTTCGCCCTTCGGGCCGTTGCTAAAGCAACGTTGTCTCGCTTTCGCTCGACTCGAACCTTTTACGGTTCTCATCCTTCACGGTTTGCACCGCTTACTACTTTGAAGTGGTGGGTCGTGCAGGATGACTTCGCCCTTCGGGCCGTTGCTAAAGCAACGTTGTCTCGCTTTCGCTCGACTCGAACCTTTTACGGTTCTCATCCTTCACGGTTTGCACCGCTTACTACTTTGAAGTGGTGGGTCGTGCAGGATTCGAACCTGCGACCAATTGATTAAAAGTCAACTGCTCTACCAACTGAGCTAACGACCCGATATGGTGGGTGATGACGGGCTCGAACCGCCGACCCCCTCCGTGTAAAGGAGATGCTCTACCAACTGAGCTAATCACCCATATCGAAACTTCAAAGCAAAACGTAATAGTGGTGGGTCGTGCAGGGCTCGAACCTGCGACCAATTGATTAAAAGTCAACTGCTCTACCAACTGAGCTAACGACCCACTTTTGTGCTGCTGGCGTCTCTTAACATATCCCCCGGCAACGGCGGCATATATTACTGATTTGAATTTCCAGCGCAACCACTATTTCAGGATAAGTTGTTCAACTGCTTAGGTTTCACGCGGTAAGACCAGAATTCAGGCTAAAAGAGAGCAAAAGTCGTCAGTTACAGTGCTGCTGAACGCTTCTGTGCCTGTTTCGCGGCGTCACTGTTTGGGTACAGTTTTACCACCTGCTGATAGACCGCTTTGGCTTTCGCCTTGTCACCTTTTTCCTGCATGATCACCCCAACCTTCAACAGCGCATCAGCACTCTTGGGAGATTTCGGGTAATTTTTGACAACCGTGGCGAAATAGTAAGCCGCATCGTCTTTTTTGCCTTTGTTGTAATTCAACTGACCAAGCCAGTAATTCGCATTAGGCTGGAAAGTGGAATCCGGGTATTTCTTCACAAAAGCCTGAAACGCTGCGATAGCCTGATCGTACTGTTTCTTCTCCAGTACCAGCGCCACGGCGGCATTATAGTCAGTATTCGCATCGCCACTCTGGGTAGGTGCAGCGGCAGCAGCAGGTGCCGCCGCTGCATTACTGCCATCAGAGGAGGTCCCGGCGGCTGCCGCACCGGCACCTGACGCTGCCGCGGCACCGGCGTTTGCACCACCGCTGCTCAGCGCATCAATCTGCTGATAAAGTCCTTTCTGACGTTCCACGACCTGATTCAGCTGATAGCTATTTTCCTGAATTTGACCACGAAGTGAGTCAATATCATTTTGCGTTTCGGAAAGTTGCTGCTGAAGTTGCTGGAGGAGTTGCGCCTGAGCATTAGAAATACGCTCAAGCGTAGTGACACGGTCTTCGACCGAGCCGGAGCCAACGTTACTGATTGTTGCCTGGGCATTAGCGGCCCAGGGGGCCGCTACGCCAACCAGTAACGACAGACTCAACAGGTGAGTTCTGAAGCTACTAATCATGTGATTCTCTTAGTAAACCAGTACTGCACGACGGTTTTTAGCATACGCTGATTCGTCGTGACCCAGTACGGCAGGTTTTTCTTTACCGTAAGAAACGATAGAGATCTGGTCAGCAGAAACGCCTTTACCCTGCAGGTACATTTTCACTGCTGAAGCACGACGTTCGCCCAGGGCGATGTTGTACTCAGGTGTACCGCGCTCATCCGCATGACCTTCAACAGTCACTTTGTATGATGGGTTGCTACGCAGGAAGTTAGCGTGAGCATCCAGCATCTGAGCGAAGTCAGACGCGATGTCATACTTGTCCAGACCGAAGTAGACGATGTTGTTTTTCTGCAGTTCTTGCATCTGCAGACGTGCCTGCTCATCAGAAGACATGTTACCGCTGTTCATGCCGCTGTTAGAACCGTCACCCATGCCCATACCGTTGGTCTGGTCATTGTTGTTGTTCTTGTGAGAGCTACATGCCGCCACTGCGATTACTGGCAGTGCCAGCATTAAGCCTTTCAGCACTTTGTTCAGTTGCATTATTTAATTCCTATTATAGTTTGCCATACATATTTACACATGCATCACAGATACGGCGACCAGGCAGGAAATTTGACCTGTCCATCGGTTGCCGGAAGACGCGCTTTGAAACGCCCATCCGTCGAAACCAACTGCAATACGGAACCCATACCCTGAGTAGAGCTGTAGATTACCATTGTGCCGTTAGGTGCGAGACTTGGCGTCTCATCCAGGAACGTGTCCGTTAATTGTTGAACGGCTCCCGTTACCAGATCTTGTCGGGCGACGTGTTGAGCGCCACCGTTGGTGCTGATCATCACCATTGATTTGCCATCAGAGCTCACGTCGGCGTCCTGGTTCTGAGAACCTTCCCAGGTAATACGCTGGGCTGTGCCACCGCTGGCGCTGATTTTGTAGATTTGTGGACGACCGGCCTGGTCGGAGGTATAAGCCAGGCTCTGGCTGTCCGGGAACCAGGTCGGTTCAGTGCTGTTATAACGGCCGTCGGTGACCTGATTAATCTGGCCAGACGCCAGGTTCATCACGTACAGGTTCAGGCTACCGGTTTTCGATAACGCAAACGCCAGTTTGCTACCGTCCGGAGAGAAGGCTGGCGCACCGTTGTGACGTGGGAAAGAAGCGACCTGACGGATCGCACCGTTAGCCAGCGTCTGGATAACCAGAGCAGACTTACCGCTTTCAAACGTAACGTAAGCCACTTTGCTGCCGTCTGGAGACCAGGCCGGTGACATCAGTGGCTGTGGTGAGCGGTGGACCACGAACTGGTTGTAGCCATCATAATCCGACACGCGAAGCTCATACGGGAACTGGCCACCGTTGGTCTGGACGACGTAAGCAATGCGGGTGCGGAATGCGCCTTTAATCCCGGTCAGTTTTTCAAAGCTTTCGTCACTGGCCGTATGCGCCGCATAACGCAGCCACTGCTTGGTCACTTTAAACTGATTCTGCGCCAGCACCGCGCCCGGATTACCGGAGGTGTCGACGAGCTGGTAAGAAACCATATAGCTACCGTCAGCGCCTGGTTGTACCTGGCCTACAACAACGGCATCAATACCCAGCGCGGTCCATGCAGCAGGCTGCACTTCTGCAGCAGAGGTCGGCTGCTGGGGTAAACGTGAACGATCGATTGGGTTAAATTTACCGCTGTTGCGCAAGTCGGCAGCAACGATGCCACCGATGTCTTCCGGCGCTGCACCCGGGCCATCCCACTTAAACGGCACAACGCCGATTGGACGAGCCGTATTCACACCCTGAGTGATTTCAATGCGAACTTCTGCATGCGCTACCGCGACAAACAGCATTAAAAAACTCAGCGCTACACGAAATGCCTGCTTCATTCTTTCTCCCTTATCCGGGCATAGCACCCACGATAATTAGCCTTGTATCAAGAAACCTAAGAGTACGGCATGAATAACATAGTTCAACATGCCGCTTATTATCGAATTCTTACAGTTTAAACCCGACTGTCGCTTCTTTCACCGCCTGCCAGACGTCCTGGCTTGGCGGTTTCGGGATTTTCGCCGTGCGTGCAGCACTTAATGCAGCCTGACAAAGCGCAGCATCGCCACCCGCCGTTGTCGCTGAAATCAGCAACCCGTCCGGTGCCAGTTTAATACGGATATCGCAGGTCTGTCCGGCGTACGTATCCGCGCTATACAGTTTACTCTGTATCGCGCCTTTTACCTGGCCAAGATAGCTGTCAATTGCCGCACCGGATGCGCCCGACTTTTTCTGCGTTCCCTGCCCTGCGGCACCGCCGCCACCGGCAGCATTACCGGATTTCGGCGCGTTTTTACCGGAGGTCAGATCGCCCAACAGATCGCCAACGTCACCTGACTCTTTTGCGGCTTCTGCGGCAGCTTTCTTCTTCGCTGCGGCATCGGCTTTCGCTTTTGCCGCTGCCTCGGCTTTGGCTTTCGCTGCGGCTTCCGCTTTTTCTTTCGCTGCGGCTGCGGCTTTCTCTTTGGCTTCTTCTGCCGCTTTTTCTTTCGCTTCAGCCGCCGCCTGCGCTTTGGCTTCCTGAGCCGCTTTCGCATCAGCACTGGCTTTTGCTTTCGCCTCTGCCGCCGCTTTCACTTTTGCGGCTTCGGCTGCGGCCTGTTTCGCTTCTGCCTCAGCTTCTTTTTTTGCGTCAGCAGCGGCTTTTTTCGCCTCTTCTGCTGCTTTCTTCTGGGCGTCAGCGGCGGACTTCGCCTGAGCATCAGCCTGCGCTTTTGCATCGGCTTTTGCTTTTGCTGCTGCGGCTTCCGCCTGCTTCTGCTCCTGCTGCGCCTGCTTCGCCGCATCCGCAGCCTGTTTCTGCTCGCTGGCCTGTTCCGCAGCCTGCTGTTTGGCCTCTTCCTGCGCCTGCAGACGCTCTTTTTCAATCTGTTTCAGTCGTTGCTGTTCAGCAGCCTGCTTCTGCTGCAGTTCTTCCGCCTGCTGTTTAGCCTGCTTCTGACGCTGCTGCTCGGCGCGTTTACTGTCGCTCTGCTGATTTTGCTGACGATTGTACTGCTCCACGACCGCGCCAGGATCGACCATGACTGCATCTATATCGCTACCGCCACCGCCGCCGCTGGCGTCGATGTTTTCGTCAAACGAGCTCCATATCAGCACCGCCACCAGAATAATGTGGAAAATGACTGATATTGTTATCGCACGTTTTAACTTTTCGTCTTGCTCGGTTGCCTTCGACACTCTCGGTTCCCAAAAACGGTTCGAATGAATTAAATCGGCTGCGTCATTAATCCGACAGACTTCACGCCTGCCTGATGCAGCAAGTTCAGCGCCTTGATGATTTCCTCGTAAGGAACCTCTTTGGCTCCGCCAATCAGGAACACCGTTTTCGGGTTAGCCGTAATGCGACGCTGCGCTTCGGCCACCACCTGTTCCGCTGGCAGCTGCTCCATCCGATCGTGATCGACCACCAGGCTGTACTGCCCGACACCGGCCACTTCAACAATCACAGGTGGATTATCATCGCTGGAGACGGTTTTAGAATCTGTAGCGTCCGGGAGATCAACTTCCACGCTCTGAGTGATGATTGGCGCCGTTGCCATGAAAATCAGCAGCAGCACCAGCAGCACGTCCAGTAATGGAACAATATTGATCTCGGACTTCACGTCGCGGCGACCGCGACCACGCCTTCTGGCCATGCTAACCTCCGACTTACTTGCTTACGTCGCTTGAGAACGCCTGACGATGCAGGATAGCCGTGAACTCTTCCATGAAGTTGTCGTAGTTCTGCTCCAGCTTGTTCACACGCTGGGTCAGGCGGTTATAGGCCATAACCGCAGGAATTGCCGCGAACAGACCGATTGCGGTGGCAATCAGTGCTTCAGCAATACCAGGTGCCACCATCTGCAAGGTGGCCTGCTTCACCGCACCCAGCGCGATAAAGGCATGCATGATCCCCCACACCGTACCAAACAGACCGATATAAGGACTGATGGATCCTACGGTGCCAAGGAAGGGAATATGGTTTTCCAGCGCTTCCAGCTCACGGTTCATGGAAATGCGCATCGCACGCGTCGCGCCCTCCACCACCGCTTCCGGGGCGTGGTTGTTCGCACGATGCAGGCGGGCAAACTCTTTGAATCCCGCATAGAAAATCTGCTCAGAACCGCCCAGTTCATCGCGACGGGCCTGGCTTTCCTGATAGAGACGAGACAGTTCGATACCGGACCAGAACTTATCTTCAAAGGCGTCGGCATCACGCGTGGCCGCATTCAGAATGCGGGTACGCTGAATGATCACAGCCCACGAGGCGATAGAAAATCCGATCAAAATCAACATGATAAGTTTGACCAGAAGGCTCGCCTTCAGGAACAAATCAAGAATGTTCATGTCAGTCACTGCTTGAACTCCGCGACAATAGACTTGGGAAGCGCTATCGGCTTCATTAGATGTGGATTGATGCAGGCGATCAGGACCTCTGCTTCATTGAGCACACGGCCTTCTGCATTAACGATGCGTTGTGCGAATGTCATGGTCGTTCTGGTCATGCCAATAACCTCGCATTGCACTTCGAGCATATCGTCGAGGCGTGCAGCTGCAAGGTAATCAACCGTGATACGGCGCACCACAAAGGCGACCTGCTGTTCCAGCAGAACCTGTTGGTTGAAATGGCGCTGACGCAGCATTTCAGTTCGTGCCCGTTCATAAAAAGCGACATAGCTGGCGTGATAAACCACACCACCGGCATCGGTATCTTCGTAATAGACACGCACCGGCCATCGAAACAGCGTTGTACTCACTCTACATCCCGGTAATGCTAACGTTGGTACAGGAAAACGTTGCTACTATACGCAAGACCTAACACATTGGGAATGGGTTGCCACAGGCTGATGAAAATAATTATTGCACAGTAACAACTTCACTAATTTCAGCACATTTGTTAGACAGTGATTGACGTAAACGTAGCTAAAAAAAGGTTAAAGGACAATATCAGTGTGGAAGGGAATAAGGGAAAAACAGCGGGCCAGAACAATCTGGCCTGCTGCATTATGACAGGAAGAAAAAACCGATCCCACTCAGCAGGATCAGTATCGCCGGGAGCGGTGAGAAAAAGCCGCACCAGCGTAAACGGCGCGGGCGGAACCCGACACCGTGGATCACGCCAGCACAGACCGCCCACATCAGCAGCAAACCCTGCCAGATAGCCAGCTCACTGCTGTTGGCCGCAAAGCGTGACGGGTTCCAGAACATACACCCGGCCAGCACCAGCGCGGCCACCAGGGAAAGAACCCGCAACGCGTTCTTATCCATCAGTTGATAGAGACGCGCGATGCCCTCCCCCATTACAGTTTCTCTTTACTCGCGGCCGACGCTTCCGCTTGCTCTAAGGCCAGCGCGGTAATGATACCGAAGGCACAGGCCAGCAGCGTGCCGAGAATCCAGGCAAAATACCACATGATGTCGCTCCTTCTTTAGTAAAGAGAATTGCTGTTACTTTCAATCTGTTCTTTGGTCACGCGACCGAACATTTTGTAGTAACACCAGGTTGTGTAAGCCAGGATAATGGGCACGAAAATAATCGCGGCCACCGTCATCACTTTCAGCGTCAATAGCGTCGAGGTGGCATCCCACATCGTCAGGCTCACGTCAGGTACCGTGCTTGATGGCATGACAAATGGGAACATGGCAACACCGGCGGTCAGGATCACGCAGGCCACCGTAAGCGACGAGAAGATAAACGCCCACGCGCCTTTTTCCAGCCGTGAGCACAGGATGGTCAGCAAAGGCAGAACCACACCCAGTGCAGGGATAGCCCAGAGGATCGGGTTCTGTTGGAAGTTCACCATCCAGGCACCAGCCTGCTGGCTGACTTCTTTCACCAGTGGGTTCGACGGGCCGTTATGATCCAGTACCGACGTGATGACGTAGCCATCAATGCCGTAAATCACCCAGACACCGGCAAGCACAAAGCCAACCATCATCACCAGCGCACAGATCTGCGCGGCAATGCGGGCGCGCAGATGCAGTTCACCTACGGTACGCATCTGCAGGTAGGTTGCTCCCTGCGTGAGGAACATCATCAGGCTGACGATACCTGCCAGCAGACCAAACGGATTCAGCAGCTGGAAGAAATTACCGGTATAAAACAGGCGCAGGTCGGTATCCATATGGAACGGAACGCCCTGGAGCAGATTGCCAAACGCCACCCCAATGACCAGCGGTGGCACAAAGCTACCGATAAAAATCGCCCAGTCCCACATGCCACGCCAGCGTGGATCTTCAATTTTCGAACGGTAGTCAAAGCCGACCGGACGGAAGAACAGGGAGGCCAGTACCAGAATCATCGCCACGTAGAAACCCGAGAAGGCGGCGGCGTAGACGGTTGGCCAGGCAGCAAACAACGCACCACCGGCGGTAATCAGCCAGACCTGGTTGCCATCCCAGTGCGGTGCGATGCTGTTGATCATGACCCGACGTTCGGTATCACTGCGACCCAGGATGCGTGACAGCATCCCGACCCCCATATCAAAGCCATCAGTGATGGCAAATCCGATACACAGAACGCCAATCAACAGCCACCAGATAAAGCGCATTAGTTCATAAGTTAACATTTGTGGGCTCCTGTTTTATCGTACCGGCTGCGTGGCGATGCTAGATTGCTCATAGTGATAGCGTCCGGTCTTCAGGCTGCTGGGCCCCAGGCGGGCGAACTTGAACATCAGGTACATTTCAGCCACCAGGAACAGCGTGTACAGGCCACAAATCAGCCCCATTGAGAACAGCAGATCGCCGACGGTCAGGGATGAGTTGGCCACTGCGGTAGGCAGCACTTCACCGATGGCCCAGGGTTGACGGCCGTACTCGGCCACAAACCAGCCTGATTCAATCGCAATCCACGGTAGCGGGATACCATACAGCGCACATTTCAACAGCAGTGGCCACTTACCGATGCGGTTACGTATCACCGTCCAGAATGACAGACCAATAATCAGCAACATCAGCACGCCACAGGCGACCATAATACGGAAGGAGAAATAGAGCGGAGCCACGCTTGGAATCGAGTCTTTCGTTGCCTGCTGGATCTGCGCTTCACTGGCGTCGGCTACGTTCGGGGTATAGCGTTTCAACAGTAAGCCATAACCGAGGTCCTGTTTAGTCGCATTAAACGCAGTGCGCACAGCCGGGTCAGTATTACCGGTGCGCAGCTCCTGCAGCAGCTCGTATGCTTTCATCCCGTTACGGATGCGCACTTCATGCTGCTCCATCAGCTCTTTCAGACCGGTAACCTGCTTGTCAACGGAACGGGTGGCGATCAGGCCAAGCGCCCAGGGGATCTGGATAGCATAATGGTTCTTCTGTGCTTCCTGGTCCGGGATACCGAACAGAGTAAAGGCGGCCGGTGCCGGCTGTGTTTCCCACTCGGCTTCGATTGCGGCCAGTTTCGTTTTCTGCACGTCACCAATTTCGTAACCGGATTCATCACCCAGCACAATCACCGACAGGATCGCTGCCATACCAAAGCTGGCTGCAATCGCGAAGGAACGCTTAGCAAAGGCGACGTCACGTCCGCGCAGCAGATAGTAAGCGCTGATACCCAGAATGAACATCGCGCCACAGGTATAACCTGCCGCAACGGTATGCACGAACTTCACCTGGGCTACCGGGTTCAGAACCAGCTCGGAGAAGCTGACCATCTCCATGCGCATGGTTTCAAAATTAAACTCGGAGGCGACCGGGTTTTGCATCCAGCCGTTGGCGACCAGAATCCACAGTGCGGAGAGGTTGGAACCGAGCGCCACCAGCCAGGTCACGGCCATGTGCTGCACTTTGCCAAGACGATCCCAGCCAAAGAAGAACAGACCGACGAACGTTGACTCCAGGAAGAATGCCATTAATCCTTCAATGGCCAGCGGGGCACCGAAGATATCACCCACATAGTGCGAGTAGTAAGACCAGTTTGTGCCGAACTGAAACTCCATAGTCAGCCCGGTTGCCACGCCCAGAGCAAAGTTAATACCAAATAACTTGCCCCAAAACTTGGTCATATCTTTATAGATTTGTTTACCTGACAGTACGTAGACCGTTTCCATAATAGCCAGTAAAAACGCCATACCCAGCGTTAATGGCACAAACAGGAAATGGTACATAGCAGTCAAAGCAAACTGTAATCGCGACAGTTCGACAATATCAAACATTTTGACTCCTTGCTCCGCAAGTGGGTTCCGACAGAAAATTATCCGAGTTAACGACTCAGAATTACCTGGAGACATCCCAATAAATAATAAAAACTTAATCCCGAAAAATGGTCCCTGAGAGACAGAAAAGCACCTCAGCCCGGTCATCTGAGGGGCCAGTAACCGCCATGGAAGATCCAGAACGACATCCCGACGCTTATAATACGCCTTTATACACACAGGTTTAAAGGGGTTTTGTGACGGTCGTATTATTTTTAGCAGGGAGTATCAATTTTCAGTAAAACAGGGGGGACAACCTGAATTTGATGTAGCGCAATTTAAACCAAAAGTGCACAAACACTCCAGTAATATACCCAACAAATAAGTCGTCTTTTCTTGATCTAAATTAATATTTAGATCTCATCCTTTGTGGTAGCAATTCTCTTTTGTTAAATATTTGTATGTGTTATTACAATGAAAGTTAAAACATATAATCAATCAATAAATAAATTAACGTTAAATAACACCTGCGATATTTAATAATAATTTAACGCAAATTTTCTTCATCAGTTTTGAGTGGGCCATCGGCAAAAAAAAGCCACCCGAAGGTGGCCTTTATTGCTCATTCCGTACAGCGACTGGCTACGTTACTTACTGAGGCAGTACCGCTTTCACGGCTTCACCGATGTCAGCCAGGCTGCGAACAGTTTTCACACCTGCCGCTTCCAGCGCAGCAAATTTCTCATCTGCAGTACCTTTGCCGCCAGCGATAAT
Organism: Erwinia sp. PME.40.26/001; assembly: GCF_055556675.1. Classification (NCBI taxonomy): domain Bacteria; kingdom Pseudomonadati; phylum Pseudomonadota; class Gammaproteobacteria; order Enterobacterales; family Erwiniaceae; genus Erwinia; species Erwinia sp. PME.40.26/001. Next base: position 10,705 of record NZ_JBVHNP010000004.1, read on the forward strand.
CGCACCGGCGTGGCCCATACGTTTGCCTTTAGGCGCAGTCACGCCCGCAATGTAACCCACTACCGGCTTGGTCACATACTCTTTGATAAACGCAGCCGCTTCTTCTTCTGCGCTACCGCCGATTTCACCGATCATCACAATGGCTTCGGTCTGCGGGTCATCCTGGAACAGCTTCAAGATGTCGATAAAGTTTGAACCCGGGATCGGGTCACCGCCAATGCCGACGCAGGTAGACTGGCCGTAACCGATATCCGTGGTCTGCTTAACCGCTTCATAAGTCAGCGTACCGGAACGTGAAACGATACCGATACGGCCCGGCTGGTGAATGTGGCCAGGCATGATGCCGATCTTACAGGCGCCCGGCGTAATCACACCCGGACAGTTTGGACCAATCATGCGTACGCCAGCTTCATCCAGCTTCACTTTCACTGTCAGCATATCCAGCGTCGGAATACCTTCAGTGATGGTGATGATCAGTTTGATACCGGCTTCAATCGCTTCCAGGATGCCGTCTTTACAGAACGGAGCTGGTACATAGATCACCGAAGCTGTCGCTCCGGTGGCTTCTACCGCTTCGCGTACGGTGTTGAATACGGGCAGGCCCAGATGTTCCGTTCCGCCTTTGCCTGGGGTGACGCCGCCAACCAGCTGCGTGCCGTAGGCTAAAGCCTGCTCGGAGTGGAAGGTACCCTGACCACCGGTGAAGCCCTGGCAGATAACTTTGGTGTTTTTATCAATCAGAATAGACATTATTTCCCCTCCGCTGCGGCAACAACACGGTGCGCCGCATCGCTCAGGCTGGTTGCTGCAATAATATTCAGGCCGCTGTCTGCCAGTTTTTTGGCACCCAACTCGGCATTGTTTCCTTCCAGACGCACGACCACCGGTACGTTAACGCCCACTTCTTCTACTGCACCGATGATGCCGTCGGCAATCAGATCGCAACGTACGATACCGCCAAAGATGTTAACGAATACCGCTTTCACCGCGTCGTCAGACAGAATGATTTTAAAGGCTTCGGTAACACGCTCTTTCGTGGCACCGCCACCAACATCAAGGAAGTTAGCCGGCTGGCCACCGCTCAGTTTCACGATGTCCATGGTGCCCATCGCCAGACCGGCCCCATTGACCATGCAGCCGATGTTCCCTTCCAGCGCCACGTAGTTCAGTTCCCACTGTGCAGCATGAGCTTCACGGGAGTCTTCCTGGCTTGGATCGCGCATTTCGCGCAACTCAGGCTGGCGGAACAGGGCGTTGCCATCTGCCGTCAGTTTACCGTCCAGGCAGACCAGGTCGCCCTGCTTGGTGATCACCAGCGGGTTAATCTCAACCAGTGCCAGGTCGCGCTCCAGGAACAGCGTCGCCAGCCCCATAAAGATCTTGGTGAACTGGCCAACCTGCTTACCGGTCAGACCCAGTTTAAACGCCAGCTCACGGCCCTGGTAAGGCTGCGGCCCGGTCAGGGGATCCAGCGCCATTTTGTGGATCAGGTGCGGGGTTTCTTCCGCCACTTTTTCAATTTCCACGCCGCCTTCGGTTGACGCCATAAAGACGACACGACGGGTGCCACGGTCAACCACCGCGCCCAGGTAGAGTTCCTGGTCAATATCGGTAGCAGACTCGACCAGAATCTGGTTAACCGGCTGGCCATGTGCGTCAGTCTGATAGGTCACCAGACGCTTGCCCAGCCAGTTCTCAGCAAAAGCACGGATCTCTTCTTTGCTGTTAACCACTTTCACGCCGCCCGCTTTACCGCGGCCACCGGCATGAACCTGACATTTCACTACCCACGGGCCGGCACCAATCTTAGAGGCGGCTTCTTCTGCTTCGCGTGGCGTGGTGCAGGCATAACCGGTTGGTGCCGGTAAACCATACCGTGCAAACAACTGTTTTGCCTGATATTCGTGTAAGTTCATGATGTTCTATCCATTCAGGTCTGAAAAGATTTAGCTGCCAGAGGCGGCTACTCATAGGGTTGAGCACGGCGTGACCGCCGTGCTCAGGGCGTTAGACATCCAGCAGCAGACGCGCCGGATCTTCCAGCAGCTCTTTGATCGCCACCAGATAGCCTACAGATTCGCGACCGTCAATCAGACGGTGATCGTAAGAGAGGGCCAGATACATCATTGGCTGGATAACGACCTGTCCATTAACCGCCATCGGACGATCTTTGATCGCATGCATCCCCAGGATCGCGCTCTGCGGTGGGTTGATGATCGGGGTAGACATCAGAGAACCAAACACACCACCGTTGGTGATCGTGAAGTTACCACCGGTCAGTTCGTCAACGGTCAGCTTGCCGTCACGTCCTTTCACCGCCAGCTCTTTAATCTTCTTCTCGATATCAGCCATGCTCAGGGCATCCACATCTTTCAATACCGGAGTCACCAGGCCGCGTGGCGTGGAAACCGCGATACTGACGTCGAAGTAGTTGTGGTAAACCACTTCTTCGCCATCAATCGATGCGTTGACTTCCGGGTAGCGTTTCAGCGCTTCTACTACCGCTTTGATGTAGAAGGACATAAAGCCCAGACGCACACCGTGACGTTTCTCGAAGGCATCACCGTACTGCTTACGCAGTGCCATGATTGGCTGCATGTTGACCTCGTTAAAGGTCGTCAGCATTGCCGTGCTGTTTTTGGCTTCCAGCAGACGTTCAGCCACACGCTTACGCAGGCGCGTCATCGGCACACGCTTCTCACTACGGTTACCCAGCGATGGGGCCGCTGCAGCCGCAGGGGCCGCTTTGGTCTCTGCCGCTTTCGCCGGTGCTTTGGCCAGATGTTTTTCAACATCTTCACGGGTCAGACGGCCGCCAACACCGGTGCCTTTAATGGCTGCCGCGTCGAGGTTATGCTCCGCAATCAGACGACGGATCGCCGGGCTCAGGGCATCATTACTTTCTTCTTCCAGGGAGGCGCTCTGGCGCTGTGCCGGAGTAGACTCATTGGCTTCAGCTTTAGCAGAGGTTTCTTTGCCGCCGCTGTTACCCTCTTTCAGACGACCCAGCGCCTGACGGGAAACGACGGTTGCGCCCTCTTCTTCCAGGATCGCTTCCAGTACACCATCCGTGGAAGCCGGGACTTCCAGGATCACTTTATCGGTTTCAATTTCCACCAGCACTTCGTCACGCTTGACGCTGTCGCCAGGTTTTTTGTGCCAGGTTGCTACGGTGGCATCAGCCACGGACTCAGGCAGGTCAGGAACAACGATATCTACGCTACTCATTCTTTTTCCTTAATTATTCAACGTTCAGCGCGTCATTAACCAGATCTTGCTGCTGCTGCTGGTGAACGGACATATAGCCAACTGCCGGGGATGCGGATGCAGGACGGCCGGCATAACGTAATGAAGCCCCAAACGGCACGACTTCGCGGAAGTGGTGCTGGCTGCAATACCATGCACCCTGGTTCAGGGGTTCTTCCTGACACCAGACAAAATCATGCACGTGAGAATACTGCTGCAGCACATCCTGCACCGCTTTATGCGGGAACGGATACAGCTGCTCAATGCGCACGATAGCAACGTCGGTTTGTTCATTTTTACGACGTTTATCCAGCAGATCGTAGTAGACCTTACCGGAACAGAGCACGACGCGTTTGACCCCTTGCGGATCGAGATCGTCGATCTCTCCAATCGCAGGCTGGAACGCCCCGCTTGCCAGCTCTTCTAATGAAGATACGGCCTGTGGATGACGTAACAGTGACTTCGGTGACATCACCACCAGCGGACGACGCATACCGCGCAGCGCCTGACGACGCAGCATGTGGTAGACCTGTGCCGGCGTCGAAGGGACGCAGACCTGCATGTTCTGCTCGGCGCAGAGTTGCAGATAACGCTCCAGACGTGCTGATGAGTGCTCAGGGCCCTGACCTTCGTAGCCGTGCGGCAGCAGCATTACCAGGCCGCACATACGGCCCCATTTCTGCTCGCCGGAGCTAATGAACTGGTCAATCACTACCTGCGCGCCGTTAGCAAAGTCACCAAACTGCGCTTCCCAGATGGTCAGGGTACGCGGTTCTGCCGTGGCATAGCCGTATTCAAATGCCAGTACCGCTTCTTCCGACAGGACGGAGTCCCAGACCTTGAAGGTGCCCTGACCATTGTGCACGTGCTGCAGTGGGGTATAGGTTGAACCGTTCGCCTGGTTATGGATAACGGCATGGCGATGGAAGAAGGTGCCGCGCCCCATATCCTCACCGGAAAGACGGCATGGGATGCCCTCATCCACCAGCGTGGCGTAAGCCAGATTCTCTGCAGCGCCCCAGTCAAACGGTTTATTACCGGCAGCCATTTCAGCGCGATCGTTGTAAATCTTCGCCACACGAGACTGCATTTCGACAGATTCCGGTACCGTGCTGATGCGTTTTGCCAGTTCCTGCAAGCGCTTCAGTTCGATAGATTCCGGATAACCTTCATCCCAGTCGTGGTTCAGATACGGTGACCAGGTGAATGAGTGCAGGCTCATTGGACGCCACTCCGGCACCACACATTCACCGGCATCCAGCGCATCACGGTAAAGGTTGACCATTTCCGTGGCATCTTCCAGGCTGGCGACCTGTTCGGCTTCCAGCTTGTCAGCATACAGTTTACGCGGCGTTGGGTGTTTCTTGATTTTCTGGTACATCACAGGCTGCGTAGCGCTTGGCTCATCCGCTTCGTTATGGCCGTGACGGCGATAACAGACCAGGTCAATAAACACGTCGCGTTTAAAGGTGTTACGGAAATCCAACGCCAGGCGGGTCACAAAGGCAACCGCTTCCGGATCGTCCGCATTAACGTGGAAGATCGGGGCCAGCACCATTTTGCCAATGTCAGTACAGTACTGTGTTGAACGCGCATCTTTAGGGTTCGAGGTGGTAAAGCCGATCTGGTTATTGATCACGATACGCACGGTACCGCCCACTTCATAACCACGCGCCTGAGACATGTTCAGGGTTTCCTGCACCACGCCCTGGCCAATAACCGCAGCATCACCATGGATGGTGATCGGCAAGACTTTGTTACTGGCAGGTTCATCCAGACGGTCAAGACGGGCACGCACTGACCCCATTACTACCGGGCTGACAATTTCAAGATGTGATGGGTTAAACGCCAGCGCCAGGTGAACCATGCCGCCTTCCGTTTCCACATCCGATGAGAAGCCCATGTGGTACTTCACATCGCCGGTGCCGAGGTGTTCTTTATGCTTACCAGCGAACTCGTCAAACAGGTCCTGCGGTTTTTTCCCCAGCACGTTGATCAGCACGTTAAGACGGCCACGGTGTGCCATTCCCAGCACCACTTCGCGCGTACCGCTCTTACCGGCATGACGGATCATCTCGTTCAGCATCGGCACCAGCGCATCACCACCTTCCAGTGAGAAACGTTTTGCCCCGGGGAATTTTGCCCCAAGGTAGCGCTCCAGACCTTCTGCTGCGGTCAATTGCTTGAGGAAACCCTTTTTCTCTTCAACAGAGTAAGAAGCCTGCCCCACCGCCGATTCCAGACGCTGTTGGATCCAGCGTTTTTCTTCGGTATTGGTGATGTGCATATATTCCGCACCGATCGAACCGCAGTAGGTTTGCTGCAGAGCGGCAAACAGATCCGCCAGCTTCAGGGTATCTTTGCCAATCGCAAAGGAACCCACATTGAAACTTTCCTGGAAATCGGCTTCGCTCAGGCCATGATAGGCCGGGTCGAGATCGGGCACCGCTTCCTGCTTCCACAAGCCTAACGGATCGAGGTTTGCCTGCTGATGCCCGCGAAAACGGAAGGCGTTGATCAGCTGCAGTACCTTGACCTGTTTGGCATTGGTTTCAGGATCGCTAACGGAGGCGGTATAGCGCGATGCGTCTTTCGCCAGGCGGCGGAAGTACTCGCGTGTGGTGGAGTGGAATTGCTCAGGTCTAACCCCAGTGCCAGGAAGCTCTTGGAAAAGAGATTTCCAGGCCACATCAACAGAGTCAGGATCGGTTAAGAAGTCCTCATAGAGCTGTTCTATGTAGGACTGGTTCGCGCCGGCCAGCCAGGAGGAGTCCAGCCAGGGTTTCATCGCGCTGTTCTGCATTGTGATCCCTTAAGCATATTTGTGCTTTTTTTTTCGCCGTGGTTGTTTAATGGAACCTTTGCAAGTCCCGCGCCGCGTTAACGGCTTACCGTGGTACGGTTCTTCGTTACGAGCGACCGGCCCGTAAGGGAACCTTTGCAAAGGGTTTCCGGCAACATCGCTCTGCCGAAAACACCTTACAAAGATGACCTGGTAAAAACGCCGGGAACCCTCAGGCTCCCGGACATCGGTATTATGCGCCCCGCTGCAGCAGCATCGACTTAATGTGGCCGATAGCGCGCGTTGGGTTCAGCCCTTTCGGACATACGCTCACACAGTTCATGATGCTGTGACAGCGGAATACGCTGAAAGCGTCATTCAGATCGTCGAGGCGCGCGTCGGTTTCCGTATCGCGGCTGTCAATCAGGAAGCGGTAAGCCGCAAGCAGGCCTGCCGGACCGATAAACTTGTCCGGATTCCACCAGAATGACGGGCATGAGGTGGAGCAGCAGGCACAGAGGATACACTCGTACAGACCATCCAGTTTTTCACGCTGTTCCGGTTCCTGAAGGTGCTCTCTGGCTGGCGGTTTTTGCCCATTATTCAAGAGGTAAGGCTTGATCTTCTCATACTGAGCATAGAACTGGCCCATGTCCACCACCAAATCGCGGATCACCGGTAAACCGGGCAGCGGGCGGATGACAATTTTCTGTTTACCGTTCCCCAGCGCAGAGACCGGAGTAATACAGGCAAGACCGTTCTTTCCGTTCATGTTCAGGCCGTCAGAGCCACATACGCCCTCACGGCAGGAGCGGCGAAACGCTAACGTCGGGTCTTTCTCTTTCAGACGCATCAGCGCGTCCAGCAGCATCATGTCACGGCCGTCTTCCGACTCCAGCGTGTATTCCTGCATACGCGGAGCATCATCGACTTCCGGGTTGTAACGATAGATGGAAAATTCGAGTCTCATGTTTATCTCCGCAAACTAGTAAGTACGTGCTTTCGGCGGGAAGGCCGCACGCAGTTTCGGCTGCATGTTCACCTCACGGCGCGTCATGCTTTCACTCTGCGGCAGATACACGCTGTGACATAACCAGTTTGCATCGTCACGTTCAGGATAGTCGAAACGGCTGTGAGCTCCACGGCTCTCGGTACGGAAGTTAGCGGCAACGGCAGTGGCGTACGCCGTTTCCATCAGGTTGTCCAGTTCGAGGCACTCAATACGCTGCGTATTGAAGTCCGGTGAACGATCGTCGAGACGGGCGTTTTTCAGACGTTCACGCAACACTTTCAGCTCGGCCAGACCTTTCGCCATAGCATCACCTTCGCGGAATACCGAGAAGTTATGCTGCATGCAGGTCTGCAGGGCTTTACGCAATTCAGCCGGATCTTCACCCGTCACATTATTGTTCCAGCGGTTCAGACGCGCCAGCGAAGCCTCGATCTCTTCTTCGGTGGCGTCACGCAGCGCTCCCTGCTCGTTAATCGACTCCTGCAAATGCAGGCCCGCCGCACGACCAAATACTACCAGGTCAAGCAGCGAGTTACCGCCCAGGCGGTTGGAACCGTGAACAGATACGCAGGCAATTTCACCGACGGCAAACAGGCCAGGCACCACAGTATCCTGCCCCTGCTCGTTAACGGTCAACGCCTGACCGGTCACCCGCGTTGGGATCCCCCCCATCATATAGTGGCAGGTTGGGATTACCGGAATCGGCTCTTTCACCGGGTCAACGTGGGCAAAGGTACGTGACAGCTCAAGAATACCCGGCAGGCGGGACTCCAGCACGTCTTTACCCAGGTGATCCAGTTTCAGTTTGATATGCGGACCCCACGGGCCTTCGCAGCCACGACCTTCACGGATCTCAATCATCATTGAACGGGCGACAACATCGCGGCCAGCCAGATCTTTAGCATTGGGCGCGTAACGCTCCATGAAGCGTTCACCGTGCTTGTTCAGCAGATATCCGCCTTCGCCACGACACCCTTCAGTGACCAGCACACCCGCACCGGCAATTCCGGTTGGGTGGAACTGCCACATTTCCATATCCTGCACCGGAACACCCGCACGCAGCGCCATACCCACACCGTCACCGGTGCAAATATGGGCGTTGGTGGTCGACTGATAAATACGGCCGGCTCCACCCGTCGCCAGCACCGTGGCTCGCGCTTTAAAGTAGACCACTTCACCATCTTCAATGTTCAGCGCGGTACAGCCGACGATGGCACCATCGGCATTTTTTACCAGGTCCAGTGCATACCATTCGGAGAAGATCGTGGTTTTGTTCTTCAGGTTCTGCTGATAGAGCGTATGCAGCAGCGCGTGCCCGGTACGGTCAGCCGCGGCCGCCGTTCGTGCCGCCTGCTCGCCGCCGAAGTTTTTCGACTGGCCACCGAACGGACGCTGATAGATGCGACCATCTTCCAGACGGGAGAATGGCAGCCCCATATGCTCTAATTCGGTCACCGCTTCCGGACCGGTTTTACACATATACTCAATGGCGTCCTGGTCACCGATATAGTCGGAACCTTTCACCGTGTCATACATGTGCCATTCCCAGTTATCGTCGTGGGTATTGCCCAGTGCGACAGTGATACCGCCCTGCGCAGACACGGTATGGGAACGGGTTGGGAAAACTTTAGACAACAGGGCACAGGTCTGGCCCGATTGGGAAATCTGTAGGGCGGCGCGCATACCCGCGCCGCCAGCGCCGATGACCACGGCGTCAAATTCTCTGACTGGCAAACTCATTACACACCCCACACTACGACAGTTCCATAAATTGCATACACTAACAGTGCGACCACGATCACCAGCTGCAGCATCATGCGCAGCGCCAGCGGTTTAATGTAGTCTGTCAGTACCTGCCACATCCCAATCCAGCCGTGCACCAGAATGGAGAACAGCGTCAGAAGGGTGAATACTTTCGTAAAGGAAGATGAGAAGAATCCGCGCCAGATGTCATAGGTCAGGGTCCCTGACATCACGATAAAGCCGAGGAGATAGATCACATAGAGGGTCATCACCATAGCGGCAGCACGCAGCAACAGCCAGTCATGGATGCCGTTGCGACCCAGTGCAGAAGCGTTGCTTACCATACGAGGACTCCAGCCAGAATTGAGAGCACGACAGTGATACCGAACGCAATTTGCGCTGAAAACTTACCCGCTTCTAAGGTTTCGCCGAGGAAGCCAAAGTCCATCATCATATGGCGAATACCGCCAGCGATATGGTACGCCAGTGCGGTTAAGATGCCCCACATGATAAATTTGGCGATAAAGCTATCCATGACAGCGGCAGCCTGAAGGAAGCCTTCGGGAGAGGAGAGCGACAGACCCAGTAACCAGAGCAGAATCCCGATCGACACGAAGGTGATCACGCCGGATACGCGGTGGAGAATGGACGCAATTGCGGTTAAGGGAAACCGGATCGTACTGAGATCCAAATTGACAGGTCTTTGTTTTTTCACGATTTTGCCCACACAGCCTTTCTTATTTTGCTTCCTCCGGTCCTGAAGGCGGGTCAGACAGCGTTAATAAGGCAAGCATTCGCGCCAGGCACCAAAACTACAACGTCCAGTGTCAAAAACGACGCGTATGAAACGCTGGGTGGCTCCTACTGCAGGGTATTTCCGGAGACCTGGCCGCAGTATAGGGGGTTCACAAACTCATTACAATTCCCCTACAAACTCTTTGGTCACATTTCGGCGGAACAGTGATCATCCTCACGATTTTCATATTTCATACATTTTTAATTATCTGATTTGACAAAAGTTCAACATTCTTGTTACAAACGGACGGATAAAAGTTCTATGATGCACAAAAGTTATGGGGATACACTTTCCCCTAAGCACAAGTTATGTAACATTGGTTGGGATTACCCATAAAGCATCAGGTTTTGACGCTAACACAAGTCATCACCAGACCGGATCTTTACACAACCATGTTCGCATCAGGATGATGTCATCCCGGCCAGCACGCGCCCGTCACTCTGTACCCTGCACGTAAAAAGATGCCACAGAGTTGATGACCTTCTGCGCCAGGCACAAGGCTGGGGAAGATATTTCCCGGTGATAAAGATCCCTAAATAAGGCGCTAAGGAGACTGTAAATGGCTGATAAAAAAGCAACGCTAACCCTGGATGGCGAAGATCCAATCGAGCTTGATGTACTGAAAGGTACATTGGGTCAGGAAGAGATTGACGTCCGTAATCTGGGTTCTAAAGGGTATTTCACCTTTGACCCTGGCTTTACTTCTACTGCGTCCTGCGAATCGAAAATTACCTATATCGATGGTGATGAAGGCATTCTGCTGCACCGGGGTTTCCCGATTGACCAGTTGGCATTGCACTCAAACTATCTGGAAGTTTGTTACATTTTGTTGAACGGTGAAGCACCAACAGCAAAAGAGTTTGAAGAATTCAAAACCACGGTGACACGTCATACCATGCTGCACGAGCAGATCCATCATCTGTTCCGTGGCTTCCGCCGTGATTCGCATCCGATGGCCGTTATGTGCGGTGTGACCGGTGCGCTGGCCGCATTTTACCATGATGCGATGGACGTCAACATTGAACGTCACCGTGAAATCGCGGCTTTCCGTCTGCTGTCTAAAATGCCGACGATGGCGGCCATGTGCTACAAATACTCTATCGGCCAGCCGTTTGCATACCCGCGCAACGATCTTTCCTATGCCGGTAACTTCCTGCATATGATGTTCTCCACCCCTTGCGAAGAGTATGTGGTGAACCCGGTGCTGGAACGTGCGATGGACCGTATCCTGATCCTGCATGCTGATCATGAGCAGAACGCCTCGACCTCAACCGTCCGTACCGCTGGCTCCTCTGGCGCTAACCCGTTCGCCTGTATTGCTGCCGGTATCGCTTCTCTGTGGGGGCCTGCCCACGGTGGTGCAAACGAAGCCTGTCTGCGGATGCTGGAAGAGATCAGCACCGTCGAACACATTCCTGAGTTCCTGCGCCGCGCGAAAGACAAAAACGATTCATTCCGTCTGATGGGCTTTGGCCACCGCGTTTACAAGAACTACGATCCCCGTGCCACGGTGATGCGTGAAACCTGCCACGAAGTACTGAAAGAGCTGGGCATGAAAGATGACCTGCTGGAAGTGGCCATGGAGCTGGAGCATATTGCGCTGAACGACCCGTACTTCATTGAGCGTAAACTCTATCCGAACGTTGACTTCTATTCCGGTATCATATTGAAAGCGATGGGTATTCCATCGTCCATGTTTACCGTGATCTTTGCGATGGCACGTACCGTTGGCTGGATTGCACACTGGAAAGAAATGCATGATGACGGCGTAAAAATTGCGCGTCCTCGCCAGTTGTACACGGGTTATGACCAGCGTGATTTCAGCTCTAAAATTAAGTAACAGTGAGCGGGGGGGCTGCTGAAGGCCGTCCCGTAGTGACAGAGAACATTAACGTAAGGGCCGATCGCTTGTTGATCGGCCCTTAATTTTTTCATTTCTGGCAACCGGGGCACCAGTAAAAGGGCCGGGATGACAGAAGTGTTCGTTCAATCTTATTTCCGCAGCGTTCACACGCCTGCCCTGCGCGATGGAACACTTTAAAGCTGAACAGGGCGCCATGGTGATGGTTCTCATCCCCCTTCCCGCGCGTCTGGTAGGAGAGACGTGGTAGCGCCAGCAGTGCCGCCGCCAGCACATCGATTTGCTCACCGGTTAACCCTTCCGCTTTATGTTGGGGGGCGAGCTGTGCCAGCCAGAGGATTTCCACGCGCAGATAGTTGCCCAGTCCGGCCAGAAACGTCTGATCCAACAGCAGCCCGCTAAACTGGCGACGCCGGAAGCGCGGTGACAGCAGACGTTCGCGCACTTCGGCTTCGGTCAGTGACATATCCAGCACATCCGGTCCGATCTTTTGCAGAAAAGGATGGCTTGCCACACCTTCGGCATTGAGCAGTTCGATCTCGGAGGCGCTGAACAGCAGCAGCGTTTTATCTTCCGCTGTCAGCCGGACGCGCAGCTGCCGCTTACTGGCCGGTTCAGTGCCGGTTTTTACCACCCGCCAGACGCCGTACAGCTGGTTATGGCTGTACAATGTCAGACCATTAGAAAAGTGGGTTAACAGCGCTTTACCCCGGGTCTCAATGGCGATCACCCGCTCCCCCACCAGCGCCTGCTGGTAGGTTTGCAGCGCCGGAAAGGCAAACCACACGTCGGTCAGTACCTTACCCTTTATGGCCTCTTCCAGCCGATCTGCCGCACGGCGGATCTCAGGACCTTCTGGCATGCTATTTCCCTTTCAATCAGTGCGTGGCACCGCCTTCAAGCCGGAGATCCTCTTCTACCGCCAGAGCGATACTTATGGCCATCTCCAGAGCCAGCGTAACCATCGCCAGGGACATACTCGCAGCCCCGGGATGATGAATGGCCTGTTCAGGCAGCCAGGGAATATGAATAAATCCGCCGCGCGTTTTGCGACGGCGCAGATGATGCAGCAGACCATACATCACATGATTACAGACGAACGTCCCGGCAGTCTGCGATACCGCAGCCGGGATGCCGGCCTCACGGATACCGGCCACCATGGCTTTAATGGGCAGCGTTGAAAAATACGCGGCGGCCCCCTGCTCCACGACCGGTTCATCGATCGGCTGCTTTCCCGCATTGTCGGGAATACGTGCATCATCGACGTTGATCGCCACGCGTTCAACGCTGATTTCACTGCGGCCTCCGGCCTGACCTACGGCGATAACGAAGTCAGGCTTAACCTTCTCTATCGCGGTATACAGCACCTCAAGCGAGGCACCGAAAACGCAGGGCAACTGCAGGGCAATCACTCTCGCATTGCCGATAAGGCGATCGTGCAGCTGACTCACCGCCTCCCAGGAAGGATTGATACGTTCACCATCAAAGGGCTCGAAGCCCGTGATCAGTACTGTTTTCATCGTTCCCTCACAAAAACATCAGGAAATACAAAAGGAATATATTGGCAATCAACAGTAGCACACCGGTCGGGATCTGCGCTTTGATCACCGCATTGCGGTCCGGCAGTTCCAGCAGTCTGGCAGGCACGATGTTGAAATTTGCCGCCATCGGCGTCATCAGCGTGCCGCAGTAACCGCAGAACATGCCGATCGCCGCCATCACCGCCGGATTACCGTGGTGCTGTAAGACCAGAATAGGGATGCCGATCCCGGCCGTCACAATCGGGAAGGCCGCAAACGCATTGCCCATTACCATGGTCAGCAGCGCCATACCGCCGGCGTAGAGCACCACGGCAATGAAGCGATTGTCCACTGCCAGATACGTTTCAGTCAGGTGCGAAATCGCCGTCCCCACGCCCGCACTGGTAAACAGCAGACCCAGCGTCGCCAGGATCTGCGGCAAAATAAATGCCCAGCCAATCGAGTCAAGCAGGCGGCGTGCCTCCTGCAGGGACTGCGCCGGAGATTCGCGCGTGATCTTCAGCGCCAGCAGCCAGGCCAGCAGACAGCCCACCGTCATAGAAAACAGCGTGATCAGCGTGGCATGATTGCCCGCCCCGAACATCGCCTGGCGGAGCGTTGGAATATTGTTGAAAATCAACACGCCAATCACTGTCACTACCGGAATAACCAGGGCGGGCATAAACAGACGATTTCCCAGACGTTCCGCTCTTTCTGTGCGCTGCTCCGGGGTTCGCTGCGAGTAACTTCCCAGCTTCACGCCACCAAAACCGGCAATTAACGCCATCACTACCACGCCCACGCCGATACCAATGTGCAGCGTACGTGCGCTCACCAGTTCGGTCGTCCATTCACCAATAAAGAACACCAGGCCATACAATGCCCAGAACAGGCCAGTCGTCAGGCGACGCGGGTTGCTTTTGTCACGCCACGACAGCAGCGCCACCCCTGACAGAATGGTTCCCGCCAGCCAGTACAGATAATTTTGCTCAAACATTAGCGCCCTCCCTTCTGTTGCAGCGCACTGGCATTGAGCCTGCTCAGTTCATTCGCCAGTGTTTTATCCAGACGGTGCAGCCGCACGGCATGAATTAAAAATGCGCACAGCGCGGTGGGAATACCCCAGAGAGCAATATGCAGCGGTTCGGTGTGGATGCCTGCTGATTCCTGCATAAAGTTATGCATAAAGATAATTGCGCCAAAGGCGACGAAAATATCTTCGCCAAAAAACAGCCCGACGTTATCGGTCGCGGCCGCCATAGCACGCAGACGATAGCGCACTGCCGGAGGCAGTTCGCCATAACGACTTTCCGCCGCACCTTCGGCCATAGGTGCCAGTAGCGGGCGAACCATCTGCGGATGTCCGCCCAGGCTCGTCAGCCCCAGCGCGGCGGTGATCTCACGCGCCAGCAGATAGACGATCATCAGTCGGCCAGCAGTCGCACTGCGAATGCGGGCGATCCATGCCTGAGCGCGCTCTTTCAATCCGTTGCGCTCCAGCAGGCCAATGATGGCCAGAGGCAGTAGCAGGATAAACGGCAGATTACGCGTGTTGAGAAACCCGGAGCCGAGCTTCTCCAGAATATCCGCCACGGGCATCTGGGCCGTCAGCCCGGTGATTAACCCGGCAACGACCACCACAATGACCGGGTTAAACCGGAGTAAAAACCCGACCACGATGGCGGCGATCCCCGCGAGGGGCCAGAGATTAACGACAGCGTCCATAAAGACTCCTTAAAACAGAAAAAAACGCCCCAACATCGTGTCGGGGCGTCATCACAGAGAGCCGCGTTAGCGGCAGGTAACAGCGATATGCCGCTGGCTGAATGCCTCGCGCAGCTGACGGGCAAAATCAAGGGCATGGGCACCATCGCCGTGCAGGCATACCGTATCGGCCCGGACCTTCACCCATTCACCGCTCAGGCTCTGCACCTGGCCCTGCTGGATCATTGTCAGCGTCTGGCTAATCGCCTGCCGATCGCTGTCCACCAGCGCACCGGGCTGACCACGCGGTATCAGTGAACCATCAGGCTGATAACCCCGATCGGCAAAGACCTCCTGACGGGTGATCAGTCCATAATGTTCACCGGCACGGATCAGTTCGCTGTTCGCCAGTCCGACCAACACCAGCGCCGGATCGACCGCTTTAACGGCTTGGGCAATGGCGTGCGCCAGCGGAGCATCAACCGCAGCCTGGTTATACAACATGCCGTGTGGTTTGACGTGAGCCAGCCTGCCGCCTTCGCTTTCGGTCAGCACTTTTAGCGCACCGACCTGATAAACCACCTGCGCATACACCGTTTCCGGCGGCAGCTGCATCGCCGTACGGCCAAAGTTTTCACGGTCCGGGAAGCTGGGATGCGCCCCAATTGCCACACCATACTCCAGCGCCCAGCGTACGGACTGCAACATGGTCTGCGCATCCCCGGCGTGGAAACCACAGGCGATGTTCGCCGATGAAACCAGCTGTAATAGCGCCAGATCGCTGCCTGCACCTTCACCAAGATCGGCATTAAGATCAACTTTCATTCGCTAACCCCCAAGCCATATGATCCAGTGAACGCTGCTGCTCTCGCTTAGCCAGCAACGCCTCTTCCAGCGTACAGTGAACAAAGTGAACCGGCTCACCAAGGCGCAGCTGAGCCAGATGATAGAGATCGGCTTCGATCACGCAGGCGATACGAGGATAACCCCCGGTCGTTTGTGCATCCGCCATCAGCACAATAGGCTGACCATTTGGTGGAACCTGCACCACACCGGGCAGCAAGCCGTGTGACAGCAGATCGCGGGAGGTCTCACGCAGCAGCTTTCGCCCCTGCAAACGATAGCCCATGCGGTTACTCTGCGGATTCAGCCGCCAGGCGGTACGCCAGAAGGCTTCCTGGCTCTCTTCACTGAACTCGTGGTATTCCGGCCCAGGCAGCGCACGCACGCGATTTCCCCACAGCAGCTGACGGACACCCGCTGGCTGCAGGAACTGCCGGGACGGTTGCCCCAGCGTCAGCTGATCGCCGTCAGCCAGACTGCGTCCGGCAAAACCCCCAAACCCGGCTTTAAGATCGGTACTGTCAGAACCCAGTCGGTCGTCAATAACATATCCGCCATCAACCGCCAGGTAGCTGCGCATGCCACGCTGTGGCAGGCCTAACGTCAGGCACTGCCCCGCTTTCACCGCTGTCCGCCACCCCGTCCAGACGGGTTTTCCATCCAGTTCAGCGTGACAGCCTGCTCCCGTCAGGGCCAGCCAGCCATCGCGCCTGAATTCCGCACAAAACTGCCCCAGGGTGATCTCCAATACCGCGCTGTCAGGGGCGTTGCCCACCAGCATATTGGCGGTCTGCATCGCAGGATGATCCAGCACACCACTGAGGCTGATGCCGTATTTCCGCCAGCCCACCCGGCCACCGTCCTGAATGCTGGTGCTCATCCCGGCACGAATAATGGTTAACATATCCCCTCCTTCTGCGGCACAAAGCGCACGCGATCGCCTGGGCGCAACAGCACCGGGGGATGCGTATCCGGGGTAAACAACGCGGTCGGTGTATGGCCTATCAGCTGCCAGCCGCCCGGCGCGGCCAGCGGATAAACGCCAGTCTGGCTGCCGCCAATACCCACCGATCCTGCTGGGACCTGCACGCGGGGTTCAGCACGGCGCGGTGTATGCAATCGCTCATCCAGTCCGCCGAGATAAGGGAAACCCGGCTGAAAACCGATAAAATAGACTACGTAATCCACCGACGCATGGCAGGCCACCACCTGGGACGGGCTCAGTCCGCTGTGATGCGCTACCTCGTCGAGGTCGGGACCGGCCTGGCCGCCATACACAACCGGAATATCTATCCGTCGTGATTCCAGCGACAGAGACTCACTGGTTTCCCACCACTGCTGCAGCCATTCAATCGCATCCAGTGCGGTCTGCTGTGGGTCGCGCAGCATCACGGTGATATTATTCATCCCCGGCACCACCTCAATCACTTCAGGGCGATCCTGTAATCGTTGGGTCAGTCCCCAGATGCGTTGCTGGCTGGCGAGTGATACCGGCGGTTCAAGCTCCAGTACCACAGCCCGATCGCCTAACAGGTAACAACGTGCTCGTTGCAAAAGGCGTCTCCTCAAAGCCGAAAAGGGGCAATAACCTCTCTATCCGCGGCAGAAATATCACTGCCAGCAGGATACAAGTCGGGTTAATTGCAAATATGACAGACAGTTATGCGGAATTGTTATAACGGAGTCAACCTTCAGCGCACGGATTTCACCGTGCGCTGACAGGCTGGAGGGAGTCAGACGGGGTTATTGATATCGATAAAGGTCACGTCCAGGCCATGCTCACGGGCCAGCCATTCGCCCAGCGCTCTGATCCCGTCACGCTCGGTGGCGTGATGGCCTGCGGCGAAGAAATGCAGGCCCTGCTCGCGTGCGCTGTGAATGGTCTGCTCGGACGCCTCGCCACTGATAAAAGCATCAACGCCAAATGCAGCAGCCTGATCGATATACCCCTGGCCGCCACCGCTGCACCAGGCCACGCGTCGGATCAGGGCGGGGGCATTGTCGCCACAGTGCAGCGGCTCACGCCCCAGCGCCGTGCCGATCCGTTGAGCAAAGGCTTCACCGCTAACAGGCTCTGCCAGTTCGCCCCACGGCAGCAGCAGCGCAATCTCGCCTTTCACCTCAATGCCGAACAGCTTCGCCAGCTGGGCGTTGTTACCGATCTCCGGGTGCCCGTCCAACGGAAGGTGCCAGCCAAACAGGTTGATATCATTGGCCAGCAGCGTTTTCAGACGCTGGCGTTTCATCCCTTTAATCGCCGGGGCTTCGCTTTTCCAGAAATAGCCGTGGTGAACCAGTACGGCATCCGCCTGTAAACGCACGGCTTCATCGAGCAGTGCCTGGCAGGCGGTCACACCGGTAATCACTTTTTTAATCTCGCTACGGCCTTCAACCTGCAGGCCGTTAGGCGCATAGTCTTTAAAGTCCGCCGTGTTCAGCAGCTGGTTAACCCGCTGTTCGAGTTCAGTATTCAGCATAATCAGTCCGTCTTTTTTCGTGCTGCCTCAAAGGCAGCCAGGGTTTGCAGGCGTGCCTGTTTATGTTCCACGATCGGCGCAGGATAATCGAGACTTTGATGATTTTTCTTTGCCCAGTCGTGCGGCTGATGAATGTATTTTTCCGGCACATCGCGCAGCTCAGGCAGCCAGTGACGAATAAACGCCCCGCTTTTGTCAAAGCGTTCCCCCTGAGTGGTGGGGTTAAAAATGCGGAAATAGGGAGCGGCATCCGTACCGGTAGACGCGGCCCACTGCCAGCCGCCGTTATTCGCGGCCAGATCGCCGTCCAGCAGCTGTGACATAAAGTAACGCTCACCCTCACGCCAGTCGATCAGCAGATCCTTCACCAGAAAACTGGCGGTGATCATGCGCAAGCGGTTATGCATCCAGCCCAGCGTGTTCAGCTGTCGCATGGCGGCATCAACTATCGGATAGCCCGTTTTACCCTGCTGCCATGCCTGGAACCCCTGCGGATCGTTACGCCATTTCACGTCTTTCGTCCATTGGGTAAAGGGTTGATGACGGCATAGCGCCGGATAAGCCACCAGCAGATGACGGTAGAATTCGCGCCAGATCAACTCATTCAGCCAGACGAAAACCTGCGTATCCTCCAGCCCCCGGGGATGCTGCCTCAGCAGACGGTGCAGACACTGACGCGGAGACAGCACTCCGGTCGCCAGGCAGACCGACAGACGACTGGTACCGTCCAGCGCGGGCAGATCGCGCTGCTCAGAATAAAGTGTGACCGGCAGCTGGCAGAACTCACGCAGGCGGGCAATCGCCGCTTTCTCTCCCACCGGGAACAGGCCGGAATCGAATGCCTCACTGGGATAATCAAATCGCTGCTGGCTGCTCTCTTCGACCTCAATTGCCCCGCTGCTTCTGACGCCTGGCGCAGGCAGGCACTCCGGCAGCCCCTCCTTCAGGCGTTTCACAAACGCCTTGCTGAACGGGGTAAACACTTTGTACATCTCGCGGCTGCCGGTCAGCACGCTGCCCGGTGGCAGCAGCAGGCTGTCGTCAAACCCCTGAACCACAATGTCGTCGTTAAACAGGGTGCGTTCCACCTCAGCGTCGCGCTGGCGTTCGTTCACTTCGTACTGATAGTTGTAAAACAGGCGGTCGACCTGATGTTCCTGGCAAAAAGCCTGCAGCAGGGACACCGAGGCACTGAAATCATCGCACTCCACCCGGTATAATGGGATGCCTTTTTGCGCCAGCGAAGCCTGCACATCCAGCAGGCTTTGCCAGATATACTCCGCCTGCTTCGGGGCCATATTGTGCGACGCCCACTGAGCGGGCGTAGCGATAAACAGGGCAATGACGCGCGCATTCTCTGAGCGGCAGGCGGCATGGAGCGCGTGGTTGTCGTGAATACGCAGATCATTGCGTAGCCAGACCAGATGAGTTGTCATAGTGCTCCCTGAGATTAGTGTCCGTACCGCAGGCGCAGCGCTTCCGGGTAAGGCGAGAAATAGCGCTGCCCGGCCAGCCACGGATGCGGGAATTCCGCCATGTAGTGCTTCAGTAAGGTGATGGGGGCCAGTAAAGGCTGAATGCCCTGGCGGTAATGGTCGATCAACCCGGCCAGCTCCTGACGCTGCGGGGATGTCAGCTCACGACGGAAATAGCCCTGAACGTGCATCAGGACATTGGTATGGTTGCTGCGGGAGGCGACGTGCTTCATCAGGTCCATCAGCCGCTGACGGTATTCCAGGGCAAACGCTTCCAGTGAGTCCCACTGATCCATCTTCGCCACAAAGGGGCCGATTTCACGGTAGTCAAGCTGAGAGTGCGCCAGCAGCAGCAGCTTGTAACGCGTATGGAAGGCCATAAGTTTGGCACGGGTCAGCCCACTGGCCCACAGCTGGTTAAATTCATGCAGGGCATAAACGCGCGCGACGAAGTTTTCACGCAGTAGCGGATCGTGCAGGCGTCCGTCTTCTTCTACCGGCAGCCACGGCATCTGTTCCATCAGCTCACGGGTAAACACGCCAGTACCGGCTTTACGATTGTTATTATTGTCGGGCTGATAAATACGCACCCGCTCCATACCGCAGCTTGGCGATTTAGCGCAGACGATATAACCACAGAGATGATGCAGGCGGCTGACTTTTTCCTGAGACCAGGCAGCCATCTTTTCGGTCACCGGTGCCTCGAGACCGTTACTGAAACAGAGGGAAACATCGTTCTCCCCCGGTCCTTCCGTCAGGCGTAAAGCTGGCCGTGGCGTAGGCAGGCCAATACCCATTTCAGGGCAGGCTGCTTCATAACGCAGAAAGGGCGCCAGTTGTTCAGCCGCAAACTCATTGCGCTTATGGCCGCCGTCAAAACGGACTTTTTCACCTAGCAGACAGGCACTGATACCAACCGGAATTTTATCGCCCATAATTATACAACCTCAAATATCTTGTACAGATTTAAGTGTAGCGTAAACACCGGGCAACAGGCAAAAAAAATCCCGCCTGACGGCGGGATTAAACAGCTTTTGAGGCGTAGCCCTCAATACGATCAGTAAAAATCACAGCCAGCTGCTTCAGCCCGTGCCAGCCAGACGGGCTGATCGCTGGTTTTTGCCCAGACCCGGTGCAGATAGCTGTAGAAACGGGCCCGATCGTTACGGAACAGCATAACGGGCAGCGCAGCGATGCCGATTAACAGCACCGCAGTACGACGCATGAAAATCCGAGTAGATGAATAGTTATGATAAAGACTCATACGTCCTCCTGAAATGAATAAAAGTGGCTGTGTGTAATCTGAACAAAATAATACTCCCTGCGATGTAATTTTACTACTGATCAGACCACTTTTGACGAAAAAAAAACCACCCTCCGTACGAAAAATGAAAGAAGGTTACAGTTTGGTTAAATTTTCACAGGGAACCGATCCTTTTATTAACAACATGAGAGAATTCCCGCTAATCACGGACGCCCTGCTGACTTTTTGCTAAATTAGCAGCTGTTATAATAACGATTGTCCCCACTCTGGTTAGCTGCTGAGGTTTTGTGTCCACCATCCTGATTGTTGAAGATGAAAAAGAGATCCGCCGCTTTCTGCGCGTGGCACTGGAGGGAGAAGGCTTTCGCGTTGTCGATGCCGACACCCTGAGCCGTGGTTTAATTGAAGCCGCCACGCGCAAACCGGAGCTGGTGATACTTGATCTCGGCCTGCCGGACGGCGATGGCACCCGCTTTATTCGTGAAGTACGACAGTGGAGCAGTATGCCGGTGATCGTGCTGTCGGCGCGCAGTGATGAGCAGGATAAAATCAGCGCCCTTGACGCCGGTGCGGATGACTTTCTCAGTAAACCATTCGGCGTGGGTGAGCTGCTGGCCAGGGTTCGCGTGGCGATGCGTCACCGACCACAGCAGGGAAATGATGGCCCTGCGGCAGAAGTGAACTTTGGCAACATCAGGGTGGACATCGCCGCCCGCCGGGTGATGCGTGAAGGCGCGGATCTGCACCTGACCCCGATTGAATTTCGCCTGCTGGTCAGCCTGATCAACCATCCGGGAAAAGTGATGACCCAGCGCCAGTTGCTGACCCAGGTCTGGGGGCCGAATGCGGTAGAGCACAGCCATTATCTGCGCATTTATATGGGGCATTTGCGACAGAAGCTGGAGTCTGACCCCGCCCGCCCGCAGCATTTGCTGACCGAAACCGGCGTGGGCTACCGTTTTATGCCATAAAAAAAGGGCTCACCTGGGAGCCCTTTTTATACACTACCTGAGCAATCAGGCGTTTTTCAGCACGGCGCTGACAATCTCAACGGCTTCTTTCTCAATCTTCTCGCGGTGTTCAGCACCGAGGAAGCTTTCGCAGTAGATTTTGTAAGCGTCTTCCGTACCGGAAGGACGGGCTGCAAACCAGCCATTTTTGGTCATCACTTTCAGACCACCAATGGAGGCCCCGTTCCCCGGAGCTGCCGTCAGACGCGCGGTGATAGGATCGCCCGCCAGGGTATCAGCACTGACCATTTCCGGAGACAACTTAGACAGCGCGGCTTTCTGAGCCGACGTGGCCGGTGCCTGGATGCGGTTGTAGCTTGGGGCACCAAAACGCTGCGCCAGTTCATCATAGTGCTGCTGCGGATTCTTACCGGTAACCGCTGTAATTTCGGCTGCCAGCAGGCACATGATGATGCCGTCTTTATCGGTCGACCACGGCGTGCCGTCGAAGCGCAGGAAGGATGCCCCTGCGCTCTCTTCGCCACCGAAACCAAAGCTGCCATCAAACAGACCGTCGACAAACCACTTAAAGCCCACCGGCACTTCCACCAGTTTACGGCCCAAATCGTCAACCACACGGTCAATCATCGCGCTGGACACCAGAGTTTTACCCACGGCAACGTCCTTGCCCCACTGTGGACGATGCTGGAACAGGTACTGTATAGCAACCGCCAGATAGTGGTTTGGGTTCATCAGGCCCGCAGGCGTAACGATACCGTGACGGTCGTAATCAGGATCGTTGGCAAAAGCCAGATCGAACCTGTCACGCAGGGCCAGCAGGCCCGCCATCGCCGACTCAGACGAACAGTCCATACGGATCACACCGTCGTGGTCGAGGTGCATAAAGCGGAAAGTCTGGTCAACGGCATCGTTAACGATGGTCAGATCCAGCTTGTAGAATTCCGCAATACGCTGCCAGTAGGCAATACCAGAGCCGCCCAGCGGATCAACACCAATTTTCAGGCCTGCTTTCTGGATTGCCGGGATGTCCACGATCAGCGCCAGACCTTCGATGTAAGGTTGGATCAGATCCTGTTCCGTCAGGTGACCGCTGGCCCAGGCCTGATCCAGCGAGATGCGTTTCACCTCTTTCAGGCCTTCTTTAATCAGCGCATTAGCGCGATCTTCCACCACCTTCGTGACGTTGGTGTCGGCAGGCCCTCCGTTTGGCGGGTTGTATTTAATGCCGCCATCTTCCGGTGGATTGTGTGAAGGGGTGATCACAATACCATCCGCCTGCGCACCACCGGTTTTATTGTGTTCGAGGATCGCATGGGAAATAGCAGGCGTTGGCGTGTAGCCGTTATCCTGCTGTACGATCACATCCACACCGTTGGCGGCCAGCACTTCCAGTACCGAGATGATGGCCGGCTCAGACAACGCGTGGGTATCTTTACCTACGTAGCAGGGACCGGTGATACCGTTCTTTTTACGCTCTTCGGCGATCGCCTGCGCGATAGCCAGAATGTGGGTCTCATTGAAGCTGTGACGGCCCGCGCTACCGCGATGGCCGGAAGTGCCAAATTTCACCGCATGTTCTGCGTTACCCAATTCAGGCTGCAGGACATAATACTGAGATGTTAATTGTGCAACGTTAATCAAATCGCTCTGCCGGGCTGGTTGTCCGGCACGGGGGTGATTGGCCATTGGCGCTTCTCCCTGACGCTTCAGTTAGAGGGTACCGCAAACTTTCTCTGTCAGTTCCACCGGGAACTGCATCGACAGCATGATATGTTCCACCATGCTGCGCTTACGGTCAGTATTTGTGTTGGTTATCACCCAGTACGGCGTGCCCGGAACGTGCTGCGGCTTCGTATGGGTGCCATTCTCGACCAAGGTTTGCTGGTTACCCGCAAAGTAAACGCGGGTACGCCCCTGCAGCGACTCAGTCGCTGCACCAAACGCTTTGGCATCCAGACTGTATAAAGTTGACAGGATCAGCATGAAACGATTTACCGCCCGCTTCTGCTCGGCATACTCGTCCGAAAGCAACAACTCACGCACCGCACGAACGCGATCCTGCGGCCGGGACTCTGTTTTAATGCCACCCGCAACGGGGTCTTTCGCTATCGCAGAGGCGGACACCGCTGACGTCGTCTGACCGGCGGTGAATTTCAGCATCCGGCGCAAAATATCTGATGCACTTTCACCAATATGCTGAGTGTGGCTGGCAATATAGCGGTATAGCTCTTCGTCGACTTCGATCGTTTTCATCTTTATCCAGTACGGTTAGTGCTTGTATCAGAACCCGGTTCCTCAGGGACGCACGATCTCGTCACCGTCGCGGTGTTTAACCTGGCCAGTTCTAACATCAGGATTATAAAGTTAAATCCTGCCGGGGTGTAGCGCCATGCCCTTTTCAGGGCAAAAGTAGGAATATGCCGCAAAAAGATCATCTCCGTCATTCGCACCAGCGGCAGAAATTGTGGGATCCATGATACCCTAAGCCCTCGTGCCAACTGTAAGAACTTTCGCTATGAATTTGAATTTCCGCCTGCAATCTGAACAATCTGCGACTGACGGACTGCCGCTGGTGCTGATCCACGGCCTGTTCGGCAGCCTGGACAACCTGGGCGTACTGGCCCGGGGATTAAAAGACGATCGCCGTCTGATTCAACTCGATGTACGCAATCACGGCTTGTCTTCGCGTGCGCCAGAGATGGATTATCCCCTGATGGCACAGGACATTCTGGATACGCTTGACGGCTTGCAGGTCGATCGCTTTAGTGTGATCGGGCATTCAATGGGCGGGAAGATCGCGATGGCGCTGACCGCACTGGCTCCCGACCGGGTAGAGAGCATCGTGGTGATTGATATTGCTCCGGTGGCGTACACCACCCGCCACCATGATGACATTTTTACTGCCCTGAACGCCGTGACAGACGCGGCTACCACTTCACGCAGCGAGGCAGCGGCGCTGATGCGGCATTCCATTAACGAAGAGGGCGTTATCCAGTTCCTGCTCAAATCGTTTCATGATGGCGAATGGCGCTTTAATGTTCCCGTGCTGCTGGCCTGTTATGACCGTATTATTAGCTGGCAGTCTCTGCCCGCATGGCCGCATCCGGTGCTGTTTATTCGCGGAGACCGCTCACCGTATCTGGCCGATGAATATCGTGATGCCCTGCTGTCCCAGTTCCCGCAGGCCCGTGCTCACGTGATAACCGGTGCCGGGCATTGGGTACACGCCGAGAAGCCTGAGGCCGTTTTACGCGCCATCCGTCGTTTTTTTGCGTTGTAGGAACCAGATAACGAATGCCATCAATGCACCAGTAGGGTGAAGAATGACGGGGATAAATGATTGTCGTCACCTCTTTCGCTGGGGTATGATGGCGCGCTAAAATTTTGCCGTTGCTGCTCCTTCAGACGGCATAACGGACCAATTCATCAGTCATCCAGCCTTTCAGTACGACGATTCCTATGGCAAAAGAGAACACGGACCGCACAACGATCGATCTGTTCGCAGATGAACGTCGTCCGGGACGACCCAAGACTAACCCGCTGACGCGTGATGAGCAGCTGCGTATCAACAAACGCAATCAGCTCAAGCGTGATAAAGTGCGCGGCCTGAAACGCGTTGAGCTGAAAATGAACAGCGATGCGGTGGATGTCCTGAACCAGCTGGCCTTCGAGCGTAATATGAGCCGGAGCGAGCTGATTGAAGAGATGCTGCTGGCACAGCTGCAACGCCATCAGCTCTGATGCCATCCGGGCCTGAGCACTCAGCGACAAAACCAGCAGTATTACTCATTTATCCGCTTACGGCGGTCTGTTATCATTAACGATATCTGCTAAAAAATCAGCAGTCACCATATCATTAAGATTCAAGAGGTTATTAAACTCATGGCACTCGTCGGCATTTTCTTTGGTAGCGATACAGGCAATACCGAAAACATTGCAAAAATGATCCAGAAGCAACTGGGGAAAGATGTTGCAGAAGTTCGTGATATTGCTAAAAGCAGCAAAGAAGACCTTGAAGCCTTTGATATTCTGCTGCTGGGCATCCCAACCTGGTACTACGGTGAAGCCCAGTGTGACTGGGATGACTTCTTCCCAACGCTGGAAGAGATCGACTTCAACGGTAAACTGGTTGCTCTGTTTGGCTGTGGCGATCAGGAAGATTACTCCGAGTACTTCTGCGATGCGATGGGCACTATCCGTGACATCATTGAGCCTAACGGTGCTGTCATTGTTGGCCACTGGCCGAGCGAAGGCTATCACTTCGAAGCGTCTAAAGGCATGGCAGATGACAACCACTTCCTTGGCCTGGCCATTGATGAAGACCGTCAGCCTGAACTCACCAACGAACGTGTTGAGCAGTGGGTAAAACAAATTTCTGATGAACTTCAGCTGCAAGACATTATCGAAGCATAGCCATAACAGCTTGATGTGGGAGGTATCTCACATCAAGTGAGTGGTTTTTCCTATAGAAGTAATAGATACATGTTTGTAACTTTCACCTGCAAAACTGTACAATAACCCCATCGGTTACCCGCTTTCTCAGCGCAAGCCCCATTATTGAGGACGTGAGTCGCCCCTGGGCGATGAGATGAGGCAGATCGAGATGTTAACCCAGCATAATTCGGGCGCGCGCTTCCCTGGATGTAACGACATTTATCCTTACATCCCTTGCGGTTTCAGGCTTCCCTTTTGGTTTTCATTTCGGATTATCAGTTCTATACTGAAACGCACTCATTTTTAGCGCCGACCGATGTTCAGGGCTTTTCAGCCACTAAGTGACTCGCAAAGTAACAGGACAATATCCGCATGACTGACAATAACACCGCATTAAAGAAGGCCGGCCTGAAAGTCACGCTTCCCCGACTGAAAATTCTGGAAGTGCTTCAGGAACCAGAGGGCCATCACGTCAGTGCGGAAGACTTGTACAAACGCCTGATTGATATGGGCGAAGAAATTGGTCTGGCCACGGTTTACCGTGTACTGAACCAGTTCGATGACGCGGGGATCGTTACCCGCCACAACTTTGAAGGCGGTAAATCCGTTTTCGAACTGACCCAGCAGCACCATCACGATCACCTGATCTGCCTGGACTGCGGTAAAGTCATTGAGTTTAGAGACGAATATATTGAGGAGCGTCAGCGTGAAATCGCTACGCGTCACGGCATTAAACTGAGCAACCACAGCCTGTATCTTTATGGCCACTGTTCGCTGGGTGACTGCCGTGAAGACGAGACTCTGCACGACAAGTAATCTGATCAACTGAATGCAAAAACCGATGGCTATGCCATCGGTTTTTTTATGCCTGCGTTACAGTGTGTCCTGACGGCTGACACGCTTTCCGTCCGCGCTGACAGCACGGATCATGATGCCGCCACTGACTTCAGGCGGGGTCTGGCTGTCGTAACGCTGCCACTGCTGACCTTCATCACGGCTGAACTCGATCGTTACGCCAGGAAAAGCCGTATTCGCCAGCAGTTTCCCCCCGACAATACGTGCCCCTGGCACCGGTAATCGGTAACCCACGTCGTATCTGTCCAGTTTTGCCAGCTCACGCTGGCCGAGAATATTGGCGAATCGCTGCCAGTCCTGACGCAACGCCTGCTGGTCAACCCAGTGCGTTTTCCCTCCCTGATACGTTTTACCCGCCTGATAATCCTGTTCCCAGGCCGCGCGGTGCCATGCCCGCTCAGCGGCGGAGAACAGACGGGGATAGATCATATATTCCATATCCTCATCGGTACGTACCGTCTCACTCCACAGCTGTGCCGACATGCCCGCCGCCCCCGGCCAGGGTTTGTTGGACATGGCAGTGAAGAACTGACCGTCGCGGTCAACGGAGGTTTCCGCATTCTGCGGCAAATTGTCCGGCGCAAAGCTGAACATTTTGCGCTCGTCATTAAACCGGGTCCCCCAGTAGTAGCCGCGCTCCAGAGGATTCACCTCATAGGGAAAATCCATATAGAGGTAATCAGGGTTAGAAACAATCACCTGATAGCCCTTATTTGCCCAGTCATTGATGGTGTCGAACCCGCCCCAGTAAAGCGTATCCCAGAAATTCACCGCCACTTCCGGTGTGGCAAACGCTCGCGCATTCTGTGCGTCTTTCAAACCATCCTGCCAGGCCTGCATTCTGTTGATACCGTGTGCCTTGACCAACTCGCTGACTTTCAGTGCAAAGTAGCTGGGCAGATGTCCCAAATCGCTGACCTTGCCCGAAGCAACCATCGTCTGGCAGGCCTGCGATTTCGCCCACGGCTGATCCTCACGGCTTAAATCAAGCTGTCCTTTGCCCGCTTCGGGGTGCCTGATATCCGTATAGCCGACGCCAAGACGAATATTTTTCGCCTCATCGCCGCCAAAATGCCAGCTGCGCAGTGGTTGTCCGGCATCACGGTGCATCTGCTGGATTTCAGCGATGACCTTATCGGCAAAGCGTAAAGAGGAATCCAGGCAGGGGTTCAAATAGCTGGTGCGATCATAAAGCTGAACGGAAGTGGTATTGGAATTATCGCCAGGATCGACCAGCCGGTACTCTGATGCCCGTTCCTGTTGCCCTGCTTTCATCAGGTGCTGATAGCGCGCTTCCATGGCAATCACGGCGGCCCGCGCATGCGCAGGCATATCCACCTCCGGCAGCACCTGAATGCCGCGCGCCTGCGCGAATTTGACGATATCAATATAGTCCTGGCGGCTGAAGTAGCCACTGCCGTTGTTGTCATTGAACGGTCCGGAACCCAGCTGCGGTAGCAGGCAGTGCTGCTCCTGAAGATCGTGACAGCGCTGGCTGCCTACCGCCGTCAGTTCCGGCAGCCCCGGGATTTCTATCCGCCAGCCTTCGTCGTCTGTCAGATGAAAGTGGAAGACATTCATTTTCCAGGCTGACATCTGCTCCAGCATCTTCAGGATCGCTGTTTTACTGTGAAAATTGCGTCCCACATCAAGGAAGACGCCACGGTAGGCAAAACGTGGTGCATCATCAGCCTGCAACGTGGCGATGCGGTTGCTGCCGTCCGCCGGCAGCAGTGACAGGATTGACTGCAGACCATAGAAAACGCCCTGATCATCATAGCCTGTCACCGCGGCACCCTCTTTGGCGATGGTCAGCCGATAGGCACCCGGGATGGCAGGGATATCTTTCACTGCAGCAGGATCAATACGGGTCGCTATCGGGTAGCCCGCCGCATTCAGAGTCACACCGAGTGAAGAGAAGCGCTGTTTTATTGCCTCTGCCCGGTCTGCTGGCAGCGAGGCCAGGTCGAGGCTGACGCCGCGGCTGAGATCCGCGTCTGCATCTGTCACTTTAACGGTCAGCGGAGTGGGAACGATTTGACCACGCAACTCGTCGGTGGCCAGGCGTTTGATATCGCTGTTTTTCTCGTAACGGCTGTCGGCCTGCATCAGGATATTCCTGTCGTCAGGCGTGCGCTTCCACCTATCGCCAAAGGGGGCAACAAAGCGGGAAAGGTCTTCGGTATCTGTCGCCTCAATAATTTTTGGTTTGGCATCCCCGGAGGTCACATACCAGCGCGGCATGACATCGGTCATAAACAGCTGCCAGTACTCGTTGACGACAGGGATAGTGACAGAAGCCCCGGCGGCAATCCCCGCAAACTTTTCAGTCGGCTCCAGTCGGGTCAGATCTCCGACAATATGGACCATACGAAACTGGTCGCTTTCAACGGCCAGGGTTTTATGGACATTGCTCATGTAGATTGCCCAGTCTTTACGGGTGATGGCCGGTCCGTGATTCGTTAAGGTAATGGTCGCACGGTTGCAGGCCGCCCAGTCGGCGCCGAGCGCGGCACAGTCCACGCCGTGGAGTGCCGCATGGTTATCGGTCACCTGATAACGCACACCAAACTGACTGATCTGATTCACCAGCTTCTGGCTGGCGGGGACGGCGCTGCTGCCTAAAACGGCCATCAAAGCCATTGCTAACAGGCTGATTTTTCTCGGATTCATCGTTATCTCCTTCCTTGTCGGCTATTGATTCGCGTGCTTAATTTCCTGCCACAGCTGACCACAACGGTCACTGACGCCCTCACCGCCCCCCATTTTTTCCGCATCCAGACAGCGTTGATAGTCGAGCACACGCACTGTTTCCCGACGGGCAAATACACGGTGCTGCTGCTGCTGCTGCAGCGTGTCGAGCAGCGGCTGGCAGGCCTTCACCTTTTGTCCCTCTCCGTTGGACTGCTGAATACAGGATTTCCAGGCCTGCCGCCCGGATGACTCCGTGCTATCCTTTACCAGCCCGCAGCCGCCGAGCAGCAGCGCGAAGCACAGTGTGATTCCTTGTTTCATCATCTGCTCCTTACAGATCTGCACAATCAAAACAGGGTAAAAGGCGCGATAACAATAAACTTAACGTCCTTTTCATCCTGGAATATATTGTTATAGCCGCCGCCGTAGCTGGGGATCGAACTGTGATTGTCATAGCGGGTGAAGTGCAGCTTAAAGAGCGTCCCTTCCGCCACGCCGCTCTGAATCGTATAAAGCAAATCAAGGTTCCACGCGGACTCTTTCAGACGCCTGTGTGGGTCGTTCGCCGGGTGGCTGGCGGGCTTCGCCCCCCAGCCAAAGGCATAGGATGTTCCAATGCCCCATCCAGGTAACTCCCAGCGGGCAAGATCGTACATCACGCCGGCAAACAGGGCTTTTTCACCATTGGCATTCCAGTCAGAGCGGGCATCCCACCAGACGTCAAGACGACCGTTGGAAGAGGCGTAGCCCGGCGTCATGCGCTGTAAAAAATACCCCTGGTTGCCCGCAGCTTTTACCCAGGTCCCCTCCAGACGTAAATCAACGGGCCCCGCGGTATATCCCAGCGTCAGCGCCTGAAGCCAGGCCAGTCCGTCATAAACATCATTGACGTTACCAGCCCCCCCTTTTTCTTTGTCCCTGGCCCCATAAAATTGCCAGCTGGTGCGCAGGTCGTTTCCCTGCAGCGGAAAAGCATAGGAACCTTTGAAAAAATATTGATCCATATAACCGGCCGCCTGGCCAAAGGCACCTTCAATAACGGCTTTATCCGTCAATTCATATTTCATGCCGACTGAATGCAGATAAGATATTCCCGTTATGCCATCTGCCTTACGGAAGTTATACATATGTTCATACCAGGGCGCTTTATAACGATTACTCCACATATATGAAAATGATAACGCCCCTGCATCTCCCCATTCCTTGCGAATGCCACTTTCAGCGCCAAGATAAGTTCCGGGTAAAAAACTCCAGTGCGGTGCCATCAGAGTTTGTCCGGTGGGCTGTAAATATCCCGCTTTTAGCCAGATATCATCATAATTAACTTTTACTGCGGCTTTATAAAGGCTGGTTCCGTTTCGATCGCCACTCCAGTGCTCATCCCAGCGGGTTTTTGCATCACTGAAGCCGATTTCATTGGGTGCAGCAGGGCCACTGTTTGCCATATCGAGAGCACCAAACACGGCCAGATCAAACCCAATCACTTCAGCCGCGTATCCTGACGAAAAATCGAGGCTGCCGTTAAACGTTGAGTGATGTAAATTCTGTTGATAATGCCCGTATTTATCGCTGCCCGGCGTCAGGTCTTTACGGTCGCGCTGTCGCTGCCAGTAATAAACACTGCCTTTCAGTGAAGAATCAGCAATAAATCCGTGGGCCATTAATGGCATTGGATAAAAAAAAGCGGGTAAGAACAGGCTTAGCGATAGCGTCACGCATAGTCTGTTCTGCACAGAGGTAATATGAGGCATAGAATAATCCCTATTCTTTTCAGACGAAAAGCGACCTCCTTAAAGGAATGAATTAATCTTCGCTCTACGCCACTTGTGCATTCATATTATTTTTCGCGTCGCGAATTATCAATTAAAAATAAGACAGGATGATGAAAACATGATCGCCACCACAAACTCACGGGAAATAAAAATACCACTTTCGTATTTCTACTAATGGTATTTTCATATTATATGATTTAGCCAGTATAGAGTGGCAACCATCCACCATAGGAGAGCAGACAAACCAGCGCATTGAGCGAGCCAAACAGCAGCACCAGTACAATCGGAGCATGCCCTCCCCTGACCCGCCAACCTGCTGTGGCAAAACGCCGCCGGGATTGTCTGGCCAGCAGGGCCGGTGTCACTACCGCCCAGACGGTCGCAGCCAGACCCGCGTAGCCAATGGCCAGCAGAAAACCGTTGGGCCAGATAAGCGCGGCCGTTAACGGCAGGCTGAACGTCAGGAGGGTAGTTTTCAGTCGTCCGGTTGCAGAATTATCCAGTTTGAACAGATCGGCCAGGTAATCAAAAAAGCCCAGACTAACGCCAAGAAACGAGCAGGCAACTGCAAAGTTAGAGAAGATATCCAACATCAGGTTCAGATAGCGGTTGTGCAGTACGCCCGATAGCGCCCCCACCAGCACATCGATATTTCCCCCCTGCGCCGCAATCGCTTTGAATTCGCTACGCGGAATATTGCCCATGGTGCCAATGATCCAGATAAAATAGATCGCCAGGGCCAGTAACGTGCCAAAGATCAGACAGCGACTGACGCGTCCCGCATTTTTATGGTAATAGCTGATGAGCCCGGCAATATTCCCGTGGTAGCCGAAAGAAGCCAGACAGAAAGGCACGACGGCCCACAGATAGCGCAGATACTCTCTGTCCGTGCCCTGACTGTCGAGCAGATTGACCGGCTGGATATGCCACAGCAGCCCGCCGAAAATCATCAGAAATGTGATGACCTTAGCGCCAAGAAAAATCAGCGTCATGCGGCTGACCACCGCTGTTCCAAGCCAGATAAACAGCGCCACCAGCAGTGTAAACAGCAGACCAGCCACCCGGGCCGACATGTCGATATCTAACTGCCCCAGGCTGCGCTGAATGATCGCGCCGCTGGCAGAAATATAGGCGTAGGTCAGGATACCCAGCACAAAGACCACCGACAGGCCATTAATCAGATTCCAGCCACGCCCCAGCAGGTCACGGGTGACCGTATCGAAACTGGCCCCGGCGGGATAATGAAGACTGGCCTCAAGGTACAGCAGCCCGGAAAGCAGCATACAAAACCATGTGGCGATCAGCAGAGCCGAGGACCAGAGAAACCAGGCCCCGGACATCACCACGGGAAGAGAAAACATGCCGGCACCGATGATGGTGCCGCTGATAATCAGTGTTCCCCACAGTGTCGACGGTAAGCGAACAGCAGAAGCCGGTAGAGCCATAACAATCCCTTAGCGAAAGCAGTAAAAAACATGCCCTTTGCCGGGATAATCCACTGGCTAAACGGCAGTAATGCCGCATAGTCTACACACTTTCACACCCGTGAACTAGTACAGTAATCAGTAAGTCACCATCGTTTCCTGTAAATATCGCCAGCGCGGTGGCGTAGTAGCGCAGTTAATCACCGCCAGTGAAATTCGGTGAGTCTGATTTTCTCCCTGCTGCTGCCGTTCGTGATACTGAATCGCCACCTCCTGACCAAACAGGGCCACTGTCTGGCACTGCTCAATGGTAATTTTCAGCCCCTGACGCCCGCCGACCAGCCGGGCAAACAGTGTAGCCACCTCGGGCATAGCCAGACTTTTTCCGGTGGGCGTGACCATTACAAAATCGGGGTCAAAATGTGAAAGTAGCGGCGTTAACTGGCTTTCATCACCGTTAAATACGGCGGCAATCAGCTCATGTAATACCAGTACGCTTTCACGCGCTTTTTCGTTTAATGTCGACACAGAGTATCCTTCTGACAGTTGATGCGGTAAATCATCCACAGGGGCAGCAGACCGGTAACGGCAGCGGCGATAAACACCTGATGATATGACTGCGCGGCAGAGTAAAAGTGATTGAGTAAACTAAATAATACAGTGAGCAGGGCCGCCCCCAGGCTGAATGACAGCTGACGGTTAATATTCCATATCACGCTGGCGCGGGTCATCTGCCGATCGTCAAAGTCACTGAGGGCGCTGGTTTGTGCCGTGTTGGCGCTTATTCCGCCGCCCATGCCCATCAGCAGGTAGGCCAGGCTTAACAACAGCAACTGTTCCGGTCGCTGTACCAGCGCCAGCAGGGCGATCCCGGCAGCATGAAGCACTAAGCCCGTGCTGAACAGAATGGTGGCTCCCAGACGATGATAGAGACGCCCGCACAGCAACATCGCCACCAGTGCCCCGCCGCCATAAAGCAGCATAAAGGCCCCGCTGCGTTCGGCAGAAAAGTGCAGGCACTGTTGCAGATAAAATATATTCAGCAGGTTCACCCCGGTAAACAGGCCCGGTACTGCGTAATACACCATCACGGCAAGCTGAAGCCGGGGATTGCGCAGCAGACTCAGGTCGATCACGGCCTGCGGCTGGCGTTGGTAATGTTTCAGATAAGCGAATGCCAGTACCAGCCCCGCCAGCAGCCAGAGCGAGGCCGCGATCGCGGAACCCGCTTCCCCCAGACGCGACAGGCCGAGCAGCACGGCGGCCAGCGCCAGACAGACCAGCAGGATGCCGCGGATATCAGGCCGGGTAGCCCTCAGCGTTTCAGGTTTTATCCACAGTGCCGCCAGCACAGCGGCAGCCAGACTAAACGGAATGTTGCACCAGAAAATCCAGCGCCACGAGAGTGTGTCGACAATCATTCCCCCGAACAGCGGGGAAAGTGCGGGAGCAATCAGCGCCACGCACATAATCAACGTAGAAATGCCTGCCCGCTCCCTGCCCCTGAACAGGTTGAACGTCAACGCCTGTCCTACCGGTATCAGCAGCCCCCCGGCCATACCCTGTAAAAAACGCCACAGCACCAGTGAGGCAAACGATTCGGAGCTACCACAGCCCCATGCCGCCAGGCTGAACAGCAGCATGGATATCACCAGTACCGGGCGGGCACCAAAGCGGCCTGCCAGCCAGCCACTGACCGGGATAATCACCGTCAGACCCAGGATATAACTGTTCGCCACCCAGCTGAGGGACCCGCTGGCAATCGCCAGCTGCCCGGCTATCTCCGGCAGAGCAATAGCTGACATAAAAATATTAATACAATCAATAAAAAAGCCGAGCAAAAAGATGACGGCAACACGGTAACGATAGCACATAGTCATACCTCCGGGCGCAGCATAGCGGTGATTGACTAGCTGAATCGACTGGCATAAATTGAAAACATTGTTTGATAAAAGTGAACAATCTCGTGTACACACATCTCGATAAGATCCACACTTTCTTTGCCGTCGTCGACGGCGGCAGCTTTACCCGGGCGGCTGATAATCTCGGCCTGAGTAAGGCGATGGTCAGCCTGCATATCAAAACACTGGAACAGGTTCTCGGCGTCACCCTGCTGGCGCGCAACACGCGCAATCTGGCGCTGACGGAAAGCGGAAGCCAGCTTTATGACGAGTTCAGAACGATATTTGCCCATATTGAGCAGGCGGTCAGCCGCGTCACGGATGACAGCCAGCCTCTCTCCGGCGAGTTGCGTCTTACCTCAACCTGGGAATATGGTCAGCACTGTCTGATGCCTTACATTGCCCGCTTCTGTCGACAACACCCCGGTCTGACCCTCAGCTATAACGTCGGTGCATCGCTGGACGACCTGGTCAGTCACAAGCTGGATGTCGCTATCCGTCTTGGCACGCTGCGGGACTCTTCACTCAGGAGCCGAAAGTTGGGCGAGTACCGGATACTGTTGGTGGCCTCTCCCCACCTTGTCGCCCGACATCCGCTGCGACAGCTCGCTGAGGTAGCCGCGTTACCCTGGATACATAACAGCAATTTGTCCCATCCCGGCCGCTGGCGTTTCAGTCAGGGTAAAGAACACGACGAGATTAAAAGTGAGGCAAGCTACAGCACCAATTCTGCTCAGATTATGCGTCAGATGGCGCTGGAAGGGCTGGGCGTAGCGGTACTGCCTGAATGGCTGGTGTCAGAGGATGTGGCGGGTGGATTATTACAGGTCCTGTTTAGCGACTGGCAGCTCCCGGTACAGCCGGTCAGCGCCGTTTTTGCCGCCGGTGCCGCACTGCCGCGTAAAACGCGTCTGCTTATTGATTATTTGTCTGCGGAATTATAAAGATCAAAAAAAAGGGCGAATCAACGCCCTTTTCTTCGGAGTAGCGGCTTACTCGCCGACTTTCGCCCAGGTGTCACGCAGGCCAACGGTGCGGTTGAACACCAGATTGCTGGCACTGGAGTAGACGCTGTCGGCGCAGAAGTAGCCTTCACGCTCAAACTGATACGGGGCTGACGCTTCCGCCTGCTGCATCCCGGGTTCCACGAAGCCCTGACGGATCACCAGAGACTCCGGGTTGATGCTGGCCAGGAAGTCCTCTGCTGCCCCAGGATTCGGTACGCTGAACAGACGATCGTACAAGCGGAACTCTGCCGGAACGGCATGGACCGCTGACACCCAGTGGATCACGCCCTTCACTTTACGTCCGTCGGCCGGATCTTTGCTCAGGGTGTCCACATCACAGGTACAGAACAGGCAGGTAATGTTGCCTTCCTCGTCCTTCGCCACGCGCTCAGCTTTGATCACGTAGGCATTACGCAGACGCACTTCTTTACCCAGCACCAGACGCTTGTACTGCTTGTTTGCTTCCTCACGGAAGTCAGCACGATCGATGTAAATCTCACGGCTGAACGGGACTTCGCGGGTACCCATTTCTGGTTTGCTCGGATGATTCGGCATGGTGATCACTTCATCATGATGTGCAGGCAGATTTTCAATCACCACTTTTACCGGATCCATCACCGCCATAGCACGCGGGGCGTTCTCATTGAGATCGTCACGGATACAGGACTCCAGCGCAGCCATTTCAACAATATTGTCCTGCTTGGTCACCCCAATGCGGCGGCAGAATTCGCGGATGGATTCCGCAGTGTAGCCACGGCGGCGCAGACCCGATACGGTCAGCATGCGCGGATCATCCCAGCCTTCCACCACGTTTTCAGTCACCAGCTGGCTCAGCTTACGCTTGGACATAATGGCGTATTCAAGATTCAGTCGAGAGAATTCATACTGACGCGGATGCACCGGAATGGTGATGTTATCCAGCACCCAGTCGTACAGGCGACGGTTATCCTGGAATTCCAGCGTGCATAATGAGTGAGTAATGCCTTCCAGCGCATCGGAAATGCAGTGGGTGAAGTCATACATCGGGTAAATGCACCACTTATTGCCGGTCTGGTGATGTTCAGCAAATTTAATGCGGTAGATCACTGGGTCACGCAGAACGATAAAGTTGGAGGCCATATCGATTTTGGCACGCAGACACGCGGTGCCCTCGGCAAAACCGCCCGCGCGCATTTTAGCAAAAAGCTCAAGGTTCTCTTCCACGCTGCGATCGCGGAAGGGGCTGTTTTTACCCGCTGAGGTCAGACTGCCACGGTATTCACGGATTTGCTCGGGTGACAGTTCATCAACGTAAGCCAGCCCTTTAGTAATCAGTTCAACAGCATAATTGTACAGTTGCTCGAAATAGTCAGATGAGTAGCGAACGTCGCCGCTCCACTCGAAACCCAGCCATTGCACATCACGCTTGATTGATTCAACAAACTCCAGATCTTCTTTCACCGGGTTAGTGTCATCAAAACGCAGGTTGCACTGCCCCTGATAGTCCTGGGCGATGCCAAAGTTCAGGCAGATTGATTTCGCATGGCCAATATGCAGATAGCCATTCGGCTCAGGCGGGAAGCGGGTGTGCACTGAACTGTGCTTACCGTTCGCCAAATCTTCGTCGATAATCTGACGAATAAAGTTAGTTGGGCGGGCTTCAGCCTCACTCATCTCAATTTCCTCAATTAATGCTGGGCATTGGCTCTCAATCATTCAGGCTGTCGCCGGGCGGCTACCGGAAGAATGACGAGTATAATTTAGCTATGAAATAACGGAGTATGATCCACAAAGCTGACAGGGGAAACAACCGTTTGTTGCTGGAATCACATAAAAAAAGGGCGGGAATCGCTTCCCGCCCTGCCACAGTCGCACTCTTTGCCGCTGTTAGCCTTTAATTTCGTATATCCGCGTTTCGCCCGCCACCACCGTTTCACCGGCCAGCAGGGTGATCCCGGCGAAATCTTCGATGTTGCTGACCACGACAGGGCTGATCATCGATCGGGCATTGGCGTTAAGGAACGCCAGGTCCATCTCCAGCACCGGTTGACCGGCTGCTACCGTCGCGCCCTCTTCGACAAGACGCGTGAACCCTTTACCTTCCAGCGCCACCGTATCGAGTCCCATATGAACAACGATTTCGATACCCTTTTCAGTTTCAAGGCAGAAGGCATGGTTGGTGTTAAAGATCTTAACCAGCGTACCGGAAGCCGGTGCCACCACTGTACTGCCAGTGGGCTTAATCGCCAGACCGTCACCGACAGCTTTACTGGCGAAGGCTTCATCCGGCACCTGCTCAATGGCGACTACCGTGCCGCTGACCGGTGCCACCAGCGTATCTATGACCCCTTTGGCCTCATCAGGAACTGCCTTTGGCGCAGCAACCGGTACAACCGCTGCGGCACTCACTGCTGCCGCTGCCGCAACCGGACCTTTGGCGATCTGTTTTTTCATCTCTTCAGCGATGGATTCGGCTTTCGCCCCCACAATGACCTGAATGGTTTGCTTATTCAGTTTCACCACGCCGGACGCACCAAGACGTTTGCACTGGGCATCATTGACCAGCGAGGCATCTTTTACCGACAGGCGCAGACGGGTAATACAGGCATCAATCCCCTTCAGGTTATCTGACCCACCAATCGCACCAATGTACTGGCGGGAAAGATCGGCCAGTCCCTCTTCGGTATTGCTGTTGGCTTCATCCTTGAGCAGCAGGTCGCCATCATCTTCACGGCCCGGTGTTTTCAGGTTCAGCATGCGGATAACCGCGCTGAACAGCACGAAGTAAACCACAAAGGCCACCAGACCCATCACCAGCAGTAACCAGACGTTATGGCTGGCAGCAGGCAGTTTGTACATTAAGGCATAGTCGATGGCACCCGCAGAGAAGGAGAAGCCGGCATGGATGCCCAGAGAGGTAGCAACAAACAGGCTGATCCCGGTCAGGATGGCGTGGATCAGATACAGCATCGGTGCCAGGAACATGAACAGGAATTCCAGCGGCTCAGTCACGCCAGTCAGGAATGCGGTAACCGCAACCGACAGCAGCATCCCGCCCACCATCGGACGACGCGCCTTCGGTGCTGCCAGGTACATTGCCAACGCGGCACCAGGCAGGCCGAACATCATGATCGGGAAGAAGCCCGACATAAACATCCCCGCCGTGCCATCACCCGCATAGAAACGGTTGATATCACCGTGGAAGACCGCACCAGCCGCGTTGGTGAACTCACCAATCTGGAACCAGGCAATGGTATTCAGCACCTGATGCAGGCCGGTTGGGATCAGAAGACGGTTAACAAAACCGAAGATCCCGGCCCCGAAGGCTCCTTCAGAAACGATCCACTCTCCGCCAGCATGGATACCGGCCTGTACAGGTGGCCAGACGTAACCAAACACTGCCGCCAGCACCAGACAGAAGAAACCGGTCGCAATAGGAACAAAGCGTTTGCCACCAAAGA
Organism: Erwinia sp. PME.40.26/001; assembly: GCF_055556675.1. Taxonomy (NCBI): domain Bacteria; kingdom Pseudomonadati; phylum Pseudomonadota; class Gammaproteobacteria; order Enterobacterales; family Erwiniaceae; genus Erwinia; species Erwinia sp. PME.40.26/001. The sequence goes on from NZ_JBVHNP010000004.1 coordinate 49,926, forward strand.
AACTCAGGAAGTCTGGCAGCTTAATGTCAGACCAGCGGTTGTAAGCCATACCGGCAACCAGACCGGTAATGATCCCCGCCAGCACACCCATATTAACCGTCGGGTTAATGGTGACCATCGCCTTAGTCAGGATAAAATACCCCACTGCACCGGCAAGGGCTGCCGCACCGGCGTTGTCTTTCGACCAGGTTGAGGCCACACCGATAGCGAAGATGAGTGCGAGGTTGTCAAAGATAGCCCCGCCCGCCTGCGCAATAAACGGCATATTAAGTAAATCAGGCTGGCCGAAGCGCAGCATCAGTGCGGCAACAGGCAGCACTGCGATAGGCAGCTGTAACGACCGCCCTAATCTTTGAAAGAATCCTAGAATATTCACCATTTCCCCCTGTGAGCCCGGTTAGGGCGGCAAAAACCGTCTGTTTTTTTTCACGGCTTTTTTTTGTCTGTTCGACACTACACACCACGAAGCGAAGTGTAAAAAAAAATTAATTCGCTTCGCAAATTAAACCCGCATTTATGTGATAAAAATCACTTAAAAACGCATTATTGTTAGCATGCGACTGGCTAACGGCACAAACTTATTTTATGATCCGAAAAATCAAAACGGACAAAACCCACTGTCAGGCTGTGCTAATCGGGTTACGCTTAGTCAACGTTCAGACAGAGCACCGTTTTACTCTATTCCCACTCTGCTACTACGAGGTGCAAGATGAGACTGATTCCTCTGGCAATGCCAGCCCAGGTCGGAAAATGGGCAGCACGCCATATCGTTAACCGCATTAATGCGTTCAAACCGACGGCTGACCGTCCTTTCGTGCTAGGTCTGCCTACCGGCGGCACGCCGCTGGAAGCCTACAAGCACCTGATTGAGATGCATAAAGCAGGCCAGGTTAGCTTCAAACACGTGGTAACGTTCAATATGGACGAATATGTCGGCCTGCCGAAAGAGCACCCGGAAAGCTATCACAGCTTTATGTACCGTAACTTTTTCGATCACGTTGATATTCCAACTGAAAATATCAATCTCCTCAATGGTAATGCTCCAGATATTGACGCAGAATGTCGCCAGTATGAAGAGAAGATCCGTGCTTACGGCAAAATTCATTTGTTTATGGGCGGCGTAGGCAATGACGGCCATATCGCGTTTAACGAGCCGGCATCATCACTGGCTTCGCGTACCCGTATCAAAACCCTCACGCACGAGACCCGTATCGCTAACTCACGCTTCTTTGGCGGTGACGTTGATCAGGTGCCAAAGTATGCGCTGACCGTGGGCGTGGGCACGCTGCTGGATGCAGAAGAAGTTATGATTCTGGTTACCGGTCATCTCAAAGCGCAGGCGCTTCAGGCCGCCGTTGAGGGCAACGTGAACCATATGTGGACCATCAGCTGTCTGCAACTCCATTCGAAAGCCGTGGTCGTGTGTGACGAACCGGCCACCATGGAGCTGAAAATGAAAACCGTGAAGTATTTCCGCGAGATGGAAGCTGGAAATATTAAAGATCTGTGATCGTCCCTGACGGGCGTCGTCATGACAGATTGGTGCCTGCCGAAAGGAAATCCCCGACGGCAGGACAGGCAATATCAGGAAAGTCAGGAGAACAGTTATGTACGCATTAACCCAGGGCCGCATTTACACAGGCCACAAAATCCTCGATCGCCATGCGGTTGTGATCGCCAATGGCCTGATTGAACGCGTCTGCCCGCTGGAGGATCTGCCCGCAGGCATTGAAACCCGTCAGGTAGATGGCGCGATTATTTCCCCTGGCTTTATTGATCTGCAGCTCAACGGCTGTGGTGGCGTGCAGTTTAATGATGATATTGCCGCTATCAGCGTAGAAACGCTGCAAATTATGCAAAAAGCTAACGAAAAATCGGGATGCACCAGTTTTTTGCCAACGCTAATCACCAGCACCGATGAACTGATGAAGCGTGCCGTCGAGGTGATGCGTGCCTGGCTGGCTCAGAACAGCAATCAGGCGCTCGGCCTGCATCTTGAAGGACCGTGGCTCAATCCGCTGAAAAAAGGCACGCACAATCCCGCGCTTATCCGGGCACCTGACCAGGCGCTGGTCGATTTCCTGTGTGCCAACGCCGATGTGATTGGCAAAATTACGCTGGCACCGGAAAAAGTCGATGCTGCAGTGATCCGTCAGTTGCGTGATGCCGGTATTGTGATTTCTGCAGGTCACTCACACGGCACATATGACGAAGCCCTTGCCGGGATTGATGCCGGGGTTTCCTTTGCCACACATCTTTATAATGCCATGCCGACCACCAGCGGCCGCGAACCGGGTCTGATCGGTGCGCTGTTTGATGCTTCAGACGTCTGGTGCGGCATTATTGCCGATGGTCTGCACGTCCATTACGCAAACATTCGCAACGCTAAACGGATCAAAGGTGACAAGCTGATCCTGGTCACCGATGCCACGGCCCCGGCGGGCGCAGCTATTGATCAGTTCATTTTTGCTGGCAAAACAATATACTATCGCAACGGACTGTGTGTTGACGAGAATGGCACGCTCAGCGGATCGGCTCTGACTATGATTGAAGCTGTAGCTAACAGCGTCGAACATGTGGGCATCGCCCTTGATGAAGCGATTCGTATGGCCACGCTTTACCCAGCCCGCGCAATGGGGGTAGAGGCACGTTTAGGGACAATTGAGGCCGGTAAAGTGGCCAATCTGACCGTGTTCACCCGCGATTACAAAATCACCCGGACCATCGTTAATGGTAACGAGGTCTTAAGCGAGTAGATATTTAATGACCACCGGCGGCCAGGCACAAATCGGAAATGTTGATCTTGTTAAACAACTTAATAGTGCGGCCGTCTACCGGCTGATCGATCAGCAGGGCCCTATTTCTCGAATCCAGATTGCCGAGCACAGTCAGCTCGCCCCCGCCAGCGTCACCAAGATCACGCGTCAGCTTATTGACCGTGGTCTGATCAAAGAAGTCGATCAGCAGGCCTCTACCGGAGGCCGTCGTGCGATCTCCATCATCACCGAAACCCGGGGATTTAACACGATAGGTGTCAGGCTTGGCCGTCACGATGCTACCGTCACGCTGTTCGATCTGAGCGGGAAATCGCTGGCTGAGGAGCACTATTCCCTGCCTGAGCGTACGCAGGAAACCCTGGAAAATGCACTGTTCAAGGCCATTGCCGACTTCACTGAACTTCATCAGCGTAAGCTACGTGAGCTAATCGCTATTTCCGTGATCCTGCCCGGACTGGTCGACCCGACTAACGGCATCATCCGTTATATGCCACATATTAATGTCAGCCACTGGCCGCTGGTGGCCAGCCTGGAAAAACGGTTCAATGTCACCAGTTTTGTTGGCCACGATATTCGTAGCCTGGCACTGGCAGAGCACTATTTTGGCGCATCACGTGACTGCGCAGACTCCATTCTGGTGCGTGTTCACCGCGGTACGGGTGCCGGTATTATTGCCAACGGGCATATCTTTCTCGGCAGTAACGGTAACGTTGGGGAGCTGGGACATATCCAGGTGGATCCACTGGGCGAACGCTGCCACTGCGGCAACTTTGGCTGTCTGGAAACCATTGCCGCCAACAGCGCGATTGAAAACCGTGTGCGACACCTTCTGACCCAGGGCTATCCAAGCAGTCTGACGTTGGACGAATGTCAGATTCAGCCTATTTGTCTTGCCGCTAACCGGGGTGATGCACTGGCGACGGAAGTGATCGAGCACGTAGGACGCCATCTTGGTAAAGCCATCGCCATCGCCATTAACCTGTTCAATCCGCAAAAAATTGTCATCGCGGGTGAAATTATGGAAGCCGATAAAGTGCTACTCCCCGCCATTGAGGGCTGCATCAATACGCAGGCGCTGAAGGCATTCCGTAAAAATTTGCCGGTGGTGCGCTCGGCGATCGATCACCGTTCGGCGATTGGCGCTTTCGCCCTGGCAAAACGGGCGATGCTCAATGGAATTTTGCTGCAACGACTGCTGGAAGTTAATTAAATGATGGAATCTGAACGCATGACGATAAAGAACGTTATCTGCGATATCGATGGCGTGCTGATGCACGACAATACGGCCGTACCCGGCGCTCGCGAGTTTTTACAGCGTATCGTCGGCAATAATATGCCTCTGGTGGTGCTGACTAACTATCCTTCGCAAACCGCCATGGATCTGTCAAACCGCTTTGCCTCCGCCGGCATTGAACTGCCGGACAGCGTCTTCTATACCTCAGCGATGGCCACCGCCGATTTTCTGAAACGACAGGAAGGAAAGAAAGCCTATGTCGTCGGCGAAGGGGCACTGATCCATGAGCTATACAAAGCTGGCTTCACTATCACGGACATCAACCCCGATTTTGTGATCGTGGGTGAGACCCGCTCGTTTAACTGGGACATGATGCATAAGGCCGCCTGGTTCGTTGCGAACGGCGCACGTTTTATTGCCACTAACCCGGACAGTCACGGCCACGGTTTTTCACCGGCCTGCGGTGCGTTGTGCGCCGGGATCGAAAAAATATCGGGTCGCCAGCCGTTTTACGTCGGGAAACCCAGCCCGTGGATCATGCGTGCCGCGCTGAACAAAATGCAGGCACACTCAGAAGAGACGGTGATCGTGGGTGACAACCTGCGCACGGATATTCTGGCCGGTTTCCAGGCCGGGCTGGAAACCATTCTGGTGCTGTCAGGTGTCTCCACGCTCAGTGACGTTGATGCCATGCCGTTCCGCCCCACCTGGATTTACCCTTCGGTTGCCGATATCGACATTATCTAGTTTCCCCCCTGCCCGGCCTGCCGGGCAATGGCTCCTCCTGCTGGCCGTTTTTTATCCGCTTTTTGCCATTCATTGCACATTCATCAATAAAAACACTGAAAAAATGAATATTCGCTAAGAATAAAGCAGAGTCAACGGCCTATTTTTCACCTAATGACTAAAATACTTGCATCACCTGACGGCTTAGCGCATTTTCATAGTCATGACGCGATAACTGTCGCTTTAAACCAATATCATCACCGCAAGGTAAGTCGTTAGGGAGCTGTATATGTGTTCTATCTTTGGTGTACTCGATCTGAAAAGCGATCCTGCTGAACTGCGCAAGAAAGCCCTGGAGCTTTCACGTCTGATGCGTCACCGTGGCCCGGACTGGTCAGGTGTTTATGCGAATGACAATGCGATCCTTGTTCATGAGCGTCTGTCGATTGTCGACGTCAACAATGGCGCACAGCCGCTGTACAATGCAGACCATACACACGTCCTTGCGGTAAACGGTGAAATCTATAACCATCAGGCTCTGCGCGCTGAACTGAGCGATCGCTATGCGTTCCAGACCGAGTCTGACTGTGAAGTGATCCTCGCGCTGTATCAGGAAAAAGGGATCGACTTCCTTGATGACCTGCAGGGCATGTTCGCCTTTATCCTTTATGACAGCGTGAAAAACACCTACCTGATCGGCCGTGACCACATCGGGATCATCCCGCTTTATATGGGTAACGACGAGCACGGTAACCTGTATGTGGCTTCTGAAATGAAAGCGCTGGTACCAGTCTGCCGCAGCATGAAAGAGTTCCCACCAGGCAGCTATCTGTCCAGCACCGACGGTGAGATCCGTCGCTACTGGCAGCGAGACTGGTTTGACTATGAAGCTGTCGAACACAACACCACTGACGCAGCTGCGTTGAAAAACGCACTGGAAGAGTCGGTAAAAAGTCACCTGATGTCAGACGTCCCTTACGGTGTATTGCTGTCCGGCGGTCTGGACTCTTCCATTATCTCTGCGGTGACCAAACGTTTTGCGGCCAAGCGCGTAGAAGACCAGGATAAGAGCGAGGCCTGGTGGCCACAGCTGCACTCCTTCGCCGTCGGCCTGGAAGGGTCTCCTGACCTGACTGCCGCGAAAGCCGTGGCAGAACACCTGGGCACCGTCCACCACGAGATCCATTTCACCGTGCAGGAAGGCCTGGATGCCATCCGTGATGTGATTTACCACATTGAAACCTATGATGTGACCACCATCCGCGCCTCGACGCCAATGTACCTGATGTCGCGTAAAATCAAGGCAATGGGGATCAAAATGGTGTTGTCCGGTGAAGGCGCAGATGAAGTCTTTGGCGGTTATCTTTACTTCCATAAGGCACCAAACGCCCGCGAATTCCATGAAGAGAACGTACGCAAACTTCATGCTCTGCATATGTTCGACTGTGCGCGTGCCAACAAAGCGATGTCGGCCTGGGGTGTGGAAGCGCGAGTGCCGTTCCTGGATAAGAAATTCCTGGACGTGGCAATGCGCATCAACCCGCAGGACAAAATGTGTGGCAGCAACGGGAAAATGGAAAAACACATCCTGCGCGAGTGTTTTGAGTCTTACCTGCCGGCGAGTGTTGCATGGCGTCAGAAAGAGCAGTTCTCTGATGGGGTAGGCTATAGCTGGATCGACACCCTGAAAGAAGTGGCTGCCGCTCAGATCAGCGACCAGCAGCTGCAAACCGCGCACTTCCGTTTCGCTTACAACACGCCGACCTCAAAAGAAGGCTATCTGTATCGCGAAATCTTTGAAGAGCTGTTCCCTCTGCCAAGCGCGGCAGAATGCGTCCCTGGCGGTCCATCCGTGGCCTGTTCATCCGCTAAGGCAATAGAATGGGACGAAGCCTTCAAAAACATGGACGATCCTTCAGGCCGTGCCGTCGGCGTACACCAGTCCGCTTACTAATTGTTTGTTGTTATTCAACACAAACGGGCCCCTGCGGCCCGTTTTTAATTAGCGGTTGCGTCTGTTAGCTTCAGAATTCGTTGATTTTATCGTCATCCTGGTCACAAGGCAGTCAAACAACACGATTGTGACAAAAAACGGGAAAAAACTTGTTGACGCTTTTAGGCCAACTCCGCATAATGCGCCCCGCAACGCCGCAGAAGGTTACGCGAAAAAAGATGGCTACTTAGCTCAGCTGGTTAGAGCACAGCACTCATAATGCTGGGGTCACAGGTTCGATTCCCGTAGTAGCCACCA
>NZ_JBVHNP010000004.1:57013-419638 GCF_055556675.1 Erwinia sp. PME.40.26/001
ATTGGGGTGTCGCCAAGTGGTAAGGCTCTGGTTTCTGATACCAGCATTCCGGGGTTCGAATCCCTGCACCCCAGCCACAAAGTAAAAAAGCCCGCGCAAGCGGGCTTTTTTACGTCTGAAGCACATCCACACGGGCAGTTGAACAGGGGTCGACCTTCTGTTCCGGCCAACCCTTCACCCCGCCCAGCCTAAAGCCCTAAGGCATACCTTAGCGCCTGACGTTTTAACACGCCGGAATGCTGCGCCACGATCAGCCCCAGATTGCGTACGATCTTCAACGGTGCCGACGGGTTACTGAACGCAAAATAAAACAGATCCATTCCGCTCTGCATCAGCAGGTTATCTTTCAGCCGTTTACGCTGATAGCGCTGTAATACCGGCGAGGAGGCCCAGTCTTCCGCGCGCAGGCGCGACTCACTCAGCACGCGGATTAACGCATCAACATCACGATAGCCCAGATTGACGCCCTGCCCGGCCAGCGGGTTAATGGTATGAGCCGCATCCCCCACCAGTGCCAGCCCCGGCAGTACGTAGCGCGTGGCGTGACGGCGAACCAGCGGGAATGAACCGGCGGTGACCGGGGTAACCCTTCCGAGGCGCGCCGGAAAGTTCGCCTGGATCTCTTTTTGTAGCTGGGGCATGGTCATCGCCTGCAGCTGGCGAATTCGCGCCGGACTGTCATACCACACCAGCGAAGCCCAGCGATCAAACAGCGGCAGGAAGGCGCGGGGGCCCTGCGGCGTAAACTGCTGCCATGTCGCATCACCGGCGTCACGGTCACAGCGCACGCTGATCAGCATGCAGGACTGTGCATAGTTCCAGCCGTGTATGCCGATGCCTGCCAGCTGCCTGACCTGGGAGTTTGCGCCGTCAGCCCCCACCACCAGCCGTGCGGTCAGCGTATCATCGTTATCCAGCCGCAGCTGCCATCCCCCGTTTACTGGCTGGAGATCGCGCAGGCGCGCCGGACACAGCAGGCGGATGTCCTGCTGTTGCAGACGCTGCCACAGCGCGCGCTGAAGTACGCTGTTTTCAACCATATAGCCAAGCTCGGGCAAGCCCAGCGATTCGGCATCGAAGGCCACCTGAGCGCTCTGCCACTCCCAGGTTTCGAGCCGACGATAGGGAACGGCACGCATCCCCAGGACCGTGGGCCAGACGTCCAGCTGTTTCAGCAACGCCACTGAGGCCGCCCCGATGGCCGAAATACGCACGTCAGGATGACCTGACGCATCAAATTCCGATGGGGCCTCCTGTTCCAGCACCGCCACCCTGAAGCCATGTTGCGCCAGCCCGCTGGCCAGCGCGGCACCGACCATGCCGCCACCGACAATGGCCACATCCACTTTTTGCTTTAATTCCGTCATGTTTTTTCCTTCACCGGCCGTATCATACGTGCTCTGCAGCTACACCTCACCGGCAGAATTCTGTTATCCTAATCGTTGTTAAGTGTACCGGATTTTTCTGCGACAAACAGATCGCCGCGACACCGCTGCCACGGGCAGCGAACCACTACAATACGCGCCCCGCACTCCTTTCTGCATGACAAATGGCAAGTCGATGACAAAAAAACTGCATATTAAAACCTGGGGCTGTCAGATGAATGAGTATGACTCATCAAAAATGGCAGACCTGTTAAACAGCACCCACGGGTATACCCTGACCGACGCGGCGGAAGATGCCGATGTTCTGCTGCTCAACACCTGTTCGATTCGTGAAAAGGCCCAGGAGAAAGTTTTCGCTTTGCTGGGTCGCTGGAGAAAACTGAAAGAGTCGAATCCCGATGTGATCATCGGGGTCGGTGGCTGTGTCGCCTCTCAGGAGGGGGACCAGCTCCGCCAGCGCGCAAACTGTGTGGATATTGTGTTTGGCCCGCAAACGCTGCACCGTCTGCCGGAGATGATCAATACCGTACGCGGCACCAAAAGCCCGGTCGTGGACGTCAGTTTCCCGGAAATCGAAAAGTTTGACCGGATGCCCGAACCGCGTGCTGAGGGACCAACCGCATTTGTGTCGATTATGGAAGGCTGCAATAAATACTGCACCTTCTGCGTCGTTCCTTACACGCGCGGTGAGGAAGTCAGCCGCCCCTCAGATGATATTCTGTTTGAAATCGCCCAACTGGCTGCCCAGGGGGTACGCGAAGTTAACCTGCTGGGTCAGAACGTGAACGCCTATCGCGGCGCTACCTTCGACGGGGGTATCTGCTCTTTTGCGGAACTGCTGCGTCTGGTAGCTGCGATAGACGGCATCGATCGTATCCGCTTCACCACCAGCCATCCGATCGAATTTACTGATGATATCATCGAGGTCTATCGCGATACGCCCGAACTGGTGAGTTTCCTTCACCTGCCGGTACAGAGCGGCGCGGACCGTATTCTGACGCTGATGAAACGTGCCCACACGGCCCTGGAATATAAAGCCATCATCCGTAAACTGGTGGCGGCGCGCCCTGATATCCATATCAGCTCTGACTTTATCATCGGTTTTCCCGGCGAAACCCAGGCAGATTTTGAGCAGACCATGAAACTGGTCGGCGAGATCAATTTTGATACCAGCTACAGCTTTATCTATTCTGCCCGTCCCGGAACGCCCGCCGCCGACCTGCCGGATGATGTCTCAGAAGACGAGAAAAAACAGCGCCTGTATATTCTGCAGGACCGCATCAACCAGCAGGCGATGGCCTGGAGCCGCCGGATGCTCGGCAGCGTACAGCGTATCCTGGTGGAAGGGACGTCGCGTAAAAACGTAATGGAACTCTCCGGCCGCACCGGCTGCAACCGCGTCGTCAACTTTGAAGGCACGCCGGAGCACATTGGTAAGTTTGTTGACGTCGAAATCGTCGATGTGTATGCCAACTCGCTGCGCGGTATTTTCATCCGTGGCGAAGATCAGATGGGCCTGCGCACCAGCGAATCCCCGGAGTCGGTCATTGCACGTACGCGCAAAGAGAATGAACTGGGCGTCGGTACTTTCCAACCCTGACCGCTTATCCTGCGGCGAGCCTTCCCGGTTCGCCGTATCATTTCATTGCGTTACACTTGGTTTCTGAAAGCCGCGCCCAAATATCCACCCCAACGCTTGCAGCTTTGCGTGCTGCCATAAATACTTCCTTTATGGCGCTGGCACTTATGCCAGGTCAGCCATCCATTTCTCAACCTGGCCCTGTGTGACCCAAAGGATTAGTTTGAACATTGAAACACGTGAAGTAACCCTGGAACCGATTGATAACGCCCGCCTGCTGAGCCTGTGTGGCCCGTTTGATGACAATATCAAACAGTTAGAGCGCCGACTGGGTATTGAAATTAACCGCCGCGAAAACGCCTTTAAACTGGTGGGCCGCGCATTAAGCGTTCATGCCGCTGTCGATATACTGCGTCATCTTTATGTTGATACCGCCCCGGTGCGTGGGCACATTCCGGATATTGACCCGGAGCAGATACATCTGGCGATTAAAGAGAGCGGCGTACTGGAACAGACAGCCGACAGCGTGCCCGAGTTTGGCAAAGCGATTCACATCAAAACCAAACGTGGGGTAATCAAACCGCGTACGCCGAACCAGGCGCAGTATGTGGCTAACATTCTTGACCACGACGTGACCTTTGGTATTGGCCCGGCGGGTACGGGTAAAACTTATCTCGCCGTGGCGGCAGCGGTCGATGCCCTGGAACGCCAGGAGATCCGTCGTATCATGCTGACCCGTCCGGCAGTGGAAGCGGGTGAAAAACTGGGCTTCCTGCCGGGCGATCTCAGCCAGAAAGTCGACCCGTACCTGCGTCCTCTGTATGATGCGCTGTTCGAAATGCTGGGCTTTGAACGCGTCGAGAAGCTGATCGAACGTAATGTTATTGAAGTGGCCCCGCTGGCCTATATGCGCGGCCGCACGCTGAACGACGCGTTTATCATTCTTGATGAAAGCCAGAACACAACCATCGAGCAGATGAAAATGTTCCTGACGCGCATTGGCTTTAACTCGAAAGCGGTGATCACCGGTGACGTGACGCAGATTGACCTGCCGCGTAACCTGAAATCCGGCCTGCGCCATGCGATTGAAGTGCTTTCCGACGTGGACGAACTGAGTTTCAATTTCTTCCACAGTGAAGACGTGGTGCGCCACCCTGTCGTGGCGCGCATCGTTGTGGCCTATGAAGCCTGGGAAGCCGCCGATCAAAAGCGGCGCGATACCCAGACCGAAGAACGTAAACGTGAAGCCCTGGCTGCACAGCAGGCTTCACAGGAGAACCAATGAGTAATGTGATTCTGGACCTGCAACTCGCCTGTGAAAGCGAACAGGGCCTGCCCGCCGAAGCAGAGTTCCAGCGCTGGCTGGATGCCGTCCTGCCGCAGTTCCAGCCCGAAAGTGAAGTCACTGTTCGCGTCGTCGATGAGGCAGAAAGCCATGAGCTGAATCATACCTATCGCGGTAAAGACAAACCGACCAATGTGCTGTCGTTTCCCTTTGAGGCCCCCCCGGGCATCGAACTGCCGCTGCTCGGGGATTTAATTATCTGCCGCCAGGTGGTTGAGCAGGAAGCCAGGGAACAGGATAAGGCGCTGGAGGCGCACTGGGCGCACATGGTGATCCACGGTAGCCTGCACCTGTTAGGGTATGATCACATTGAAGATGACGAAGCCGAAGAGATGGAATCGCTGGAGACCGAGATAATGCTTGCTCTTGGCTACCCCGATCCGTACATTTCGGAGAAAGAATAACGACCCGGCTGGTTCGCCAGCCACTCCGCCTGCCCTTGACCCTTCCGGGGCAGCCGATTCTGTTAATAGAGAGACAAACTCAAAAACGCCATGAGCGATGACCATTCACAAAACAATGACAGTCCCAGTAGCAAAAAGGGATTTTTCACGCTGATGCTCAACCAGTTGTTCCACGGTGAGCCGAAGAACCGCGATGACCTGCTGGAGTTGATCCGGGATTCAGAACAGAATGATCTGATCGACCCGGACACCCGGGACATGCTGGAGGGGGTGATGGATATCGCCGAGCAGCGTGTCAGGGACATTATGATCCCCCGCTCCCAGATGGTCACGCTGAAGCGTAACCAGACGCTGGAAGAGTGCCTGGCGGTCATTATTGAGTCCGCACACTCACGCTTCCCGGTTATCAGCGAAGACAAGGACCATGTTGAAGGCATCCTGATGGCCAAAGATCTGCTGCCGTTTATGAGCAGTGGTTCTGAGCCATTCAGCATGGACAAGGTGCTGCGCACTGCGGTGGTGGTGCCGGAAAGCAAGCGCGTGGACCGGATGCTGAAGGAGTTTCGCTCACAGCGCTATCATATGGCGATTGTGATTGACGAATTCGGCGGTGTCTCTGGCCTGGTGACGATTGAAGATATCCTTGAACTGATTGTCGGAGAAATTGAAGACGAATACGACGATGAAGAAGATCGCGATATCCGTCAGCTGAGTCGCCATACCTACACAATCCGTGCCCTGACGCCGATCGAAGACTTTAACGAGGTCTTCAATACCCACTTCAGCGATGAAGAGGTGGATACCATCGGCGGCCTGGTAATGCAGGGCTTCGGCCACCTGCCCGCGCGTGGTGAAAGTATTGAGATCGATGGTTACCAGTTTAAAGTAGCGATGGCAGACAGCCGTCGTATTATTCAGGTCCACGTCAAAATCCCGGAAAATTCGCCGCAACCGACTCTGGAAGAGTAATTCATTTATGGCAATTGCGTCATTGTGCCAGCGCCAGCGGGTTCGCCTGCTATTAGCGCTAATAACGGGTGCCATTGGCACCCTTTCTTTCTCCCCTTACGATGTCTGGCCCGCGGCCCTGGTGTCCCTGTTTGGTTTACAGGCGCTAACCCTGAACCGTACCACCCGCCAGGCCAGCGCCATTGGCTTTGCCTGGGGCTTTGGCCTGTTTGCCAGCGGCGTCAACTGGGTGTATGTCAGCATCGCCACCTTTGGCGGCATGCCAGGCCCGATCAACGTGTTCCTGGTGATACTGCTGGCGGCCTACCTGTCGCTGTACACCCTGCTGTTTGCCACACTGCTGAACCGCCTGACGCCAAAAACCTCGCTGCTACGTCTGGCGCTGGCGGCTCCGGTGCTGTGGCAAATCACCGAGTTCCTGCGCGGCTGGGTACTGACCGGCTTCCCGTGGTTGCAGTTTGGCTACAGTCAGATCAACGGTCCGCTAAAAGGCCTGGGCCCGATAGTGGGAGTGGAAGGCATCACCTTCCTGCTGATGATCATTGCCGGACTGGCCGTTTATGCCGTACTGCAGCGCCGCCTGGTCACCGGCGTAGCGGCGCTCATGCTGCTGCTACTGCCTTGGCCCCTGCGTTATATCAGCTGGTTCCAGCCCTTACCCGACAGGACCGTTGAGGTGGCGCTGGTACAGGGTAATATTGAGCAGTCGATGAAGTGGGATCCGAATCAGCTGATCAATACCCTGAAAACCTATACGGCCCTCAGCCGCCCGTTTGTCGGCAAAGCCCCGATTATCATCTGGCCAGAGTCTGCCATTCCTGACCTTGAAACCCGCCAGCAACCGTTTCTTAAAGCGGTGGATGAGCAACTGCGTGCGGCGGGCAGCAGCCTGGTGACCGGCATCGTTGACTCCCGTCTGGAAGACAATCGCTACCACGATTACAACTCGATTATTGTGCTCGGCGGTCCGCAGCCCTACAGCTACTTAGGCAACAATCGTTACCAAAAGAATCATCTGGTACCGTTTGGTGAATTCGTTCCGCTGGAAACGCTGCTGCGTCCGCTGGCCCCGCTCTTTGATCTGCCGATGTCCTCTTTCAGCCGGGGCGGCTACGTGCAGCCGCAGCTGCAGGTCGCGGGCTATAACCTTACTGCCGCCATCTGCTATGAGATTGTGATCGGGCAACAGGTGCGGGATAACTTCAGACCGGACACCAACTTCCTGCTGACGATCTCGAACGATGCGTGGTTTGGTCACTCTATCGGTCCGTGGCAGCACCTGCAGATGGCGCAGATGCGAGCGCTGGAACTGGGCCGTCCCCTGCTGCGCAGCACCAACAATGGCGTGACGGCGGTGGTAGATGCCCGGGGGAATATCGCTCGCATCATTCCGCAGTTCAAAGCGGAGGTGCTGTCAGCCAAAGTGACCCCAACCAGCGGGCTGACTCCTTATGCCCGCGCAGGCAACTGGGGGATCTGGGGCATTTCCTTCGTGTTCGCCATTGCCGGCGTGTTCTGCACCTGGCGTTCACGCCGCAGGTAGCCTGAAGAGGTCGGCCTGTTCTCTGGCCGACCTCTGCTGCCCCGCTGCGCGCTGACCGGAAACGTTCAGCCTCTGGTGCGAAAAAGGCCTTCCCATGCGCCAGTGTCGGCAATAATTCTCCCCGATCCCGTTCTCTTTCCGCCACAGCTTATGCTGCACTTCGTCTTAAAGACCGCCGTTGGCACGATGATTGCAAAATATTTCCGTGTAAGCGTGTGGCACTCCCGTATCAAGTCGTTACGAAAAGATTCATGCCCCGTCATGGCGCATTTATTGCCCCTTAGCGGAGCATTGCTAAAAAACCGCACCTGATTGGTGCGGGGTACATCGCAAAAAAGAAACTTTTTCGTTTCATACCATTAACATTCAGCTATGTTATTGGGGAATGGCACCCGCTTTAATTTTGAATAAAACAGAAAAATAGCAGGATATACACACATCACATCACGTCGGCGTTGCTTTATTTCACGCCACTACTGCAAAGGAGTTGGAACATGAAATTACGGAAACTGGGGCTTTGCCTTGCACTGGCAGGATTCGCCTCTGGTATCGCTCAGGCTGAGGATGCTGCACAGCAGCAGCAGGCATCTACCCTGGAAAAAATTGCCAAAAACGGCGTGATCGTCGTTGGCCACCGTGAATCCTCCGTCCCGTTCTCCTATTACGACAATCAGCAGAAAGTTGTGGGCTACTCCCAGGATTACTCCAACGCGATTGTTGACGCGATCAAGAAAAAACTGAATAAACCCGATCTGCAGGTAAAAATGCTGCCGATTACCTCTCAGAACCGTATCCCGCTGTTACAGAACGGCACCTACGATTTTGAGTGTGGCTCCACCACCAACAATCTGGAACGCCAGAAACAGGCCAGCTTCTCTGACAGCATCTTTGTGGTCGGTACGCGTCTGCTGGTGAAAAAAGGCGGTGAGATCAAAGACTTCGGCGACCTTAAAGGCAAAAGTGTCGTGGTAACCTCAGGGACAACGTCTGAAATTCTGCTGAACAAGCTGAACGATGAGAAAAAAATGGGCATGCGCATCATCAGCGCTAAAGATCACGGGGATTCCTTCCGTACGCTGGAAAGCGGCCGTGCCGTGGCCTTTATGATGGATGATGCCCTGCTGGCCGGTGAACGAGCTAAAGCCAAGAAACCCGCGAACTGGGAAATTCTCGGCACACCACAGTCTCATGAAGCCTATGGCTGTATGCTGCGCAAAGGCGACGGCGACTTTAAAAAGTTGATGGACGACACCATTGCGCAGGCGCAAACCTCCGGCGAAGCAGCTAAATGGTTCGACAAATGGTTCAAGCAGCCCATCCCTCCTAAAAATATGACCATGGATTTCGATCTTTCTGACGATATGAAAGCCCTGTTCAAATCGCCGAACGACAAGGCAATGAATTAATAACGAGAAACAGGGGCAGCCTTCGCTGCCCCATGATTGCTGAACACAGGCTCGGACAGACACAGTCAGGCGGACAGCGCTTAAGCTCTGGTGCCTGACGAAGGTGTAAACCGGTCGTTCCCCGGGGAGCACAGCAGAGCCTTTCATCAATCTTCAGGGTAGCGGTCGCTACCCTTTTTTTACCGGAGTGTTTTATGTCTATTGATTGGAACTGGGGAATATTCCTGCAAGAGGCCCCGTTCGGTAATACAACCTATCTCGGTTGGCTGTGGTCCGGCTTTCAGGTCACCATTGCCGTCTCCGTTTGTGCCTGGATTATCGCCCTGTTAGTCGGTTCCCTGTTCGGTATTTTACGTACCGTTCCCAACCGTCTGCTTGCCGGTCTGGGAACCTGTTATGTTGAGCTGTTCCGTAACGTACCGCTGATCGTGCAATTCTTTATCTGGTATCTGGTGGTGCCGGAACTGTTGCCAGAAGGTCTTGGCATGTGGTTCAAATCGGAAATCGATCCCAATATCCAGTTCTTCACCTGCTCTGTTCTGTGCCTTGGCCTGTTTACCGCTGCCCGCGTATGTGAACAGGTTCGTGCCGCCATTCAGTCACTGCCAAGTGGTCAGAAAAATGCGGGTCTGGCGATGGGGCTGACGTTGCCACAAACCTATCGTTATGTGTTACTGCCCAATGCCTACCGGGTGATTGTGCCGCCGATGACCTCGGAAATGCTTAACCTGGTGAAAAACTCAGCCATCGCGTCCACCATAGGCCTGGTGGATATGGCTGCTCAGGCGAGCAAGCTGCTCGACTATTCTGCGCATGCTTATGAATCGTTCACGGCCATTACCCTCGCCTATATCGCCATCAATGCGGTGATTATGGTGCTGATGGGGCTGGTAGAACGTAAAGTCCGACTGCCGGGGGGCAAATAATGTACGAATTTGACTGGAGTACTATCGTCCCCAACCTCCCCTACCTGTGGGCGGGTATGGTCGTTACGCTAAAGATTACCGTTACCGCGGTAATATTCGGCATCATCTGGGGCACGCTGCTGGCGGTCATGCGCCTCTCCACCTTCAAGCCCATCAGCTGGTTTGCCAAGATTTATGTCAACCTGTTCCGTTCGGTGCCTTTAGTGATGGTGCTGCTGTGGTTCTATCTGGTGGTGCCGAGTTTCCTGCAGCAGGTGTTGGGGTTATCGCCAAAAACGGATATTCGCCTGATTTCTGCGATGGTCGCCTTCTCGCTGTTTGAGGCCGCCTATTATTCGGAAATTATCCGCGCAGGGATCTTAAGTATTGCCCGTGGCCAGGGCAGCGCCGCGCTGGCGCTGGGAATGACCCAATGGCAGTCCATGCGCCTGATCATTCTGCCACAGGCGTTTCGTGCCATGGTCCCGCTGCTGCTGACCCAGGGCATCGTCCTGTTCCAGGACACCTCTCTGGTGTATGTCCTGAGCCTGGCGGACTTTTTCCGTACTGCCGATACCATTGGCGTCAATAACGGTACTGAGATTGAAATGGTGCTGTTCGCCGGTGCAATTTACTTCGTTATCAGCCTTAGCGCTTCGCTGTTGGTCAGCTATTTAAAGAAAAAAAGGACTGCTTAAATGATTACCCTGAAAAATGTTTCTAAGTGGTATGGTCACTTTCAGGTGCTGACCGACTGCTCAACCGAAGTTAAAAAAGGTGAAGTGGTGGTGGTATGCGGTCCTTCAGGTTCCGGAAAGTCGACACTGATAAAAACGGTAAATGGTCTTGAGCCCATCCAGAAAGGGCAGATTGAAGTGAACGGCACACCGGTCAACGACAAGAAGACCAACCTCGCCCAACTCCGCTCTAAAGTCGGCATGGTGTTCCAGCATTTCGAGCTGTTTCCGCATCTGTCCATTGTTGAAAACCTGACGCTGGCACAGGTGAAAGTGCTAAAGCGTGACAAAGAGGAAGCGCGGCAGAAAGGCCTCAAGCTGCTGGAGCGCGTGGGCCTGAGCGCCCATGCCAATAAGTTCCCGGGCCAGCTATCCGGCGGTCAGCAGCAGCGAGTGGCCATTGCCCGTGCGCTGTGCATGGATCCTATCGCCATGCTGTTCGACGAACCGACCTCCGCTCTTGACCCGGAGATGATCAACGAGGTCCTTGACGTGATGGTTGAACTGGCGAATGAAGGGATGACCATGATGGTGGTGACACACGAAATGGGCTTTGCGCGTAAAGTTGCTAACCGGGTGATCTTTATGGATGAAGGGAAGATTGTGGAGGACTCACCGAAAGACGATTTCTTTAACAATCCTCAGTCTGAACGTGCCAAAGATTTCCTCGCCAAAATCCTGCATTAATTCCTCTCTGGCGCATGAGCGGGCGGACCGAAACAGAGGGTCCGCCGCTGCACCGCCATCAAACGGAACCGTCCCTGTCGCCATAACTGGGACGGCAACAAAAATCTGTTCCTGTATCAGAAGATATATCAAGGCTCAAACGGCTGCCGGACAAACTGATCGTGGTTGCATTCCGGACAGCGTGTCAGGACTTCTGGCGTGTAGATCGCCCGGGTAAACTGACAATGCTCACACACCAGATTCCCCAGCCCCACCACTTCCCCGCTTTGATAGACACCGTGATGATTCAGATCCTGGAAAACCTCACGCCACTCCAGCTGACTTTTATCCGTAATATCAGCCAGTTCTTTCCAGATGCTCTGGCGGATCACCCGCATAAACACGCTATCGCTGAGTTCTTCCTGATTTTCCGCATAGCTGCGCGCAAACTCTTCAAGGTCACGGCGTACGGCACGGCTGACATCATCAATTTCGTTTTTTGTTAACTCACCCCGGTTATTCATTCTCTGGCGGGCACTCTCCACCAGGGCATCAATATCCCGCTCCCCGCGTTCAATGCGTTGGGTCAGGGAAGACACCAGCTCACGATAATACTGAGCAACCTTGTTCATAGACTCTCCTTATTGATAACGAACGCGTTTCTTCTCATTCTAGTTGTAACTGAAAAACTTCCGTGTTTTCGCGCTAAAAATTGCCGCCCCGATTACAGCTTACAGAGAAATGCCCTCCGGCAGGACGCTTACTGTTGTTGCGCCGGGTGCGGATCAGCTATGCTATGCGGATCTGATCGAACACGAAAAAAAATTTATACAAAGGACCACTGGCTACTATGCAAGAGCAATATCGCCCGGAAGAGATAGAATCCCATGTCCAGCAGCAATGGGATGATAAGCAAACGTTCAAAGTGACCGAAGACGAAGGTAAAGAGAAGTATTACTGCCTCTCCATGCTGCCCTATCCTTCTGGCCGCCTGCACATGGGCCACGTGCGCAACTATACTATTGGCGATGTCATCTCCCGCTACCAGCGCATGCTGGGTAAAAACGTCTTACAGCCAATCGGCTGGGATGCCTTCGGCCTGCCGGCTGAAGGGGCGGCGGTGAAAAACAACACAGCCCCGGCACCCTGGACCTATTCCAATATCGACTACATGAAGAACCAGCTTAAGCTGCTGGGCTTCGGGTATGACTGGAACCGTGAACTGGCCACCTGCCAACCAGAATACTATCGCTGGGAGCAGTGGTTCTTCACCCGGTTGTATGAAAAAGGCCTGGTCTACAAAAAGACCTCTGCGGTGAACTGGTGTCCGCACGATTTGACCGTACTGGCGAACGAGCAGGTGATCGATGGCTGCTGCTGGCGCTGTGACACCAAAGTTGAACGCAAAGAGATCCCCCAGTGGTTCGTCAAAATTACTGATTACGCCGACGAACTGCTGAATGACCTCGACACGCTGGAAAGCTGGCCTGAGCAGGTTAAAACCATGCAGCGCAACTGGATTGGCCGCTCTGAAGGGGTGGAAATCGAGTTTAACGTCAACAACAGCCAGGAAAAACTGCGTGTTTATACCACACGCCCTGACACCTTTATGGGTGTGACCTACCTCGCGGTAGCCGCAGGACACCCGCTGGCAGCCCAGGCCGCAGCGACCCATCCGGCCCTGGCCGACTTTATCGCCGAATGCCGTAATACCAAAGTGGCCGAAGCCGAAATGGCCACGATGGAGAAAAAAGGCATGGCCACCGGCCTGTTTGCAAAACACCCGCTGACCGGCGAAGACGTACCGGTCTGGGTCGCCAACTTCGTGCTGATGGAATACGGCACCGGTGCCGTTATGGCCGTTCCAGGTCATGACCAGCGCGACTGGGAGTTCGCCACCAAATACGATTTGCAGATCAAACCGGTGATCCTGACCGCCGATGGCAGCGCACCGGATCTGAGCGAAGCCGCAATGACGGAAAAAGGCACGCTGTTTAACTCCGGCGAGTTTGACGGTCTGTCCTATGAAGAGGGCTTCAATGCCATTGCCACTAAGCTGGCCGATATTGGCGTGGGCGAACGCAAAGTTAACTATCGTCTGCGCGACTGGGGTGTTTCACGCCAGCGTTACTGGGGCGCACCTATTCCCATGGTCACGCTGGAAGATGGTACCGTCATGCCTACCCCGGAAGATCAGCTGCCGGTGATCCTGCCGGAAGATGTGGTCATGGATGGCATCACCAGCCCGATTAAAGCCGACCCTGAGTGGGCTAAAACGACCGTTAACGGTCAGCCAGCACTGCGTGAGACGGATACCTTTGATACCTTTATGGAATCCTCATGGTATTACGCACGTTATACCTGCCCGGACTATGATAAAGGGATGCTTGACCCGGCAGCGGCTAACTACTGGCTGCCCGTGGATCAGTATGTTGGCGGCATCGAGCACGCCATCATGCACCTGCTCTACTTCCGCTTCTTCCACAAGCTGCTGCGCGACGCAGGCCTGGTGAACTCGGACGAGCCGGCAAAACGCCTGCTTTGTCAGGGGATGGTGCTGGCAGATGCCTTCTACTATCTGGGTGCCAGCGGTGAGCGCAACTGGGTATCGCCAGTTGATGTGACCGTAGAGCGGGATGAAAAAGGCCGTATCGTTAAAGCCAGCGACGCTGCCGGACACGAGCTGGTGTACGCGGGTATGAGCAAAATGTCGAAGTCGAAAAACAACGGCATCGACCCGCAGATTATGGTTGAACGCTACGGTGCCGATACCGTACGTCTGTTTATGATGTTTGCTTCGCCGGCAGAAATGACGCTGGAATGGCAGGAGTCCGGTGTCGAAGGGGCAAACCGCTTCCTGAAGCGCGTCTGGAAACTGGCCTTTGAACACACGCAGAAAGGCGCAACTGTCGCCCTCGACGTCGATGCGCTGACTGACGATCAGAAAAATCTGCGTCGCGATCTGCATAAAACCATTAGCAAGGTGTCCGATGATATCGGCCGCCGTCAGACCTTTAACACCGCCATTGCGGCGATTATGGAGCTGATGAACAAGCTGGCTCGCGCTCCGCAGGAGAGCGAGCAGGATCGTGCGCTGATGCAGGAAGCCTTGCTGGCCGTGGTACGCATGCTGAACCCGTTCACTCCGCATGCCTGCTTCGTCCTGTGGCAGTCGCTGGGTGGAGCAGGTGATATCGATAATGCCCCATGGCCTCAGGCGGATGACGCCGCAATGGTAGAAGATTCATTGCTGGTCGTGGTACAGGTTAACGGTAAAGTGCGCGGTAAAATCACCGTCGCGGCTGACGCTAATCAGGAACAGGTGCAGGCTCGCGCTGCGCAGGAGCATCTGGTGGCCAAATATCTCGACGGCGTCACCATTCGTAAAGTGATTTACGTACCGGGCAAGCTGCTTAACCTGGTCGTCGGTTGATGTCAGGAGGAATTGTGCGACATCCGATAGTCTCTGTGTTACTTACCCTGGCGGTGTTGTTCACCGCCGGTTGTGGTTATCATCTGCGCGGCACCACCTCGGTGCCGCCGGAAATGAAAACGCTGATCCTCGACACGTCTGATCCGTATGGACCGCTCACACGTGCCGTACGCGAACAGCTGCGCCTGAATAACGTCACTATTGTCGATAACCCGGGTGACCGCAAGGATATTCCTTCCCTGCGTCTGATGGGGACAACGCAGGGACGCGATACGGCATCGATATTCCAGGACGGTAAAACGGCGGAGTACTCCATGATGATGACCGTGAACGCGCAGGTGCTGGTGCCGAATAAAGGTATCTATCCGATCAGCGCCACGGTATACCGTTCATTCTTTGATAACCCGCTGGCCGCCCTGGCGAAAGACTCCGAGCAGCAGATCATCATTAATGAGATGCGTACCCAGGCCGTGCAACAGCTGGTGCGTAAACTGCTCACCGTCCATGCCGCTGAGGACGATCCGTCGATCAATACGCTCGACAGCACGCCATCCGCGGTTGACCGTATGCCCGCTGACGCGGGCAGCATGTCGGACAGCTCTTACACACGATGATCAGGATCTACCCTGAGCAACTCGGCGCGCAACTCCGTGAGGGGCTGCGCGCCTGCTATTTATTGAGTGGTAATGAACCACTGCTGCTGCAGGAAGCGCAGGATGCCATCCGCGCTGCCGCCCAGCAGCAGGGCTTTACCGAACACTTCAGCGTCACGCTGGAAACCGGCACCGACTGGCAGGATATCTTTGCCACCTGCCAGGCCCTGAGCCTGTTCGCCAGCCGGCAGACGCTACAGCTGACCTTGCCGGACAGCGGCCCCAGTGCAGCCATGAGCGAACAGCTCCTGACGCTCTCAACGCTGCTGCACAGCGATATTTTACTGATCCTGCGCGTGGTGAAACTGACCAAAGCGCAGGAAAACAGCGCCTGGTATAAAGCCCTCAGCGCCCAGGGTGCGGTGGTTCCATGCCAGACGCCGGAGCAGGCCCAGCTGCCCCGCTGGGTATCTGCACGTGCCAAAAAGAATCAGTTAACGCTGGATGATGCAGCGAACCAGCTGCTCTGCTACTGCTATGAAGGTAATCTGCTTGCCCTGTCTCAGGCGCTGGAGCGGCTGTCGCTGCTGTGGCCTGATGGCAAGCTGACGCTGCCGCGCGTGGAGCAGGCGGTGAACGATGCGGCTCACTTCACGCCCTATCACTGGGTCGATGCCTTGCTGGCCGGGAAGAGTAAACGTGCGCTGCATATTCTGCGCCAGATGCACTCGGAAGATAGCGAACCGGTGATCCTGATGCGTACGCTACAGCGCGATCTGCTGCTGCTGGTGACGCTGCAGCGGCAGATGGCGCAAACGCCCCTGCGCGCACTGTTTGATCAGCATCGCGTGTGGCAAAACCGCCGTACGCTGTTCAGCGATGCGTTACAGCGCCTGAGCGCGGCACAGCTCAGCCAGGCCGTGCGGCTACTGATGCAGATTGAACTGACGCTGAAGCAGGATTACGGTCAGTCCGTCTGGTCTGAACTGGAAACGCTGGCGCTGGTATTATGCCATCCGTCCTTCCCGGCGAGCTTCTGTGATGTCTGACCGTCCCGCGCTGCACGCGCTGTTTGGCGGCACTTTTGATCCGATTCATTACGGTCATCTGCGGCCGGTGGAAGCGCTTGCGCAGGCCACCGGGCTGGCAAAGGTTACGCTGCTGCCTAATAACGTGCCCCCCCATCGTCCCCAGCCCGAAGCAACCCCGGCACAGCGGGTGGCCATGGTGAAACTGGCTATCGCCGGGCGTCCGCTGTTTGACCTGGATCTGAGGGAAATGCAGCGCAAGACCCCGTCATACACTATTGAGACACTGGCTGCCGTACGCGCAGAACGCGGAGCCGCCCAGCCGCTGGCGTTTATCATCGGCCAGGACTCCCTGCTAACCTTACATAAGTGGCACCGCTGGCAGGATTTGCTGTCGCTGTGTCACCTGCTGGTCTGCCAGCGCCCCGGTTACCCCAGTCAGATGGAAACGCCCGCGCTGCAGAACTGGCTGGACCGTCATCTTGCGCAGCACCCGCAGGCGTTGCAGCACGCCCCGGCCGGTAAAATATTCCTGGCGCAGACACCGCTGCTCAATATCTCTGCGACCGAGATCCGCGCCCGCCGCCATCAGGGTCTCTCTGACGCTGATTTATTGCCTGAGGCCGTTAGCGATTATATCGATCGCGAGGGTTTATATCGGAAGTGTTAACAGCGTGATATACTGCGCCGCTAATTTTTCCGGGTTTCAGGCCCGCAAACACACACTGTTACGGTTGTCGACACCGCTTTACTGGTGGATATGCGATAACTTCAGACTTAAATCCCAAGGGGGAACCTTTTGCAAGGTCAAGCACTCCAAGACTTCGTCATTGATAAATGTGACGATTTAAAAGCGCAGGATATCGTCGCTATCGACGTCCAGGGCAAATCCAGCATCACCAGCTGCATGATTATCTGCACCGGTACCTCAACGCGTCATCTGGTTTCCATTGCAGAACACGTGGTCCAGGAAGCCAAGCTGATCGGTCTGGACGCATTCCGTGTTAACAGCCGTGCCCCAAGTGACTGGGTGGTCGTTGACCTCGGTGAAGTAATCGTTCACGTCATGGAAGCAGAGAGCCGTAAGCTCTACGAACTGGAAAAGCTCTGGAGTTAAGCCGTGAAGCTGCAACTGGTCGCCGTCGGCACGAAAATGCCTGACTGGGTACAAACAGGATTTATGGAATATCTGCGTCGTTTTCCAAAAGATATGCCATTTGAACTGGTTGAAGTCCCCGCCGGAAAACGCGGTAAGAATGCGGATATCAAACGCATTCTGGAAAAAGAAGGCGAAATGATGCTGGCAGCCGCAGGTAAAGGCAATCGCATCGTGACGCTGGATATACCGGGCCAGCCGTGGGAAACCCCGCAGCTTGCCAGCCAGTTGGAGCGCTGGAAGCAGGATGGCCGGGATGTCAGCCTGTTTATTGGCGGTCCGGAAGGCCTGTCACCCGCCTGCAAGGCCGCGGCGGAACAAAGCTGGTCACTCTCAGCGCTGACCCTGCCCCATCCGCTGGTACGCGTATTGGTTGCAGAGAGTTTGTATCGTGCATGGAGCATTACTGCGAATCATCCTTATCATCGCGAATAGCAGATAAGGTTAACCGGACAGACAAAGCAGCGGATGAAATTACAACGTAACTCCTTTCGTGACTACACCGCCGAGCAGACGCTGTTTGTTCGCCGGGCTCTGATCGCATTTTTTGGCATTATTGTGCTCTCCGGTGTACTGGTAGCAAATCTTTACCACCTGCAAATCGTTCGCTTTGACGACTACAGAACCCGCTCTAACGAGAACCGTATTAAACTGGTTCCTGTCGCGCCCAGCCGTGGCATTATCTACGATCGTAACGGCATTCCGCTGGCGCTTAACCGCACCATTTATCAGCTTGAGCTGATGCCGGAAAAAGTGGATAACCTGCAAAAAACACTGCAGGAGCTGAAACCGATTGTCGATCTGACCGATGAAGATATCGACGCATTTCAAAAAGAGCGCAAACGCTCGCGCCGCTTTACCTCGATTGCCGTGAAAACCAGCCTGAACGACGTTCAGGTAGCGCGTTTCGCCGTCAATCAGTACCGTTTCCCCGGCGTTGAAGTTAAAGGCTATCAGCGACGTTACTACCCTTATGGCTCGGCGCTCACCCACGTTCTGGGCTATGTCTCCAAGATTAATGACCGCGATGTTGAGCGTCTGGATAAAGAAGGCAAGTGGCCCAATTACGCGGCGACCCATGATATCGGTAAGCTGGGCATCGAACGCTATTACGAAGATGTGCTGCACGGTAAAACCGGTTATGAAGAGGTGGAAGTCAATAACCGGGGCCGCGTGATCCGCCAGCTGCATGAACAGTCGCCCCAGGCCGGTCGCGATATCTATCTGACGATTGACCTGAAGCTGCAGCAGTACATTGAAACCCTGCTGACCGGCAGCCGTGCGGCGGTGGTGGTCACCGACCCGCGTAATGGTGAAATTCTGGCGATGGTTTCCATGCCCAGCTACGATCCTAACCTCTTTGTCGATGGGATCTCCAGCAAGGACTACAACGGCCTGCTGCATGATGAAAACCGTCCGCTGATTAACCGCGCCACCCAGGGGGCCTATCCACCGGCCTCCACGGTTAAGCCCTACATTGCGGTATCGGCGCTGACCGCAGGGGTGATCACCCGCAATACCTCGCTGTTCGATCCCGGCTGGTGGCAGCTTCCCGGTTCAGAGAAGCGCTTCCGCGACTGGAAACGCTGGGGGCATGGCCGCCTGAATGTCACCAAGTCCCTTGAAGAATCAGCGGATACCTTCTTCTACCAGGTCGCCTATGATATGGGCATTGACCGCCTGAGCGAATGGATGACCAAGTTTGGCTACGGGCATCTGACGGGCATCGATCTGATCGAAGAAACACCGGGCAACATGCCGACCCGCGAGTGGAAAATGAAGCGCTTTAAGAAACCCTGGTATCAGGGGGACACCATCCCGGTAGGCATCGGCCAGGGCTACTGGACAGCGACGCCGGTACAAATGAACAAAGCGCTGATGATCCTGATTAACGATGGGGTGATCAAAACCCCGCACCTGATGATGGATACGATGCAGGGTGGAGTGAAAGTGCCGTGGCGTCAGCCACAGAGCGCCCCTATCGCCGACATTCATACTGGTTACTGGGAAATTGCCAAAGACGGGATGTACGGCGTGGCCAACCGTCCGAACGGTACGGCACGTAAAAGCTTCGAAGATGCGCCATATAAAATCGCCGCCAAGTCCGGTACGGCACAGGTATTTGGTCTGAAAGCCAACGAGACCTACAATGCCCACAAACTGACCGAACGTCTGCGCGATCATAAGCTGATGACAGCCTTTGCCCCTTATGACCACCCGCGCGTGGCCGTCAGTATCATTCTTGAAAATGGCGGCGCAGGACCGGCAGTCGGCACCATCATGCGCCAAATCCTCGACCATATTATCCTTGGCGATAACAATACTAACCTGCCTGACGCTGCCCCCACGCCGCCAGGCTATGAAGGTGAATAACCGGTTATGAATGATAGCCATCAGAAAAAGACAATCTGGACACGAATCCATATTGATCCCCTGTTTTGTCTGATCATCACCGCGCTGTTAGTTTACAGCGCGCTGGTGATGTGGAGCGCCAGCGGCCAGGATCCGGGCATGATGGAGCGTAAGCTGGGGCAGATTGCCATGGGGGTGATCGTCATGCTGGTCATGGCGCAGATCCCACCGCGCGTCTATGAAGGCTGGGCACCCTATCTGTACATTATTTGTGTAATCTTACTGATTGCCGTTGATGCCTTTGGCCATATCAGTAAAGGAGCACAGCGCTGGCTTGATCTGGGCGTCGTCCGTTTTCAGCCGTCCGAGATTGCCAAAATTGCCGTACCGCTGATGGTCGCGCGGTTTATCAACCGCGATGTCTGTCCACCGACGTTGAAAAACACCGGTATCGCTCTGGTACTGATCTTTATGCCGACCCTGCTGGTGGCCGCTCAGCCCGACCTCGGGACTTCTATTCTGATCGCTGCCTCAGGGCTGTTTGTGCTGTTCCTGTCCGGCATGAGCTGGAAGCTGATCGCCGTCGCCGTGCTGCTGGTGGCCGCTTTTATTCCGATCCTGTGGTTCTTCCTGATGCATGACTATCAGCGTGACCGCGTGATGATGCTGCTCGATCCGGAAAGCGACCCGCTGGGCGCTGGCTATCATATCATTCAGTCGAAGATTGCCATTGGCTCCGGAGGGCTGCGCGGTAAAGGCTGGCTGCACGGCACGCAGTCGCAGCTTGAGTTCCTGCCCGAGCGCCACACCGATTTTATTTTTGCCGTCCTGGCAGAAGAATTAGGATTAGTCGGCGTGCTGGTTCTGCTGATACTCTACGTGCTTCTGATTATGCGCGGCCTGACCATGGCCGCCCGCGCGCAGACAACCTTTGGGCGCGTGATGGCCGGTGGCATGATGCTGATCTTCTTTGTTTATGTCTTCGTAAACATCGGTATGGTCAGCGGCATTTTGCCGGTGGTTGGGGTACCGTTACCGCTGGTCAGTTACGGGGGTTCCGCGCTGATCGTTCTGATGGCCGGGTTCGGGATCATTATGTCGATTCACACCCATCGAAAACTGTTGTCGAAGAGCGTTTAAGAGGCACACACATGCGTAAGGATTGGCTTTGGATTGCCCTGGCGTCAGCGATGCTGGCAGCCTGTACTACTGACAGCGACCAGCAAGCGCCTGTCACCCAGCAGCAGGCGGCCTATAATGGCCCGGTTGTCGAAATCGGCGGGGCAGAGCCGCGCTATGAACCCGTTAATCCCGGGACTAACCAGGATTACTCGGTGAACGGCAAAAATTATAAAATTGTCAAAGATCCGTCCAACTTCAGCCAGGTTGGCCTGGCCGCCTGGTACGGTGAAGAAGCCAACGGCAACCGCACCGCAACCGGTGAAACTTTCGATCCGAACGCCATGACCGCCGCGCATCCCACCCTGCCGCTGCCCAGCTATGTTCGCGTTACCAATATCGCCAATGGTCGTATGATTGTGGTGCGTGTCAACGATCGCGGCCCTTATACCCCGGGCCGCATTATCGATCTGTCGCGCGCCGCGGGCGACCGCCTGAATATCTCGAACAACAGTAAAGTCCGCATCGATTATATTAATGTGGCACCGGACGGAACCCTGTCGGGCCCGGGTACCATTGGTACCACCGTCGCGAAGCAGAGCTATGCCCTGCCCGCCCGCCCGGACATTGGCGGGGGTATGGCGGTGATGGGCGGCGGTGAAGCAGCAGCACCGTCCATGTCATCACAGCCGGTACAGTATTCCAGCCCTCAGCCGCAGGAAACCGACCAGCAATCGACGCGCCCGGTGGATAACAGCACGCTGACCGGGGGGGACAGTTCCACCGGTGCTCCGGTGCGCAGCAGTGGCTTCCTCGGCGCAGCACAGCCCTTACCGGGTGGCGTACTGGAAAGCAGTGAGCCGGTATCAGCCGCACCCGCCGCCGCCAGTGCTGCAGCGGTTTCCGCCCCTGCCGCTGTATCACAACCTGCGGCCAGCAGTACCGGCGGCAACTATGTGGTGCAGGTCGGAGCCCTGAAAGACGGCCCACGCGCACAGGCGCTGGCCACCAGCCTGGGTAAGCAGTTTGGCGTGCCGGGCTCCGTCGAGAGCAGCGGTAACGTTTACCGCGTACAGTTGGGTCGCTTCACCTCCCGCCAGCAGGCTGCCGCATTACAGCAGCGCCTGGCAAGCGAAGCGCAGCAACAATCGTTTATTACCGTCGCACCTGGCTCAATGTAATTCTCTGTGGCCCCCCTGATTTAGGCGGGTCCCGGCTGGATGATTTTGCTATAGTGAGTCACTTTTTTAACCTAGCCCATGGATGTTGTCGTCCTTACATGAACACTCTCAAGCCATCCCGACTGCTCAAACGCCTGACCACAGGCACGCTTATCGCCCTCAGCCTCAACGTTGTCGCCTATGCTGACGACCTGAACATCAAAACCATGATCCCCGGCGTGCCGGAGATTGATGCTGAAGCCTACGTTCTGATCGACTACAACTCAGGGAAGGTGCTGGCTGAGAAAAACGCCGATGCACGCCGTGACCCGGCGAGCCTGACGAAAATGATGACCAGCTATGTCATCGGCCAGGCGGTTAAAGCCGGTAAAATCCATCAGGATGATATCGTCACCGTCGGGAAAGACGCCTGGGCAACCGGTAATCCGGTATTCAAGGGCTCATCGCTGATGTTCCTGAAACCCGGCGACCGCGTACCAGTGTCACAGCTGACACGCGGCATCGTCCTGCAATCAGGTAACGATGCCTGCGTAGCCATGGCTGATTATGTCGCCGGCAGCCAGGACGCGTTCGTGGGCCTGATGAATAACTACGTAAAAGCGCTTGGTCTGCAAAACACCCATTTCCAGACGGTCCACGGTCTGGATGCCGAAGGTCAGTACAGCTCACCGCGCGATATGGCGCTGATTGGCCGGGCGCTGATCCGTGACGTACCGGACGAATATGCGGTTTACCACGAAAAAGAGTTTACCTTCAATAATATCCGCCAGATGAACCGTAATGGTCTGCTGTGGGATACCAGCCTGAATGTCGACGGCATCAAAACCGGGCACACGGAAGCCGCCGGTTATAACCTGGTCGCCTCAGCCACCGAAGGCCAGATGCGTCTGATCTCTGCGGTAATGGGCGGTCGCACCTACAAAGGTCGTGAAACCGAAAGTAAGAAACTGCTGACGTGGGGCTTCCGCTTCTTTGAAACTGTTGCCCCCCTGAAGGCGGGTAAAGAATTCGCCTCTGAGCCGGTCTGGTTCGGTAACAGTGACCGCGTACAGCTGGGCGTTGAGAAAGATGTCTTCCTGACCATTCCGCGCGGCCGGATGAAAGATCTGAAAGCCAGCTACACCCTGACCAACACCGAACTGCACGCTCCGCTGCAGAAAAACCAGGTAGTGGGCAGCATTAACTTCCAGCTGGATGGAAAAACCATTGAGCAGCACCCGCTGGTGGTGCTGAACGCAATGCCGGAAGGCGGTTTCTTTGGTCGCATCGTGGATTATATCAAACTGATGTTCCACCACTGGTTTGGTTGATCACCCCGTTTTTTAGCGCCGTTCACCCTCGGTATGACGCGTGAACCGCTACCCGCCTGAAGGGCCGATCACCAGATCGGCCCTACTTGAAATATCCCTGAAATATCCCCATATTGTTAGTATCTGTGAACTCCTGCTGCGGCAGGAGTACTTGTTTGTGTCACCGGAGTCCCTATGAAAACCAATCTTAAAGAACTGCTCGAATTCCCCACCTCTTTTACCTATAAAGTGATGGGTCTGGCACAGCCGGAGCTGGTCGATCAAGTGGTTGAAGTCGTACAGCGCCATGCGCCAGGCGATTACTCTCCGGACGTCAAGCCCAGCAGTAAAGGCAACTATCACTCCGTGTCGATTACCATTACGGCAACCCACATCGAGCAGGTAGAGACCCTGTACGATGAGCTGGGCAAGATTGAAATTGTCCGCATGGTACTGTAACCCTGACGTCGGGCGGGGCAGGCTGGTTCTTGCCCTGTACCGACGTTATACTGCTCCCCTCTTCAGCCAACCGGATCCTCCGTTTTGTCTCAACATACCCTGATTGTACGCCAGCTTGGCATCCAGCCCTGGGCCCCTGTCTCTCTCGCCATGCACCAGTTTACCGACCAGCGTCATGATGAAACGCCGGACGAAATCTGGCTGGTGGAACACCTGCCGGTCTTTACTCAGGGCCAGGCGGGTAAAAGCGAACATCTGCTGATGCCCGGCGATATTCCGGTGATGCAGAGCGATCGCGGTGGTCAGGTGACCTACCACGGACCCGGTCAGCAGGTGATGTATGTGATGATCAATCTGAAGCGTCGTAAGGTCGGTGTGCGTCAGCTGGTTACCGCTCTGGAACAGACCGTGATCGCGACTCTGGCTCGCTTTTCCGTCAGCGCCAGCGCGCGGGCTGATGCGCCGGGCGTCTACGTAGACGATAAAAAAATCTGCTCGCTCGGGTTACGTATCCGGCACGGCTGCTCGTTTCACGGGCTGGCCCTGAATGTCGACATGGATTTAACGCCCTTTCTGCGTATTAATCCCTGCGGTTATGCCGGGATGG
This sequence comes from Erwinia sp. PME.40.26/001, assembly GCF_055556675.1. Taxonomy (NCBI): domain Bacteria; kingdom Pseudomonadati; phylum Pseudomonadota; class Gammaproteobacteria; order Enterobacterales; family Erwiniaceae; genus Erwinia; species Erwinia sp. PME.40.26/001. The sequence goes on from NZ_JBVHNP010000004.1 coordinate 81,170, forward strand.
AGATGACGCAGCTGTCGGCCCTTACCCCCAGGGTGACCCCCGACGATGTGCGCCCCCTGCTGATTGCCAATTTTGCCAGTCAGCTGGCAATAACTGACGTTTCCTGGAGCGAAAACACCCAACTGCCGTTAAGATAAGGGCGGGGGTATGTTGATTTACAATTCTGTAACGCTTTCTCGCTCAGGCAGGCTGAATCTGTTGCAAGGAGGTGATATAATTTTTTGCGCTTTTTCAAATAAAGTTGAAAATCACCAACTCATTGAGTGTTCGCGGCTGTTTTAGCACCCTACAGATTGCCGCAATCCAACCTGGAACCTGCAAGAATATGAGTAAACCGATCGTGATGGAACGCGGTGTTAAATACCGCGACGCAGACAAAATGGCACTGATCCCGGTGAAAACCGTGGTCACCGAGCGCACGGAGATTTTACGTAAGCCGGAGTGGATGCGTATTAAGCTTCCCGCTGATTCCAGCCGCATCCAGGGCATCAAAGCTGCTATGCGTAAAAATGGTCTGCACTCCGTTTGCGAAGAGGCCTCCTGCCCTAACCTTGCTGAATGCTTCAACCACGGTACGGCAACCTTTATGATTTTGGGTGCCATCTGCACGCGTCGCTGCCCGTTCTGCGATGTGGCCCACGGTCGTCCTATGACCCCGGATGCGAACGAACCCGGTAAGCTGGCACAGACTATTGCTGATATGGCGCTGCGCTACGTGGTGATCACCTCCGTGGACCGAGACGATCTGCGCGACGGGGGGGCACAGCATTTTGCCGACTGTATCCGCGCGATCCGCGAGAAAAGCCCGGCGATTAAAATCGAAACGCTGGTCCCTGACTTCCGCGGTCGTATGGATCGCGCCCTTGAAATCCTGATTGATACACCACCGGATGTGTTTAACCACAACCTGGAAAACGTGCCGCGCGTGTATCGTCAGGTCCGTCCTGGCGCGAACTATGACTGGTCACTGAAGCTGCTGGAGCGTTTTAAAGAAGCACACCCGGACATCCCGACCAAGTCGGGCCTGATGGTCGGCCTGGGCGAAACCAACGCGGAGATCGTGGAAGTCATGCGCGATCTGCGCCGTCACGGTGTCACCATGCTGACGCTGGGGCAGTATCTCTCGCCAAGCCGTCACCATCTTCCGGTACAGCGTTATGTCAGCCCGGCTGAGTTCGATGAAATGAAAGAGGCCGCAATGGACATGGGCTTCACTCATGCAGCCTGTGGCCCGTTTGTGCGCTCCTCTTATCATGCCGATATGCAGGCGAAGGGGTTAGAGGTTAAATAAAAGAGCTTCTGCGATCTGACAGATCGTGATACGCCGCCGGTCAGCCCCGGCCCAAAAAAAACGGATGACAGCGTCATCCGTTTTTTTATGCGGTCAGCCTCATTCTTTATGAGTAACCTGCCCGGCGGGTTTTTCTTCTGTCGCCATTTTTTGCGCGGCGGAAGTGTCGTCATCATTCATCGCCTTTTTGAACCCCTTGATGGCTGAACCTAAGTCCCCACCCAGAGTGCGCAGCTTTTTGGTTCCGAATAACAGGACGATTAATGCGCCAACGATCAGCAATTTGGCGAGACTGATACCTTCCATACTTACCTTCTTTAATTAACCTGACCACCGATACTCGTGATTACGCGAGCACACCGGGAAGTATTAACGCGCGCTTCGCAGGGCAATTCAACCGCAAGCTGTAACAAAAGGTGTTCAGGAGAGTTCAGGACGCCCGAAACGACGGTTAACCAGCACCGGAAGAGCACGGCGAACATCAGCAATACGTTCGGGGTCAACGTCGGCAAGCACCAGCGCCGGCCCCTCAGCCGCCTGGGCAATGGCGACACCGAGCGGGTCTACCACCATGCTGTGACCAATATTGCGCGGCCCGCACTCCCCGGTAGCCAGCACGTAGCAGGTATTTTCCAGCGCCCGCGCCGTGATCAGCACCTCCCAGTGCTTCTCTTTCATCGGCCCACGCACCCATGCCGCCGGTAACACCAGCAGATCGGCCCCGTCCAGCACCAGACGACGTGCCAGTTCAGGAAAACGGATGTCATAGCAGGTCATCAGCCCGACCTTCAGGCCATCCACATCGATCAGCGGGGGGATGCTGTCGCCAGGGCTTACATTACGTGACTCCTGGACCGCAAAAGCATCGTAGAGGTGGAGTTTGTCATAGCGGGCAAGGAGGGTGCCACCACGCATCGCGACCAGCACGTTGCGTACCCGTCCGCCCTCATCCGGCACGTGCAGAGTCAGCACGGTGGTCAGGGTATTCTTGCCGCTGGCAGCCAGCAGCTGGCTGAGAAAGGGGCCATCCAGTGCCTGAGCAGACTTCACCGCCAGATCGGGATCGGTGATGTCTCTTGCCAGCACGGCCTCCGGCAGCACCAGCAGCCGCGCACCCTGCTGCTCTGCCTGCTGCATCAGTCCAACGCAGGTCCGGGCATTATCCTGCCATTCACGACTGACGGCAAACTGCCCCAAAGCCACTTTCATCATTCAGTTCAGCTCTTTGATGTGGTAACGCGGTGATTCATCGTAGCCTTCACGCGCGTAGAACGCATTCGCTTTTTCGCGGCGCTGGTGACAGTGCACTTCCATCCGGTCGCAGGCACGCTGGCGGGCCAGCTGTTCAGCATGCTGCAGCAACTGCTGGCCGGCACCTTTACTGCGTTCCCCCTCCGCAATACAGAAATAGCTGATACGGGCAAAATCCCCGGCCAGGGCCAGCTGAGGGATAAAATGCAGCGACAGAAAGCCCAGCACCGTATTACCGTGTTCAGCAATCAGCAGGCGTTCAGTCTCATCAATCATCAGCTGGGCGAGGCGACGCTCAATAAACGGTGCCGTATCGGCGTACCCCAGCTCGGCTAACAGTGCGCTGAGGGCAAAGGCATCTTTCGATTCGGCCAGACGAATATTCATGGGTCATTCTCCGCAATATGCCAGCAGCAGGGGTTAACAGGTGAAGTTTCCTGTCTGAAGTTATAGCGTCCACAGGGCAGTACAGGCAAGGAGCCAGATCACAGGCTCATGTTACAAAAGCTGACTGGTGTAAAAAAGAGGCGATTTTTCATCCGCCCGGCACAATTTAATGTTTCCTTAATACTGCTGCGGCACACTGAAGAGAATCCTACCCGCAGAGATGATAGCCATGCACCTCCTTCCCCGCACCCGAAATGAATATGTCGCCGTCCTGCTCACGGGCGCGGCGACCCTCTTCTGGCTGGCAGAATATTTTACGCCGTAAAATTCTGGCGCAACAGAAGCAAAAAAAAACCCGCCTTCAGGCGGGTTTTTAAAATTCTGTCTGATAACTTAAATAGCGGCAACGTTAGCAGCAGATGGGCCTTTGGCACCGTTGGTGATTTCGAACTCTACGCGCTGACCTTCAGCCAGAGTTTTGAAACCATTGCTCTGGATGGCAGAGAAGTGAACGAACACATCTTTGCTACCATCTTCAGGAGTAATGAAACCGAATCCCTTGGACTCATTAAACCACTTAACGCTACCTTTGATCTTAGACATCTATATTACCTTTACATGAAAAATGGACACTAAACTGTGTCGGGGGTTAGTACAGCAATTGCCACGGCTTTTGTCCAGTAGCCGACGACGAAAAAGTGATAAATATCGCTTTTTTTACCATAGGTCATTTTTATCCCCCCCTTACTGGCAGTTAAAACTGCCAGCGTAACCAGGCGAAATATACGTTGCCGTTATTGTAAGTTCCTGGAATGTAAGTCATCTGAAAAGTTGCCGGACCATAGCCTACAGATGCCAGAGGCAAGACTAGCGGAATGGGAATATAGTTCCAGTTATCACGCATTGTTACCCCAGCGGTATAACCTAAACCCAGACGAAAATCCGCATTACTAACCGGCCGCCAGGTCTTTTCCCAGCCATAACCGCCGATCGGTTCCCACTTGTTGTAGGAGTCTTTAAACGCCATCAGGTAGATGCCGTTCCAGTTGCCCTTATCGTCATAGCGAGAGACGCCCCCGCCCGCGCCCCAGGGGCGTTCATTGTAGCGGTCGGTCTTCTCTTTGTCATAGGTCCAGCGGTTATGCCAGGTAATGGCGGGAACATAGAGATCCACCGTTTGAGGTTCGTTCCACGTCTGGCTGACATTATTACTGAAGGTATGCCAGGTGCTGGCAACGCCATTCATTAGCGTTGCCGACTGGGCTTGACCCAAAGTCATTCCACCGAGCAATGTCGACAGAATTAAGGCTGTTTTTTTATTCACGATGTTTCACTGCTCCCTGGATGATAGCGACCTGCAACATCCGCGTCGTTTGTCAGAATTACTGACAAAAAGTATTACTTCTTCGATTAATCATTATATATAAGACAGTTAAACGTCCCATTAATCAGTGATGCCTGTCTGACAGGTGAACAGGGCTTTCTATTTTTTTATATTATATAACATAAGGATATAAAAAAATATAATTGCCCTACGGAAATATAACATTAGGGAAATTCGCCAATATCAGGAACCTACCTTCCAAAAAGCGCGATTAATTTGACCTTTCAGAATTGAATTATCGATGATGAAAACGTTAACTTGATGAATATCATCACAATACTTAAAAAATGATGTTTCCAATCCCGATCAGCCTTAACCAAAAGCAGTATTAATAAATAAAAACAATATAAATCAAGCAGTTAAATATAATAACACCCTGGTTTGATTAATAAATATTATTTATAGATCTCTGTGGATTTTTTGATAAGATAATTCTCATCCAATGCAGCTCAGGAAGAGTAGAGGCGATGAAAATGCTAAGGTGTGGCAGATGCGGAAGTACCAAATTCAAATTTACGACATCTGTGGGTAATAACGAAGAACAGCACGGTGCCGTCTGCGCCGTTTGCCACAAGCGCCTGAATGCGCATGATACCTGCGACCGATCGGCTGAGAAAGGGTCCTCAAGGCTGGCCGGAGACGATCGCCAGGCAAAAAGAACGGGGCCAGCCTGTCGCTGACCCCGTGTTTTGAAACAGTGCAGTCACACCCTGTCTGCCTTCGATCAGAAAATGAGCTTAAATACGCCCGTAATCGTCAGCAGGCCGACGATGAAAATGATCGCAATAATCCAGAGAATAATTTTCATTCCTTGCCCTCTTCTCAATAAAAAAGTCACTACCACGTAGTGACTTAAGTATAGAAGAAGATTTCAGTTTCGCGTCTGGCGTCGTGACTAGATCATCAGAGACAGCAGCCAGACCAGCACAAACCCCGTCAGCCCCATCGCCGTCGTCAGTACCGTCCAGGTTTTCAGGCCATCCGCCACCGACAGGCCAAGGTAGCGCGTCACAACCCAGAAACCGGCATCATTGACGTGGGACAGCCCCAGCCCACCGAAGCAGGCCGAAAGCGTCACCAGCACCAGTTGCATATCACTCAGTCCAGTTACCGCCTGGGTCAGCAGTCCGCTGGTGGTTAAGATAGCCACGGTAGCAGACCCCTGCGAAGCGCGCAGTGCCAGAGAAAGGATGAACGCCGCGGGGATCAGCGGCAGGTGGATGGTCTCCAGCGACAGCGCCAGCGCATTGCCTACGCCGGATTCGACCAGCACCTTACCAAAGGCTCCCCCTGCCCCGGCTACCAGAATCACCCCTGCTGAACCGGGAATCGCCCGATCGAGAAGCTCACTCAGTTTATCTTTACTCCAGCCACGGCGCAGGCCTAACAGCCAGGCAGAGAGGGCAAGGGCAATCAGCAATGCAATGGCCGGTGTCCCTATCAGGGTAAGGCACTGCCGCAGTGTACTGCCTTCCGCTAATACGCTGTGCGCCAGCGTACCCACCACGATCAGCACAATGGGCACGACAATTAGCGAGGAGATCAGCCAGGCTCCCGGCGGTTGCTCCTGGTTCTGGCGCGGGCTGCTCTCCGGCTTTGCCAGCTGAAGCTGCTCCAGCACATCAAGTGAGAGATGATACTGACGCCGGTTCATGCCCTTTGCGACAAAGTACCCCACCACTCCAACCGGAACCGACACACCGATCCCCAGCAGCATCAGCCAGCCCATATCGGCGCCTAACAGCCCGGCCGCCGCCGCCGCTCCGGGATGCGTCGGCAACGCCACATGAACGGTTAACATCACCCCGGCCATGGGCAGGCCGTACTTAAGCGGCGATACGCGCGCCACTTTGGTGAAACCGTAAATCAGCGGGATCACGATGATAAAGCCCACTTCAAAGAAGACCGGAATGCCCAGAATAAACGCGGCCATCGTCAGCGCTGCGACGGTCCGCTTCACGCCCAGGGTATGGGTGAAACGCTGCGCCAGGGACTCTGCCCCGCCGGACGATTCAATAATTGCTCCGAGCATTGCCCCCAGCACAATAATGATGGTGATTGATCCCAGCAGCCCCCCCATTCCGGAAACAATGACTTTCATGATGTTATCGGCCGGAATACCGGTCGATATCGCCACCAGCAGGCTGACGACAATCAGCGCGACAAACGGATGAACCCTGGCTTTGATGACCAGTAACAGCAGTATCAGCACGCTGGCGACAGCAATAGTGAGTAACAGGGCAGTAGACATCTTTTCAGCCTCACAGGATTTTAGTTATATGCAGTGCTCTGCAGCACCGTTCTTTTCTCTCTTTCCCCGGCCCGCCGCCTGATTCAGGCAGCAAAAAGCCAGCGCTGCGTGCAGAACACGCAGCGTCAGTAAAAACAACGCCGTTATTTGTAAGCGTTAAACCAGCCCAGTCCTTCCAGCGTGGTGGTGCGGGGGAAATATTCGCAGCCGATCCAGCCGGTATAACCGCTGCGATCCAGCAGATCGAACAGCCACGGATAGTTGATCTCCCCTTCATCCGGCTCGTGGCGATCCGGCGCAGAAGCAATCTGGATATGCTGGTACTGCCCGACATAGTCAGCAATCAGATGGCTTAAGTTGCCATCCACCCGCTGGGCATGGAAAAGATCGAGCTGACTGAACACCCCCGGCCGGTCGATACGTTTCAGCATCTCCAGCACCTGATACTGACTGGCGTAGAGGTAACGGGGCTTCGTTACCGGATTCAGCGCTTCAAGCAGAATACGCACCCCGTGCGGAGCAAACTTTGCGGCGGCATAGCGTACGTTATCAATAAAGGTGCGACAGTAAGCCTCACGATCGGCACCATCCGGGACGACCGCCGCCATGATATGCACCTGACGGCAGTTGAGCGCCAGCGCATACCCCAGGGCGCGGTCAATATCCTCACGAGCATCGGCTTCACGGCCCGGGATAGCCGCAACGCCCCACTCACCTGCCGCGGTATTGCCCGGAGCCGTGTTAAATAACACCAGCTCCAGATGATTGCGGACTAAGGCCTGCCTGATCGCCCCGGCCTCATGGTCGTAGGGAAACAGAAACTCCACTCCGTGAAAACCGGCTTCTGCCGCCGCATCAAAACGCGACAAAAATGGCAGTTCAGTAAACAGTGTGGAAAGATTGGCAGCAAATTTAGGCATATTCAGCTCCGTAATTCAGCCACTTCGTCATCGTTGAGATAACGGATTGGGCGGTCACCCAGCGTAAAGATCAGTCGGGCTGTCTCTTCCAGTTCTTCAGTGTTGTCGGCGGCTTCACGCAGGGTTTTTCCCACCACGACCGGGCCATGATTCGCCAGCAAAAACGCTTTGTAATGCGGTGCCAGTCGGGCCAGGTCCTCCCCCAGACGCGGGTCGCCGGGGCGGTAATACGGCACCACCGGCACATCCCCAACGCGCATGACCACATACGGCGTAAACGGACGAATACAGTTTTTACTGTCCAGATCCTGCAGGCAGGAGAGCGCCGTCAGGTAGAGGCAGTGCAGATGAACAATCGCACCGCACGCCGGATTATTCAGATAGATAGCACGGTGGAAGCTGATCTCTTTCGAGGGTTTATCTCCCCCGATCCACTCACCTTCCGGGGTCACTTTCGACAGCCTGTCGGCCTTAAGTTCTCCCAGGCAGGAGCCGGTTGGCGTTGCCAGCAGCGATCCATCCTCCAGGCGCATGGACAGATTCCCCGCCGATCCGGTGGCATAGCCGCGCTGGAAAAACGAGGCGCCCAGACGGACCATCTCTTCGCGAGCCTGTTGTTCAGTCATACTGCAAACTCCCTTTGTGCGCGGGCAAAAAAGTTTTCATCGCCGAAATTCCCGGATTTCAGCGCCAGCGAGACCGGCTGGCTGACGGCCCGTACCCAGGGGACGCCAGGAGAGATAGTCGGGCCGATATGAAAAGCATCGATACCCAGCGTCTGTGCGACCACTCCGGAGGTTTCGCCTCCCGCGACAATAAAGCGCTGCCAGCCGCGCTGCTGCAGGTTGCGCACCAGCGCGGAGAACAACTGCTCTACCGCCTCACTGCTGCGCTCTGCGCCGTACTGCTGCTGAATACGCTGTAAGGCTTCCGGTTCGGAGGTGGCGTACACCAGCGGTGCCAGGGGAGCGGTCTCATGCTGTGCCACCCAGTCACTGAGTTCACTGGCGTAGCCGTCGCGGTCATGCAGCGCCCGTTCCACGTCGACAGCGCAGGCTGCCGCCTGCTGACGATAGCGTGCCACCTGGCGATTGGTCATGCTGGAACAGGAGCCCGACAGCACCACAGCACGCGCGCCCTGCGGATTACCTGCGGCCTGGGCGTGCGTCGCATCATAACCTTCCGTGGCCCACTGCCGCGCCAGCCCGATAGCCAGCCCTGAACCGCCGGTCACCAGGCGCCTGTCCTTCAGGGCTTCCCCCTGGGTCAGCAGATGCTGTTCAGTCAGCGCATCCAGTACCGCATAGCGCACCCCTTCATGCGCCAGCGCCTCCAGTGCCTGCTGCACCGCTGCCGCACCGCGATCGAGCGTCTGGCTGTCAATTAATCCCGCTTTGCCGCTGCCCTGGGCTTCGATCAGACGCAGCAGATTACTGTCGGTCATGGGCGTGACCGGATGGTGACGCATCCCGGAATCCGACAGCAGCTGATCCATCACAAACAGATGCCCCTTATAGACCGTTCGCCCGTTGACCGGCAGCGATGGAGAAATAATGGTCTGCGTTTCCCCCAACGCCGCCAGCAGGGCATCGGTGACCGGGCCAATATTGCCGCGTGGCGTACTGTCAAAAGTCGAACAGTATTTAAAGTAGAACCGCTCACAGCCCTGCTCCTGCAACCAGCGCAGCGCCTGCAACGAGTCCGTCACGGCTTTTTCAGGTGCGCAGGAGCGCGATTTCAGGCTGACCACAAGGGCATCGGCCGTATGGGCCAGCGGCTGCTCAGGAACGCCGTTGACCTGCACGGTAGACATTCCGTTCTGCACCAGGAAACTGGCAATATCCGTTGCCCCGGTAAAATCATCAGCAATCACACCCAGACGCATTATTTCTGCTCCTTTTTTTCCGGCAGGGTAATGCCGCTGAAAATCTTAATCACCGCGCTGTCATCTTCGCGTCCGAAACCCGCGTTGCTGGCAGAGGTAAACATATTGAAGGCCGTAGAGGCCAGCGGCAGCGGAAAATGCAAGGCTTTCGCCGTATCCGCGACCAGCCCCAGATCTTTCACAAAAATATCCACGGCAGACTTAGGAGAATAGTCACCGTCAACCACGTGACGCATCCGGTTTTCAAACATCCACGAGTTGCCCGCCGCATGGGTCACCACGTCGTACATGGTATCCAGCGGAATACCGGCACGGGCTGCCAGCGCCATGGCTTCTGCGCCTGCCGCAATATGCACGCCAGCCAGCAACTGATGGATAATTTTTACGGTAGAGCCGAGGCCGATATCACTGCCAATGCGATACACTTTCCCGGCTACCGCATCCAGCACCGGCTGTAATCGCGTAAACGCCCGATCGCTGCCGGAAGCCATCACCGTCATCTCGCCGGTAGCGGCCTTTGCCGCCCCGCCGGACACCGGGGCATCCAGCATGATCAGCTGATAGGCGGCAAGCTGCTGCTCAATGTCCTGCGCATCCTGAGACGAGATGGTGGAAGAAACCATGACTACTGTCCCCGGTTTCAGCAGCGCGGCCAGACTATTCTCGCCAAACAGGATCTGCTTCACCTGCGTGGCGTTGACCACCAGCAGCAGCACCGCATCAAGCCGGTCGGCAAAATCACGGGCAGAGGTTTCTGCCGCCTGAGCGCCGCTGTCGCGCAGCGTCTGTAGCGCCTGTGGGTTAAGATCCACACCCCAGGTCTTCAGGCCCGCTTTAATACAGGACTGCGCGGCCCCCATGCCCATCGAACCGAGGCCAACAACACAAACCGACATTGATGCTGCGTCAGACATATGCTCTCCGTGTTAATTTTGGTGATTATTTGTTTTGATGTGTGAAGTATAGGCGTTTTATCCGGCAGTTTTGGTGATGAGTATCACAATAATTAACAGAATCACTTTCGATTTAACAAGAATTAACACAGCGCCATTAACACGCTCTGATACTAAAATCAGTCTTTTATCATCATGTTAAGTAGGATAATCAGAATGTATCGGGCACCTGACTTCACTATAACGTGATAAATTGAGAAAAATTGTGGTGCAGAGGAGCATTGCCCTCCTTTACACTCAGCGCAGCATCCCGGCAGACCCATCAGGAGTAAGTATGATCCCGGTAGAACGACATCAACAAATTTTAGCGCTGGTGCAGGAACGTGGTGTGGTGAGCATTGCCGAACTGACCGAGCGGCTGGCCGTCTCGCACATGACCATTCGCCGCGATCTGCAAAAACTGGAGGAGCAGGGTGCCGTACTGATGGTCTCAGGAGGGGTACGTTCGACAGAGCGTCTGTCCAGCGAGCCGACGCACCAGGATAAAACCAGCATGTTCAGCCTGGAAAAGCAGGCCATTGGTGCTGCGGCCGCCCGCCATATTCCCCGTAACAGCTGCATCTACCTTGATGCAGGCACTACCACGCTGGCGCTGGCGCGGGAGCTGGGAACGCGTGACGACCTGCTGATTATCACCAATGATTTCGTTATTGCTCATTTCCTGATCGAAACCAGCCAGTGCAGGATGATCCATACCGGGGGAACGCTGTGCCGGGATAACCGCTCGTGCGTGGGGGAGGCAGCAGCACAGGCGCTGCGCGGTCTTTCAGTGGATATTGCGTTTATCTCAGCTTCCTGCTGGGGAATGCGTGGGATCTTTACGCCTGATGAAGAAAAAATTGCGGTAAAACGGGCCGTGAGTGAGGTCACCCGCAAGCGCGTTCTGCTGGCCGACAGTTCAAAATATAATAAAATTGCCACCTTCCTCGCCCTGCCGCTGACCCAGTTTGATGCTGTCATCACCGATCCGCATCTGCCCGCACCCGCGCGCCAGGAGCTGGCCAGACTGGAACTGGATGTCACGCTGGCAGAGTCATAACGGCCATAATGCGGCGACAAACACGGCAAGATTTATGCGAACAGGATCACGCTCTTTCAAATCTTTACCTTACAGACGGGGAGGAAAGTGGCGGGTGTTACTAAACTTATCAGGTCATTTTAAAGACTCACTTGCTCCACTTTCCCACTGAAAAGGTTACAAGGAGATCTTATGAGCACAATAAATACCAGCCTCGGCCGTTACAGCCTGTCAGCCAAAAATGCGGGCACCCATATTATCGGGTCGATTGCGATCAATGATGAAGGCGGCACGCAGCTGACGTCACAGGAATTTAACGAACACGATCTGGACGATGTAGTCAATAACGTGATTTTCCCGATTACCGGCGGCAACCGGGCGATTGCCAGTGCCCTGCGTGAGGAGATGATTAAAGCCGGATTTTCAAGACAACATTAAGCCTGTTATGGGTGATTTAGTGCTAAATAATCTGAATTGAATCCGCATTGTACCGTTAGCTTCACATTTTACGTCATCAATCGATTTAGCCGATCGATCCCCCTGAATCGATCTGTATAAACGCTTATTATTTCTACGGAAAAAGTGCGATCATTAATTGCTATATAATAAATGGCAAAGTCAGATGAATAGTTTTTTTGCCCACCTCAGCGTGGGCACTTTTTATTGTGCCGCCGGAGGAAGCTGACTGTTATCAGCAGGTTCGGGTAAATATACCGCCTCCCCTTCCTGCGCACGTCCTGACGTACTCTTACGCACCAGGAACACGGGCGCGGCCAGAAACAGCAGCAGACTGCCGGACATACCACAAATCACCAGACCAATCAGTCCTAACCATCCCTCCCCCGCCGTGAGACCGGCAGCGACCAGAGAAAGCAGGAAAAAGAACATCAGCGTCATGCTGACCGGCCAGATATTGACGATGTCCATATCACTCAGAGACATTTTCACCGGTTTCGCTGCCAGCTGTGCCTCGCGTTTTTCCGCTTCTATCGTTTCATTCAGCGCCTGTAAATCCACGCAGGGCGCAACAAAATCCTCCGCCTGCTGAGGGTGATGCAACTCATCAAATATGCGGGCAACAGGGGGAAAAGTCTGCGGCCAGCTGGCGCTGTGGACGCCATACGTCGCCAGCGCCGGCAGTGAAATGCGCGGCCAGTGGAGCGCCTGAAGGTAGCGGTCGTTGAGGACAACCCAGCTCTGCCGGGTCGAACCATGGGTGACATGGTAAAGCTTAAAGCGATCCGCCGGCGGATAGGACAGATAGGTCACGCGGGCGGTGATGGCCGGAATATGTCGCTGGCGGCAATAGTTAACCCTGCTCTGCCCCTGTACCGCCAGCAGTACAGCCAGCGCAGAAATAAAATAGTAAGAGGTGCTTTCAGCCGCATGCGGTCCATTCAGATGCTCCCGCAGCTTCTCTTCGCTGTTGCCGCTGAGATGATCGGGCCACCAGCGCCAGCTGCGGCCGATAACCTGTTCGGTGGGAACCTGGTAGACCCCCATCGGCTCGGTCTCGGATGGCAAAATGGCAAACGGGAATACTTTGCTGAAAAACGTCAGCGCATCATCCGGGCCATTCCATTCGCCGCTGGCTTCCAGACCGTGCAGGTTCGCCGTCAGTTCACCCCAGCCCACTTTACCCAGCATATCAATCTGATATTTGGTATCGGCCAGCCGTTTCCCCAGCAGCATGATCTCACGCGGAATGGCAGACAGATCCAGTGAGGGAATAATGCTGGGATCGTTGTGTTCACTTTCCATACGGCTGTTTTACCCCAAAAGCATTTTGCTTCAGCGCAAAAATTTGGCTTTAGTCAAAAAAGTCAATATATATCAATGCAATAGTATAGATATCAATCACCAGAATTAGCAATATCTCATGCAGTATTGCCTGAATTTTCCTGATAATAAAAAGCCCTGCTGCGTAAAAATTAAACGGACAAACGTCAATTATTCGTTTAAAAATAAACAGTAACCTTCATTATTTTAAGGAAAAAAGATGAGTCAGAAACAGAAGGAGTTACGGATCGATCACCACCGCTTACAAACCCTGGTACAGCGCCTGTGGCAATACGCAGGCAGCAGCGAACAGGAGGCACAGCGCGTGGCGGAACATCTGGTGGCCGCGAATCTTGCCGGGCACGACTCGCACGGCGTCGGGATGATCCCCAGCTATATGATCTCCAGAGCGCAGGGACACCTGAAACTGAACCAGCGTTTACAGATTGCGAAAGATGCTGGCGCAGTGATCACCGTTGACGGCGGTCAGGGTTTTGGCCAGGTGATGGCCGCAGAAGCGATGACGCTGGCTATCGACCGCACCCGCGATCTGGGAATGTGTGCCGTTGCGCTGCGTCGTTCGCACCATATCGGCCGAATCGGCCACTGGGCTGAACAGTGCGCGCGCGCCGGGTTTATCTCTTTCCACTTTGTTAACGTAGTGGGCGATCCGATGGTGGCCCCGTTTAACGGCAGCGACCGCCGCTTTGGCACCAATCCGTTTTGTGCGGTCTTCCCGCGTCCGGGAAAACCGCCGCTGCTGCTCGATTTTGCCACCAGCGGTATCGCCTTTGGTAAAACGCGGGTGGCCTGGAATAAAGGGCTGGAGGTTGCGCCAGGTTATCTGATTGACCACCAGGGTCAACCGGCCGTCGATCCCGGCGTCATGCATGAAGCGCCTTATGGTTCACTGCGGGCGTTTGGCCTGCATAAAGGCTATGCGCTGGCGGTGATGTGTGAAGTGCTCGGCGGAGCGCTGTCCGGCGGACAAACCACGCACCCGCAGTCGCTGCAAACATCGGCGGAAGCCATTTTTAACAGTATGACCACCGTGGTGCTCGATCCGGCCGCCTTTGATGCCCCGGCACTACAGCAGGAAGCAGATGCCTTTATTGACTGGGTAAAAGCCTCACCGCAGGCGGGCGACAACCCGATTCTTATCCCCGGTGAGTGGGAAGAGGCGCAGCGCGCAGCGCGCCGGCAGCATGGTATTCCGGTTGATGCCAACACCTGGCAGCAGATTTGCCTGGCCGCGCGCGAAGCCGGGATGCCGCAAGACGAGTTGGACGCCTGTCCGGCGGCCTGATGCGCGGGCGACCCTGAGGGTCGCCCGCCCGGAGCTAGCGGGAAAACAGCAGTTTCAGACCGGCGAAGGTAAAGAACGCAGCAAAAATGCCCTCAATTGCCCGGCGGCACCGGCGATAACCCCGGCTCATCGCCGCGGTGGAGAACAGCAGCGCGTAGCTGCTAAAAACCAGGATCCCCAGTAGCGCACAACCGCCGACAATCAGCAGCAGCACGCCGGGGGCTGCATCGGGTCGGATACCGAGTGACATGATTGCCGTCCACACCAGAATAGCCTTGGGATTACCCAGATGCAGCAACAGACCACGGCGATAGAGCGACAGGGCTGAACCCGATGACGCCCGCTGTACCGCTGCGACCTCTCCCCGGCGCGCCGCGCTACGGGCGGCTTTCCACGCCATCCACAGCAGATAAATACCGCCGGCTACTTTGATCACCACAATCGCCTGTGCCCAGGCCTGAAGCAGTGCAGACAGCCCGGTAGCCACCAGCAGTGCCCAGCACAGCGAACCGGTAATGACGCCAAAGGCCAGCATCAGTGCCGGGCGACGTCCCTGGCTCATCGCCACAGCCATGATCGCCATATTACTCGGACCCGGACTTGCCGTACCCAGCAGGTAGGCCATATACACCGGTAACAACATCAAAAAGGTTTCCATCTGACTCCCGCTCCTGACACTTTTTTACGGTTATATCATGGACACTAACATCACACCACAGCCCACCATTCAAGATGAACTTTCTTGATTTCCGGCAAGAATCGAACAGATAAACGCCATCAATTTGTAACTAAATGATTCAAATTACATATTTGTGTGTATTACAACTTTAACAACTGCGCGCCGTCCGCAGACGTCCTTTACGGCAAAAGCCGTACAGTAAAGCTAAAAAAAGCAGTTACGGATCGGGGATAAATAAGCAGTTAAAACATAACAGTAAATACACATATTATTCACAAGTTGTGGCAAACCTTATGGCTATTATAATAATGAGGTGTAAACACTCTTTTTTATAGCCTTAAAAGCTATATTAATAGCCGCACCACTGCGGTTATTTTAAGGCTTTCCCCCCGTGCTATTGCGCAACAAGCGATCGCATTTTCGGTCAAAAAAAAGCTTTTACGACATAAAGATACAGCATTTTCACATCCGGGCAGCATCCTACTATCTTGCGTTAACAATAATTTTCGCTGATTTAACCTGCTGATGAAACAATTACTCGTAATAATCGTTACTGTTATAGGCCGGTTCACTATTACTGTTGCTACTTCTTCACCCGTTTTGGTTTTAAGATCCCATTTCCGATGAGAAGTCCCCAGCTGACAAATTTTCTTTTTTGCACTATTTCACCTATTTGTTAACTGTGGGTAGAAAAATAAAAGGCCGTAGTTCATGTTAGATCGAGGTAAGCAATGTTCGGATTAGATGCGTTCCATCTGGCGAGGATACAGTTTGGTTTCACCGTAGCCTTCCACATTCTCTTCCCCGCCATCACCATCGGCCTGGCCAGTTTTCTGGCCGTGCTCGAAGGTCTGTGGCTGAAAAGCAAAAATGAGGTTTATCGCGACCTCTATCATTTCTGGTCAAAAATCTTTGCCGTTAACTTCGGCATGGGCGTAGTTTCTGGCCTGGTCATGGCCTACCAGTTCGGCACCAACTGGGCGGGTTTCTCGCAGTTTGCCGGCAGTATTACCGGCCCACTGCTGACCTATGAAGTGCTTACCGCGTTCTTCCTTGAGGCGGGGTTCCTCGGCGTGATGCTGTTTGGCTGGAACCGCGTCAGCCGTGGCCTGCACTTTTTCTCTACCTGCATGGTGGCGCTTGGCACGATCATCTCCACCTTCTGGATCCTGGCCTCTAACAGCTGGATGCAGACGCCGCAGGGCTATGCGCTGGAAAACGGTATCGTCATCCCGGTAGACTGGTTTAAAGTCATCTTTAACCCGTCCTTCCCATACCGCCTGCTGCATATGTCCGTGGCCGCCTTCCTGGTGACCGCTTTCTTTGTGGGTGCCTCGGCCGCTTATCACCTGCTGCGTAAAAATGACACCCCGGCCGTACGCAAAATGCTGTCGATGTCCCTGTGGATGGCGCTGATCGTTTCGCCCATTCAGGCGATGATTGGTGACGCTCACGGCCTGAACACGCTGGAACATCAGCCGGCCAAAATCGCAGCCATCGAGGGGCACTGGGAAAACCGTCCGGGTGAATCCACCCCGCTGATCCTGTTTGGTATCCCGGATATGAAAGAGGAGCGCACCAAGTATGCGGTGGAAATTCCTTACCTCGGCAGCCTGATCCTGACCCACAGCCTGGACAAGCAGGTACCGGCTCTGAAGTCCTTCCCGAAAGAGGACCGCCCTGATTCTACGGTGGTATTCTGGTCCTTCCGCGTTATGGTCGGGCTGGGAATGCTGATGATCCTGCTGGGTGCCGTCAGCCTTTGGATGCGTCGCGGCCAGCGCCTCTACACCTCGCGTCCGTTCCTGTGGTTTGTCCTGCTGATGGGGCCTTCCGGTCTGATTGCACTGGTAGCAGGCTGGATCACCACGGAGATGGGCCGTCAGCCCTGGGTGATTTACGGCCTGCTGCGCACCCGTGATGCCGTATCTCTGCACAGTACGCTACAGATGAGCATCAGCCTGATCGTCTTCCTGCTGGTCTACTGCGCCGTATTTGGCGTGGGTTACAGCTATCTGGCTAATCTGATCAAGAAAGGTCCACAGACCGGTGAAGGTCATCCGCCAGCAGACGGCGGCCCGGGCACATCACATACGCCGGCTCGTCCGCTGTCTGCGGTGAAAGAAAAATTACAGTCGTCACAGGAGGAGAAGTAAGGTGGGTATCGATCTCTCAATTATCTGGTTTACCATCATCATCTTCGCCACCCTGATGTACATCATCATGGATGGTTTCGATCTCGGTATCGGCATCCTGTTCCCGTTCAATAAAGATCCCATTGAACGCGATATGATGGTTAACACCGTCGCTCCGGTTTGGGATGGTAACGAAACCTGGCTGGTACTGGGCGGAGCGGCACTGTTTGGTGCGTTCCCCCTGGCTTACGCGGTGATCACCTCTGCGCTCGCCGTCCCGCTGACCATCATGCTGATCGGCCTGATTTTCCGCGGCGTGGCCTTTGAGTTCCGCTTTAAAGCGACCGAAGAGCACCGTCCGTTTTGGGATAAGGCATTTATCGGCGGCTCGTTTGTTGCCACCTTCAGCCAGGGTGTGGTACTGGGTGCGGTCATTAATGGCTTCGAAGTGACGGACCGCACTTACAGCGGCCCGGCACTGGCCTGGCTGACGCCGTTTACGCTGTTCTGCGGTGTAGGTCTGGTTCTGGCCTATGCTCTGCTGGGCAGCACCTGGCTTATCATGAAAACTGAAAATGAACTGCACCGTAAAATGACGGCGCTGACCCGGCCGCTGCTGATCGCACTGCTGGTGGTGATCGCCATCGTCAGTATCTGGACGCCGCTGGCCCACACCAATATTATGCACCGTTGGTTCACCCTGCCTAATCTGTTCTGGTTCCTGCCGGTGCCCTTACTGGTGCTGGCAGCCGCCTGGGGTCTGTGGCGTTCGCTGCTGCGCCACGCGCACTACACCCCGTTCCTGCTGACGCTGGCGCTGGTGTTCCTCGGCTTTACCGGGCTGGGTATCAGCATCTGGCCGTATATCATTCCACCGTCCATCACCATCTGGCAGGCTGCCTCACCGCCGCAGAGTCAGGGCTTTATGCTGGTCGGTGCCCTGCTGATTATTCCGGTCATTCTGGTGTACACCTTCTGGAGCTACTACGTGTTCCGCGGCAAAATCAAGCCGGACGAAGGCTATCACTGAGGATCGACAAACGATCATCGTGTCAGGAGGGGGGAGTCATCCCTCCTCTTTTTTTGCCCGTTGCTGACCTTTTCATTCATACTTTTACACATAACACCCCGGTAAAGCCCGCCAGATGGTCTACGCTTAAAATCGTTACAGGAAATCATGCCATCAAAAGGAGGCACAATGAGTCTGTTTGATAAAGCGAACGATAAAGCACAAGAAGCCATCGGCAAAGGTCAGGAAGAGTTTGGTAAAGCCGTAGACTCGCCAGAGCATGAATTCAGAGGCAAAGTCCGTCAGCAGGCCGCCAAAGCCTCCTACGCCGTTGATGACGCACTGGACTGCGTGAAAACAAAAACGCAGGAGTCACCACTGGTTTCTCTGGTGATTGCTGCGGGTGTTGGCTTCCTTGCGGCCAAAATATTCGGCCGCCGTTAAGCCCTAAAATATCCTTCTGAACGCCCCTTGTGGGCGTTTTTTTTATTTGTTTCGCCCAGGATTTTCACCGTCGCATTAAACATTGAAACGGCCGCAGCGAGTTGTGATGTACTGATCGGGTAAAGAAATCATCCTGATGGTTAATCGCAGAACGAGGTGAAATCATGGAAAGAACATCACATCTGAACCAGTATCTGTATGCCGCCAGTCTGGCAGCGCTGCTGCTTGCCAGTGGTGCGTCGGCCAGAACACCGCTACGGCTTCCGCACTACCAGGCCGCGCCTGTGGAAAGTCTTACCACGGATGCGAACGCGTATAAGATCCCCGAAGAGTACCGTAATAACAAACCCCAGCCGCTGATGCGGGGCGATGGATTTAATTACAACCTCTATTACAATTATCGTTTAACGCCCCATCTCATTCTGCGGCCTAATCTGCAACAGACCACAAAACCCGGCTCGGTGAGTGATGACGCCCATCTTTTCGTTGGTGGACTGAGCGCCGGGATTAATTTCTGACGCTGTAAAGACCCGTTTTGCACCGCCTGTAAAACGGGTCTTTTGTCGCCCGGTCTTCCACAGACATATTTGCTTATCTTCGTTGTTAGTTTCATACAAATAAATAAGCATGCTAATTATTTTCAGCACAAAAATACACTCCCCGTCATTCGCACACATGGTGTCATAGCTTCACGGCGATCAATTACGTGCGCCCGGCGTCCTTAAAGCATTCAACCTCAAACAATCTGTACGGCTTTCTTCTCAGCAGAAAGCGCCCAGGACTTGTACAGATCAATAATAAAAAGGCGAAAGACAGTGACAAACAAACGCGTGTTTAAACGAAAAATATCCCCACTGCTGTACAGCGGTGCCCTGCTGCTGGCCTCTGCGGCGGCGAACGCCGATATGGCCCCGCTCAGTATGGATTCCGATTATTTATTTGGTGACTGGGGCGGCTACCGTAGCGAACTGAAAAAGGAAGGCGTCGACTTTCAGGTGAACTACACCATGGAATCCGCCAGTAACCTTGCCGGTGGCTATAACACCTCGACCACTGCCCGCTATACCGACCAGTGGGCCTTTGGTACTAGCCTGGACCTGGAAAAACTCCTCAACTGGGACGATACGCAGTTCCAGTTCACCATTACCAGCCGAAACGGGCGGGATCTGACCCAGCATATCAATGACCCGCGTACCGGCGGCCTCTCCTCGGTACAGGAAGTCTGGGGCCGTGGCCAGACCTGGCGTCTGACGCAGTTCTGGGTCAATAAAGGATTCTTTGACCATCTGGTGGAGATCAAAGCCGGTCGCGTTACCACGGGAGAGGACTTCGACTCATTCGACAGCAAGTTCGAAAACCTGGCCTTTGGTAGCGGTCAGCCGGGCAACTGGCGCGGTGACCGCTGGTATAACTGGCCAGTATCGCAGTGGGGAGGACGGATAAAACTGAACCTGCCGGATGATATGTTCTTCCAGGCAGGTTTCTATAATCAGAACCGGAATAATTACGATCGCGGCAACGGCTTCTACCTTGACGGCAGCCCGTCCCTGGGGAATATGGTGCCCTTCGAATTCGGCTGGAAACCCCTGCTTGGGGCGAACAGGCTGCCGGGCAACTACCGTATTGGTGGCTACTACTCTTCGGTAAACGGGGATAAATATTCCAGCTATCGCAATGGCGGCTACGGCAGGCAGGCGAAGGCCTACGGCGGATATGTACTGCTACAACAGCAAATGACTGCCACCGATGGCGATGTCAGCCGGGGGCTGGGCCTGACGGTACAGGCCGTTATGAACGATCATAAAACGTCGAAAACGGATAATTACCAGGCGGTAGAGTTAACGTGGAAAGGTCCCTTTGCCACCCGTGCGCAGGATGAGATCGGTTTTGGCGTGGCGCGTATTCACGTCAACAGCGACTACAGCAAAATGCAGCGCAGCACCAATCAGTTTAACGGCGAGTATGACTACAGCAGCCCGACCTATCTGCCCGTGCAGCACGGGTCAGAATGGAACTACGAAGTTTACTACAACGTTCACGCCACCCACTGGCTTGATCTGCGTCCCAGCCTCCAGTACGTCGCTTCACCCGGTGCCGTCTCTGGGGTGAAAGACGCCTTTATTGGCGGTCTGAGCGCCAATGTGAATTTCTGATGGTGACGGGCGGGCCCCTTGTTGTGGTCCGCCCAAAATGCGGTATCTGTTCAGGTTATTTCAGTTGAACGCGCGCCGTGTAGAATCGCCGGGCGGCCAGATAGCCGGCAATAATGGTCGACAGGCTGGCCGTTCCCAGTAGCATAAAGGTCACCATAATCTGGTATTTGATCGCTTTTACCGGATCAATACCGGCAAAGATCAGGCCGGACATCATGCCCGGTAAACTCACCAGACCGACGGTTTTTGCGGCGTCCACCGTGGGGATCATGGCCGCGCGGATGCTGTCGCGCAGGATAGCCGCCGAGGCCAGCTTCATGCCGGCCCCGAGACTGAGCATCTCTTCAACCCTCTGACGATTGTCGCTGAAGCGTTGGTTAAGGTTGCTGAAACACAGCCCCACCGCCACCATCGCATTACCGGCTATCATTCCCGAGATCGGGATGACCTGCATGGGGATAAAGGCGATCGCGCCGCTCAGTAGCAGAATGGTCAGCGTCAGCGTCGTTCCACAGCCCACCGCCACAAACGCAATCAGAAAGCCTCTGTCGATCGACCCGCTGCGTTTTTTCGCATTCAGCGCTGCGTTAACGCAGATAAACAACACCATCAGTACCGTCAGCCACTGGTGATCCACGTCGAAGATATACTTAAGCACAAAGCCGACGATAACCAGTTGGATGACAGCCCGCGTCACGCTCCAGAGAATATCTTTCTCCAGCCCCAGCCGCTCTTTGCTGCTCACCAGCAGCGCAATCACTACCAGCACCAGCGCCAGAGCCAGTGACGAATTGGTAATATTATGCTGGTCCATGCTCGCTCCCCTGCCCGGCGGGGCGCAGCGCAATGCGTCGCCTGCCATCGTCTGTCTCATGGCTGTCGTGGCTGATCCAGATAACCGCCGTGCCGTTACTCACCTGCTGGTTAATGATCGCCTGCACCGTCAGCTTATTCGCCTCATCCAGCGCGCTGCTGACCTCATCCAGCAGCAGGATCTGCGGAGGAAACTGCAGATGGCGCAGCAGCGCCACCCGCTGTTTCTCCCCGCCGGAGAGCTGATCAACAGGCTTATCCAGCATCTCTTCTGAGAGATTGATGCGCCGCAATTCACGGCCCAGATGCTGCCGGTCAGTCGCCTGCTGGCGGATCTGATAAGGCAGGGAAAGGTTGTCGCACACCGTGCGGCCAAACAGCTGCGGCGTCTGAAACACGCAGGAGACCTGCTGACGGTAAGGCTCTGGCTTCAGCGTAACGATCGGCTGGCCGTGAAAGAGCACCTCGCCCCCGGTCGGCTCAAGCAGTGAGGCAATAATTTTTAACAACGTGGTTTTACCGGCTCCGGATGGCCCGGTCAGCCAGACGAATTCGCCGCGGTGAAGTTCAAAGGAGGCCGGCGCTAACAGGGTTTTCCCCTGGCGCACAAAAGTGACCTCCCTGACCTGCAGGAGAGGGGGTAAAGCATCCATGTGATTAACCAGACTCTGAGTCATTAATCGGGTGATAATAACATTATCTGCGGCCGTTTTTCCCCGGAGAGAAAATCAGCAACAGCCCGCCGAGGATCAGCAGCGCGCCCGCCAGCTTGCCCCAGTGAAAGGCCTCATTCAGCCCCGGCAGCCAGAGGGCGGCCAGCCAGACCAGCAGGTAGCTGAGACTTAACAGCGGATAGGCCTGGCTCAGGGGCAGACGCTGCAGGGCCAGCACCCAGCACAGCATGGACAGTCCGTAGGCCACCAGCCCGCCCACCAGCGCCAGTACCGGCCAGGAGAACGTAAAAAGCGTGTCAATAAACAGCCCTGTCTGACCCACCGGAGGCAGTTGCACCATGGCCCACTTCAGCACCAGCTGTGCGGCACTGACCAGCATTACGCTACAAAAGGCAAACAGCCACCCCATCAGGTATAGCTCCCCATTACCGCCACGCCAGCCACAATCAGTGCGATGCCCAGCGCATGACGCCACGGAATTATCTCTTTCCACAACCAGCGGGCGGCCAGAGAAACAAAAATAAAGTTAAGGCTCAACATCGGGTAAGCCACCCCCACCGGAACGGTTTGCAGTACCCGCAACCACACCAGCAGCGCCACGCCCAGCAGTACAATGCTCGCCGCCAGCCAGCCAAACAGGCCGCGACGATGAGCCTGGGCGGTGGCCTGTTTCTGACATAACTGGCCGCCACAACTCAGCAGGCTGGCCAGCACAATCAGCAGTAAATTCATGGCTGCTGACGGTAGAAGTAGAGCAGCATTCTGCCGCGCTGCACAATACGGTCAGGCGTGGGGATCCGCCCATCTATCTGCCGATCCTCACCGGACAGTTTCATTACCAGAGAGACGTTACCTTCACGGCGATGCTGATACAGCCACGACGCAAAATCGGGTGTGGTCACCAGCCGATCGGCCCCGCTGGCGTACCCTAAACCGTACTCAAGCTCTCCCGGCTGATCTAACATACGGATATCACTCCGTTTCAGCGACCAGGCCAGCGCCGAAGCCATGCCGGTGTTATTGGCCAGCACAAAGCGGCTCTGTTGCAGATCCTGACTGACGTCAGCAATAAACGGTTGTGGCTGCTTAGAGTTAATCACTTTGTCCGGGATGGCTGCCCCAATCACCAGTGCCAGACCGAGGGGACACAGTGCCGCCAGCCGCCAGTGTCTGGCGTTTCCAACCAGGCTGGCCGCCCCCACCAGCGCCCAGAACAGAAATGCGGTACTGCCCAGCAGCACTTTGATCAGCTCATGCTGGGCATAAGCAGGATGCTTTGCCAGGCCCCAGGGGGCCAGCACCAGCAGCATCACCAGCAGCAAGACCGTTCCTACCAGCAGGTTGAGCATCCCATTGAGTTTCAGCCCGCGTCGCCCCGCCGCCGCCAGCAACAGCGCATGGCGGGCCAGCAGCATCGCCAGCGGCGCAAAGCAGGGCAGAATATAGGTCGGCAGCTTGCCTTTCGCCACGCTGAAGAACAGCAGCGGCATCACCACCCAGCCCAGCAGATAAACCGCCCCCGGAGCCTCCTGCCGCTGTTGCCAGGCCCGCCGTAGTGCCCCCGGCAACAGCCCCAGCCACGGCAGCGTTCCGGCAATCAGCACCGGCAGGTAGTACCAGAACGGGGCCTTATGCTGGGCATTGCTCTCGGCAAAGCGCTGAATATGCTCGACCCAGAAGAAATAGCGCCAAAAATCTGGCTCCTGCCGGGCAATGCTGACTGACCAGGGGAGCGAGATGGCGACCGCACTCACCAGCGCCAGCGGCCCGAACAGCATCAGTTCTTTAAAGCGCCGCTGCCAGATCATCCACGGAACGACGGCCACCACCGGCACCGCCAGCGCCAGAAACCCTTTTGTCAGGAAACCCATGCCGCAGGCCAGGCCCAGCAGCAGCCAGCCCGCGACTTTCTGACGCCTGCTGCCCCCCTCCCCGACCAGCCAGAAGCTGCACATGGCAGCGGTCAGCCACAGGGTGATCATCGGGTCGAGTACGGCATAGGTCCCGATGCTGTACACCAGCATGCAGGTGAGGAAGATAACGGCGGACAGCACCGCCGTCGCCCGATCGCGCCACAGGCGCATCGCCAGCCAGCCGATCAGCAGCGCGCTGATCGAGACGGAAAATACGGAACCAAAGCGTACGGCAAAATTGGTGTGGCCGAATAGCCACTGACTGATGTTATTGATCCAGTACCCGGCAATCGGCTTTTCGAAGTAACGCAGGTCCAGAAAGTGAGGCACCACCCAGTTTCCACTGAGCAGCATTTCACGGCTGATCTCGGCATAGCGCACCTCATCCGGCTGCCACAGTGAGCGAAGCTCAAGGGGGATCAGATAATAGAGCACATACAGTACGGGCAGTAATAACGCATAACGGGTGGTTTTCATCCGCAATCACTCGACTCGTTGCTGGCATCCCAGCCAGCCTTCACGGCCGGGGAGACTACCCCGGACAATCTTACCCGTCGGCAGCTGCGACAGATCCTGCGGCAGCAGCTCGCCCAGCGGGCAGAAGCGAATACCCCGGCGACGCGCCTCGGTCAGCAGGGCGTCAAACATCTCCGCCAGCACGATCCCTTCCGCTTCCGCATGAATGGTGTAGACCGGCACACCCTGCTGGCGGCTGATTTCATCAAGGATAAAGGCGTTATAGTCCTGACGGGCAATGCGCGTCCCCACCACTTCGTCCCAGGTGGGTAACGTCACCGGGATCTGCACAGTACCCGTCCGCCCGTCCGGCAGCAGCGGCAGGAAAGGTTCAGAGCCACGGCAGTCGCTGTTATAACGGAAGTTAAAAGGCTGTCTGGCAGCGACCACCCGGCCATCTGCCCGCCAGCCCGCCGCCGCCGAACAGGTCACCGGCTGCCCCGTCAGGGCCGTCAATGCGTCCACGCCCCGACGGATTTCTTCACTCAGCTTATCCGCAGACCATACGCCAGCCCAGGTCTGCCAGGCGAAATGATCCCAGGCGTGCAGCCCTACCTCATGCTGTATTGTCGCCTGGCGGATCACCTCTGCCAGCCCTTCCCCGATGCGACGTCCGGGCCAGGCCGTCCCTGCCAGCAGGATATCCCAGCCATAAAGCGAGGCGGCATCAGAGCGCAGCATTTTCCACAGAAAGCGCGGTTTCAGCAGACGCCAGAGATGCCGCCCCATATTGTCCGGGCCGACGCTGAAAAAAAAGCTGCCCCGGGTTTGCTGGCGCTCAAGAAGGGAGAGCAGGCGCGGCACACCGTCACGAGTGCCACGCCAGGTGTCTACATCAATGCGCAGACCGACGTTGATCATTCGGTGGTCTCACCCGGTTCCACGGTTTGCAGGAAGAAGTCCAGCGTGGCGTCAATAGTGAAGTTCATCGCCACTTCAGGCGTCCAGTTCAGCAGACGCTTCGCATTGCGGATGGACGGTTTGCGGTGCTCCACATCCTGATATCCTTTGCCATAGTAGCTGCTGCTTTCCACTTCGCGGAAACCGGCAAAAGGCGGAAAACGGTCGCGCAGCGGGTGACGCTCAAAGCTTTCCAGCAGTTGCTCAGCCAGCTCTTTAATGCTCGCCTCGTTGTCCGGATTACCGATGTTAATGATCTGGCCGTCACAGTTCTGCTGCTTGTTCTCAATGATCAGGAACAGCGCTTCAATGCCGTCACGAATATCGGTAAAACAGCGTTTCTGACGCCCGCCGTCAATCAGCTTGATCGGCGAACCTTCCACCAGGTTCAGGATCAGCTGGGTAATGGCGCGCGAACTGCCAATACGGGCAGCATTAAGGTTATCCAGCCGTGGCCCCATCCAGTTGAACGGCCGGAACAGCGTAAAGCGCAGCCCCTCTTTTTCCCCGTAGGCCCAGATCACGCGGTCCAGCAGCTGTTTAGAGACGGAGTAGATCCACCGCTGCTTATTGATTGGCCCAACCACCAGGTTAGAGTGGTCTTCATCAAAGGTGGCATCCGTACTCATGCCATACACTTCCGAGGTCGACGGGAAGATAATGCGCTTTTTATACTTCACGCAGTCACGGATGATTTTCAGATTCTCTTCAAAATCCAGCTCAAACACGCGCAACGGGTTACGGGTATATTCAATCGGGGTGGCAATCGCCACCAGTGGCAGAACGACATCACATTTCTTGATGTGATATTCAATCCACTCGGAGTGAATGCTGATATCCCCTTCAACGAAGTGGAAACGATCGTGACCAATAAAGCGACTAATGGCGTCGGAACCAATATCCAGACCAAAGATCTCAAAATTATCATCGGCCAGCAGGCGTTCGGTCAGATGGTTACCGATAAAGCCATTGACACCGAGGATCAGTACGCGGGTCCGGCGTTTCGCTGCCGCTGCCGGCTGGTTATGCAGCAGCGCACCCGCCACCAGCCCCAGCGTCTGCGCCAGCTGGCTGCCTTGCATATACACGCCACTGTCGCTCTGGCCGGTAACCACTTCCAGCGCACCCTCTGCGCAGGCCACGACAAACGGTGAAACGCAGAGCACAGTTCCCGGTTTTGCCGCTGGCCAGTCATGGCGGATCTGCGACTGCCAGAGGATAAATTTCGCGCCGCCAACATAGCTGAAAGCACCCGGCCACGGATCGGTCACCGCACGCACAAGATTATGCACCTGCTGCACCGGCTGGTGCCAGTCAATGCGCCCGTCTTCCGGTGTCCGCCGTCCGACATAGGTGGCCTGGCTTTCATCCTGTTGAATCTCAGTGAAATCACCGCTCCGCAGGGCGGGAAGACTGCGCGTCAGCAGCGTTTTGGCGCTTTCACAGAGCTTGTAATGCAGCGTCAGCGCATTGTCTTCTGCTGCGATGACCACCTTTTCCCGGGCGATAATGGCCCCGGCGTCGGCACGTTTCACCATGCGGTGCAGCGTCACACCGGTTTCCTGTTCCCCGTTTACCAGCACCCAGTTAAGGGGAGCACGTCCACGATATTTCGGTAGCAGCGAGGCATGGAGGTTGAAAGCTCCTGCCCGGGCGGCGCTGAGGATCTCGTCGTTCAGCATCTGTCGGTAGTGGAAAGAGAAAATGACATCCGGTTTCATCTCACGCAGGCGGTTAACCCACAGCGGATGATTCACCTCTTCCGGGGCATAAACCGGCACGACGAGCTGGGCTGCGGTGCGCGCGACGGAACCGAAAAAGTGGTTTTCATGGGGATTATCCGCGTGTGTAAAAATGGCGCAGATGTCATAACCGGCTTCAGCCAGCGCCCGGATGCCTGCGCATCCCATATCATGGTAGGCAAAAACAACGGCTTTCATGAGGTTTTATCCTGTGTGGAATTGGCGTCGTGGCTGACAACGCGCTGAATAAAATAGCGGGGACGGGCACGCACATCGTTATAGATTCGCCCGATATACTCGCCAAGCAGCCCCATACCAACAAACTGTGCGCCGACAAAAATAAACAGGACGGCAAACAGCATAAACACCCCTTCTGCCGCCCACGCCGGGCCGAAAAACAGGCGCAGAGCAACCAGCAGCAGGGAAATGGCAAAGCCCGCCAGAGCAATCACGCTGCCAAAGACGCTTAACAGGCGCAGCGGCGTGGTCGTCAGGCAGGTAATCAGGTCATACATCAGGTTGATCAGTCGCATCAGGCTGTATTTCGAATCACCAAACTCTCGTTCGGCATGGTGCACCGGGATCTCCGTCGCACGGCGGGCAAAGGTATTGGCAAGGATCGGAATAAAGGTGCTGCGCTCGTGGCAGTGCAGCATGGCATCGACGATGTGGCGGCGGTAGGCGCGCAGCATACAGCCGTAGTCCCCCATCGCTTTGCCGGTAGTGCGCTGGATCAGGTGGTTGATCATGCGTGAGGCACACTTACGGAACCAGCTGTCCTGACGGTTCTGCCGCACGGTGCCCACCACGTCGTAGCCCTGACTGGCGGTTTCCACCAGCCGGGGGATCTCCTCCGGCGGATTTTGCAGATCGGCATCGAGGGTGATCACCAGATCGCCGGTGACGTGACTGAATCCGGCCATGATGGCGGAATGCTGGCCGTAGTTACGGTTAAGCAGTACCGCCACAATATGGCTGCCGGGCGCTTCAGCCGCCGCAACCAGCATATCGGCAGAGGCATCGCTGCTGCCGTCATCGACCAGCAGGATTTCATAGTCCAGGGCCAGCTGTGCGCAGGCGGCATCCGTACGGCGGATCAGTTCGGGCAGGCTCTCCTGCTCGTTATAGACCGGGATCACCACGGAGACTTTGTTGATTGGTTGTTCGGTCATGTTATTTCCTCACCAGCGCATGCAGTGCCGCAATGACGCGGCTGACATCTTCATCGGTCATGCCCGGAAACAGCGGAATCGAGCAGATGCGTTCTGAGTTCCACTCCGTATGCGGCAGGCTCAGGTGAGGAAAACGTTCGCGGTAATATTTTTGCGTGTGTGCGGCGCGGAAGTGCAGACCGCTACCGATCCCCTGGTCCTTCAGCGCCTGCATCAGAGCGTCGCGGTTCAGGCCACACCGTTCAGAATCAACGCGCAGAATAAACAGATGCCAGGCATGCTGATGCGGCCAGCTGGGCGGCGTGAGCGGCAGGAAGGGCGTCGTGGAAAGTTCATCGAGGTAACGCAGTGCAATCTGTTCGCGGCGGGCATTGTTCGCGGCCAGCTTATCCAGCTGCACCAGCGCAATCGCCGCATTAATGTCAGCAAGATTGTATTTAAACCCCGGGGAGATCACTTCGGCCTGCGGCGCACGGCCCTGAGTCTGACGGTCGAAAGCATCCACCCCCAGACCGTGAAACTTCAGGCTGCGCACGCGGTCAGCCAGCGCCTCATCGTCTGTCACCACCAGGCCGCCTTCCGCGCAGCTCATATTTTTAATCGCATGGAAGGAGAAAATCGCCGTTCCCCGGTCTCCGACGTGCCGCCCGCGATACGTGGTTCCTGCCGCGTGGGCCGCATCCTCGATAACGGCAATACCGTAACGCTGACCCAGCGCACGGATGGCATCAGTGTCAGCCGGAGCACCGGCATAGTGCACCGGAATAATGGCCCGGGTGCGCGGCGTGATGGCCGCTTCAATCAGCGCCGGGGTCACCATCAGCGTGTCGCGATCCACATCAATCATCACCGGGGTCGCCCCCAGCAGCACGATCATATTCAGCGTGGAAACCCAGGTCAGCGAGGGGGTGATCACCTCATCACCGGGCTGAATGCCCAGCGCCATCAGCGTGACGTGCATTCCGGCCGTGGCCGAGCTGACTGCAATAGCGTGACGGTTGCCGGTCAGCTGGCAAAAAGCCGCTTCAAGCTGCTGATTTTTCGGTCCGGTAGTGATCCAGCCGGAGCGCAGCACGTCGGCCACCGCGGCCAGTTCTTCCGCACCCATTGCCGGACGCGAGAAAGGCAAAAAGTCTGACATTGATTACTTCCATTAAACAATAAACATCACGAATGATTTTCAGCGCAGGCCCACAGGCGCGCCAGCGTCCGATCCTGTTCGGCATCCCGCCTTATCGCTTCCAGCCGGTGGCTGTCATCTTCCTGCGCCCGAATCGGGTATAAAAGCATCAAGCGCCACCTTCAAGGGTGATAAAGGCGCAAAAAGAGCTTACCAACACCCATATATATGGAGCCTAAATGAAAATACTTAGGGGAAGATTAAGGAGACGCTGCCGGTGGCCGATTAAATCAGTCTGGTTTACACGAAGTTTAGCTATAAAAGGGATGGTCAGGGGAACGGCATCGGATAAAACTAAAATATAAAAATAACTTCATTATTTTGTAGCAAAACATTTTAATTTTATCGGCAGGGAGTCGCTGAACGCAGACGGAGAAAAACAGGCGGGTACGGTTTCACCGATGAACAGACAGATGCAGGTCAGGACGATTGCAGGGTAAACTGGCTGCCTGACCCTTTAAGGAAGCGGATATGATCCCTGCCACTCACCTGCCAGACGCCCTGCTGGCGCTTCTCGACGGCTCCCTGCCCGCCAGCCACCGCCATCAGGCCATTCGCCTGTCCAGCGTAGGCGATAACGGCTGGCCCTATGCGGCACAGCTCAGCTTGGGCGAGATCATCGCCCGCTCCCCGGGCGAACTGCTGTTTGCCATCTGGCCTGACTCCACCACCACCCGCAATCTGCGTCGCGACGGGAAAATGACCCTGGCGCTGGTGCTGGAGGGAGCCGTCGTCGAAGTCCAGGCGCAGGCCACCCTGCGTGACGAGACCCTGACCGACCTGGCGCTGGCGGTATTCCATGCGGAAGTGAAGCAGGTGATCGCCCATCGCGCGCCGTACGCAACGGTCACCAGCGGCCTGACGTTCCACCTGAAGGATGAGGCTGCGGCACTGATGCGCTGGCAGCAACAAATAGCTGCACTCAGGGCGCTGGCATAAAAAAAGGGCGACCCTGGGGTCGCCCTTTTTGCTTCTGACGTTAAGGCTTATTTGCTGTCAGGCAGCGCATACGCTTTCACGTAATCGCCCAGCTTAGTTCCAAACGAACCGTGACCACCGGCCACAATCAGCACGTACTGTTTGCCGTTCACTTCATAAGTCATTGGCGTAGCCTGGCCCCCTGCCGGCAGACGGGCTTCCCACAGCTGTTCGCCGTTGGAGACGTTAAAGGCGCGCAGGAAGTTATCAGCGGTAGCCGCAATAAAGAACACGTTACCGGCAGTCGTCACCGGCCCGCCCAGCATTGGCATACCCATTTTAAACGGCAGCGGAACCGGTGAGCTATCGCGCACGGTGCCGATACGTTTTTTCCACACAATATCGTTAGTCTTCAGGTCAACCGCAGAGATATAGCCCCATGAAGGCTGCTTGCACGGGAAGCCCAGCGGCGACAGGAACGGATTCAGCGTCACGCCGTACGGCAGGCCGTACTGCGGCTGAACGCCAGACTCGGTACCGGTACCGCCTTTATCATTCTCGTCCGGCTCGATCGGGTTACCCGGACCGCGTGGGATCAGACGGGAAACAAACGGCAGCGCCATAGGGTTAGTCACCGCCACCTGACGGTCAGTATCGACGGCGATCCCGCCCCACTCGAACATACCCAGGTTACCCGGGAAGACCAGGGTGCCCTGCTCGGACGGTGGCGTGAACGGGCCTTCGTAACGCAGCTGATGGAACATCACGCGACAAATCAGCTGATCGTAAATCGTCGCACCCCACATATCCTTTCCGGACAGGTGAGCTTTCGGACGGAAGCTCAGTTCAGAGTAAGGCTGCGTTGGCGAAACGTGGTCGCCCTTCGCTGCCCCGCCCGGCACCTGCATTTCCGGTGCCGGCACCACAGGCTTACCGTTGGTACGGTTCAGCACAAAGATATCGCCGGTTTTGGTCGGAATATAGATGACCGGCACCTTGTTACCGTCTTTGTCGTTAATATCAGCCAGCGTAGGCTGCGCCGGTACGTCCATATCCCACAGATCGTGGTGAACCGTCTGATAGAACCAGGCCAGTTTACCGGTAGTGGCATTCAGGGCCAGCATTCCGGTGGCGAAACGCTCCATTTCCGGAGTACGGTGTCCTCCCCAGATATCCGGCGTGGACACGCCGATCGGCAGATAGACCAGATCCAGTTTGGCATCGTAAGACGCCGGTGCCCATGAGTTCGGTGAGTTAGGCGTATAGTTCTGCTCGCCTTCCGCAATCACGTTCGGATCTTTCGCGCCCGTGTCAAAGGCCCACAGCAGCTTACCGGTGTTGACGTCAAAACCACGGATCACGCCCGACGGCTCTTTGGTCGAATAGTTATCGGTAACGGCACCGGCCATCACAATCGTTGTGGCGGTCACAATCGGCGGTGAGGTCGGTTCGTAAGAGCCCACTTTGTTATAAGGCAGGTTGCTCTGCAGGTTCAGCTTGCCGTTGTCGCCGAATTCCGGGCACAGCGCACCGGTTTCCGCGTCCAGCGCATACATGCTGCCGTCATTTACCGGGAGCAGGATGCGGCGTGAACACAGCGCAGGCTTGTCGCCCGCAGGCGTTGCCGACGCTTCCGGTGTCTGCACATAAGAAACACCGCGACAGGTCACATGCTGGAAGGTTGGGTCCGTCTTCATCTTCGGATCAAACATCCATTTCTGCTTACCGGTTGCCGCGTCCAGAGCAAACAGCTTCTGGTGCGCAGTACACAGGTACAGGGCATCGCCGATCTTAATCGGGGTCACTTCATTGGTGATCTCACCCGGATCGCTGGCCGTCTTCAGGTCACCCGTCTGGAAAGTCCAGGCTTCCTGCAGTTGACCGACGTTGGTCGCGTTAATCTGCTTGAGCGGAGAGTAACGCGTCCCGCCCTGGGTACGACCATAGGCAGGCCAGTCACCCGCAGGAATACCGTCGTCAGCCGGGGCTGCAGCGGTTTGATCCTGACTCAGGGTGCCGTTAATTTCCTGCGGATCGTTAAACACCGAGTAAGCCAGGACGGCAACCACAAACACCAGCACGGCCGACAGCGCCACGCGCGGGAATGATCCGCCTGCACTCAGCGCACGCCAGATAAACGGCAGTACCAGCCACAGGCCAAGGAAGAAGGTGATATCCAGACGCGGCGTCAGCGCCCAGAAGTCCGTCCCCACTTCCCACAGCGACCAGACGGTGGTGGCCAGCAGGAACAGCGCATAGAGCAGCAGCGCTGCCCCACGGCGGCGGTACAGCAGGAAAGCGGTGATCAGCATAACCACACCAGCGATGATGTAGTAGAGCGAGCCACCCAGTTTAGCCAGCCAGATACCGCCAATTAACAGATACAGACCACTCAGGGTGGCAAATATCGCTGTTAACAGGATCAGTATTCTTGATGCTTTACTTTGCATAGTTTGAACCTTACCAAAATTTAAAGACATCGATTGAGCGTGACTGCGTCAGCCCGATCTTTTCAAATACCCGTTTTGTGTTGCCTATCCATCGGGTGTTTTTCACCTGCTGTCTACAGCAGGCGGTTACTGGATTCTGTTCAGAACTGATAAGCCAGCGTTGCCCCACCGCCCCAGTTACGTCCCGGTGCCGGTTCGTAGTAACGATTATTGCCTTCGTTAACGATCACCGAACCGACATACTGGCGGTCAAACAGGTTATCCACGCGGCCAAACAGATCGAGCGACCACTGGCTCCAGTTGAAACGGTAGCCGGTATTCAGGCTGGTCACCGCGTAGGACGGTGCCTGCGCATCGTTCGCGTCATTAGCCTGGATGTCGCTCATATAACGGATCTCCGCCCCGGCGTGCCAGCCGCTTTCCGGCGCATAGGCCAGGGAGGCATAACCCATATTGCGGGCAATCCCCGGCAGGCGGTTGCCCGCAGGCGTACAGCGGGTTCCTGACGCATTGCAGGTCTCATTGCGGTAGGTGGCATCCAGCAGCGTCCACGCCAGCTTTAGCTGCCAGTCCATGGCAAACTGCTGATCAAAGCCCAGCTCCAGGCCACGGCGACGCGTTTCTCCGGCATTTTTGTACACCGCACGGCCTCCGCGGCTGTCATCCACCACCAGCTCATTGTCGGTATCGGTCTGGAACACGGCGGCGGTCAGCAGGCCGAAGCCGATGCGGGTTTTGCTGCCCAGCTCAACGGTATCACTGGTGGCCGGCTTCAGGCCCAGATTCAGGCCCGTCTGTGATCCGGAGGTAGAACGGTACGAGAGCTCGTTAATGGTCGGGGTTTCGAAGCCACGACCGGCCGAAGCATAAAGGTTCCACGCGTCGGTCACCGCATAGTTAAGCGACCCCATCGGCAGCAGCTTGTGGTAGCGCGCGCTGCCGCTGTCATCGCCGTTCACGCTGGTTATATAATAGTCGGTAGAATCAAAGTTCACCGTGCTGTAACGCAGACCGGCGTCCAGCGTCCATTTCGGTGTCAGCTGCCAGCTGGTTTGCAGATAGGGATCGAGGTTCCACATGGTATTTTTTTCGTTGCGGCGCTGCTCACCCTTCTCGCCAAACTGGTCAACGCCGTTCACGGTGTTGTAGTTCTGGAAGCCCTGACGGCGTTCGGTCATGGTTTCATAATCAAGACCGCCAATCAGCGTCACCGGCACAGAACCCAGTTGGCCGTCGTGCTTCCAGCGGGTATCCACCCCCTGATATTTACGCTCCAGTACGATCACCCCACCGGGGTAAGTGGCAAGCTGCTGCGTGGCATAAGGAATAGACTGATACTGTGTCGTGTGGCGCTCGCCGTGCCAGGTGGTCAGCGTCAGCTGGTCGTTGTCACTCATATCACGCTGATAACGCAGGCCAATCTGGGTCTGATCGAGGCTCTTACGCGTATTGTACTGATCGCCACGCGGCGACTGACGCGGATTAGCTTCATATTCGGCAGCGTCAAGGCCACCCGGATCGTTAGCATCCACGGAAACGCTGTTAAACATCAGCGTCAGGGTACTGACATCATCAAGACGCACACCGAACTTACCGTTACCGAGGTTTTTCTGCGTACCGCTGTGGTCGCGGAAGCCGTGGGTGGTAAAGCGCGAACCGGAAATCGTGTAATTCACGTCCCCCGCCTGGGTGCCATCACCGGTGGCACCGCTGGCTTTTACGCTGTTGCGCCAGGAGCCAAAGCTGCCAAAGTAGGTGCCCGCTTCCAGTGTGGCCGGCTGGCTGCCGGTGGCGGTATCAATATTCACCACGCCACCGGAGGCATTGCCATACAGTGCCGAGTAGGGCCCGCGCAGCACTTCTACCTTGCCCACCGAGTTGATATCGATGTTCGACGTCTGCCCCTGCCCGTCCGGCATAGTGGCCGGAATGCCATCCACATACAGCCGCACGCCGCGAACGCCGTACATAGATCGGCTGCCGAAGCCGCGCACGGAGAGTTGCAGATCCTGAGCATAGTTCTGACGGTTCTGAATTTGCAGGCCCGGCACGCTGCCAAGATTTTCAGACAGGTTCACCCGGGCGCTGGTGCCGCGCAGGTCATCACCGTCCACCACGCTGACGGCAGCCGGGGTGTCCAGTTCGGACAGCCCTTCGCGCTGCTTTATCACCATCAGCGACGGTGCCTCGCCCGACGCGGTCACGGCGGAGGGCTGTGCATAGCTGACAGCAACGGGCGACAGCAGAAATAGCGGTGTCAAAACAACAGCAGAAGTTTTATTAATCACGGGAATTATTCGATGTGGATAAAAGATACAAAAAGTCTCACCCGGCTCCGCCCGGTAAGCGTCCGACATTCCCTGACGTAATACTGTCTTACCCAGCCAGGCAACCCTCAAAAGTATATAACCCCTGAAGCATTTTGCTTACGGCATGAGCAAAAACTCCCTGTAACGCGCTGCCACTCTTTTTCTCTGCCCGCTGCGCGTTACGGCAGGCACTAATGTGACCCAGGTCACAAAACGCGGGCGATTGTAGCACTCATTAATTTGCTTGCGAACTATTGTTAACGGTTTAACTAAATTGATTCACTTTAACGTCACAAAGTGAGGGGTTATTGAAAACGCAGACCTGCAGGGATAGTGAATACTAACTCTCAGTTAAGGCATGACAACACCATGACGCCGGTGAGACGCCGGGCTATAATCATTCGCATAACAACCTATGTGGAACCTCAACCAACAGGATGTACTATGCCATTTTCAGGACGCTGGCCGTTACCGCATTTCCCCTCCCCGCAGACGATGATGCGTACCCTGCTGGCCCCGGCGCTACTGCTGCTACTCAATGGCTGTTCATCCGGTTATCAGGGGCGTGAATGCAGCGGCGAAATTCAGACTCTCAGCGGCCAGCCTCGTGGCAGCGTTCAGGCACTGATTATTGATCGTTTCAACTCCTTCTCGGTTGCCCTGCCGGATCGCCAGCTGGACAGCGGCCCGCTGCTGTCCAGCGATCGCCAGCGCTATATTCCTTCCGCGACCACGGCGGATGGCTGGCTGGCACAGCGTATTTCCGACCACCGTTTTGCGGTGATAAACGCCCCGACCGACCAGGCGATCACCTTTACCTGCCCTTAACCTGCGAGTGCTCCTGCTGATGTCCATCCGTCAACTGATTACCAACCGACACACCTTTTTTGGCCGTGGGAGCGTGCAACAGCTGATCCCCCTGCTGAAGGATCCGGCGCTGCCAACCGTGCTGTTTTGCGGGCAGTCGTTTCTTAACGGCAGTGCCTGGCGGCAGATGAAGGCAGAACTGGAGCCGCTGCTGTGTGGTATTGAGCGGGTCAGCCATGAAGCTTCCCCGGACGAGATTGACGCCTGGGCGGCCCGCTGGCGGGGCAAGGCCGCGCGGGTGCTGGCCATTGGTGGCGGAAGCGTACTGGATGCAGCAAAAGCCGTTGCCGCCCTGAGCCAGCATCCGTTGCCTACCCTGCGCTATCTGGAAAAAGTGGGTGATACCGCCGTCAGCGGGGCCACGCTGCCGCTGATTGCCGTCCCGACCACCGCCGGAACCGGTAGCGAAGTCACGCAAAATGCGGTGATCACCGATAAAACCACGCTGAATGTGAAGGCTTCGCTGCGTCATGCGAACTTTGTGCCACCGGTTGCCGTACTCGACCCGGACCTGCTGCGCGGGGCCTCTGACCGCGTGCTGGCCTGCTGCGGGATCGACGCCTTTACCCATCTGTTCGAAGCCTATCTCTCCAACAGCGGTAATGCCTTTACCCGTCAGACGGCCATCAGCGGAATGCAGGCCTTTATGCGCGGCTGGGCGGCCTTTAACCGGGATGACGCAGCGGGAGATGAGGCGCGGGAACAGATGATGATGGCGTCATGGCTTGGTGGCCAGAGCCTGAGTATGGCCGGGCTGGGGGTGATCCACGGCATTGCCGGCGAGCTGGGTGCTATCCGGGATTACCATCATGGGGAAGTGTGTGGCCGCCTGCTGCTGCCGTTCCTGCAGATGCTGAGTGAAAGCGATCACCCGCAGCAGGTCGTGCTGATGCAACAGCTGGATGCCGCACTGTTTTCCCGGCCAGATGGCTCCCCGGCGTTACGGCTCGCCAGCTGGCTGACCGCCAATGCGATCATGCCCTTCTGGCAGTCGCCCCCCGCCCTGAGCGCCGGAGATACCGACTGGATCCTGGCGCGATCTAACAGCAAAAACAGCCTGGTGACCTGGAGCAGAGATCAACAGCGCTGGCTGCTGGAACACGCCTTCTGCGTGGAAGCATAAGCGTCGGGTGATGCGGGTCTGAAACATCCCGCAGCCACGGCGTCAGTATGCGGACAGAGTGGCCGTCAGCAGGTAAGGCAAAAGGGCTGACCGCTACCGCGATCGGCCTCCTGTGTTTCCTGCTGCGCCGGTCAGCCCGTCCGGTTTAGAAGGAACTCCAGTTATCATCTACTGCAGCGGCGGCGGGTTTTGCCAGCCGGGCTGCCGGTGCAATGGCCGGAACTTTCTTCGCTGCCAGCTCCACCGGAACGCGGCGGTCGGCCTGAAGGCGGAATGCCGAGACCAGCTGGTTCAGTGTGGATGCCTGCTCCTGCAACGACTGCGAGGCCGCTGAGGCTTCTTCCACCAGCGCGGCATTCTGCTGAGTCACGGTATCCATCTGACCAATCGCCAGATGCACCTGCTCAATACCCTGGCTCTGTTCCGTGGTGGCAGCCGCCATTTCCCCGACAATATCGGCAACCTGACGAATTGACCCCTGCACTTTCGCCATATTCTCGCCCACGTCTGCCGCCTGCACCGAACCGCTTTCCACCAGCTGCGCCGAGGTGGCAATCAGATCTTTAATTTCGCGCGCCGCCGTAGAGGAACGCTGCGCCAGGTTGCGCACTTCGCTGGCGACCACCGCAAAACCGCGCCCCTGCTCCCCGGCACGGGCAGCTTCTACCGCCGCGTTCAG
Source organism: Erwinia sp. PME.40.26/001 (assembly GCF_055556675.1). Lineage (NCBI taxonomy): Bacteria > Pseudomonadati > Pseudomonadota > Gammaproteobacteria > Enterobacterales > Erwiniaceae > Erwinia > Erwinia sp. PME.40.26/001. Next base: position 119,271 of record NZ_JBVHNP010000004.1, read on the forward strand.
CGCCAGAATATTGGTCTGGAAGGCGATGCCTTCGATCAGCCCGGTGATATCAGAGATTTTGCTGGAGCTGGTTTTAATTTTTTCCATTGTTCCGACCATCGCCGCGACAGCATTGCCGCTGTGGACAGACAGGTCGTTAGCGGTGCTGGCGAGCGAACTGGCCTGGCGGGCATTTTCAGCGCTCTGTTTCACCGTATCGTTAAGGGTACTGATACTGGCTGAGGTCTGCTCCAGAGAGGCCGCCTGCTCTTCAGTACGCGCCGAAAGATCTTCATTACCCGCAGCAATCTGGGTTGAGGCAGAACTGACCGACTGGGCGGAAGAAGTCACCGACCCCAGTACGCCGGAGACGCGAGCCATCAGGCTGTTAAACGCGGCGGCCGTTTTACCAATTTCGTCGTTGCGCGTGGCATCTGCCTGCTTGCTGAGATCGAGCGACTCGCTGACCAGCACCATCAGGTTCTGCATACCGTTCAGGCTGTTACGCACGCTGAAAATGGTTTTGATCGCCAGCAGACCCAGCACGATAATCGCCGTACCGGAGAAAATCATTACCCCCCAGAACGCGTTGCCGTAGATCTCCGTATTCTCCCGGCGCAGCTCATTACTGGCATCGATATTCAGTTGGATCTGAGCCTGCAGGCCTGCTGATAACTTACGGACGGCTGCCCCCACTCCACTTTCACCCTGCAGCAGCGGCAGCGACCGGGCGTCGTCATGTGAACGAGACGCAGTGATAAACTCTGGCAGAGCAGCCTGAATCAGCGTAATGCTGTTCAGCGCATCCTGGGTCATGGCACGGTCCGTATCGCTGGAAATATCATTGGCCAGATAGTAATCGGTCAGGGTTTTTAACTGACCGATAATCTGCTCAATTTTAGTCTCAACCGCAGGCTGTTTGCTGCTGTCGTTTTCACTCTGATGTTCATACAGCGCCAGACGCAGCTCACTGGCGGCACCGATGGTTTTATCCAGATCTTTAATGCTGGGAATGGCGTTAACCTGCACAAACTCAAAGCGCGACTGGAAGCCGCTTAATGCCGAGAGGGAATACGCCGACAGCGCGATTAACGACAGCGCCAGTAAGATGAAAATGACGAACAGCCTTTTGGTAATGGTCATGCTGAATCCCCTGAAGATATGCAGATTTTCTGGCCGATCTGTGTCGGCCATCAAAGCAGGGTTATCGGTCATTCAGCGACGTAACTTTATCCATTCCCGGTTTCTTTCGTGTTTATTTTCTGCCGTCAGGTGACGGGGGCGCTGGCCTCCGCTAACCATCCCGGCCGCATTTCCGGTACGGAGCGCAGCAGTCGGGCGGTGTAATCATCCAGTGGGTCAGTGAACACCTGCTCCAGCCGCCCCTGCCGTACCACCCGACCGTGACGCAGCACCATGACCTCATCCGCCACCGCCCTGACCACGTGCAGATCGTGAGTGATAAACAACAGCGACACCCCGGTCTCTGCCTGCAACTTTTTCAGCAGTACCAGCACGTCGCGTCCGACCAGCGGATCGAGGGCCGAGGTCGGTTCATCGCAGACGATAAGCGATGGTTCTACCGCCAGCGCGCGGGCGATGCAGACGCGCTGTTTTTGCCCCCCGGAAAGCGCATGCGGATAGCGCCCGGCGAACAGCGGTGACAGCCCGACTTTTTCCAGCAGCTCTGTCACCCTGGCTTCGCGCTGCGGCGCGGAGAGTCCCGTCAGGCAGACCATAGCCCGCTCGATCTGCAGCCCGATGGTCAGACGCGGATTCAGTGCCGTATCAGGGTGCTGATGGATCATCTGCACCTGCTGCATCTGCTGCCGCGAACGCTGGCGTAACTGCGGCGGCAATCGCTGGCCGTTAAAGGTGATCTCGCCCTCAGACGGAGACACCAGCCCGCAGACCGCCCGGCCAAGCGTGGACTTGCCCGCCCCGGACTCGCCGATCAGCGCCAGCGTGCGTCCGCGCCCGATCGCCAGCGTTACCGCGTGGATCACCGGGTCATCGTGATAGTGGATACTGATATCGCGCGCGCTGAGCAGCGGCAGTGTCGCACTGCGTGGCTCATGCGGCTCACCGTGGCTGTGTAACAGATCTCGGGTGTAGGCTTCGGCAGGCTCTGCCAGCAGGGTCGCCGTCTCACCGCTTTCCACCTCACGGCCGTGCCGCAGCACCATAATGCGCTGACTGAGCTGGGCGACCACCGCCAGATCGTGGCTGATATACAGCGCGGCCACGCCGGTTAACCGAATAACCTGCTGGATGGCCTTCAGTACTTCCAGCTGGGTGGTGACATCCAGCGCGGTGGTGGGCTCATCAAAAACAATCAGCTCCGGCCCGGCGCAGATGGCCATCGCGATCATCGCCCGCTGAAGCTGACCGCCGGACACCTGGTGAGGATAACGATGGAAAAAGGCCTCTGGCTGCGGCAGCTGCAGCTGGGCAAAGATCTCCACGGCGCGGCGGATAGCGTTCTGCCGGTTAAAGACGCGGTGACGGAGGGCACTTTCAATCACCTGTTCGCCGATTTTTTTCGCCGGGTTAAACGCGGCGCTGGCCGACTGCGCCACATAAGCAATTTTTGCCCCGCGGATCCTGCGCCACTGGCGCTCAGACAGTCCGGTGAGGGCCTGCCCGGCAAAGTGGATCTGCCCGCCGCTCAGGGTCATGCCATGACGAAAGTGGCCGAGCACCGCCTGACCGATCGTCGACTTGCCGGCCCCTGATTCTCCGATCAGCCCCAGTACCTCACCTTTGCGCAGGGTAAAGGAGATATCGTCTACCAGCACGGCATGACCGGCGGTGACACGCAATTTTTCCACGCTTAACAGCGGCTGTTCATTCATAGTTCTACTCCTGCCAGCTACGGGTATGCTGGCTTAACAGCCAGTCAGCAACGCTGTTTAACGCCAGCGCCAGCACGGCAATGGCCGCGCCGGGGATCAGGGCCGCCCATACACCAAACAGGATGCCGTCTTTATTATCACGCGCCAGCCCGCCCCAGTCGGCGGTCGGTGGCTGAATGCCCAGCCCGAGGAATGACAGCGCAGACAGAAACAGCAGGATAAAGATAAAGCGCAGGGCAAATTCGGCCACCAGGGTGGTAAAGGCATTCGGCAAAATTTCACGCCACAGCACCCAGCCAGGGCGCTCACCGCGCAGGCGGGCAACTTCAATAAACTCCTGAGCGGCAATATCCAGCGCCAGGGATCGCGCCACGCGCAGCACGCGGGTCGACTCCAGAATCCCCAGTACGGCAACGATCACCGGGATGGTCTTTGGCAGCATTGCCAGCACGACCAGCGCCAGGATCAGCGTGGGGATGGCCATCAGAATATCGTTGAGTCGGGAGATGACCTGGTCAACCCAGCCCCGGTAATAACCGGCCAGGAAACCCAGCGACGTACCGATGGCAAACGCCAGCAGCGTAGCCACCGCGCTGACGCTGAGTGAGGTCCGCGTGCCCCAGATCAGGCGGGACAGCAGATCGCGCCCGAGATTATCCGTCCCCAGCCAGTTTTCGGGGGTCACGCCGCTCCAGGCACTGCCTACCACCTCGCCGGGCGCATAGGGGGCCAGCCACGGTGCCAGCAGCGCGACCAGAACAAACAACACCAGCGCGGTGGCACCGGGGAGCACAGCAAGTTTCAGCCTAAACATCCACATCAGTTCCTTGTAAAACCCCACCGGCCTGGTTCAGCACCCGCAGAGGATAAAGCATCGCTATCGGTTAGCGGCTGTGGCGCAGGCGCGGATTGGCCAGCAGAGTGACCAGGTCGGCCAGCAGATTCAGCAGAATATAAATACCGGCCAGCAGCAGTGCGCAGTCCTGGATCACCGGAATATCGCGCTTGCTGATGCTGTCCACCATGTACTGGCCGAGGCCGGGATAAACAAAGACGTTTTCGACGATCACCACGCCCACCATCAGCCAGGCGAGATTTAGCACGATGACGTTGATAATCGGCCCCCAGGCGTTGGGCAGGACATGGCGGAACAGAATGGCAGAGGGCGACAGCCCTTTCATCAGTGCAGTGTCGACATAGGCCGCATTCTGCGCGCTGACCAGCGCGGCCCGCGTCATATTGCTCATATGGCCGAGAATGGCAAAGATCAGCGTCATACACGGCAGGGCTATCGCCAGCAGCCTGTCGCCGGGCGACATACCGTCGGCAACGCTGCTGTTGCTGGGCAGCCAGAACAGGGTAATGGAGAAAACCAGGATCAGCAGATACCCCGAAAAGAATTCCGGCAGCGACACCGCCGCGCGGGTAAACAGGTTCAGCAGACGGTCAATCCAGCTTCCCTGATAGCGCGCCGAGACAAAGCCAATCGTTAGCGCCAGCGGCACCGCGACGATGGCGGTGAAAAAGGCCAGCGACAGCGTATTGGCCAGACGATCCAGCAGCACCGGCGCTATCGCTTCCCGGCTGGTAAAGCTGTGGCCGAAATCGCCGCGCAGTACCCCGCCCAGCCAGCTGAGATAGCGGCTTACCGCAGGCTGATCCAGCCCCAGCTGCTGATTCAGTGCCGCCACCGCCTGCGGCGTCGCGGACTGGCCGAGGATGGCCGTCGCCGCATTACCCGGCAGCAGCTGAATACCGGCAAAAATCAGTATCGACACCAGCCACAGCATCACCACGCCCGCCAGCAGACGCTGCCCGGTCAGTTTTAACAGAGGAAAGTGGCCCTTCCCCCGACGTTCACGGAGTTCACTCATCAGCGCTTATGCAAACCACACTTTTTCTGCCGCGCGATTACCGCTCATGGTAAAGCCCGGAATGGCCACAAAGCCCTGAATTTTACTGCTGGCGGCATCCAGTGCATCGGCATACAGCGGAATGATTTCGCTGCCCTTCTCCACCAGCATGACCTGGATATCATGGTAGATCTGGCGGCGTTTCTGTTCGTCCTGTTCGCCGCGTGCGGCCGTCACCAGCTGATCAAACGCCGGCTCCTTCCACTGTGACTCATTCCAAGGAGCGTTACTGGTGAAGACCAGCGACAGGAGCGCATCTGCCGTCGGGCGCAGCGACCAGTTGGACGAGACAAACGGCTTTTTCATCCAGACATTATCCCAGAACGCATCGTCCGGCACGCGTTCGACCTTCAATGGAATGCCCGCCCGCTCAGCGGAATTCTGATAGAGCTGTCCGGCATCCACGGCCCCCGGGAAGCCCGCCTCAGCGACAGATAACACCAGAGGGCCACTGAAGCCGGCTTTCTGCCAGTGATATTTGGCTTTTTCCGGGTCATACGGACGCTGTGGAATATCTTTGGCAAAGTACGGACTGGAAGGGAAGATCGGGTTATCGTTTGCCACCGTGCCATAACCGCCGAGCACGGTTTTGATCATCTGTTCGCGATCGATGGCATATTTCAGCGCCAGACGACCATCCAGGGAGTTAAAAGGTGCGGCGGTTGCCAGGCCCGGGAAGGTGAAAATCTGGCTGTCGCGCGAGCGCAGCAGCTGGATAGACGGCATATTTTTCAGGCGGTCAACAATACGCGGATTCACACGGTTAATCAGATGCGCAGAGCCGCTGGCAAGGGCCGCGACACGCGCCGTGGAGTCACTCATCGCCAGCGTTTCAACCGAATCCACGTGCCCACGGGCCGGGTTCCAGTGGTTCGGGTTGCGCTTCACCAGCGCACGCACACCGGGCTTAAAGCTTTCCAGAATAAACGCCCCGGTGCCGATCCCTTTATCAAAACTCTCATTCTCTGCAGTGATGGCAAAGTGGACATCACTCAGCAGCGCAATAAATTCGACGTTCGGCTCTTTCAGCTTAATCGTCACCTGATGGGGTGCCGTAGCTTCCAGGGATACCACCGGTTCCAGATAGCCTTTCACTGAAGAGCTGGATTTTTCATCACGATGATGGTTAAGCGAATAGACCACATCTTTTGCCGTCAGGCTGCGGCCATCATGAAACTGTACGCCCTGGCGAATCGTCAGCACCCAGGTCTTGCTGCCGTCGCTGGTCTCCCAGCGCTCGGCCAGCGACGGGGTGATTTTGCCGTTTTCATCGACTTCAGCCAGGCAGTTGAACAACTGGGAACCAACAAAGTACATATAGGATTCAAACCAGAACGCCGGGTCAAGACGGTCGGTACTGGAGCCGTTATCCATGCCCACAATCAGGTGGCCGCCTTTTTTTGGCGTGGCGGGCACGGTTTCCGCCGCCCAGAGAGAGTGCAGCGGCAGGCTGGAACAGGCTGCGGCGACAGAGAGAGCCCCGGTAGTTTTGATAAAGTCGCGACGATTCATAATGGTGTGTTTCCTGATTTTTATTGTTGTTTTCCGCCACAGCGGTAGAAGATCGGGTGTTTACTTCAGTGCTGATGCCAGGCGTTGAATATGCTCCGGGCCAATACCGCAGCAGCCGCCGACCAGCGTCGCTCCCGCAGCCACCCACTCCTGTGCCCAGTGCAGATAACCTTCCGGGTGAGTATCTTTACGCAAACCACTCAGGCCTTCATTCGCGCCACCGCCGTTACTGCCGTGCTCGAACGCATTAGCATAGACACCAATACCCGCTGGCGACCCCAGTCGCTGCAGGGCTGCTGCCGCCTGCTCTATCGCTGACAGCATCACTTCCGGGTGGCTGCAGTTAAACAGGATGTTTTCTGCCCCCAACGCCACCGCACTGGATACGGCAGCGTCGATGCTCTCCCCGGACCGCAGAGTGCTGGCTGGACGGGGATGATCAGGGTCATCATGTAAGCTAAATGACAGCCACAGAGGCTGAGGCTGGGCCGCCACGGCCTGCTGTATGGCGTCGGCTTCTGCAATGGAGCTGATGGTTTCCCCCAGCCAGACATCCACATACGGGGTCTGGGCCTCCACCAGCACGCGATGGATTTCCAGTGCGCGCCCGGCGTCAAAAAGATCGGGACGGTAAGACCCCAGAGCCGGTGGCAGGCTGCCCGCGACCTGAACCGGATGGGCAGCGGCATCGGCCGCCTGCCGCGCCAGCTGTCCTGCCAGAGCGGCAAGACGTTGACCATCGGCGGCAAAGCGTTCGTCACCAATATGGAAGGGCACAACAGCATAACTGTTAGTGGTGAGCGTTTCTGACCCGGCAGCCACATAGCTGTCATGGACCTCACGCACGCGCTCCGGCGCCTCATACAGCGCCAGCGCCGACCATTCAGGCTGACGGAAAGGCGCTCCCACACGGGCCAGTTCGCGTCCCATTCCGCCATCGAGGATCTTAATATGCTGCGTCATCGGCCTGTTCCTGTTCAGATTTGTCTACTGCCTCCATGCTACACAAATCGATGGCTATATGTCCAGACGTCTATAAGGCGAAATACGGGATAGTTAATATTGGCAGAGGATAATCATTGCAGACGATAGGTTGGGGGGAACTGCGCTCAGAAAGAAACAGGGTAAGGCAGATTGCCGGTGGCGGGATGCCACCGGCGGGAGTGCATTAATGGAGACCTGATAAATTGCCCAACAGGATCGCGGTGATCACCCCCGTCGCGGCGGCAATCAGCACGTAGTTGCCATCAACATAGGCCCAGTGCACGCCGTGGGGCGGTTCATACAGCCCGCGATCGCGCCAGTCATCAACGCGGTAATCGTCTCCACGGAAGCGTTCCGGGGCCGGGTGACCGCGACGGAAGTCATGACCGTTCCAGGCAAAGTGGTCACGCTCCTGCGGACCACCGCGACGGCGATCGTCACGATCGTCATGACGGTCACTGTGACCGCGGTGCTCCTGTCCGCGATCCTGCTGCCACTGGGGCTCAGGACCGCGACCCGGGCCATCGGCAAAGGAGAGGGTGGAAAAAAGAGTGCTTGCTGTGAAAAGGCTAATCGGTAAAGTCAGTGTTGTTTTTTTCATATTCGTATCCTCAGGTTGCTCACGGCCTGCTCACTGCCGCACAACAAATATCGGGGATACTGCAACACTTCCCTATCTCACGAACTCCTAAAACCCGCTGGTTAGCGCTTTTTTTTCACCGTCTTAACGCAATCCTTACCCTGCCCGCTGAGCCCGCCCGGTCAGGCTTAGTTTTCCAGCTGATAGTCGAGGGTGATCTCAGCGCTGAGCAGTTTTGACACCGGGCAACCGGCTTTCGCCTGCTGAATAATCGTGTCAAACGCAGCTTTCTCAATGCCTGGCAGTTTCACCTTACTTTGCAGCGCCACTTTGGTGATGGCAAATCCGCCATCTACCTTATCCAGTGACACATCGGCGGTGGTATCAATGCTTTCCGCCGTATGGCCGGCATCGCCCAGCATCAGTGAGAGCGCCATGGAGAAACAGGCAGCGTGCGCAGCCCCAATCAGTTCTTCCGGGTTGGTTCCTGCTTTACCTTCAAAGCGCGTGTTAAAACCATAAGGCTGCTGGCTTAATGCCCCACTCTCGGTTGAGATGGTGCCTTTACCCTGCTTGATATTGCCTTCCCAGTGCGCCTGTCCTTTCTTATGAATGGTCATTGTTTATTCTCCGGTTATTTAACATCAGCTACCAGTATAGCCACCGTGCCAGAGACTGCGGAAAAATAGCCCACTTGCAGAATATTCCGGGCTGACAGACACTGTCAGTCCCCCTGTCAGGAGAAGATCATGTTTAAACCAGACGATTTTGTACAGTCAAAAACCGGCGGACCCAAAATGCAGGTGCTGCGTGTCGACGGCGCAACGTTGTACTGCGCCAGGGTGAATGATGCGGAGAAAAAAGAGGTGGCGGTAGCCGCTGATTCGGTCAATCTTTATCATGAAGAGGGCGATTTCGGCGTCTGCTGAGATCGTTCATTAATCAAAAGGGGCGACCGTCAAAAGGTCGCCCGCTGATAAAGACTCAGAACACTAACCCGCAGCTTATCGCGGGGTTAACAGCCACTGTTTTCAGAAGAGGGGGGCAATAAAATAACCGGTACGGGTTATTTCTTCAGACTCTCCCTCACCTCTTTCACCTGCCCTGCGCTCACCGCATCCGCCTTGTTACTCCAGCCCTGACGAATAAAGGTCGCCAGCTGTGCCACCTCATCATCGCTCAGACGGCTGGCGAAGCCCGGCATCACCAATGTGGACGGTGCTTTCGCCGTAGAGGGCTGCTGCGCCCCGGCGAGAATGGTGTGGATCAGGCCGGTCGGATCACCGGCATTAACCAGTGTGCCCTGGTCCAGCTCCGGGAAGATACGCGGCGCGCCCTTACCGGTGACAAAGTGGCAGGCCCCACAGTTATCCAGGTAGAGACGCTCGCCAGTGGTCAGGTTTTTTGCCGCTGTCAGCTTCGCTTCGGTGGCACTCACCGTCCGGTCAGGGGAGGCCGGTACCGCAGGATGACCGCCGGTAAACTTCAGGTAAGCAGCGATCGCGTTCAAATCCGCCTCCGTCATCCACGAGGTACTGTGTTCGATTACCGAGGTCATCTCCCCACCCACAGCGGCCTTGTCATTACGCCCGGTTGCCAGATAATCCACGGTTTCCTGTTCGGTCCATTTTGGCAGGCCCCGCAGCGACGGAACTTCCCAGCCGTTCAGGTTACCGCCGGAGAGGAACCTGCTGTCGCTGCTGTCGAGTGCTTTCTCGTTCATGCCAATGCCGCGCGGCGTGTGGCAGCTGCCGCAGTGGCCGAGGCTTTCCACCAGATAGGCCCCGCGATTCACCTCTGCCGTGGCCCCGCCAATTGGCCGGAACGGCTCATCGCTGGCAAATGCCCAGTTCCAGAAGCGCATGCCCCAGCGCTGGCTGAACGGGAAGCTGAGATCGGTCTCCGGCGGCTGTTCGGCGCTCGGCTTCACGCCCTGCATAAAGTAGGCGTACAGCGCGTGCATATCCGCATCGGTGATTTTAGCGTAAGCCGGATACGGCATTGCCGGATACAGGCGGGTACCATCCGGCAGCACACCTTTGCGTACCGCATCGGAGAACTGCTGCTCGGTATAGTCACCGATACCGTGCTGTTTATCCGGGGTAATATTTGTGGAGTAAATCGTGCCCAGACTGGATTCGATCGCCAGCCCGCCGGAGAACGCCGGTTTCCCCGCTACCGTATGGCAGGCGCCGCAGTCGCCCAGGCGCGAAATATATTCACCCTGCCTGACCAGGCTGTCGTCAGCCTGTACCGAGGCAGCAAAGGCCCCCGCCAGCAGCACGGCGTTGGCAAGCAGCAGGCGTTTAAAGTTCATCATCGTCATCTCCTTATGCCTGCACCATCGGGCCGGGGTTTTTCAGGTAGATCTCTTTGATCGCCTGCGCGGCCATCAGGGTGATCGCACCGATGGTATCGGTCGGGTTCGCCTGGAAGTTCTGCGGGAAGGCGTTACCACCCGGCACAAAGACGTTATGCACATCCCAGCTTTGCAGGTATTTATTCAGCGCCGAGGTCTGCGGGTTGTCACCCATCACCGCGCCACCGACGTTGTGCGTTGACACGTATTTGGTCAGGTCAAAGTGGGCGTCCATCGGCAGGAAACTTTCACTGTAGCTGTCCGGATTCAGCTCTTTGGTGATATCGCTGACGATGCCTTTCAGGTGTTGCTGTAATTTCAGTTCGTTCTGTTTCCAGTCGAAGGTCATGCGCAGCAGCGGGTAGCCGTAGTCATCGGTGTAGTTCGGATCAAGGTCGAGATAAATATCACGATACGACATGCAGGTGGTGGTAATGCTGATCTTCATTGAATGGCCGTACCACTCTTCCATCCCCTCTTTCCAGCCGGTTCCCCAGGCGGGTGTGCCTTTTGGCAGTGCGGTGCTGATCGGCGTCCCGGTGGCCTGTGAACTGTGGATCTTGGCACCACCAATAAAGCCCAGCCCCGGGCCGTCAAAGTTACCCGGCGAGATATCGTTAAACATCTGTCCGGTCGCCCCGGCGGTGGCAAACGGGTTAAAGTTTTTATCTTTAAAGAACAGCGTGGCACCGCCGTTGCTGAGGAAAGCGTAGTTACGGCCAATCACCCCGTCTTCCGTGATCGGATTATACGGTTTGCCAATGCCGGACAGCAGCATCAGCCGCACGTTGCAGAACTGGAAGCTGCTCAGAATGACGATTTTCGCCGGCTGGAAGCACTCGTTACCGTCTTTGTCGATGTAGATCACCCCTTTCGCGGTTTTCTTATCGTCATGCAGTACCACCTTCATCACGTTGGCGTGGACTTCATAGGAGAAGTTATCCATCCGCTTCAGGGCATCCATAACCGCCGTCTGTGGTGAGGCTTTGGAGTAGTTCAGGCAGGGATACTTACTGCAGTAGCCGCAGTAATTGCACGGGGCAATCTGGTTGCCGTACGGGTTAGTCCAGGCGCGGGATACACAGGCTGACGGGTTCGGGAACGGGTGATAACCCAGTTTTTTCGCCGCCTTCACAAACATCGTATTATTCAGCGTATCGTCCAGCGGTGGCAGCGGGAACGGATTCGCGCGCGGCCCCTCAAACGGATCGCCACCTTCGAGGATCTGGCCGCGCAGGTTGCCGGTCAGGCCGGACTGCCCGCAGATCATCTCAAACTTCTCGTAATAGGGTTCGATCTCTTCCCAGCTGAACGGGAAGTCCATAATGCGCATGTCGTCCTGCAGCACACCCGGGCCGTAGGCCTGGTCAGCGTAAGTTTTCAGCTTGAGATCGGTTGGCGTTGGACGGATCAGCACCGCCGTCCAGTGCAGGCCGGAACCGCCCACGCCGTTACCCGGGCAGAATGCGCCCCATTTACGGGTCGGCAGCGCGGTCTGACTCATATTGTAACGCACGGTCACCGCCGCTTCGGCCGGGGTGGCCATCACTTTGTTTCGCACCGCATAGGCGTATTCATCGGCCGGTTTCGGGTAGGCGAACTCTTCATAACCCCGATCGGCACCGCGCTCCAGCGCGCGGACTTTCAGCCCGGCCATCGCCAGCTCAATACTCATCAGCGAGCCAGCCCATCCCAGCCCGACAACAACGACGTCGACTTCTTCTTTATTAATTTGAGACATATTTAACCCTATCAACCCTTATCGTTTCGCGTGCAGGCGTCTTAGCGCCAGCGCAAAGTCGTGGGGGTGTCATTGACAAAAAAACGAACAGACACTCAGCAAACTCAGGCGCGTTCGCCCTTAATGCTGACCGGGCCTAAGGGATACGGGATGTTGTGCTGCTTCACCCATTCCAGATAGCTGGCACGCGCGCCGGGGAAGCCAATGGCAATCCAGGCTTTCATCCCTTTATTGCCGCCGTACATCGGGTCAGAGAGATAACCATGCTTGGCATCGGAGAGCAGACCGCTGAAGAACTGGGAGGCTTTCAGGTCAGGCTCGCCAAGATCGGCGAAGTGGATATCGTTTTTTTGCAGCTGGGTCAGGACGCTGTCTTTATCCTGCTGGTTAAGCTGATGGAAAGGCTTCTGATGGTGCTGCAGGCACCACTGATGAGTCAGTTTGATGCCGGTCTTGTAGATTTGCTGCGGACGGAAGGGGATCTGATACCCCATGGTGGCCGGTGCCTGGGGATTAAACGGCCCTTTCATATAGATCTCATCACCCAGATCGGTATGCATCTGCTGGTCGATAAAGATCGGCACATTGGTTTCCAGTGCCCCTGGAGCTTTGCCTTTCCCTCCGGCGGGGATCAGGCTGTCACAGGCGGCCAGAATAAACTGCCATTCATCGCTGCTGAAGAAGATCGGCTGGTAGTCTGCCAGTTCCGGGGCGGCCATTTCGGCAGCCTGGGCGGCAGTCAGTCCCTTAAAGACCATCTCACCCAACGGCAATGCCAACAGCGACCCGAGTAAGAACTTACGGCGGGTGGTTTCTTTTTGAAGGAGCATTTTTACGACTCTCACACACTGAGAAAATGGCATCCGCGCAGCGGATGTCATTAAGGTTAAAGAACTGTTTTTATCTGTTTACATTGCCGCAATCTTAACCATACAAAGATGTCAAAATGTAAAAATTGGAGTGATAATGTTTAAAGTTAAGAGCAGGTATTTCTCCTAACATTTCATAACAATGCCATCATGAAGTGCAGGGGTTAAAGGCGGGGATTTAGCAGAAATTCGCGCACGGGATGGTAAAAAATGCAGGGAAATCCCGCATAATTAGTTTTTATCAGAAATAATAACCACAAGAAATAAAGTCATATAATTCTTGATTCATCCCGCCGGGTTTGACGGTCACTGGCCCTAACCGGAGTCCCTTACTTTGAGGGTAAAGCCGAGATCGATCACCAATTCGGCCGGTGCCTGGCCCTCAATTTTATCGGCCAGCAGGGTCGCCGCCTCTTCGCCCATCTTCACCCGGTCAATCGCCACGGTGGTGATCGACGGCCGGTTCGCCGCCGCGAAAGCAAGGTCACCAAAACCAATGACGGCCAGCCTCGCGGGGACGGCCAGTCCGCACGCCTCCGCTTCCATGATCACCCCCTGGGCCAGGGTATCTGAGCTGCAGATAATGGCGTCAAACCGTTCTCCCCGCGCCAGCAGCTGGCGCATGCCCTGCCTTCCGGCATCAAGTGAGGTCGGCACCGGCGCATTGACGCCGCGTATGCGGCAACCCGGCTGTCCCTGCATCACATCAGAGAGTCCCTTACGCCGCTGCAGGGCACGCCGATCGCTCGCCCAGACCAGCCCGAGATTGAGATAACCTTTTTGCAGGCAGTAGTGCCCCAGCTGCGTGCCAATCTTCTCATGAGAGAAGCCCACCAGCATATCCAGCGGTGTCGGGGTCAGATCCCATATCTCCACCACTGGCAGGCCAATATTCAAAATGGTTTTTCTCAGCTCGGGGCTGTGATGAATGCCGGTCAGCACTATGCCATCGGGGCGGCGCGAGAGGATAGTCGCGACAATGGAGGCTTCATTATCGGCAGAATAGCCGGTGATGCAGAGCAGCATATGGTAGCCACGCTGCGCCAGCCGATCCCCCAGCGCCTGCACGGTGTCGACGAACATACTGTTATTAATCTGCGGCACCACTACGGCGATCAGGCGGCTGCGCTTTGATGCCAGCCCCCCCGCCAGCATATTCGGGATATAGCCGGTGGCCTGTATGGCCTCCATCACCCGGGCCACGGTTGCCGGGCGCACCACCTGCGGCTTATTAATTGCCCGGCTGACGGTCATCGGAGAGAGCCCGGCCACCCGCGCGACATCCTCCAGCGTTGGATTTTTACTGACGGCGGCCCCACGTCCCTCATCATGATTTTGCATCGGCTTCCCGGCGGCTAAAATGTTTGCGCTATCATTTTCGCATAAAACCCTGCGGTGAAACAGGGATCGGTGGCCGTGTCGGGCAGCACGATGAATATGTTACACTCAGCCGCGCACGGGAAGCTGACTTCCCGCTTTCCCTTACCCCACTGAGTGTGAAATGCCATGAATAAAAGAGCGATTGCCCCTACCCTGATTTTTATTGCCGCGATGGCATTTCTGGTGTGGTTTATTGCCTCTGGCGCAGCGATGCCGGGTAGCTGAGATCAGGACGCGGAAGGATCCAGGGCAACCTGTGAGCCGTCCGGCCGGTCGCGCATCTGTACGGCAAACAGCGCACGGGTGCGCATGGCATCCACACTGCGTACCGCATGAAGGTTATCCGGCACAAATTCCCCACCCAGAATAAACGGGATTTTCGGCAACAAACGGTAACCCGCAGGCAGTGCCCCGTGCTGATCCTGCCAGTCCTGCGCCAGCGGATAACCGGTTAATACTGAATAGTCTTCAAGGATCAGGGCACTCCAGTGCTCAAGGCTTTCGGCCATCCAGCTAAACTCGCCGGTTTCCGGTTCGAAGCTGAACACGCCGCCCTGCCGCAGGCAAAACTGCACGCCAAAGATATCTTCCGCAAAGAACAGCGCGTCACGCGCCAGATCCTGGAAAGCCTCTATCCACAGCTCAGGCTGGTTCCACTGCTGCAGGCCGGGTTCATTTTCCACCGCCTGCCACGGAAAGATATGCAGGGCAGAGACAAAACCATAGCAGCCGTTTTTCGCGGTCAGCAGTTGGCGAAGCTCTCCGACCAGCGCGGGATCTGCCGTCGTGATGATGGGCATATCCTGCGGGGTGGCAGCCAGGCTGTCACTACAGAGGGAGAGGAGTTTTTCAGTTGAGGTGGTCATCATACGGCCCTGGGATATTGACGGTTAACGGGGATTAGCCGCTAAGGTTAACATCAACAACAGGCCTGGGGAAAACGCTCGACGGGTTTAGTTTTGTGCTGTGCTCGCGGGACGACAAACCATCTGGGCTTTACAGAAAATGCAGTTGGCACCATGGGGATTTTTAGCGGTGATACTGAAAGGCGAAAAGCGGAACTGGCAGCCGTGACAAGACGGACACTGATATTTAATATTTTGGATAATAGACCTACATATTTTTATTTTAAGAGAAAATTTGGTAATGAGCGTTGAAGTTAACACAGTTTTTACATTCCGTCTGTTTTATCTTCGCGATGCAGCAAATCCTGATACAGCGTGCTTAAGGCTCCCCCCACCAAAAACTGCTGCCTGATCCACTGCGTGACCTGACCGCTGGCCGGTTCCCGGGTGACCAGCAGCAGCCGGGATGCCGGTCGGGGATTCCTGACCTCCCGCGTTACCAGCGCGTCGCCCGCTTCCCTGACAAGGTAGTCCGGCAAAAATCCGATCCCTTCCCCCAGAATCTGACACTGACATTTCGTCTGGAAGTCCGGCACCAGAATAACCTCCTGCCCGTGGAGCAGCCAGCCAATACGCTGATTCAGGGTAAGGGCCGTGTCCGCGACCATAATATTGGTAAAGCGCCGCAGTGCGTTTTCGCCAATCGGCTGCGGCAGCACCGCCAGTGGATGATCGGGCGCAATCGCGAACTGCCAGTGTACGCTGCCTATGTCGGCACACGTAATGCCGCCACCCTGCGGCGGGCTGTCCGGCGCGCCGATAGCGATGGTCGCCTGGTGATGGATAAAAGCATCCCAGACGCCATTGTAAACCTCATGAGTGACGGTCACCTGACAGGTGGGAAAGGCCTTTTTCAACAGCTGTAGCAGGCGCGCAGTGTGGCGGGGCGTAAACAGCAGATGATTGATGCAGATACGTACCCGCGACTCCACGCCCCGGGCAATGGCATCCACTCCCTGTTTTATTGCCCCAAAATCCGCCAGCAGCGCCAGCGCTTTTTGGTGAAAATAGTGGCCTGACTCCGTCAGCTCAACGCGGCGGGCGTGGCGTATAAAAAGCGACACCGCCAGACCGGACTCCATGCGCTTAATGGCGTAGCTGATGGCAGAGGTGGTCACGCCCAGCTCAATAGCGGCCTGGCTGAAACTGTGGCAGCGCACAACCGCCGTGAATACCTGCAAATTTTCTTCGTTAAATATCGAGTTCACGCGGCGTTTCCTCCTTCACTCTGCGTTGATTATTATTCAACAATAACCCCATCTGGTGTGAATTATTTTTAAACGGATACCTCCGGGTTTTACAGGCTGTTATTGTCTTACGATGGATTATCACTCGCCTGTCAGGGAAAATTTATGCCCTCTGCTCACGCTTATTCGCCCTCTGCCGCCCGCGCGCTGCAGGAACACTTTCTTGATGCCGCCCGTCAGGGTGACCTGGCTGCCCTGCAGGCATGCCATGCCCAGGGCGTCGACCTCAACACCATGACCGTGCAGCGCACCAGCGCGATAACACTGGCGGCACAGCTTCAGCACTATGACTGTGTGGCCTGGCTAATGCGCGCCGGAGCAGATATAAATCAGCAGGATAATACCTGCCTGAACCCGTTTCTTATCGCCTGTCTGAATAACGATCTCCGGCTGCTACGGCTGCTGCTGCCCGCCTCGCCCGACCTGAACTGCCTGACCCGCTTTGGCGGCGTCGGCCTGACGCCAGCCAGTGAGAAAGGCCATGTGGAAATCGTCCGCGAACTGCTGACCCACACCGCTATCAACGTGAATCACACCAATTTTCTCGGCTGGACGCCGCTGCTCGAAGCCATCGTGCTTAACGACGGCGGCCGCGACCAGCAGGTGATTGTTCAGCTGTTGCTGGATAACGGTGCCAGCCCGCATCTGACCGATAAATACGGTAAAACCCCGTTACAGCTGGCGCGTTCGCTCGGCTATGACGCGATTGCCACACAGCTTATTCACGCAGGAGCCCGCGATGACTAATTCCGACCCGCAACGCCGTACCTTCCTCAGCCACGGCAGCAAACTGCTCGGTGCCTGCGTCCTGCTGGGCGCTGGCAGCCCGCTGGCCGTGGCCGCAGGCAGTCACTCCCCTTTCAGGCAGGAAAAGACGATATCGACCCTCAGCGCCCGCCATTACTATCTGGATAACGTGCTGCTGGAAACCGGCTTTGACTATCAGGACGGGGTTGCCGTTGCGACCCGGACGGCACTGCACTGTCTGGAGATCAACGACGGCAAAATCGTCGCCCTGCGCGCCGGCAACCAGCGGCCGGATAGCAGCTTGCCGCACGCTGATGCCGGAGGAAAACTGCTGCTGCCCGCCATGCGTGACATGCACATTCATCTGGATAAGACTTTCTACGGTGGCCCGTGGCGCGTGCAGTCCCGCCCGGCGGGCACCACCATTAAGCAGATGATCGCGCTGGAACATCAGCTACTGCCAGAGCTGGCACCGCATACCCGGGAGCGGGCCAATAAGCTAATCGATCTGGTACAGTCGAAAGGCTCCAGCGTGGCCCGCAGCCACTGCAATATTGAACCCGTTTCCGGTCTGAAGAATCTGGAAAATCTGATGGCGGTGCTGGAGCAGCGCCGCAGTGGCTTCAGCTGTGAGATCGTCGCCTTCCCGCAGCATGGCCTGCTGCTGTCAAAATCTGAACCGCTGATGCGTGAAGCCATGCAGGCGGGTGCCCACTACGTCGGCGGGCTCGATCCCACCAGCGTGGACGGCAATATGGAAAAATCCCTCGATACGATGTTCCAGATCGCCGTTGACTATAACAAGGGCGTGGATATCCATCTGCACGAAACCACCCCGGCGGGCGTCGCTGCTATCGATTATATGATTGACCGGGTGGAGCAGACCCCGCAGCTGAAGGGAAAACTCACTATCAGCCATGCGTTTGCTCTGGCCACGCTCACTCCGCAGCAGGTGGCAGAAACCGCGCAGCGCATGGCGGCACAGCAGATCAGCATCGCCTCGACGGTGCCGATTGGCACGCTGCATATGCCCCTGAAGCAGCTTCAGGATAACGGGGTTATGGTGATGACCGGCACCGACAGCGTCATTGACCACTGGTCGCCGTATGGCCTCGGCGATATGCTGGAGAAAGCCAACCTGTACGCTCAGCTGTATGCGCGTCCGGGGGAACTTCCGCTGTCGCGGGCGCTGGCTATCGCCACCGGTAACCGCCTGCCGCTTAACGAGCGCGGCGAGCGCGTCTGGCCCATGGAGCAGGATGAAGCCAGCTTTGTGCTGGTTGATGCCTCCTGCTCGGCGGAGGCCGTGGCGCGTATCTCGCCGCGCACCGCCACCTTCCATCGCGGAAACCTCGTCTGGGGTGCGCTTAACAGGGCGTAATCCGCTGGCAGACAAAAGTTTACACGCGTAACCATTGTCAAACGCGGCTGTCTGGTTAAGATAGTCGCACTTAATGAATGGGGCGGGTGATGACAACTCGGCAACGCAAAGCAACGGGCTTTCTGATCCTCGCCTGTCTGGTCATACTGATCTGTATGGCACAGCGCGTGGCGAGCCTGCACGTCCTGTCCCCGCCATCCGTGACGGCCAGTCTCAGCGTTATCTCCCCGGACAGCGATGAAAGCGCCCCGCTGACCCCCTGTGAGGTAAGCGCCAAAACCCTGCTGGTGGTCCCTCCCCTGCTGTTCGACGGTGCCGTTCCTGCGCCCAGTCTCCTGCTGGCGGTATTAGCGCTGCTGTGCACGCTGCCATTCAGGTTTCCCCCGGTACGTGCCCGTCGCGCACCGCTGTTACGCATCCATCTGATCAACTGCAATTTCCGCGAATGACAGACCGCTTCCCCCGGTTCTGACTTTTTCATTTACGGAGAAATACCATGTTTACGCTTATCAGGGGCCTTGTCTTCCTGCTGCTGTTCTGGCTGCCTGCGCTTCAGGCGGCCGACAGCGGCTGGCTGCAAAACCCTCAAAACAGTCACGCGGAGGTGCGCCTGCGTACCGATGCCTCACAGCCCGACCGCACACGACTGCTGCTGGATATTCGCCTGCAGGACGGCTGGAAAACCTACTGGCGTTCGCCGGGCGAAGGGGGCATCGCTCCCGCCATTCGCTGGCAGGACGGCATCACCGGAGCACACTGGTTCTGGCCGGTTCCACAACGCTTTAACGTCGCCGGGATCAGCACTCAGGGCTATCATCAGCAGGTATCCCTGCCGATTGAACTGCCTGCCCCGGCCCCCGCTTACCTTGCCGGGACGCTGACACTATCGACCTGCAGTCACGTCTGCATCCTCACGGATTACCCGTTCAGCCTGAAGATGTCTGCATCCGCAGACCCGGCATTCGACCATGACTATGCCCGGGCCATGGGCACAGTGCCGATTGAACACGGCCTGACGGATCGTATTACCGCCGGTTACCGGCAGGGTGAACTGCAGATTGTGGCCGACCGTCAGAATGGCTGGCAGCAGCCGGCGCTGTTCCTTGACGGGCTTGCCGGCAGCAGTTTCGGCGAACCACGTTTTACCCTGAACGGATCTCAGCTGGTCGCCCGCGTGCCGGTCAGCGATGAGTGGGGCGACAGCGCGCCGGACCTCAGGGGTAAAATCCTGTCGCTGGTGCTGGCGGACGGCGGTCTGGCGCAGCAAGTCAGCCTGCCGGTGGAAACCAGTACAACGCCACCTGCGGCAACCCTGCCGCTGTGGCAGATGCTGCTGATGGCGCTGGCCGGGGGCTTTATTCTCAACCTGATGCCCTGTGTGCTGCCGGTACTGGGCATGAAGCTGGGCAGTATTATCACCGCCACTCAGCGCGACCGCCGCAGCGTGCGGCTACAGTTCCTCGCCTCCAGCGCCGGCATTGTCGCCTCATTCATGGCGCTGGCGCTGCTGATGACGGCGCTGCGCCTGACGGATCGCGCCCTCGGCTGGGGCATCCAGTTCCAGAACCCGTGGTTTATCGGCTTTATGGTGCTGGTGACGCTGCTGTTCAGCGCCAGCCTGTTCGGCCTGTTCCACCTGCGTCTGCCCTCCGCGTTCAATACCCGACTGGCCACCCGGTCAGGGCACGGACTGAGTGGACATTTCTGGCAGGGCGCATTTGCCACTCTGCTGGCCACGCCCTGCTCTGCCCCGCTTCTTGGCACGGCGGTGGCCTTTGCGCTGGCAGCCCCGCTGCCGCTGCTGTGGGTGATGTTTGTTGCGCTTGGCACTGGCATGAGCCTGCCCTGGCTGCTGATCGCAGCCTGGCCCGCACTGGCACTGAAGTTACCGCGCCCCGGCCGCTGGATGAACGTGCTGCGCATCCTGCTGGGCTTACTGATGCTGGCCTCCTGTTTCTGGCTGGTTAGCCTGCTGGTCAGTCATATTGGTGCTACCGCCGCGCTGACTGTGGCTGCCGTTATCGCGCTGATACTGCTGGCCAGCCTGGTAAAACAGTGTGGTATCAAACTCGCAGCGATGGTCACCGCACTCCTGCTGGTGTGTGCGGGCGGCGTACTGCTGACCGGTGTCCTGAGTAACACTCCGGGTAAAAGGGCGTTGCAGGATCGCGTTAACTGGCAACCCTTGTCAGAACAGGCCATCCGCCAGGCGCTGGACGCCAATAAGCGGGTATTTATCGACGTTACTGCCGACTGGTGTGTGACCTGTAAAGCCAACAAATACAACGTACTGCTGCGGGAAGATGTGCAGCAGGCGCTGCTGGCTGACGATGTGGTGCCCCTGCGCGGTGACTGGAGCCGGCCTTCCGAAACCATCACCCATTTTCTGCAACAGCGCGGCAGCGTGGCCGTGCCGTTTAATCAAATTTATGGACCGGGTGCTCCCCGGGGCGTGGTGCTCTCGCCGCTGCTTGACCGGACTACCCTGCTGAAAACCCTGAATGATGCCAAAGGAACTGAACAATGAAAAAATCCCTGATCGCTCTGCTACTGGTTGCCACCCCGCTGTGGGCCGCCGCGCCCTTCACCCCGGAACAGGAGGCGCGTATTCAGCAGATGATCCGCGAAACGCTGGTGCAAAATCCGCAGATCCTGGCGGAAGCCGCCGATGCTTACGATAAGCAGGCGCAGAAACAGCAGGCCGACGTCACCGGCCAGGTGATCGCACAGAACCGCGCCGCACTGTATGAAGATGCCGGTTCGCCCCGCCTGGGGGCAAAAGACGCGAAGCTGACGCTGGTGGCGTTCACTGATTACAACTGCCCGTACTGTAAGCAGTTCGATGGGCTGCTGGAAAAGCTTGTGCAACAGTACCCGGACGTTGCCGTGGTGATTAAACCCCTGCCGTACCGTTCGGAAAGCTCGCTGACCGCCGCCCGTGAGGTACTGACGCTGTGGCGGCAGCAGCCGGATCGCTGGCTGGCACTCCATCAGCGGCTGATGGCGAAAAAAGGCTACCACGACGACGCCAGCATCAAAGCAGCGGAACAGAAGCTGAACATCACTCTGGCGCAGCCGGACAGGCAGAGCCTGGAGACAGTCAACACCAATCTTAAACTGGCGCAGCACCTGGGCATTGAGGGTACACCGGCCACGCTGATTGGCAACCGCCTGCTGCCCGGTGCGGTCTCCTATGAGCAGCTGGAAAGTCTGGTGAAACAGCAGCTGGCGCAGACGCCATGAGCCGTATGAAGCGCTGGACGCGCGATCTGCTGCTGCTGGCGCTGCTGATGGCCGGGCTGATGTGGGTGATGGACCAGTGGCGCGCGCCACAGGCCCCGCTGGCCTTTGCTGATCAGCCACTCCATACCCTTGACGGGCAGGAGGTTACGCTGAACACTCTGAGTCAGGATCGCCCTTTGCTGGTCTATTTCTGGGCCAGCTGGTGCGGTATCTGCCGCTTTACCACGCCGGTAGTGGCCGGGATGGCGCAGGACGGCAGCAACGTGATCGGCATTGCGCTCCGCTCCGGGGATGATGAAAACGTCCAGCGATATTTGCAGGTGAAGCAGTATCAGATGCCGCTGGTTAACGACCCGGAAGGCCGCCTGTCGGCTCACTGGCAGGTGAACGTCACGCCAACCCTGGTGATCATTGATAAAGGCCGGGTGGTGAGCACCACCACCGGCTTTACCAGCGGCTGGGGCATGAAGCTCAGGCTGTGGTGGGCAGGCCGATAACCCTCAGAGTGGAGGGAGAGATCCTCCCTCCTCTCCCCATCAGGCACCGGGCGATCGGGCGCGGTGCCCTCTTTTTGCTATGCTTTTGCGTAAGATCATCCTACTGACCCCCGCTGACATAAGGCAGACCCCATCATGACATCTCCACAGGCTTTAATTATTGGCGCTTCACGCGGCATCGGTTCAGGACTGGCAACCACTCTGGCCGATCGCGGCTGGCACGTGACCGCGACCACGCGTAACGAGATCCCCGCCAGCACCGCCGCTCTCCGCTGGCTGACGCTGGACATTAACCTGCCGGAACAGCGCGATGCGCTGAAGGGCGAACTGGCAGACCAGCAGTTTGACGTGATTTTTATTAATGCGGGCGTTTATGGCCCGGATCACCAGACGCTGTCGCGCACCAGCGACGACGAAATGCTGGCACTGTTTCAAACCAACACTTTTTCGCCGGTGCGCTGCGCGGAAATACTGTTGCCACTGGTTAAGCCACGCAGCGGCATCCTGGCGCTGATGACCTCGCAGCTGGCCAGCCTGAATGAAAACCCGGATGCCACCTACCCGCTGTATGCCGCCAGTAAAGGGGCACTGAATATGCTGGCACGCGGCCTGTCGGTGCAGCCCGAAGCCCAGGATAAAACGCTGCTCTGCGTACACCCCGGCTGGGTCCAGACCGATATGGGCGGCAAAAGCGCCCCCCTGACGGTGGCACAGAGCGCGGGCGGCATTGCCGACCAGCTGGAAGCATGGCGCGGTAAGGGCGGCCATCACTATATTGATTACAGCGGTAAGTTACTGGCCTGGTAACGGCGCTTCAGCATCAACCAGCAGCAGCGTTCCGCTGCTGCCGGGCAGCACCCGATGCGGGCTGCCCGGCGGTATCACAACATAGTCCCCGCTTTTCAGCACCACGGCCTGCCTGTCTATTTCCAGCGTCATCTGCCCCTCGATCACCACCAGCAACTCGGCAAAATGCTCATGCACTTCCTCAGGTATCCCCTCTTTCCCCATGCGGATCAGCTTCACATTCGCCTGTCCGATCCGACTGAGGATGACCGACTGCCACGCCTGCGGTAGCGCCGCTGCTCCGGTTAATAATGATGTTGCCTTCAGCACAGCCCCTCCTTTTTAGTGCCTTTATAATAAGCGCTATTGATACCTGAAAGACGGCATCAGGGGATGTAAGATAATCCGCTAAGCTTTTGCAGCAGGCTGTTATCTGCCAGGACAGATTTATGGCAAACTCTTTTCTTTTTGCCCGGTTTCTCAATGTTTTCCTCTGCCCACCGGTGATAGAATCAGCAACGCGGTACAGAGGGGAATGCGCCCCACGAATCACACCGATAAAAAATAATAACAACGCGTTAGCGCTCTCTGACATGACAGCCTTTGCACGATTTATCCTCCACTTTACGACCCGGGAACTCTGACCTATGAAGGAAAATTTGATTGAGCGCATCTCGACCGCGCTGGGATCGGAAAAAACCCTCGAAGGATTTGTGCGTCAGCTGCTGGAAATGCTGGAGCTGGTGACCGAGATGGAGTCCACCTATCTCACGCGGATCGACGAAGAGGGTAACGAACAGCATATCCTGTATGCGCGTAACAGCAGAAAAATGCAGATCCCTGAAGGACTGACGGTACCGTGGCAGGATACGCTGTGTAAACGCGCCCTGGATGAGGGACGGCGTTACACCTGTGAGGTGCCTGATATCTGGGGGGATTCTGACGCGGCCAGAGCGCTGGGGATCACCACGTACGTCAGTACCCCGGTTGTTATGGGCGACGGCACACTGTTCGGAACGCTGTGCGCGGCCAGCGCCCGCAGGCAGCCACTGTCTCAGCGCGGCGAGCAGGTTCTTCAGCTGTTTGCCGAGCTTATTTCACAGTATCTTCGCAAAGAGCAGCTGCTGGAAGAGTTGCAGGACGCCAACGCCACGCTGACCGCAGCCAGCTTCACCGACGAACTCACCGGGCTGCCTAATCGCCGCGCGGTGTTTGCCCGTCTGCCCGCGCTGTTTAGCCATGCGCGCAATGACACCCATCACCTGCTGGTCGCGTTTATCGACCTGGACGGGTTTAAGGGAATTAATGACCGCTACGGCCACCAGACCGGGGATGAATTCCTGCGGGCTATCGGCCGGCGGCTGAAAGAAGTGACCCGGCATGACGACGTGCTGGGGCGTCTGGGCGGCGACGAATTTATCCTTGCCACGGCTGTTGCCTCGCAGGATGACACCGCTGCCGCCACGCTGAAGCAGCGTATCTCGGCGATCCTGAGCGGTAGTTATCAGCTTTCTGCCGCGAAAATAGAGTATGCCGGTGCCAGCATTGGCCTGGTCAGCGTGGACCCGGCCCTGAGTACGCCGGACAGTGCGGTGCGGGATGCCGATGCCGCCATGTATCAGGACAAAGACCGACGCAAACAGAATCTGGCCTGCGGTCAGGGGCTTTAGTGACATAGGTGGTGACCTGCCTAAAGTTTCAGGCAAAAGGACCGATGTAAGTAGCATTCATCCTGAACCGTTCGGACCTACTATGTACCTGATTAAACCCGCAGAGCTGATTCTGCTGTCAATAACCCTGGCATACTGTCTGGCTACCTACCTCTGGTTCTAGCGCTCAATGGATGAGGCCCCCGCTAACCTGATGGCATAATGCTTCAGCCCCGGCAAAACGTAACCGACCCCTGCGTCGGTTTTTTTATGGCTGTTTTACGAATATAAACCTCGCAGAATACGAAATAAATGCGACCCTTATTCCGATAATTATTCCTTTAAGCCAAAGAAATAGATTGCCTAACTGAAATTTGGTAGCGTTACTTTTTTGCAAATATCAAGGATACGATGATGCAATGGCAACAGCTCCTCTGTAGTGCCCGCCGTAAAGATAAAGAAAAGATCACCCCGCCTGAGACCGATTCCGCGCGTCATTCGACTCGCCAGGGACGCCAGGAGATCGAGCGTGACTATGATCGCCTGCTCTTTTCTGCCCCCACGCGCCGCCTGGCCGACAAAACCCAGGTATTTCCCCTTGACCGCAATGACAGCATACGGACTCGCTTAACCCATTCACACGAAGTAGCCAATTTTGCCCGTGGCATAGGTATGCGGCTGGCATTTGATCTGAAAGAGGAAATTTTTGGTCCCCTGGATAATATCTGCGTCGAGCGCGATATTCCGGCCCTTCTGGCAGCTATCGGTTTAGCCCATGACTTAGGCAATCCGCCCTATGGTCATCAGGGTGAGGCCGCAATGCGGACCTGGTTTATCCGCCACCTTGCTCCACTGGTCAACAAGCAAGATGCCTTCTACAACGATTTCTTTCATTTTGACGGCAACTCACAAACCTTTCGTCTGGTGACAAAACTACAGATCCTCAACGATCAGTTCGGACTGAATCTGACCTACGCAACGCTGGCTGCCCTGATCAAATACCCCCGTTCCTCCTACACCACGAATCAAACCCCGTGGAAAAAACACGGCTTTTTTTATTCTGAAGCCAAGGTGGTTGAAGAGGTCTGGGAAAAAACCGGGCTAAAAGAAGGGGTGCGTCATCCACTGACCTACCTGATGGAGGCCTGTGACGATATCGCCTATTCCGTGCTGGATGCTGAAGATACCGTCAAGAAAGGACTTGCCTCCTATCACGATCTCATCAGCTTTCTTCAGTGCTGGCATAACGGTGATGAGGTTATCGACGCGCTGATTAGCCAGACGGAATTAAAAAATCGCCAATGGGACACCCATACCAATGGGCTCTCTCCCGCTGAGCTTAACGATATGAGTATGCAAATGTTCCGGGTCTATGCCGTCAGTACCCTGATCAATGCGACCGTTGACGCTTTCCGGGATTATCACCACGTGCTGATGCAGCCTTGTTGTACCTTTGAGGACTTAATGAGGGTCAGCCGGGGCCATCAGCTATGTGAAGCGCTGAAAGAGTTCGACAGAACGCGGGGCTATCGGCATCGTTCCGTTCTGGAACTGGAGCTGAAGGGTTCGAACTATATTCAGGGACTGATGGATATGCTGTGGCTCGGCATTCACGGGCATAAAACACCGACAGAAAAAAAAGAAGATAATAAGCGTGCCCAGTGCGAAGCCGGCTTTACCCCACTGCCTACGTATCGCTCAGACACCCCTTTTGGCCGTTACGCTTATGGGCGCATCTCAGAAAATTACCGGCGTATTTTTGAAGATCCCCATAACCCCCTGCCCCGGCTGTACAAAGAAGCACAGCTGCTCACCGATGCGGTGGCAGGGATGACGGACAGCTATTTGATGGACCTTCATGATGAGTTAAAATCGCTCTATGAATACGAATGTGGTCAAAAGCCAGAAGCATCTTAAACGCCGTATCGAACGCTTTTTCCTTTGTCGCAGTGAAGGTCAGGCTGCCAGGGTGTTAATCGACGCGCTGGCAGCGCACAGCCGCGCATGGATTTTCGGCGGGATGATCCGCGATATCGGGCTTTTTGGTCGCAAAGGATTTACTTCTGATATTGATATCGTGGTCGACAGCAACCACGAGAACTTATTACAGCTTCTCTCTGCCCTGGGGGTTTCCCAGCCAGCACTGACCCGTTTTGGTGGCATCCGTTTTCGCTATCACGCGATGGACTTTGATATCTGGTGCCTGTCCGACACCTGGGCTTTTAGAGAAAATCTGATCCCGCTGGAAAATGCGAACAGCCTGTTCAAAACAACGCTGATGACGTGGGATGCGATCCTCTATGACGTTAACAAACGTCAGGTGATCAGCCCGGACAACTATCTGGACGATCTGAACGACCGGCGTCTGGAACTGGTTTTTGGCCAAACGCCTAATGAAACCGGCTCACTGATTAAGATCCTTCGGACTATCTACAATAAGCGCGTGGAAGTGCTGGGGCCTGGGCTTTGTCAGTATCTCGCACAACGACTTGGGCAGGTTGAGTTCGAGCTGCTGTGGCGCTATGAAATGACGCATTACCGCACAAACTCTTTCAGCGCCGACCAGATTACCGAGCTGATGCGCTATCTGGATCGGGCCAGCCCGACGTGCGATCTCAAGATCAACATCAATCAAAGAGAATGTCAGCTGGCGTTTCAATTTAACGATCAGCAAGGCAAAGGATGAGATGTGCGGATTATCTTTGATATGACTCAACATTTCCTGTCAGAGTTGTGCTAATATCCTTTCCGCTCTGCGGCCATCGTATAATGGTATTACCTCAGCTTCCCAAGCTGATGACACGGGTTCGATTCCCGTTGGCCGCTCCAGCCCCTCTCTCTCAGTCCCGTTTCCTTCCTTAAGCAAAATTTCCCGTAAAACTTTTTGATCCGATGCCGATAACCGTTATCAGGAAAAATGAGGGTCGGGCAGGATCATGCTAAGTCTAAAAACCAATATGTCAGCGCTTGTCGTGCAGCAGCATTCTCTGAAAACCAGCTCTGCCCTTGATGAGTCTATCCGTCGCCTCTCCTCCGGGATGCGCATCAACAGCGCCCGCGACGACTCGGCGGGACAGGCAATTGCTAACCGCCTGACCAGCCAGCAGAAAGGCCTCGCCCAGGCGCAGCGTAACGCTGCCGACGGCCTGTCACTTGCTGAAACCGCTGAAGGCGCACTGAGTGAAATTAACGATCGTTTACAGCGCATCCGCGAACTGACCGTTCAGGGGGTGAGTGAAACCTATTCTCAGACCGACAGTGATGCGATTCAGGCCGAGATTAATCTCAACCTGAAAGAGATAGACCGGCTGAACAGCAGCGCCAGCTTTAACGGCATCAGCCTGTTGAACGGTAGCGCGGGAAAAGTGGGCTTACAGGTAGGGGCGTACGATAATAATAAAATCGACCTCGACTTAACGCGCGGGTTCAGCGTTGAACAACTCGGGTTAAAAGACCTGATTATTCGCGGTATCAGCGGGGCGGTCTCACCGGTCAATACCCTCACTGGCATTGCCAATAATATTGCGCTGAACAGCGGGGCTGTGTCGGTCAGCTATTCCACCAACGGAACACTGACCTCACCGCAGCTGGTCAGAAGCAACGTCAGCAATCAGCTCTACATACAGGGAACGGCTGCTGACGGCACGGCGGCTTTTTATCCGGCCTCCTACGCCGCCACCTGGACAACCGCGACGGCCAGCGGCACAGTGACTGTCGGCACCACCAGCATGACGCCCCTCTTCAGCGCCGTGAATGACGTTGCCGCCCGCCCGCTGCCGTCGGTTAACTTCCTGGACGACAGCGGCAACGCCCTGGCCACCAGCCCGCCGCCCACTCTCACGGAAAGTAACGGTCAGTATTATATTGAGCAGAACGATGTCTATTACGCTGCCGGGATCCGCTTTAGCACCAGCGGGAATGTCACGGCGCAGATAACTCAGGCCACCGGTCAGCCGGACACCGATTTTTCCCCCCTGCCGGCCCAGGTCACGCAGACACCGGCCATCGATATCAGCGCGGCGACGGTGATCTTTACCGATGCCAGCGGCAGTCCCGTCGCAGGCAGTGATGCCCGTCTGGTCCAGTCCGGGGGGCAATACCTGATGGAAGTAGCGGATGGCAGCGGTAACTATCAGTATTACAATGCCAGTGTCAGCGCCAGCAGTGACGGGACGAACAACACCGTCAGCGTGACGGCCAGCAGCAGCACCAGCCAGAACAGCTTTACGGCCGTATCGACCGTCACGGGAACCTCCATCGTGACCCTCGACCCGGCCAATGTGGAAACCCGCTACAGTGATGCCAGTGGCAACACATTCAGCGATGTGCTGCGCCTGGACGCCAGCGGTAACTATTATATGGACGTGCACGGCGCGACTGTCGATAAAACGGCCACGTTGGTTAGTCAGGATGACGGCAGCAATACGCTGCTGCTGAAAACCCTACAGGGCGTGGGTGACGTCCAGATTTACTTCGCTACCACCCTGGCCGCCGTCACGGATGCCTCCACCAACAATACCCAGATGAGCATTGCGGAGGTCGGGGCGGAGATCCGCCTGCGTAACCCGGACGATCCGCTGGCCACCCTGGACCGCGCTATCAGTCGCGTGGACAGCCAGCGATCGCTGCTCGGGGCCGCCGCTAACCGCCTGATGTCGGTACAGAACGTGCAGGCCACCACCACCACCCATCTCGCCACCTCACGTTCACGCATTGAGGATGCCGATTATGCCGCCGAGGTTTCCGCGCTGACCCGCGCGCAGATCCTGCAGCAATCGAGCGCATCGCTGATGTCGAAAGTGATGACAATGACGCCGCAGATGATTATGTCGTTACTGGAGGGGTAATTCGGGCTACCGGCGCGGAGAAAGGGGTTCCCCGCGCCCTTCTCAGGTTTTACTCACCGTCCAGGTTTTGACTTTATCGTTTTGCAGGCGAACCGTCAGGGTTCTGCCTTCGGTGGTACTGCCGGTTTTCGCCTGGCTCCACGTCCACATCAGTATCGACTGCCCCTGCGGAAAGGGCGTGTCTGAAGAAGGCTCACCAAACAGCGCGATCAGATCCTGCTTTGTGGTGACATCATGATGGATACTGGCCAGCTGAGCATCATCGAAATTGTTCCCCACGGATGCGGTGCATCCGGTCAGCAGCGCCAGCATCAGGCACCCGATTATTTTTTTATTCATGGCTGGCTCCTCTGCCGTTATGATTATTCTGCTGCTTAAACTACAGCATAAATCCCGTTAAGGGTGCCGCCATTTTAACTGACTCAGGGCATCACGATGCGTTTGCTGAACATGGTATTGAGCGCCAGCGTGAGCAGCCCCGCGCCAACAACCATCAGAAACAGATATCCCAGCCAGTGATACAGCCAGATCCCCGCCACACCGCCCAGTAAAAACGCCAGGATGGTATAAAAGTGCAACCGCAGGCGTTCCAGATACTGCGGGGCATTTTGCGGCGACTCTTTACGGCGCAGCACGTCAAACAGCATGGCCAGCTCAATGCCAATATCGGTTGCCGTACCGGAGACATGGGTGGTTCTGACCCGCGCATTGGAGATCCGGGTGACTACCGCATTTTGCAGCCCCATCAGAAAGCTCAGACTGAGGATCAGCAGAGCCCCCGGCGACGCCAGCGGCAGCCAGCTTGCCACCGCGCCCAGCACCACCAGCGCCAGCCCCTCTATAAATATATTCACGGCATAAATCGTGCTGATGGCTCTTCTGCGACCCGCATTAATAATCAGGGTGGACAGCGCCGAGCCGGCAATAAACAGCAAAACAATGGCCAGAAAGAAAATGCCTGCCGTCAGATTGGCCTTAGCCAGATGGTCCGAGAGCGAAGAGATATTGCCCGTCATATTGGCCGAAAAAAAACCGACACTTTCAAAGGCTGCCGTATTCAGCGCCCCGGCAACGGCGGCCAGCGTACAGGCCAGGCGGCTATCCGTATTGAAGGTCCTTGCCGCATCGGTACTGATCAACATGTTGCTAACTCAACAAAAACGCACAATACGCCATGATCCCCCTGTTTACGCCGACTGGCAACAGACGAAGGCAGCGATCGCTTCAAAAACCTGAAAAGAAAAAAACCGGCGGCAGAACACCGCCGGGGAAGCCAAAAAAAACGCTGGCTCAAGGCACTAAGGGTGAGTCAAGGCGGTCAATAATCGGCTTGATGACCTTCACGCCGTGCCGCCCGTAAAACTGGTACAACGTGTCTGATGCCGCCTGGGTCAGGACCATAATTTCAATGCGCCGGTTACGGGCAGACAGCGGATTGGCCGGGTCGAGTAACATCCTGTCGGCCATGGCACTGACCTGGATGATGCGCTGAACGTCCAGTCCGCCGTTTTCCAGTACGGTTCTGGCTGCCAGGGCGCGATCGCCGGATAAATTCCAATTGTTATAGCCCGCACTTTGGCGATAGTGCGCGGCATCGGTATGGCCGTTGATCACCACCTGGTTATCAATGCGGTTAAAGACCGGTGCCAGCTCGCCCAGCAGGCGTGAAAAAAACGGCGTCATCTGCGCGCTACCGCGTGGGAACATCACCCGATCGTCGTCGTCCTGCAGCAGGATGCGCAGCCCCTGGGGCACTTTTTCCAGCGAGAGATTTCCCTGCGCGTTTAAGTCTGCCGTGATGCGGGTAATCGCCTCGCTCAGCGCATCCAGCTCCCGATCGGAGCGTGACAGCACGTTTTCCAGCGTCTCCGGCGGTGAGGGCGACGTGACCTCCCCCTCCTCCGGATCGCTCTCTGCCGGCATCTCGCGAAAGACCGGTGCAGGACCGGGGATCGCCGGATCGCTCACCGGGCTGAACAGGGTTCCCTGAAAAATCGACGTCCCGTTGAGGTGAGCTACGATCTCCTCACGTTCCTCTTTCGATACCGAGCCCACGATCCACAGCACCATAAACAGCGCCATCATCGCCAGGGTAAAGTCCGCGAAGGCCACTTTCCATGCCCCGGTATGCACACCATGATGAGCCTTTTTACCGCCGCGTTTTATAATGGTGGTATGCGTGCTCTTCTTCATTCCACGCTCTCGGTCACGGCGTTCACCCAGCCATCCAGGGTGGCAAACGTCGGCTTAGACTCCAGCGACAGCAGCTTCCTGCCTGCATCCACCGCCAGCAGCGTCGGCTTACCCGCCACATGGCTGACCAGAACGGTACGGATACAGAAAAAAACGGTCATCCGTTTGCGCATACACTGTTCCATCGCATTAGCCAGCGGATCCATCAGGCAGTAGCAGAGAAACACCCCGAGAAACGTCCCGATCAGCGCCGCCGCCACTTTCAGCCCAATCAGGGCAATGGAGCCGTCTATCGATTGCATGGTGATAATAATCCCCAGTACCGCCGCACAAATGCCAAATCCAGGCATCGCTTCCGCCGTACGCTGCAGCGACCGGGAAGGGACCAGTAGCTCTTCTTCCACCGCTTCTATTTCCGCTTCGAGCAGTCCCTCCATTTCATGCTCGTTAATTTTCCCCATCGCCATCAGACGGAAATTGTCCGAAATAAAGGTGATAAAGCCTTTATCTTTTAAGATCAGCGGATATTTTTGAAACAGCCCGCTATTTTCCGGGATATCAATATGTTCATCCAGCGCCTTCAGACCGCCGTCCTGAACCAGCTCCAGCAGCTCATACATCAGCATCAGTAACTGACGCTGAAATTCGGCATTCTGTTCATCTTTACTGACGGCCGCTTTACTCTGTAACCACATGGCTTTTAACACATGCTTAGGGTTGGCAATAATCATTGCCCCCGCGCCGGCACCAAGAATAATAACCAGCTCCCCCGGCTGCCAGAAAGACGCAATATGGCCGCCAGACATCATATATCCGCCGACCACGCAGCCGAGCACAACGATTAATCCAATAAGTTTCTGCATTTTCTTTCCGTTTAAAAAAAGACTTTAATTTTTTCGCTGATCTTCTTATTCAGCTGGCAGACTCGCGCTTCTGTTAATTCCAGTACCAGGGCAATTTCTTTCAGGCTGATGCCCTGCTGGTAATACAGATTAAGAATGATGCGTTCACGTTCATCCAGGCTGTTGATGGCACGCGCCAGCGTACGCTGAATATCCACTTCCTCTTCCAGGTCGCGTCCGGCGAGGGCCATATTGTGTCCCCCGCCATCAACGGCAAGCAGGACATCGAGGCTCTCCATTGCACAGGCGGCATCCAGCAGCAGGTACTCCTGCCACTCGTCATGACGCAGACCCAACTGCTGGCAGGCCTCCTCTTCGGTCGGCTCACGCCCCAGGCGGCGGGCCATTTCGCGGACAGCATCGTTGATTTTGTGGTTCTTCTGCCGCAGGGTGCGCGGCCGCCAGTCGTGCTGGCGAAACTGATCCAGTACGGCCCCGCGCACACGCTGCATGGCATAGCTTGCAAACCGATCGTCAGGTTTGCCATAGCGCCGCAGCGACTCCAGCAATCCCATCAGCGCTACCTGTTCAATGTCATCGCGCCCCATCACGCCGTCAGCCTGCGGTGTGAGCTGGCGCACCACTTTTTTCACCAGGGGCAGCCACTGCTGCATAAAGCGGCTCTCCTCAACGGGCGACAGCGCCGTAATATCAGTAAAAGTGCTCATGGCGAAACATCACTGGAAGACCATTTTAGAAATGGTCACATCGTCAAAAGGGATAGTGACACTAATATTATGGAAGGCAGACTGATAGCGCTCCATCATCAGGGCCCGCAGTTCCATCACTGACATACTGCGCACTTCGCTGTACTCCATTGAAGTCAGCACATCTACCGCAATTCCTTTAATTTTCGGCAGCAGATTTTCTGCCCGCTGAGACTGGGTTTCATCGTGCGTGGTCAGCGCCAGGTCAAGCAGCAAATAACGCTCTTTGACCGTATTGCTTTTCAGCGTGATCACCAGATTTTTAATCTCAACAAATTGCAGGTTTTTCTTTTCTTCCGAAGTGGATGTCGAAAAAAAAGTCCCGGCAGCACTTTCGCTGTCCGATTTATTCAGATATTGAGAACCCACTAATACCAGTAACGATGTCACCGCTGCGGTCACCAGCATCAGAATAAAATTCAGTAATAAGGTCTTCATATTCATTATTACACCATGGTCAGTATTGTGCCGTCGGTGCCGCGCTGCTGCGCGGTCACCTCTTCGTTATTATTTGCTATTGCCGTTTCCGGCTGCGGACGGTGTCGCGGTTGCTGGCGGCTGTCGCCGCTCTGGGTCGACACCTGAACGTTCACCTGAACGTTGTTCTGCTCACTGAGGCTGGCGCGCATCTCATTGCTGACCTGCTGCAGCAAGCGTGTGACTTCAGGCGTTGCCGCCTGAATCTGAACCTGAAGTTTTCCCGACTCAAAATGAATCGAAATATCGACCTTCCCCAGATGGGGTGGGTCGAGACGGATGGTGGCTTTTTGCTCGTGCCGTTCGATCTGCAGCGTCAGTCGCCCGGCCAGCGCTTTCTGCAGCGCCTCCGCCTGCTGCGCGGGTGCGTCAGGCAGCACGATGGCCGGTAATTTCCCGGCGGCGGCCTCACTTTTCATTAAGGCCTGGGCCAGCGCCGGTGCAGGATGGAACACCGATCCTTCGGCCGCCTGCGGGAGGTGCAGATTCTGCCGCTCCGGTCTGGCCGTCGGGTCTGGTCGCCCCGCGCCGGGGGGGACCGGTTTTGCCAGCACGTCCTGTCCGCCTGCCAGCGGCAGCCGGGCGGGCGGCGGCTGGCCCTCTTCGCTGCATTGCGGCTGCAGTGGTCCGGGGGCTCCCCCTGGAGCCCCCCCCGTTGCCAGCAGGTGAGTTCTGAGCAGACCGGCCGCTTCTGTCGGTGCCCTGTTTTGCGCAACCACTGTGGCCTCTTCCCCACGCGGTACAGGGGCCGGAGAGAGCGTACCGGCCGGTGGCAGACTGACCGGTGCCGCTAACAGCATCGCCATCAGCAGCTGTGGATCATTTTCTGCTGTCGGCCGCTCAGTGCTGTCCTGCTGCACGACATCCATACAGGGCGGTTCTGTAGACGGAGCCACCCGGACGGGCAACAGGCTTAACAGCAGCGGTTCAGTCACGGTATCCCCTGCAGCAGACACGGGCGGTGGCGTGATAGCGGGAAACGAGAGACCGGTCAGCACAGGCGTGCCCGTGCCGGGCAAAATCGTGACGGTCATTCACTCTCCTCATCACTGCCGGAAAACAGCGCGTAGGCCCGCAGTCTTTCCCGGTTTTGCTGGTACTGCTGAATTTTCATTTGCAGGACGTCATGCTGTTCACTGCACACTTTTGCCACCCGCAGATGGCTGCGGCGCAGCTGGGCCAGCTCGTCCCGCAGTACCTCCTGCAGGTCCTGTTCGCGAATGGCCGCAAGCAGCTGGCTGATGCGGGTATCAATACGGCGGATCTCATCCCAGCTTTCATCGGCTGCGGCCTGTTCCAGTGCGCGCCCCAATTGAAGAATGCGCCGGTCCATCACGCCGCCATTCCTTCCCAGCCTTCCTGCAGGGTGCGCAGAATGCTTTCGACTTCGCCGATCTGTTCTACGGACAGATGGTGGCTGGCATCGTACAGACGATAAACGCAGTAGTCGTAAAGCTCCGCGAGCCTCAGCGTCAGCTCACCGCCCCGCTCGTAGTCCAGCGCGCTGGTTAGCGCATTGAGGATATCAATGCACCGGGTAATGCTGTCCGCTTTACGTTCGTAACGTCGAGCCTGGATATGGCCTTTGACGCGGGTCAGTTCATCAAGCAGACCGTTAAATAACATCACCACCAGCTGGTGGGGCGTGGCTGCGGCAGTGCGGATCGCCAGATCCGCCTCCTGATAGCGCGTAAAGTCGTTAGAATTTCCGTACATAATGGTCTGTCTGTTCCTAGAAGAATTGCCCCATCGTCTGGTTCATTTGCGCGATGATGGTTTTCATATTGGTGAACTCTTTCACATAGCGATTGAACGACGTTTCGTAACGCGTCTGAATCTGCGAATTCTTGCGGGTGAGCTGCTCACTTTTTCTGTCCAGGCTTTCCTGGCGCTGCTTTAACGTGCCTTTCGTCCCGCTGAGGAAGGTGTCCAGTGCCTCCTTCTCTATTCGTTTCAGCAGGCCACTGTTGCCGTCAAACAGGCTATTAAAAGCGTCCGGCTTCTCTTTCATCGCAGCTTCAAATTTTTTCCCGTCCAGTTTGAGCTGACCCGTTTTATCCGGCGTAATGCCAAAGTCCGTCAGCTTCGCGCCGTTAAACTCCGTGCGCAGCAGGGCGTTAAGCTTGCTTTCCAGCGAGGTAATGCCGGAATCCCCCGCCAGAGCGCCGCGAGCCACTGAACCATCACTGTTGCCACTTTTGGTCAGGTCATCCAGCTGCCCGCGCAGTTTGTTGTACGCATCAACAAACGTATTCGCCTGTTCGCGGGTGCCGGCTGCGTCGTTATCAACGTTAATAATCAGCGGCTCACCCTCGGCCGTTTTGCGGATCACCGTCAGCTCAACTCCGGGTATGGTGTCCTTAAAGCGGTTAGTGCTGCTGGTAAAGGTCATACTCCCCTCCCCCATGGTGATCACCGCATCTTTGGCCTGTGAAATCGTCGTCGCCTGGGTGTTCAGCTGGTTGTGAAGCGCTGCGTCATCAGCGGTGAGGGTGACGGCATTTGCCGCCCCGGTTTTATCGCTGCTGATCATCAGAATGTTCTGACCGTTCTGCTTCACCAGCGACGCCGTTGCGCCCGAGGCACTGCCCTCCGCGTTGATTTTGTCGCGCAGTTCCGCCAGGGTGGTGACGTCCGACAGATCGATGTCTACCTCTTTATCCCCGACGCTTAATCGCAGGTTGCCACTGGCCGCAGCAATATCGGCATCCTGCAGGGATTCAAACGCCTTCTGATCGGCGCTGGCCGTCTCCTTCACGTTGATGTTGTACAACCCTTTTTTCGCGCTGCTGCTGGCACTCAACGTGACGTACCCTTCCTGGCTGGCAGTGGCGCTGTTTTTCACCATGCCACCACTGCTGCCACTCACCGTCAGTCCTTTCAGCGCCGACTGAAAATCGGTCAGCGCGGTCTTCAGCGTGGTCAGGGCTTTTTGCTGTGCAGAGACCCGGTCCTGCTGGTTTTTCAGCTGGGACTGCTGTGCGCTGATGCTGGCCATTGCCAGCTGTTGAGACACTGTCTGGGGATCAAAACTATCCAGCCAACTCATCATTACCTCTCATTTGCCTGCGCGCGGACAGGCGCGAAGACACTGTTTTATGATCCATACTTCAGATATATAGCAAACTGCGTGCCAACTTTTAATAGTGTTATTTATTAATGAGTTAACACAAGGATGGAAGCTTTATTTCCGGCTGAAGGGGAAATTTTTACGCGACAGGCGGAAACAAAAACACCGCTACATGAGCGGTGTTTTTTTGCATCAGGAAGGGATTACCCCAGCATGCCCAGCACCATCTGGCTCATGCCGTTAGCCTGCTTCAGCATTGCCTGGCTTGACTGAGTCAGCATCTGGTTACGCGTCATGCTGGTTGCTTCTGTCGCGAAGTCAGCGTCGCGGATAATGCCCAGGTTGACGTTGGTGTTGTCCTGCATGTTGGCCAGGTTCGCGCCGGTATGGCCCAGACGGTTAATGTTGGCCCCGAGAGAAGAACGCATTGAACCCACTTCTTTGATAGCGGTGTTCAGTTCATCAATTGCCGTGTTACCGCCGCTGGCGGAGGTCAGATCGGAAGAGAGCAGCGTTTTCAGCGAGTCAGTGACTTTGGTCATATCAGCCCCGAAGTTCACCTTCAGCGTTTCATCGGTGCTGGCACCAATCTGGAACTGCAGCTCTTTGGTCAGCTTGCCGGAAACATTGCCGCTGACGGATGACAGCAGCTTCTCTGTGCCGTAGGAGGTGTTGCTCATAATGTTTTCCAGCTCTGAGTTCAGCTCACCATACTCAGAGGTGATCGCGGCGCGGTCGTCATCACTGTTGGTGTCATCCGCTGCCTGCGTCGCCAAATCTTTCATGCGATACAGGATATTATTCACTTCATCAAACGCGCCTTCGGCGGTCTGCATCATGGCGGTTGCTTTGGAGATGTTCTGTTTCGCCACGCCCATACCGTTAGACTGCGCCTGTAAACGGGTGGCGATTTGCAGACCTGCTGCATCATCCGCCGCCGTGTTAATGCGCTTGCCGGTACCCAGACGCTGCATGGCGACATTCAGGCTGCCTGTCGCTTTGTTCATTGCGTTGGTTGAGCTCATTGATGCTGCGTTGGTGAAAATGGATAGTGCCATGATTTTTTGCTCCTTGAGGAATCACCGTGATTCCGTTTCCAGTACCAGACAAAAGCGACAGGCCGGCGGCAATAATTAAGCACCTGAGAAAAAAAACTGAAAATAACTGAAGGCGGTCAAAAATCCTGCAAAAACCCGGGGCGTTTACCTGCCCCGGATCGGTTATCAGACGGCCAGAACGTTACGTACCCGTGGGCCACGGACGTTGGCCTGTCCGCCCAGCGCCTGGGATACCAGGCTAAAATCCGCCTGGTGCAGTCGGGCTGCCAGGTCCTCTGCGGCCTGGCGTGCCGAGGGGAGACTGCTGAAGGTGGCCATACTGTCTATACGCTGCTGAACCCGGCTGCGGGTGACCTGCAGCGCCCGCCGCTGACGGGTCACTGTCTCAAGCGCCGTATCAAGGTGGCCCAGCAGTGAGCCTGCGCTCGCCGGAGTACGGATCACCTGCTCCACTGTTTCGTCAAGGCTCGCTGCCGGCTGCAGTTTGAGCGGATAAAATTGCCCTTGCGGGTAACGTTCACCGCTGCCCTGCACGCTCAGATGCTGGCTGACCTCAGGCCAGCGCCGTTCACTCACCTGAAAATTCAGCTGTCCTGCACTCAGCTGACCGTAGATGCCCCACTTACCCAGCGCCTGGTTAAGGCGTAACAGGTTCTGCTGTGGGGAGCTGCCGTCGAGATCTGCTGCACTCAGCGAACGCTGGCGACCCACCAGCGAAAATGTCAGCAGCTCCGGTTGAGTATTGTTCAGCAGTTCAGCCCCATCCTGCAGGCTGAACGTGACCGTTGGCTGATGTTGCAGACTGAGCTGTAACTGCCGATCCACCGTTCCGGCAGAGCGCTCCCCGCGTTTTGCCAGCAGCTGTTGCAGCGCCTCTGCCTGCCTGACCACCTCACCGCCCGCCGCCCGTCGGGTGATCAGATGGGTCAGCTGCAACACCTGTTTTTCTGTCTCCAGCAGAAAGTCCCCGGCCTGCTGCACCGCTGTCAGTTGCTGATTAAGCTGGACGTTGTAGCGCAGCGGTTCAGAGGAAATACGCGGCCTGTCTGGAAAAGCCGTTCCGGCTTTCTGCCCCTCCTCCGCCCCGGTGTTAACGGCACTCGCCGCCCGTGAACGCGCAGCGAGTGCCGTGTTGACGGGAGCGGGGCTGACCGTTGCCGGGGAGGTCGCCCCGGCGTGATGATGAACAGATATCATGTCAGTGTCTTAAATCAGTGAAAACAGCGAAAGCTGCTGGATTTTGGTGTAGCTTTTCTGTGCGCCCACCGTGGCGTTATAGAGCCCGGTCAGTTCAATCGTGGCTTCTGCCATATTTAGCGCCGTCAGGCTGCTGATCACCGTATCGGTGACCACCCCATTGTCATCGTGGATAT
Organism: Erwinia sp. PME.40.26/001; assembly: GCF_055556675.1. Lineage (NCBI taxonomy): Bacteria > Pseudomonadati > Pseudomonadota > Gammaproteobacteria > Enterobacterales > Erwiniaceae > Erwinia > Erwinia sp. PME.40.26/001. The sequence goes on from NZ_JBVHNP010000004.1 coordinate 158,525, forward strand.
CTTTAAGCAGTGTCAGACTGTTCTGCCGTCCTCCCAGTTCGGTATAGAGTGCTCCGACGCCGCCGTGGGTTTGCTCGAGGGCATTAAAGGCCGCCTGCATCTCGCCAAAGTAGTCGGCCGGATCGCTGGCGGGATTTTGCATTTTTGTCACCACCGCCTGCAGCAGATTGAGCGTTTCCATCCCGTCGCCAAAGGCCGGAGCCAGCGCCGTTGTCAGCTGAATTTCCTGCCCGCTGGAAACCAGGGTGCGGGCAGTGTCGTCATTACCCCGGTAAGTCCAGCGCTGGCTGTTCTCATCAAATACCACTGGCTGCTGGCTGGTTTGGGTGCCCGAAAAAAGATAGCGCCCCTCTTCATCGCGGGTGTTGATAAGGGTAATGGTGGACTCCAGCATGGAGGCCAGTTCCTTACCGTAACCGCTAATCTCTTCAGCCGACAGCGTGCCGCCCATCGACTCTTCCAGCTTATCTTTCATCGCCAGAAGCTGCTGTTCACAGCCCCGGATGCTGCTCTCCTGGGTGGCCAGATGACCTGAAAGCCGCTGAATATTGGTCTGATACTGGCCAATCGCTGACTGTTCACGGCGCAGTTGAGCCAGCCGGGCGCTGGCTATCGAGTCGTCAGACGGCTTAAGCAGGCGTGTTTGTAAGGAGATTTTATTCTGCACGGCAAACAGCCGCGCGTTATTGCGGTTAAAATTAAGCACGATATTGTGAGAAAAACTCTGGCTGCTGATACGCATGCCCGCTCCTGTTATGTTCAGAACAGTGCCAGCAGATCGCTGAAGATACGATCGCCGGTTGAAATCACTTTCATATTTGACTGATAGGCTTTGGTATAGACGATAAGATTGATGGCCTCTTCGTCTTCCAGCACCCCGCTGTAATTACTGCGATCGTTTTCCGCCTGGGTTAACAGCGCCGACGCCGCCTCCAGTGCCGCCTGGTTGTCACGGCTCTGTGTGGCCACTGTCCCGATCAGCGTGGCGCTGGCATTCGACAGCGTGGTGGTCCCCATCCCCGGGATAGCCATCGCCATCGTGCCAATCCCAATCAGCTTTTTCAGGTTATCGTTATTCCCATCCGCATCGGGCATCGCAGAGAAGGCCAGCTCATCCCAGCCGAGATCCGTCAGCTGTAGCATGCCGTTCGGATTTGAAAGATCGAAGCTGAACAGCGGCTTACCGGGCTGTCCGTGGCTGTCAAAGCCCGCCGCCAGCTGAGTATTAAACGCCTCCGCCAGCGAAGCCGCCATGCCCTGTACCGAGGCTTCCATCTTATTCAGCGTGTCGTTTTCATACTGATGCAGCCCCCCCAGTGCGCCACCACAGGCCATATCTACCGGAAACGTGGTGTTGGAAAAGGCCAGCGACAGGCTGCTGTTTCCGCCGCTCTCCTTCATGACCAGTGTGCCCGACGTGCTACCGCTGACTAACGGCTGCCCGCTGTTCAGCGCGACCGTATAACTGCCGTCCGCAGTTTCATTGATACGGACATCCACAAAGCCACTGAGCTCTTTTACCCGCTCGTCCCGCTGGTCGCGTAAAATACTGGTATCGCCCCCCAGGGCCTCTGACTCCGCAATTTTCTTGTTGTAGTCCGCAATCGTGCTGCTCAGCACATTAATGCTGCCGATACTGCTTTGCTGCTGGCTGCGTATGTCACTGTGCTGTTTACTGATAAATGCCTGTAGCTGGTTGAAACGCGTCGCCAGCATCTGTGCATTGGACAGGACATCCTGCCGCATCGCCTGACTTTCCGGCCTTTCCGTGGCACCGCTTAACGCGCCGAACAGATTGTCCAGTCCGTCGCCCAGCCCGGAAGTGTCGGAGCCGATCAGGGTTTCCAGCTGGCCCAGATAGCTCTGGGAAGTGGCAAAAAAATTTCCTTCGGTGTGGGCACGCCAGACCTGACCGGTGAGAAACTGATCCGCCATACGACGAATGCCGGTGACCGCCACGCCACTGCCGCTGTCAAAACGCGACTGCCCCATCGGACCTATGGCCATCTGCTCTACGCGCTGGCGGGTGTAGCCGGGCGTAGCAAGATTTGCCGTGTTCAGCGCAGATACGTTGAGCTGCGTTTGTGCCGCCCGCATCCCGCTGTAACCAATGCTAAAAAGAGAGTTCATCGTTATCTCCTGGTGGTGTTTTCTGAAAGCTGCCGGATGAGCAGTCCGGCAATGCCGGTCGTCCGCTGGCTGGCGAGCTCGTGGGCCAGCGCATCGTCGTAGAAGTCCCTCAGCGTCCGGGCTTCGCGACTGCTGAACAGACCGTTATCGCCGGCAAGGGCATCCACACTTTTACGCATCTCCTGCAGCATCTGGCGTAAAAACATGGCTTCAAACTGTCCGGCAGCCTCATCCAGATTGCGCGGTGTTAACCGGCCGCTAAAGTCTGTCGCTCCCGGCGACAGCGGGGTATGAACCGACGCGATCATCAGATCACCACCAGTTCGGCATCCAGTGCGCCCGCTTCATGCAGCGCCTGTAAAATGGCCATCGTGTCGTCAGGAGAAGCGCCCAGGCTATTGATGGTATTGACAATAGTGCGCAGGCTGGTGCCCGCTGGCACCATGACCATCTGCCCTGCACCGCGATCGATGCTGACATCACTTTGCGGGGTCACCGCCGTTTTTCCCTCACTAAGCGGGGCGGGCTGGCTGACATTTTTTGTTTCACTGATGGTCACGGTGAGGGAACCGTGGGAGACCGCTGCGGCACGTACCACAATCCCTTCGCCCATCACCACCGTGCCGGTTCGCGCATTAAAGACCACGCGCGCAGGCTGATGACCGGCAGTGACCTGCACGTCCTCCAGGGCAGACATAAAAGCCACCCGTGCGCCGGGATCTTTCGGGGCGCTGACCGACACATTCGTGGCGCTTTTCGCCCGGGCGACACCGTCACCAAACTGCTGATTCAGCGCCAGCACAATATTGTTTGCGGTTTTAAAGCTCGGCCGTTTGAGATTGAGGATAACATCATGACTTTCCGCGAAATCACTGGGTATCTCACGTTCCACCGTCGCGCCGTTAGGTACCGTGCCCACAGTCGGGGTATTGACCGTCACGCTGGCACCGCTGTCACCGCTGGCCGTCACCCCGCCGACCATCACATTCCCCTGCGCCAGCGCATAGACTTCGCCATCGGCTCCGCGCAGCTGCGTCAGCAGCAGCGTGCCGCCGCGCAGGCTTTTGGCATCGCCCATCGATGAGACGGTCACGTTAATGGTCTGACCGCGCGCGTACATTGGCGGCAGCGTGGCGCTTAACGCCACGGCGGCGACGTTTTTCACCTTCGGATCAATTTTGGCCGGCATCTGTACGCCAAACTGACGCAGCATATTAGTGACTGACTGGTTGGTAAATTTGACCTGATTACGATCGCCCGAGCCATCCAGGCCCACGACCAGGCTGTAGCCAACCAGCTGGTTACCACGGATCCCCTGTACGTCTACCAGCGCGCTTAACGGTTGAGCGTGCAGCGGGGTCATATGGGCAACAATCCCGGCGATCAGCAGCGGGATAAAATAACGATACATATTAAAAAACCTTAAATCGGGAAAAGAGGATGGTTAAAGAAACGCGTCAGCCACCCGGCAGAATTGGCATCGCTCAGGGCGCCGCGCCCGGCATAAGAGATGCGGGCGTTAGCAATACGCTGAGAGGAAATGGTGTTATCCCGCGCAATATCATCCGCGCGAACCAGGCCGGATACCCGCATATACTCATCCCCCTGGTTCAGGGTCAGCCACTTTTCACCACGGATGACCAGCACCCCGTTAGAAAGCACCTGGTGAACCGCCACGGAGATCGACCCGCGCAGCATGTTTTGCTGGGCAGAGGTAGCATTACCGTTGAAGTGACGGTTGCCGGACACGGAACCGCTTAGCGAATCCAGCGACTTGCCCGCTACGGAAGGCACCCCCAGTTCAACATCGTTCTTTTTGCCAAAGTTGGTTTTGGCCTGCTTACTGGACTGCGTCGATTCATCCAACAAAATCGTCAGAATATCGCCCACGCGATAGGCCCGGCGATCCTGGGTCAGCGACCAGTTATAGCTCCCCTGATAAAGCCCGCCGCCACGCACCGCCGCCGCCGGCTGGCTGAGGCTGGCAGGCGGCGCAAATTCGGCATCGTCTTTCTGGATCCGGTAAGGCAGGCTTTCACAGCCGCTTAACAGCCCTGAGGCGGCCAGCAGCAGAAGGCTTTTTTTCATTTTTTTCACCTGTCAGTGCAGTGGGCTAAGTGCGCAGTCCGCGCGGACCGCGTGCTTCTCGCCGGACGTACGGTTAGACCTGCTGATTAAGGAACTTCAGCATGTCATCCGCCGCCGAGACCATTTTCGCGTTCATCTCGTAGGCGCGCTGCACGGTGATCATGTCCACCATCTCTTCCACCACCTGCACGTTGGAACCTTCCAGCGCCCCCTGTTCCAGTTCGCCGAAGGCTTCCTCGCCCGGTACGCCTTCAAAGGCTTCGCCGCTGGCGGTGGTTTCACGGTAAAGGTTGCCTCCCGTCGCCTCCAGACCGGCCGGATTAATAAAGTTCACCAGGGTAATCTGCCCGAGTTCAGCCGGTTCGCTTTCGCCACCGACCTGCGCGGTCACCGTTCCGTCTCTGGCAATGCCGATACTTTTGGTGCCCTGGGGCAATTCAATACCGGGGATCAGCGGCAGCCCCTGAGCGTTAGTCAGAACGCCATCAGCGCTGATCCTCAGATTACCGGCACGGGTATAGGCGATATCACCATCAGCGGTTTCTATCTGGAAAAAACCCTGTCCGGTGATCGCCACATCCAGCTCTTTGGAGGTGACCTGAACCGAACCGGTGGTAAAGGATTTCTCCGTGCCGAGGATCCTGACTCCGCTACCGAACTGAATACCGCCGGGCGTGTTGTTGTTCTGATCCAGCGCCACGCCGGGCGCACGCTGGGTCTGGTAGAACAGATCTTCAAATACCACGCGGTCACGCTTAAAACCGGTGGTGTTAACATTGGCCAGATTGTTAGAAATGGCTCCCATTTTGGCGTCCTGTGCCGCCAGCCCGGTTTTACTAACCCATAATGCGGGATTCATCGTTGTCCTTTCCTTTCTGTCTTAGCTGCCACGGATCAGCCGGTTGCCCGCCTGTGCCAGTGTTTCAGCCGCTTTCATCATTTTTATCTGCGCTTCAAACTGGCGGCTGAGAGACACCGTTGCCACCATTTCATTGATTGCAGAGACATTGCTGGTTTCCAGATGCTCGCTGGCGAGCCGGACGCTTTCGCTGCGCGGTTCCGTCAGGCGGGTACTGACCAGCAGTCCATCGTCATTTTTACGCAGGCGGTTTGCAGCAACGTCGACCAGCCTGATGCGATCCACATCCATTGCCGCGTTCAGATCGCCACTTTCCGGGATCACCGTGATGGTACCGTCCTCACCGATGGCCACCTCTGAGTAAGGGGGCAGCTGGATCGGCCCCGCTTCGCCCAGCAGGGGTCTGCCGCTGATTGTCAGATTGCCCCTCTCATCAACGTCGATATGGCCGTTACGGGTGTAGACCTCTCGCCGCCCTTCGCGCAGGGCGATCAGCCCCTCTCCGCGAATACCAATATCCAGCGCCCGGCCGGTCTCCTGCAGCGCAGCGCTGGCCATATTGATGCCGCCGTTCTGGCTGTTCACCTGGTAGCGGCTGTGATAGCCATAGCCCGCCACCTGCTGGCTGCTGGCCCGCTCCAGATCGGCGCGAAAGCCTTCGGTACTGGCGTTCGCCAGATTATTGGCGTGGATCATCTGCTGATTCAGGCTGCGGTTAGCGCCGCTGACTGCGGTATAAATAAGCCGGTCCATGCTTACAGCGCCTGGAACAGTGCGTTCATCATCTGATCGTTGGTCGAGATGACCTTGGTGTTGGCCTGATAATTACGCTGTGCCGACATCAGCCCGACCAGCTCCGCCGTCAGGTCAACGTTGGATGACTCCAGCGCAGCGGATTTTATCGTGCCGTACATGCCTGATTTCGGAGCCCCCAGCAGCGGAGCCCCTGAGCCATTGGTCTGCTGCCAGGTGGTACCATCGGTGGCCGCCAGCCCGTCCGGGTTGGTGAAGTTAGCCAGCACCATCTGCCCCTGTAACAGGCGCTGACCGTTGCTGAAGGTGGCATACACCATGCCGTCATCATCAATCTGCTGACCCGTTTTTTCACCGGACTTATAGCCGTCGGCCTTATTTTTACTGACGGAGAAATCAGAACCATACTGGCTGGTGCCGCTGTAGCTGAGTTGAATATTCAGATCTTCCGCCCCGGCAACGGCAGCCGTGACGCTGACCGGTCCCGTTGGTTGGGTCAACAAGCCGTTAGTATCAAACTCAAGTGGAGAGGAGGTGGCGTTCGCCCTGTCGCCGTCCACCACATAGTGCGCAGTCCACTGGTTATCCGCGTTTTTAACAAAATACTGGGTCAGGGTATGTTCGCGCCCCAGAGAGTCATACAGCTGGGAGGTATAGCTGTTGTTAAAGGTATCGTTGTTATCCGGGTCGAAGCCGGGGGTGGCGGGTTTAGCCTCCGCACGGGCATCCAGATTGGCTACAAAGTCCAGCGTCGTGGAGCTTTTTGCCGGCAGGCCGCTGGCATTAATTTGCAGATCCCCTACCGTGCCGCTCTGTAATTTTCCTTCCGCGTTAACCGGATATCCCTGCAGCTTACTGCCGAGGTTGTTGACCAGATAACCGTCATTATCAGTACCAAAATAGCCCGCACGGGTGTAGCTGGTACTGCCATTGGTATCGCGCACCACAAAGAAACCATTGCCATTGATCGCCAGATCCAGGTTCCGCCCGGTGCCGGAAATGCCCCCGCCGGTCGAGATGCTTTGCGACAGGCTGCTGACGCCGACTCCCAGCGGTGCACTGCCGGCATACAGGGCGGAAAACTCAGCGCGCATGGATTTGTAACCGGTGGTACCACTGTTGGCGATATTGTTGCTGATTGCATTCATCTGCTGGGTAATCGCATTCAACCCGGAGGTCGCAATATTAAAACTCATCAATAAAATCCTTACGCTGGTGACGCGGCGGACTGTCCGCCAAACTGACTGATAGTAAAGAAGGGCACTTCCCCGAGGCCGGGAAGGGTAAGCAGCGGCGAGCCGTCCGGGCCGATACGCACGCTGTTGACGATCCCGGCGATCTCAATGGGTCCGGTGCTGCCACCCTCATCGGTGACAACCGAAAGGCTGTACTCGCCTTTGGCCAGGCCGAGCGACGCGGGATCCAGCGTAAAGTCCACCAGCCCTTTTTCCTGCGCGCCCAGCGCCAGTGTCGTTTCACTACCGGCGGCATCTTTGATATGCACGGTAACGTTCGCTGAGGGGTGATCCAGCGTCAGGCGGCCTTCAATCGGCTGTTCATCCAGATTCACCCTGTCGCTGCGCACCATTATTTTCTGGCCGACCAGATTGCCGACGGCCAGCACCTGTATGTTGTCGACCAGCGTGGCTGCGTTCTGCATCATGCCCGTCATGTTCTGCATCGACTGAACCTGGGTCATCTGCGCCAGCTGGCCGACATACTCCGTGCCGTCGGTCGGGTTTAACGGATCCTGATTCTGGATCTGGGCTACCAGCAGTTTCATAAACATGGTGTTCAGATCGTTACCGCCATTGCCCGCAGGCGCGTTCGGGGCGGTCAGGTCGTCGCTGTGATACTCTCTTGCTACATTGCTGACGCTCATCAGGCTTCCCCCAGCCTCAGCAGGCTTTGCTGCATGCTTTTCACGCTGTTTAACACCTCAACGTTGGTTTCAAAATTGCGGGATGCTGACATCATGTCGGCCATTTCCTCGACCGTATTGATATCCGGATAGAACACCTCCCCCCGGGCATTGGCCAGCGGATTACCCGGCTCATAGCGCCGGATGGCTGAACCGGTTTCCACTACGTCCAGCACCTGTACGCGCGCCCCGGCCAGGGCCGGTCTGTCCGTCAGAGGGCTGCGCTGATAAATGGCGGCGAAGACCGGGCGCCGCGCTTTGTACGTCGCCTCCGCACTGGCGGCGGGGGATTCCGCATTGGCCAGATTGCTGGCAATCGTGTTCAGGCGCACGGTCTGCGCTGTCATGGCCGAACCTGACACCCGGTAGATGTCGTTAAATGACATGGCTATTTCCCTTCAATGGCCTGCTTAAGGCCCAATAATTTCGAGTTTAAAAATTGCAAACTGGTCTGATAATCCAGCTGGTTTTTCGCAAATTCGGCCTGTTCCACCTCCAGTGCCACGGTATTACCATCCGCAGAAGGCTGACCTGGAACGCGATATTTCACCAGCGGGAGTCCGTTAAGCGAATTTTTACTCTGATAACGTTGCATCTCACCGGCAAAATCAATATCTTTAGCCTGAAAGTTTGGGGTATCAACATTGGCCAGATTTGCCGACAACAGTTCAGCCCGGGAGAGTCGAAGCTGTAGCGCGGCAGGATGTATGCCCAGTGATTTATCAAAACTTATTCCCACGTGAAAACCTCAGTTAAACAATGATTCACACGTCTATAGCAAAAGACGTGCCAAATTTATAATTCATTGATTTAAAGAGGTTTTTATGAAAAAGACATTGACCGCAGGGAAAGTTTTTTTCCTCTGCCTGCCGCTCTGGGCACTTCCGGCTGTTTCCGCCGCCGCCGATGGACAAAACGCACGAAGGCAGATTTATCAGCAGGCGGTGGCCAGCGCCGGGGCAGATATCACCCGTACCGCCACCCTGAATAAATGGCAGGGATATCAGTCAAAAATAAATGTATTTATCCCCACGGAGGCCAGCCGCTTCACTCGCTGCTCCCGCCCGCTGACGGTGGCTATGCCGGTCCATGAAAAGCCAGACTTATCCCGGTTGCGCTATGATATTCGCTGTGAAGATGCCAACGGCTGGGAAGTTAACGTCACCGTTAAGCCCGAAATCTATCTGCCCGTGCTGGTGGCGAAGCATCGTCTGGCGCGGGGGAAAGTGCTGACCGCCAGCGATGTGGCCATCAGGAAGCGAAATATCACAGGGCTGCGTGACGGCATCCTGGCGGATCCGGATGACGCGATCGGGCTGACGGTAAAAAAGAGTATTCGCGATCTGCAACCGCTCTCTCCCTCACTGCTGGAGCAGCCGGTGATGGTGGAGCGCCATCAGCGGGTGGTGATGCTGGCAGAACAGGATGGTGTGCAGGCCAGAATGCTGGGAGAGGCGATGAGAAAGGGCCGCAGGGGAGACGTCATTAAAGTCAAAAACCTGAGCAGCCAGCGCGTTGTCAGCGCCGTTGTCGCCGGGCAGGGTCTGGTTCACATGCTGCAGGGATCCCTGCCGTAAGCCGTGAGCCAGCCCCCCGGCATTCGCCCCGCTTGAGGAGGAAATATTTTTCCTCCCGGGCTTAAGTTTTTGCCGGGTGCGTCGCTTTATCCTGTCAGACGACGTTCAAAATACTATTCAGGTTATTAACACGCGATGAAAATTACCTCTTCTCTCACCGCCGCGGGCAGTGCCATGCAGACCGCCTTTAAAGCCTCTGCCGCAGCGAACGTGAACACCCCTCAGGCCCCCGCTTCCACGCCGCTGGGGCCGGTCAGTCAGGCACAGCAAACGCTGCGCGCGCTGGCTGACGTGGACAGCCAGCGCGTTGCAGAGCTGAAAGCGGCTATCCGTCAGGGAACCCTGGATCTGGATGCAGGATCGCTGTCCCGGTCAATGATGGATTACTACCGCCGATGAGTAGCCCGACCGAACGCGTTAAAATCCTGCTGCGCGACCTGCAACAGGATGCCGGACACTATCAGCAGCTGACTTTACTGCTCAAACAGCAGCGTGAGGCCCTGCTGGCCTGCCAGACAGAACGCAGCCGTGATATTGGCCATGAGCTGATGTCGGTGTATTCGCTGTTACACGCCAGCGCGCGCCGCCGGGCTGAGACACTGACCGGCTTCACCCTGATGCCGGACGGCAGCGGCATGCAGGCGCTATTTTCCCGCCTGCCCGTGGCCCTTTGCCAGCGGGCCACCGCCGGATGGCGGCAGCTGGAACATCAGGCCCGGCTCTGCCAGCAGCTTAACCAGCGTAATGGTCTGCTGCTGAACGGTCAGCAGGAGATCCTGGCTTCCGTGCTGCATCAACATCCGCAAGACTTCCTCTATTCCCGCTAAATCCGAGTAAACCGCATGCCCCACCGCCCTGTTATTGGTTTCTATATGGAAACCGCTTTTCATTATGATGTGTATAAAAACATTATTTTCGCCCTGCAACAGCAGGGTCATCACTGCGCGCTGGTGGTGGCGGATAGCTGTGATGCGGCGTTTGTGCGCGAGATGATTGCCATGGTCGGGGCGCTTCGCCACGAGGGGCTGGCGGTGCTCCTGCACTCCCGTCTGCGCATGCAGCCTCCGCTGGCCATGATGGTCAGCCCTTATTACACACCGCTGCTGAACGGCACGGCCAGGTATCACGTGCGGGCAATGTATGGACTGGCGAAAGACCGTTGGGGACACGCCTGGTGGAATACGTTTTACGACCTGATCCTCTGCTACGGCAACCACTCCCGGGATAAGCTGAATATTGCCGGCAGCGCGGTCACCACCGGAAATCCGCGCTTTGATGACTGGCACAACCGCCGTTACGATCGCCAGCTGGTCCGGGCGCTGAGTCGAAATAAAACCAAACCCCTGGTGCTGTATGCACCGACGTTTGGCGATCTCAGCTCTGTTCCCCACTGGGCTGAGCGGCTTAACGACCTGCAGCAGCAGTGTACCCTGCTGGTAAAACTGCACCACGGCACCCGGTTGCGTGCGTCCGAAGCCGCCTCGCTGACGCTGATGGAAACCCTTTTCAGCAAAAACATGGTTAACTCGGCATCGGCGTTTGCCCTGCTTGACGCTGCCGATCTGGTGCTGACGGATAACAGCGGTTTTATTTTTGATGCCATCCATGCGCGCAAGCGTACGGTGTTACTGGAGTGGCCGGGCCTGCGGGAAAAGCTGGCGGGCGGTGAGACACTGAGTGACCCCCGCAGCGCAGAGCAGACGGCCCTGCAGCATATCCACAGCGTCGGCACGCTGGCAGAGTTGGAGGCGATACTCAGCCACGGACGGGAGCCGTGTGAAACCAGTGAACTGGCGGCCTTTCGTCAGCACTATTGCGATGAATTTCAGGATGGTCAGGCGGGTGCGCGGGCGGCGGCGGAAATGATCACGCTGCTGGCTCGTCCGGCAGACGGGCAGCAGAACTTTTATCTGCACAGCCTGCGCGAACAGCTGTTTCGCTAAACAGGTTGGCTGCGGAGCATAGCGATCACGGAGGTCGTGGAGATCAACGGCGTACGCGGAAGATAACAGACCTGACACAGCCCCTGCAGGTGATCAAAGCGCCCCGTCCAGTCATCCCCCATCACCAGAATCCGGGCCGAAAACTGACGGATATACTCCGCCTTCTTCTCCAGTGACTCCTCGAGGAACACCGCATCCACGCCTTTAATCTGCCCGACAATCGCCATCCGCTGCTGCTGGGTGTAGAGCGGATAGCGCTGCTTTTTGCTGAAGTTAAGCCGATCAGAGGATACCCCGACCACCAGCCGGTCGCCCATTTCACTGGCCCGGCGCAGTATATTCAGATGACCGATATGAAAAATATCGAAGGTACCAAAAGTGATCACAGTCATCGCGGCTTATCTCAGCAGGCTGATCCCGGCCAGCAGCGGATTGTCACTGTCGGCGACTTCAGGGGTACGCTGCCATGCGGCGAACAGCGCAGAGAGCGTTTCGTCATCCAGCGGCAGATCGTTTTGCACAAACAGGGCGCAGAGCATTTTCAGGTTGAAGTAGCGCCGACACAGGCGCTGGTACTGCAGCTCACGCGTCTCCCCGTCCGCACCGGGGAAAACATAATGGTAAAACTCATACAGCAGAACGTTGATAAACACGCTGCGGTGCGACTGCATAAAGATGGCCAGACGGGGATCCTGCTCCAGCGACTGCAACTCGTCCCGCAGGTAAGCCGTGGCCATCACATTAATTTCGTTAAGTTTCAGCACCAGTGTCATCCCGGTCAGCGGGTCGAGATCCGCATCCAGTTCACTGCGGCTTAACGACCGTAGCTCTGCCAGTTTCCAGCGGTCAATGACCGGAAGCTGCGCAAAAGCCTGTTGCATCACGCCCTGCGCCAGCAGCCCGACCAGATCGTCACCGAGGGCGGCAATCTCCGTCGGGCTGGTATGCTGTCGGCTTTTACTGATCAGAATGCCGACCGCATAAAGGATCACATCGGGGTCAGCATCGGTGGCCACCGTCAGCGTAATCGCCGCCTGATTCATCGCCTGCTGGCACGGATCGAGCGGGGTCGCTTCCCGCTGTTCTGTCTGCCCGCAGTGCAGCACAAACGCATCGTCATGACAGAGAATTTCCCGCGCGGCGCGGTCGCACCCCAGTCGGGCACTGTGGCGGACCTGCGCCTGCCAGCGGCGGCTGACCAGGAATGGCTGATGCCTGCAGCCCGCGCAACCGCATTTTTCGGTGTTCTGCTGCAGGCGCAGAACAAACTGCGGGGTATAACATTCAATCATCTTCACAATCACTCCCTGGCCTGATTACGGCCTGTTTGAGGTGTTCAGCTTGCGGAAAAAATGGTGGGCCAGCGGCTGGCCCGTTTCATCGCAATCCTGATAGAAATAGCTGGGATAAAGCGCAAACCAGCGCCCGCGCTGGCACAGCGTCTGCCATTGCAGATCCTGCTGAAGCTGCGCATCTTCCGGCGCGGCGCGCTGCTGTGCCTCTGTGCTTTTCAGCAGGGTAATAACATCGGCATACCGATCCTGGTGGACGGCGTAAGCTACCGGGCGGCTGACCTGGGTGGCTCTGATCGCGGCCGGAAGTGCTGACAGTGGCTGCCCTCTTTCCAGTTCACAACCCAGCAGCAGCACGTCCCAGCGCAGCTGGCGGCAGGCGTCGAGCAGCTGGTTAACGTTATGCACCGTTTTTTCCTGACGTACAGCGTGCGCACGATCATCCAGCAGCAGATAGTTACGCCAGCCTTCCCGATACGCCCTTTCCGCCGCATAAAGATGGCCTGAAGCCAGCGGCCCGGACTGCATGGGAAGACTCTCCAGCTGTTCCGGCCGTACGCCCTGCGCCAGCAGTTCGCTGATAAAACGGGACTGCTGTGCCTCACAGCGGGATACGGGGTTCACCACGATACGGTCGAAGAAACACCAGTCGACCTGCGTTCTGACCGGAGCCTGCCGCAGGCGCTGGTAGAAGCGCATGAGGTGTGCGTCTGTGACGACGTCGGCCAGCGTGCGGGGATCGCGCTGGCCGCTGCCCATCACGAAATCTTTATCCACGGTATTGCCACTGTGAGAAATACACAGAATGCTGCGCTCCGGTGCCAGCTGCAGCACCGGTGTGGTGAAATTGCGCAGGAAACTCCCCTCCTCTGCCAGCTGCGCCTCATCATCAAAGCGATGCCGCCTGAGGTGCGAACGGTGAAAGGCAAAGGTACCGTTCAGCGCGTGCCGTGGCCCCCACGTGTCGCTGCGATAGATGCGATCGATATGGCTGTACCAGATGGGAATACTGTCACAGCCGGCAAATGTCGCCTTATGACGCTGCATTTCTGCGAGGGTGTAACTGATTTTATCGGCCGGATAATAATCATCGTCATCCATACAGAGGATATAGTCCCCCCTGGCCAGCGTATTCAGCTGGTTGCGCTTTGCCCCAATGGCTAACCGCTGCGGCAGGTGGTAATAGCGGATCAGCTCAGGGCAGACAGCATATTTTTTTATTATCTCCACCAGGTCCGCACTGCTGTCAGGGGAGTCATCGAGGATCACCAGCTCACGCCGGTCGGCGGGATAATCCTGGTACTGAAACATATACAGCAGATAGGGTAAAAAATGCCGGCGGTTCCACGTCGGCGTTACGACGCTGACAAAGGGCAGAGGCGGTGCGGCGGACGCAGCCGCTCTCTTTAATCGGTTATTCACTGGGTTATTCCACTTATTCACTTTTTTTGTTACGCATCCAGCTCTGCATTCCCTGCGCATCGGTCTGTTTTTGCTGGTCGCGCTCCAGCGCCATTCGCAGGGCCTGTTTTTGCTGCTCCATGACGACACGCAGGGCCATCTCGCGGCGGGCGTGTTCGGCCAGCTCACGCTGGATGCGCACCTGTTCGATGGCCGCCAGCGCCCTCTCCTGCTCCTGCCAGTCGATCACCCGCCGGAGGGTGGCTTTGAATCTCGCCTGGTTATGCAACTGAACCGCATCGGATGCGATGCCGTCGCTGCTATCGCTTAATGCTTTCAGTGACGCGATATTGTTATTGCAGCGCTGACACAGCTGTTGCTGCTGTGCCAGCCTGACGCGGGTCTGCTCCACGATACGCTGACGCATCTGCCGTAGTTTCTCCAGCACCCTTACCCCTCCCGGGTTAAACCCCGTACGTTGATATTCTTATTTTATTTTTCGATCTCAGGCGGTCGCCAGCGTTGCCAGTTCACTGATGCACTGCGCGAGGACACCGCTGTCATCCACCGACTGACGGAGAAAATTTTCGACCGCCGGAAACAGGCGCACCGCCCGATCCGCGCTGGTATCCACACCGGCAACATATCCCCCCAACGGCAGCAGCGGTTTAATCGCCATATAATCGGCATAGAGCTGCTTCAGGCTGCGGGCCGCCTGCTGGTGTGCTTTGTCGGTGACCTGACTCATACAGCGGCTGATACTCTGACCGATATCGATTGCCGGATAGTGACCGGTTTCCGCCAGCGTGCGGGAAAGGACAATATGCCCGTCAAGCACCGCACGCGCGCAGTCGACGATCGGGTCCTGCTGATCGTCGCCTTCGGCCAGCACGGTATAGATTGCGGTCATCGTCCCCTCGCCCTCCGCATTCCCGGCTGTTTCCACCAGCCCGGGAATGATGCCAAACGCCGAGGGCGGGTAGCCTTTGGTCGCCGGCGGTTCGCCCAGCGACAGGGCAATCTCGCGCTGTGCCATCGCGTAGCGCGTCAGGGAATCCACCAGCAGCAGCACGTCTTTGCCACGATCGCGGTAGTGCCGGGCAATGGCGTGGCAGAGTTCGGTTGCTTTCATACGCATCAGCGGCGACTCATCGGCCGGGGCAGCCACTACGACTGACCGGGCCATGCCCGCCGCCTGCAGTGCATTGTCGATAAACTCTTTGACTTCACGACCGCGCTCACCAATCAGCCCCACCACCACCACGTCGGCGCGGGTAGCGCGGGTGATCATGCCCAGCAGGACACTTTTCCCCACGCCGGATCCTGCCATCAGCCCGACGCGCTGCCCTTTGCCTATCGTCAGCAGTCCGTTGATGGCTTTCACCCCCACATCCAGCGGGCTGTCAACGGGCTTACGGGTCAGTGGCGGGATCGGCTGAAGCGTCTGCTGCAGCGGCATGTCACCGTCCAGCCTGCCGCGCCCGTCAATGGGTTCACCGACGCCGTTGATCACCCGCCCCAGCCAGCTATCGCCAATCATCAGCTCACTGCTTTTTTCGGCGGGAAACACCCGGGCACCGGCGATCAGCCCCCGGGGAGACTTGAACGGCATCAGGCAGGTCACCTCCCGGTTAAAGCCGACCGCCTGAGCGTCAATCCGCTCACCGTCGCTGAGTTCGATCTGGCAGCGCTGCCCTATCGCCAGCTGACAGCCCTGCGACTCCAACAGCAGCCCGTTCGCCCGCACCAGCTTTCCGGCAACCCGGGCAAGACTGATGTTCTCTATTGACTTCAGTGCCTTATCTAACGTCGAAGGTGCGATCATGATGCGCCGGATGCCTCCTGCGGCAGGGAGAGGTTGTGCGACAGCACGTCCATGCACTGTTTCAGACGATGCTCACAGCCGACATCCAGCTCTGCCGACTCCGTGACGATCCGGCACTCCCCGGGGGCCATATCAGGCTCGGCGCTCAGGCCCCATTCGCTAACCTTACGGGGTTCCATCTCGCTGATGCGGGCGAAGGCTTCCGGGTTAAGCAGCACCCTCAGCCGCTTCGGGGCTTCCGTCAGGCTGCCCAGCGCCTCATCGACCAGCGCCAGCAGCTGGCCCGGTTGCAGCGCCAGCTCACAGCGGATCGCCTGACGCGTGACTTTCTCTACCAGTGGCAAGAGCTCGCTGCGACGACGCTGCTCATGTTCTTCCAGCGCGGTCTGCATCTGAGCCACCAGACCGTCCAGCGGGCGGCTGGCCAGCATGAATTCGCTGTGAGCCGTGCGCTTTCCCTCTTCCCGGCCCAGGCGCAGCCCCTCTTCCTGACCGCGGATTAGCCCCTCCTGATAACCCTGTTCTTTTCCCTGCTCCACCCCCTGCCCGAAGCCATCGCTGACGCCCTGCTGAAAACCCGCCATCCGCTGCTGCTGATAGTCGGCCGCATCCAGTGGGGACGCGTTGTCCGCCTGCGGCCAGGGTTTGCGCAGCGGGGGAAACTGATAACGCTGCAGCGCTGGGGGGGGTAACGTCTGGTTCTTTTCACTCATTCACCTACTCCATGGTCTGTTCGCTGAACAGCTGTACCTGGATCTCACCGTCTTCGGCCAGCTCACGTACGCGGGCCATAATCTCTTTACGTACCTGTTCGACGCGGCTGACCGGGAGCGAGCCCAGCCGCGAGGTGGTGCTTTGCAGCAGCTGTATCTGCCGTTTAGGCATGGCGGCATAAATCGCCTGACTCAGCACCGGCTCAACGCCCTTCAGGGCGATAGCCCACTGTTCCATCGGGATCTCCTCCAGCAGACGCTGCATCGTGGCTTCGTTCTGTCGGCTGAGAATATAAAACTCGTACATTTCCGTTTTTAGCTCATCCACAACGTTTTCATCGCGGGCGTGCAGCTGATCCAGCAGGATCTGCTGGCTGCCCGGGATGCGGTTAACAATGTTGGCCGCCTGCCGGATCCCCTGCACTTTTGAACCATGTTCGGAGAGCACCGCAACACCGCGTTCAATCAGTCGATCCAGCTCATCCACGACGTCACGATTGACGTCGTCCAGCCGGGCAATGCGATAGAGAATGTCATCCTGTCGCGTGGCATCCAGGTGAGTCAGCACCGTGGCGGCCACATCCGGCGGCAGAAAGGCAAGGAACACGGCCTGCAGCTGTAAATGTTCCTGGTCGATCAGCGCCGCCAGCTGGGGGGTATCCACCCATTGCAGACGGGCCATGCGGTAGCGGATCTCATCACCATAGATCCCGTTAATCACGCTGCGGGCGATCTCCCCGCCAAGCGCGCGTTCCAGTATGTTGCGCAGATAGCTGCGCGATGCGCCGTTAATGCCGCTCAGTTCCCGGTAGTCCTGAAAGAAATTATTCATCGCCAGCCTTGCCTGCGATACCTTGATACCGTGCAGGCGGGCCATGGTTTCACTGAGCCGGATCACTTCCTCACGTGAGAATTTGCTCATCACCGTCGCGGCGGCTTCTTCCCCGATGCTGAGTAAGACAATGGCCGCCTGTTCCAGACGCGGACGCTGACTTCCCGCGCTGTTGCTTTTGTTGCTCTTACTTTCTGCTGGTGCTTCGCTCATTGCTGCTAATCCACTGTTTAATGACTTCAGCCACGCGATCGGTTTCGCTCCGGGCCAGGGTTTGTAGGTAGGCGATTTTGATTTCCAGACCCGAACTCTGCGGCGGCAGGTTGTCATCGCCCTGGAAGGTGCTGGCTGGCAGACCCGGTGCCGGGTCATCACCTTCCCCGTCCTCCTCTTCACTGCGCGCCGGGGCCATTGGCGTTTTTTCTGCCTCTTCTTTACGCAGCCCGATACGACGCATCATCGGTAACAGGCCAAACAGCGTGATCACCCCGACCAGCAGCGCGATGCCGCCCCGTCGGATCCAGTCGATCACTGTCTGGCGTTCCCACCACGGCGTTTCCGGTTCAGCGTCTGGCTCAACCTCACTAAAGTTGAGCAGGCTGAGGGTCAGCGCATCGCCGCGTGTGGCGTCGATACCGGCAGCCTGACTCAGCATCTGCTCAACCCGTTTCTGCTGCTCAGGTGTCCACGCTTTCACCGCCGGCGCGTTCTGATTCACCACAACGGCAACCGAGAGTTTTTCCAGCTGGAAGCCGGGGTGGCGGATATGGCGGATGTCGCGATCGTAATGAAACTGACGCTGGGCCTGGTTGCGCGTGGCCAGCTGCGCCGGATTGTTTCCACCCTGTGCGGCGGCTGGCGAGTTCGCCGGGCGATTGCTCAGGGAGCCGGGGATCCCCACCGCCAGCTGCTCGGTAGTATTTTCCTGCATCAGACTCTCACTGGCCGGACGCGGCTCCCCGAGAAAGCGCTCCTGCGTCTCCTCGACCCGGCTGGCGTTGAGACGTGGCACCACGCTGATGCGAAAGTTTTGGTCACCGATCACCGGCATCAGCACATTGGCCAGGCTGCGCCCGGTCTCCTGCCGCAGTCGCTGCATAGCGTCACTGACTGATTTTTCCCCGCTGCGGCTGCCTGACGCTTCCAGACCGGCGGAAAGCAGCGTGCCGTGCTGATCGACAACCCGCACCTGTTCTGGTTTCATTCCCGGCAGGCTGCCGGCCACCAGGTTAACAATGGCGGCAACCTGATCGTCCGTCAGCGTGCGGCCATAGTGCAGCCGCAGGACTACCGAGGCGCTGCTGTCCGGTTTATTACTCAGCACAAAGGAGCTGGTTTCGCTGATGCCAAGGTGGACGCGGGCAAACTCAACTGCATCCAGTGCCATCATGCTCTGGGCCAGCTCCCCTTCCAGACTGCGCCTGAAGCGGACATTCTGAATAAACTGGCTGCTGCCGAGCATCTCTTCTTTATCCATCAGCTCATAACCGGCAGGCGTCCGCGCGGTGATGCCTTTTGCCGCCAGCGCCATACGGGCGGTTGGCAGATCGCTTTCACGTACCAGCAGGCTGCCGCTCTGCGGCTCAACGCGATAGGGGATCGCTTCCCCACTCAGCACCTCCACGGCCTGAGCTATCGGGATGTTCTGCTTCGCGCCGAACAGCAGGGTGTAGTGGCTGTTGTTCTGCCAGAGCAGGGCCATAATGATGGCCGTTGCCGCCAGCGCCCCCAGCGCGCCGGGCCAGCTTTTTTTCAACTGCGTGACCGGTAAGCCAGCCAGCAGGGACTTCAGTTTTTCGCCCACGGTGCACCTTAAAGTGAAATATTCATAACGTCATCGAAGGCAGAGGTCAGTTTGTTACGCACCTGCATCATGGCGGAAAATGCCACGCTGGCTTTCTGACTTTCCAGCATCGCGCCCGTAAGGTCATCGCTGATCCCCATATCGATGGCCCGCTGTTTATCCGCTGCGACGTGCTGCAGGTTATCGACGTGCCGGAGGGTCTGTGCAAGGACGGAACCAAAAGGCGGTGTGGAGAGCGATGCCGTCGGCGGCAGGCCGGGAGCGACAGCGGCCGGGCTGCCCGCTGCCTGTGTACGCATCTTTTCCATTTGCGCCATCATCTGCGCCTGGCCAGTAGCAAAGGCATCGCTGGAAATTTTATCGATCATAACAATAGGTTCCTGGTAAAACGGATTAAGACATAAGGCTGGAATCAAACCCCTGCTGGCGCATGGAGGCCAGACGGTAGCGCAGTGCGCGTGGCGTAATGCCCAGTGATTCAGCGGTCCGGGTCTTGTTGCCCTGGTGACATCTCAGCAGATCGACAATGTATTGAAATTCAGCCATGCGTCCGTGCTGCTTCATTGGACGACCGGCGACCGGCTCCGGTGAGGGCATGGCGATCGCCGCTGACGCTGGCATTGCGATGCCGAAGCAGCCAGCATCGAGGACGCCGTCGCTGCACATAATCAGCCCGCGCTGGACCGCGTTCTCCAGTTCGCGCACGTTGCCGGGCCACGAATACTGTTGCAACGCGCGACATGCACCGGCGGTCAGTCGGGGGGGAGCCAGGCTGAGCGAGTGATATTTTTCGATAAAACGCTCGGTCAGGGGAATAATGTCCTGTGGTCGCTCTCTGAGCGGGGCAATATGCATGGGCACCACGGAAAGCCGGTAAAACAGATCCTGACGAAAGCGCCCCTGCGCTATTTCTTCCTGCAAATTTTTATTGGTGGAGGCAATCAGCCGGACCGTCAATTTAATACGCCGGTGACTCCCCAGACGCTCAACTTCCTGCTCCTGTAAAACGCGAAGTAACTTGACCTGCAACGCCAGAGGCATATCACCGATTTCATCCAGTAATAATGTCCCACCGTTTGCCTGTTCAAATTTCCCTGGCTGGCCGTTCACTGCGCCGGTAAATGCGCCTTTTTCATACCCAAACAGAATAGCCTCCAGCATATTTTCTGGAATGGCAGCACAGTTTACGCCCACATAAGGGGAGGCATCATCGAAGGCATGACAATGAATATATTTCGCTACGCACTCTTTTCCCGTTCCCGTTTCACCGGTAATCAGAACGGGGACGTTATGTTTTGCTACACGCCTGGCAAGCGCAAGCAACATCACGCTCGAATTTTCACAGGCAATAAAGTCGGAATTATTCATTTTCAACTCGTTCTCTTCAGGCATGACAACAACGACACGCTATTTTTCCGTCGCTTCGGCATCGCACCAGATTAAATTTGACATGCAGATAAAATCGGCATAAGTGATTTAAAAAAACGCATCAAAGAAAGACTAAAAGCTCTCCACGCCACACTTCAGTGATGAAAAAAGTATACTGGCAATATTGATTTGGGTCACATTAATTGCCATTAAAAAAATATTAACCTTAAAAAACAACAAGTTAAATTAAAAAATCATCACCAGGTACTAAGCGGATAATAAATAAATAAAAAGTTAAAAAATTAATAAACCTTTTTAAATTGTCATCAAGATTGGTTATTGGTCTAATTAAGAAATGGAAACAATCTTATGATGGCCATTACCAAACTTACACACAAAGCGGCCAAAGTGAGAGAAACTTAAATATCCTTATCAATATATATCTCTCTGGGCTTATTCAGAGGAGAAGCCATCGGGTTAACATCATGCAACAGTGCCGAAGCCATGTAAAAATTTATCATACGGGACAACACCCGGAAATGATCAAGCTGGAAATCAACAAACTCGGGCGGCCCTATCATAAAATACCTCAGATATTTAATGATATGCACGACAGCCTGGATATAAAGCTAAATACTTACTTTTTAAAGAAGTACCGCGTCAATGCTGCGTTGAAAACAATGCGCTTTGAAATGGACATTGTTCAAAAACAGGCACAAATACTTACCAGTGATGTTGGCAGCCTGGCATTTGATATTGAACGCAGCCTGCTGTTGAGCATACTGAACGATTATTACGGCCTGAATAAGGAACGCCAGGATATTACTCCCTCACCAGAAGCCCCGGTGACTAAAACGGAAGAGCGGCTGAAAAATAAGCTGGCGCAGGAGCTGGTCTCCCTGATCGCCGGAGAGGCGCTATTTGGTAAAACATTACTGATTAAAGCCGATCCCACATCGCTGATCACCCACTGGTCGTATCGTATTCAATTCACCCTGGACGGCTATGAGGGACAGTTTTCTCTCCTGCTGGACACCCTGCACGTGGATCGTCTGCTGGCTAATTTACGCCAGCAGGGAGAAAGCTCCCTGCCGGATCGGCCGGAAACCGGGATAAAAACCTCATTTATGACATTACCCGTGCGCCTGCATGGGCGGCTGGCCACGGTTCCGCTTACGGTGGCAGCCCTTCTCCAGCTGAAGAGCGGCGACATTCTGCCGGTGACGTTAAGCGACCGGATCCCGCTGTTCATTGGCAAACAACCGTTGTTCAACGCGGTGATTGCCGAAGAACAGGGCAAATTATTTTTTTCCGAATTCAACGAGTTAACTAACGAGAAAGCTTATGACTGATGTGAATATGCCGGCTGAGAACGCACTGGATTTTGATTTTTCTCTGGATGATGCGCCGTCAGCGGACGTTCAGGCCGCTGAGGAAGCGGCACAGAGCGCTATTTTGCGCGAAAAACAGCGCCACCTGTCACTGTTCAGCCGGATCCCGGTAACCCTGACGCTGGAAGTCGCCTCCGTGGAGATGTCACTGGCTGAGCTGATCAATGTCGACAACGACTCCGTTCTGGAACTCGACAAAATGGCGGGGGAGCCCCTGGACGTCAAGGTCAACGGTATCCTGCTGGGAAAAGCGGAGGTGGTCGTGCTTAACGACAAGTACGGGCTGCGGATCATCGCCTTCAACAATAAAGAGCTGGGTGAGCTGGCACGATGAACCTGTTATATGGGGGCCGGTTAGCACTGACGGTCGGCCTGATGCTGACTCCGCTACTGGTGCAGGCAGAGAGCAACGGACTGGCCCTGTTCAGCGCAACGCCCCAGCCTGACGGCAGTCAGGACTACAGTGTAAAGGTCGAGATCCTGATCCTGATGACGCTGCTCGGGCTGCTGCCTGTCATGCTGTTGATGATGACCTGCTTCACCCGTTTTATTATCGTTCTGGCCCTGCTGCGCCAGGCGATAGGCCTGCAGCAGAGTCCGCCCAATAAGATCCTGACCGGGATTGCGCTGGTACTGACGATTCTGGTGATGCGACCGGTGTGGACGCAGATCTATCAGGAGGCGGTGCTACCTTACCAGGCCGAGCAGATCAGCCTGCAACAGGCGCTGACCACCGGTGAAGCGCCGTTGAAAAAATTTATGCTGTCGCAGACCAGTTCAACCTCACTGGCACAGATCATGACCATTGCCCGCGCCAGCGGCGATCCGCAACATCAGGATCTGACCATTGTGGCCCCGGCTTTTGTCCTGAGCGAACTGAAAACCGCCTTCAAAATCGGCTTTATGATCTACATCCCCTTCCTGGTGATTGATCTGATTGTGGCCAGCATTCTGATGGCGATGGGGATGATGATGCTGTCGCCGCTGATTGTCTCACTGCCGTTCAAACTGATCCTGTTTGTCCTCTGTGACGGCTGGTCACTGGTGGTGGGTACGCTGACCCAGAGCGTACAGGGGCTGCCGCCATGATGACGATTGACGTGGCGGGCGACATCATTGCCCAGGGGCTGAAGCTGGTGCTGATGATTTCCGTGGTCGCTATTCTGCCCAGCCTGATGACCGGCCTGCTGGTCAGCGTCTTTCAGGCCACTACGCAGATTAACGAGCAGACGTTGAGCTTTCTTCCGCGTCTGGTGATGACCATGCTGGTGCTGGTGTTTGCCGGTAAGTGGATGCTGACACAGCTGATCGATTTTACCCTGTTGATTTTTGAACAGGCATCCACTCTGGCAGGCTGATGATGGGCATTCCAATTGAACAACTGCTCAACCCGCTGCTGGCGCTATGGCTGCCATTTGTGCGGATTGCCGCTTTTTTCCATTTCTGCCCGGTATTTGAACACCGTGCATTTCCCCGTAAGGCAAAGGCTGGGCTGGCGCTGCTGTTAAGCATTCTGATTGTTCCGATGCTGGACCATAACGTCGTGCTGAAGGAGCTGATGACGATACAGGCGCTGTTACTGACCGGGGAGCAGATCCTGTGGGGATTACTGTTTGGCCAGATGCTGAACTGGGTGTTTGCAGTGCTTCAGGCCGCTGGGGCGATCCTGTCGATGAACATGGGGTTGGGCATGGCGGTGATGAACGATCCCGGTAACGGCAGCTCAACGATGGTGGTTTCACAAATTGTATTTGTGTTTGCCGTACTGCTGTTTTTTACGCTGGATGGGCACCTGCTGGCAATCACGATTTTGTATAAAGGGTTTGTCTACTGGCCGGTGGGCCAGGCTGTCACCGCCATCACCCTGCGCACGTTCACCACTGGCGCGGGCTGGCTGCTGGCCAGCGCACTACTGCTGGCCCTGCCAACGGTGTTGATTATGCTGCTGGTTCAGGGGGTTTTCGGTCTGTTAAATCGTATTTCACCCACGCTGAACCTGTTTGCCTTAGGTTTTCCCATCAGCCTGTTGTTCGGCCTGTTTTGCCTGATGCAGCTGAGTGGCAGCCTCCCCGATCACTATCTGTCGCTCACCAATCATATTCTGGCGCAGTTTGACCAGTTAAGGAGCCGTTGATGTCTGCCAGTAGCGGCGATAAAAGTGAAAAGCCAACCGCCAGCAAGCTGAGAAAATCGCGAAATAAAGGCGATATTCCCCGCTCCAGAGATGTGACGATGGCCGCGGGGCTGGTCACCAGTCTGCTGACCGTTAGTGCCTTTTTTCCTTTCTACCTCGATCAGGTACAGATGTCGTTCACGGCAGTGCGCCAGATGGCAAGAAACCTTGATGACGACGGCGCGCTGCATCAGTTTGTACTGACCCAGGTGCTGATTATTTTAAAGGTGCTGGCGACGCTGGTGCCCATCCCCCTTGCCGCCTGTCTCGCGTCGATGGTGCCCGGCGGCTGGATTTTTGTTCCCGGCCGCATCAAAGCGGATTTTAAAAAACTGAACCCGCTCTCAGGTCTTAAGCGACTGGTCGGTAAACAGCATCTGACCGACGTGCTGAAGATGATCCTGAAGTGCGCGATCCTGCTGGCGCTGCTGTGGTCCGCGATCCAGGATGCCCTGCCGGAGATGATGTCACTGCAGAACCACTTTCTGCCAGAGGCAATTTATAAGGGGTTAGCCCACTACGCCGGAATAATGAAAGTTTTTATTGTCACCCTCGCCCTGTTTGCCTTTATCGATATACCGCTGAGCCGCTTCCTGTTCAGCAAAAAGATGCGTATGACCAAAAAAGAGATACGCGATGAACATAAAAATCAGGACGGTAATCCGCAGGTAAAAGGGCGTATCCGGCAGCTGCAGCGACAGATGGCCCTGGGCCAGATTAGCCGGCAGGTGCCTCAGGCCGATGTGGTAATAGTCAACCCGACCCACTATGCCGTGGCACTGAAGTATGCCCCCGACAAAGCCGCCGCCCCTTACATTGTGGCAAAGGGGCTGGACGACGTTGCACTGCACATCCGCCGCGTGGCGGCAAAACATCAGATTGAAATCGTGGCATTTCCGCCGCTGGCCCGTTCGGTTTATTACAGTACGCGCGTAAACCAACAGATCCCGGCCTCCCTTTACCGTGCGATAGCCCAGGTACTGACATACGTTATGCAGCTCAAGTCCTGGCGTGCCGGACAGAGTGAAAAACCGCACCTGGACGTGCATATTCCCCTTCCTGAAAATGAGTTAAAGAAACATGGCAACGTTTAATTTACGCTCGCTGATGTCCCTGCTGCGCAACAGTCATATTGGCGTACCGCTGCTGCTGTTGAGCGTGCTGGCAATGGTCATCTTACCGCTGTCACCGATCGTGCTGGATGCGCTGTTCACTTTTAATATTGTGCTGTCGGTGATGGTGCTGCTGGCCAGCGTGAACAGCCAGCGTCCACTGGACTTCTCCGTCTTCCCGACCATCCTGCTGGTGACCACGCTGATGCGCCTGACACTTAACGTGGCCTCAACCCGTGTGGTGCTACTTAACGGCCATGAAGGGGTGGGCGCAGCCGGTAAGGTGATTGAAGCCTTTGGCAACGTGGTGATCGGCGGCAATTTTGTCGTCGGCTTCGTGGTGTTTGTGATCCTGATGATCATTAATTTCGTGGTGGTGACCAAGGGCGCTGAACGTATTTCTGAGGTCTCCGCACGTTTCACCCTCGACGCCCTCCCCGGCAAGCAGATGGCGATTGACGCCGATCTGAATGCCGGACTGATTAATCAGGAACAGGCGCGCGTCCGGCGTAAAGACGTCGCCAGTGAGGCTGACTTCTACGGGGCCATGGACGGGGCCTCAAAATTTGTACGTGGGGATGCCGTTGCCGGGATTATGATCCTGCTGATCAACGTAATCGGCGGTATTCTTATTGGTATTTTTAAACACAATCTGGATGCCGGACAGGCCTTTGACCAATATGTGCTGCTGACCATTGGCGATGGGCTGGTGGCCCAGATCCCGTCCCTGCTGCTGGCAACAGCAGCAGCGATTATCGTCACCCGGGTCAGTGACGACGACAGCAGCGGGATATCTGACGACATTCAGCGTCAGCTGCTGGCCAAACCTGCCACGCTTTACACCGCCGCGCTGGTGATGTTCGTGCTGGCGGTGGTGCCGGGGATGCCGCACACGGTATTTCTGATTTTTACCGCCCTGCTATTGTTTACCGCCTGGCGTCAGAACCGGGTGGCCGACAAGCCTGCCCAGAGCGCCGGGGATCTGGCGGCGTTAAATACCGTGCTGGAGGAGAGTGACAGCGTTACTGTCTGCTGGCAGAGTATTCCTCTGATTGAACCATTGGGGCTCAACCTGGGCTATAAGCTGGTGACGCTGGTGGACAAAGCCAAAGGCAGCCCGCTGACCCAGCGCGTACGCGGCGTGCGTCAGGTCGTGTCGGAGACCAGCGGGGTGCTGCTGCCGGAGATGTCAATCAGGGAAGATTTCCGTTTGAAGCCCGCGCAGTATGCCATCAAGGTCAACGGGGTGCGTACGGCAGTGGGTGAAGTGCATGCGGATCGCCTGATGGCGATCCCCACAGCCGAACAGTACGGCGAAATCGACGGCGTACTGGATACCGACCCGGCATACGGGCTGGCCGTCACCTGGATCACCCCGGAAATGAAATCCCAGGCGCTGAATCTGGGCTATCAGGTGGTCGACTGCGCCAGCGTTATCGCCACGCATATCAACCGGGTGACGCGGGAGCACCTGCCCGAACTGTTTAACTACGATGATATCACCCAGCTGAACCTGCGGCTGGCGGGGGTGGCCCCTAAGCTGGCGGACGACCTGAACAGCGCACTGAACTTCAGCCAGCAGCTTAAGGTATATCGTCTTTTATTGCAGGATCAGGTCTCGCTCAAGGACATCGCAACCATTGCGACCACGCTGGTAGAGAGTGCGGCAATCACTAAAGATGCCATTTTACTCGCCTCCGACGTACGCTTTGCCCTGCGCCGGGCGATGGTGGCGGCCATTGCGCCGGATAACAAGCCACTGTCGGCCTATACGCTGGATAACCAGCTGGAGGATCTGCTGCTGGGGTCACTGAACCAGGCGCAGCAGGCGGGGAAAGTCAGCCTGGACAGTTTCCCCGTCGATCCGAATATACTCACCCAGCTCCAGTCTACCCTGCCTGTCGTGCTGGAACAGCTTAAGGCACAAAACATGACGCCGGTACTGCTGGCCACACCGCAGTTAAGGCCGCTGATCGCCCGTTACAGCCGTCTGTTTGCCGCCGGGCTGCACGTGCTTTCTTACAATGAAGTACCCGATGAAGTGGATTTACGTATTGTGGGGACAGTGAACTGATGAAAAGGGCCAGGTCACGCCTGGCCCTGACTATTTACGCTGGATTACAGTTTCCAGCCGTTTTCCGCCGCCGTTGTTTCAGCATTGATGTTGTTGGCACTGCACCACTCACGGAACACTCCACTGAAGTCCACATGTGTGCCGTTGACGAAAATCTTGGTAGGGTTGAGGTGCAACTCTTTGAAGCATACCATGAAATCCAGGAATTCGTTGCCGAATGACCCCTCAGGCGACATTGCCATATCACCAGCACCGGATACGGCATTGCATTCTGCAGCATTTAACATTTTCATATCAATATCCTTTTAATAAGTTTTTCAGCGTCTGCATAAGTAACTCATTCACATTACAATCAGACCACCAAAAAATTAACACGAAGAGCACAAGAACCTGTGCTTTTTTATTTCCCTGCAGAGAAAACGAGCCAGATAATACGCCAGCAAAACACGCCCATCAACCCTGTTTTTCAATTTTAAGAGATCATAGTGTTTTTAAAAAACTTTAAAATTCAGAATGGGTAAAATAGTTTAAAATTACCAACAAGGTATTTGAAAAATTAAATTTATTGAGTAGTGATGACATAACTGGAATAAGAGGCCTTGTCAGAAACAAAGGGTAAACAATTGATTATTAAGCATTATTAGGTGGCAGAGGCGAAAGAGAAAGCAACGAAGAGGGGGTGCTCCCGATACGTTCTTCCTGAAACGTCCGGAACAGGTTTTAAAAAACTGACCATATTAACGATGGCCAGTTTCAAAATGGTTTTGTTAGTTGAGTGTCCAACCGTTTAATTCTGCACTTTTTTCAGCATCGAAACCCATATTATTGCACCATTCACGATAAAGTGAACCAATACCCAGAGATACTCCCCCCAATTTTGACGAGAGAGGATCGATGCCTATCTCTTTTCCGTACTTAAGGTAGGATAATAAAGTATCAAACCCTAGCTTTTGCAGTGCTTCAGGCATATCTCCAGCCCCGGATACGGCGCTCACTTCAGCTAAACTTAAAACTTTCATATTACATCCTTATAAATACTGATAACTTCAGCTATTAACTTATCTGTCTGCTGTGCAGCCAGTCACTTATCTGACCACTGACAGAATTAAACCGGTTGTTTTCCCTTAATTATCTCATGGTAGAAAAACAGGGCGGATAATACGGTTAAAAAAATCGCCATCAAGTTTTTAACGCTATTTTCAGATTACACTGCGTTTTATAAGACATTCCTTGCCTTTCATTATTTACAAAAACAGATTGAAAATTCCAAATAAAAAACATTAGCCACTATTGTCGATGGCCAATACTCTGTGGTCATCTAAAACAGGCAACGCTATTTAACCGGGTAAAAGGGAAGATGAACCTTACCAGTGCCATTACCCCTAATGAAATAGAGAAAAATACTCTTGCCACTGGGGGAGATGTATTACCCGCCATCGGGATTCAGTACCTTCATCCACCCGGCTACTATCCGAACGGCCTTTTGATCATAGCGCAGCCTCCTCGATCGCAACGCAGTTTAGACGCTGCGGCCTCTGCCTGTTTTCCTGATCAGAAGATCGCTCAATCGACGAAACGGGCCCGGCATTCATCCTGGAATGCGGAGTACATCACAACATAAGTAAGGCCTGCCGGATGAAACCGGATTACCATAACCACCTGTTCGCTGATGTTATCAACCCTGCCTTTCTTGAATAAAAAAATAGCCACCTCAGATCGTAATCATCGTTAATTAATCTGCCATCGTTATGTGTTGCCCCGCTGGATTTATCCGTTTCCATAATGAGTATATGTCAGTTTCGCTGTGTTTATGCCCGGTAAACAGAATGAAATCTGAACGTGTAATCATTTTTTAAAAAGGATGCTGACTATGAGTAACAATGAAGGTTTCATGGCGTTAGTGCTCATGACGGGGGAATTATGGCCAGTCTTAGCTGACCACCGCAAATGAAGGCGATGATGCGGACAGCAGAACGAGAGTGGAAGTGGATCGAGAAGTCTCCAGTCATCAAAGTCCCACAGAAAAGGAACAAGCGAGTTCGCTGGCTTGAGCAGCAACGCTTGGTAGAAAAATGTCCGGAGCCATTGCGCTCTACTGTTGAGTTTGCGCTGGCAACAGGGCTGCGCAGGTCTAACATTGTTGACCTTACATGGCAGCAGATTGACATGCAGAGAAAGGTGGCGTGGATTTACCCGGAAGACAGCAAGTCAGGCAGAGCTATTGGCGTAGCACTGAATGACACGGCGTGCGCTGTTCTCCGTCGTCAGATTGGTAATCACCACGCCAGCGTATTTGTTCACACGATTGCATCGAAGCGTAATGACGGCACGTCAACAGCATCTGTCAGGAAAATGCGAGTTGATTCTAACACTGCATGGCGTGCGGCGTTAAAGCGTGCGGGTATTGAAAACTTCCGCTTTCGTGATTTGCGGCATACGTGGGCAAGTTGGTTGTTTCAGGCTGTCGTTCCGCTTTCGCCGCTGCAGGAAATGGGAGGCTGGGAAAGCATAGAAACGGTACAGAGGTATGCGCACCAGGCACCTAACCACCTGACTGAACATGCCCGGCATATTGATGCGATTTTTAAGGTGGATGTCCCAAATCTGTGCCACTCGGGAAAATTGAAAACGGGGAGTTGACTGTAAGTGATTGAAAGATATTGGTCCCTACAGGATTCAACTTAAAAACCTAAGGATATGAATAAATATAATTAATTTTCATTCAATTTCCTACCATGCCCCCGTTAATGCCCCCAAAATTTTTTCTGGCGCTCAAATCATAGCCAATCCTGAGCATGATTCGCCTAATTCATCTTCCGATGCCTTGAAAAATCATTTTCATTAACGTAGATTCAGTTTTGTAACTCTGCTGTCTAAGACAGCCACCAATGTTTCGAGCATCGAATAGATGCCAGTGATCTGAGAGAAACGCCTTCGGGTGATCACCAAAAATTACTGTAGCCTGAAAGGTAAAGCTAAATAGCGGTACATTTGCTCGCCCTTGGAAGCAAATATCGTCAATAGAACCGCTCCTACTGCGTGACGATGAGGGTACATTAAACAAACGAATGCCTTATTAATAAGGTGCTTCCACATAGAAACCATTCCTAAACAGGAATATTTCGATTGTTAACTAAGCTGTCAGTAATTTGCTGCCAGCCCCTTTTAGCATTCCCCTATACTAATGTGCCACTACTGACACGTTATGTACTCCTTGACCATACAGAGTTAGCTACATCCTCTCCGAAAAAATCATGGCGCGTATTGAACGCTGCGGGCTGCATTTTGCTTATGCCGTTAGGCATGAGCAAACGGCAGTCGTGCTGCGTGAGATACGTGGCGTCACTTTTTGCGTGCCAACGCTTGAAAGTGACGCCATAGCGTAAACCGCTGCCCATCCTCTACCTGCGCCCGTTTCA
This sequence comes from Erwinia sp. PME.40.26/001, assembly GCF_055556675.1. NCBI lineage: Bacteria > Pseudomonadati > Pseudomonadota > Gammaproteobacteria > Enterobacterales > Erwiniaceae > Erwinia > Erwinia sp. PME.40.26/001. The sequence continues at coordinate 189,200 of NZ_JBVHNP010000004.1, forward strand.
AACGGGTATCTGAATCTGACACCACGTTTTCATACACCAAATATCCATTTTTTAAAGGAGATCTGAATTGTTGCCGAGGCAGGCATAAGCCTAGGGATTACCTGCAATAGCAGGCAGTTGCACTGAGTGCATCACTGACACCCCGAAATACCTCAACTGCACCCGCTCTGGCGCACAGGCAACTTTCAGTACGGAACGGCAGCGCTGTTTCCGTTATGAGCCATGCGCCAGAGAAGCAGATTGGAGTATCAGATGAGTAGAATAGGTAGAGAAATGAAGCAGCTAGCGAAGCAGGTTGGCGGTAGTCACAAGACTGTACATGATCGCATTCGTATTGCTGACAGATTTTGTAATCACTTGCTGGCGTTGAATATTCAAATTCGCAGCGTCCAGTATTTGAAAGCGAGGCATATCGAAAGTTATATCGCTGCACGTCTGGGGCAAGGTATTGCCTTGCGCACATTGCAAAATGAGATGGCTGCTCTGCGATCCGTTTTACATCAAGCTGGACGGGAAAAATTAGTAGTTTCAGAGCGATTAACTAATCGAGCGCTGGGGCTCGGCGGCAGTAGCCGAGCAGGCACTAAATTCGCTATCCCCACAGATAAATATCAGCATGACCTGCCCCCAGTCTCAGATACAACGGTCAGTTAGTAATGTCGGTTTGATTACCTTCTAATTTTCTGTTTCTCCAGCCCGCTGCAAACTCAGATGGTGTCTGGTAATTCAGCGACGAATGTGGACGGCACTCGTTATAATCCTGCCGCCAGTCATTAATGATTTTCCTGGCGTGAGTAATATCGCTGAACCAGTGCTCATTCAGGCATTCATCGCGAAAGCGTCCATTGAAACTCTCAATAAATCCGTTCTGCGTTGGCTTGCCCGGCTGGATTAAGCGCAGCTCCACGCCATGCTCATAAGCCCACTGGTCAAGTGCTCTGCAGGTAAACTCCGGCCCCTGGTCAGTTCTTATCGTAGCCGGATAGCCGCGAAACAACGCAATGCTGTCCAGAATACGCGTGACCTGCACGCCTGAAATCCCGAAGGCAACAGTGACTGTACTGTCAGGCATTCCTTCGTAAAATCATCCACGCAGGTCAGACACTTAATCCTGCGACCGGTGGCCAGTGCGTCCATGACGAAATCCATAGACCAGGTCAGATTGGGCGCCATCGGGTGGAGCAGCGGCAGACGTTCTGTTGCCAGCCCTTTACGACGTCGCCTGCGTTTTACCCTCAGGCCATTAAGTTGATAGATACGGTAAACCCGCTTGTGGTTAACACAAAGACCTTCACGCCGCAGAAGCTGCCAGATACGCCGATAACCAAAACGGCGGCGTTCAAGTGCCAGCTCTGTGATGCGTAGAGACAGCTGCGCGTCAGCAGCCGGACGCTGAACCGAATAACGGCAGGTTGACAGGGACAGACCTGCCAGCCTGCAGGCACGACGTTGCGACAGACCCGTAGCCTCGCACATAACTTCCACGGCTTCCCGCTTCTGGTCTGTCGTCAGTACTTTCGCCCAAGAGCCACCTGAAGCGCCTCCTTATCCAGCATGGCTTCAGCAAGCAGCTTCTTGAGTCTGGCGTTCTCTTCCTCAAGCGACTTCAGGCGCTTAACCTCAGGCACCTCCATACCGCCATACTTCTTACGCCATGTAATGGGATGGACTACCTCTTCCCCCTGCGCTTAACTGAACATAATTCATCCAGCAGGAGTGTGACTATGAACATTGTATTTATGGGCATCGACCTGGCAAAAAATGTTTTCCAGCTCTGCGGACTGAATCAGGCAGGCAAGCCGGTTTATACACGGCGTGTTGAGCGAAAGATTTTACTTCAGACGCTGGTTAATATACCCGCCTGCCTGATTGGTATTGAAGCATGCACGGGAGCATTTTACTGGCAGAGAGAATTTGAAAAACTGGGGCATAAAGTGAAAATCATCAGTCCCCAGTATGTTAAGCCTTTTATTCGCGGGCAGAAAAACGATGGCAATGATGCACAGGCCATCGCGGTGGCACTGATGCAACCAACGATGCAATTTGTCCCCCCGAAAAGCCCGGAACAGCAGGATATACAGGCGTTACATCGGGCCAGACAACGAATAGTTAATCACCGAACTGCAACAATCTGCCAGATACGAGGGCTTTTACTTGATCGCGGCATCTCAATTGGTGCAGCGATGTCCAGAGCCCGCCGTGCTGTTCCACTGATACTTGAAGATGCTGAAAATGGATTAAGCATAAGAATGCGAAAGACAATTGCTGAACTCTATGAGCTTTTCATCGATCTTGAGAAACGAATTAAATTTTTTGATAAGGAGATCGAAACTGTTTTCAGGCAATCAGCAGAATGTCAGCGCATAGCAAAAGTTAAAGGGATTGGCCCGAAAACGGCTACAGCTGTTGTTGCTGCGATCGGTAATGGTCAGGAATTTAAAAACGGCCGTCATTTTGCAGCATGGCTTGGACTTGTCCCGCGGCAGCATTCGAGCGGAGACAGACAGGTGCTGATGAATATCACCAAGAAAGGCGACAAGCACTTACGAACGCTTTTGATTCACGGAGCCCGCGCAGTTGTCCGGGTAGCAACAAATAACAATGACGGTTCTCTAAACCAATGGGTTAATCAGTTGAAAGAACGACGGGGATTCAATAAGACTACTGTCGCGGTGGCAAACAAAAACGCCCGGATTATCTGGTCGATCCTCCGGCATGAAACTGAATATCAACCCGCATCAAATTAAGGCTTACCTCATGAAAGTTGCAGCGTACTGAAAATGGTAACAGGTTGCACCTGCCCAGTCGGAACCTGATTTTTATACTGGTCCATGAGGCCGTCCAAGTGTTGAGGCGACTGTGTGCGGATTTCCCATTTGGGCACAGGTATATTCCTGATGCCGGATAGATGTTAGCAACAACCTAAACCTGATTCAGTGCTTGCAAAACAGAGGTAGTCCATAGATGTAAAACGTGGCATCTGAAATGGCGTGCTTACGGCAGAGCTCACGGGCAGAAACTCCGGCTTCGGCCTCGCGGAGAATACTGATGATCTGTTCGTCGGAAAAACGCTTCTTCATGGGGATGTCCTCATGTGGCTTATGAAGACATTACTAACATCGCGGTGTGTTAATCAACGGGGAGCAGGTCAATGGGATTCGATGTCTCTAAGAAATTCTCTCGTTGGCTGGATAAGCTGGAAAAGGAAGGCCGTGTCATTTGTGAAGGTGAACATATTAGGCCAGTTACTCTAGAGTTCAAAGCGGGGGAATAAACGGGGATTAAGTGGGGGAACAAATAATGCAATGTGCATTTGTTAATGATTCCCCCACTTCAAACCCTTATATGCGCAGCAAGTGGGGGAATCGAGCCAAAATCTGAAGTATCAATAGGTTACATTCATTTCGCAGAAAGCAATCAGCTAATCTCGTTACCCCTCAAAGCGGGGGGAATAAATGGGGGAGACATACCATTCGTAATAGCTCCCCTTTTAACAATATTTAGATCTGACCACCTACACCTTTAAACTTCTCGATGAATGATACAATTCTCTGGAATACAGTCTGTTTCTTAGTTTTGTACTGCGGATTCAGGGGGCTGAGTTTTGGCAGCGCCTCATTAAGTTCCGTACCATTTTCCGTCGCATATTCACGTTTTAGGGAGGTGCGGATGTAACGTCTTGCAGCTTCTTCATTGAGGTTTTCTGACTTAATCAACTCTTCCGCCTCGCGCTGCTGCTCACGTTGAGCGAAGGTGAAGAATGCATCAATAATCCCTGCCTTGTCCGGCAGTTCATCAAGATTTGTTTGCTGAATAAAGTCAACGACCAACCCTTCCTTGGCACGGTTACCCAGACTAGAGCGAATCAAGCGTCTAACTTCTTCGGTCAGGCCTGCTTTGTTTTTATTCTGTTTATTGCGTTCAAATATCAGGCCGAGAATGTAGTCCAGATTGATTTCCTGCGACTTCAGCAGGTCGATCTCAAACACTACGTCTTCCCAGTTGATGGTTGATTTATCTTTGTCATCAGCTGCTTTTTCTTTGCGCTGCCAGTCACGGATATCGTTGTACACCGAGCGATAATCCTGCACTTTCCGCTCAGCTGGCAGGCGTATAGTCTGGACTTCTGCGAACTTATCATCATCCAGATAATGCGCAGCTTTGAACGCTTCGACGGCTTCCGGGTTACTGATATCGACTGTTTGTAGCGCTTTCAGCGTGGCAAATTCATCATAGTTTTGCAGGATGTTCTCAGCCCGCAGATATTCACCAAACAGCTTCACAAAAGCTTTTTTCTCTTTCTCGCTTTCAATGTCAGCCGGATCAGGGAAACGGTGTTCCAGTGTAGTGACGATGTCCATAAAGCCACGCTTCGCCTCACCGGTGACTATATCGGTAAAGCCTTCCATGTACTCTTTGTAGCTTTTTTCCAGCACCACGTTCTTTGTATTTTTATCGCCAAACAACGTGATGGCATCAATCGTTGCCCGCTCCAGATTACGGAAGGTCACAATATTGCCGAACGTTTTAGTCGCATCGTAGATACGGTTGGTGCGTGAAAACGCCTGCATCAGCCCGTGATAGCGCAGGTTTTTATCAACAAACAGGGTGTTTAGCGTCGGGGCGTCGAAGCCGGTCAGGAACATCCCGACAACAATCAGCAGGTCGATATCCTGATTTTTCACGCGCTGGGCTAAATCCCGGTAGTAGTTCTGAAAGCCATTGCTGTCGGTACTGAAGTTGGTTTTGAAGTGGCCGTTGTAGTCATCAATCGCCGCATCCAGATACTCTTTGGCGCTGCTATTCATCGCGCTGACATCAAAGCTCTCATCGGTAATGTCACCGACAGCATTCTGCTCTTCATTGGCTGCAAAGGAGTAAATGGTGGCCACTCTCAGCGGCTTATACGTATCAGACGCCTCTGAGGCTGACAGCTGTTGTGATTTAAAGGCTTCATAATAGGACTTGGCAGCATCAACACTGCTCACTGCGAACATGGCATTAAAGCCTTTCGCGCCCGGGAAGGCACGGTGGGTCTTCTGACGAAAATGCGTCAGGATATAGCGGGTGATTTCCTCAATGCGGCGCGGGTGCAGAAAGGCCTGTTGATTTTCTGCTGCGCTGAGTTTTTTGTCATCGGTTTCCGTTTCCAGTGCCTTGAACTGCGGGCGGACATCATTGTAATCCACCTTGAACTTCAGCACCTTTTCATCCCGGATGGCATCGGTAATGACATAAGAGTGCAGCTCTCGACCAAACACGCTGGCCGTGGTTTCAGCCCCCAGAGCGTTTTGAGGGAAAATCGGTGTTCCGGTAAAGCCGAATTGATAAAAGCGGGTGAATTTTTTGCTCAGGTTCTTCTGAGCTTCACCAAACTGACTGCGGTGGCACTCATCAAAAATAAACACCACCTGCTGACGGTATACCGGTAAATCTGCCTCCCCCTTCATCAAGTTGTTGAGCTTCTGAATGGTGGTGACGATGATTTTATTATCATCCTTTTCCAGATTACGCTTCAGGCCGGCGGTGTTATCTGAACCATTGACGCTGTCTGGTGAAAAGCGCTGGTACTCCTTCATGGTCTGATAATCGAGGTCCTTGCGATCAACCACAAAGAAAACTTTATCGATGAACTCCAGTTCAGTGGCAAGCCTTGCCGCCTTGAAGCTGGTAAGGGTTTTACCTGAACCGGTGGTATGCCAGATAAAGCCGCCGCCTTCGGGTTTTGACCAGTCTTTAGCTTTAAAGGAGCTGTTAATTTTCCACAGAATACGCTCGGTGGCGGCAATCTGGTAAGGGCGCATCACCAGCAGCGTCTGGCTGCTGTCAAACACACTGTAGTTAAACAAAATATGCAGTAGGGTATGCTTTTGAAAGAAAGTGGCAGTAAAGTCCTTCAGGTCTTTAATGAGCGTGTTATCGGACTTCGCCCAGTTCATGGTGAAGTCAAAGCTGTTTTTATCCCTTTTAGTAGTGTTGGCAAAGTAGCGGGTATCGGTGCCGTTGGAAATCACAAACAGCTGAAGATACCTGAACAGAGAGTTATCGCTGTTAAAGCTCTCCTTGCTGTAACGGTGTATTTGGTTAAAAGCCTCCCGAATCGCAACGCCGCGTTTTTTCAGCTCAACCTGAACCAGCGGCAAACCATTGATCAGAATGGTGACGTCATAGCGGTTAGCGTGCGAGCCGGTCTGCTCAAACTGCTGGATAACCTGTACTTTGTTACGAACCAGATTTTTTTTATCAATCAGGTAAATGTTTTCAAGCTGGCCGTTATCAAAGGTAAAATCGCAGATGTAATCGATATGTACTTTACGAGTCTTATCCAGACTGCTGTCACCCGGGCTGTCCAGATAGCTCTCACAGAACCGCCGCCATTCACCGTCATTGAATACCACGCCATTAAGTGCCTGAAGCTGCGCACGGATATTCGCCAGCATCAGCGGCTGGGAGGTGAAGGAAACAAATTCATATCCCTGATTGCACAGATCCTGAATCAGTTCACGCTCCAGATCCGATTCACTCTGGTAGTTATCTCCTACCTCCCAGGCTTTAGAATACTTATCGAGTACAATGAACTTATTCGATTCAGCAATGGTGTTGGTCTGTTGAGTCATCGCGCATCCTGTGTGCTGTATGGCAAAGACCGGCAGCAGATGAAGTAAAAGCTACCAGCCGATGAATTCGCTTATGTATGGCACGGCCAGCAAACGCTGGCCGGTTAGTTATAGCATGAGTGTCACTGAATGACGGCATCAGGCTTCGGGAAGCTAAACAGCAAATCTCGGTAGTATTCGTACTGTTTTTGGCGCAGCTCGATTTCTCGAGGAAGCCCCTCGTTGATTGAGTTGGTCAGAGCATCGAATTTGTCGAGGATAGCAACCACACGGTTTTGCTCTGCGAGTGATTTATTAGAATCGCTCGGGTACGGTACGATAATCTTCGTTTTCCTGATATTGTCGTTATAAAGTCTGTCTATTGTTCCACCTTCCGAAACAGCCCACTTGGCGATTTTATAGAAGTGCCAGAGGTACTTATTAGTAACTATACTTTCGTTGTTTTCTAGCCAGACAATATTGCTATCTTGAAAATAAGCAGGCTTTCCGTCATATATAACTGTGCGTCCTATAGTCCCTGATGCAGAAATTAGAACATCGCCTTTCCTTGGAAAGGAATACTTACTTTTGTAAGCCTCAAATACATTCCTAGATATAAACGCATCCGCTTTCTTTCCAAACGTGCCAATTTTATAGAATGGCACTTCCCCTTCAGGCTGAGTATCGCTCTTAAGAATGCGCTTGCACATTCTTACATCACCAATATCACCCAGCGTCTTCCACTCAGCTTCGCCCTCTTCAAAGCTCAGCAACTGATCGCGATAGAAATTGTACTGTTTTTTACGTGCGGTAAGCTCAGCGGTAAGCTCAGCGGTAAGCTCAGCGGTAAGAGCGGTAAATGTATCCAGAATCCGGACAATTTCAGATTGGATGGCAAGCGACTTCTTCGGATTATCTGGGCAGGGAATAGGGATTACTATTTTCGCCAAGTCACCACTGGAAACCCTGCGAACTTTCGCCCCAGTGATATACTTTATCTTTTGTGTCTGAAATATTTCGGACTGGAAAAAATGGGCGAGATATTTAACATTCTGCTTATGCCGGAATAACATCATATCCCCGGAAATGGCCGTTTCCCCACCAAGCCATGCTAAAGGCTTTACGACATCTGCATCGTTTTCTGATGTTGTAGCTAACAATAAGTCATTTTTTTGAGCCTTTCTCAGCTTATTAGCTAGCTCTGGTGAAACAAAAGTAAATGTGCTATCTGCTGATAATCCATATCTTGTATAAATCTGACCGTAATGTATTGCAGGAAAGCCGCTTTCAATGAAGTCTTTTTTCTGTAGCCCATTGCCTCGTATAAAATTGCCAATATCTCCCAGAGGCATCCACTCAACATCAAAGCCATCCAGTAGCTTTTCCAGATAACTCATCCCACTCATGCCTGTGCCTCGCTGCCTTCTATTTCTGCCACAATCGCATCAATGTCTTTGCGCAACTGCTCAATCTTACTGACGGTGATTTTCAGTTCGGCATTAAGTTCGGTGATATCAACGATTTCACGGGTGTCTTTGGCTTCGACATAGCTGCTGACGGACAGGTTATAGTCATTGGCGGCAACGGCCTCAAGCGGCACGGATTTCGCCAGATGGTCGGTATCTGCCTTGCTGTCAAATACCTGCATAATCTGCGCAATATGCGCATCGGTGAGAGTGTTATTATTGGTTTCTTTCTTGAACAGACCGCTGGCATCAATAAACTGTACATCGGTGTCGGCTTTATGCTTTGACAGCACCAGAATGTTGACTGCAATGGTGGTGCCGAAGAACAGGTTAGGCGCAAGGGAAATCACGGTTTCAACGTAGTTATTGTCGACCAGATACTGACGAATTTTTTGCTCAGTGCCGCCCCGGTAAAAAATGCCCGGGAAGCAGACAATGGCCGCGCGGCCTTTGGCTGACAGGTAGTTCAGGGCGTGCAGCACAAACGCAAAGTCGGCCTTCGATTTCGGGGCCAGCACGCCGGCCGGTGCAAAGCGCTCATCGTTAATCAGCGTCGGGTCGTCGCTGCCAATCCATTTCACCGAGTACGGCGGATTTGAGACGATGGCATCAAAGGGCTTATCGTCCTTAAAGTGTGGGTCAGTCAGGGTGTTACCCAGCATAATATTAAACTTATCGTAGTTAATGTTATGCAAGAACATGTTCATACGGGCCAGGTTAAAGGTCGTGTGGTTAATCTCCTGCCCGAAAAAGCCTTCTTCGATGATGTGATTATCAAAATGCTTTTTCGCCTGTAACAGCAGTGAACCAGAACCTGCTGCTGGGTCATAGATTTTGTTAACGTGGGTCTGACCATGCATTGCCAGTTGGGCAATCAGTTTAGATACGTGCTGTGGCGTAAAGAACTCACCGCCTGATTTCCCGGCATTCGCCGCGTAGTTGGAAATCAGGAACTCGTAAGCATCCCCGAACAGGTCAATCTGGTGCGCATCAAAGTCACCCAGCTTTAAGCCTTCAACGCCTTTCAGCACGGCAGCGAGGCGGCTATTTTTATCTTTAACGGTGTTACCCAAGCGGTTACTAGTGGTGTCAAAGTCAGCAAACAGGCCTTTGATGTCGGCCTCAGAAGGATAGCCATAGGCTGAGCTTTCGATGGCGACGAATATGCTGTTCAAATCAGCATTCAATCTGTCGTTATTGTTGGCTTTCTCGGCCACATTGCAGAACAGCTGGCTCGGATAAATAAAATAGCCTTTAGTTTTGATGGCATCGTCTTTGATGTCATCGATAATGATGCTGTCATCCAGCGAGGCATAGTTAACGCTGTCATCACCGGCTTCGATGTAACTAGAAAAGTTTTCGCTGATAAAACGATAGAAAAGTGCGCCAAGTACGTATTGTTTGAAATCCCATCCATCGACCGATCCGCGAACATTATTGGCAATTGCCCAGATTTGACGGTGTAATTCTGCTCGTTGTTGAAGGCTTGTCATTTTTATCCTGTCAGGCTCATTTAACTATCTGTTATTAAAATGCTTTTATAGAAGCGCACGCTTAAATATGGAACCAAGTGATACTTCACAGCGTAAGCAGCAAATAGAATCTGATAATTGACCTTAAGTTCTACTTGCTTCCATTCGTTTGGTCTCTATCCCTTCCCTCATACAGAGAAGGAACATAGATATCTTCGTTCAGCTCATCCCAATGAATCCCCGGCCCCGTTCCAGACAGCTCCCACCGATTACGCTGCTCAGGTGTACCACGCAGCAATCTTGGAAAATTTTGCAGTGGGATGTTCAGGCGCTCTTTCCCTTCTAACTGCACATGCATAATTTCATCCGAAAAGCTGATAGCTACTTTAGGTGCTTGCATTGCCTCATCCCTCATCGCTATCAAGCATTGTCACGCAGCGTACCGAGATAATCGGCATACCATTGGAGCATTTCACGGCGTCCATCGAGGTACTGAGCATGATTGTAAGTCCCGCGAATGGTGTTTTTATCCGCATGCGCCAACTGAGTCTCAATCCATGCAGCGTTGTAGCCCTGTTCATGCAAAATTGTGCTCATCGTGTGGCGGAAGCCGTGCCCTGTTGCTTTTCCATCGAAACCAATACGCTTTATTACCTGATTAATACTCGCCTCACTCATAGGCTTACCTGCATGATTTCGGCCAGGGAAGACAAATTTCCCCCTTCCGCTAAGCTCGTGCATTTCTTCAAGTAGTGAAAGCGCCTGTCCGGATAGCGGCACAACGTGCGGTCGCCTCATTTTCATCCGTTCAGCAGGGATCTGCCAGGTTCCCTTCATTAAATCGAACTCACACCACTCAGCGGCACGTAATTCGATGGTCCGAGTCCCAGTGAGCATAAGCAAGTGTGTTGCGTGGTGTGTGATGCGACTTCCGCTGTAGCCACTTAACGCTCGTAAGAAACCACCGATTTCATGACTTAGTAAATGTGGGAAATGCTTTTGCTTGGGGGCTTTCAGTGCCCCCGCGAGATCTGTGACGGGATTATGCTCTGCCCTGCCGGTGATGATGGCATAGGTAAATATCTGCCGACACGCCTGACGAGTTTTCTTTAGCTTATCCAGCACGCCGCGCTGCTCCATCTTGCGCAGCACGGCTAACATCTCAGCCACTTTAATCTCTGCAATAGGTCGTTTGCCCAGCGCGGGAAAAACATCTTTGCGTAAATATTCAAGGATGTCGTCTGCGTAGCCTTGGGACCAGTTAGGTCGTTTGTGTTCGTGCCACTCCTGCGCCAGTGATTCAAAACTGTTGTTGATGGCGAGGATTTTGGCCTGCTTGGCTTCTTGCTTGGCTAGTCCGGGATCTCCTCCCGCTGCCAGTATCTTTTTGGCCTCTTCGCGCTTACCCCTCGCCTCGGAAAGAGAAATGGCGGGATATAGCCCGAACACTACGCGCTTTTCTTTCCCTGCAAAACGGTATTTCAGTCGCCAACTTTTGCTCCCACTGGGAAAAATTTCGAGATACAAGCCAGCTCCATCAGCCAGTTTATAGGCTTTCTCTTTCGGCTTAGCAGAGTCGATTTGACGGGCATTTAGCTTCATATGGGGGCATCGTGATCTATTGAACGGGACAATCCCCCCTATGATGCCCCCAATCGAGTGTAGCTTTCAATAGACAAACAGATACAACGCTGGATGTAGTAACCAGTATCAGTAAGGGGCTAGGAGGTATTTGTAGACGTTAGGAGACACTAGCAGAAGAAGAGATGGTACGCCCTACAGGATTCGAACCTGTGACCTACGGCTTAGAAGGCCGGTGCTCTATCCAACTGAGCTAAGGGCGCATGGTGATTGCGTCGGATTATACGACGCGATCCTGCTGAGTCAACGTTTTTAGGGTCTGCGGCCGCCCACTGCTGAAGTAATGAGCAGTCGATGCGGTTTGGGCTTACGGCCCGTCATAAAAAAACCCACCTTGCGGTGGGTTTTTCACGAATACTATCAACAGAGCGCCTTAATTGGTCGCTTTGTTTTTCAAATCTTCTGCACCCTGCTTGGTTTTATCCCAGCCTTTCTCAGTGCCTTCTTTGGTTTTGTTCCAGGTTTTCTGGGTACCTTCAGAGATCTTACTGCTGGTCGAGTGACTCTCGCCTTCTGCAGCATGTTTGGCTTTCAGCTGCATCTCTTCCCCTTCGTGCTGGGATTTATGCAGCTTCTCTTTGGCGGTATCAGCGCCTTTGTGCGCTTCCGCGACGGTGTTATCCGTGGTGGTAGCAGCAAAAACAGGTGAGACCATCAGCAAAGCAGACAGTGCAATAATAGTTGTTTTCATCATTCCCTCTTTATCTTTTCGATAAGTTGCCGTGTCACAGTTCAATCCTGGCACAGCCGCGGCGGTAATGATTTAGGAATAAACCGGGAATGGCGGGCAAACGCCTTGTGGAACGCTTTAAGAGCAGTCCGAAGTGACTCCCCTGCACACCTCCTGTTGAAACTCTGCCTGACAGCGGGCCGCGCTTCTGACAAAATAGGCGTAATCCCCGAATTAACTCAACACAGATGGATCCCCTTTCTGATGGCAGCAAAAATTATTGACGGTAAAACGATTGCGCAGCAGGTGCGACAAGAGGTTGCAGAGCGGGTAAAGCAGCGAACTGCAGCCGGTAAACGCGCCCCGGGTCTGGCCGTGGTGCTGGTGGGTGAAAACCCGGCTTCGCAGATTTATGTTGGCAGCAAGCGCCGCGCCTGCGAAGAGGTCGGCTTCCTTTCCCGCTCGTACGATCTGCCCGCGACCACCAGCGAAGCGGATCTGCTCGAGCTGATTACCAGGCTGAATAACGATGCGGAAATTGACGGTATTCTGGTGCAGCTACCGCTGCCTGCGGGCATCGATAACGTCAAGGTGCTGGAACATATTGCGCCGGAAAAAGACGTAGATGGCTTCCACCCTTATAACGTCGGCCGCCTGTGCCAGCGCTCACCGAAGCTGCGCCCCTGTACGCCGCGCGGCATCGTGACGCTGCTGGAACGCTACAATATTGATACTTACGGCCTGAATGCCGTGGTGGTCGGCGCATCCAATATTGTTGGCCGCCCGATGAGTATGGAGCTGCTGCTGGCCGGGTGCACCACCACCGTCACCCACCGCTTTACCAAAAATCTGCGTCACCATATCGAACACGCCGATCTGCTGGTGGTGGCGGTAGGTAAGCCCGGTTTTATTCCCGGTGAGTGGATCAAACCCGGCGCGATCGTCATTGACGTGGGGATTAACCGGCTGGAAAGCGGCAAAGTGGTCGGCGATGTGGAGTTTGACGTGGCGGCTGAACGAGCCGCCTATATTACCCCGGTGCCGGGCGGCGTGGGGCCAATGACGGTCGCCACCCTGATCCAGAACACCCTGCAGGCCTGTGAAAATAACGACGATGGAGCAACAGCATAATGGCAACTTTCTCTCTGGGCGATCATCCCCACGTGGATCTGTGCGATCTGATGAAACTGGAAGGCTGGGTAGAAAGCGGCGCAATGGCAAAAATCATGATCTCTGGCGGACATGTGACGGTCAATGGTGTAAAAGAAACCCGTAAGCGCTGCAAAATTGTGGCGGGACAGAAGGTTGATTTTGACGGCGAAAGCGTCACCGTAACGGCCTGATATTCAGGTAGATGCGCGAAAGGCTGCCTGCGGGCGGCCTTTTTTGATCGCAGCAGCCCCCGGGCGCGGTGCCGTTAACATTTTCTGTTGCGGTGGTCACTCCTCATCTGCAATTTGTGTTGCTCCGTCGACCTGCTGCAGCCGGTAGTGACGTATCGCCGTATGTCCGGCGATCAGCTGTGCCAGCAGCGGCGAGTGGCTGGTCACCCAGATCTGGCTGTAGCGACTCGCTTCGGCGATCAGCTGCGCCAGCGCCGGCAACAGGTCGGGATGCAAACTGTTCTCTGGCTCGTTAAGCGCCATAAAGGCGGGCGGGCGCGGACTGAGCAGCGCAACCACCAGGCACAGGAAGCGCAGCGTGCCGTCAGACAGTTCAGCGGCATCGAGCGGCCGCAGGATCCCCTGGCGGTGCATCAGCATCTGAAAGCGACCGTTCTGCGCTTCCACCTCAAAATGACTGTCGGGAAACGCCTGCTGCAAAATAGAGAACAGCAGCTCGGTGTGGCCTCGTTCGCGGAGGGTCTCAAAGGCGGCGGCGAGATTACTGCCATCGTGTGCCAGGATCGGCGAGCGGATGCCGACCTGCGGTACGCGCAGCGCACTGCCCGGCCAGATGGCAAACTCGTGGTAAAAGCGCCAGCCGCGCAGGTTCTCACGCACCTGCGAGACTTCCGGATAGAGATGCGGATCAGCCAGCTGACCAAAAACCGATTCCTCCTGGTGCAGTGAAGCCGGATAGGCCACGCGCTCCCCGTCGATATTGTGCAGAAAAGCGGTCTGATTGCTACGCTCCAGCAGCTGCGCCGAACGCCGCCGCTGTTGCCCACTCAGCCAGAGTTGCTCTTTCTTCACCACCGGGTCGAGGTTAAACAGGCTGATCAGCGGTTCGGGAAAGCCGATCTCCAGCTGATAGTCGAAGTCGTCCATCGCCGCCGACAGGATCATCCGTTTGACTTCGCTGTGACGTTCACCGCGCCGTGCGCCTCCGGCCCACATGGCTTTCTGAATGCCGCCATCCTGTGCCAGCGCCGGTGACAGACGGTCGCAGGCCGCTTCATGCAGCAGGCGTACCGCTTTATACAGATTGGATTTGCCACAGCCATTGGGGCCGGTGATAACGTTAAGCTGACCGAGTTCAAGTTCGAGGTAGCGAATGGAGCGGTAGTTGGTGAGGGTGAGTTGTCTGATCATGGTAACGGAGCCCTGACCTTCAGCAGAAAGGACAGGGGCGCAGCATACCGCGCCCCGGAGAGATTACTTACGACGCCAGCGGGTGCCGCCTGCACCGTCTTCCAGCACAATGCCCATTGCATTAAGCTTGTCACGCGCGACATCGGCCTGCGCCCAGTCTTTTGCCAGACGCGCATCAATACGCATCTGGATCAGCGCTTCAATCTGCGCTACTTCTTCATCATTGATGTTCACGCCGTTTTGCAGGAACTGCTCCGGATCCTGCTCAAGCAGGCCAAGTACGCCCGCCAGCACCCGCAGGCGTGCTGCCAGCCCTTCAGCAGCGGTTTTGTCGGTATCCTTCAGGCGGTTGACTTCGCGCGCCAGGTCAAACAGAACCGAGTAGGCTTCCGGGGTGTTGAAGTCATCATCCATGGCGGCACGGAAACGGTCTTCAAACTCTTCCCCACCGGCAACTTCGGCACTGGCGTCGGTGTTACGGATAGCGATGTAGAGGCGCTCCAGCGCCGAGCGTGCCTGATTCAGGTTATCTTCGCCGTAGTTCAGCTGGCTGCGATAGTGACCGGACATCAGGAAGTAACGTACGGTTTCTGCATCGTAGTGCGCCAGCACATCGCGCACGGTAAAGAAGTTGTTCAGTGATTTTGACATCTTCTCGCGGTCAACCATCACCATGCCGGAGTGCATCCAGACGTTCACATACGGACCATCATGGGCGCAGGTGGACTGGGCGATCTCGTTTTCATGGTGGGGGAACATCAGGTCAGAGCCGCCGCCGTGGATGTCAAAGTGTTCACCCAGCTGCTTGCAGTTCATGGCTGAACATTCGATGTGCCAGCCCGGACGGCCCATTCCCCACGGGGACTCCCAGCCGGGTTCGTCGGCTTTTGACATCTTCCACAGCACGAAGTCCATCGGATTACGCTTCACATCTGCCGCGACTTCCACGCGGGCACCGGCCTGAAGCTGATCGAGATCCTGTCGCGACAGTGAGCCGTAGTGAGGGTCGCTGTCAACGGAGAACATCACATCCCCATTGCTGGCAACATAGGCATGTTCGCGGGCAATCAGCTTGCTGACTAACTCAACTATCTCAGGAATGTGGCGTGTTGCGCGCGGTTCCAGGTCCGGCGGCAGGATATTCAGCGCGGCGAAATCCTTGTGCATCTCAGCAATCATGCGATTGGTCAGTTGCTCAATGGTCTCACCGTTTTCATTCGCACGTTTGATGATTTTGTCATCAATATCGGTGATGTTACGCACATAGTTCAGCTCATAGCCGCTGTAACGCAGGTAACGCGCTACCACATCAAATGCCGCGAAGGTTCTGCCGTGTCCGATATGACAGAGGTCGTAAACGGTAATGCCACACACGTACATCCCGATTTTACCGGCATGAATAGGTTTAAATTCCTCTTTTTGACGACTCAGGGTGTTGTAAATCTTTAGCATTGAGACATTCCGTTTTAAACGTGTGCGGGATTAGCGAAAAAATGGCGAAGTAAATATTCTGACGTATTCTTACCTTCAGCGCGGCGCAAAGCAAGGTTATCTGCGTTTCCTTTATGAAGGGGAGGCTGACGAGCTATCACATTTTGTGATATAAGAGCCGTCTGTCGCACGGGACAGACTCCAGTCTCAGTTCCCGGCGCTCAATGTTAAATACTCCAACCCTGACAGGATGAGAATATGGTCACTTTCCAGACTAATCATGGCGATATCGTCATCAAGACTTTCGATGATAAAGCGCCGGCTACCGTTAAAAACTTCCTTGAGTACTGCCGCGAAGGTTTTTACGACAACACCATCTTCCACCGTGTGATCAACGGCTTTATGATCCAGGGCGGCGGTTTTGAACCGGGCATGAAGCAGAAAGACACCAAAGAAGAGATCCGCAACGAAGCGGGTAACGGCCTGAAGAACACCAAAGGCACCCTGGCGATGGCCCGTACTCAGGCGCCACACTCTGCGACCGCCCAGTTCTTCATCAACGTGGCTGACAACGACTTCCTGAACTTCCGTGACGAAAGCCTGCAGGGCTTCGGTTACTGCGTGTTTGCCGAAGTGGTTGAAGGCATGGACGTGGTTGAGAAAATCAAAGCCGTGGCTACCGGCCGCAGCGGGATGCACCAGGACGTGCCAAAAGACGACGTGATCATTCAGAAAGTCACCGTCAGCGAATAATGTCGCATACGCTGTTTATCGCAGATATCCATCTGTGTACTGAAGAACCGGCTATTACAGCCGGTTTTCTGCATTTTTTACGCCGTGAAGCACAGCACGCCGACGCGCTGTATATTCTCGGTGACCTGTTTGAAGCCTGGATCGGTGACGATGACCCGAACCCGCTTCATGCCGAGGTCGCACACGCCCTGCGCCAGCTGCCCGTTCCCTGCTATTTTATTCACGGTAATCGCGACTTTCTGCTGGGCAAACGTTTTGCCAAAGCCAGCGGTATGACGCTGCTGCCGGAAGAGCAGGTGCTGGACCTGTACGGCAGGCGCGTGCTGATTATGCATGGCGATACCCTGTGTACCGACGATCAAGGCTATCTGCGTTTTCGCGCAAAGGTCCAGCAGCGCTGGCTGCAGACGCTGTTCCTCGCCCTGCCCCTCTTTGTCCGTCAGCGTATCGCCCTGAAAATGCGCGCCGGCAGCCGTCAGGCTAACAGCAGCAAATCTCAGGAAATCATGGACGTCAATCAGCAGGCGGTAGTGGCGGCGATGTCAGGCCATCAGGTGCAGTGGCTGATCCACGGTCACACCCATCGCCCGGCCGTTCATCCCCTGCTGATCCAGGGTCAGGCGGCTGAACGCCTGGTGCTCGGTGCCTGGCATGAAGAAGGGTCAATGATCAAAGTCAGCCCTGACGAGATAAGCCTGATCTCCTTCCCGTTCTGATGCAAAAATCTGAGTGAAAACGGCGGTACTTGACGCTACGCAACCGTTTTCCTCACCGCGCAGTCGTGATATTCTCTTTGCCCTTCCCATCGGGTCGCCCTGTTGAGCGGCCCTGGTGACGTTTTACAATCACAGGAGTCAGACCCGCATGACATCGAACGCCGCACCGGCCCGCATTGCTATTGTTATGGGTTCCAAAAGTGACTGGGCAACCATGCAATTTACGGCGGAAATCCTTACCAGCCTGGACGTTCCCTTTCACTGCGAAGTGGTGTCTGCACACCGCACGCCGGACAAACTCTTCAGCTTTGCCGAACAGGCCGCCGGTAACGGCTATCAGGTGATTATCGCCGGCGCAGGCGGGGCAGCCCACCTGCCGGGCATGCTGGCGGCGAAAACGCTGGTGCCGGTACTGGGTGTTCCGGTGCAGAGCGCGGCCCTGAGCGGCGTCGACAGCCTCTACTCTATTGTACAAATGCCGCGTGGCATTCCGGTGGGCACGCTGGCAATCGGTAAAGCCGGCGCTGCCAATGCGGCCCTGCTGGCGGCACAGATCCTCGCGCTGCATGATGCCGGGCTGGCCGATCGCCTGAATCACTGGCGTCAGAGCCAGACCGACGAAGTGCTGAATAACCCGGACCCGCGGGAGGAAGCATGAAGCCGGTCTGCGTATTAGGTAACGGCCAGCTGGGGCGTATGCTGCGCCAGGCAGGTGAACCTCTGGGTATTGCCGTCTATCCGGTGGGCCTGGATGCGGAACCCGAATCCCTGCCCATTGCGCAGAGCGTGATCACTGCTGAAATCGAGCGCTGGCCTGAAACGGCATTAACCCGTGAACTGGCGGGCCATAATGCCTTTGTTAACCGCGATATCTTCCCACTGCTGGCCGATCGTCTGACCCAGAAACAGCTGCTGGACCGGCTGGGCCTGGCAACCGCGCCGTGGCAGTTGCTCTCCAGTGCAGATGAGTGGGCGCAGGTATTCACCACGCTGGGCCCGCTGGCCATCGTTAAACGCCGCACAGGTGGCTATGACGGTCGCGGCCAGTGGCGACTGCACGCCGGTGAAACCGAATCACTGCCCGCTGACTGCTACGGCGAGTGCATTGTTGAACAGGGGATCAATTTCTCCGGCGAAATGTCGCTGGTTGGCGCGCGCGGCCACGACGGGCATACCGTGTTTTACCCGCTGACACACAACCTGCATCAGGACGGCATTCTGCGTACCAGCGTCGTGCTGCCGGAAGTAAACGAGCAACATCAGCAGCAGGCCGAGCGTATGCTGTCTGCCATCATGAATGAACTGAACTACGTCGGCGTGATGGCGATGGAGTGTTTCGTGGTACCGGAAGGTTTGCTGATCAACGAGCTGGCACCGCGCGTACACAACAGCGGTCACTGGACGCAGAACGGCGCATCCATCAGCCAGTTTGAGCTGCATCTGCGGGCTATTCTCGACCTTCCACTGCCAACGCCTGTCGTCAGCACACCCTCGGTGATGGTCAACCTGATTGGCACCGACGTCAATCTGGCATGGCTGGGGCAGCCGCTGGTGCACCTGCACTGGTATGAGAAGGAAGTACGAGCCGGGCGTAAAGTGGGCCACCTGAATCTGTCCGACGTCAGCCCACAGGCCCTCAGCCATGCGCTGAACGCGCTGGTGCCGCTGCTGCCGGAAGAATACGCCAGCGGGATTGCCTGGGCGGTTGAAAAGCTGGATTAATCCCTTTGCCTTACGGGCTGACTGAAACAGAAGGTCAGCCCCTCCAGCCGCCTGCCCCATTAATAAATGCTAAATTCTGAAAATGGCGAGTGCCTGACTGTACTAAAGTACAGCTACATTCTCGGCGCTTATGGTCTATGCTCCCTGCTACAAAAAATAGTACACATCGAGTCCCTTTTCAGTCTTTAGCCGCATACTTTGTCCACACCAGGGAACCCGTTTATAGGGTTTCCTATACTTTTTGATATAGCTTTCACCTTCAATCAAAGTCTCACGCTTCGTAATACCCCCCAGATTAGCCGGATAACAACAACCATGGTAATATCTTCACAGTAAATTAAGGATGATTCATTTTACAGGGAGAGTACAAGATGCGCGCTGAATTTTTTAACAATTCGACCATTAATTCCATTATAAAACGTCACTTTGAAAAAGAGCTGTCGACATTAAGTGACATAAAATATGTTTACGCGATCATGAGTAAGAGTAACCCTGTCGATATTGCTATCATTTCTAACCGACAAGAATGGTTCCGCATCTATAAACAAAACAACTTTCAGCTCATTGATCCGGTTGTCATTACGGCATTAAACCGCATTACGCCTTTTTCGTGGGATGAGAACTTCTTGCTCTGTCAGGGGATAAAATCACTCAGTTTTTTTGACATGGCACGTAATCATGACATTATCAATGGTTATACTTTTGTACTCCATGACCAATACAATAATCTGGTTATGCTCTCCATTTTTTCAGAGAATGAATGTAACAATAACATCGAAGACATTATCCTGAAAAATAAAAGCAAACTTCACATGATTTTGATAACAACCCATGAAAAAACAATATATCTGTACCAGAAACGGCAGATTGACAGTGATTTCGAAAAAATGAATAACAGAAATATATTTTCTCATCGTGAAAATGAAATCATATATTGGGTCAGTGTAGGGAAGTCCTATCAGGAGATAGCGATTATTACAGGAGTAAAACTGACAACAGTAAAATATCATATTGCCAACGCTGTGAAAAAATTAGGCGTGAACAACGCGAAGCATGCCATCCGTCTTGGCGTAGAGATGAAACTAATCCGCCCTGTATTCCCTGACAAAAACGATAATAGTTAAGCTCAAAAGTAAAGAGGCCGGCTTTCACCGACCTCCTTTCACTATCCCGCGTAATACCCTCTGAACAGCGCTTTCCCTTTCAGTAAGCGCACACCCAACCAGCCGCCGCACAGCGACAGCAGAACGGCACCGGTTAACGGCAGTACCAGCCACAGCGTAAAATCAGGCTGCCACGGGAAGTCAAACACCTTACGCTGCAACCCCCACAGCGCAGCCTCTGCCCCGATAGCCGCCGCCACGCCGGACACTACGCCCAGCAGCGCAAACTCGCACCACAGCGTGCCGCGCAAAAGTCGGATGCTGGCCCCGAGCGTGCGAAAGACCACCAGCTCCTGGCGGCGCTGACGCATACCCACCTGAATTTGTGCCAGTAACAGCAGCACGCCGCAGGCGGTCACCAGGATAACCATGATCTCCAGTGCCTGGCTGACCTGCGCCAGCACCTGCCCTATCTGCTTCAGAATACTGCCAATATCCAGCAGGCTGAGCGTCGGGAACTGGCGGTTTAACTGCGCCAGCGTGGCGTTGTCATTGTCCATTCTGAAGCTGGTCAGCCAGGTCTGCGGCTGTCCGTCCAGCGCACCCGGCGGGAAGATAAAGAAAAAGTTTGGCTTCAGGCTCTCCCAGTCCACCTTGCGCATGCTGCTGATTTTGGCACTGAACTCCTGGGTATCCCCGCTAAAGGTGACGGTATCCCCCAGCTTCACACCGAGCCGCCCGGCCAGCTCCTGTTCAATCGACACTTCTCCCTTTTTCGGCGGCCAGGTGCCTGAAGTCATCGGATTGTGATCCGGCAGATCTTTCTGCCAGGTGAGGTTCAGCTCCCGGTTGAGGGACTCATCCAGCGCCGGGTCGGCCAGCTTTTCATTAATGCTGGTCAGCCGCACGCGCGCCACCGGATAGAAGGTTTCTGCCCTGACCTGATGCTGCTGCAGGAAGGCCTGCACCTGCGGTACCTGCTGTTCGGTCATGTTCAGCAGAAAATAGTTCGGACTGCCCGGCGGCAGCTGCTGCTGCCAGCGTTCCAGCAGATCGCCCCGCATCACCAGCAGCAGCGCCAGCAGCATAAACGACAGCGAGAAGGCCGCCAGCTGGCTGAGTGTGGTCCACGGCTGGCGCAGCAGCCGGTTGACTGCCAGGCGAAATGCCAGATTACGCAGGGTCAGACGGCGCAGCAGCAGCAGCCCACCCCAGCCAATCGCGCCCAGCAGTAAGGAGAGCAGCACAATCCCCGCCACCAGCGCCCACAGCAGCTTGCTGCCCCCCACCAGCAGCGCCAGCAGGCCAACCACCACCAGCGCCATGACGGGCAGATAGAACTTCAGCGGCCAGAGGTTGGCCACCGCATCGCGGCGCAGGACGCGCAGCGGCTGGGTCGCCAGCAGCAGACGGTAAGGACGCAACCCGACCAGCAGAGAGATGACAAACAGCGATCCAACAGCCCACAGCCATGGCCAGGCACTGGCGGCCGGCAGCTCACCGGGCAGCACCGGGCGCAGCATACTTAACAGTACGGCTTCAAAGCCCAGGCCGATGGCGCTGCCCACCACGGCCGCCAGCAGCAGCACCGACAGCCACTGGCCGATAATCAATTTACGCAGTGCCGCCCGGTTGGCACCGAGCGTTTTCAGCACTGCCACCAGATCGTAGCGGCTGCGGCAGTAGTGATTCATTGCCACCGCCACGGCGGCAATGGCCAGCATCAGGGTCAACAGGGCTGACAATAGCAGGAACTGCTGGGCGCGCTGCATCGACTTGCCCAGTGCATCCTCACTGTTCTCCACGCTGATCCAGCGCTGATCCGCCGTGATCCGCGAGGCGATATAACGGTCATAGCGCGCCAGCTGCGCGGGCGTACCGGAAAATTTATAGCGCCAGGTGATGCGGCTGCCGGGCTGGATCGCACCGGTCTTTTCTACATCCGCCAGATTCATCAGCAGACGCGGTGCAGTCTGGAACGGGTTAAAGCCCGCATCCGGCTCCTGGACCACCTCCCCCCCGATACGCAGGGTGGCATCCCCCACGTCCAGTTGGTCCCCGGCTTTACGCTCCAGCAATGCCAGCAGACGCGGTGCGGCCAGCACGGTGCCCGCCGCCGGTTTCAGCCCGGCAGGCACCGTGGTCAGTTGCCCGAACATCGGGTAAAGATCGTCGACGGCTTTGACCGAAGCCAGCTGCGGCGTATCGCCTGCAAAGGTCATAGTCATAAAGGTCAGCTGACGTCCGACCTGCAGTCCGTCCGCACGCGCCTGTTCAAGCCATTCAGCGGGCACCTCTTTGCCGCTGCGCAATGTGCGGTCACCCGCCATAAAGTCACGGCTCTGCTGGCTTAAGCCTTTTTCCATGCGGTCGCTGAGTGAACCGAGAGCCAGCACGCAGGCCACTGCCAGAGTCAACGCCAGCCAGACAATCAGCAGCGAGGGGGATTTCCACTCGCGCCAGAACCAGCGCCAGATCATGCTTCCTCCCACAGCTTGCCGTCGCGCAGCCGCAGGCGGCGGTCACAGCGCGCAGCCAGCTGTTCATCATGCGTAACGAGGATCAGCGTGGTGGCATAGTCCCGGTTCATTGAAAACAGCAGGTCGGCAATACGGTCACCGGTTTTCCGGTCAAGATTGCCGGTGGGTTCATCGGCAAAGAGCAACGCCGGCCGGCCGTTAAAGGCACGGGCCAGCGCCACACGCTGCTGTTCCCCCCCGGAGAGCTGCGCAGGGAGGTGGCTCAGACGTTCACCGAGGCCAAGCTGGGCAAGGAGCGCGGCTGCCTGCTCCCGGCTTTTACGGTCACTGTCGCCGCGCAGCAGCGCCGGAAGCTGCACGTTTTCCTGAGCGTTGAGCGTGGGGACCAGCATGAAAGACTGGAAAACAAAGCCGACATTTTTCGCGCGCAGTTCGGCCCGCTGCTCTTCATTCATCTGGTGCAGCGGCTGACCAAGCATCATCACTTCGCCTTCCGTACCGTCGTCCAGGCCGGCAAGAATACCCAGCAGCGTTGACTTGCCCGATCCCGACTCACCGATCAGGGCGAGTGTCTCAGCCGGTTTGACAACCAGCTCAACTCCGGTAAGGATGGAAAGCTGATGCTCACCCTGACCGACGGACTTACTAAGACGATGAACTTCAAGAATGTTTTCCGCTGGCATTTGCCTTTCCTGTTCTTATTGGCGTTTATGACGCTGCGCGCGACGGCGGCAGACACACTGCTGGTGCTGGGCGACAGTCTGAGCGCCGGTTACCGCATGTCTGCCAGTGCCGCATGGCCTGCGTTACTCAATGATAAATGGCAAAAATCCCCTACCATTATTAACGGTAGCATAAGCGGCGATACCGCGACGCAGGGGCTGGCGCGTTTGCCCGCGCTGCTGAAGCAACATCAGCCTCGCTGGGTACTGATTGAACTGGGTGGCAATGATGCCTTACGCGGTTTTGCCCCACAGCAGATCGAGCAGGATCTGGATCAGGCGATTAAACTGGCGCTGGCCGCCAAAGCGCAGCCGATTCTGATGCAGATACGTATACCGCCAAACTACGGCAAGCGTTATACCGAATCCTTCGCTGCCATTTACCCCAGCCTGGCGGAGAAGCATGCCATTCCCCTGTTGCCATTCTTTATGGAGCAGGTCTATCTGAAACCGGAATGGATGCAGGACGACGGTATTCATCCCAATCCTGCCGCACAACCGTTTATTGCCGATCTGATGGCCAAAAATCTGGCTCCCCTAGTTAAGCATGAGTGACCCGGCTCTGAGTGCCGTAACAGGTAAAGTTATGCAAAAAAGAATTGTTATTACCGGCAGTTCCAGCGGAATTGGCCTGGTGGCGGCCAACGATCTGCTGCGCCGGGGGTATCAGGTGATTGCGGCCTGCCGGAAACCGCAGGACGTCGCCCGGATGGATGCGCTGGGTTTTCAGGGTGTGTTGCTGGATCTGGATGACGCTGCCAGCGTCGAACGGGCTGCGGGAGAGATCCTCACCCTGTGCGGCGGGGTACTGCACGGTTTATTTAACAACGGCGGCTTTGGGGTCTATGGCCCGCTGCAGTCGGTGTCGCGCCAGCAGCTGGAGCAGCAGTTCTCCACTAATCTGTTTGGTACCCACCAGCTGACCGTGCTGCTGCTGCCGGCGCTGATCGCAGGCGTTGGCCGTATTATCAATACCAGCTCGGTGATGGGCCTGATTTCCACGCCGGGTCGCGGGGCCTATGCCGCCAGTAAGTACGCGCTGGAGGCCTGGTCGGATGCGCTGCGCATGGAGCTGCACAGCAGCGGCGTGCGCGTCAGTCTGATTGAGCCGGGCCCGATCCATACGCCGTTTACCGACAATGTCCGTCAGGCGCAGCAGGATAAGCCGGTACACAATCCCGGCATCGCCGCCCGCTTTACGCTACCGCCTGAGGCGATCCTGCCGAAACTTCGCCATGCGCTGGAAAGCCGCCGTCCGCGTCTGCGCTATCCGGTAACGCTAATCACGCATGCCATCGTGGTGCTACGCCGTTTACTGCCAGGCTGGCTGATGGACCGGTTTTTACGTCAGAATTAGTCGCCGCCCCTTGAAGCCGCGGCTCGCGCCCCAATACAGTAATAAACTTACGTGAAAAGAGACGAATTCATGTCACCACAAGCAACGATTGTAGAAATTAACGAAACCAACCTGCAGCAGACGCTGGAACAGTCGATGCAGATCCCGGTGCTGTTCTACTTCTGGTCTGAGCGCAGCCAGCACTGTCAGCAGCTGACGCCGTTGCTGGATCGTCTGGCGCAGGAGTATGCTGGCCAGTTTATTCTGGCCAGGCTGGACTGTGATGCCGAGCCCGCCGTGGCGCAGCAGTTTGGACTGCGTTCCCTTCCGACGGTCTATCTTTTCCAGAACGGTCAGCCCGTTGACGGTTTCCAGGGGCCGCAGCCGGAAGAAGCCGTCCGCGCCCTGCTGGAAAAAGTGCTGCCAAAAGAAGAAGAGCTGAAGGCGCAGCAGGCTATGCAGCTGATGGAAGAAGGCAAACTGATCGACGCCCTGCCCCTGCTGAAAGAGGCCTGGGCGCTGAGCAATCAGGGCAGCGATATCGGTTTTCTGCTGGCCGAAGTACTGATTGGCCTTAACCGCAGTGAAGAAGCCGAAGCGGTGCTGAAAGTGGTGCCACTGCAGGATCAGGATACCCGCTATCAGGGGCTGATCGCGCAGATTGACCTGCTGAAACAGGCAGCTGACACCCCGGAAATCCAGCAGCTGCAACAGCAGCTGGAAGCGGACCCCGATAATGCCGGGCTGGCCACGCAGCTGGCGCTGCAGTTTCACCAGGTCGGACGCAATGAAGAAGCCCTTGAACTGCTGTTCTCCCATCTGAAAAAAGACCTGGGTGCGGCCGACGGTCAGGCGCGTAAAATTTTGCAGGAGATCCTCGCAGCGCTCGGCACGGGTGATGCCCTGGCAGCAAAATACCGCCGCCAGCTCTACTCACTGCTCTACTGATATCACCGGGCCGGTGGCCATGCCGCCGGCTTACGCCCTGACTGTCAGGGGCATCCCTGCCAGGACAGTCTCTGCTCTCCCGCCTGCGCCTTAACACCGTCCCCCTTCCGATCCCCAGCCAGATAAAGGCTTCATTCACGCCACCCTGTCATTATTCACTATCAAGATGACTTATAAGACTGAATGAAATATCGTGAAAAAGTTGACTAAAGTCAGGTAGAGAAGACATTCAAATGACTAACATAAGTCATCGAAATACTTTACCCGCAATGACCACTCAATGATCCAGGCGTTAATTACAACCTCTGCAGAAAGATCGCGTTCGGGCGGCAGGTCAGCCAGCCCTGATCTGTTTTGTCCTGTTACCGGGAGGGCGAGATGACACCGGAACACCTGGCGCTGATCGCGGCATCACGTTCAGCCCTGCTGACGGCCCTCTGCGACAGCGAAAAATTTCACCGTGAGCACCGGGCGGCCTGCTTACAGCTTTCCCGGGCTGCACATCATGCCCTGTCGCTGACAGTGACGCTTGAGCGGGGCTCACTGGCACAGCAGGCTGACTATGCCCGGCTGCTGGAATGCCAGATGGTTTCCGTCCGTGCCTGTCAGGCGGCATTAAACACATTAACCCGGAGGATAAGGCAATGACCCGATTTTCACAGTCTGTCAGCGACAGGATCGGCACAGAAGAACATCGCAACATGATGAGAGATATCTCGTCAGAGTTCGGTGATGAGATGTTAAAAACCCTGCTGCTGCTGAATGCGCGGCTGATGGGACTGAGTATGAGTGACCTGAAGTCCGTGGTGATCAGCGTGGTTGCACGGGACGAGACAACCCTGATCCTGAAGCGCGATAGCGAAAATGTTCACTTTGAGGTCAGCCATTAAGCCCCATCTAGCTAAACGCGGCACCGTTATAAGTCTGGCGGTAGAGATGGCAATGACCGGTAAGGCGGTCAGCCTCCTGACTTCCGCACGTTAAGATGTGATATCATGACTTATCCAGGTAAAGCGGAAAGTTTATAATATGTCACATATTTTCTTTGAGTTTGATCTTGAGCCTGGCGTTAAGTCAGTGGCAGATCTGAACTACGTACTGCGCGATCACGACAAAAAAACCGCCTTTGTGATGAGCGCCGAGGTGGCAAGATTTGTGAAAGATGCCCTTATTATTAATGACACCATTATCAGCTTTAAAAACTGCTGTTTCGCCTTTGAAAAAGGGGCGGAGTTCGTTGAATTTGACCACCAGGGTCACTCCGTTCGTTTTTCAGAACCGGTGCCGCCATGGTTTATCACGCCCGCGGTTTTTGCCCGCTCTGACTGGCTTGATAACCACGCCCTGGCCGACCTGGCCGCTCCCGAGTTTATCAAAGCCTTTAATGAAAAATTCCCGGATCTGCAGGATCGCAGAAAACACGCAGACTATCTTTTTGACCTTCAGCTGCAGAAGGAAACGCTATCGCCCACTGCCAGCAGCCGCTCTCCGGGTAATATACGCGGCAAATCCACCAAACCTAAAGTCACAGACCTGGGCTCCTTCCAGCTCTTCCAGCAATTTTTTGACCGGCTGAAGTCGGCCGTGATGGCGGATGAATTCCCGACGCTGAATGTCCTGACCGCCGCAGATGACGTGAGCAACGTGCCCGGCAGCTATCGTCAGGCGATCCGCACGGCCATGAAAGCAGTCACCCATGAGCTGCCGGTCAACAATAAGCGCCAGGCGGCAGGCAATCCGGCGCTGTTCTGCGCACCGGTTCGCGAAAAGATCGCTGAGATTGAAGCCATCGGGCTGGAGCCGTATTACCTGGCCCTGTCGCAGGCCATTGCGGAAGCAGAGGGGAGCTACATCGCCGATTTTTCCTTCCAGTACGGCGATCGCCGCCCCTGACCCTGTTCAGCAGGGTGGCGCTCTCTCTGGCGTTACCCTATCATCAGGGCTGTGATGGCGCTGGCTCGCCGTAAGGCAGCGCATCAGACAGGGCGTGCGGGAAAAAGGTCGCCCAAAAGACTTATTCATAATAACAATCTGGAGGTTATTTTTTATGTTGGCTGTGATCCCCGTCATTATCATTCTGGCCCTGATCCTCGTCTGGTCAGGGATTAAAATTGTCCCGCAGGGTTACCAGTGGACCGTTGAACGTTTTGGCCGCTACACCAATACGCTGCAGCCCGGCCTGAATCTGGTGATCCCCTTTATGGACCGCGTCGGGCGCAAAATTAATATGATGGAGCAGGTACTGGATATCCCGTCGCAGGAGATTATCTCAAAAGATAACGCCAGCGTGACGATTGATGCCGTCTGCTTTATTCAGGTTGTCGATCCGGCGCGTGCCGCCTATGAGGTCAGCAATCTTGAACTGGCGATCATCAACCTGACCATGACCAATATGCGTACCGTGTTGGGCTCAATGGAACTGGATGAAATGCTGTCACAGCGCGACAATATTAATACCCGCCTGCTGCATATTGTCGATGAAGCCACTAACCCGTGGGGCATTAAAATCACCCGTATTGAGATCCGCGATGTGCGCCCACCGGCAGAACTGATCGCCTCAATGAACGCACAGATGAAAGCTGAACGTACCAAGCGTGCCGACATTCTGGAAGCCGAAGGGGTGCGCCAGGCGGCGATCCTGCGTGCTGAAGGCGAGAAGCAGTCGCAGATCCTGAAAGCCGAAGGTGAACGTCAGTCGGCGTTTCTCGCCGCAGAAGCGCGTGAGCGTGGTGCTGAAGCCGAAGCGCAGGCCACTAAGATGGTGTCCGAGGCGATTGCCGCCGGTGACATCCAGGCGATCAACTACTTCGTGGCGCAGAAATATACCGATGCCCTGCAAAATATTGGCTCATCCGGCAACAGTAAAGTGGTGATGATGCCGCTGGATGCCAGCAGCCTGATGGGCTCTATTGCCGGGATCAGTGAGTTACTGGGTGAAAGCCGTGCGGAGCGTAAACGCTGATGATTGATGAGCTGCTTGCTAACCCCTGGTGGATATGGCTGAGCCTCGGCGGCCTGTTGCTGGCAGCAGAAATGCTGGGCACCAGCGGCTATCTGCTTTGGAGCGGCGTGGCAGCCGTTCTCGTCGGCCTGCTGGTGTGGCTGGTCCCCATGCCGTGGGAGTGGCAGGGGCTGAGCTTCGCCGCACTGACTATTCTCGCTGCGCTGTGGTGGTATCGCTGGCTTAAGCACCGCGACCGGCGACACCCTCCTTCCACGCTCAACCAGCGCGGCCAGCAGATGGTGGGCCGCCAGCTGACGCTGGATACCGCGCTGGTGAATGGATTTGGCCATGTGCGGATCGGGGATGGTAACTGGCGCGTACAGGCCGATGAGGATCTCCCTGCCGGCACGCCGATCACTGTGGTCGCGGTAGAGGGGATCACCCTGCGCATCGTGCCACGTTCCGTTTAGTCCGCTTTATCCCGCTGGCGGCAGCCGGCCAGGTGGTTAATGATCGGACACTCCGCGCCGTCATCCCCCGGGCAGCTGGCCGCCAGATCAAGCAGTTTCTGGCGCATCAGTTTAAGCTCAGAGATATGGGCTTCAATCTCCCTCACTTTATCAAGCGTCCGCGCCTTCACATCGGCGCTGTGGCGCGCGGGATCGTTAAACAGACTCACCATCTCCCGGCACTCATCAAGATTAAATCCCACCTGGCGGGCCTGACGCAGCAGCGTCAGCTCCTCAAGGTGCTTAGCACTGTAGCTGCGATAGCCGTTATCCGTCCGCAGCGGCGGCGTCACCAGGCCCTTCTCTTCGTAGAAACGAATCGCTTTGCTGGTTAAACCGGTCTTTTTTGCCACGTCGCTAATATTCATTTTTGCTCCTTGACCTTCCCCTTGATGGAAGGTTTAACCTCCATAATGAATCTATAAACCGCTCCGGGTCAAACCGGATCAACAGGAGTCATGATATGTCGCAAATCACTACTCTGGCGCTGGACGGTTTGTCCTGCGGCCACTGCGTTAAACGGGTTAAAGAGACGCTGGAACAGCGTGATGATGTGGAACAGGCGGAGGTGAGCATCACGGAAGCCCGTGTAACCGGGGAGGCCAGCGCCGGGGCGCTGATCGCCGCCGTTGAGCAGGCAGGCTATCATGCCAGCCTGGCCGCAGGCGTTTCCCACCCAAAGCCTGACACGCTGACAGAATCATAATCTCAGCCGGAAGCGCTGACAGCGTTAACGCCTGAGCTTCCGGCGCAGAACGCTTCCTCTTCCCATGACAGCTTCCAGCTACTGATCGGCGGCATGACCTGCGTCAGCCGCGTACAAAATGCCCTGCAACAGGTTGCCGGCGTCAGTCAGGCTCGGGTCAACCTTGCCGAACACAGCGCGCTGGTGCTGGGGTCGGCATCGCCAGATGACCTGGTCAACGCCGTCAACTGTGCCGGGTATTGCGCTGAAATCATCGAAGATGATGTAAAAAGTCGGGAACATAGCAGCAAACCTCGCAGGCTGCCGTCAGGCCGCTGCCCTGGAGCAGGATTCCAGCCATCCACTGGCGCGGGCGATTCTGGCCTGTGCTGAAGGGGTCGATCTGCCCGATGTTGAGCAATTTCGTACAATACCCGGAAGGGCGTCAGCGGCATACTTGACGGCACGCCCCTGCTGCTGGGAAATCCGGCGCTGATGGCACAGCAGCAGGTCGTGACCGATGCCGCGACCACGCTGATTGCGCAGCAGGCGGCCAGCGGTGCGACGCCGGTGCTGCTGGCGGCAGGAGGAGAAATTGTTGCCCTGTTCGCCATCCGCGATCCGTTGCGTAAAGAGAGCATCAGCGCGCTGCAGCGGCTGCATCAACGCGGCTACCAGCTGGTGATGCTGACCGGTGATAACGCGGTCACGGCCGGGGCCATCGCTCGCAAAGCCGGTATCGATCGGGTGATCGCCGGGGTTCTGCCGGACGGAAAAGCCGAGGCGATCCGTGCCCTGCAACAGCAGGGGGAGCAGGTGGCGATGACTGGCGATGGCACTAACGATGCCCCCGCATTGGCGCAGGCCGATGTCGGTATTGCGATGGGCGGCGGCAGTGACGTCGCCATCGAAACCGCAGCCATCACGCTGATGCGTCAGGATCTGAACACAGTGGCGGATGCCTTAGCCATCGCGCAGGCCACACTGCGTAATATGAAACAGAATTTGCTCGGGGCATTTATCTACAACGCCTGCGGTATTCCGATTGCAGCGGGTGTGCTCTCCCCCCTGACGGGGACGCTGCTGAGTCCGGTTGTGGCGGGGGCAGCAATGGCTCTGTCATCGATTACGGTGGTTAGTAATGCCAATCGCCTGATCCGCTACCGTCCGCCACAGGCGTAATTCTGTTCACGCGTGCGGCTTATTGCCCTGTCCGTCAGCGAGTTATCACGCTAGCATGGTGTGATTAACCGGACGAGGCAGAAAAACATGGGCAATGTTGGGCACAGGCTTCAGACATTATGGCGCCGGCTGTGGCCGGTCAGTTACCGCTATCCGGCGATGGATTTGCGTCTGGGGGGCAGCCATCTGCACCTGGTGGGCAGTATTCATATGGGCACGCACAATATGATGCCGCTGCCCGCCGTGCTGAATGAAAAACTCCGGCAGGCCGATGCGCTGATTGTCGAGGCCGATATTACCGCCGGGGCGTCCCCCTTCAGTGAGAGTGAGCGTTGCCCTTCACTGACCGAACGGCTCTCTGCTGCGCAACTGCCGCTGCTTCAGCGCTACTGTGAAGAAGCTGGCGTCGATATGGAGCGCATTGATACCCTTCCCGCCTGGCAGGTGGCACTGATGCTTCAGGCACAGCAGGCACAGCGGCTGGGGCTGCGTGCCGACTGTGGTATTGACTATCAGCTGTTAAAAGCCGCACGGGAACAGCAAAAAAGGGTGATTGAACTGGAAGGGCCGGAGACGCAGCTGGCACTGCTGAAATCCCTGCCGGAGAACGGGCTGCCGCTGTTGCAAGATACGCTTGTTCACTGGCAGACCAATGCCCGCCTGCTGCAAACAATGGTGAGCTGGTGGCTGGAAGCACCGCCGGGCAGTGCCGGAATGCTGGCGCTGCCCAGCACCTTCAGCAACAGTCTGAACGACCTGCTTATGCACCAGCGCAATCGCCAGTGGTGCCAGTTTTTACGCCAGCTGCCGCCAGGTCGCTATGTGGTTGCTGTCGGCGCACTGCACCTGTACGGCGAAGGAAATTTACCGGGACTGTTAGCGCAGAAATAAAAAAAAGGCCGATATCGCTATCGGCCCGTCAATAAGGACATATTTATGAATTTTAGTTATCGTCTCAGCGGTTAGGCTGACGCGGGCAAGATTGTCGCTCAAAGAGTGAACTTTCGCCAGTACTTTTCTTCATCAATGATGGCTGTTCCCTGTTATCCCCGACACAAGGTGAGTCGATATGACACCCGCCGTAAAACTGCTTGAAAAACAAAATATCGCCTTTACATTACACCCGTATGAGCATGACAGCAGCGAAACCCACTTCGGCGACGAGGCGGTGCGCAAGTTGAATCTGAACGCCGACCAGGTCTATAAAACCCTGCTGGTGGCGCTCAACGGCGATAACAAAACGCTGGCCGTGGCGGTCACGCCGGTAGCCGGGCAGCTCGACCTGAAGAAGGTGGCAAAAGCACTGGGTGCAAAAAAAGTCGAGATGGCCGACCCGCAGTTTGCACAGCGCAGCACCGGCTACCTGCTGGGTGGCATCAGCCCGCTGGGGCAAAAGAAACGGCTGCCAACGGTGATTGACCATCTGGCACCGCAGTTTGCTACCGTCTATATTTCCGGCGGCAAGCGCGGGCTGGATATTGAACTGTCACCGCAGGATCTGGCCCGGCTGCTGAACGCCAGTTTTGCTGATATCGCTAAACGTGATTAACCGGGTCGCTGGGCAAGCAGTTGATCGATCATCCAGCGCCCGGCCGGTCCCGGCGGCGTTCGCCGTGACCACACCACATCGACCTGAATGTTTTGCGGCCAGCCGGGCACCGGCAGCTCGCGCAGTTTCTGATGACCAAACTGCTGCGTCAGCCAGCGCGGCAGGATGCTCCAGCCAAATCCCTGCTCCGCCATCTCCAGCAGCAGCAGGTAGGACTGCGCCAGCCAGATTTTGCCCGCCGGGACGGGAGAACGTTCAATCCAGGTATTCAGCCGCAGCTGTCGCAGCGATTTCAGATCCGCTTCTGTCACCTTTTGTTGCTGCGCCAGCGGATGGTCCTGATGCAGATAAATCGCCATCTGCGCCTCAATTTGCAGGCGCTGCACGCTGATATCGGAAGGGTAATACTCCTGCACGCGCACCACGCCGATATGCGCACGGTTGCTCTGCAACAGGTCGATAACGTCAGCGTCTTCGGCGATCATGCACTCAAATTCAATATCGGGGTAGCGGGTGGAAAAGCGCTGCAACAGCGATTCATGGTAATCCGCCTGCCAGAAATCGGAGATCGCCAGCCGCAGGCACGGTTCCACCTCACCGGCAAGGCGGATCGCCAGCTCATCCAGCTGGGCTGAAGCAGCCAGGATCTCTTTAACCTGTGCCAGCGCCCGCTGCCCGTTTTCAGTCAATACCGGGTTACGCGACTCGCGGCTGAACAGGGTAAAACCCAGATCCTGTTCCAGATTTGCCACAGCGGTGCTGATGGTCGACTGGCTTTTACGCAGCGCCCGGGCCGCCGCCGAGAACGATCCGCTTTCGACGGTCTGTACAAAGGCTTCCAGTGACTCCGGTGAGTAACGCACAGGTGTATCGCTTTTTTCGATGGATAATCATTTTATCTTAGCAAATAAAACGTGGAAAATAGTGGTCAGAGTGAATTAAGGAGGACGTATGTCTGCTCGTAAGCTGAAAGAGCGTGTTTTTCATGCAGTAGGATTTGAGGTGCTGGCCATTGCCATCGTATCGCCGGTGGCCGCCTGGGTGATGAATAAACCGTTACTTCAGATGGGCGCACTGGCCATTATGCTGTCGACGGTGGCTATGATATGGAACATCATTTATAACGCCGGGTTTGACCGTCTGTATCCGCGTGACAAAGTGAAGCGCGGCCTCGCCCTGCGCATCATGCACGCGCTGGGTTTTGAAGGGGGATTTATCCTGATTGGTCTGCCGCTGGCGGCCTGGATGCTCGGCGTCTCGCTGTGGCAGGCATTTATGATTGAAGTCGCCTTCTTCCTGTTCTTCCTGCCGTATACCGTGGTGTATAACTGGCTGTACGACAAGTTGCGCGAGCGCTTTATTGCCGCCCGTCGTCACCCGGCGTAAGGCGGGTCAGGGTCGACCGGAACAGGTCGACCCCATGGGTAACACGATTAATGCATTGCGGTATCTATCTTCGCCTGGCGCCACTTCTTCGGCGCCGGGGACGTCTCCTCTACGGAGGCCTTCTCAGCCTCAGCAGGTTTTTCCTCCGCCTTCTGGTAGACGATCTCTCCGGCCGGCTGATACTTCGCCACGTCCAGCGGTGAATGGCTCTGGATATACTGCTTCAACACTTCAGCATCGACAAACCCGGTATTGACGTACCCCGGCAGCTTATCCACCAGCGGGTAGCCATCGCCCCCCGTCGCGTTAAAGCTCAGGGTCGCCATACGGTAGGTTTTATCAGCTTCCAGCGGTTTTCCGTTGATGCGGATATCGCTGACGCCGCTGCCGTTGGCCGTCAGACTGACGCGGGCAAACTGCGCATAGGCTCCGGAATCCACCTGTTTATTGGCCACCACGGCGAGATACTGTTCCACTTCGCTGCCTTTCATATCAACATAGACAAGCTGGTTGCCGAACGGCTGCACTTTGAGAACGTCTTTATAGGTGATCGGCCCCGCCTCAATGGAGTCGCGTACGCCACCGCCGCTCATAACCGCGAAGTCGGCCTGAGTGCGGTCGATCTGCCCTTCGAGGATCAGGCGCGCCATTGACGTCTGCACAAAGCGCACTTTGCTGCGATCGCCTTCCAGCCGCCCGTTAACGCTGCCGATGTTAATACCAAGCTGCGCTTCGCCCTTTTTCTGGAACGGGGTCAGTAATTTTTGCATCGCCGGATTTTTCGCTATCTCAGGCGTGTAGTTTACCCAGGTGGTGCTGCCGTCAGCATTTTTCACCTTGTGCTTCAGGTTAATCGGCACCAGCTCATAATGTTCCAGCGTCAGCTTACCGTTCAGGAAGGTGAAGTCCGCACGGCCTATATATTTGCCCCACTCGTGCGCCTGCACAATCCAGGTGCCGTTCTGACGATCCGGCGTACAAGGCGTGCCGGGCACGTAATCGGCCTGTTTAACATTCTCTTTCACCATACAGACCGGATCCTGCGAGTGGCCTCCGACGATCATATCCAGGTAGCCAGCCGGCAGCTCACGCGCCATCTCAACGTCGCCCGGGGCATTGGAACCGTGTTGCCCATTATCGTAGTGGCCCATATGTGTGGCGGCGATAATCACATCCGGCTTCTCTTTCGCCCGCAGCGCCTCGACTACCGCTTTCGCTTCCGTGGCCGGTTTGTGGAACACGATATCAGTGAAGTTTTCCGGATTGCCGATTTTCGCCGTGTCATCCGTGGTCAGACCGATGACGGCAATTTTCAGCCCCATGCGGTTAAACAGCGCATAGGGCTCAAACAGGCGTTTCCCGGTGCTTTTTTGATAAATATTGGCCGAGAGCAGCGGGAATTTGGCCCACTTCTGCTGCTGGCGCAGAACGGAGAGAGGATTATCAAATTCATGGTTGCCGATCGCCATTGCATCATAGCCAATCAGGTTCATACCGCGAAAGTCAGGTTCCGCATCCTGCAGGTCCGACTCCGGCACGCCGGTATTGATATCGCCGCCGGAGAGGATCAGCGTCGCCCCGCCGTGCGCCTGCACTTCATAACGGATCTGGTCCATCATGGTTTTTTGCGCCGCGAGGCCATATTCGCCCTGCTCGTTATTCCAGAAACGGCCGTGGTGATCGTTGGTATGCAACACGGTAAATTTATAGGTGCGATCTTTGACCCACGCCTGAGCCATCAGCGGCACGCTTAATAACGCCACCGTCATGACGCTGGCAAAACTTTTTTTGAATACTGGCACTCTGACCCTCCTTGTTGAACAACCCGGACTTAACGAAAATAATAATTTTTGTGACACTGGCCTGATTATGCCGCAGGATTAGCTCTAAAAGATAATTACTCCAGCTTATGTTGTGGGCAAGCTAACGGCTTTTCTCCGCACAATAAAAACATAAGACGATGACAGGTTAAATTAATGGCAAGCGATCGTACTCTTTCTTCCCCACACCCCCCCGTCAGGCGCACCGCTTTTGAGGTGCTTGGTGCCATCAGCGTGGCGCATTTACTCAACGATATGATCCAGTCACTGATTCTGGCGATTTACCCGCTGCTGCGTGAGGACTTTTCGCTGAGTTTTGTGCAGATAGGCCTGATCACGCTGACGTATCAGATGACCGCCTCGCTGTTACAGCCGCTGATTGGTTACTATACCGATAAGCATCCTCAGCCCTGGTCACTGCCTGTCGGCATGGGGTTCACCTTGTGTGGTCTGGTTCTGCTGGCTATGGCCAGTAATTTCCCGACAATCCTGGTGGCGGCGGCGCTGGTGGGCACCGGGTCCTCCGTGTTCCATCCTGAGTCATCGCGCGTGGCCCGCATGGCCTCCGGCGGGCGGCACGGCCTGGCGCAGTCACTGTTCCAGGTCGGTGGCAATCTGGGCAGCTCACTCGGCCCCCTGCTGGCAGCGCTGATTATCGCCCCGTACGGTCGCGGTAACGTTGCCTGGTTCTCGCTGGCAGCCCTGCTGGCCATTATTGTGCTGTTGCAGATCAGTCGCTGGTATCAGCATCAGAATCGCGTGACTAAAGGCCATGCTGCCCCGGTGGTCAGCACACTGCCGCGTCGCCAGGTGGCGTTTGCCATAACCATTCTGCTGGTACTGGTATTCTCGAAGTATTTCTATCTCACCAGCCTCAGCAGTTATTACACCTTCTACCTGATGCATAAATTCGGGCTTTCCGTGCAGAATGCCCAGCTCCATCTGTTTATGTTCCTGTTTGCCGTGGCGGCCGGTACCGTGGTGGGAGGACCGATTGGCGACAGAATTGGCCGTAAGCGGGTGATTTGGGTGTCGATTCTGGGCGTTGCCCCTTTTACCCTGATGCTGCCCTGGGTCAACTTGTGGTGGACCGGTGCGCTGTCGGTGGTGATAGGCTTTATTCTGGCCTCAGCATTTTCAGCCATTCTGGTGTATGCCCAGGAGCTGATGCCCGGACGTATCGGTATGGTTTCCGGCCTGTTTTTCGGTTTCTCCTTCGGAATGGGTGGGCTGGGTGCCGCCGTGCTGGGGGTGGTGGCCGACCGTCATGGCATCGAGCTGGTCTATCAAATCTGCGCTTACCTTCCTCTTCTGGGCATTCTTACGGCTTTCCTGCCTGATAACCGCCATAAATAGTCCCTTCCCGGTGCTAATCACTGTTTTTAGCACCGGTTCATCCTCCTGCAATGTCTGCCTTACACTCTGATAAGTGTATAAAATCGAACTCTCTGACAACTTTATCTCAGTAAATCATTTTTTTTGCCGTTATTACTCATAATGACAAGCGTCATCCCGGAATATGCCATACACTAAAAACTTACAACTGGACACAATTACACTCTGAATGATTTGAGTTGCTCGATAACGGCAAACCTGCGGGTCTCCTGGAGCTACAGTCAGCGAATGACCCGGTTGTCGCCAACGCCTCCGCAACTTGACGTATCAAGGGTATGCACACAAAGGAGACAGGCATGCATCACACCACACCGCTTATCACCACTATCGTAGGAGGCTTAGTTCTCGCCTTCCTCTTCGGTATGCTGGCCAATCGTCTGCGCATTTCTCCTCTTGTCGGTTATCTTTTGGCTGGCGTCCTTGCCGGACCCTTTACACCGGGTTTTGTGGCAGACACGAATCTGGCCCCGGAACTGGCTGAACTGGGGGTGATCCTGCTGATGTTTGGCGTGGGTCTGCACTTCTCACTGAAAGACCTGATGGCGGTAAAGTCGATTGCCATCCCCGGTGCCGTTGCACAAATCGCCGCCGCCACGCTGTTAGGCATGGGGCTGTCGTGGGCGCTGGGATGGCCAATAATGACAGGTCTGGTGTTCGGGCTGTGCCTGTCCACCGCCAGCACCGTCGTGCTGCTGCGGGCACTTGAAGAGCGGCAGCTGATTGACAGCCAGCGTGGACAGATTGCTATTGGCTGGCTGATTGTGGAAGACCTGATGATGGTGCTGGCGCTGGTGCTGCTGCCTGCTCTCGCCGGGCTGTTCGAAGAAGGGAATGCCAGCGTCACCGCCATCATGATTGACCTGCTGATCACCATCGGCAAGGTGGTCGCCTTTATGGTACTGATGATGGTCGTCGGACGCCGCGTGGTGCCGTGGATCCTCGCCCGCAGCGCGGCCACCGGTTCACGCGAGCTATTTACCCTTTCAGTGCTGGCACTGGCGCTGGGCATTGCCTTTGGTGCCGTCGAATTCTTTGATGTTTCCTTTGCACTGGGTGCCTTCTTCGCCGGTATGGTGCTGAACGAATCTGAACTGAGCCACCGGGCGGCGCACGATACGCTGCCCCTGCGCGACGCCTTTGCCGTCCTGTTCTTCGTTTCCGTCGGCATGCTGTTTGACCCGATGATCCTGGTCCAGCAGCCGCTGGCGGTACTGGGCGCGCTGGCGATTATCGTCTTCGGCAAATCCCTGGTCGCGCTGGCGCTGGTGATGCTGTTTGGCCACTCCAAACGCACCGCGCTGACCATCTCCGTCAGCCTGGCCCAAATCGGGGAGTTCGCCTTTATCCTTGCTGGACTGGGCATCTCACTGAATATCTTACCGGAGAGCGGGCGTAACCTGGTGCTGGCAGGCGCTATCCTGTCGATCATGCTGAACCCGATCCTGTTTGCCGTACTGGAGCGCTATCTGCAAAAAACAGAAACCATCGAAGAGCAGACCATGGAAGAAGCTATTGAAGAAGAGAAACAGATCCCGGTTGACCTGTGCAATCACGCAGTGATTGTTGGTTTTGGCCGCGTCGGCAGCCTGCTGGGCAGCCGCCTGATGGAAGCCGGTATTCCCATTGTGGTGGTGGAAAACAGCCGACCGCGCGTTGAGGCGCTGCGCGCACAGGGGATCAAAGCCGTACTGGGCAATGCCGCGCGCAGTGACACGATGGCGCTCGCCCGTCTGGACTGTGCGCGCTGGCTGCTGCTGACGATCCCGAACGGTTATGAAGCCGGGGAAATTGTCACTGCCGCGCGGGAAACTCGCCCGAATATCGAGATTATCGCCCGCGCACATTATGACGATGAAGTGGATTACATCATGGAGCGCGGTGCAGATCGTGTGGTGATGGGCGAGCGGGAGATCGCGAACAGCATGCTGAATCTGCTGCTGTTGAGTCCGGTGGAAACCCCGGCGGAATGCCCGATTTAACGCTCTTCAGGGGCGGCCCTCTTTTCCGGTCGCCCCGCTCCGATGACGGGCATAATCCTTCTTATGCCTCTTATCGTTCCCAGTAAGACTCTTCCAGGCTGTCTTCCCGTTCCGGCAGCCCGCGCGTCAGGCGCGGCGAATGTTGATTCAGTACCTGATAGCTCACGCGATTGGCATATTTACACACCTGCGCCAGCGAGGAGTAAGTGAGGTAGTTGCGCCCGTGCTTGCTCGAGTTTGGCACGTTGGAACGGTGAAAGTTATTGGCCGTAATATCGTGCAACAGCGCCGCCAGCGCGCCGTCCCCTGCCCCGTTCGTATTCATGATCTTCTCCGGCCCACCCATGTAGGGCGCAATATGGGAAAATATACGCAAAGGCTGGGTACAGTCCTGATGGCGCATGGCGCGGCTGAACTCGTACTGGTTGAACTCAGGAATGGCCCCCGGCAGTAACGGATGCTGCGTAGTGCGCTTGCCGGACTCCTCGGTAAAGGCAGCCATATACAGGCCATTAGGCCCCGCCGTGCAAAGCACCAGATCCACCCAGTCGAGGGCAATGTTTGCCGCCTGCAGCGGGTCCTGTTCGCCGGTCAGTTCGAACGCCTCATCCTCGTTCATCGCCACCACAGAGACGTGCTCGCGCAGGAAATCACGCCAGAACTGCGGATTATCCGCAATGACGTATTTGGTGCCCAGCGTCAGTACCACCGGGACGTTGTGCTTCTTCGCCCAGTGGATCGCCTGCATGGTCGCCGCCGGCATCGGCTCTCCCGGCTTACAGCGCACCAGATACGAGGTCAGCACCAGCGCCGAAGCCCCGGCAATGACCTCCTCAGGAATACTCTGCGGATGCAGCTGGTTCATCATCCCCGGACTGATGGCAAAGGTGCGCTCACCATTATCGCCAATCAGGGTAAAACAGCGGCCAATCGCCCCGTCCACGCCCTGCAGATAGTTCAGGTCGGTCCGGCTGGAGGTATTACACAGATAACGGTACGCGTAACCGCCAATCTGGACGTTGTTGCACATCACGCCCAGCAGCACCGAACGGTCATCGGCCAGGACCGAATAGTTGTGCAGCGTATTACCGATGGTGCCACCAGCAAACTGGTGAGTGATCAGATTATGGGCAACCAGCTCGGCATAGAGCGCCTCGGCAACGTCATCTTCAATCACCAGAGAGTGGCCGAGGCTCAGGCCATAGCGCGTCACAAAGTCATCGTCGACCTTCGCTTCAATGTCGACCAGAATCTGATCGATACCGACAATCCAGCTGTTCGCTGCATCATTTTCCGGCTGAACCGGCTGCAGCAGGGGATCGCGGGCGCTGACGGGGAAATAGTGTTTAGATTTACGCTTACCGGGGAATTTCATAATTGCAGGCTACAAGAGAGGATCAGAGCGCAATCATAGCACAATTGCGCTCTGTGACGATCCGGGGACAAGGGCTGCCCCACGGTTTTAGCGGTGCTGGTTGACCAGTTCCAGCATCATGGTGACATGTTCTTCGTCATCATTCAGCGCCGGAATGTACTCAAACCGCGTACCGCCTGCATGCAGGAAGATTTCACGGTTTTCTCCGTTGATCTCTTCCAGCGTTTCCAGGCAGTCAGAGGAGAAACCCGGGCTCATAATCTGCACGTGCTTCACGCCCTTGGCGGGCAGTGATTTCATGGTTTCATCTGTGTAAGGCATCAGCCATGGCTCACGACCAAAGCGCGACTGGAAGGTCAGCATGGCTTCGCTGCTGCCCAGTCCGAGTGACGCGGTCAGCGCGTTAAAGGTGTCGTAACAGCGCTGCGGATAGTCATCGCCTTCATTGGCAAAACGCTGCGGGATACCGTGAAATGAGGTGACCAGCAGGTCGGGCTTGCCGTGCTGCGCAAAAGAACGCTCCACCGACGCTTTCAGCGCGGCAATATAGGCCGGGTGCTCAGCGTAGTCGCGGATGAAGTGTACGGAAGGCAAGCTACGATAACCGGCAAAGACCTCGGTAATACCGTCCCACACGGCGGCCACCGTCGAGCAGGAAAACTGCGGATAGAGCGGCAGCACGATTAAACGCGTAACACCCTGCTGCATCAGGCTGTCGATGGCGCTTTTCAGGCTCGGATTACCGTAGCTCATCCCCAGTTCTACCGGCATATCCAGTCTGGCAGCCAGCGCATCGCGCTGACGCTTGCTGAAG
The DNA here is from genome assembly GCF_055556675.1 of Erwinia sp. PME.40.26/001. Classification (NCBI taxonomy): domain Bacteria; kingdom Pseudomonadati; phylum Pseudomonadota; class Gammaproteobacteria; order Enterobacterales; family Erwiniaceae; genus Erwinia; species Erwinia sp. PME.40.26/001. Next base: position 230,428 of record NZ_JBVHNP010000004.1, read on the forward strand.
ACCAGCAGCGGAGAGCCATCATCCATCCACACGGAAGCATACAGCTTCGCCACGCGAGGGGAACGGATCGGAAGGATCCCAAGATTCAGGATTGGCCACCATAGCCAGCGCGGAGAGTCGACCACGCGTTTATCGCTAAGGAACTGTTTAAGGTAACGTTTTACGGCAGGTGTCGTTGGGGCATCTGGGGTGCCTAAATTAACCAGTAATACGCCAGGCTTATCTTGCCTCATTGTTATTCCTTTTTACGGCATCGTCGGGGGATGAAACGAGACTTATTCTAGCGGAAAAAAGCGGGGGATAAACCAATTGCTGCAATTGAGCCAGGGGGAACCCTGGCTCAGCGGCATTAACCGAGGATTTTAGCCAGCTCAGCGCTGACTTCAGTCACTTTACGGGTGCCGTCAATTTTGTGGTACGCGGTGTTACCGGCATCCGCTTCTTTGCTGTAGTAAGCAATCAGCGGTGCGGTCATCTCGTGGTATTCCACCAGACGTTTACGTACGGTCGCTTCCTGATCGTCTTTGCGGATGGTCAGTTCTTCACCAGTCACGTCATCTTTACCTTCCACTTTCGGTGGATTGTAGGTGACGTGGTACACACGACCGGACGGCGCATGGACCCGGCGGCCGACGATACGATCAACGATCAGTTCGTCAGGTACGGCAAACTCCAGCACGTAGTCCACTTTAATGCCCGCTTCCTTCATGGCATCAGCCTGAGGAATGGTGCGTGGGAAACCGTCCAGCAGGAAACCGTTGCGACAGTCTTCCTGAGCAATACGCTCTTTAACCAGCGCAATGACCAGCTCGTCGGTCACCAGTTTACCGTCATCCATAATCTGTTTGGCTTTCTGACCCAGTTCCGAACCGGCTTTAACAGCGGCGCGTAACATGTCACCCGTGGAGATTTGCGGAATACCGTATTTCTCCATAATGAACTGAGCCTGAGTCCCTTTACCTGCACCCGGAGCTCCGAGCAGAATAATACGCATTGCGTAAATCCCCTTGCGAATCGCTTGATTGATCACTTTATCTGAGCGCAAGAACATACCATTTTGGCCCGCTATCCACAAGGAAGGGCACGGTTAACCTGCATCCGCATAGCGTTGCAGCGCCCCCTGGCGACGGGCGTAAAGAGACTGAGAAAGCACCGCAATGATGATAATCGCCCCACCAATAACTGCATGAATTGTAGGCACTTCGTCCATAAACAGATACATCCACAGCGGCGCAAGCGCCGTTTCAAGCAGCAAAAACAGCCCGGCGTTGGCCGGCGAGACAAAACGCGTGGATAACGTGATTAACCCCATGGCCAGCGGCATAATCAGCGCCCCTTCAGCGATCACCCAGCCATATTGCGCGGCGGATAACACTTTCAGACTATCGGCCATGTTGGCGTCGGGCCAGAGCAGGATTAACACCGATGCCAGCACCGCCCCCAGGGAGGGCAATCCGGCCGTGCCGCCGCTGACGCGGGAGGTAAAGCTAAACGCCAGTGCCATCGATACCGCCGTGCCCAACGCATAAACATTGGCGATACCGCTGTGACCGAGACCGCGCCCCGACATCACAATCACCACGCCCGCGATCCCCGCCAGCGAGGCCAGCATCACGCTGCGATCGATCGCCACTTTGAAGAACAAACGGCCGATCAGCGCAGAAATAAACGGCGTTGACGAGATGATCACCAATACCGTAGCAACGTTGCCCCGGTTCAGTGCGTTAACGAAGCAGGCCGACGCGATACAAAAAAACAGCGCCGACAGAACATTGTCTTTGGTCAGCCAGGGCGTGCCGAGGGTGCTGCGGCTCTGCCGCCAGAACGCCCACATCAGCATACAGACGCCCCACATGCAGAGACCGCGCAGTACGACGATCAGCCAGGAGTTTTCAATGCCCATCATGCGGATGAAAACGGAATCCGTACTGAGGATCACGCCGCCCAGCAGGCCAATTACGTTGCCATTTATGCTCAAGGTGCTTTTCATTTCGCCTCCCACAGCGCGCAAAGCGCCCGTTCAACCTGCTGCGTCATATCCACCGGTTTACTGCCGTCTCCCCGCGCCCAGCAGGAGATCCGCAGGGTTTTAGCCTGCGGAAAATAGCTGGCCCCTGCCGCTTTTACCTGCTGCTGTACTCCCTCGCTAAGGGCCGGCACGGGAAAACAGCTAAAGGGTAAGCCTGGGGCGCTGATGGAAGTAAAGTCCAGGCCGCCCACGTCCTTCAGCGCGACCGTCCCGACCTTTGCCACGTTATAGGGCTGCCAGCCGGTGCTACGCACGTTATCCAGAGCTTCCAGCAGCGGTTTGGCCGATGACGTTGACTCTTCAAACAGTCGCAGCTCGCTGCGCATCAGGGTGCTGAAATCCTCCGGACGCAGAGCAATGACCGCCAGTCCGATGGTCAGTGAGGCATGCTTGTGCAGGGGCGCGACGAAGATCGAGCTATCGGCTGTCAGTTCGCTATGGCGGTTGGTCGCAAAGCTGTGGGAGGCATCCACCACCCCTTTGCCTTTGCTGTCTTTCAGGCTGTTCACTTCCCCGGTATAGGGATTCACGTGAGTAATGATCGGCACGCTGCCTGGCCCGGTAAAATGGGAGGACGGCGGACTGAAAAGCTCAGTAATAGGCTGATAGTGCGCGTGTTTTGCCAGGCAGAGCGTGGTCTCCTGCTTATGGAACAGGTGTGACAGGATCACCAGACCGACGCGGACTGACTGGACGAAAAACAGATCGTACTCTTCCAGTCGGTAAATACGGGTCAGCTCTTCCCGGAGTTCATCTTTCAGCATAGCGACTCGCTTATAAAACCGATCGCCATGAATCTGTTGTAGCTGGGGGGAAAGTGAGGATGCGTCCATTAGTTGATCAACTCTTGCTGGAAAAGCAGTGGCATAACGTTATCGCGGAAGATCGACCCGACCGCGATTTCACAAGGGGGTTTGCGGTAGTTCACCCACGCAATTTCTTCTATTTCGCTGCCCGCGCGGGGCTGACCGGCAATGTCTACGTGGTAGACGTGATTTTCAATGGCCATGGCTTCGAATTCAGCCTTGCCGTGAAACAGGCCAAACGGCCGGAAACTTTTAATCTGCACGCCCAGCTCTTCCTGCAGTTCACGCTTCAGGCAGCTCAGGTGATCTTCTCCGGCCAGCGGCTTACCACCGGGGGAAATAAAAATGCCGGTGCCCCGCTTGCGGGTCAGCAGCAGGGAACGCTGGTAAATAATAATGGCGGCACATTTAACGATTATTTTCATCGCAGGCTCCGGGTGGCGTAATCCACGGGTTACGCCACCTCTGACAGTCAGATTCAGGCCGCAGCGCTGGCGTTCAGCACGGGCGTCATCAGGGTTTCACCTGACAGGAAACGCACGATGTTGTGCGCCAGCGGGGCTTTATCCTGCAGATAGGCGAGGATCACCTCGTCATTTGGCGTGGAGAAGCTGTCGGCAAAGATGCTGATACCCTCCAGAGACTTGGTGGAGATCCCCAACTGCAGCAGGCGGTACTTCACGTCGTCCGCCGACTGGGCGAACTCATAAATCGGTGACTGATAATTGATGTCGTAACGGGCCATCATCTCCATCAGGAACGTCTTGGCCACCTGGCGCTGTTCCGGGAACTCCATCTGATAATGGGTGATCCCGTCGTTGATGGTATTGATGTCGTTGCGGTGGCAGAAATCCACCAGATGGGCGTGGATCGCCAGCTTCTCCCCCAGCAGTACCAGATTTTTGCGATATTTAAGAATGTCATCTTCCAGATGTTCAATCGCAATCGAGCGGAAAGCGCCGCTGATGTCGGCAATAGTGTGGGCAACCACAAGGTCACCAAACCGGCTTTTCAGCTCATCGACACGGTGCGATAAAATACCGCGATGCAGTGAACAACCACTGTTACCCGACCACAGGTGCACAGGGATTCCCTGTAACATCAGATAACAGGCTGCCAGGGTACTGTCACGGCCACCGGTAAACATAACGAGCTGGGTTTTTGCAGAATGCTGATGGGTCATTTTCCTTTCCTTCGCATAGATGTTGAATGTAATCGTCGGCTGACAAGGGGAAAATACGGCTGTATCACGGAACAAACCAGAAGGGGGTGTTTGCTGGTGGCTGACAGGACAGCACCCCGACCTGGCAGCCAGAGTAGGGAAATTGTGCTGGACTTGAAAATGATAAAAACAGACACTCATTGTTAGATTTTCTAACAAGGTATGATTATGTCTGGCCTTCCTTCCCTGCGGGCACTGCGTTATTTTCATCAGGCAGCGCTGCATCAGAGTTTCAGCCTGGCAGCACAGTCGCTGAACGTAACGCACAGCGCTGTCAGTCATCAAATCAAGCAGTTAGAAGAGTGGCTGGGTAAACCGCTGTTTTTGCGCGTTAATGGCCGCGTACAGCTCACCCCGGACGGTGAACGCCTGAAAGAGTGCTGTATGCAGACCTTTCGCGAGATTGAAGTGACCTGTGAAAAAATCCGTGCGCGCAACCTGCACAGCCTGAGCGTCTCCTGTGCCCCCAGCTTTCTGGCACAGTGGCTGATCCCACGTATCAGCCGCTTCACTGAACGCCACGGCCATATTGCCCTCACCTTTCAGACCCATGTCGATATAGAGCGCGTGCGCAGTGAGCAGACGGACGTGCTGATTGTCAGCCATGAGCAGTCAGTGCAGGAGGATATTGCCGCTACACTGATTACCGTTGACTATATCGGCCCGGTCTGTGCGCCGGCGTTCAGCAACCGCTTTACCTATGAAACGGATTTTTCCTCCCTGCCGCTGTTACATGCCGACACCAAGCTGCATGCCTGGGCAGAATGGGCGAAAAAAACTGGGGCAAAGGGAGACTTTTGGGCGGGCCGGCATTTTGACAATCTGACACTGGCCATTCAGGCGGCGCGTAACGGGATGGGAATTATAATGACGCCGCAGATTCTGGTGAAAAAAGAGATCCGCGAGGGATCGCTGATTGCCCCACTGGGGTTTGCTGAAGTGGATCGCGCAACGTGGATGATGGTCAAAGCGGCGCGTCAGGAGGAAACGGAGATTGAGCTTTTCAGACGTTGGCTGTTAGAAGAGGCAGCGATGGTGGGGTAATACCAGGCGGGCGACCTGTATTGCGGACGCCCCTGCCCGGTGACGGCAAGCTGGGCGGACCTGAACAGAGGGTCCGCCCGGCGTGGTTAACCCAGCAGCAGCTGGTTCATACGGCGGATAAACTGATTCGGATCGTCCAGCGACCCTTTCTCCGCCAGCAGCGCCTGCTCCAGCAGCAACTCGATCCACTCGGCAAAGCGACCTTCGTCCTCAGTGTCAGCGGCGCGTTTCACCAGCGGGTGATCCGGGTTAAGTTCAAACAGGTATTTGACTTCCGGCACGTCCTGACCGGCAGCGGCGAAAAGCTTCGCCATCTGGGTAGTCATCTCGTTCGCTTCGGTGGTGACGATCGCCGGCGTATCGGTCAGACGGTGCGTCAGACGCACTTCCTTGACGCGCTCACCCAGCAGCGTTTTCACCCGTCCGACGAACGGCTCCAGCGCTTTTTCTGCTTCTTTCTGCTCTTCGGTTTCCTCATCAGCCAGTTTGCTTAATGCCTCATCGGCTTTACTGACGGACTGGAAACTCTTGCCATCGAATTCGGTCAGGTAGCTCATCATCCATTCGTCGATGCGGTCGGAGAGCAGCAGAACCTCGATACCTTTCTTACGGAACAGCTCCAGGTGCGGACTGCTTTTCGCGGCGGCATAGCTGTCGGCCGTGATGTAGTAAATCTTCTCCTGGCCTTCTACCATGCGGCTGACATAGTCTTCCAGCGACACGGTTTGCGCCGGGCCTTCGCTGCTGGTGCTGGCGAAACGCAGCAGTTTTGCAATGGTTTCCGCGTTGCTGCTGTCTTCTGCCGGACCTTCTTTCAGGACCAGGCCAAACTGCTGCCAGAATGACTGATATTTTGCTTCGTCATCCTTCGCCACTTTTTCCAGCATCTGCAGGGAACGCTTAGTCAGCGCTCCGCGCAGGCTCTGGGTAATGCGGCTGTCCTGCAGGATCTCACGCGAAACGTTCAGCGGCAGGTCGTTGGAGTCGATCAGGCCTTTTACGAAACGCAGATAGTTCGGCATGAACTGCTCCGCGTCGTCCATGATGAACACGCGCTGTACGTACAGCTTCAGGCCGTGCTTATGGTCACGGTTCCACATATCCCACGGAGCCTGCGCCGGGATGTACAGCAGACTGGTGTACTCCTGCTTGCCTTCCACCCGGTTGTGGCTCCACGTCAGCGGATCGGTGAAGTCATGGGCAACGTGCTTGTAGAACTCTTTGTATTCGTCTTCACTGATGTCAGACTTGTTACGCGTCCACAGCGCCTGGGCTTTGTTGATCTTTTCCCATGTGGTGGTGTTGTCTTCTTCGTTATGGGTTTCGATCTCTACCGGCAGTGCAATATGGTCGGAGTACTTACTGATGATGCTGCGCACGCGCCAGGCATCGAGGAATTCATCTTCACCTTCGCGCAGATGCAGGGTAATTTCGGTGCCACGGTCTGCTTTTTCAATATCGGCAATGGTGTATTCACCTTCACCGGCAGACTCCCAGAACACCCCTTCGGATGCCGCAGCGCCTGCAGCACGGGTGCGGACTGACACTTTATCCGCCACGATAAACGCCGAGTAGAAGCCCACGCCGAACTGGCCAATCAGCTGGCTGTCTTTTGCCTGGTCGGAACCGAGAGATTCCAGGAAAGATTTTGTCCCGGATTTGGCAATGGTCCCCAGGTTTTCAATGACTTCTTCACGACGCATCCCGATGCCGTTATCACTCAGGGTCAGGGTACGCTTTTCCTTATCGACGGACACCCGGACGCGCAGATCGCCGTCGCCTTCATAAAGATCCGGCGTGGATAACGCACGGAAGCGCAGCTTATCAGCAGCATCTGAGGCGTTGGAGATCAGCTCACGCAGGAAGATTTCTTTATTTGAATAGAGTGAGTGGATCATCAGGTGCAGAAGCTGTTTTACCTCTGACTGGAAGCCACGGGTCTCTTGTCCTTTCATGGTCATTGCTACCTCAACTAAAAACAGATGATGAACGTTGAGGTATTAAATGGGGGTGGTAAAAAGGATTTCAAGACGGCACGAAGGACTCGTGCCGTTGATCGTTCAGAATTTAAACTTTTGACGCCCGGCCAGGGAGTGTGACAGCGTGGTGCCATCCACCATTTCCAGCTCACCGCCCACGGGAACACCGTGCGCAATGCGGCTGGCTTCCACGCCATACTGTTCACACAGGCTGGCAATGTAGTTGGCAGTCGCCTCACCTTCCACCGTGGGATTGGTGGCGAGGATCACTTCCACAATCGTCTCTTTTTCCAGACGCTGCTCCAGACGATCAAGGCCGATGTCGTTCGGCCCGATACCATCCAGCGGTGACAGATGCCCCATCAGCACAAAGTAACGTCCGGCAAACTGCCCGGTCTGTTCGATGGCATGGATATCTGCCGGGCTTTCCACCACGCAGATCAGACCATTTTCCCGACGCCGTGGATTGGCGCAGATGGTACAGATTTCCTGCTCGGTAAAGGTACGGCAATCAGAGCAGTGACCGATTTCCGACATCGCCCGCGTCAGCGCCTGCGCCAGGCGCATACCGCCGCTGCGGTCACGCTGTAACAGCTGGAATGCCATGCGCTGCGCCGACTTCGGCCCAACGCCCGGCAGGCAACGCAGCGACTCCATTAATGCTTCAAGGAGCGGGCTGGTTTGCATCAGAAGGGCATCTTGAAGCCAGGTGGCAGCTGCATGCCGCTGGATACCGCAGCCATTTTCTCTTTCTGCGTTTCAGCAACGCGACGGGCAGCATCATTGAAGGCTGCAGCCACCAGGTCTTCCAGCATGTCTTTGTCATCTTCCAACAGGCTGGGGTCCACTTCCACGCGACGGCAGTTATGTGCTCCGTTGATGGTCACTTTCACCAGGCCTGCGCCGGATTCACCGGTCACTTCCATGGCAGCAATCTCTTCCTGCACCTGGGCCATTTTATCTTGCATTTGCTGGGCCTGTTTCATCAGGTTGCCCAATCCGGCTTTACCAAACATATGTTCTCTCTCTTCAGCTCAGGCCACATCAGCGTAACGACGATGCGGCGGGTTAAACAGGTCGGATACTTTCTTCGTCCACGTCGGCATCGAAAAACCGACGCAGCGTCTGAATATGAGTATCTGTGATAATAGACTGACGCGCCTGCGCCAGTTTCTCTTCATAGATTTTTTGCCGCCATTCCAGCGGCGTCAGCACCGCAGGATTATCATCTTCCACCACGGTTAATTCAATGGGGTGCCCGGCAGCCGCATTCAAGGCCTCACTCAGCGCTTTTTGCGCCGAAGGCGAGTTCAGATGGCGCTGGCTGGTGCGCAGGTGCAGACAAATACCGTTCGCGGTCTGCTCCTTCCAGGCATTCAGCGCCAGTTGCTGCACCAGTTTCGGCATCGTCAACGCAGCGATTTCAGCCGCCCAGGGATCGCGCGCCTGCGACTCGGCCACCAGCTTGACCATCAGCTCCGGGTTTTTTTCATGCTCCAGCGCCGTGCGTAACGCTTTCGGCGTAGCCACCGGCGCGATCTTCACTTCCGCAGGGTTTTGCGCTTTCCAGCGATACGCCTCTTCCTTTACCGGAACGGCTTCGGCTGCGGCCTGTTGCAGGCGTTGCTGCCCGCGTTCGGTAACCGCTGCAAGCCGCTCCAGGGCCGAACTCGCCGGCCGCGCACCCTGCGCTGCCGGCTCAGTCTTTTTTGGCTTATTCGCCCCCTGATGGCGTAGCAGCTGTGTGCGCGCCTGGAGGAGCTGGCTGGTGGTATCAGGTAATCCCTGAGGTGGAGGTGACGGCTGTACCGGCGGCGGTGAAGACGCGGTATGCGCTTCCACTGTGCTTTGCTGTGCAGGCGCGGCAGCCTCTGCCGGTGCCTGTAAGGTCATGGTCGGGCGCGCAACCGGATCGGCAATAACGGCTTTCGGATGAAATGCCAGCGCACGCAGCAGCGTCATTTCCACGCCCATGCGGCGGTCCGGTGCCAGCGGCAGCTCTTTCCGCCCCACCAGCAGCGTCTGATAATAGAGCTGAACGTCAGCAGGCGGTAACACCCGCGCCAGTTCGCGCAGCCGCTGCTCGATAGCGGCCATATCGTCACCCAGTGCCGAAGGCAGCAGCTGGATCATCGCCACACGGTGCAGCAGCGTCAGCATTTCCACCAGCAGCGCTTCCCACTCCACGCCGCGTGAAGCGGCCTGACTGAGCAGGGCCATCACCTGCGCGCCCTCGGCGTGAACCAGCGCTTCAATCAGCGCCAGCGGCTGTTCATCATCCAGCGTACCCAGCATGTCATTGACGGTAGCGGTGGTGACCTGCCCCTGCCCCATGGCGATTGCCTGGTCAGCCAGGCTCAGGGCATCACGCATACTGCCGTCGGCAGCACGAGCCAGCAGCTGCAGAGCACGGTTCTCCGCACTGATCTGTTCCGCCTGTAAGACATGTTCAAGCTGGCCGCGGATCTGTTCCTGATCCAGCGCTTTCAGATGGAACTGCAGGCAGCGCGATAAAATCGTCACCGGCAGCTTTTGCGGGTCGGTGGTGGCAAGCAGGAATTTGACGTGCTCCGGGGGTTCTTCCAGCGTTTTTAACAGCGCGTTAAAGCTGTGACGCGAGAGCATATGCACTTCATCGATCAGGTAAACCTTGAAGCGACCGCGTGCCGGGGCGTACTGCACGTTATCCAGCAGATCGCGGGTATCTTCCACTTTGGTTCGCGAAGCCGCATCGATTTCAATCAGATCAACAAAGCGACCCTGCTCGATTTCCCGGCAGTTATCGCACTGCCCGCAGGGGGTGGCGGTAATACCGGTTTCACAGTTCAGCCCCTTTGCCAGCAGTCGGGCAATGGTGGTTTTTCCGACGCCGCGGGTGCCGGAAAACAGATAGGCGTGATGGATACGGCCAAGGGACAAACCGTTAGCCAGCGCGGTCAGAACATGTTGCTGACCAACAACATCAGTAAATGCTTGTGGACGCCACTTGCGGGCCAGTACCTGATAGCTCATTAAGACTTCATCATCGATTGGAATAATTGCATTAAGGTTGTGATAAACCAGACCGGGCAACTATAACAGTTTATCGGCTTCCCCGTCTTATTCCTGTGACTTTATCACACGGCTGGCGGGCAGCAACGGACAAAAAAAAAGCCATATGGGCAGGCTAGCGTCGGATGAGAGGGGGCGGGCCAGCCGCCCCGATAAACGATGCACAGGGGGGAAGGATTAGAACCGGTAGCCAATACCCAGGCTGAAACCGTTGCTGGACGTTTTCTGTACGTGTCCGGCCTGGTAACCCACATCCAGCGCCAGATTATCAATCAAGTTAAACTGGACGCCCGTTCCCCAGGCAAAACGCGCATCAAAAATTTTGTAACGGCCGGTCTGCCCGCCCGGTGGCGTATCGTAGGTGGTCACATTGCTACTGCTCTCCCAGCCTGCGCCGCCCAGCAGATACAGGCTGGCCCAGGAGGTTACGCGGTAGGCCGGGCCCACCATCAGCGAGTAATAACGTACCCGATGATTTTTGATCCCGCCCCCCTCGCCTTCAGGCTGACTTCCTCTGGCATTCATCGCGCTAAACGACACCATGGCGCTGAGAGGGAGTTCGGGGATTTCATAGCGGTAACGGGCGTTGATCCCCTTCATATTTTTGAAGTGTTTGATATGGCTCTGCGCGTAGCCGAGCGTCACAGTATGCAGGCCGGACATCGCCTTCGGCTGCCAGCTGATGGTGTCGGCATGATAGTAGTGCTGGGAGGCCGGTTCCACCGCCGGGCCAGATTCCGCCGCCCCGACCAGGGGGGACACAAACAGCAAAGTGGTAACGATTTTTCTCATCTCGCGCTTCCCTGACAGCGTGGGTCTTCCAGGCGTAATGTTGATTGCCGTCGTATTGTAAAGCAGAGAGGCTGCAGGTCGCGGCGAATTGTGCCTCTGCGCAGAAACGCGCATGTTTTGCCGGCAGGCTGAAAGGGAGGGAGGGAAGAAAAGAAACGTAATCATAGCGGGGCCGGCCGTAGAGGCCGGCCCCGCTAAACACTAGTGACCGGGGAAATTCACCAGGCTGTAGCTTTCAATACCCAGCGCTTTCAGACGGGATTCCCCCGTCAGGTCGAACAGGTTGATAATGAAAGCGGCATGCTTCACGCTGCCACCCGCACGGCGGATCAGTTTTACCGTGGCCTCAATGGTTCCCCCGGTGGCCAGCAGGTCGTCGATCACCAGCACCACATCGCCGGGCTGAATCGCATCACAGTGCAGTTCCAGCGTATCGGTGCCGTACTCGAGCTCGTAGGTTTCCGCAAAGGTTTTACGCGGCAGCTTGCCCGGTTTGCGTACCGGCACAAACCCCACACCCAGCCCAAGCGCCACGGGTGCGCCGAACAGGAACCCCCGCGCTTCGGTGCCCACCACTTTGGTGATGCCAGCGTCACGATAGCGTTCAACCAACAGTTCAATGCTCAGTGCAAACGCCGTCGGGTCTTCCAGCAGGCTGGTGACATCACGAAAGAGAATGCCCGGCTTAGGGTAATCCGGGATGCTTTTGATACTGTTTTTAATCAATTCAAGCTGCTGCGCAGTCGCGGTCATAATGTTACGCCTGGTAAATACAAATCTGACTCGCGCAGCTTCATTTCACGCAACGGCCATATTGCCGGGTGAAATTCTGACGTTGAGGGGAAGCCGCGCACGAAAACGACCAAATCTATGCAAAGCGCCGGACAATTGCAACCGCGTTTAGCAAAATCACGGCTTTTCTTGCCCCTCATCAACCACCGGCAGACGGATCATAAAGACCAGCAGGCAGGCGAGGATGACCAGCAGCAGCAGGCGAACCCAGAGGATCTTGACCATCCACAGCGAAAAGGCAAACGTCACAAGGATAAACAGGATCGCCCTGCCCTTCGCCCCCGGTGGCATTGCCCGGTGCTGCTGCCAGTGACGCAGATAGCGTCCGAAGACGGAGCGGTACAGCAGCCAGTGGTGAAAGCGCGGCGACGAACGGGCAAAACACCAGGCTGCCAGCAGCAGAAAGGGCGTCGTGGGCAGCAGCGGCAGCACCACGCCCAGCGTGGCCAGCACCACAGCAACCCAGCCTAAAACAATAAGTATGTAACGTTGCATGGCTCGCCCGGTAAAATGCCTCAGAATCAGGGTATCATAGCGCGCATTTCTGCCCGGGAGAACAAGATGAAAAGCGCAGGTTTACTGCAACAACTCGATATCCAGCTGGAACAACTTGCGCAGGCTGTGGAGCCCCATGCCAACAAGCGAACCGCACAGGCACGCTTCGACAGACAGCTGTTCCATTGCCATACCACCCGGCTCGGTGATTACCTGCTGGAGGTGCGTCAGACATTTGAGCAGCTTAAGCAAAGCGTGAAGGATAATCGAACCGAGAGCGTGGCGTGGATGGCCGAACGCGTGGTGTTGCAGATGAGTGCGCTGCAGCGCGAGCTGGCGACGCAAAAGCTGCGCAATAACGAACCCCGTACCGTACCGGTGAAAGAAAATTTGTACGAAAAACTGGCTGAACATCAGGATTTCGAAAGGCGCTTACGCGCGATGATTGGCGACCGTGAGAGCCTGCTGTCAGCGCAGGAGACCCTGGCTCAGCAGCAGCAGTTGCAGAGAGAAATCGCAGCGCTTGAAGGCCGGTTACAGCGCTGTCTGCAGGCGCTTAAACGTATTGAGCGCGGCATTGAAAATCGTGAGCGTCACGGCTAGCGGTGCTGCCCTTATGCCGGGTGAAAGGGCTATACTCATCTCACCCTTTTTGACTGGAGCAATGCGATGGGTCTGATCTCATGGCTGGTTATCGGTTTGCTGGTGGGCTTTGTCTCCCGCTATTTCCTTCCCGGCCGCCCCGGCGGACTAATGCCAACACTGGTACTGGCAGCGGTGGGTGCGCTGACGGGTGGCTATATCAGTACCTATATCAATTACGGTACGCTGTCCACGCTTGATCCCCGCGCCCTGCTGATCGCCCTGGCGGGTGCGCTGGTAATGATCGCAGTAATCAAAATTTTACGAATCTGACTGCGCGTCGCGTGGTGGAACAGAACAGGAGCGTTTATGTCGCTGGAAACCGCGCCGGAAGAAGTGAAGCTTGCCGTTGACTTAATTATGCTGCTGGAAGAACATCAGATTGCGCCAGAAACTGTGCTGGCGGCACTGGCGATTGTGCAGCGGGATTTCGAAAAAAAAGTGGTGGCACCGTCCTCAGGGAGACGTTAACCCGGTTTACGCAGCGTCGGGCAGAAAGCCAGCATATCAAGCAGAGTCGCCACCAGCTGTGGCGCATCGGCGGCCAGATCAAAGCTTTCTGGCATAAATAACCAGTTTTCCATGATGCCACTGATATAGCCGCGCATCACAATAGCCGCGCGTCGGGTGTCCAGATTTTCGGGGAGTTGTTTTGCATCAATGCACTGAGCCAGCACTTCTTCTATCTTTTCGTAACATTCGAGATAGAGATTTTGTTGCATCAGCTGTAGGGTGGTCATTTCACCAACAAACTCACATTTGTGGTAAATAATTTCCATAAGTGCACGTCTTCTTGGGTCCCTGGCTGTCGCGTCAAGGACATACAGCACCATAGCACGCATCACAGAAAGTGGATCAGAAGGATATTTTGATTGATACTCAAGCTCCAGGTCCGCCATTCCGGATTCGGACTGCGCCCAAATTTCATTGAGTAAATCGGTTTTATTTTTGAAATGCCAGTAGATTGCACCCCGCGTCACGCCAGCACTTGAGGCAATATCAGCCAGTGACGTTTTAGAAACGCCATATTCAGAAAAACGCTCGATAGCTGCATCGATGATGTGATTGCGCGTTTCCTGCGCCTGTTGTTTGGTATTTCGTGCCATGAGGGTGTTATTTACAAAGGGTTAGACTTACATACATTTCCGAATGTATGTACCATAGCACGACCATAATTTAAACGCAGCAATGGGTTTATGGGTTTGTGATCCATTGAACAATCGATATCGGACACTCGAGGTTTATTTATGAACAAAAACAGAGGGTTAACGCCTCTGGCGGCCGTTCTGATGCTTTCAGGAAGCTTAGTGCTAGCGGGATGTGATAACAAAGATTCGCAGCAGGCCGGACAGCAACAGGCACCTGAAGTGGGCATCAAAACGTTGAAAAGCGCCCCACTTAAAATTACTACCGACCTGCCAGGTCGCACCTCATCGTTCCGAATTGCTGAAGTTCGCCCACAGGTCTCAGGCATTATTCTGAAACGCAATTTTGTTGAAGGAAGTGATATCAAGGCGGGCGAATCCTTATATCAGATCGACCCGGCGACCTATCAGGCATCCTATAACAGCGCGAAAGGCGATCTGGCGCAGGCGCAGGCCAATGCGCAAATCGCAGCCTTAACCGTAAAACGCTACAAGCCGCTGCTGGGCACCAAATACATCAGCCAGCAGGACTATGACACAGCCATGGCGACCCAGGGGCAGACTGCTGCCGCCGTTCAGGTTGCTCAGGCTTCAGTAGAAACCGCACGCATCAACCTCGCCTATACCCGCGTGACCTCGCCTATCAGCGGTCGCATTGGTAAATCCTCGGTGACAGAAGGTGCACTGGTCGCCAGCGGGCAAACCACAGCGCTGGCAACCGTACAACAGCTGGACCCTATCTACGTGGATGTCACTCAGTCCAGCGAAGACTTCATGCGCCTGCGCAATGAGCTCAACTCCGGCAAGCTTCAGCAGACTGACGGCAAAGCGGAAGTGAAACTCCTGATGCAGAATGGTAGCGAATACGCACAGAGCGGAACATTAGAATTCTCTGATGTCACTGTGGATGAAACCACAGGTTCCATCACGCTGCGTGCCGTGTTCCCTAACCCGGATCACAGCCTGCTGCCAGGCATGTTCGTGCGTGCCCGTCTGGATGAAGGTACCAACCCGAATGCACTGCTGGTTCCTCAGCAGGGTATTACCCGTACTCCAACCGGTCAGGCAACCGCCATGGTCGTGGGTGCGGATAACAAGGTTGAAGTCCGTACGCTGAAGGCCGATCAGGCATTCGGTGATAAGTGGCTGGTAACGGAAGGTCTTAAAGATGGCGACCGTGTGATTGTGACCGGTCTGCAACGCGTGAAACCTGGCGCAGCGGTAACGCCTCAGGAAGTCAGCGATGACAGCGCCAAGGCAGGTACCGAGTCTCAGGCGAAGTCTGAACAACCGAAGTCTTAACAGGAGCCACTGAGACATGGCTAAGTTTTTTATCGATCGCCCCATCTTTGCCTGGGTAATCGCCATCATTATTATGTTGGCGGGTGCGCTGTCGATTCTTAAACTGCCGATCGAGCAATATCCTAACGTTGCTCCAACGGCCATTGAGATCACAGCAACCTACCCAGGTGCTGATGCGAAAACGCTGCAGGACTCCGTCACGCAGGTTATCGAACAAAATATGAACGGCATCGACGGCCTGATGTATATGGGTTCAAGCAGCGACTCTTCCGGGACGCTGCAGCTGACCCTGACATTTGAGTCGGGTACGGATGCTGACATCGCCCAGGTGCAGGTGCAGAACAAACTGCAACTGGCGATGCCGCTGCTGCCTCAGGAAGTGCAACAACAGGGGATTAAAGTTCAAAAATCCTCCAGTAGCTTCCTGATGGTCGCCGGCTTCATCAATGACAACGGCACCATGACGCAGAACGATCTCTCTGACTATGTCGGGTCGAATATTAAAGACCCTATCAGTCGAGTATCCGGCGTTGGTGATACCCAGCTGTTCGGTGCGCAGTACGCTATGCGTATCTGGATGGATCCTCATAAGCTTAACAACTACGCGCTGACGCCTGTTGATGTTATTAGCGCCATTAATACCCAGAACGCCCAGGTTGCAGCGGGTCAGCTCGGTGGTTCACCTCCGGTGCAGGGCCAGCAGCTTAACGCCTCCATCATTGCGCAGACGCGTCTGACCTCGGCTGAAGAGTTCGGCAAGATCCTGCTGAAGGTTAACAGCGACGGTTCGCGCGTTCGTCTGAGCGACGTGGCACACATTGAGCTGGGTGGGGAAAACTACGAGATCATTGCACGCTATAATGGTCAGCCGGCTTCCGGGCTGGGGATCAAACTCGCCACCGGTGCTAACGCGCTGGACACGGCGGCCGCAGTAAAAGCCGAATTGACCAAGCTGGAACCGTTCTTCCCTTCCGGGATGAAAGTGGTTTACCCGTACGACACCACGCCGTTCGTTAAAATTTCTATTAACGAAGTGGTAAAAACGCTGGTAGAAGCCATCGTGCTGGTGTTCCTGGTCATGTATCTGTTCCTGCAAAACTTCCGCGCAACGCTGATCCCCACGATCGCCGTTCCGGTGGTGTTGCTGGGGACCTTTGCCATTATCAGCGCCTTCGGGTATTCGATAAACACGCTGACGATGTTCGGGATGGTGCTTGCCATCGGCCTGCTGGTGGATGACGCCATCGTGGTGGTAGAAAACGTCGAGCGTGTGATGGCCGAAGAGGGCCTGCCGCCGAAGGAAGCCACCCGTAAATCGATGGATCAGATTCAGGGCGCCCTGGTGGGGATTGCTCTGGTCCTGTCGGCAGTATTTATCCCGATGGCCTTCTTCGGGGGTTCAACCGGCGTTATCTACCGTCAGTTCTCGATTACCATTGTATCTGCAATGGTGCTGTCGGTGGTGGTTGCGCTGATCCTGACCCCGGCACTGTGTGCCACGATGCTGAAACCGATTGCGAAAGGCGATCACGGTAAAACAACCGGTTTCTTTGGCTGGTTCAACCGCCTGTTTGACAAAAGCACCAATCACTACACCGACAGCGTAGGTCACATTGTACGCAGTACCGGTCGTTACCTGGTGATTTACCTGCTGATTGTCGTGGGAATGGCCTTCCTGTTCCTGCGCCTGCCGACCTCCTTCCTGCCGGAAGAAGATCAGGGTGTGTTCCTGACTATGGCCCAGCTTCCTGCCGGTGCCACTCAGGAACGTACTCAGAAGGTGCTGGATGAGGTGACGGATTACTATCTCACTAAAGAAAAAGCCACTGTGAACTCCGTGTTTACGGTTAACGGCTTTGGCTTTGCGGGTCGTGGTCAGAACACCGGTCTTGCCTTCGTCAGCCTGAAGCCGTGGGATGAACGTCCGGGTGCGGATAATAAGGTTCCAGCGATTGCCGGACGGGCAATGGGGGCACTGTCAGCGATTAAAGATGCGATGGTGATCCCGTTCAACCTGCCAGCGATTGTTGAACTGGGTCAGGCTACCGGCTTCGACTTCCAGCTGATCGATCAGGGTGGCCTTGGCCATGAACAACTGACTGCCGCGCGTAACCAGCTGCTGGGTATGATTGCCCAACATCCGGACGTGCTGGTCGGTGTTCGCCCTAACGGTCTGGAAGATACCCCTCAGTTTAAACTGAACATCGATCAGGAAAAAGCACAGGCGCTGGGGGTATCGCTGTCTGATATCAACACCACGCTGGCAGCGGCCTGGGGCGGCTCCTACGTCAATGACTTCATTGACCGTGGCCGCGTGAAGAAAGTGTACGTGATGGGTGATGCACCTTATCGTATGCTGCCTGGCGATATCGGTAACTGGTATGTGCGCTCTTCCAGCGGCGAGATGGTCTCCTTTGATGCCTTCGCATCTGCCAACTGGGTGTACGGTTCGCCACGTCTGGAACGTTATAACGGCCTGCCGTCAATGGAGCTGTTAGGACAACCGGCTCCGGGTAAAAGCTCCGGTGAAGCGATGGATCTGATGCAGGATCTGGCCTCGAAGCTGCCAACCGGTATTGGCTATGACTGGACGGGGATGTCATACCAGGAACGTTTGTCTGGTAATCAGGCCCCGGCACTGTATGCCATCTCGCTGATTGTCGTGTTCCTGTGTCTGGCTGCGCTGTACGAGAGCTGGTCGATTCCGTTCTCGGTTATGCTGGTGGTTCCATTGGGTGTGGTCGGGGCGCTGATCTTCACCACCCTTCGCGGACTGAGCAATGACGTTTACTTCGTCGTGGGGCTGTTGACAACCATAGGGTTGTCGGCGAAGAACGCCATCCTGATCGTCGAGTTCGCTAAAGACCTGATGGAAAAAGAAGGCAAAGGACTGGTTGAGGCCACCCTGGATGCGGTACGTATGCGTTTACGTCCGATTCTGATGACCTCTCTGGCCTTTATCCTCGGTGTTCTGCCGCTGGCAATCAGTAGTGGTGCGGGCTCCGGCGCTCAGAACGCCGTCGGTACTGGCGTCATGGGCGGTATGGTGACGGCAACCGTACTGGCTATCTTCTTTGTTCCTGTGTTCTTTGTGGTGGTACGCCGCCGCTTCAGTAAGAACAAAGAGGAGCTGGAACACAGCCATCCTGTTGATACCCATCATCACTGATCAACGCTGAGTTGATGTGATTAAAAGGCCACCTCCGGGTGGCCTTTTTTTTGTTTATCTGCCTTCCCCCTGCCCCTTCTGCAGTTGCAATTTGAAAATCAGCGGCGCATACTATTGTTATAGTATAACATTACATTTGAGGTCGATAATGAAACAGGGCATTCATCCTGCCTACCGCCAGGTGGTTTTCCATGACACCACGGCTGATGCTTACTTTGTGGTGGGTTCCACCATCAAAACTGACCGTACGATTGAACATGAAGGTAAACAGATGCCGTATGTCCTGCTGGACGTCTCTTCTGCCTCACATGTTTATTACACCGGTAAACAGAAAGAATTTGCTAAAGAAGGCAGCGCCGCACGCTTCAGCCAGCGTTTCGGCGGTTTTCTTGGCGCGATGAAAAAATAAGGAGTCATCATGCAGGTATTAAGCTCACTGGCTTCGGCTAAAAAACGCCATAAAGACTGCAAGATCGTTCGCCGCCATGGCCGCGTCTTTGTTATTTGTAAAAGCAACCCCCGCTTTAAAGCCGTGCAGGGGACGGGGGGGAAAAAACGCTGATCGCCGCCGCTGGCGGTGACTGTAAAAGGGATAGCGCAAGCTATCCCTTTTTTTTCCATTTTTTCACTGCGCATCTTGCTGGTTTTAAAAAATCATGATGACTTCCAGAGAGTTATTGAAAGCCATATTACCCCAACCCTTCCTTCGTGGCGGCTACCGGCACATTAAGTCAATAAAAAAACATCAAAATCAGTAGCTTAAAAAAGCAAATAAAGAATCAGACATTCGTGATGTTACGGTTAAAAATTTAATAGGGATATCAAATGAAACGTTCAACATTGGCTCTATTATGCACGTGCGCGATCTATTCTGTTGCAGGCCATGCCACGCCCATCCAGCTTTCGGCGTACAGCAACCTGCCGAAAGACACCGAAGTAAATGGCTTTCACGGTACGCTGTTTTATAGCGATACGGGCACGGTCAGCGGTTTGGACCTGCCTGTTCTCGGTTACGACCAACTCGACCAGCTCAACGGCCTCCAGCTTGGCGCGATCGCGGGATCTCATATTCGTTATGGCATCAATGGTGCTGCTATCAGCCTGTTTAACTGGCACGGCGGTGAGGACCAGGGTTTTAACCTCGGCGTGATCAACCGGGTCGGCGATCTGTACGGAGCAAACGTCGGGATTTACAGTGAGGCGAAGAGCGTTACCGGGGTTAACCTGGGGGCGATCGCCGCCACGGGGAACGTGAACGGGGTGAATGTGGGCGCTATCGCTAATTACACCACCGGACAGGTAAATGGTGTCAATGTGGCCCCTTTTAACTGGACCCAGCAGGATACAGCGGGGGTCAATGTCAGCGTGCTGAACCACTCTGGCAACGTAAACGGCGTGAATATCGGTGCGTTGGGTAACTGGAGTGAGGGCGATATCACCGGCTTTAACCTTGGCCTCGTCAACGTTGCTGGCAAGGTCACCGGAGCCAATCTGGCGCCGTTTAATTATTCTGGTGATATCACAGGGGCTAACATTGGCCTGGTCAGCATGACGCATAATGTCACGGGGATGAATCTGGGCGCGGTCAATATTGCCAGCGATGTGGAAGGGGCCAATCTGGGGGTCGTCAACGTCTCTCACCATGTTAACGGGCTTAACTTCGGTGCGGTAAATGTTTCCACCGGGGAAAGCGGTACCGATATTGGTGCTTTCAACTATGCCGATACCACTTCCTTTCAGTTTGGTCTGATTAATGCCACTCAGCATCTTGAAGGCCTGCAGATTGGGGTGATCAATATCGCCGCCAATGCCGCCGTACCGGTTCTTCCGCTGGTGAACTACCACCGCACCTTCTGATTGCCAGCCCCCTATCTATGCCGGGGGCTGTCAGTAAAACGTCGTTACTTCATACTGCTGACCATCGCATTCACATTGTGTTTGAAGGCGTTGATATAGCTGTCAGCGGCCCCCCCGCGCGCCGTTAATGCTTCCGGATACAGTTCCCCTCCGGAGGTGGCGCCACCGGAAGCAGCGATTTGCTGAACCAGCCGCGGATCCGTCTGGTTTTCAATAAAGTACGCATGGATTTTCTCATGTTTTAACTGGGTGATCAGTGCCGCGACGTCTGAGGCACTGGCCTCAGATTCGGTTGAAAAACCGACCGGGGAAAGGAATTTCACACCGTAGCGCTGACCGAAGTAGCCAAAGGCATCATGACTGGTCAGCACTTTACGTTTTTCCACCGGGATAACGCTGAATGCCTTCTGCGCCCAGCTATCCAGCTGCTTCAGCTGTTGAATATACGCACCGCCGTGCTGGCGGAAGTAGTCCGCATCCTGCGGATCGGCCGCGATTAGCGCGTTCATTACGTTCGTGGCATAAGTCACGCCGTTCTGCATGCTGTTCCAGGCATGGGGGTCGGTAATGGTCTTACCGTCTTCTTCCATGGTGCGGGTATTAATGCCGCTGGAAGCCACAACCGTCTGCCCCTGATAACCGGATGCCGAAATCAGGCGGTCCATCCACCCTTCCATACCCAGTCCGCTGACGAAAACAACATCAGCATGGGCCAGCGCCTGGCTGTCTTTCGGCGTAGGTTCAAAGCTGTGCGGATCGCCATTTGGCCCGACCAGACTTTTCACCTCCACATGCTCACCGCCGACATTCTTTACGATGTCAGCCAGCACCGTAAAGCTGGCTACCGCTTCCACGGTCTTCGCCATCACCATCGGGGTAGCCAGCAATGCTGACAGTGCCAGCGCTACAGGTAATTTTTTCATTTTGACTCCTTTGCCATAGACAATGTTTTGCGTCCGGCAAAAATGCCGCCGCAAGGCCCGATTAAAATAGAAATAAAAAATAAAATTGCAGCACTGAGCACCACCGCCGGCCCGGCAGGTAATGAGAGATAAAAGGAAGCACATAGGCCGCTGATGCTGGCAGTGGTCGCCAGGATCATCGCCGCCGCCAGCGTGCCGGAAAGATGGCGGCTCCAGAAACGTGCGCTGGCTGCCGGCAGCATCATCAGCCCGACGCTCATCAGCGTGCCGAGAACCTGAAACCCGGCGACCAGATTCACTACGACCAGCACGAGAAAAATGCCGTGCACCAGCGGGGAGGTCCAGCGGTTCTGGGCACGTAAAAAAGTCGGGTCAAAGGCATCAATGACCAGCGGTCGGTAGATAAAGGCGAAAACCAGTAAAGACAGGCTGCTGATGGCACTGACCAGCACAATAGAGGGGATATCGACCGCCAGCAGCGATCCAAACAGAACGTGCAGCAGATCCACGCTGGAACCGCGTAATGAGACCAGGGTGACCCCCAGTGCCAGCGAACCGAGATAGAAACCCGCAAAACTGGCATCTTCACGCAGGGGCGTATAGCGGCTTACCGCGCCCGACAGCAGGGCAACCGTCAACCCGGCAATCGCCCCGCCAATGCCCATCGCCACCAGTGAGAGTCCGGAAAGCAGATAGCCAATGGCGGCACCGGGCAGCACTGCATGCGATAACGCATCGCCGACCAGACTCATGCGACGCAGCAGAAGAAAGACCCCCAGCGGCGTGGCACTGAGCGACAACGCCACACAGGCGATCAGCGCGCGGCGCATAAAACCAAACTCAATAAAAGGGTGTATCAGCATCATACCCCGCCCCCGGCACTGCGCCCGAAATTTAGCCCGGTCACACCGCAGTCGCGGCACGACCATTCACTGTGCTGCTCCTTCAGGCGTAATATTTGTGGGAAATGCTGGGCCACCGTTGCCATATCATGCAGAACCACAATTAAGGTGCATCCCGCCCGATGACGCTCTGCCAGCAGGGCCAGCAGCAGCGCGGTGGTATCGCTGTCCACGCCGGTGAAGGGTTCATCCAGCAGCAGCAGTTCGGCATCCTGTATAAGCAGACGCGCAAATAACACGCGCTGTAGCTGTCCGCCCGACAGCGTGCCGGGAGCGGCATCGGCATACGGCAGCATGTTGACGCGCTCCAGCGCCACCAGCGCCTCTTTTCTCTGCCGCTTTGAGATGCCGCGCAGCCAGCCACAGCGCCGCCAGAATCCCATAGCGACCAGGTCAAATACCGTGAGTGGAAAGCTTTTCTCAATCTCAGAGTGCTGCGGCAGCCAGGCCACCGCCGGGCGCGGAAGGGAGTAAGTAAAGGTGCCCCCAACGGCAGGCAACATCCCGCACAGCGTTTTCAGCAATGTCGACTTACCGCAGCCGTTAGCGCCCACTAAAGCCGTCATGCTGCCCCGGGTAAATTCCCCGGAAAGCGGAGGGGTAACCGCATGATGCTGGTAGCCGACCACCAGTTGGTTTAACTGGATCATCAGTTCGCCGCCCACACTGTGAGCATGACCAGCAGTATCACCAGAATGGCAGTCAGCCCTACGCGCACCCATGCCGGGCAGGTCAGTAGCGTACCGAAGCGTAAAAAAAAGGGAGAGGTGTTCATGATGAAACCATTTAATACGTTATAACATAACAATTAAAGTATCGTAAAACGCTCGTTAACGGTAAAGCAAAAATGTATCCAGGTATTTCATGAGGTAGCGGGTCTGGTGCCGATTTTTATATAAATAAAATTCAACAAGTCATTAGGTGTGTGACCAAAAACGCATTTCGGGTAAAAATAATCGACAGACAAATCATCACGATAGGCTACACTACTTTTAGCAGGTGACGTTATTAAGCGTCTTAAGCAGGGGGCCTGATTAGTAAAAATTAACTCTGTGAGGAAAAAATGCGCAAAACAATAACCATAAAATATCGTCAAACGTCCCCTGACCCACTAGAATTAACACATGAGATCCAACAGATAATTCCCAAAATAGAAGATCACCTTGTGGGTTCTCTGGAATGGTATTCACAAAATGCGCGATATGTTCCCGACAGCATCAGAATTATTTCCCTGGAACATTTGCAACAATCGCGTTATAAACTTAACTACAGCTTCCGCTGGAACGTGTTCAATGCCTGTCTCGATATAGACGCATTTGAAACAACACACCAGTCGGTCAATTTTAGCTATCTTCCTGAGGCCCTGGTGTTTGATTTCATTGATAACGATCGTGATTCAATGTCAGACGAATTGTAATATTGGGTCAGAAGTAGAACGGTTAATTTAAATTAAGTTATATTTTGTATAGATGTTCATAGTTGAGTTGTATTTATCACTTCCTGGCACACTCTGTTTAAAAGTGCGGTCATATGGCACGTTTCGCAAGCTATGGAGGGGAAAAAGATGGACGAATACTCACCGAGAAGGCATGATATTGCCCAGCTTAAATTCTTATGTGAAAGCCTGTACGACGAAAGTATGGCGACATTAGGCGATAGCCATCACGGCTGGGTTAACGATCCCACTTCTGTTGCCAATTTGCAGCTTAATGACCTGATTGAGCATATTGCAGCCTTCACGATGAATTACAAAATTAAGCACATCGAGGATAGTGATCTGATAAGTCAGATCGATGAATACCTTGATGACACTTTTATGCTGTTTAGTAATTACGGCATTAATGTTCAGGACCTACAGCGCTGGCAGAAATCAGCAAAGCGGCTGTTCAACATTTTTGCAGAAGAGTGTGCAACAGGCCGTATACACGCCAGCCATTCCTTTTAGCAACCCATTACTCTTTCTACGGTTTAATAATGACAGACAAACTTTTAACGAAAACTGATTATCTTATGCGCCTCAGACGTTGTCGTTCAATCGACACGCTTGAACGTGTAATCGAAAAGAACAAATACGAGTTATCTGACGACGAACTGGCAGTATTCTATTCGGCTGCGGATCACCGCCTGGCTGAACTGACAATGAATAAGCTGTATGACAAAGTGCCTGTCGCCGTATGGAAGTTTGTGCGCTAATGAATGTGTAACTGAATGCAGAGAAGATGAGAAACGTGGGAGGGCAGAGCAGAATTGGGTGGGGGCCCTGCCAGCTACATCCCGGCACACGCGTCATCTGTTACGGCTGCTTCCTTCCGGATCTGACCGAGTTCACAAATTAGCATTGCGGGAGAACCAACCGGGCCCCCATTGATTGCCCTGGATAACCAGAGCGCAGGCATTATCAATGATGCCCCTGGCAATTGCAAGCCACGCCTCGATGACCGTTGGTTTCTTGCACGATTAGCCGCATATTTCCCCGGTATGGACGACCATGACAATTGAACATGACAGCTTCCGGCAGCGCATCTATCAGATAGTGGCCGCTATTCCTTATGGTTCCGTCGCCACCTACGGTGACATCGCCCTGCTGGCAGGCTCCCCTCGCGCGGCCCGACAGGTCGGCGGGGTGCTGAAGCGTCTGCCAGAAGGCAGCAAACTGCCCTGGCATCGGGTCATCAATCGTAAGGGCAGCATCTCTCTGGCGGGGGACGATCTCAACAGGCAGCGTAACGCTCTGCTCAGTGAAGGGATTGTCGTATCAGTGGAAGGTCATATCGATCTTAAACGTTACCGCTGGCAGCCATAAAAAACGCCCCTGACGGGGCGTTTTTTATTACAGAGACGTCGGTGCCGGAACGGCTGAGGACGGTGAGACCTGCGTCGGTGAGGTTGATGGCACCGTGGTCGCTGCCCCGCCCTGCGTTGGCATGGCCATTGACGGCACCGGTACCAGCGTCAGATCCTGTTCAGTACCGCCCGTCGTCACGACCTGCTTAACCGTATCGGTGATAAACAGCATTTTGCCGTCTACCGTCACCGCTGCGCTTAACAGAATACGTGCATTTGGCTGAACATCTGCCGGGTTGAAAGGCAGGGTAAATTTGAACGGGGCCTGTTTGCCTTCAGTGCGCACGGCACGCTGCGACAGCACTTTAGACGGTGCATCGGCCAGAGAGGCATCAGACAGGGTTACGGTCAGCACGGCATCCGGTGGCAGTGCCACTTTCTGACGGATCCATACCGTCCCGCTCACATTAGGCTGCTTAATCACCGCCTGCTGTCCATTCACCTGGGAACCCAGGGTTGGCGTCGGCACATCTTTGCTTTTATCAGCACAGCCTGAAATGGCTACAGCCAGCGCCGCACTACTTAATACATGCCAGTATTTCATTGATAGTTTCTCCTTCCGATCAACGCTTACGGCCATCACTTCGCCGCAAAAAAGACAGTTCTCTACTGCCTGGGTAGATTTAATTCTGGCACAAGTTCCTGATTTTTTCCTGGAACCCCTGATAATCTGCTTTTGACCCCCGCCTCCACAGATCGCATAAACAGACGTTGACGCTAACTGGTCGGATCTCGCAAACTGGAAAAGGAAAAATTATTGAGGAACCGCATATGGGCCAGGCGCTGCAAAATTTGTTAAACCTGCTGGATTTGGAAACACTGGAAGAGGGTCTGTTCCGTGGTCAAAGTGAAGATCTGGGCCTGCGTCAGGTTTTTGGCGGACAGGTGGTCGGTCAGGCGCTGTATGCGGCAAAACAGACGGTGCCGCAGGAACGGATTATTCACTCCTTCCACAGCTACTTTCTGCGTCCTGGCGATAGTCAGAAAGCCATTATTTATGATGTTGAAAACCTGCGTGATGGTCAGAGCTTCAGTGCCCGCCGCGTCAAAGCCGTACAGAACGGCAAACCTATTTTTTACATGACCGCCTCCTTCCAGGGGCCTGAAAGCGGTTTCGAACATCAAAAGCGCATGCCTGACGCCCCCGGCCCTGACAATCTGCCTAATGAGACGGACATAGCCCGCCAGCTGGCGCACTATCTTCCGGAAAAAGCGCGCGATAAGTTTTTATCTGAAAAACCCTTCGAGATCCGCCCTGTCGAGTTCCATAACCCGTTAAAGGGCCATGTCAGTGAACCGGCGCGGTACACCTGGCTGCGGGCGAACGGCACTATGCCAGAGGATAAACGCATCCATCAGTATCTGCTGGGTTATGCTTCTGATTTCAACTTTCTGCCCGTCTCGCTGCAGCCGCACGGTAAAGGCTTCCTGGAGCCGGGAATGCAGGTAGCCACAATAGATCACTCTATGTGGTTCCACCGCCCTTTCGACCTGAATGAATGGCTGCTGTACAGCGTAGAAAGCACCTCTGCCTCCAGTGCCCGCGGCTTTGTTCGCGGTGAGTTCTGGAACCAGCAGGGCGTCCTCGTCGCATCTACCGTTCAGGAAGGCGTGATCCGCCAGCGTTCTTAACCGGCCCCATAAAAAAAGCGGGCCTGATGGCCCGCTTTTTGTTCGGTTTGCTGCACACTGCCTTTTCAGGCTGACAGCCGCTTACTGGTTGTAAGCATTCTCGCCGTGGCTGTTGACGTCCAGACCTTCACGTTCGTGCTCTTCCGGCACACGCAGACCAACAATCATATCCGCCACTTTAAAGCCGATGAACGCCACTACTGCCGTCCAGACTATCGTCAGACCCACGCTGAACAGCTGGACCCAGACCTGGTGCCCCATGGTCACGCCTTCTGCGTAGCCTACGCCGCCCAGGGAAGAAGAGGCGAAGATACCGGTCAGGATGCAGCCAACGATGCCGCACACGCCGTGAACACCGAAGACATCGCAGGGATCGTCAACTCGCAGCCATTTTTTCAGAATGGTGACGCCCCAGAGACCGGCGAGCCCCCCGACCAGACCAATTATCAGTGCACCGCCTACGCCCACATAGCCACAGGCTGGCGTGATGGCGACCAGACCGGCAATCACACCCGAGCTGACGCCCAGCAGAGAAGGCTTACCGCGCAGGGCCCACTCACCGAAGGTCCAGCTCAACATCGCTCCCGCTGTCGCAATCACGGTGTTGAGGAATGCCAGACCGGCAATTTCGTTCGCTGCACTGGCTGAGCCTGCGTTGAAGCCGAACCAGCCAAAGTAGAGTATCGCGGTGCCGGTGAAGACCATCGGCAGGTTGTGAGGTTTGAATGCCTCTTTACCAAAGCCGGCGCGTTTACCGACCAGGTAAGCCCCGACCAGGCCTGCAACCGCCGCATTAATGTGCACCACCGTACCGCCCGCAAAGTCCAGTGCGCCATCCTGAGCCAGGAAGCCGCCCGCCCATACCATATGTGCAATCGGCAGATAGGCAAAGGTCAGCCAGATGACAACAAAAATCAGCAAGGCAGAGAAACGAATACGCTCGGCGATGGCACCGACAATCAGGCCCACGGTGATGCAGGCGAAAGAGGCCTGGAAGGCGACGTGGATATACTGGTAGTAAGATCCCATCACGGCAGTCGGTGAGATATTTTTCAGCATCGCCCAGTTAAAGTTACCGAAGAAGGCATTGCCTTCGCTGAACGCCAGCGAATAGCCATACACCATCCACAGTACACAGACCATGGCGAAGGTCATTGCCACCTGGGTCAGCATCGACAACACGTTTTTAGCGCGGATCAGGCCGCCGTAAAACAGGGCAATGCCGGGGATTGTCATAAACAGCACCAGCGCGGTGCAGATCATCATAAAGGCGTTGTCAGCTTTATCCGCGACCGCAGGCGCAGCGGCCATTGCCAGCGACGGTAAAAAAGCAGCACCGGCGAGGCCTAACTTAGCGAGTTTTTTCATTTTATCCCATCCCATCACAATTCTGAGCCCCGAATTACAGTGCTGCTTCGTCAGTTTCGCCGGTGCGAATACGGATGACCCGTTGCAGTTCTGCAACAAAGATCTTCCCGTCACCAATTTTGCCTGTATAGGCCGCTTTGCTAATGACATCAACCACTTCATCAAGCTGGTCGTCTGCAATCGCAATATCAATTTTTACTTTTGGCAGGAAGTTCACGCTGTATTCAGCACCGCGATACAGTTCTGCATGACCTTTCTGACGGCCGAAGCCTTTCACTTCAGTGACAGTGAGACCCTGAATGCCGATTGACGACAGTGCTTCTCGCACGTCTTCCAGTTTGAACGGTTTGATTACCACGGTAACCAGCTTCATACGATCCCCTCCAGTAAAAAAATAGGTTGTTTCAGCGACACGAAATGATTAAAGCAAACGCTGTGCCAGAGTTTAAAAATCTGCATTTTTCAGACCATTAGTCAGTGCTGGTCTGAGTCCTGGCTGAGGCGCAGATCACACAGAAAAGAGAGGCACAATGAGGAGTATAGAAAAAACGCACCAGAAAGGTGCGTTATGCGTTAAGCCAGTGCATTTGTGCGATAAACGGGTGTTTTCTCGCCTGCATTTGGTGCAGCGTAGCGGTAAGGTGTCAGCCGTTTTCGGCAGCGGCCAGCTCCTCACCCGCTAACTGCAGCTGATACATCTGCCAGTAGCGTCCTTGGGCGGCCAGAAGCGCCTGGTGGCTGCCGCGCTCCACGGCCTGCCCACGGTGCAGCACCAGAATGGTGTCTGCCTCGGTGATGGTGGAGAGCCGGTGCGCAATCACCACCAGCGTCGTCTGTTCACGTATCGCCCGCAGTGCTTTCTGAATGGCCTGTTCCGTGCCGGAATCAATATTGGCGGTGGCTTCATCCAGGATCAGGATTTGGGGCGATGCCACCAGCACGCGTGCCATCGCCAGCAGTTGCTTCTGCCCGACAGAGAGGGTGTTCCCCTGCTCTCCCAGCCGGGTGTGGATCCCCTCCGGCAGGTCACGCGCCAGGGAGGCCAGCTGCACCGTTTCCAGCGCCTGCCATACGGCGTCTTCACTGATATCGCGCCCCAGGGTGACGTTAGCAAAGAACGTATCGGCCAGCACGACGGGGTCCTGCTGAACCATCGCCACGCTCCCCCGCAGCGCCGCATGGCTGAGGGAAGCGAGCGGACGGCCGTCCAGCAGGATCTCCCCCTGACTGAGCGCATAATAGCCCATCAGCAGATTAGCCAGCGTGCTTTTTCCGCTGCCGGTATGCCCGACCAGCGCCACAAAATGGCGTGAGGGCACCGACAGGTTGATATCCGTTAACACCGGGCGGCCGCTGCGGTAGGCGAAGGTGACATCACGGATCTCAATGCTACCGCTGCGCAGCGGCTCACTGTCTTCGCCATAGGGCTGACGCGGCGCGTCCATCAGTTCAAAAATGCGCTCCCCCGCCACGACAGCCTGTTGCAGCATTGACTGCTGGGTGGTCAGTTCGATCAGCGGTTCATTCAGCCGTCCCAGGTAGTTGATAAAGGCATACAGTACGCCAACCTCAATCGTGCCGACGGAGGTGAACCCAAACAGCATCATCAGGCCACAGAGGATCATCGCTGAAAAAAGACTGAGCAACGGCCGCAGCAGGAAGCCGTCCAGCCGTAACGTCTGCATCCGCGCCAGATAGTGTGAACGGCTGGCCTCGCCCATCCTTTCGCCAAAGCGTGCCTGCTGGCGGAACTGCTGAATGACGCTCATCCCGTTGATCACTTCATTAAAGCCGTTGTTGATCTCGGCCAGATAGCTGCGGACGCGGCGCACAATCGGCGTGCTGTAGCGCTGATAAATCAGCATCACCACCAGCACGGCAGGAAAAATAGTGATCGCCACCAGCGCCATACGCCAGTCAAGGCTGAACATCGCCACCAGCATCGCCCCCACCAGCGCCGCGCTGCGCAGGACGGTGGCGACAACGGTGACGTACAGGTCGCGCACCACCTCGGTATCATTGGTGACGCGAGAGATTATCTGGCCGACCGGTTGGGTATCAAATGCTCCCAGCGGCTGGCGCAGCGCCGCATCCATCACGTCAGTTCGCAGACGCTGAACCACGCCGACCGCCGCCTGATTAAACAACAGTGCCTGAGCGTAGTGCAGCGCTGCTGCCAGCAATTGTAATAACAGGAAACTGACGACCAGGCCGGCAGCCAGCCCTACCGGCATGCGGTGTTTCGCCACCATGTTGTCGATAAAGTAGCTGACCAGCACCGGCCCCAGCACCTCTGCGGCGGCGGCAACCCACAGCATCAGCACCGCCAGGCTCAGGGATTTACGCCACGGTGCACCGTAGGACAGCAGCCGTTTGATCGTCGGCCACAGTTGGATGACATTAGCCATGCACAGCTCCCTGTTCTGTTTCATCATCGTCCAGGGCGGCTTCCAGCTGCTGATAACGGTACATATCGCGATACCAGCCCTCTTCTGCCGACAGTTGCTCATGGTCGCCGCGCTGTGCCACCTGGCCGTGCTGCAGTACCAGGATCTCACTGGCTTCGGTCAGCGCAGAGAGGCGATGGGCGCTGATGATCACCGTGCGCCCTTCTCCCCAGCTGCGCAGATTATGCAGGATCTGATGCTCGGTACGGCCATCCACGGCGGACAGCGCATCATCCAGTACGAGGATTTCCGCCTCCAGCAGCAGGGCCCGCGCAATAGAAATCCGCTGTTTCTGACCGCCAGAGAGCATCACGCCCCGCTCGCCCACTTCCGTCTCATAACCCTCCGGCAACCGCAAAATGTCGTCATGGACAAAAGCGAGACGAGCCGCCTGTTCAATTTCACTTTGTGTGGCACCCGGACGGCCCAGCGCAATGTTACTGGCTACGCTGTCGGAGAACAGGAAGGGGGTCTGGCTGACCACGGCCAGGCGGCTGCGCCAGCTGTCCAGACGCAGCTGTGGTAAAGGAATATCGTGATAACAAATATCGCCCTGGTCGATATCAAAATGGCGCTGGATCAGACTCAACAAGGTACTCTTCCCCGCGCCGGTAGGGCCACACAGCCCCAGCATCTGTCCTGGCTGAAGGCGAACGTGCAGATTGCGCAGCGCAGGCTGTTGCGCCCCCGGATAGCAGAACTCGCCGACTGAGATCGCCAGCACGCCCCGCCCTTCCGGCAGCGCTTTATCACCGTCAACGACTGCCGGCGCTTCCGCCAGCAGCGCCTTAATTCGGGTCCAGGCCGCGCTCCCGCGTTCAACAATGTTAAACATCCAGGCCAGCGCCAGCATCGGCCAGATCATCAGCCCCAGGTACATCACAAAACTGGTGAGCTGCCCCAGGGTCATCGTGCCGTGCCATACCATCCAGCTCCCGCCGCCGATAGCCAACAGATTCGACAGGCCGATAGCGATATAGATAGTGGGGTCAAAGCGCGCATCAACGCGGGCTACCCGCAGGTTTTTTTCTCCGGTATCTTTGGCAATGGCAGCAAACTGCCCCGACTGATGGTCTTCCAGGCCAAACGCTTTGATCATACGAATACTGCTCAGGCTTTCCTGCGTCTGATCGTTCAGCGAGGAAAATGCCGCCTGGGCCAGCTTAAAGCGCTGATGGAGCTGATCACCGTAGCGTTTGATCACCAGCGCCATCACCGGCATCGGCAACAGCGCCAGCAGCGTGAGCTGCCAGCTGATTTGCGTACTCATCACAATCAGCACTGCCATGCCCATGACCAGCGAGTCGACCAGCGTCAGCACACCTTCACCGGCGGCGAACACCACACGGTCAACGTCATTGGTGGCCCGGGCTATCAGGTCGCCGGTCCGGTGGCGTAAATAGAATCCGGGATGCTGGCGACTGAGCTGACGATAGAAATCTTCACGCAGCTCCACCGCCAGCTGATAGGAGGCTCCAAACAGCAGCACGCGCCAGACATAGCGCAGCAGATAAACGACAATGGCCGTGGCCAGCATGACGCCAACCCACATCATCAGCTGGCTGTGACTCATGCTGTCACGGCTGACGCCGTCGACGATCCTGCCCACCACATGCGGTGGCAGGAGTTGCAGTATGGCAATCACGATTAACAGCAAAACCGCCCCGAGATAACGGCGCCATTCACGCAAAAAGTACCAGCTAAGTTGGCTAAAAAGTCGCACAAAAATATCCTGATTATCGACCGGTTAAAGCGTCACCGGCAAAGCGGTGGTGTATTTTATCTCTTCCATCGCAAAACTCGAAGTGACATCGATCAGGCCCGGCACGCCGTTGACCAGACGCTTGTAAAAGCCATCATAGCTTTTCATATCGGCCACCTGGACACGCAGCAAATAATCATACTCACCCGCCATGCGATAGAACCCCATCACTTCCGGCATGGCCTGCACCACATCGACAAACTGGTTAAACCATTCACTGCTGTGCTGCTGGGTTTTGATCAAGACAAAAGCCGTCAGACTAAGGCCAAGTTTTTCACCATCGAGTAACGCCACCCGGCCGCGAATATAGCCTTCATCCTCCAGCCTTTTCAAGCGCTTCCAGCAGGGCGTGGTGGTCAGGCTGACAGCATCCGCCAGCGCCTGCAGGGAGAGCGTGCAATCCTGCTGGAGCAGGTTTAACAGCAAGCGGTCTTTTTTATCCAGCGGTGTAAGTAGCAAAATTTTCTCCAGAAGGTCAGCAATACAGCAGTATTATAGCAACCTTTTCCCCGGGCATTTCGTTAATCTGGTTCTCCTGCAGTCTCTCACTCAAGGATGACGAAAATGCCGCGTTCTGCTTACCGTAACCTGTTGATCATTGGATTATTCACGGCTGTCGCCCTCACCTGGGGTACAACCTGGATGGCGATGAAAATCACCGTGGCCACCGTTCCACCCGTTTTTGCCACCGGGCTGCGTTTCCTCTGTGCTGCCCCGCTGCTGCTGTTGCTTGCACGATATAAAAAGGCGCCGTTGCTGTTTCCCCGGGGGCAGCGCGGTTTTCAGCTCTGTGTGATGCTGTTCTATTTCGCCATTCCGTTTACGCTGATGATCTACGGTGAGCGTTACACGTCATCCAGCCTGGCGGCGATTATTTTTGCCACCATGCCTGCGGCGGTGCTGGCCGCTTCCCTGCTGTTTCTCCGTGAAAAAACATCGCTGCAGCAGCTGCTGGGTCTGGCCATCAGCATCGGCGCACTAAGCACAATTCTGTGGCACGAAACCCGCCACAGCGGAGAGAGTCAGCTTCAGGGGATCCTGGCGCTGGTCGCTGCCGTGCTAATCCACGCGGTGATGTACGTCCAGTGTAAAAAGCGCTGTGCGGGTATTTCCGTGTTGAGCTATAACGCACTGCCCTGTCTGGGGGCGGGCATACTCCTGACGGTGGCCGGGCTGGCGGAATCACCCGATGTTCATGCCTTCGCGCCCGAGGCGCTGATAGCGATTGCCTATCTTGGCGTGGTGGCCGGCGTGGGCGGCATTCTGGCTTACTTTGCGCTGCAACAGACGGCAAAACCCTTCCAGGCTTCGCTGGTCTTTCTGGTCTTTCCGCTTATTGCGGTGGCGCTGGAGAGTCAGATGAATGGCAGCAGTATCAGCCGTGAATCTTTACTGCTGTTGTTGCCTTTCCTGCTGGGGATATTGCTGACGCTGTATCGCGGTGCACGCAGCCGACAGCCGGCGGTGACAACCAAAACGGCGCTGCGCCGGTAAAGAAAATAGCCGGACGTCCTGGTCCGGCACACTGGCCAGTTAACGGATTATTCGGGGGAATAAACCCGGTGTGGTGTGGAAAGCCAGTGGTTGAGATAATGAGACACGCCCTGTGTCGCACAGTCGCCAATAACCGGTAAATGCGGCAGTTTCGCTTTCAGTTCACGCATGGCGTTGCGCATCACAAAACCCTGCCCCACGCCTCCCAGCATCTCCAGATCGTTCATTGCATCGCCAAAGGCCATGCACTCTGCCATGTGAATACCCAGCCGATCCGTTAACTGCGCCAGGGCCGCCCCCTTGTTACAGTCGAGGGGCAACACCTCCAGGCAGTCCTGCGCCGAAAAGCAGAGGTGGGCGCTATCGCCCAGCGCTTCATGAAGCTGGATTTTCAGCGCGCACAGCGTTTCATAGTCGGCAATAAAGCAGGCTTTCGTCACCTGATGTTCCGGCAGCGTACGCAAATCGGTCAGCTGATAGCGGAAATTTGACAGCTGATGCGCCTGTAAAATCTCCGGAACGTCATGCTGTGTAAACCAGCCATTATCATTGAAAACGTGCAGACTGGCGCGGGTATTCCAGTGGCTGTGGATCACCTGTCTTGCCACGGCCGGAGGAAGATCGCTGGCATGCAGTAACTCACCGGCGGGATCGTGGATGCGCGTTCCGTTGCCGCTGATCAAAAAGGCAGGCAGATCGTAATTGCGCAGCAGCGGCTGTATCTCCAGATAATGGCGACCGGTGGCAAAGGTCAGCTGTACGGGGTGTGCCTGAAGCGCACGAAGGCTGAGCAGGGTTTGTTGTCCCAGCTGATGGTCGGGCATCAGCAGCGTACCGTCCATATCAAATGCAGCAAGACGCACTATGTTCTCTCCGCTTAAAGGGTTTTTCATCTGCACTGAGTATCCTCTGGCATTTACGGAACTAATAGTGAATACTTTTTTTAAACTGTTCCGGGTTTACCATGATATGAGACAGCTTAACCGCTTAAATCAGTACCAGCGCCTGTGGCAATACAGTGCAGGCCAGCCGCAGTCGACCAGCGTGGCCGCTATTGCCGCCTGCTGTTTTTGCAGTGATCGCCACGCCCGAACGCTGCTGCGTCAGTGGCAGGAGAGCGGATGGCTGAACTGGCAGGCGACGTCAGGGCGCGGAAGGCGCGGCTGTCTGACCTTTCTGCAATCTCCCGCCACCCTGCGCAGCGAGCTGATGCTGCAGCAGCTTGATAACGGCCAGCCGCAGCATGCGCTGCAGATGGTGCCGCTGGCCCCGGAACAGCTCAGCCAGCTGCTTCAGCCGTTTATGGGCGGGCAGTGGCAGAACAACCAGCCTACGCTGCGTATTCCCTACTACCGCCCTCTTGCCCCCCTGCGTCCGCTACGGCAGCCTGCCCGGGCAGAGCAGCATCTGGCCCAGCAGGTTTTTGCCGGATTAAGCCGCCTGGCGGGAGATGAGGCCGTCCCCGACCTCGCCCACCACTGGCAGATCAGTGAAGACGGACTGAGCTGGTTCTTCTTTTTGCGCCCTCAGCTACGCTGGCATCACGGCGAAGCGGTCACCGCAGAGCAGCTGCAGCAGCGACTGGAGATGATCCTTGCCAGTCCGGACGGACAGCGCCTGCTGGCCAGCGTTAAGGCGGTTAGTCAGGCCCACGCCCTCTGCCTGCGTATTGACCTGCTGACGCCAGACTACTGGCTGGCACACCGGCTGGCCAGCGTCTCCTGCCTGCTTCCTCACCCGGATAATCCGAATATCGGTGCCGGGCCCTGGCGGTTGATGGTGAACTCCCCGGCGCTACTGCGCCTGGAAAGCCACGGCTGGTATCACGGCACGCATCCGCTGATGCAGGCTATTGAATACTGGATCGCGCCGCAGCTGTTTGACCCGGGGCTGGGCACCAGCTGCCGTCATCCGGTGAAGATTGCCATCGGTGCGCAGCACGATCTGAAGGCTCTGCAGCCCGTCAGCCAGCGTATCAGCCTTGGATTTTGTTACCTGGCGCGAGGGCGGCGTGCCGGACTTTCCCCGCGTCAGGCCAGGCATATTATGTCGCTGGTGCATCAGTCAGGCATTATCGAAGCGCTGCCTCTTGAAGAAGGCCTGATCACCCCCAGCCGGGAAATGCTGCCGGGCTGGCATGTTCCTGACTGGCAGCCTGATCCGGACGTTTCCCTGCCTGCCCGACTCAGTCTGCATTACCACCTGCCGGTCGAGCTGCATGCCATGGCGGCAAAGTTACAACAGCTGCTGGCCACCCAGGGCTGCCAGCTGACGCTGCATTTCCACCCGGCCAAAAACTGGCAGGATTACCCCGCACTGGCAGAGGCAGATCTGGTGATGGGCGACAGGCTGATCGGTGAGGCGCCGGTATTTACCCTGGAGAGCTGGCTGCGCCAGGATCCCCTGTGGCCGATACTGCTCGGGGCAGACGGCTGGCCGCCACTGCTGCATCAGCTGGAGGATTTACAGGCTCATCCGCAGCTGGAACAACGGCAGCGATGTCTCAGGGCGTTATATCTGCAGCTGATGGCGGATGCGGTGATCACCCCACTGTTTAACTATCGTTATCAGGTCAGCGCGCCACCAGATGTTGAAGGGATCCGCCTGAACGCCTGGGGCTGGTTTGATTTTTCCCGGGCCTGGATTGCCCCGCCTGTCGCCATCCTCTGAGAGCGGACTCGGATTACGGCCTGTTGATACCCGGTGCCGGTTCAGCCGGCGCATTGGGATGGATATCGCACTGAGGGCCAAAGCATTTTATCGGCTGGCAGCCTGGCTTGCCGCTCAGGCAGTTGTGATAAACATGCAGATTATGCAGTCTGACATTAAATACCCTGTCCATATGGATGCCGTAATCGGCGTTGTCATACACTGCCAGATCGCTCATATAAACGTTGATCAGGTGCGATCCGCGAATGCCGTGTCCGCGTGGACTGGCATAAAAACCGCCGCTGTTTTTTCCGGTCTGGATCAGACGGACATCGGCTACGCGACGGAGGTAGATATTATGGAAATAGTCCTTTTCGGTGTTGCCGTTGTTATGCAGCTTCAGGTCTGTCGCCGTTATACGACTGACGCCTTTCAGGTGGATCCCGTCGCTGCTGTTCTCCACCTCAACATTCTGCAGGATGATGTCACTGCATCCGGTTTTTTCTCCGGCCGTCGGATCCCCGCTACAGTCAAAGAAGAGCCCTGTCTGATTATTTCGCCGATCCTGACTGTCAGGCCGCTGATCAATAGTGCCAACCAGCTTTACCTCTTTTATCGTGACGTGGATAGCGGCAGTGGCATAAAGCAGCGGGGCATTGATGGTGTTCCTGACCGCAGGACTCCAGGTAATAACCGTACCCGGTCCCTTGCCTTCAAGTACCACATTGCTGCTCAGTAACAGACTGCGGTCCTGAAAATAGGTACCGTTGCCGAGCTGCACGGTGCCGCCACCATCATCGGCCACCCGCTTAAGGCATTCAGACAAGCTCTGCGAAGCTGGACACGCCACACTGCCTGCAGCCTCCCCTGCGGGGGCGTAACAGGCCAATGTGAAAAAAGCGATAACACCGGCATAACGGAACAGGGCTTTCAACATTATTTGCGCTCACGGTTGACTGACGAACAGGTGCGGGGTCCGCAAAGGCTGACAGAACTTATCGCAGGATGAGCCGGATCCCCAGGTACCCCATCACCAGACCACTCGCTTTATCCAGCCGGGATTTGTATTGCATGTAAGCCTGACGGGGCCTTTCAGCCGACAGCAGCCATGCCACCAAACCATACCAGAGCGCATCGATGCAGAACGCCATCATGGGCAGTACCAGATACAGATAAGGCGAAATATGCTGACTGAGTAAGGCGGCAAAAATACTGCCGAATACGATCGCCGTATTCGGATTACTGAGCTGAGTTGCCATGCCGGTAAGAAACGCGCGGCCCGGGCCCTGGGCGTTATCGCCCAACGGACTTGAGGCCACACTGTCGCCCGTCCTGAAAAGCATGTTGCCGCCCAGCCAAAGAAGGTAAACGCCGCCGGCAGTTTTCAGCACGGTATACAGCCAGGGCACCAGTGTCAGCAGCGAATGCAGCCCGGCCAGTGCAATGATTGAAAAAATCATGCACCCCACGCCCATGCCAGCGGCGGCAGCCAGCGCACTGAGACGTGAGGAGACCACGGCAGTGCGAACTATCATAATGAAACTGGGCCCGGGACTCATGGCTCCCAGCAGAATAGCGCCGGCGATGGTCATCAGGGCGACGGGTGAGTCAGTCATTTTTTACCTGCTCTGTCATCATTCAGTCGGGTTTCTCCCTGCGCAGGGAGTGGGTTACTGGCGGCTCTGGCGATAACGTTCGGCCAGCTTATCCAGGAATGTGAAAAGTGCCTGATTCATCTCCCGGTAATCATGTGTACGCAGCTCTGCCGGGGTCTGCACAAAGCGGAATTCAGCTGCCCGGCTCAGATCCTTTTCAGAATGTGCAATCAGTCGTTCAACCACTTCCGCAGTCAGCTCCAGGTGGCACTGAAAACCGTAAACCAGATCGCTGTAAGCGACGATCTGGCGCGGGCATCCTTCGCTGTAAGCGATAAGGGTGGCATCGGGTGTCAGGCCAGGCATATCGTTATGCCAGTGCCCGACCTCAAGCGAGTGACCGAAATGCGCAAACAGCGGGTGCTGTCGCCCGGCCTCCGTCAGAGAAATGGGAAACTTACCGATCTCTTTTTCCGGGCTGTGTGCGAAAGGAGCCTTGAGCGCCTCACCGATCAGTTGGGAACCCAGGCAGATACCGATAACGGCTTTTCCGGCGTGAACCGCGGCCGCGATGAGAGCCTGCTCCGCTTTCGCATCAAAATGTGGGCATTCTTCCGGCGTGGTGGCCGGGTCCTGTGGCCCGCCCATGACGATCAAAAAATCAATGTTCTCCACGCTGGATGGTAGCGCCTCGCCTTCGTAAACCCGGGAACAGGTCACGTGATGGCCCTGATTCCTGGCCCAGGTCTCACAGGCACCCGGTGCCTCAAAACGTTCGTGGATGAGGAAATGTACGTGCATTTTAATATGCTCCTGTAATGCTTGTGATAACCTTAATTTTGCAAGCCTCACCCTTTCAGGATGTTGACCGATCGGATGAGTCCGTCCGACTTAGTGATGATAATTGCAGGAACAGAATTTAAAATGCCAGGTAGCATAGATAAAGCGCCAAGACATGA
Source organism: Erwinia sp. PME.40.26/001 (assembly GCF_055556675.1). Taxonomy (NCBI): domain Bacteria; kingdom Pseudomonadati; phylum Pseudomonadota; class Gammaproteobacteria; order Enterobacterales; family Erwiniaceae; genus Erwinia; species Erwinia sp. PME.40.26/001. Next base: position 269,328 of record NZ_JBVHNP010000004.1, read on the forward strand.
CGACGCGACAGGCTGGTCTGGCACCTCCATACGCTATCAACGCGGAGAGACAGACCCTCCTCATCATCATATTGAAGGACAACTCTTATTTGCGACCAGAGGCGTTATGCTGGTTGAAACAGAAGGCAATCGTTGGGTGATCCCCCCTCAGCGTGCATTGTGGCTTCCGCCTCTCCAGATTCACAGCTACAACCTGCTCTCCCATACTGACTTACGGGCCATTTATTTCAGCAGCAGTCTTATCGCAGAATGCCCGAACTTCACGAAAAGTAACCATGTGCATGTCATTACTGCCACAGCGCTGGTGAAAGAGTTGATCGCCGGGCTTTTCGATGCCGACTACAGTGACCCGAGTCAGCGTAAAATGGCGCTGTTAATTCTGGAAATCCTTAGTGAGGCCCCTCCCCTCGCTGCAGAACTGCCTGTGCCAAATGATGAGCGTCTGTTTTGCGCCACCAGAGAGCTGCTGGTCGGTCATCGCTGGGAAGCCTCTTTGAGCGATCTGGCCTTTATCGCCAACATGTCTGAGCGCAACTTTTCGCGGCTGTTCATTAAGGACACGGGATTCAGTTTCAGAACCTGGAAGCAACGAGCAAGAATTTGTGCTTCATTAGATCTTCTCGCCAATGGCCTCTCCGTTAAGCAGGTCGCTTACCAGCTTGGTTTCTCATGCCCGGCTGCATTCACCGCTGCATTTCGTTCCATTCTGCATTCAACGCCGCGCCATTTTCTTCCTTAACCCTGGCCGGTGCCTGCTTCTCGCGCCAGGCGGACATTCCTTGCTTAACGCCACTGCCTGTCTGACACCTTCCCTTCCCAGGTGGACACCACACACGACTGCATGCCCATTCGGGCGGCAGAAGGGATACCTTTCTGAACGGCAAGGTATTACCATACCCAGCAGAAATTAACGGGAAGGGAAAGTATGAAACGTGCAGTGGTGGTATTCAGCGGTGGACAGGACTCAACAACCTGTCTGATTCAGGCGTTACAGCAGTATGACGAGGTACACTGCGTCACCTTCGATTATGGCCAGCGTCACCGTGCGGAAATCGATGTTGCCCGGGAACTTTCGCACGCCCTCGGCGCGCGGGCGCATAAAGTGCTGGATGTGACCATGCTTAACGAGCTGGCCGTCAGCAGTCTGACGCGTGATAACATCCCGGTGCCGGCTTACGAACCGGATGCCAGCGGCCTGCCCAGCACCTTCGTACCTGGTCGCAATATCCTCTTTTTAACCCTTGCAGCCATTTATGCCTGGCAGATTGAAGCCGAGGCGGTCATTACCGGTGTCTGCGAAACCGATTTTTCCGGTTATCCGGACTGTCGTGACGAGTTTGTGAAGGCGCTTAATCACGCCGTCAGTCTCGGTATGGCGCGAGACATCCGCTTCGAAACTCCGCTGATGTGGCTGAACAAGGCAGAGACCTGGGCGCTGGCTGACTACTGGCAGCAGCTACCGCTGATCCGCCATCAGACGCTGACCTGCTACAATGGTGTTCAGGGCGACGGCTGTGGCACCTGTGCGGCATGTCATCTCCGCGCCAATGGCCTGCAGGAATATCAGCAGCATCCGGCCGCCGTGATGCAGGCAATGAAAACAAAAACCGGGCTGGTGTAACCCACGGTGATACCGGTCAGGCCCCAGCCCCGGCGTTCAGCGTCTCCAGGTGGGCCTTGAGCTCACCTTCCAGCGGCAGGGCTTTTTTCGATTTAAGATCGATGCAGACAAAGGTCAACAGTGCATCTGAAATCGCACTGCCATCGGACTGCAGGGAAACCCGCTGGTCAATCACCCCGCTTTTCCCGCCCAGCGTCATCAGCTGGCTGTCGATATTCAGAACATCTCCCATCACCGCCGGACGGCGATAGTTAATATTGATATTTACCACCACAAATGCCAGACCGCGCTCATTCATCCAGTGAAATGCCCGGCTCTGTTCCAGCCAGGCCCATCGGGCCTCTTCAAGAAACTCAAGATAACGGGCGTTATTCACATGCTGATAGACATCCAGGTGATAGCCGCGAACTTTAATGGTGGTCTGCATAACGGATCCTCATCAATAGAAAAGGCCACACCAACTGGTATGACCTCTAAGAGATTAGCAGCCAGTCCGCGTAGTGTGCTGCGCAGATAGCCGGGTCTGAAGATGGATCACAATTTCAGCGATGCCAGATTGCGCTCTACCAGCTTATTACCCATCCCCGGCACCTCTTTTAGCTGCTCAAGCTGAGTGAAGGGACCATATTTTTCACGGTAGCTGACGATAGATTCCGCTTTTTTTATCCCCACCCCATTTAACGCCGCCGCCAGTTCCCCGGCACTGGCATTGTTAATACTGACCTGTGCCGCAGATGGGCTGATACCCTCTGCTTCCGGTACCGCCTGAACGGCAGCGGGCTTCTCCGCCACCGGCGCGGCACCCGCCATACCCGGCAGGAACAGTCCGGCTGATAATACAAAAGTCAGGGCCTGCAAAGTGCGATTAAACATGCTGTTTTCCTCCATGTGTTAGACAGCACGGCCACCCTAACGTGATGCCGACAGCCCGGCAAACGCCAGATCGCAGAAATGGAAAAGGCCGCATAAGCGGCCTTTTGGTATTGCAATCAGTTGCAGTGTCTTTGCGAGGCTTACTGGGCCTGCGCAGCCGCACCGTATTTGATTTTAGCGTCTTTACGCAGATTACTTAACATCGCAGCAAAAGCCAGCTGGGCATTATTCTGGGTGATCCCCTGAACCAGCGCCTGTTTCTGTGCTTCCGGCATGGTTCCTTTTTGGACTTTATCCAGTGCCATAACCACGATATTACCCTGAGCATCTTCACTGATGCCGAATGAAGGCTTACCTTCAGAAGGCAACGGCAGCGTAAAGGCAGCCTGAGACAGAGCATCCTGTCCGGTACGGGACAGCGTCTGCTGCGGGCCAAAGCTCAGACCTGCCGCTTTCAGCGCCTCGTCGCCTTTGCCCGCTTTCAGCGCAGCCAGCAGTTTGTCAGCCTGGGCTTTCGCTTCCTGCTGTGCTTTCTGCTGTTTCAGCGTATCGGTGATCTGCGCAGTCACTTCATTCAGCGGTTTAACTGCCTCTGGCTTATGTTCGCTGATACGCAGCACGAAAGCCCGATCGCCATCGACAGTGATCACGTCTGAGTTACTGCCTGGAGAACCGTTTTCCCCCACCAGACCTCCGTTAAAGATCGCATCCTGTACGGCTTTAAAGTTCAGCTCGGCAGGCAGGTTATCATGATTAAACCAGCCCGTTTCTACTGCTTTCACCCCAGCAGCCTGCTCTGCACTGGCCAGCGACTCATTGTCATTGCTGGCGGCATCGCTGACTTTCTGCTGCAGTTTGTAGTAGGCGTCTACGGCTTTTTCCTGCTTCACTTTAGCCGCGATTTCATCATGCACTTCAGGCAGCATTTTCACTTTTTCCGCCTGCGTGTCATCGAGACGGGCGACGATAAAGCCAACGGAAGATTTAATCACACCAGAGAGCTGGCCTTTGTCTTTCAGACCCGCGCCTTTCAACTCGTCCGGCGTCGTGTCAGGCTCCAGCCATCCCATATCCCCCCCGTTACGGGCAGAGATCGGGTCGGCAGATTTTTCTTTCGCCAGAGCAGCAAAGTCGCCGCCCTGTTTCAGCGCGTCCAGAACGGATTGCGCTTCCGCTTCAGTTTTCGTCTGAATGATGCTGTAACGATTACGCTGCGGCTGGGTGTAATCCTGCTGATGTTGATCGTACCAGGCCTGAATGTCGCTTTCGCTCACCGGCTGCTGCATCGCGGCAGCATCCAGCTTGATGTAGCTGACACGGAACTGTTCAGGCGACATAAAGCTGTTTTTGTTCTGCTCATAGTAGCCTTTGATCTCTTCCGGCGTGACGGTCTGCATTGCCACCAGGGCATTAACATTGATGGTCACATCGCGCACCAGACGCTGCTGAGAAACCAGCGCGGCCAGAGAGTCGGTCTCGTTGCCCAGCACGAAATCCGTACCGGTCACCGACTGAATCAGTTGCTGAGTGGTCAGCTGCTTACGCAGAGCCTCGGCGTACTGATCGGCAGAAAAGCCCATGTTGCTGATAATGCTCATGTACCTGGCATTATCAAATTTACCGTCAGTCTGGAAGGCTGGCTGAGTGAAAATCGCCTGTTTAATCTGATCGTCACTGATGGCCAGGCCAATATCTTTGGCATACTGGTCAAGTAAGACTTCATCAATCAGCTGAGAGAGGGCCTGCTGACGGATCTGTTGCATGTAACCTTCGTTACCCGCCAGAGCTGAGAACTGCTCGCCCAGCATCTGCTGCTGACGCGCACGTTCACTGCTGAAAGCACGCTCAAGCTGCGCACGGCTGATTTCCTGGCCGTTTACTTTCGCGGCGTAATCACCGTTACCGCCTGTCAGATACCCGCCTACGCCGGTAAGGACAAAGGAGAGGATGATCAGGCCCAGTAAAATCTTGAGCACGACATGGTTCGACGCCGCGCGTAAATTGTCCATCATGGTGTGACAACACTCCGCTGTAGTGTGAATGTAAAACCTTGCGCTGCCGTCCCGCGTTCCCGAGGACGCACTCAGCCATTTTAGACAACCGCAGCACGCGTTTGTCATTGAAACATAAAAAAAGGCACATCAAGATGCTGATGTGCCCCGTATGTTACATGAGAACGCGTTGGCGATCCTCAATACGCCGAAGAAATCTGCTTCTGCGACGGCTTAATACATTTAATTTACAGAGTCTTTCAGCGCTTTACCGGCACGGAAGCCCGGCACTTTACCCGCAGCAATGGTAATTTCTTTGCCAGTCTGCGGATTACGCCCGGTACGCTCGGCGCGCTCACGCACAGAGAAGGTACCGAAGCCGACCAGCGCGACTTCTTCGCCAGCCTGCAGGGATTCAGTAACTGAACCAATAAAAGCATCTAATACACGTCCCGCTGCAGCTTTGGAAATATCGGCGTTTGCAGCAATTTTGTCGATCAACTGTGACTTATTCACTCAATCATCCCCTCTTTTATTTTATACATCGTGAACGGGCTTTCTGCCGGACACGTACGTGCATCATTTGTTATTGCCGTTCAGCCGGGCCTGTTAAGGCTTAATGCCCGACAGCCTCTGCCATCACTGACTTAACAGCATCCTAACTTAGCGGCACAAAAAAAGGCTGGCAAGCACCAATTCACTTGCCAGCCTGAGTTTTACAGTGAGTTTGCCTTAAATCACTATTTCGCCGTCACAACCTGCATCCCGGATGGGGAATTTTGCAGGGCGAGGGCCAGTACTTCTTCAATGCGTTTCACCGGATGGATCTCCAGGTCGGCGATCACGTTGTCCGGGATCTCTTCCAGATCGCGCTTGTTCTCGTCCGGGATCAGTACCGTTTTAATACCGCCACGGTGAGCCGCCAGCAGTTTTTCCTTCAGACCACCAATCGGCAGAACCTGGCCACGCAGCGTAATTTCACCGGTCATCGCCACGTCGGCACGCACCGGGTTACCGGTCAGGCAGGAGACCAGTGCGGTACACATCGCAATACCGGCGCTTGGGCCATCTTTTGGCGTTGCCCCTTCAGGAACGTGAACGTGAATATCGCGTTTCTCGTAAAAGTCTGCATTGATACCCAGCTTCTCCGCGCGCGCACGGACGACGGTCAGCGCGGCCTGGATAGATTCCTGCATCACCTCACCCAGAGAACCGGTGTAGGTCAGCTTACCTTTACCCGGTACGCAGGCTGTTTCAATCGTCAGCAGGTCACCGCCCACCTCCGTCCACGCCAGACCCGTTACCTGACCCACGCGGTTCTCGCTGTCAGCGCGACCGTAGTCGAAACGCTGCACGCCGAGATAGTCTTTGAGGTTATCGCCGTTGATCTCGATGTGTTTGATCGATTTGTCCATCAGCAGCGTTTTCACTGCTTTACGGCACAGTTTGGACAGTTCGCGCTCAAGGCTACGTACGCCCGCTTCACGGGTGTAGTAACGGATGATGCCGACAATGGCGCTGTCGTCCACGGTCAGCTCATTTTTCTTCAGCGCGTTACGCTCAATCTGCTTCGACAGCAGGTGCTGTTTCGCAATGTTAAGCTTTTCGTCTTCGGTATAACCTGACAGGCGGATTACTTCCATACGATCCAGCAGCGGTGCCGGAATGTTCATCGAGTTAGACGTCGCCACAAACATCACATCGGAGAGATCGTAATCCACTTCCAGGTAGTGATCGTTAAAGGCAATGTTCTGCTCGGGATCAAGTACTTCCAGCAAGGCGGAAGCGGGATCACCGCGCATATCCGACGACATTTTGTCAATTTCATCCAGCAGGAAAAGCGGGTTTTTTACGCCGACTTTGGCCATTTTCTGGATCAGTTTGCCCGGCATTGAACCGATGTAGGTCCGGCGGTGACCACGGATTTCCGCTTCATCACGTACTCCACCCAGCGCCATACGGACATATTTACGACCGGTCGCTTTGGCGATGGACTGGCCCAGAGAGGTTTTACCCACGCCAGGAGGCCCCACCAGACAGAGGATTGGGCCCTTAATTTTGCTGACGCGGCTCTGTACTGCCAAATATTCCAGGATGCGGTCTTTCACGCGCTCCAGGCCGAAGTGATCGGTATCCAGCGTTTCCTGTGCCTTCAGCAGATCTTTTTTCACCTTGCTGCGCGCATTCCATGGTACCTGAACCATCCAGTCGATGTAGCCACGCACTACCGTCGCTTCTGCAGACATCGGCGACATCATTTTCAACTTTTGCAGCTCGGCTTCTGTTTTGTCACGCGCCTCTTTCGGCATTTTAGCCGCGTCGATTTTGCGTTTCAGCGCTTCATTTTCGTCCGGTGCATCATCCATCTCACCGAGTTCTTTCTGAATCGCCTTCATCTGTTCATTCAGATAGTACTCACGCTGACTTTTTTCCATCTGTTTTTTGACGCGGTTACGGATGCGTTTCTCAACCTGCAGCAGGTCAATCTCCGACTCCATCATCGCCATCAAATATTCCAGACGCTCATTGATGTCTGACATTTCCAGCACAGATTGTTTATCAGCCAGTTTCAGTGGCATATGTGCAGCAACGGTATCTGCCAGACGGGCCGCATCATCAATGCTGTTCAGAGAGGTCAGTACTTCCGGCGGGATCTTCTTGTTCAGTTTGATATAACCTTCAAACTGGTTGATCGCCGTGCGCACCAGCACTTCCTGCTCGCGCTCTTCAATTTCGGGCGACTCCAGGTATTCGGCCTGGGCAGTAAAATGGTCGCCGTTATCGGATAACGTCGTGATATGTGCACGCTGTAAACCTTCCACCAGCACTTTGACGGTGCCATCAGGGAGTTTCAGCATTTGCAAAATAGAGGCAACCGTCCCGACTGAGAAGAGATCGTTGATGCCAGGTTCATCCGTTGAAGCTTCTTTCTGAGCGACCAGCATGATTTTTTTGTCATGATCCATGGCGGCTTCAAGGCAGCGAATTGATTTTTCACGACCGACAAACAACGGAATGACCATGTGCGGATAAACCACTACGTCACGCAACGGCAACACAGGGATTTCAATGCGTTCAGAACGCTCAGGATTCATAGAGCTCTCTCTTAGTTTAATTTCCGCCAGGGTAAGGGGAACCGCATCATCCAGAAAAAGTGCAGTTTGACCCACAGGTACCTGAGTATATGGGGATGAACGGAATAGATTCAATGTCGGGGTAACGAGAAAAGTAAAAGGGGGAACATTTTCCCCCTTTTCAGATAACTGACTGGAATGGTTTGGTTATTTATTCGCCAGAGGCCTGCTGTGCTTCGGGCTTGCCATAAATCAGCAACGGTTCACTGTCGCCGCTGATAACCGATTCGTCAATCACCACTTTTTCTACGTCATCGACCGACGGCAGATCATACATAGTGTTCAGCAGCGCGCCTTCCACAATCGAGCGCAGGCCACGGGCACCGGTTTTACGCGACATCGCCTTTTTGGCAATTGCCTTCAGGGCTTCCTCGCGGAACTCCAGCTCCACGCCTTCCAGGTTGAACAGCGCCTGGTACTGTTTGGTCAGCGCATTTTTAGGCTCACGCAGGATCTGGATGAGCGCATCCTCGCTCAGTTCGGTCAGCGTTGCCACCACCGGCAGACGACCGATGAACTCCGGGATCAGACCAAACTTGATCAGATCTTCCGGCTCCACCTGCGCCAGCAGCTCGCCTTCGGTGGCTTTCTCCGACTTGCCCTTCACCGATGCGCCAAAGCCGATGCCAGTGCCGGTGTCCACGCGCTGCGACACCACTTTGTCCAGGCCGGCGAAGGCCCCGCCGCAGATAAACAGAATTTTCGACGTATCCACCTGCAGAAACTCCTGCTGCGGATGCTTGCGGCCGCCCTGCGGCGGCACGGCGGCCACGGTCCCTTCGATCAGCTTCAGCAGCGCCTGCTGCACGCCCTCCCCGGAGACATCGCGGGTGATCGACGGGTTGTCAGACTTACGGGAGATTTTGTCGATCTCATCGATGTAGACGATGCCGCGCTGCGCTTTCTGCACGTCGTAGTCACACTTCTGCAGCAGTTTCTGGATGATGTTTTCCACATCCTCACCGACATAGCCAGCTTCAGTCAGCGTGGTGGCATCAGCCATGGTAAACGGCACGTCCAGCAGGCGCGCCAGCGTTTCTGCCAGCAGCGTTTTCCCGCTACCGGTCGGGCCGATCAGCAGAATATTACTTTTGCCCAGCTCAATACCGTTGCTGGTGTCGCCGTTACGCAGGCGCTTGTAGTGGTTATAGACAGCCACCGAGAGCACCTTTTTGGCGCGTTCCTGGCCGATAACGTAGTCATCCAGGTGGTGGCGGATTTCATGCGGCGTGGGCAGTGAACTGCGCTCGCGGTGCGGCACAGCTTCTTTGATCTCTTCGCGAATGATGTCGTTACATAAATCGACGCACTCATCGCAGATGTAGACTGACGGACCGGCAATCAGCTTACGCACTTCATGCTGGCTTTTGCCGCAAAAAGAGCAGTACAGCAGTTTCCCTGAACCGTCTTTGCGCTTATCTGTCATCAGTTAACCTCATGCCTTACTTAATTTACACGTACCAGTCCTTAATATAGCCCATTTCCTCCGCTCATTGGGAGTAAAAGTCCCGCCCCACCCGCGATTGCCCGCCGGAGGCCCTGGCTGCCCCTGTGCAGGCATGAAAAGACGCTTGCCTGTAGCTGAGGGGTAAAATTCACTTCAACCTGCTGTTTTGAAATATAAAAAGTGCCTGATATTCCTGTTGATTTAGCCGCTAACTGGATTATGCTAAACTCTTGTCACTTAAGATTATCCGATGGAGTGTAAAGCATGCCTCAAGAGCCAGATAAAGAAGAAAACGGGCAGGAAGAGAAGAGTTCATCACTGGCGGTCAGTAAACTGCTTCAGTCACGCTCTATTATCATTTCCGGTGAGATTAATCAGGCGCTTGCCGAGAAAGTGACCGCCCAGCTGCTGATCCTGCAGGAAATGGGAGAGGAGCCGATCAAGCTGTTTATTAACAGCCAGGGGGGTCATGTTGAAGCGGGTGATACCATCCATGACATGATTAAGTTTGTGAAGCCTAAAGTGCTGGTTATTGGTACCGGCTGGGTCGCCAGCGCCGGGATCACCATCTTCCTGGCCGCTGAAAAAGAGAATCGCTACTCGCTGCCTAATACCCGCTTTATGATCCACCAGCCGCTGGGTGGGGTTCGCGGGAAAGTATCCGATATCGAAATCGAAGCGAAAGAACTGCTGCGTGCCCGTGAGCGTATCAACCAGCTGATCAGTAAGGCGACCGGACAGCCGCTGGAGAAGGTCGAGAAAGATACTGACAGTAACTACTGGATGAGCCCACAACAGGCCGTTGATTACGGTATTACTACCCACGTCATCAGCCACTGGGAAGAACTGAAAGCCTAAATGCTTCGGTCATGCCAAAATCAAAAAGGCCCGCATTAGCGGGCCTTTTTTTCAACATTACATCAGGGTTATTCGCCTGAGGCCTGCTGAGTTTCTGGTGTGGCATAAATCATTTTAGGTTCACTGTCCCCTTCAATGACCGGGGCATCTACCACAACTTTCTCTACATTATCCAATGAAGGCAGATCGTACATGGTGTTCAGCAGCGCGCCTTCCACAATCGAGCGCAGGCCACGGGCACCGGTTTTACGCGACATGGCCTTTTTGGCAATCGCCGTCAGCGCATCGTCACGGAACTCCAGCTCCACGCCTTCCAGGTTGAACAGCGCCTGGTACTGTTTGGTCAGCGCATTTTTAGGCTCACGCAGGATCTGGATCAGCGCGTCCTCGCTCAGTTCGGTCAGCGTTGCCACCACCGGCAGACGACCAATGAACTCCGGGATCAGACCAAACTTGATCAGATCTTCCGGCTCCACCTGCGCCAGCAGCTCGCCTTCGGTGGCTTTCTCCGACTTGCCCTTCACCGATGCGCCAAAGCCGATGCCAGTGCCGGTGTCCACGCGCTGCGACACCACTTTGTCCAGGCCGGCGAAGGCCCCGCCGCAGATAAACAGAATTTTCGACGTATCCACCTGCAGAAACTCCTGCTGCGGATGCTTGCGGCCGCCCTGCGGCGGCACGGCGGCCACGGTCCCTTCGATCAGCTTCAGCAGCGCCTGCTGCACGCCCTCCCCGGAGACATCGCGGGTGATCGACGGGTTGTCAGACTTACGGGAGATCTTGTCGATCTCATCGATGTAGACGATGCCGCGCTGCGCTTTCTGCACGTCGTAGTCACACTTCTGCAGCAGTTTCTGGATGATGTTTTCCACATCCTCACCGACATAGCCAGCTTCAGTCAGCGTGGTGGCATCAGCCATGGTAAACGGCACGTCCAGCAGGCGCGCCAGCGTTTCTGCCAGCAGCGTTTTCCCGCTACCGGTCGGGCCGATCAGCAGAATATTACTTTTGCCCAGCTCAATACCGTTGCTGGTGTCGCCGTTGCGCAGACGTTTGTAGTGGTTATAAACCGCAACAGAGAGCACTTTCTTCGCCCGTTCCTGGCCGATAACGTAGTCATCCAGGTGGTGGCGAATTTCATGCGGCGTGGGCAGTGAGTTACGCTCGCGATGCGGCGCAACTTCTTTAATCTCTTCGCGAATAATGTCGTTGCATAAATCAACGCACTCATCACAGACATACACCGACGGGCCGGCGATCAGCTTACGCACTTCATGCTGGCTTTTGCCGCAAAAAGAGCAGTACAGCAGTTTCCCTGAACCGTCTTTGCGTTTATCAGTCATTTACTTCCCCCTCATTGTCACACTCACCTTCCCACAAGGGGTTAGTTACGCAGGCCGCCACCAGAGCTATCTGCGGAGGCAGCGGCAGCGTGTCACAACATGTTTAATCAGTTACGCTGGGACAGCACGGAATCCACTAAACCGTACTCTACAGACTCGCTGGCCGACAGGAAACGGTCGCGATTAGTATCACGTTCGATAGTCTCGATCGTCTGTCCGGTATGTTTCGCCATCAGCTCATTCATCATATGCTTAGTTTTGATGATTTCGCGGGCATGAATATCAATATCTGACGCCTGACCCTGGAACCCGCCCAACGGCTGGTGGATCATCACGCGTGAATTTGGCAGACAGTAACGCTTGCCCTTCGCCCCTGCGGTCAGCAGGAAAGCGCCCATCGAACAGGCCTGGCCCATACAGATGGTGCTGACATCAGGCTTAATGAACTGCATGGTGTCGTAAATTGACATCCCGGCAGTGATGACGCCACCAGGAGAGTTAATGTACAGGTGGATATCCTTCTCAGGATTCTCCGCTTCCAGAAACAGCATCTGCGCGACGATCAGGTTGGCCATATGGTCTTCGACCTGGCCGGTCAGAAAAATAATGCGCTCTTTCAGCAGGCGCGAGTAGATGTCGTAAGAACGCTCTCCGCGAGAGGTTTGTTCGACCACCATTGGCACCAGAGCCATATGAGGTGCAGTTTGTTCACGTTCGCCGCTGTATGACATTATCGTCTCCTGGATAAATTTCATTTGGCAACACTCTACAGTGATTCTACTTGAGAGCGATCAGGAACACTATGATTCCAGGCCTTACACCCGATGCCGTCCGGACAGTTATCGGGCCTGATGACTTCGTTGTACCAATTTGGGGATGATCCCCCGCTGTTTCAAGCATAACAACGTTTTTATCAACTGCTAACCAGGAAAAGTAGCTTAGTCGATAATTTGCGGATTAAATGCGCAAATAACCCGTAAAAGCAGCGGTACCTTGAGCCATAAACGACAAAAGCCCGCTGCCGGAGGCAGCGGGCTTGGCGTCAACCAGAGGATTCAGAATCAGGCCGTAGCGGTCTGGTTCATCAGTTCCTGGAAGTTTGTCGCTTTTTCAGTCACTTTTGCTTTTTCCAGCACGGCTTCAACAGCCTGCTCTTCCAGAGCAACGTTACGCATGTTGTTCATCAGCTCGTTGTTCTTGCTGTAGAACTCGATCACTTCTGATGGATCTTCATAAGCAGAAGCCATCTCTTCGATCAGCGCTTTAACACGGTCTTCGTCGGCTTTCAGTTCGTGGGTACGAATCACTTCGCCCAGCAGCAGTCCAACCACTACGCGGCGTTTAGCCTGCTCTTCGAACAGTTCACGAGGCAGCTCAAGAGCCTGCTTCTCGTTGCCACCAAAACGCTGTGCAGCCTGACGCTTAAGCACGTCAATTTCACTGTCAACCAGTGCCGCTGGCACATCGATATCATTGGCTTTCACCAGACCGTCGATAGCCTGCGTCTTCACGCGGTTACGCACAGCGCCTTTCAGTTCACGCTGCATGTTTTTACGTACTTCCGCACGCAGACCCGCAATGGAGCCATCTTCAACGCCGAAACGCTTGATGAACTCTTCGGTGAATTCTGGCAGCTCACGCTCTTCCACTTTTTTCAGTACGATTTCAAACTTCGCTGCTTTACCTTTCAGGTTCTCAGCATGGTAATCGTCCGGGAAGTTAACGTCGATGGTGAAGGTTTCGCCGGCTTTATGGCCCACAACGCCCTCTTCGAAGCCTGGGATCATACGACCCTGACCCATCGCGAGTACGAAGTCAGAGGCTTTACCGCCTTCGAACTCTTCGCCGTCTACAGAGCCGGAGAAGTCGATAGTGGCGCGATCTTCAGCGGTTGCTGCCGCATCGGTTTCTTTCCAGGTGGCCTGCTGCTTGCGCAGGGTGTCCAGCATGGTGTCAACGTCAGCATCCGTCACTTCTACAACAGGTTTTTCTACTTCGATAGCGTCCAGACCCTGCAGCTCAACTTCCGGGTACACTTCGAACTCAACGGTGAAAGTGAAATCTTCACCGTTTTTGTATTCGCCTGGCACGTAGTCAGGTGCGCCAGCCGGATTGATTTTTTCTTTGATGATCGCATCGACAAAGTTGCGCTGCATCAGATCGCCCAGGACGTCCTGGCGAACAGAAGCACCGTAACGCTGTTCAACAACAGTCATCGGTACTTTTCCTTTGCGGAAGCCGTCGATGCGTACTTTTTTAGCTACGCTTGCCAGCTCACTTTTCACCGCTTTTTCGATCACATCTTTATCAACGGTAATCGTTACGCGACGGCCCAGGCCCTGAGTTGTTTCTACTGAAACTTGCATCTTATTACCTCAAAAAATCACGTGCTCGGTCAACTTCAGACATACCCGGCTGCTGTGAGCAGGGTGAATCTAACAACCGGGACGGCTTCTGATGTCAGAACCGCATTCCCTGTTTTACAGAAGCATCCCGAAGACATTCCGGAAAAAATAGACGCAGCATTATAGCGGTAACGTCTTAACGAGTCGAGGCTACACTCTCGCCTGAACCCTGCTACTTTTTACATTTTTGCCAACAAATCGCAAGAATTTGCTCATGAGGGGCTTTTTCAGGCTGCGTTAACGAAAAAAAACGGCCAAATGGCCGTTTATCGTATTTTATGCCGATTTATGCCAGCGTGCCGGCACCGCGACAGTTGGGTGAGGCCGGGACGGTATCCTGTAAACCCTCCCACTCTTTCAAGGTATAACTGTGCAGTGCCAGCGCATGGACGCTACCGGCCAGCTCATCCGCCAGCACACCGTAAATTGCCCGGTGGCGGGTCAGAAAACGCTGATCCACAAAGCTGTCACTGACAATCACCACTTTGAAATGACTCTCAGCCCCTGCGGGTACATTATGGCGATAGCTTTCGTCATGCACCTCCAGATGCATCGGTGAAAACGCCGTACGTAACTTTTCTTCTATTTGTTCACGGATCATACCTTGACTCCTCTGATGCAGAGAACTGCGCCCCATCTCTTTAAATCGTAGTCGCTTTTTATCTAAAACCGACGCACTTTATTGAATATTTCCTGCGAAGAGTGACGCTACCCCACCCAGTGCGCAACATAACCGCCTTTGTGTGGTCGAATGCCTGAACATCGTGAAGTCAGAAAATTCCGCAACGCGATGAATTTACGCTCGATCGGGGCTTCCCCTGTCGACAGGCAATGATATGATGACCGCAGTTTTGTCAGCAATACAACTCACGTAATCGAGAAAATAAGCATGTTAAAAAAATTATTTTTCCCTCTGCTGGCCGCGTTTATTCTGGCTGGCTGTGCAGGGAGCAGCAATACGCTCGACATTTCTCCAAAAATTCAGCTGCCGCAGCGTGACCCCAGCCTGACGGGCATTACGGTCAGCATCAACGGTGCCGATCAGCGTAGCGACCAGGCTCTGGCGAAGGTTAACCGCGACGGTCAATTGATTACCCTGACCCCCTCACGCGACCTGCGCTTCCTGTTGCAGGAAACGCTGGAGAAGCAGATGACCGCACGCGGCTATATGATCGGACCCAATGGTGCGGTAGACCTGCAGATCGTGGTGAACGGCCTGTACGCTGATGTTACCCAGGGTAACGTACGCTACAGCATCACCACCAAGGCGGATATCTCCATTATCGCCACCGCTAAAAATGGCAGCAAGCAGGTGAAAAACTACCGTCAGACCAGCAGTGTTGAAGGGGCTTTCTCCGCCAGCAATGAGAAAATCACCAATGTGGTCAACAACACCCTGGGTGACGTGATCGCCGATATGGCACAGGACACCAGCGTTAACGAATTTATCAAGCAAAACGCGCGTTAATCCCTCTGGCCCGGCAGGACGCCGGGCCTGATTTAAGGTCCGTATGTCCAATCACTATCTGCATATCTTCACCCGGCGGAACTCTGCCCTTCTTCTGATCCTCGGCTTTGCCTCAGGCCTGCCTCTGGCACTGACCTCTGGTACGCTTCAGGCGTGGATGGCGGTAGAGAATATCGATATTAAAACCATCGGCTTCTTCTCCCTTGTCGGCCAGGCTTATGTCTTTAAGTTCCTCTGGTCTCCCCTGATGGACCGCTACACGCCGCCTTTCCTCGGGCGCAGGCGAGGCTGGTTACTGCTGACGCAATTACTGTTGATCGTCGGTATTGCGCTGATGGGCTTTATGCAGCCTTCGCGCGATCTGACTCTGCTGGCGGCGCTGGCGGTGCTGGTCGCGTTCTGCTCGGCTTCGCAGGATATCGTTTTTGACGCCTGGAAAACCGACGTGCTGGCCGCCAGTGAGCGCGGCAGCGGGGCGGCAATCAGCGTACTGGGCTACCGTCTGGCCATGCTGGTATCCGGCGGACTGGCGCTGTGGCTGGCAGACCGTTTTCTGGGCTGGCAGGCGATCTGGTGGCTGATGGCCGCAATGATGGTTCCGGGCGTTATCGCTACCCTGGTAGCTAAAGAGCCGGAAGCCACTGCCGACCGCCCCCATACGCTGGAAGAGGCGGTAATAGCTCCGCTGAAGGATTTCTTCAATCGTAATAATGCCTGGCTTATTCTCTCGCTGATCGTTCTTTACAAGCTGGGGGATGCGTTTGCCGCCAGCCTGACCACCATTTTCCTGATCCGTGGCGTAGGCTTTGATGCAGGCGATGTCGGACTGGTCAACAAAACCCTGGGGCTGGTAGCCACCATTATCGGTGCGCTGGCGGGAGGCGTGCTGATGCAGCGCCTCAGCCTGTTCCGCGCCCTGATGCTGTTCGGCATTCTGCAGGCCGTTTCCAACCTCGGCTACTGGGTGCTGTCAGTCACGGACAAACATCTTTACAGCATGGCGGCCGCCGTCACCGTGGAGAATCTGTGCGGCGGCATGGGCACCGCCGCCTTTGTGGCGCTGCTGATGACCCTGTGCAACCGATCGTTTTCTGCCACGCAGTTTGCCCTGCTCTCGGCACTCTCTGCGGTAGGCCGCGTTTACGTCGGGCCCGTGGCAGGCTGGTTTGTTGAATCCTGGGGCTGGCCAACCTTTTATGCCTTCTCGGTAGTGGCGGCATTGCCGGGGCTTTTGCTGCTGCTCGGTTGTCGTACTACACTGGAGTATGCACAAAACAACGCCGACTTTATGCCGCGTACCGCCTCCCCTGCAGGTTACAGCTGGGCGCTGCGCGGGGTGATGGCCGGGGCTGTACTGCTGGCCGTCTGGCTGCTGGCGCTGGCGGTTAATGCGCTAGGCTGGATGTCGTTGACCGGTCTGACCGCTCCGCTGTTTGAAGTGGGTATCCTGCTGATGTTAAGTGGCATTATCACCGGAACATTGCTGGATTTCCTGGCGTTACGCCAGGCTCATGCGGGGGTGAAATAAGCGTTTTTTGCTCTGGCGGTTGAGATGTTAAAGAAATTATTTGCATAACAAAGAGTTTACAAAAAGGGTTGTTTTCGCGACATGCGATGCACAACCCGAAGGTAACACATCGGAAAATGCGATAGCTTGACGAAAAATATTAATTTCTCGCTTTATCGTCCGGGCAAAAAAAATTCTTTGCGGTTACAGAGGGCCAGTTTCAGGTATTAAAAACCGGTGCGTAATTAGTTTTGGTTAATTAATATCGCGCAATTGATAAGGATTTGTTAAATAAATGGTGCATTAAATGGCTGGTTATAGCAGATACAATTTTTGTACGGTTTTTTCTATCGGTTTTTGTTATATTGACGCCAACCCTTTGCCAGCATTCATATTTTGTCACGTACGGCAACATATGTGACAGCGTTTGCAAAAGGTGTCAACACCCCGCTGACACAACCTGTTGCAGGTTTACAGTACTGAAACCTTCCCGTAAAATGCCGCCACACTTAAACGACAATAGAGCCCTTGTCATTGAGGTCGTTAAATGAGACTCATGAAATACAATAAAAGTTTGGGGATTTTGTCATTAATCACAAGCATGATTTTGTTAAGTGGTTGTGATAGTGCGTTATTAAATCCCAAAGGACAGATTGCAATGGAGCAACGTTCGCTGATTCTGACGGCCTTTGGCCTGATGATGATCGTCGTGATCCCCGCAGTCTTGATGGCCGTGGTGTTCGCCTGGAAATATCGGGCATCGAACACCAATGCGAAATACAGCCCAAACTGGTCACACTCGAACAAAGTGGAAGCCGTGGTCTGGACTGTGCCAATCTTGATCATTGTCTTCCTTGGCATTCTGACGTGGAAATCAACCCACGCGCTGGAACCAAGTAAGCCATTGGCATCTGATTTGAAACCCGTCGTGATCGAAGTTGTCTCGCTTGACTGGAAATGGATGTTTATTTACCCGGAACAGGGTATTGCTACCGTGAACCAGATTGCTTTCCCGGTTAACCGCCCGGTGAGCTTCAAGATTACTTCGAACACCGTAATGAACTCCTTCTTCATTCCTACCCTCGGTAGCCAGATTTACGCTATGGCGGGGATGCAAACTAAACTGCATCTGATTGCGAATGAAGCCGGTACCTTTGACGGTATGTCCTCGAACTTCAGTGGTCGTGGTTTCTCTGGTATGAAGTTTAAAGCGATTGCTACTCCTGACGAAGCCAGCTTCGAACAGTGGGTCGCCAAAGCGAAACAATCTCCAGACACCCTCATGACAATGGATGATTTTAATAAGCTGGCTGCGCCTAGCGAAAATCACCCGGTGGAATTCTTCTCAAGTGTGAAACCTGGACTGTTTAAAGACATCATTGGTCAGTTCCAGATGAACCACGGCGGAAGCATGGACATGTCTCATGGCGAAGGCCATGAAGGCATGGATATGAGCAATGCCGCTCACGCGGGAGCCGAGGAATAATACGATGCTTGGAAAATTAACACTGGATGCAGTGCCGTACCATGAGCCGATTATCATGGTCACCGTTGCCGCCATTATTCTTGGTGGCCTGGCGCTTGTCGCCGCGCTGACTTACTTCGGTAAGTGGAAATATCTGTGGACCGAGTGGCTGACCTCCGTTGACCATAAAAAACTCGGTATCATGTACATCATCATGGCCTTCGTCATGCTGCTACGCGGCTTTGCCGATGCCGTGATGATGCGTACCCAGCAGGTGCTTGCCTCGGCAGGCGAAGCGGGCATTCTGCCACCGCACCACTACGACCAGATCTTCACGGCTCACGGCGTGATCATGATCTTCTTCGTAGCGATGCCGTTTGTTGTTGGTCTGATGAACATTGCTGTTCCTTTACAGATCGGCGCACGCGATGTGGCCTACCCGTTCCTGAACAACCTGAGCTTCTGGTTCACGGCTGTCGGTGTGGTTCTGGTTAACCTGTCACTGGGTGTGGGCGAATTCGCACAGACCGGCTGGCTGGCATACCCACCATTATCGGGGGCGGAATACAGTCCGGGAGTCGGCGTTGACTACTGGATATGGAGTCTACAGCTCTCCGGTATCGGGACGACCCTGACAGGTATCAACTTCTTCGTGACCATTATGAAGATGCGTGCGCCTGGTATGACCATGTTCAAAATGCCTGTCTTTACCTGGGCATCACTGTGCACCAACGTACTGATCATCGCTGCGTTCCCGGTTCTGACCGTGACCCTGGCGCTGCTGACCCTTGACCGTTATCTTGGCTTCCATTTCTTCACCAATGATATGGGCGGCAACATGATGATGTACGTCAACCTGATTTGGGTTTGGGGTCATCCGGAAGTGTACATCCTGGTTCTGCCGGTGTTCGGTGTGTTCTCGGAAGTGGTTGCGACCTTCTCGAAAAAACGTCTGTTTGGCTATACCTCACTGGTGTGGGCAACGGTGGTCATCACCATCCTGTCCTTCATCGTATGGCTGCACCACTTCTTCACCATGGGTGCGGGTGCAAACGTTAACGCCTTCTTCGGTATTATGACGATGATCATCGCCATCCCGACCGGTGTTAAAATCTTTAACTGGCTGTTCACCATGTACCAGGGTCGCATTGAAATGCACTCCTGTATGCTATGGACCGTGGGCTTCCTGGTCACCTTCTCTGTAGGTGGTATGACCGGGGTGCTGCTGGCCGTGCCAGGTGCTGACTTCGTGCTGCACAACAGCCTGTTCCTGATCGCTCACTTCCATAACGTTATTATCGGTGGTGTGGTGTTCGGTTGCTTCGCTGGCGTGACTTACTGGTTCCCGAAAGCGTTCGGCTTCAAGCTGAATGAAACCTGGGGTATCCGCGCGTTCTGGTTCTGGATCATTGGCTTCTTCGTTGCCTTTATGCCGCTGTACGTGCTGGGCTTCATGGGTATGACCCGTCGTATCAGCCAGGACATCGATCCTCAGTTCCACCCAATGCTGGTTGTTGCCGCATGTGGTGCAGGTCTGATCGCTTGTGGTGTTATTTGCCAGATTACTCAGTTCTATGTTTCGGTCCGCGACCGTGAGCAACTGCGTGATGTGACCGGTGACCCATGGGGCGGCCGTACTCTGGAGTGGGCAACCTCTTCTCCACCACCGTTCTATAACTTTGCTGTTGTTCCTGAAATCCATGAGCGCGATGCGTTCTGGGAAATGAAGGAAAAAGGCGAAGCCTATAAGCAGCCGGCTCACTATGAAGAAATTCATATGCCGAAGAACAGCGGTGCGGGTGTTGTAATTGGTTTCTTCAGCGTGGTCTTTGGTTTTGCAGCAATCTGGCATATCTGGTGGCTGGTAGGCCTGTCATTCCTGGCCATTATCGTGTCCTGGATCGTCAAGAGCTTTGACGAAGACGTGGATTACTACGTCCCTGTTGCTGAGATTCAAAAAATCGAGAATCAGCACTTTGACGAAATTAGCAAAGCAGGTCTGAAAAATGTCGACTGAAACTGTGACTAAACACCACGACGCCCATGCGGAGCATGGGCATCACCATGATGCAGGAGCCAATAAAGTCTTTGGCTTCTGGATCTACCTGATGAGTGACTGCATCATCTTCGCCACGCTGTTTGCGACGTATGGTGTGATGGTTAACAACACCGCGGGCGGCCCGGCAGGCAAAGACATCTTTGAACTGCCGTTCGTCCTGGTGGAAACCGCCCTGCTTCTGTTGAGCTCCATTACCTATGGTATGGCGGTGATCAACATGAACAACAAGCAGAAAGGTGCCGTCATTGGCTGGTTAGCGATGACCTTCCTGTTTGGTGTGGGCTTCATCGGGATGGAAATCTATGAATTCCATCACCTGATTAAAGAAGGCTTCGGTCCTGACCGCAGTGGCTTCCTCTCTGCGTTCTTCACGCTGGTGGGAACTCACGGTCTGCACGTGACCTCAGGTCTGATCTGGATGGCGGTACTGATGTATCAGGTCGCTTCACGCGGTCTGACGGACACCAACCGCACCCGTATCATGTGTCTGAGCCTGTTCTGGCACTTCCTGGACGTGGTGTGGATCTGCGTATTCACCATTGTTTACCTGATGGGGGTTATGTAATGAGCCATTCAGCAACTGAACATGGCGCTTCTCACGGTAGCGTGAAGTCTTATATGATCGGCTTTATCCTGTCGATCATTCTGACAGGTATCCCATTCTGGATGGTCATGGACGGCAGCGCTTCTAAAGCGACCATCCTCGCGGTTGTTCTGGTGTGTGCAGTCGTCCAGGTGCTCGTTCACCTGGTGTACTTCCTGCATCTGGACAGCAAGTCTGAGGGCGGCTGGAACCTGATTGCTATCGTGTTTGCAGCACTTATCATCCTGATTGTTGTTGTTGGCTCGCTATGGATTATGTGGAACCTCAACTACAACATGATGAGCCACTAACAGAGCTACTGTGATGATTAAGCAATACCTGCAAGTAACAAAACCAGGAATTATTTTCGGGAATTTAATTTCTGTCATCGGGGGATTCCTGCTGGCTTCTAAAGGCAGCATTGATTATTCCCTGTTTCTCTTCACCTTAGTCGGCGTCTCGCTGGTGGTTGCGTCAGGTTGTGTTTATAACAACTTTATCGACCGTGATATCGACAAAAAAATGGAGAGAACCAAGAATCGGGTGCTGGTTAAAGGCCTCATCTCTCCGAAATTAAGCCTGGTTTATGCAACCGTGTTAGGTATTGCTGGCTTCGCAATGCTGTATTTCGGAGCAAATCCGCTGGCCATGTGGCTGGCGGTGATGGGTTTTGTGGTTTATGTCGGCGTTTACAGCCTGTACATGAAGCGCAACTCCGTATACGGCACTCTGATTGGCAGCCTTTCCGGTGCTGCACCGCCAGTGATTGGCTACTGTGCTGTGACTAACCAGTTTGATGCCGGTGCATTGATCCTGCTGGCGATCTTTAGCCTGTGGCAGATGCCGCACTCCTATGCGATTGCGATCTTCCGCTTTAAAGATTACCAGGCAGCCAATATTCCGGTTCTGCCGGTAGTGAAAGGCATTTCGGTGGCCAAAAACCATATCACGCTGTATATCATCGCGTTTATGGTTGCCACGCTGATGCTGACGCTGGTGGGCTACGCCGGGTATAAATACCTGGTTGTTGCTGCAGCGGTCAGTGTCTGGTGGCTGGGAATGGCACTGTCAGGTTACAAAACTCAGAACGATCGCGTCTGGGCCCGTAAGCTGTTTGTGTTTTCGATTGTCGCCATCACCGCATTAAGCGTGATGATGTCGGTCGACTTTATGACCCCTGCCTCGAAAGACTTTCTGACTTACGTCAGCTAACAGTCCGTACACATCACACTGAGGGCGCGATTATCGCGCCCTTTCTTTTTGTTACCACTAACTAAAAAGTAATGTTTTACCCGCCCTCCCCTCACACATAAACTATGTGCATTCGACAGACTGAGGTAGTAATGAACGATAATAAAATGACTCCGGTCGAGCTGCGTGCGACCTGGGGTTTGGGGACGGTTTTTTCCCTGCGTATGCTGGGAATGTTTATGGTGTTACCGGTCCTGACCACTTATGGCATGGCACTGCAGGGAGCAAGTGAAGCATTAATTGGATTCGCCATTGGCATCTACGGCTTAGCGCAGGCCGTATTCCAGATCCCCTTCGGACTTCTTTCCGACCGTATAGGCCGTAAGCCGCTGATCGTCGGTGGCTTACTGATCTTTGTATTGGGTAGCGTGATTGCTGCCATGACCACTTCGATCTGGGGCGTTATCCTTGGACGCGCCCTGCAGGGTTCAGGGGCGATTGCGGCAGCGGTAATGGCCCTGCTGTCTGACCTGACGCGTGAACAGAACCGGACCAAAGCGATGGCGTTTATCGGTATCAGCTTCGGCGTCACCTTTGCGATTGCCATGGTGCTGGGCCCGGTGATCACCCACGCTTTCGGCCTGCACGCGCTGTTCTGGATGATTGCGCTACTGGCCTGCGGCGGCATCGTGATCACCCTGCTGGTGGTGCCGTCGGCCTCAAGTCACGTGCTGAATCGCGAATCTGGCATTGTGAAAGGCAGCATTCGTGATGTCCTCGCTAACGCCCGGCTGGTCAAGCTGAATATCGGTATTCTCTGCCTGCATATTTTGCTGATGTCGAGCTTTGTCGCCCTGCCGGGACAGTTTGAGCAGGCGGGTCTGCCCGCTGCCGAGCACTGGAAGGTGTATCTGTTTACCATGCTGATCGCCTTCGCCAGCGTATTGCCATTTATTATTTACGCTGAAGTGAAGCGCCGCATGAAGCGCGTGTTTGTTGGCTGCGTGGCGCTGATGCTGGTGGCGGAAGTGGTACTGTGGGGCGCAGGGAATCACTTCTGGACGCTGGTCGTTGGCGTGCAGCTCTTCTTCATCGGCTTTAATCTGATGGAGGCGATTTTGCCCTCACTGGTCAGCAAAGAGTCACCGCCAGGCTACAGAGGAACAGCCATGGGGCTTTACTCTACCAGCCAGTTTATCGGTGTGGCGATTGGTGGCAGCATGGGCGGCTGGATTTATGGTCACGTTGATGCGCAGACGGTATTTTTGATCGGTGCGTTCATTGCAGCCGCCTGGCTGATGGTCAGTCTGACGATGCAGGAGCCGCCTTACGTCAGCAGCCTGCGTATCACGCTTGAACAGAATAATGAAGATAAAGAACAGCTGGAGCAGCGTCTGAAAGCGCAACCGGGAGTCGCGGCGGTGTTTATCGTGCCTGAAGAGCGCAGCGCTTATGTCAAAATTGACAGTAAAATCACCAGCCGCGCCGACATAGAGAAACTGATCGCCGCAGGGGTATAAGTGCCGCAGGCGGACCATAACAGATGGTCCGCCTCTTAATACCGCCATGGCCGACGCGACTTCTCAAACAGCAGCCGGGTCAGCCTTTCTTACGATCGGACTGAATGCCTAATCGCGGAAGTTTTTGAACTGGAACGGCTGCCCCAGATCTGCTTTCCGTACCAGCGCCATCGCGCTCTGTAAGTCATCGCGCGACTTGCCAGTTACCCGCAGTTCATCGCCCTGAATCTGGGTCTGGACCTTGATTTTGCTGTCTTTAATCTGCTTAACCAGCTTTTTAGCGATGTCGGACTCAATGCCTTTTTTCATCTTCGCTTCGACACTCCAGCTTTTACCGCTGTGTTCAATCTGCTCTGGTACGTCCAGCGCTGCCCCTTCAATGCCACGCTTCAGCAGTTTTTCACGCAGGATGTCCACCAGCTGTTTCACCTGGAAGTCAGACTCGCTTAATACTTTGATGGATTCATTTTTTTCGTTCAGCTCAAAGCTGGCTTCTACACCGCGAAAATCGAAGCGGGTGGCAATCTCACGGTTAGCAATATCTACCGCGTTACGCACTTCCTGCATATCAATTTCAGAAACGATATCGAAAGATGGCATGATCTATTCTCCTGATACTAAAGTGACAGGCATAATACCTTCTTGCCGCAGGTAAATAAAACCACTGGCGCTGAAAGCTATAATAATGAGCAGGACGGTTAACTCAACCCGCGTGCGGGGAGGAATAATGAAAATTACCGTACTTGGATGCGGAGCGTTGGGGCAAATCTGGTTAGCGGCTTTGGAACAACAGGGACATGAAGTGCAGGGATGGCTGCGGGTGCCGCAACCCTATTGCTCGGTGAATGTGATCGGCCTGAATGGTCTGACGCTTAATAAAACCTTTATTGCTAACGATCCAACGTTTCTGGCTGAATGTGAGCTGCTGATTGTCACGCTGAAAGCGTGGCAAGTGTCTGAAGCCGTGAGAAATCTCCGGTCTGTACTGCCTGCCTACTGCCCGGTGCTGCTGCTGCACAATGGCATGGGGACGCTGGATGAGCTGAAGGGCCTGACCCAGCCCCTGCTAAAAGGGGTGACCACGCATGCTGCCCGTCGCGACGGCACGGTCATTGTCCATGTCGCCTCCGGGATCACCCATATTGGCCCGGCACTCCCTGCGGGTGTGGAGATGAGTGAACTGGCAGAGATGCTGCACCGCGCTCTGCCGGACGTGGCATGGCACAATAATGTGGCTTCTGCCGCATGGCAGAAGCTGGCGGTCAACTGTGTGATCAACCCCCTGAGCGTGTTTTACGACTGTACGAACGGTGAACTGGCAGAACATCGCCAGGAGATCGAAGCGCTGAGCAACGAGGTTGCCAGCGTCATGGAGCGTGAAGGCCAGCACACATCACGAGAGTGGCTGATTGATTACGTGCTGGAAGTGATCCGCAGTACGGCAGGCAATACCTCATCGATGCTGCAGGATATTCGCGCAAAGCGCCGCACCGAGATTGATTACATCAACGGCTACGTCATCCGCCGTGCGCGGGCTCAGGGGCTGACAACGCCGGAAAACAGCCGCCTCTACGAATTTATTAAACGAAAGGAACAAGATTATGACCGCGAAACCATCGGTTCTGGTTTGCCTGGCACCTGGGAGTGAAGAGACTGAAGCTGTCACCACCATCGACTTACTGGTGCGCGCCGGGCTGAGGGTGGTCACCGCCAGCGTGGCGGATGATGGCAACTGCGAAATAGTCTGTTCCCGGGGCGTCCGGCTGCTGGCCGATGCTCCGCTGGTGGAAGTTGCCGATGATGATTACGCCGCCATTGTGCTTCCCGGCGGATTAAAAGGCGCAGAGTGCTTTCGCGACAGTCCGCTACTGGTAGAAACGGTGCGCCAGTTTAACCAGTCAGGACGCATTGTCGCGGCAATCTGTGCCGCCGCGGGAACGGTGCTGATCCCACACGATCTCTTTCCCGTCGGCAATATGACCGGCTATCCCGGTCTGAAAGAGACTATTCCTGAAGAGAAATGGATGGATCGTCGCGTGGTGTGGGACCGTCGCGTCAATCTGCTGACCAGCCAGGGGCCGGGCACTGCGATTGATTTCGCCCTGAAGCTGATTGATTTAGTGGCAGGAAAAGAGAAAGCGCGCGAGGTGGCAGAGCAGATGGTTCTGGCTGCCGGGATTTACGACTACCGCGATTAATACAATGGCAGTTTGCGGCCGTGCGCACCAGACAGCGGCGGCGCAGCCCATTCGCGCCCGGTCAGTGTACAGCCACCACAGCGTATCTCATTACGTGAGGATGGCGAACACTGTCAGGGCACGAATGGCCAGTAAGCCAGCATAAAACTGACTTAAGGGCGATACACTTTAACGTTTTTGAAGCCCTGCTCGTGCAGGTATAGCGCCTGCAAACGGCTCATGACGCCGCGTTCACAGTACAACAGCCAGGTCTTCTGCTGATCGAGATCGCCAAACTGGGTACCCAGCTTGTAGAAGGGCAGCGGTTTCACTTCCACCCCCGTCAGCATCAGCGGACGAGCATCCTGCTCGTCACTGGAGCGGATATCGAGGATCACATCGTTTTCAGCGAACGAATCCACGGTTTCCACTTCTACCACTTCTTCTTCGGTCTTTTCTGCGATTTCACGGATGTCGACGTTCGTCGCTTCATCGACCATGCGATCGAGAATGCTGAAGTCGAAGTGCTGCTCTTCCGCTTCGATTTTCTCTTTAACGGCTTTCACCGTCGGGCTTTTCGAGATCACCCCGCAGTATTCCGGCATGGTACGGGCAAAATCTTCCGTCCCGATCTCACGGGCAACTTTGATGATGTGCTCTTTATCGTGAGAGATCAGCGGGCGCAGGATCAGCGTATCGCTGGCGTTGTCGATCAGGCGCAGGTTCGTCAGCGTCTGGCTGGATACCTGTCCCAGTGCTTCACCGGTCACCAGTGCCTGTACGCCATAGCGCTCGGCCACTTTCGATGCCGCCCGCACCATCATGCGCTTCAGCACCACGCCCATCTGGCCGTCGTCCACTTTTTCGAGGATCTCCCCCACCACCGGCTCAAAGTTAATCGCGACAAAGCGCACGCGGTGCGAACTGCCGTAACGCTTCCACAGATAGTGAGCCACCTGACGGACGCCGATCTCATGGGCGGCACCGCCGAGGTTAAAGAAGCAGTAATGCACGCGGCAGCCGCGGCGCATCAGCATATAGCTGGAAACGCCCGAGTCGAAGCCGCCTGAGATCAGCGACAGCACATCTTCCTGGGTACCAATCGGATAGCCACCAATGCCTTCATAGCGCGCGGTGACCAGAATCAGGCGCTCATCTTCGATTTCAAGATTGACGGTCACTTCAGGACGATTAAGCTGAACCTGTGCCGTGGCAACATGCTGGTTAAGCCCGCCACCGACGTAGCGTTCTACATCCTGTGAACTGAACGCGTGCTTACCACGACGCTTCACGCGCACGCAGAAGGTTTTACCCTCAATGCGCTCGCGGTTCATTTCCAGAACCTGCTCAAAGATATGATGCACATCGGTATATGAACGGTCTTCTACCGCCAGCACATGGTGAATACCCGGGATTCGCGTCAGTTCAGCCACGATGGCTTCACGCTGATTTTCGTCTTTGGCGCGCACTTCGATATTGTCCCAGTGGCGCACAACGGCGAGGGTTTCATCGAAAGGTTTGAGAACGTTGCGGATATTACCGGTCAGGATTTTGATAAAACGCAGGCGTACTGACTGACTTTTAATCGTAATTTCAGGGAATAACTTAATGATAAACTTCATAGCGGCATGTATTCGTCAGGTAATTAAGTGCTGAACAGCATGGCACTTAACTGATAAAATCAGAGTCTTGCAAATTGGCTTACGCCCTTTGCATCCAGGCGCAGTAGTATATCATCTTTGTACAGTGGCTGCTTCTTCATCTGCCGCCCTGATTACCCACCCCCGCCGCGTGAAAAATGCAGGGATATTTTGCTAATCATGGGTCATCAGCTACCATGAGCGTTTACTGATGAAAAATGATAAGTCAGGATTAAAAATGCCGAAAAAAGCCGAACAGCCCGCCAGTTTCGAAACGTCACTGCAGCAGCTGGAACAGATTGTTACCCATCTTGAGAGCGGCAACCTTCCCCTGGAAGAAGCGCTGAATGAATTTGAACGGGGCGTGCAGCTGGCACGTCACGGACAGAAAACCCTGCAACAGGCTGAACAGCGCGTACAGATTTTACTGAGCGATGATAAAAACGCCGATCTGACACCATTCACGCCGGAAAACGACTGATGGATTTCAATGTGTTACTCACCGCGCACTATCAGCGGGTGAATGCCGCACTGCAACGGTTTATTTCGCAACTGCCCTTTCAGAGTAGTCCTCTGGTGAATGCAATGGAGTATGGGGCACTATTAGGGGGCAAGCGGTTACGCCCTTTTCTGGTGTATGCCACGGGTACCATGCTGCGTGCCGACGATGCTGCGCTTGATGCGCCTGCAGCCGCGGTGGAGTGTATCCACGCCTATTCCCTGATCCACGATGATTTACCCGCCATGGATGATGACAGCCTGCGTCGCGGCCAGCCCACCTGTCATATTAAGTTTGGTGAGGATTCTGCCATTCTAGCCGGGGATGCCCTGCAGACGCTGGCCTTTTCAATCCTTGCTGATACACCGATGCCCGGCGTGACGGCGCAAGCCCGTATCGCTATGCTGTCAGAACTGGCCCAGGCCAGTGGTGTAGCCGGTATGTGTGGCGGCCAGGCCCTGGATCTGGCGGCGGAAGGGAAGCAGGTTACGTTGCACGAGCTGGAACAGATCCATCGTCATAAAACAGGCGCGCTGATCCGCTCTGCGGTGCGGCTGGGTGCCCTGACCGCCGGTGAGCACGGACGCGCTGCCCTGCCCGCTCTGGATCGCTATGCCAGTGCCATTGGCCTCGCTTTTCAGGTACAGGACGATATTCTGGACGTCATCGGGGATACCGCCGTTCTCGGCAAACGGCAGGGAGCCGATCAGCAGTTAGGAAAAAGTACCTACCCGGCATTAATGGGGCTGGACAATGCCCGGGAAAAAGCATGGGATCTCTATCAGGAATCCCTCAGCGCATTAGAAACGCTTGCCGTACAGTCTTACGACACCGCCCCACTCCGGGCGCTGGCAGGCTTTATAATTGAACGCGATAAATAACTTCCAAATGAGTCTCTGAATGAGTTTTGAACCTGCAAAATACCCAACGCTTGCTCTGGCAAGCACGGTGCAAGAATTACGTTTGCTACCGAAAGAGAGTCTGCCAAAACTCTGTGACGAGCTGCGCCAGTATCTGCTCGACAGCGTAAGCCGCTCCAGCGGTCATTTTGCGTCTGGTCTTGGCGTGGTTGAACTCACCGTTGCCCTGCATTACGTCTATAACACGCCGTTTGATCACCTGGTGTGGGACGTCGGCCATCAGGCCTATCCGCACAAAATCCTGACCGGGCGTCGCGATCGCATCGGCACCATCCGCCAGAAAAATGGCCTGCATCCGTTCCCGTGGCGCGATGAAAGTGAATATGACGTGCTGAACGTCGGTCACTCGTCCACCTCAATCAGCGCTGGCCTTGGTATGGCTGTGGCCGCCGGGAAAGAAGGGAAAGATCGCCGTACCGCCTGTGTCATTGGCGATGGCGCGATCACCGCCGGCATGGCGTTCGAAGCGATGAATCACGCCGGGGATATTAAAGCCGACCTGCTGGTGGTGCTGAACGACAATGAAATGTCGATCTCAGAAAACGTGGGTGCGCTGAACAACCGCCTCGCGCAGATCCTTTCCGGCAAGACTTATTCCCGCCTGCGTGAAGGCGGCAAAAAAGTACTGGGCGGTCTGCCGCCGATCAAAGAGCTGGTCAAACGTACCGAAGAGCACCTGAAAGGCATGGTGGTACCGGGTACGCTGTTTGAAGAGCTGGGCTTTAACTACATCGGCCCCGTTGACGGACACGATGTGCTGGCACTGGTGCAGACACTGCGCAATATGCGCGCGCTGAAAGGCCCGCAGTTCCTGCACGTAATGACCAAAAAAGGCAAAGGCTACGCCCCGGCAGAAAAAGACCCGATTAGCTGGCACGCGGTGCCGAAATTTGACCCGGCCAGCGGTCTGCTACCAAAAAGTGCCGAAGGATTACCCAGCTATTCAAAAATTTTCGGCCAGTGGCTGAGTGAAACCGCCGCAGAAGACAGTAAGCTGATGGCCGTCACCCCAGCCATGCGTGAAGGCTCCGGTATGGTCAGCTTCTCCCGCGACTACCCGCAACAGTATTTTGATGTAGCGATTGCGGAACAGCATGCCGTGACCTTTGCCGCCGGGCTGGCCATCGGAGGCTATAAGCCGGTGGTGGCGATCTACTCCACCTTCCTGCAGCGCGCCTATGACCAGCTGATCCATGACGTGGCAATCCAGAAGCTGCCAGTACTGTTTGCCATCGATCGCGGTGGCATTGTCGGTGCCGACGGTCAGACACATCAGGGCGCATTCGATATTGCCTTCCTGCGCTGTATTCCGAATATGGTGATCATGACGCCAAGCGATGAGAACGAATGCCGTCAGATGCTGTATACCGGCTATCATCACGACAGCGGACCCAGTGCGGTACGCTACCCGCGCGGCAGCGGAACAGGTGCGGCGCTGGAGCCGCTGGCCTCACTGCCGCTGGGTAAGGGGCGCACGCTGCGTGAAGGAAGCGGGCTGGCTATTCTCAACTTCGGTACCCTGCTGCCAGAAGCCGCCGCCGCCGCAGAAGCGCTGAATGCCACGCTGGTCGATATGCGCTTTGTGAAACCACTGGATGACGCGCTGATCCTCGAACTGGCCGCCAGCCATGATGCGCTGATCACCCTTGAAGAAGGCGCAATTAAAGGCGGAGCCGGAAGTGGAGTGAATGAGCTACTGATGGCTAAGCGCCGGCCGGTTCCGGTGCTGAATATCGGCCTGCCGGATGCCTTTATTCCCCAGGGAACACAGGATGAAATCCGTGCCGATTACCTGCTGGATGCCGCCGGTATCCGCCAGCAGATCGAGACCTGGCTGGCACAGTAATCCTGCCGCTAAAGTGTTACAACGTGCTCCCTTCACCGGGAGCTTTTTTTTGCCTGCTATTCTTACTAAATGATTAATAGCAGGAGTCCGCATGAAAACCCTTCAGTTAGCCAATACCGATCTGACCGTTTCCCGCCTGTGCCTGGGCTGCATGACCTATGGTGAACCCGACAGGGGCCGCCATGCCTGGACGCTGCCCGAAGAGAGTAGCCGCCCGCTGATCCGCCAGGCGCTGGAAGCCGGGATCAACTTTTTCGATACCGCTAACAGCTACTCTGACGGCAGTAGCGAAGAAATTGTTGGCCGGGCCCTGCGGGAATTTGCCCGGCGTGATGAGGTCGTCGTCGCGACAAAAGTCTATTTCCCGATGAGCAACCTGGCCGGCGGCCTGTCGCGGGCCAGTATCATGCAGTCCATTGATGACAGCCTGCAGCGCCTGGGCATGGAGTACGTCGACCTGCTGCAAATCCACCGCTGGGACTACGACACGCCGCTGGAAGAGACGCTGGAAGCCCTGCATGACGTGGTCAAAGCAGGTAAAGCACGTTACATCGGTGCCTCCTCCATGCACCCCGAACAGTTTGCCCGCGCGCTGCAGACGGCAGACAGCAACGGCTGGACGCGTTTTGTCACCATGCAGGATCAGTACAACCTGATCCAGCGCGAGGAGGAGCGTGAAATGCATCCTCTGTGCCTGCAAGAAAATATTGCCGTACTGCCCTGGAGCCCGCTGGCCCGCGGCCGCCTCACCCGCCCGTGGGGAGAAACCACCGCCCGTTCGGTATCGGATGAATACGGTGAAACGCTCTACAGCCAGAGTGAGAAAAACGATGCAGAAATTGCAGAACGGCTGGCTAACATTGCCCGGGATAAAGGAGTAAGCCGTGCGCAAATCGCGCTGGCCTGGCTGTTGAGTAAACCGGCGGTTGCCGCCCCGATCATCGGCGCTTCGCGCAGTGAACAGCTGGAGGATTTGGTGAAAGCCGTAGATGTTGAATTAACGCAGGAGGAGATTTTTGAACTGGAAAGCGTCTACCAGCCGCACCCGGTCGTCGGGTTCGAATAATCCCGGCGTGGGGAGTAAAACGGGCTGAACGTTATCACGGGCCGGTCGCAACAGCAGACCGGCCCACGGCATCAGCCCGCCAGGTAGAGTGCGCAGCCCCACAGCAGGCCGGCTGAGATCACCCCGGCAATAATATCATCGACCATGATCCCCATGCCGCCGTGCACGTTGCGGTCAAACCAGCGAATAGGCCAGGGTTTCCAGATATCCAGAACGCGGAACACCAGGAAACCTGCCAGAACCCACTGCCAGCTGTCGGTCGGGATGGCCATCAGCGTGATCCACATGCCGATAAACTCGTCCCAGACGATGCTGCCATGATCGTGAACGCCCATATCTTTCGCGGTACGGTGGCAAAGATAGACACCGATACTGATCCCCAGCAGCAGCACCAGAGAATAGAGATCCTGTGGCAGCAGGTTGAGCAGGTACCAGAATGGGATGGCCGCGAGGGATCCTGCCGTTCCCGGCATCCAGGGGCTCAGACCGCTGCCAAACCCGGTCGCCAGCAGATGCCAGGGGTTGCTCATCTTCAGGCGACTTTTCGCCACGTCCTTAGCGCGTACCAAAATGGTCAAATCCTTTCAGGTTCAGTTCTACCGGCTTATCATCCTGCAGCAGCGTCAGGCCTTCTGACTGCGGAGCAATCTGGCCGATACAGGTGAAGGGAACGCCAAGATAGCCCAGCGCCACGTCCAGCGCGCCGCGGTTAATCTCCGGAACGGTAAAGCACAGCTCATAATCTTCCCCACCGCTCAGCGCCCAGCGTATGGCCTGTTCCGGTTCGAAGTGCTGTTTCAGTACGGCGGAAATCGGCAGTGCATCAAGATGGAGACGGGCACCACAGTCACTGGCTTTAAGAATATGGCCGAGATCGGAGACCAGCCCGTCAGACAGGTCGATAGCCGAACTGGCGAGATCGCGCAGCGCCTGCCCCTGAAGGATTCGCGGCATCGGGCGCAGATGGCGCTTGATTAGCGCCTCATGGGCTGCCGGATCGCTAATCTTCACGTGGTGTTGCAGCAGTTCAAGGCCAGCAGCACTGTCACCGAGCGTGCCGGTGACGTAAATCCAGTCACCTACGCGCGCACCACTGCGCTTCAGCGCCCGTCCCTGCGGCACCAGGCCATGAATACCCAGCGTCATACTCAAGGGCCCGCGCGTGGTGTCACCCCCGATCAGCTGCATATCATAGTAGTCGAGCAGCTCAAACAGACTGTCGCTGAAATCTTTCAGCCAGGCTTCATTGATCTCTGGCAGCGTCAGGGCCAGCGTCAGCCATGCAGGATCAGCGCCCATGGCAGCCAGGTCGCTGAGGTTTACTGCAAGGGCTTTATATCCGAGGTCGGCGGGATGAATATCTCGCAGAAAATGCACGCCTTCTACCAGCGTGTCAGTGCTGATTGCCAGCGTCTGCTTTTCCGGTACGCCGAGTAATGCGCAGTCGTCACCGATGCCTTTTTCAACATCGCGACGGGAACTGGTTACACGGTCAAAATAACGCGCAATCAGTTCAAATTCGCCACAAGCCATAATGCATTCCGGGAGTAAAAAGATGAGGCCGTGATGAGCGGCCTCAGAGAATTATTTGCGGTTGGGACGGATAAACGGGCCAGCTTTGTCCAGCACGCCGTTGACAAACTTATGGCTGTCTTCAGCACCGAACACTTTAGCCAGTTCGATCCCTTCGTTGATCGCCACCTTGTAGGGAACGTCTGCACGCTTGCTGAGTTCAAACAGTGAGATACGCAGGATGGCCTTCTCAACCTGTCCCAGCTCTTCCAGCTGGCGTGACAGGTAAGGTTGCATCAGGCCGTCGAGGTATGCACTGTTAGTTGCAACGCCGCCGACCAGCTCACGGAAGTAATTGATATCGACGTCTTTAACGTCCTGTTCCGCCAGAAACTGGTATTCGACATCAGCGATGTCGTTTTTGGAGATTTGCCAGGAGTAAAGTGCCTGAACAGCACATTCACGGGCGCGGCGACGAGCAGCAGGTTTCACGAAATTCCCCTTAAAATCAGGCTTTGATGGCTTTCAATACGTTAATCATTTCCAGAGCGGTCAGGGCTGCTTCAGCACCTTTATTACCCGCTTTGGTTCCGGCGCGTTCAATGGCCTGCTCGATGTTTTCCGTCGTCAGTACGCCAAAAGCAACCGGGATATCGCTGTTCATGGCAACGCTGGCCAGACCAGAACTGGCCTCACCTGCCACATATTCGAAATGGGCGGTGCCGCCACGGATAACGGTTCCCAGCGCCACAACGGCATCATGCTTACCGGTGTTCGCCAGCGCACGTGCGGTCATTGGCAGCTCATAGGCACCCGGAACCCAGACGACGGTGATGTTTTCATCTTTGACCTGACCAATACGCTTCAGGGCATCAATGGCACCACTCAGCAGGCTGTCGTTGATAAAGTTGTTGAAACGCGCAATAACCAGAGCAACGCGCGCGTCAGGAGTAGCAACAGCAGCTTCGATAACGTTCATATTCTTCCTTTCAGGGTTCTGTTTGGCCCCGCAGGGGGGCGGATTCTACCATACTCTTCAGGGGTCTGCTTGTTTTTGCGCAAACCGCTATAACGGCGTCAGCGTCAGGCGTAAATCAGGCCCAATCTGACGGATATCACTAAAAGCAAAAGCGGGGGCATCGACGAGATGCGCAAGGCCCGGCAGCTGACACAGGCCTCGCCCGCTATCACCCAGCAATTTAGGGGCCAGATAAACAATCAGTTCATCCACCACCCCGGCCTGTAACAACGCCCCGGCAAACTGCGCCCCGGCTTCCACCCAGACACTGTTAATCTGTTTTCTGCCCAGCAGCATCATCATTGCCACTAAATCCAGCCGCTGGTTATGCCGTGGCACACTGAACTGCGTGACGTTTTCCGGCCATGCCAGTTCATCGCAGGTCGTGCGCGCCAGCCAGGTTTCACCGGATTGTGCAATAAGCTGATGCTGAGGCGTGACGCGATTCTGGCTGTCGACAATAATTCTCACCGGCTGACGCAGCAGGTCAGCGGGGTAATCAGCCTGAGTCGCGTCATCCAGCTCCTGATGACGAACCGTTAATGACGGGTTATCCGCCAGTACGGTCGCACTGGTGCTGAGAATAGCGGAGCTCTGCGCCCGCAGACGCTGGACGTCGCGCCGCGCCTGCGGCGAAGTGATCCACTGGCTTTCGCCACTGGCCAGTGCGGTGCGGCCATCAAGCGATGCCCCCAGTTTAAGCTGAACCCAGGGGAAACCGGTACGCATACGCTTAAGAAAGCCGCGATTCAGCGCTTCGGCCTCCTGCATCATCAGGCCGTGGCTGACATCAATACCAGCCTGCTGCAAGCGGTAGAGGCCACGCCCCGCGACTTCCGGGTTCGGATCCTGCATGGCCGCGACGACGCGGCTGACACCGGCGCTGATCAAGGCGTCACAGCACGGCGGCGTACGCCCGTGATGACTGCACGGCTCCAGTGTCACATAGGCTGTCGCGCCTTTGGCTTTTTCACCGGCCATGCGTAACGCATGCACCTCCGCGTGCGGCTCACCGGCGCGCAGATGGTAGCCTTCACCGACAATGTCGCCGTCGCGAACCAGCACACAGCCAACGTTAGGGTTCGGTGTGGTAGTAAAACGCCCTCTGCGCGCCAGTTCCAGCGCGCGCGCCATATACACTTCATCACGCATAACGTCAGTCCTGTAGGCGGGCGATCTCTTCGCCAAATTCACGGATATCTTCAAAACTACGGTAAACCGAGGCAAAGCGAATATAGGCCACTTTATCCAGTTTTTTCAGCTCATCCATCACCAGGCTCCCGATCAGCTTGCTGGCAACTTCCCGCTCTCCCGTCGCCCGTAGCTGGCTTTTGATATGGGTCAGTGCGGTTTCGACCGCATCAGAATTAACCGGCCGTTTTTCCAGCGCTTTCATCAGGCCACTGCGCAGCTTGTCTTCATTGAACGGTTCACGCACATCATTGCTCTTGACCACGCGCGGCATGACCAGTTCGGCCACCTCAAAGGTGGTAAAACGCTCATGGCACACCAGGCACTGACGGCGGCGGCGCACAGAGGTGCCTTCCCCGACCAGACGGGAGTCGATCACTTTCGTATCCACGGCAGAACAGAATGGGCAATACATGACGCGTCCTGTTAATTCTTAAGAGTAACGGGTAGTGTACCGCGAACCCGGCTTAGAGCCAAAGGCGCGTCCGCAATACTGCCCTGATTTTATGCGGCTTACGCAACAAAATCCCTTATTTCTTTGCAGGCGATCAAGACCCGTTTGCTCTAAGATAAAGTCATTCGCTTCAATCAAAAGGAAATGAACAATGACAAGCACTTATCTTCGTCTGTCACTGGGTTCGCTGCTGCTGCTGGCGGGCTGTGCCAGCACGCCGCCCCAGCCCAAAATCAATCAGCTGCATAACGAAGTAGGGAAACTGACCCAGGAGATGCGAAAGCTCACGAAGCAGGCTGCCGCGCTTGAGCAACAGGGCAATCTGAACAGCGGTTCGGCGCAGGGGGCCTGGCTGCTGCCCGCAGCCAATACCGGCGTGATCCTGAAAAGTCAGGCCGGTGAGCTGAAGTTGTCGCTGAGTCATGTGCAGCAGGAGGCCAACGGAACCCGTGCCATCCTGCATATACGTGCCACCGGAGAGGCTCCCCTTCCGGCCTTTACGGCCCAGGTGGAATGGGGAGAACTTGACAGTACCACCGGAAAACCCCTGACGGTAAACAGCCAGGTACAGCAGATCGCGGTAGCCCGTGAACTGCTGCCCAAAACGGAAGTGACGCTGCCCCTGCGCTTGAGCAACCTTCCGCCCGAGCAGTTAGGGTATGTGCGTGTGCATGATGTCGTGGTCAGCCCGCCGCCTGCGGTGACAGCACCATAAAAAAAGGGCCACGCGATGCGTGGCCCTTTCAGTTGGAGAAGGTTTAACCCGTTAAGGCAGAATGGAAGGCTGGTCTGCGCCCTCTTTTTCCACTTTCTGCTGCAACATATGCTCGCGCTTCATGCCCAGCTTCAGCGCCAGCGCAGAGGAGACATAAATCGACGAGATGGTACCGATAGTGATACCGATCAGCATGGTTAACGAGAAACCTTTCAGCAATGCGCCGCCGAAGACAAACAGGATCATGACCATCGCCAGGGTTGTTACCGAGGTGATAATGGTACGACTCAGGGTCTGCGTCAGGGAGACGTTGGTGATGTCATAAGACGAACCGCGACGGATCTTGCGGAAATTCTCACGAATACGGTCTGATACCACGATCTTATCGTTTAGCGAGTAACCGATAACTGACATCAGTGACGCAATGATAGTCAGGTCAATCTCAACGTGGAACAGCGACAGCAGACCGGCAGTAATGATCACATCGTGCGCCAGCGCCAGTACCGTACCCAGTGCAAGACGCCACTCAAAGCGGAAACCGATGTAAATCAGAATGGCAATCAGGGCGGATAACAGCGCCATCCCGCCAGCCTGAGCCAGATCGCTTCCCACACTTGGGCCAACAAATTCAATACGCTTGACCGTGGCCTGCTGCTGGGTGGTCTGGTTGATCGTCGCCAGCACTTTCGCGCCCAGCTCCTGACCTGCATTCCCCTCACGCGGTGACATACGGACGATCACGTCACGGCTGCTGCCAAAGTTCTGCACCTGCGGCTCGTCAAATCCTGATTTCACCAGGCTGTCGCGCAGCAGATCCAACTCAACGGGCTGCTCGAGGTTAATTTCAATCACCGTACCGCCGGTGAAATCCAGACCCCAGTTAAAACCGCGCACGCCCATGATGGCTACGGATGCAATCAACAACAGCACCGAGATGGCGAAAGCCAGCGTGTCCCAGCGCATAAAGTCATAGACTTTACGGCCGTGGTTCATTTGTTCAACACTATGTTCCTGTGACACAACGCACTCCTCAGATAGACAGCTTGTTGATGCGTTTGCCGCCGTACAACAGATTGGCGATGGCGCGAGTACCAATAATTGCGGTAAACATCGAGGTCGCAATACCGATTCCCGTGGTGATCGCAAAGCCTTTAATTGAACCTGTACCCACTGCGTACAGAATCAACACTTTGATCAGCGTCGTGACGTTAGCATCAACGATACTGGAGAACGCGCCTTTATAGCCCTCATGGATCGCCTGCTGAACGGAACGCCCGTTACGCAGCTCTTCCTTGATACGTTCGTTGATCAGGACGTTAGCATCGACCGCTACCGCCAGCGTCAGCACAATCCCGGCAATCCCCGGCATGGTCAGCGTAGCGCCAGGCAGCAGGGACATGATACCGACAATCAGCACCAGGTTTGCCAGCAGCGCACTGGTCGCAATCAGACCAAACTTCTTGTACCACACCACCATAAAGATGATGGAGGCGATCAGGCCCCACAGGCAGGCTTCCAGACCCTGAGTAATGTTCTGCTGACCCATTGTCGGGCCAATCGTACGCTCTTCAACAATCTGGATAGGCGCAATCAATGCACCGGCACGCAGCAGCAGCGAGAGCTGACGGGCTTCGTTCGGATTATTAATGCCGGTAATACGGAAGCTGTTACCCAGACGTGACTGGATATTGGCGACGTTGATGACCTCTTCCTGCTTCTCAAGAATGGCACGGCCGTTGGCGTCTTTCTTTCCGCTGTCTTTATACTCGACAAACAGAGTTGCCATCGCTTTACCGACGCTGTCCTTGGTGAAGTTGGACATGATGTTACCGCCCGCGCTGTCCAGGGAGATATTGACCTGGGGCTGGTTGTATTCATCTGTGCTGGAAGTGGAGTCAGTAATATGGTCGCCGGTGAGGATCACACGCTTATACAGCACCACAGGCTGGCCATCTCGAGTGTCTTTCACTTCAGAGTCACCCGGAACGCGACCATTCGCCGCCGCCGTAGCATCCACGCTGGAGTTCACCAGGCGGAACTCCAGGGTAGCCGTAGCACCGAGGATCTCTTTCGCGCGCGCCGTGTCCTGAATACCCGGCAGCTCGACCACAATACGGTCAGAACCCTGACGCTGTACCAGCGGTTCGGCTACACCGAGCTGATTCACGCGGTTGCGCAGAATGTTGATGTTCTGCTGCACCGCATATTCACGGGCTTCACGCAAACGTTCGTCACTCATTACCGCCGTCAGGGCATTGCTGCCGCTGCTGTTGATGACCATATCGCGGTGACGACCGGCCAGCCAGGTGACAGCCTGATCGCGTGCGGCGGCATCACGGAAACGGATTTCCATGCCGTAATTATTAGTTTTACGAACGTTAACGTAAGGAATGCTTTTCTCACGCAGATCGCTACGCAGGCTATCGATATTCTGCTCCTGGAGTTTACCCAGAGCCGTATCCATATCCACTTCCATCAGGAAGTGCACACCGCCACGCAGATCGAGACCGAGTTTCATCGGTTCGGCGTTAAGCATGGCAAGCCATGATGGCGTCGCAGGTGCGAGGTTAAGCGCCACAACGTAACTATCGCCAAGCGTCTTGATAATCGCTTCACGCGCGCGCATCTGCACGTCGGTGTTAGCGAAGCGCGCCAAAATAGCGCCATTTTCCAGCGCCAGTGATTTGGCCTGAATATTATCTTGTTTTAATGCGGTCTGGATCTGAACCAGCGTTTGCTCACTGGCGGCGCTTCCGCGCGCACCAGTGATCTGAACGGCCGGATCCTCACCATACAGGTTAGGCAGTGCATACAGCAGACCGACGAGTAATACGACGATCAGCATGATGTACTTCCACAAAGGATAACGGTTTAACACGGCAGTTCCCTTAGGGAAATCGAAAATTAAAGCGCCTTCATTGTACCTTTCGGCAGAACGGCGGCAACGAAGTCACGTTTGACCACAACTTCAGTGGTTTCGTTCAGTGCGATAGCAACATAGCCGGTTTCAGCGACTTTAGTCACACGGCCTACCAGACCACCGGTCGTCAGCACTTCATCACCTTTAGAAATGGAGTCCATCAGTTTCTTGTGCTCTTTCGCACGTTTCTGCTGAGGGCGCAGGATCATAAAGTAGAAAATCAGACCAAACACAACCAGCATAATCACCAGAGAGTAAGGACTTCCCTGAGATGGTGCTGCGGCTGCTACGGCATCAGAAGTGAAAAAGCTCATTAAATTTCCCTCATTTGTTTAATTATCAGACGGTAATGGCGGAACCGCCAGCCCCGTCCGTTGGTAGAATTCGGTGACGAAGTGCTCTAAATTACCTGCTTCGATAGCCTGGCGTAAACCGGCCATCAGACGCTGATAGTAACGCAGGTTATGGATGGTGTTGAGACGCGCACCCAAAATTTCGTTACAGCGATCAAGATGATACAGATAAGCCCGGCTGTAATTGCGGCAGGTATAGCAGTCGCATTCGGCATCCAGCGGAGACGTATCGTCTTTATATTTCGCATTGCGGATTTTCACCACGCCGTCGGTCACAAAAAGATGGCCGTTACGCGCATTACGGGTGGGCATTACGCAGTCAAACATATCGATACCCCGGCGCACGCCCTCCACCAGGTCCTGTGGCTTACCCACGCCCATTAAGTAGCGCGGTTTATCCTCAGGAAGCTGCGGGCAGACATGCTCCAGAATACGGTGCATGTCTTCTTTTGGTTCACCGACCGCCAGGCCGCCCACAGCGTACCCATCAAAGCCAATATCTACCAGTCCTTTAACTGAGACATCACGTAAATCTTCGTAAACTCCGCCCTGAATAATACCGAACAGCGCGTTCTTATTGCCCAGTGAATCAAAGCGATCGCGGCTGCGCTGTGCCCAGCGCAGTGACATTTCCATTGAGCGTTTGGCGTAATCCCAGTCAGCCGGGTACGGGGTACATTCATCGAAGATCATCACGATGTCAGATCCCAGGTCGAACTGGATCTCCATCGATTTTTCAGGATCGAGGAAGATCGCATCACCGTTAATCGGATTGCGGAAATGCACGCCTTTCTCGGTGATCTTACGAATGTCCCCCAGACTGAAGACCTGGAAACCACCGGAGTCGGTCAGGATCGGCCCCTTCCACTGCATAAAGTCATGCAGGTCACCGTGCAGCTTCATGATCTCCTGGCCCGGACGCAACCACAGATGGAAGGTGTTGCCGAGGATGATCTGCGCACCGGTATCCAGTACTTCTTCAGGCGTCATTCCCTTTACCGTGCCATAGGTGCCCACCGGCATAAATGCCGGGGTTTCCACCACGCCACGTTCAAAAACCAGACGGCCACGGCGCGCGCGACCATCAGTTGTGTCTAATTCAAACTTCACATTGCCTCCATCAGAGAAACAGTCTGATGTTAATGGTTACAAAAGGGCCGGACGGTGCCGCCCCCTGGAAAGGATCACTGCCCCGGAATTTCGCTGACAGCCTGCGGATTACGGGTAATAAACATCGCATCACCATAGCTGAAGAAACGATATTTTTCAGCTACGGCCTGCTGATAAGCGTGCATCGTGTGCTGATAGCCTGCAAACGCCGAAACCAGCATGATCAGCGTGGATTCCGGCAGGTGGAAATTGGTCACCAGTACATCAATGATTTGATAGTGATAGCCGGGATAGATAAAGATGCTGGTGTCACCAAAGAACGGCGCAATCAGCGCATCCTGCGCCGCCTGCGCAGCGCTCTCCAGTGAGCGCACGGAGGTGGTACCGACGGCAATAACCCGGTTACCGCGCGCTTTACATGCCAGCACGGCATCCACCACGTCCTGCGGCACTTCCGCATACTCGGCATGCATGATGTGATCTTCAATGGTGTCTACGCGCACGGGCTGGAAGGTCCCCGCCCCGACGTGCAGGGTTACAAACGCGGTTTCAACGCCTTTCTCCCGCAGCGCGGCAAGCAGCGGCTCATCAAAATGCAGCCCTGCCGTCGGTGCCGCGACTGCCCCGGGTTTCTGGCTGTAAACCGTCTGGTACAGCTCGCGGTCAGCGTCTTCATCCGGGCGGTCGATATAGGGCGGCAGCGGCATATGACCGATGTCATTCAGAATATCCAGCACCGGGCGCGGGTCGTGAAATTCAATTTCGAACAGGGCATCGTGGCGGGCCAGCATCGTGGCCGGCACATTTTCTTCGTCCCCCAGCAACAGTTCACTGCCGGGCTTTGGAGCTTTCGACGCGCGGACATGTGCCAGCACGCGCTTGTCGTCCAGCATACGCTCGATCAGTACTTCGATTTTACCGCCGCTGGCCTTACAGCCAAAAATACGCGCCGGGATCACCCGGGTATTGTTAAACACCAGCAGATCGCCGGGATTGAGCTTATCCAGCAAATCGGTGAAGATCCCATGCGTCAGTTCGCCATCCGGGCCATTGAGCGACAGCAGACGGCAACCGCTGCGCTGGGCCTGCGGATAGTGGGCAATCAAAGATTCAGGTAACTCAAAGTTAAAATCGGCAACGCGCATGGTCATTCACAGTCCGGGAAATCAGGGCGCACATTCTAGCTGAAAACTGCCCATAGCTAAACAATCTGCTGACTATCCCTGCAACTATCGGCAAAATAAGTCACATTACCGCCAGCACAGCTGCGGCTTGAAGTCTGCCCGCTATAGGTTAGAATCCCGCCATGAATTATCTTGCTCACCTCCATCTTGCCACCCTTGCCGACAGCTCACTGCTGGGTAATATGATGGCCGATTATGTTCGCGGTAACCCTCACCAGCAGTGGCCCGCCCCTGTCGCTGAAGGCATAGCCCTGCATCGCCGCATCGACGCGCTGACGGATTCTCTGCCGGAAGTGCGCAGCGCACGCCAGCTCTTCCGCAGTGAAACACGTCGCGTGTCCCCGATTACCCTCGATGTCATCTGGGATCATTTTCTGTCATCTCACTGGAATACACTGGTGCCGGAAATTTCTTTGCCAGCTTTTTTGTCACATGTCAGAAGTGTGATCGAACCGCAACTTGGACCGACACCGGAGCGCTTCCAGACCCTTAATCATCACTTATGGAATGGACGCTGGATGGAGCGCTACGCCGAAGCGCCGTTTCTGCAAAATGTGTTACAGGGTATGGCCAGCCGCCGTCCAAAGCTGGCTGCACTGGCGGAAAGCTACCAGGATTTTATAGAAAATTATCAGACGCTTGAAGAATATTTCTGGCAGATTTACCCCCGCATGATGGCGCAGGCCGTGCAGCGTAAGCTGTAAAAGACATTGCCACGTTTACACCTTGCCCTTTTTCTAAAAAAGGTTATTGTATGATACTGCTTTATAATTACTCGAATTTTGATAGGCACAACCTATCCGAATAATTGGTGCAGTTCGCTGGCCCGCACCGGGCACGCCCCGTATACTGCCTGCGTCTTGTCACCTTAATTCAACTAACTTTTACAGGAGTGAACATGGTCCTGGTTACTCGTCCAGCCCCAGATTTTACCGCCGCCGCCGTCCTGGGCAACGGTGAGATCGTAGAGAACTTCAACTTTAAAAAACACACCGCTGGTAAAGCCACCGTTGTGTTCTTTTGGCCAATGGACTTCACCTTCGTATGCCCTTCTGAGCTGATCGCTTTCGACAAGCGTTATGCCGAATTCCAGAAGCGTGGCGTTGAAGTTGTGGGTGTTTCCTTCGATTCAGAGTTCGTGCATAACGCATGGCGTAAAACGCCGGTTGATAAAGGCGGCATCGGCGAAGTTCAGTACGCGATGGTTGCTGACATCAAACGTGAAATCCAGAAAGCCTACGGCATCGAGCACCCGGATGCGGGCGTTGCTCTGCGTGGTTCTTTCCTGATCGACAAAGCTGGTGTGGTTCGTCACCAGGTGGTTAACGATCTGCCACTGGGTCGTAACGTTGATGAAATGCTGCGCATGGTTGACGCGCTGCAATTCCACGAAGAGCACGGCGAAGTGTGCCCGGCTCAGTGGGAAAAAGGAAAAGAAGGTATGGGCGCATCACCGGAAGGTGTGGCTAAATACCTGTCTGAGAATGCTGCGAAGCTGTAATTACCGCTGCGTTTTCAATAAAGCTCGCTTCGGCGGGCTTTTTTTTCGTCTGTCCTCCCCTTCTCCGCACCTTTTGTCACACCTGTCTGAAAAACTTTGTAATGATGCCTACTGGTACAGATACCACAACAAGGATGATCCCGATGAAAAAGCACGTTCTGCGTTTTTCCCTCGCCGCCCTGCTCAGTTCGCTCAGCCTGCTCGCTCAGGCCGCGCCCCACTATGTGCTGGAAAAAGTGGTGGAAGTCAGCCGTCACGGGGTGCGTCCCCCTACGGCAGATAATCGTAAAGAGATGGAAACCGGCAGTGCCCGCCCCTGGGCCCCCTGGCTGAC
This sequence comes from Erwinia sp. PME.40.26/001, assembly GCF_055556675.1. Classification (NCBI taxonomy): domain Bacteria; kingdom Pseudomonadati; phylum Pseudomonadota; class Gammaproteobacteria; order Enterobacterales; family Erwiniaceae; genus Erwinia; species Erwinia sp. PME.40.26/001. The sequence continues at coordinate 313,233 of NZ_JBVHNP010000004.1, forward strand.
GGCTGACGGCCAGTTGACCGGCCACGGTTACACCGCGGCCTGGCTAAAAGGGCAATACGAAGGCAATGAATACCGCCGGGCCGGACTGCTCGGTGCAGGCTGCCCAACCGGGAAGGACGTTTTCGTCTGGGCCAGCCCCCTGCAGCGTACGCGCGCCACCGCCGAGGCCCTGACGGACGGGGCATTTCCCGGCTGCGGCCTGACGGTACATTACTCACCGGTGCATAACGACCCGCTGTTTCAGAACGACAGCCCGGGCGGCGTCACGCTGGATGCACAGAAGCAACGTGCAGGGGCGCTTAAAGCCCTGGGGGGAAGCCTCAGCGAGGCACAAAAGCGGCTCCAGCCGGAAATTTCTCTGCTGAAAAAAGCCGTCTGCCTGCCAGACCAGCCCTGCCCGGTATTTGATAAAGCGTGGGAAATTAAATTTGCCTCTGATGGGCGCATAATGATCACCGGCCTGGATACGCTGGCCGCGATGGCGGAAACCCTGCGCCTGGAATGGAGTGAGAATAAACCCCTGAGTCAGGTAGCGTTTGGTCATGCTTCGAGCGCCAGGGAGATGGGTAAACTGATGGCCATGCTGACGCCAAAATATGATGCCACCAACGACCAGCCTTACGTTGCGCAGCGCGGCGCATCCCTGTTTATGGATCAGATTGCCAAAGCGCTACAGCAGGGCGTTTCGCCTCAGGACAATGCCCCGCCGGATACCCGCTGGCTGCTGTACGTTGCCCATGACGTGAATATCGCCTATCTGCGTACCCTGCTGAACTTCAGCTGGCAGCAGGGTGACTATCCGCGCGGCACTATTCAGCCTGCGGGCAGCCTGGTGTTTGAACGCTGGCGTGATACAGAAAGCGGTAAACGCTATATCCGCGTCATGTTCCGTGGGCAGAGCCTCGATCAGATCCGCAATCTGACGCCTCCCGATGGTCAGCATCCGCTGTTGACCACCGAGTGGCACTATGCCGGCTGTCAGAAAACGGAGGCCGGTACTCTATGCCCATATGACAGCGCCCTGAAGCGTCTGCGCCAGCACATCGACCCGTCGCTGCTGCGCCCGGTCAGCTATGCGCAGTAAGCCCTCCTCGTGTTAAGGCAAGGCTGAGACATCCGGTGCCGTTTTTCCGTTATCAGGCGACAGGCGTGCTCCGGTTTCAGCATCCCTTAAAGGGCTGCACCCGATACGCACAGCGTCGGGCCTCGCTGAGGATATGCTCCACGCGAACCACTTCGGCCTCCAGGACGTCACTGAAAATGGCCTGTTCAGCGCGACAGAATCCCTGACAGCTTGCTGCGGCCGCGCAAATCGGGCAGTGGTTTTCAATCAACAACAGGCTGCCATCATCCTGTACCGCGTATTCCGCCATATATCCCTCTGCAGAACGGATCTCTGCCAGACGCGCCACCCGCGCTGGCAGGTCTGAAAGCGCTGACAGCTCCTGCCGGTAGAACACACGGGTTTTCTCCTCGCGTCTGGCAATCAGCATGTCAATCGCCTGTTCGCCGAAGGATTCACGCACCACATCCAGCAGTTGCACCGTGAGTTCAGGATGGGTATCAGGAAATTGTTTCTGCCCCTCCGGAGTAAGCTGCCAGAACTGGGAGGGACGCCCGACGCCTCGCGCCTGCGAAAACGCGGCCACCAGCCCTTCCGTTGCCAGCTTATTGAACTGCTGACGTGCCGCTTCAGCGGTCATGCCCAGCACGTTTCCCGCCTCAGAAGCCTGCTGCGGTCCACGCGTTTTCAGCAGGTGAAGCAGTCTCTGTGATGTCGATAAATGCTCTTTAGCCTCGGCAGGCGTTAGATGTGTTGACAATATTTTTCTACCCCAAACAATATAACAAGCATTTTCTTGTTTTATTAATTTACCTCAGGGCATGAAAGCAGGCAACCCTGAGTGACTCACTCACGTCGCTTAAGGAAATCATTATGTCACCACATGAAGGAAACTGGGGGGATCTTCTTTCCGGTAAGAATGCCCTGCGCTCTGTCGCGCTATCTGGTGGCGTGGCACTTCACGCTATTAATATTTACATCGCGACCACCGTGCTGCCTTCCGTCGTTAAAGAGATCGGCGGACTCAATCTTTACGCCTGGAATACCACGCTGTTTGTGGTCGCCTCAATCATCGGTTCGGCGTTGACCAGCCGGACGCTAAGTCGCGCCGGGTCACGAGGGACTTACGCTATCTCCATTCTGCTGTTTGTTGCCGGTTCTCTGCTGTGTGCGCTGGCTCCCAATATGCTGGCAATGTTAGTGGGGCGCTCCGTTCAGGGCCTTGGCGGTGGCTTCATGTTTGCCCTCGGCTACAGCATGATTTACGAGGTCTTTGAAAGAACGCTGTGGCCGCGTGCCTTTGCGCTGATCTCGGGGATGTGGGGGGTGGCCACGCTGATCGGCCCGGCGATTGGTGGCATCTTTGCGGATATGGACGCATGGCGGCTGGCCTTTGTTTTTCTGCTCCCCATGACAGCAATCTACGCCTGGGTGGTATGGCGGGCTTTGCCAGCGGAGAGCCGTCAACGCAGGCCAGCAGGCCGCCTGCCACTGATACAGCTGTTGCTGCTCACCGGCGCAGTCCTGGCCATCAGTATTGGCAGTACGAAATCACAACTGAGTGACAATCTCACAGGGGTTGCCCTGGCCATCCTGATGATAGCGCTGTTAATCCGCCAGGAATGGGTAAGTGATACCTGCCTGCTGCCACGCAATGCGCTGCGCCTGCGTTCCCCGCTGCTGAGTCTTTATCTCACTATCGGCCTGCTGGTGGTGGGCATGACCAGCGAAACCTTTGTCCCCTACTTCCTGCAGAATCTCCACGGCCAGACCCCACTGATATCCGGCTATCTGGCCGCGCTGATGGCGGCAGGCTGGACGCTGGCGGAAATCTGGAGCTCAGGCTGGCGAGCGAAAAAAGTGTCGCGGGCCATCGTCGCCGGTCCCCTGCTTGTACTGGCCGGGATGGTAATACTGGCTTTCTTCTTTCCGTTACAAAGCGACGCGAGTCGTATGCTCGTGGTGATCATTTCACTGGGGTTATTGCTGGTGGGTTTTGGCATTGGTCTGGGCTGGCCTCATCTGCTTACTCGCGTGCTGGATGTCGCCTCCCGTGACGAGCAGGATGCCGCTGCAGCCTCGATCTCCACGGTACAACTGTTTGCTACCGCATTGGGTGCGGCACTGGCAGGTATGCTGGCCAATCTGGGAGGCTTGAATGTACCCGGCGGCGTGGAAGGTGCCAGCAGTGCGGCAAGGATCGTGTTTAGCGTACTCGCTATCGCTCCTCTGCTGGCGTTTTTCAGTGCCAGACGGGCAGCGTTATCTTAAGGGGAAGGATAGTGCTGGTCAGTTGAGCTGACCAGCATTGAAGGTTTATCGATTTTTGCGTTTCACCCACTGCCAGCTCACCAGCAGCAGCAGGATCCAGCCCATCCCGACATAGAGCGATATGCGGGTATCGGGAAAATAGCCGATCAGCCCAATCACAAACAGCAGGAACAGGATGCCAACCATCGCGGTCGCCGAGCCACCCGGCAGCGCGAACTTCAGCGCGTTCTTTTGCTCAGGGGTCAGCGTACGGCGGAAGGCAATCTGAGAGAAGAGGATCATAATCCACACCCAGACGGTGGCAAAGGTCGCCAGCGAGGCAATGACCAGGAACACTTTTTTTGGCATCAGATAGTTCAGGTATACGGCCACCAGCATCGCCATCATCATTGCCAGCACCGTCACCCACGGGATGCCCCTGCGCGATACGGTAGCAAACACCTTCGGCGCATGCCCCTGCTCAGCCATACCGTGCAGCATCCGTCCCACGCCAAACACATCGCTGTTAATCGCCGACAGTGAGGCGGTGATCACCACAAAATTGAGGATGGTGGCCGCTGCGGCAATGCCCATATGCTGGAAAGTAAGGACAAACGGGCTGCCGTTGGTCCCCACCTGGTTCCACGGATAAATCGACATAATGACAAACAGCGTACCGACATAAAAAATCAGAATTCGCAGCGGGACGGTATTAATCGCCCGGGGAATCGATACCTGGGGATCTTTCGCTTCACCCGCTGTGATACCGATGATCTCAATGCCGCCAAAGGCAAACATCACCACCTGCAGTGACAGCACCACGCCAATCCAGCCATTGGGAACAAAACCGCCGTGAGTCCAAAGATTGCTGATCCCGGTGGCCTGGCCACCGTTGCCAATGCCCCAGAAAATGATGCCAAAACCGGCGACGATCATCACCATAATGGTGGCGACTTTAAACAGTGACAGCCAGAACTCGACTTCGCCAAACACTTTCACCGTGGCGAGATTCAGCGCGCCGATAATCAGTACCACGCTCAGTACCCAGATCCAGTGCGCTACATCCGGGAACCACACGCCCATGTAAATACCAAAGGCGGTGACGTCGGCAATCGCGACAATAAGAATTTCAAAACAGTAGGTCCAGCCGGTGATATAGCCAGAAAGGGGGCCGAGGTAATCTCGTGCATAGCGGGAGAATGAGCTGGCCTGCGGGTTGTTCACCGACATTTCGCCCAGCGCACGCATAATAATATAGGCGGCGACACCGCCGATAAGATAGGCAATCAAAACGCCGGGGCCGGCCATTCTGATAGCATCCGCCGAGCCGTAAAACAGCCCGGTGCCGATGGCAGAACCCAGCGCCATAAAACGAATATGGCGGGTGTTCAGTCCCTTTTTGAGTGTTGTACTTGTCATTTTTCCACCTGTCGGCCTCTTACCGGCAAGAAGGTAAGAGGGAGTTTACAACGCTATTGCTGATGCGCAGTAACCGACTGGCGACCTGAAACGCGATCGTACACGGCCACCAATACCAGCATCACCAGTGAAGGCGGCAACCATGCCAGCCCCTGATCGGCTAAGGGCAGATTCTGGGTAATAGCGGGCAGGATTGCCTTAAAGTTGGTGCTTTTTATTGCATCGACGATGCCAAATACCAGGCTGACCAGCATTACCGGGGCAACGATCCTTGTACTTTTTTTCCACCATTTCAGGGTGAAACTTAACAGTACCAGCACAATACAAGGCGGGTAAATCGCAGTTAACACTGGAATTGAGATCTGAATCAGATGGCTGAGGCCCAGGTTGGACACCACCATGGAGAACAGACCCAGAATAAACACCAACTGACGATAGCTGAGAGGCAATAATTGCTCAAAAAACTCCGCGCAGGCACAGGTCAGGCCCACGGCGGTGACCATACAGGCAACAAAAATCAGCGCGGCCAGGAACAGGCTCCCCATGTTGCCAAAAGTATGTTGAACGTAGGCGTGGAGGATCGCTGCCCCGTTTGCCTGCTGGTCAACGATGGACGCACTGTCGGAGCCCAGTTTAAACAGCGCCAGATAAACCAGCGTCAGCCCTACGCCAGCAATCAGTCCGGCAATCACGGTGTAGCGGGTCAGCAATCTGGCATCACCGATGCCGCGCGAACGGGCAGCGTTAACAATGACGATCCCAAACACCAGCGCGCCAAGCGTATCCATCGTCAGATAACCGTTTACAAAGCCACTGGAGAAGGCTGCACGCTGATAGTCAACGGTAGCCGGAACCAGACCGCCTGCCGGCCACAGCAGAGCCGCGACGCCCAGTACGGTCAGAGCTAAGATCTTCAGTGGTGCCAGGACGTGGCCGACCGTATCGAGCAGTTTGCCGGGATACAGGGAAATGCCAATCACCAGCGCGAAGTAGACCACGCTGTAGATCATCAGCGGCAGTGCGCCATCGCCCGTCAGAGGGGCAATTCCTACCTCAAACGATACGGTGGCCGTGCGCGGTGTCGCAAACAGCGGCCCGACGGCCAGGTAACACACCGTCGCCAGTACCACGCCAGCGGCTCTGCCGATCGGTGAGCTAAGGGCATCAATACCGCCGCCCACGCGCGCCAGGGCAATCACCGTGATCACCGGCAGACCGACGGCGGTGATCAAAAAGCCAAGCGCGGCGATCCAGACGTGTTCGCCGGACTGGATCCCTACCATAGGAGGGAAGATGATGTTTCCGGCACCGACAAACAGGGCAAACGTCATAAAGCCCAGTGCCAGAATATCTTTGGAAGTTAAACGATGTGTCATAAGAAATCGTGTTGCCCGTGATGGTGTGAAAAGTCGTGTTATCAGGTCTCTTTGTAAGACCTGTGTCCCTGTTTGCTCTAAAAACGCGGTCTGACAGAACCTATGCAGTGGAAACCACTTCCAATGGCATTATCAACAGCGAATGTGAGCTGATTATTTTCTGTATACAGGGTGATGACGAAAAAACGGGGGTAAGTAGAACGTTTATAGCGGCGAAAGGCAATACGGGATCGAAAAAGCAGGATGATATAGCGCAAAAAACTGCATAACCAGTGCATATCTTTAGTTATCAGAATAAATGCGTTACATGATTTGTATCATTTTTGTCCGGCGGGAGGGTGAATTCGGCAATAAGCACCCTGTTGATGCACAAAGGGCGCGGAAACCCGCGCCCCGTACACAGAATGACGCTGGCTCACCAGACGCGGCTGGCGACATCCACCACCAGACGGACCTTGGCCCACTGCTGCTCTTCGGTCAGGCTGTTGCCCTCTTCGGTGGAGGCAAAACCACACTGTGGGCTGAGGCAGATCTGATCCAGACTGACAAACTGTGCGGCTTCATGGAGACGTTTTTCCACGGTTTCCGCCGCTTCCAGATCACCGGTTTTGGTTGTTATCAGTCCCAGTACCACCTGCTGTTTGCCTGGCTTGATAAAGCGCAGGGGCTCGAAGCCACCTGAACGCTCGTTATCGTATTCCAGGAAGAAGGCATCTATGTTTACCCCACCAAACAAAATTTCTGCCACGGGTTCATAGCCCCCTTCGGAAATCCAGGTAGAACGGAAGTTACCGCGACAAACGTGCAGGCCAATCACCAGGTCGTCCGGCTTACCTTCAAGGGCCTTATTCAGCACACGAGCATAGGTGCGGGCCAGCACCTGTGGATCGTCACCGCGCTCCCGGATCTGCTGCTGCTGATCGGCTGAACACAGGTAGGCCCAGACTGTATCGTCCAGCTGCAGATAGCGGCACCCTGCCTCATAAAAGGCGCTTATCGCATCGCGATAGGTCTGCGCCAGATCGTCAAAATAGACATCAAGATCCGGGTAGACATCAGCATCTATGACTTTACGCCCACCGCGAAAGTGCAGCACGCTGGGGCTGGGAATGGTCATTTTGGCGACGGCGTCACCGCTGATGCTTTGCAGGAAGCGGAAATCATCCAGCATCGGATGGTCGCTGAAGCCAAGCTTACCGGTCACTTTCACACCGCGCGCTTTGGTCTGTACGCCGTTAAACTGAATGCCCTGTTCAGCCTCATAGCGCTCCACCCCGTCCAGTCCGTCAAAGAAGTCGAAGTGCCACCAGGCGCGGCGGAACTCACCGTCTGTCACCACCTGCAGGCCGCTTTCACGCTGGCGTGCCACGACCTGACGGATCGCATCATCTTCCACCCGACGCAGCGCTGCGGCATCGATCTCACCGGCTTCAAACTGCTTACGGGCCTGCTTAATTTCAGCGGGACGAAGGTAGCTGCCCACCACTTCGGCACGGTATGGGGTGAAAGTAGTCATGATGAAAGCCTCCTGGCCTGTACGTGGCGCATAGTTTAGTGACGAAATAGTTACCGTAGGTTATCCATAGACTTCTGGACGTCTACATGGCTGTCACTAAGAGTGTCATGAGAATCTTTCAGGGGCAAACGAGGAAATTTCACCGTACATGAATAAAATTCAACTTTGCCTGGTGTGGCCGCTTGCTGTCACGGCGCTAACATCGCGCGGGCACGCTGCCTCTGCTGCTCCGACAGCGGCAGATAACCCGCCTGGCTGACCAGCGCCTGCCCCTGCGGCGAGAGCGCTAAACGCAGGAATGCAGCGGTGAGGGGCTCCAGCGGTTTATCCGGGGCTTTATTGACGTAAATATAGAGGGGACGGGCATAGGGATAGCGTCCGCTGCGGATATTGTCGATGCTGGGCGCAATCCAGTCGTTGCCCTCGCGCGCCACTGGCACGGTTTTTACCCCACTGATATGAAACCCGGCGCTGGCATAGCCAATGCCGTTCAGCGTTCCTGCTACCGCCTGTACCACGGCTGCCGATCCGGGATACTCCCCAACATCGTTGCGAAAATCGCCGTTACACAGCGCCTGCTGTTTGAAAAACCCCCAGGTGCCGGAGGCCGAATTACGACCAAAGCGCTGCAGGCCCCGTGTCGCCCAGCCGGGCTGAGTGAGCTGTAAATCCCCCCAGGTTCGGGGCACCGACAGGCCGCCACAGCGGCGGGTAACGGAAAAAATGGCATCCAGCTGCTGTGCACTCAGTCCGGTAAGTGGGTTGTCCTGATTGACCACCACCACCAGCGCATCCATCGCCACCGGAACGGCCAGCGGAGGATAGCCGTAGCTGTCCTCAAACAGCTGGCGCTCGGTGGCCTGCATCGGTCGGCTCATCGCCCCAAGCTGGGCGGCCCCGGCTGCCAGCGCGGTCGGGGCCGTTGATGACCCCGCCGCCTGGATCTGTACGTTCACCCCGGGGTACTGCCGGTTGAAACTGTCCCCCCACAGCGCCATCAGGTTACCCAGCGTGTCAGAGCCAACGCTGGTCAGATTACCTGCCAGCATTCCCTCTTTCGCCGTCGCCGGTGACATCACCAGCACCAGCGCCAGCGCGATTAACGTTTTCATTGCATGGGTTCCGTAAGACTTAACGCTGCGCATTCTCAGCCAGTTCGGCACTGACAATCAACCTTGGTGGTAGTTGAAAGCTGAAACAGGTTTCGCTGCCGGGCTTGCTGGTGATATCCAGCCGCGTGTTGTGGTGGCTGAGCGCGTGTTTCACAATCGCCAGCCCCAGTCCGCTGCCGCCGGTCTGCCGCGATCGCGCTTTATCCACCCGGTAGAAGCGCTCCGTCAGCCGCGGCAGGTGTTCCGGCGCGATGCCCGGCCCGTTATCTTTCACCTTAAACTGCGCCCCCTGCGGGCTGCGCAACCAGCTGACGTCAATGCGCGTCCCGTCCGGCGTGTGGTTCACGGCATTGTAGACCAGATTAGAGATCGCACTACGAAGCTGCTCATCATTGCCAAAGACCCGCAGATGCGGGTCAGTGTGAAAATGAATATCGTGGCGGCCATTACTGAGGGTTTCCGCTTCGCGCTGTAGCACGCGGAGCATCATCGGCACATCCACTTTTTCCTGCAGATCCAGCGCCGGTGCCGCTTCGATACGGGACAGGGTAAGCAGCTGTTTCACCAGGCTGTCCATGCGTTTGGTTTGCTCCTGCATGGTATGCAACGCCTTATCACGCAGACTCCCCTCCAGCACGGAGTCATTCATCATCTCCAGATAGCCCTGCAGGACGGTTAATGGCGTGCGTAGCTCATGGCTGACATTGGCAAAAAAGTTGCGGCGTGCGCCCTCCAGCTGGTGCATCTGGGTCACATCACGCGCCACCAGCAGCCACTGCCCTTCGCTGTAGGGCATTACGCGGAACTCAAGATGACGATGGCTGTTAAGCACCAGCGTCAGCGGGCGGGAAAAATCACGCTGGCGCAGGTAGCGGGTAAATTCAGGATAGCGCAGCAAATTCAGGATGTTCTGACCGTTATCTTCCGGCCAGCGCAGCCCCAGCATCTGCTGCGCCAGACCGTTGCACCAGAAAATGGTGCCCTCTTCGGTGGTCAGCACCACCGCATCGGGCAGCGATTCCGCGCCACTGCGAAAACGTTTAATCAGATGGCCGAGCTCACGGCGACGGCGACGGTTGCGCGCCTGCATTTGATACAGACCGTAGAACAGCGGTTCCCAACTGCCGCGGCCGCTGGGTGGCGTCATGCTGCGGTCAACCCACAGCCAGTGAGAGAGTCGAAGTAAGTTGTTGAAATGAAAACCCAGCACGCACAGCACTGAGACTAACAGCAGCCAGGGCAGCCCGCCCACCAGCAGCCCGAGGATCAGTGCGGGCAGGCTGGCGAGCAACAGCTCAAGCAATAATCTCTTCCAGGAGAGGCGTTCCAACACGGTTCAGACTCCAGCGCGAACAATCAATAGCGTGCAGAGAAACGATAACCTGTTCCGCGAACCGTCTGCACCATACGATCGTGCCCGGTCAGCTCCAGCGCTTTACGCAAACGGCGAATATGAACGTCGACGGTACGATCTTCGACGTAAACGTTAGTTCCCCAGACGTGGTTTAGCAACTGCTCACGGCTGTAGACACGTTCCGGGTGGGTCATAAAGAAGTGCAGTAATTTATATTCAGTCGGCCCCATTTCCAGCGGCTGTGTGTCGGACATTACGCGATGCGAGGACGGGTCAAGACTCAGCCCCTGCATCTCAATAACCTCTTCCACCGCCATCGGAGAGATACGGCGCATCACGGCCTTGATGCGTGCCACCAACTCTTTCGGTGAAAAAGGCTTGGTGATGTAATCATCCGCGCCCACTTCCAGGCCACGCACGCGATCCTCTTCCTCACCGCGCGCCGTCAGCATCATCACCGGAATATCCCGGGTCATGGCTTCACGCTTCAGGTGCTTAATAAACTGGATGCCTGAACCGCCCGGTAACATCCAGTCCAGCAGGATGAGATCCGGCCACGGCTCAATCAGCAAGTTGACTGCGCTGTCATAGTCCTCGGCTTCGATCGGTTGATAATCGTTTTGTTCCAGAACGAAACACAACATCTCACGGATTGGGGCTTCATCTTCCACCACCAGAATACGCTTGGCCATTATTGCTCCTGCTGCTGTGACAGGTTGTCACGGGGATATGCGGCGCCATTATGCGTCAGTTTTATGACACTTTTATGAAAAAAGCACCCCCTGAAAGCATTGATGGAATTAAATAAAATCCCCTGCACAGCAATAATCTGCCTGTCGTGGATAATTCGGCAGGCAGGACGGGTATACTTCCCGCCATCCATTTCCGCCATGAAAGGACCCCCATGCGCATCATTCATACTGCCGACTGGCATCTTGGCCAGTTTTTCTATACCAAAAGCCGGGCGGCCGAGCACCAGGCCTTTCTTGACTGGCTGCTGGAAAAAGCAGAAGCGCAGCAGGCCGACGCCATTATCGTCGCCGGGGATATTTTTGATACCGGCTCGCCGCCGAGCTATGCACGCGAGCTGTATAACCGCTTTGTGGTCAGGCTGCAGCAAACCGGCTGTCAGCTGGTGGTGCTGGGTGGCAACCACGATTCAGTGGCGATGCTGAACGAATCGCGCGAACTGCTGGCCTGCCTGAATACCCGGGTGATCGCTGCAGCCAGTGACGATGTCAGCCAGCAGGTCCTGCTGCTGAACCGCCGCGATGGCCAGCCCGGCGCACTGCTCTGTGCCATCCCCTTTTTACGTCCGCGCGATATTCTGCGCAGTCAGGGCGGCCAGTCAGGGCGGGAGAAGCAGCAAAGCCTGCTTGAGGCCATTACCGATCATTATCAACGCTGCTGGCAGGAGGCACTGACGCAGCGTGAGGCGCTGGGACTGACGCTGCCGATTATCGCTACCGGCCATCTGACCACTCTGGGGGTGACCAAAAGCGACGCGGTGCGCGATATTTACATCGGTACGCTGGACGCCTTCCCCGCCGACTGTTTTCCCCCGGCAGACTACATTGCCCTCGGTCATATTCACCGCGCCCAGCGTATTGCCAACAGCGAACACATTCGTTACAGCGGTTCGCCCATTCCGCTCAGTTTTGATGAATTGGGTAAAGCCAAAAGCGTGTTTCAGGTCGACTTTGACGCGGGCCGTTTCGTTGCCGCTGAGGCGCTGCCGATCCCATCCTTCCAGCCGATGCAGATGATTAAAGGATCGCTGGAGCAGATCGAACAGCAGCTGGCGGCGCTGACGCCCGATCCGCAGGGCAGAACTGTCTGGCTGGATATTGAGATCGTCACTGACTCTTATCTCAGCGAGTTACAGCGCCGTATTCATGAGCTGACCGCACCGCTGCCGGTGGAGGTGGTGCTGTTGCGCCGCAGCCGCGAACAGCGGGAGCAGGTTATCGCCCGGCAAAATAATGAAACCCTCAGCGAATTGAGTGTTGAGGAAGTGTTTTCCCGCCGCCTGGCCCAGGAGACCGACGAACCGGAACGACAGGCGCGGGCCCGTGCGCTGTTTGCCCAAACGCTGGAAGCAGTGCGCCATGAGGAGCAGCCCTGATGAAGATCCTGACCCTACGCTTTAAGAACCTCAACTCGCTGAAAGGCGAATGGAAGATTGATTTTACCGCTGAGCCGTTTGCCAGCAACGGGCTGTTTGCCATCACCGGCCCGACCGGCGCGGGAAAAACCACGCTGCTGGATGCCATCTGCCTCGCGCTGTATCACGAAACCCCACGTCTGAAGAGCATCACCCAGTCACAAAATGACCTGATGACGCGTGACACTGCAGAATGTCTGGCGGAGGTGGAGTTTGAGGTTAAAGGCGTGGCGTGGCGTGCATTCTGGAGTCAGAACCGCGCACGCGGTGCCGCTGATGGCAATTTGCAGGCCCCGCGCGTGGAGCTGGCGCGCTGCGATGACAATAAGATTGTGGCCGACAAGGTCAAAGACAAGCTGGAGACGATCGCCGCTCTGACCGGGCTGGACTTTGAACGCTTTACGAAATCCATGATGCTGTCGCAGGGCCAGTTTGCCGCATTTCTTAATGCCGATGCCAATAAACGCGCTGAACTGCTGGAGGAGCTAACCGGTACCGAAATTTACGGAAGACTCTCTTCGGCGGTGTTTGAACGACACAAACAGGCGAAGGTGTTACTGGATACCCTGAGAGCGCAGTCAGGCGGCATGGAGTTATTGAGCGAAGCGCAGCAGGTCAGCCTGAATACGCAGCTGGCACAAAGCATTGCGGAGGAGCAGGCACTCACTTCGCAGCAGCAGACCCGGCAGCAAAAAGTGCACGAATTGCAACAGCTTGAGCAGCTACAGCGGGACCGGCAGCTGCTGAAAGCCCGCGTACAGCAGCTGGATGAACAGCGACAACAGGCACAGACCGCACTGACGGCGGCAGCGCAGCAGCAGCAGCAGGCTTTGCTGGCGCAGGAGCAGCATCAGACGCTGCACCTGCAGCAGGACACCCTGATAGCAGAACACATACTGCCGCTCGATCTGCAGCTGAGCGCTCTGCGGGAGCAGGTTCAGCAGCAGGTCCGTGAGCAGAATGAGCACCAGCAGGCGTTCGCCTCACGCCAGCAGGAAAGCGTGCAGAACCTTCAGCTGCAGACGGAAAAACAGTTGCAGCAGCGGCAGCTTAACGACTGGCGCAGCGCCCATGCGCAGTATGAACGTTACGGAGAGTCTCTGCCGCTGTGGCGGGAACGTTTCCGTCAGCAGCAAGAGAGTGAGCAGTCACTCACATCTTTGCGACAGCAGGTAGCGACCCGCCAGCAGGCGCTGGTGCAGTATGAACAGGCCTGCGCGCAGCTTCAGCAGCAGCAGACGCCTTTACAGCAGCAGCTTACCGACGCAGAACAGGCACTTGCTCAGGCCCGGCAGCGGCTGGTACCGCTGCAACAGCAGCACCCGGAAGAGTCCCTGCGTGCGGCGCTGGCGCAGTTTGCCCGGCAGCGGCCGCAGCGCCTGCTGCTGGCAACGCTGCTTCCGCAGGGCCATCAGCTGAACGGTCGCCTGGCCCGGTTACAGCAGGAACACCAGGCGCTGACGCAGCAGATCCAGAAAAACAGTGAGCAATTACTTACGCTTCGCGCGTCATGGAAAGAGAAGTATCAGCATCAGCAGGATCTGGATAAACGCTGTGAGCTGGAACGGCGCATTGCCGATCTGGAGCAGCACCGGGCGCAGCTGGAGGCCGGTCAGCCCTGCCCGCTGTGTGGTTCAGAGACTCATCCGGCAGTGCAGGCATATCAGGCATTACAGCTGTCAGAAAACCAGCAGCGGCTGGCCACCCTCAGGCGCGAGGTTGAACAACTGAAAGATGAGGGAAGCACCCTCGCCGCCCAGGTGAAACAGGCGCAGACGCAGGAGGCCCGTCTGCAGGAGGAAATGGCCGATCTGGGCCGTCAGCTGCAGCAGCTGGAGCAGCAGTGGCAGAATGCCGCGGGTGCACTCTCGCTGACGCTGACCCCGCAACAGCATGCGCAGGCCAGTGAGTGGCTGGCAGAGCAGGAACAGCAGGAAAGCACCCTGCAGCAGCAGCTGGAAGCGCTGGAGCAGGCACTGCGCCACTGTCAGCTGCAGAAAGAGGGGCTTTATCAGCAGCAGCAGGCATGGCAAAACCTGCAACAGCAGATCCAACTGCAGCAGCAGGAGAAAGCCGCCGCCGTGCAGGCCCTGAACGCACAGCAGCAGCAGCTTGAACAGGATGAAGCGCGTACACAACAGCTCCTCAGCAGCCTGGCAGAAGCATTGAGTCCGCTGGGTCTGTCACTGCCGCAGGACGGCGACTATCAGGGCTGGCTGCAGCGCTGCGAACAGCAGTGGCAGGCATGGCAACGTAACAGCGAGGCGCTGGCAGCGCTGGTGCCCGAAATGGCCACTCTCGCCAGCCGCCAGCAGGCGCTGGATGATGAACTGCAGCAGCAACAGACGCGACTGACCGCAGGGGATGAGCGCCTGCAGCAGCAGCAGTCGATGTTGAACCAACTGCAGCAGCAGCGTCAGGCGCTGTTTGGCGATCGTCTGGTGGCTGACGTTCAGCAGCAGCTGCGGGCGGCCGCCGCGCAGCACGATCGGGCCGTGCGCCAGGTTCAGGTGCAGTGGCAGGAGCAGCAGGACCGGATAAATACTCTGACCGGACAGCATAAATCACTAAATGAACAGTTGATTACTCTGCAGTCGAAATTAGATGATGCCTTAACCAAAACAGGTACGGTGGACGACCTCCCTGCCCGGCGTGCGCTGCTGGAATCTGAACTCCACGGGCTGAACCAGCAGCTGCGGGAGCTGGCCAGCCAGCAGGGCCAGCTGCGTCAGCAACTACGCGATGACAGCGAAAGGCGGACTCGTCAGCAGGCGCTGCTGGCGGAGATTGCGGCTAACGAGCAGCATCTGGAGGACTGGAGCTACCTGAATCAACTGATTGGTTCCAGAGAGGGGGATAAGTTCCGCCGCTTTGCGCAGGGGCTGACGCTGGATCATCTGGTGTGGCTGGCGAACAATCAGCTGAACCGTCTGCACGGGCGCTATCTGCTGCAGCGAAAGTCTCAGGAAGCGCTGGAGCTGCAGGTGATCGACACCTGGCAGGCGGATGCACAGCGCGATACCCGCACGCTGTCAGGCGGTGAAAGTTTTCTTGTCAGCCTCGCGCTGGCGCTGGCGTTGTCGGATCTGGTCAGCCATAAGACCCGCATTGAGTCGCTGTTCCTGGACGAAGGGTTTGGCACGCTGGATGCGGAGACGCTCGACAGTGCGCTTGACGCGCTGGATGCACTGAACGCCAGCGGGAAAACGATTGGGGTGATCAGCCACGTGGAGGCGATGAAAGAGCGCATTCCGGTGCAGATCAGGGTGAAGAAGATTAACGGACTGGGCTACAGCAGGCTGGAAACGCCTGTGGCGTAGGGGCGTTCTAAGACGAACGCCCCAGCGGCATTGACGTTATAACGCCGTTTTCACTTTTGCACGCGGCCCCGGCAGGATGCTGCCGTTGCGGCCATCGGCGGTGAGCATGGTTGCTCCGGCGATGATGGCAATATCATGGCTTTTGTCAGACATATTGCTGGACATCTGTTTCACCGCCGCGGTGATCAGCATCCCCAGCAGGCCGTTATTGCTGTTGTCCTGCGCGTCAGAAGCATAGCCCTTACCGGACCATATTTGCTTACCGCTGCGCAGATCCACCAGCCGCGCGGTGGCGCTGACCTCAGTGACACTGTCCACTACGCGGTACTGGCTGCCATAGCTGTCGATATCAATATACAGCGCCGCATCCGCGTGGAAGATCTCATACAGTTTCGCCGTGCTGACCGCCTGAGCCTCCGCGCCGCTGGTCAGCCCGTTCTGCTCAAAGGTTTTATCGACCACGGCGACCGGGAAGACATAGTAACCGGACTCGGCCAGCGGTGCCGTGACCACAGACACCAGGCTGCGGGCCGCTGTGATATCCGGGCTGCTGTTTTTCGCCGGCAACACCACAATAGAACGTGGCTTACTGGCGCGGAACGCGCTGTAATCGTAAGGCGTTTGTTTCGCACAGCCACTCAGCACCAGCGTTGCGGCTACGGCAATAAGGGTCCATAGTTTCATTATTTTTTCACCTTATTGCGCATCAGGAAATCCATATAGGCCGCTGATTCTGGGAACAGGGTCTTTTCCATATTAAATTGCTGGAAGGCCTGGTCCGGATGGCCGGTTTCAACATAGAGCAAACCTGTCTGGGCATGGAGACCCGGCGGTACCGGTTTATTTTTCGCCTTCGCCTGCTCAACAATGGCATTCAGTGATTCAATCTGCTGTTCAGGCGATTTATCATTTTTGTAGTAACTGTAAATCGTGGACTGATAATCACCCCAGTAATACACTGTTTCTTTTTTTTCGGCGCAGGCGACCATCAGCAGCGCGACCAGGGTCACGCTGGCAATTTTAATCACGTTCATTATTTCATCCCTGTCGATTATTTTACCGGACGCCATGCGCCTGATTCGATTCCCTGTACCAGATGATTCACGGCTTCACGTACCGCTAAATCCATCACCTTACCATTCAGCGTGGAGTCATAGCTGGCAGTGCCGCCAAAGCCAATCACTTCGCGATTTGACAGGCTGTATTCACCTGCACCCTGCACGGAATAAACCACTTCAGAAGTGGCGACATCAACCACATTCAGATTCACCTTGGCATAGGCAACCTGAGACTTGCCGCGGCCAAGAATGCCCCAGAGCTGCTGGTCTCCAACTTCTTTACGACCAAACTCGGTAATGTCACCGGTGATCACATAGGTAGCGCCTTTGATGGTCTGCTGGCTGCCTTTGTACTGCGCTTCCGCTTTCAGTTCGTCAAGGTTGGCACGATCCAGCACGTTAAAACGGCCGGTCTGTTGCAGATGCGTAATAAGGATAGTTTTTGACTGATTGCCCAGGCGGTCAACACCATCAGAGAAAACCCCGTTCATATAAGAAGAACGGTTATCGAACTTACCGACGGCAATCGGGCTTTTCGCTCCCTGATATTGTGGCTGAGAAGCCGCAGCGACCTGAGGCGCTTCAATAGAACGGGAGGATTCAGTGGCACAGCCGGAGAGGACCGATGAGCTTAATAAAGACAAAGCAACAAGGCTTGTGGATTTCATTTCATTTCCCTGAAAGAATTCGTATTAAAATAATAACCCTGAACCTGAGCAGCATCCAGATTATAGCCAGAATGGATTATTATAAAATAAAGGCGGGATGCCTTTGGCACAAAATATTAGCACAGGGTAATTACAAAAATAAACGTAAAGATTCAATTATTTTAATTTGTCACGGCCGTCAATTATAAGATAACTAAGTATTATCTTAACTTAATTCAAATAACCCGACGCCGGTTAACAGTGATAACCTATATCCTGTCTACCCTGCCAGCGCATCCTGACGCCATCATCGCGGGCGGCGTCATCGGTATTGCCGCCATGTTCAGCGACGGCTGGATTAATCTGCAGGGCATGACGCTGACGGCGGCCATAATCACCCTGGCGGTAGAGTGCCAGGTGGTCATGGTAGGGTTCAACGCCCTGATCGGTGCGGTGTTTGCTGCACTGATGCTGGCGGGTTATCTGTGGTTCCTGCTGACCAAAAGCCAGCGTGATAACGCGCCACACGATGCGATGTTGCAGGGCGAATAAGGCGCGGTTGTCCGTGCATTACCGGGGCCGATCGGCGTCATCCTCAACCCCGGTTTCGATCACAACGGCCAGAGCCAGGCCGCACCGCGTACCCCGCTGGAATCACCGTGGATCGCCTGACGGATGGGCGTTTCGCACTCCCCGCCAAACACCCAGTTTTTCATCAGCAGCGGCAGCGTCTGATACAGACGGTCAACGTTGCTCATCCCTCCGCCCAGCACAATCATGTCCGGGTCAAGAATGTTCACTACGTTAGCCAGCGACTTTGCCAGCCGCAGCTCATAGCGGCTCATCGCCAGCTCAGCCACCGGATCCTGCTGCGCAACCCGCTGCATAATCTCCACCCCCTTCAGATCGATACCGCTCAAGCGCTGATAGTCGGTGGCAAAGCCGGTGCCGGAGATAAAGGTTTCGATACAGCCCTGCTTGCCGCAGTAGCAGGGCACTTCCGCACGGTAACGCAGTTCGTCTTCATCCATCCACGGCAGGGGGTTATGCCCCCATTCTCCGGCATTGCCATTGCCGCCGCTGTGCGCCTGGCCGTTAAGCGCCACGCCCGCGCCACAGCCGGTGCCGATGATCACCGCAAACACCGTCTGACGGCCTGCCGCCGCGCCATCAACCGCTTCCGATACCGCCAGGCAGTTGGCATCATTGGCGATACGCACTTCGCGGGCCAGCCGCTGCTGCAAGTCCTTATCCAGCGGCTGGCCGTTAAGCCAGGTGGAGTTGGCATTTTTGACCCGCTGGGTAAAGGGCGACAGCGTGCCGGGAATGCCGATACCGATGCTGCCCTGCTGACCGGTCTCCTGCTCTGCGCGCTGCACCAGCCCGATGATATTTTCCAGGGTTTTCTTATAGTCGTCACGCGGCGTGGGCACGCGATAGCGGAACAGCTCTTCCCCCTGGTCAGATAAGGCAATCACTTCTGTTTTCGTGCCACCTAAATCGATACCGATACGCACTTGTTATTCCTCATTATTTAACGTGGAGATCATTACCTTAGAAGGTGCGGTGCGGAAAGGCAATGAAACGCCGCCGCCGATTCGCTATCATGCGCGCTGACTTTGAACTCGCGCGCCCTATTGCGCGCCCTGAGAGGGAATGCAGCATGCTGTGGTTTAAAAATTTGATGGTTTATCGTCTCAATCGCGACATTCCGCTGGTGGCAGACGAGATGGAAAAACAGCTCGATGCCTTCTCTTTCAGCCCCTGCGGTAGCCAGGATATGGCCAAAACCGGCTGGGTTTCACCGATAGGTCCGCGCAGCGACGATCTGACGCACGTCACAAACGGTCAGATCCTGATTTGTGCGCGTAAAGAAGAGAAAATGCTGCCATCACCGGTGATCAAGCAGGCGCTGGAAGCGAAAATCAGCAAGCTGGAAGCAGAACAGTCTCGCAAGCTGAAGAAAACGGAAAAAGACTCCCTGAAAGAGGAAGTGCTACACAGCCTGCTGCCGCGCGCCTTCAGCCGTTTCAGCCAGACCTATGTGTGGATCGACACCGTGAATAACCTGATCATGGTCGACTGCGCCAGTGCGAAAAAAGCAGAGGATACGCTGGCCCTGCTGCGTAAGAGCCTCGGTTCACTGCCTGTGGTCCCACTGACGCTGGAAAGCCCGATTGAGCTGACCATGACCGAATGGGTGCGTTCGGGTGAGCTGCCTGCCGGATTTGCCCTGATGGACGAAGCCGAGCTGAAAGCGATTCTGGAAGATGGCGGCGTGATCCGCTGTAAGAAACAGGACCTGGTGTGCGATGAGATCGCTAACCATATTGAAGCCGGCAAGCTGGTGACCAAACTGGCCCTCGACTGGCAGGAACGTATCCAGATGATCCTGTCGGATGATGGCTCCATCAAGCGGCTTAAGTTCGCCGATATTTTACGTGAGCAGAATGACGATATCGATCGCGAAGATGTCACAGGGCGTTTTGATGCGGACTTTATTCTGATGACGGGTGAGCTGGCGGCCTTGATCAGTAATACCGTGGAAGCGCTGGGCGGGGAAGCACAGCGCTAATTTGCCGATCGCTCCGCTCACGTCTGCGGACGATGCAGGGCTGACCTTTTCATCCGGTCAGCCCTGAAAAAATCAGTCTTTCAGATAACGGCACAGATAGGCAGACGGCTCGGCCACCTGTAAATGGAATTCACTGTGGCCCGGTACATTAAACGCCTGGCCCGGCTGATAGTGTTTCCACTCTACCTCTCCCGGCAGTAATACCTTCAGTGACCCACTGACCACGGTCATCTCTTCTGCCTGAGCCGTGCCAAAGGTGTATTCACCTTCGGCCATCACGCCCACGCTGGCACGCCCGGTGCTGGCACTCTCATAACCAATCGACTTCACTTTACCGTCGAAATACTCACTAACGTTGAGCATATAAATTCCTTAAAATCAGAGACAAAGGTAAGTTCGCAGTGTAGAGCCATAATTAACGGGCTGTCACGCACTATTGCGTACCACGCACTGCAATCGTGATTTACACCAGCAGTTCTGCAGCCAGTTTTGCCACCAGCACATTCGACAGCACCACCGGTATCCCCAGCAGCGCCTGCAGAAAATCGCGGTGGCGCTGGTGATAGCCGAGGCAGTCAAGCACCACAACGTCGGCCCCCTGCTCCTGTAATGACAGCGCCGCGTCGATCAGCTGGTCATCATCTGCACGATAGGGACTGGCCACGGCAAAACAGGGGGGGCGCGCCAGATTTTTCCATTTACTGGCCTGCGCGGTGATTTGCCCCGCTTTCGACACCACAATCCCGGCCTGATGCCCGTCGACAATGGCGGCAACCAGCGGCGGGACAATGCGGTGCGGCTCCAGCAGAACGGCCGTACTGGAAAATAATCGCTGACTGGTGTCGGGCTGCAGCAGCAGGATGGTGTCATACCCGCCCTCTTCCAGCTCAAGAATTCGCCGCTGCAGCCCGCCCTCGATCTTTTCCGCTGACAGCATGACGTCCCGGTCATTATCAATCCGCAGCGTCAGCGTTTTTTCACCAGCGTCAGGGGCATACTGTTGCTTAATTTGCTGATGCGTCAGGCCGTCGAGCAGGCCAACACAGGTAATTTGCTCTTCAGGAAGATGTTCCAGCAGCAGTGGCATAATGTCAGTGCGCGGAGACTGCCCGCCGGAGAGAATGACCAGAGATGGTTTCATAGTGCTTATTCCACATACTGCAGGCGATCACCCTGCTTCATCGCAGGCAGCAGTCTCGTCATCCTCCCGGGGTCGATGAGACAACAGCCTGAACAGTTCTTTTATTCAATAATAGCAGCAACGCCGGACGCGGCCCGCACTCTGCCTTATTTCTCAGTATAAAGAGAGACCCCCTGACAGACTCAGGGGATCCTTCTGGGGGATGATTTCTCTGCCTCTGAACGGGCGTTTAAGATAATCATCATTGTAACGGTTACTGCAAGTGCCCTGGTGAGGCGTATTTCATCGCCGCTCAGGCGATGAAATAATTACTGCACGAAGGAGGCAATGCGCCCCCCCGGTCCTTCGCTATCACCGTATTTTCCGGCCAGCTGGCGCGTGACACTTTGTAAGGCATCGAGCGCAGGGGGATCATACGGTGAGGCGTGATGCTGCGAGGGGAAGGAGAGGCAAAGCGCGATGGTTTCCCCCCGATGTTTATTAGCGATAGTGGTAGACACCGCGCTGATGCCCTGCAACGTTTCATTACGCGCCATCGCCCAGCCCTGCTGACGGATACAGGCCAGTTCAGCCAGTAAGTGATCCAGAGACTGAGGAGAGTTGGGGGAATTAACCTGCCAGCCCCCGGCGTAGAGTTTTCTGACGTAGTCGTCGCTGTAGCGGGAGAGGATTGCCCGGCCCACGGAGGTTTCTGCCGCCGGCAGCCTGCTGCCCGGTGGGGTGACCACCTGAATGAACATCCGCCCCTGAAACATCCGCATCACCATAATCTCGCGGCCTTCCAGCACGGAGATATAGCCCGTACAGCTTGATTCCGCAGCCAGCCTCGCCATCAGGGACGAAGCACTGTCCACCAGCGGCGTGGAGAGATAATGACTGGCCAGCGTCAGCAGCATCCGCCCAACGTGAAAGCAGCGTGTATCAGGATCGCGCTCCAGTAAACCTTCGCTTTCCATCGTCGAGAGCAGGCGGGATACGGTACTTTTTGGCAGCCCAAGTGCCTGAGCGATGTCGGTAAACGTCAGCCCGGGCTGTCCTTGAGTAAGACCACTACGATTAAACAACTTCAGTACGGCGGTGGCGTTTTCTAACGTGGTCATACCGTTATTTCCACTATATGGAACTTCTGTTCCTTTTTTTTGCGATAACTAAACCTACGACCGGACAGGTTCAGGGTCAAGTATTAATTGTGCTGGCGAAAGGTGGGGAACGCAGGGGTGTCGGCATCCTTGCCATGGACATTACTCTTTGGACTGATCTTCGTAACGCTTTTTGGCGTCCAGCGCTTCCTGCTCGGTTTCGTGTTCGCTGATCAAGGTATCAGGTTTCGGATGATCGGCACGCAGTTCGTACCAGATCACCGATTTGCCGGGTGCGCCTTTCTCTACCGGTACGATATTCGCTTCTCGTGGATATGGCGGTCTGCCTGGCATAGTGCTCCCCTCTCTGATGTCAGTGAATGGCGTAGTCAGTATGACTGCTCACATCAGAGTATAGACAACCGTAACGGTTTAACCGCCAGGACAAGAGAAAAGACGCCAGCATCATGCCACTTCAACAGAACACTTAGCTGGCGCGGGCGAGAGAAAGTACGCTGAGGATCTGACTGACCACCTCGTCCGGGCGCTGCATGGCATCAATAATATGGTGCGCGGCCTGACGATAAAGCGCATCACGGGCTGCCAGAACCTCGACCATTTCTTCCGCAATAGGACGTCCGGTCAGCGTCGGACGCTGTTCCGTCTCAGGGTAGGCTTCCAGCCGGCCGGCCAGCACAGCGGCCTCGGCCTGCAGATAGATGACCTGCCCCTGCTCACGCATAAACTGACGGTTTTCTTCCGACAGCACCATGCCGCCGCCGGTGGCGATCACCGTGGCCGCTGCGCTGACGGTTTTGAGCGCGGCAGTTTCACGCAAGCGGAAGCCGGGCCAGCCTTCACGGGTCACTATATCGGCGACCGTCTGACCGCTGGCGTTTTGAAGTGCGTGGTCAGTGTCACAGAAGCGATACCCCAGCGCCAGCGCCAGAGCGTGGCCAACGGTCGTTTTGCCGCAGCCGCGTGCGCCGACCAGATAAATGGGTAATGACATAACAGGCCCTTCCTTAAGCAAACGCCAGCGTCGTTAACAGCGCACGGCTGGCCAACCAATAATTAACGTTGCAGCGCATGATACCCGACAATATGCTGGTGGGCTATAAGTCACGTTTTATTTACAGGCACCCTGCCCACTGCAAGCATTAACCACATGATTAGTAAAATATAAATGGTGTAACAAAATAGTTACACCCTGCATATCTGCGCCGAGATCACCGCAACATTTCCTTACGCCAGTACGATTTACTTTCCCGTCACTCATGCCAATAGTAATGCTGTCGCCCGTTTTCGGAGAAACACAATGCAGAACGAAGAACAGCAGTTAATTGATAACCTGTTTACCCGATTGAAGCAGGCAGAAGCACAGTCCGGTCCCCGTGACAGCGCGGCAGAAAAACAGATCCAGCAGCAGATCCAGCAGCAGCCCGGTGCCCCCTACTACATGGCACAGGCTATCCTGATCCAGGAGGCGGCGTTAAAGCAGCTTAACGCCCGCGTCAGCCAGCTGGAAAATGACCTGTCGCAGGCGCGGCAGCCGCAGCAGAACAGCGGCGGCTTTCTTTCCGGCCTGTTCGGCGGCGGCAGGAGCCCACAACCCGCTCAGAGCACATCCGCCCCCGCACAGCCCTGGGGCAATAACGTTGCGCCCGTAACGGCACAGCAACCTGCCTATGCAGCCGCCCCGCCGGCTGGCCGCGGCTTCATGGGTGGCGCACTGCAAACGGCGGTGGGTGTGGCAGGCGGCGTGGTCATGGCCGAGATGCTGACCAGTATGTTCCAGCATCAGCAGCCGCAGGAGATCGTCAACATCATTAATGAGCCGCCGTTACCTGATCCTGACCTCAATAACAATCTTGATACCTTTAACGGCAGCGACAATAACGCATTCTCCGGCCAGGATAATGGCCTGCCGCAGGACGATGTCAGTGACGATTTCAGTAATGACGCCTTTGCTGATAACGACTTTGATGACGATAATTTTGTCTGAGTGCGGACAATGCCTCTCCCCGAAGGGAGAGGCCTGCTCACTGTCGCTGCTGCTGTAACCATTTATCCAGTTCATTGGCAAACTGCTGACGGTCACGCTGGTTAAGCGCTGGCGGCCCACCAGTCTGCACCCCGCTGCCGCGCAGAGTGTCCATAAAGTCACGCATGGTCAGTCGCTCACGAATGGTGGCATCGCTGTAACGTTCACCGCGCGGGTTCAGCGCGACGGCACCCTTTTCCATCACCTCCGCAGCCAGAGGAATATCTGCGGTGATCACCAGGTCGCCAGCTTCCACGCGTTGCACAATTTCGTTGTCTGCGACGTCAAATCCTGCCGCAACCCGCAGGGTACGCAGAAAACGCGACGGGGGAACGCTCAGTGACTGGTTCGCTACCAGCGTCACCATAATCTGTTCGCGTTCCGCCGCGCGGTAAAGCACGTCTTTGATCACTTTCGGACACGCATCGGCATCCACCCAAATTGGCATGGCTGTTTCCTTTTAAACAATCGTGAAGGGTCAGATCTTCCCACTCTTTTCAAGAATGGCAAAGGGAATCTGCACCCTTTGTAGTGTAAGCCTGGTGAAAGCTGAGTTAAGGTGTACCTGTGGCATCTGCCAGATTTTCACAGACTGATTAAGCAGGGAGATTATCATGGAAAAGAAAGTAGGCTTTATTGGCTGCGGCAATATGTCAAAAGCCATTATTGCAGGTCTGGTCGCCGCCGGGCAGGTTAAACCTGAAAACATTCTGGTTTTCGACCGCAAACCCGACACCAATCGGGCGATGCATGAGCAGTATGGCATCACCCCGGCCGGCAGTGCCGAAGAGGTAGCCCGCGAGGCCGACATTCTGTTTGGGGCGGTGAAACCGAACGTGATCCTGTCCGTACTGAAAGATATTGCCGGCAGTCTGAACAAAGAGACGCTGATTGTCTCTGTCGCAGCGGGTATTACGCTGGATGCCCTCGCTACCGTGCTGGGCCACGACCGTAAGATCGTCCGCGTCATGCCCAACACCCCGGCGCTGGTCAATGAAGGCATGACCTCGGTAACCCCCAACGTGCTGGTGACGGAAGAGGAAGCCCGTGAGGTGGTGGAGATCTTTAACGGCTTTGGTAAAGCGGCGCTGGTACCCGAATACCTGATCCATGCCGTGGTGGGCGTCAGCGGGTCAGCCCCGGCCTATGTCTTTATGTTTATTGAAGCGATGGCAGACGCTGCGGTACTGGGGGGAATGCCCCGTGCACAGGCCTATCAGTTTGCCGCCCAGGCGGTAAAAGGGGCCGCGCAGATGGTGCTTGAAACCGGTAAACATCCTGCCGAACTGAAAGATATGGTGTGCTCACCCGGAGGGACCACCATTGAAGCGGTGAGGGTACTGGAGCAGAAAGGCTTCCGCTCTGCGGTTATTGAAGCGATGCATCAGTGCATGGCCAAATCAGAGCAGATGAGCCGGCAGTAGCTCTCGCGGTGCCGCATCTCAGGCGGCACCACCCAGCCCTAAGTCAGGGCGCTGGGAAGAATAATCAGCAGGAAGATCAGCACAATCAGCGAGTGCTTTACCGCATAGTAAAGTGTGCGGTTGCGTTTTTTCAGGTTTTGCCCGGCGTCCCGTATACGGTTTACGTACTTAAAAATACGATTAATTGCGCCGACCCGGTCCCCCTCGTCATTCGGTGAACTGGCGGCTGACATCAGCGTTTCCCCCACCCAGCGGTTGACACGCTGTGCCCACGGCCATTTCATGGGGCGTTCGACGTCGCAGAACAGAATGATTCGTGTTTTTTCACTGCCGTTTTGCGCCATATGCACGTAGGTTTCATCGAAAATCACTGCTTTGCCATCCCGCCAGCTGTGTCTGATACCATCCACGTCAATAAAACAGCGATCATCTTCCGGCGTCAGCAGACCCAGATGATAGCGAACCGATCCGGCGTAGGGGTCGCGGTGCTTGCCGAGATGGCTGCCGGCGGGAAGCTCGGCAAACATGGCCGCTTTGACGCAGCCGATGTCACTCAGCAGCGCACAGGTGACCGGACAAAGCTCGCGGGCAGAAGGATGAACATCGTCGTACCATTTCAGATAAAAGCGTTTCCACCCTCGTTTGAAAAACGTATTAAACCCGGCATCGTTATGGGTCTGTGCCGCTTTAATATGATCCTGCAACCGTACGGCCTCTTCCCGGATTGCCTGCCAGTTATCAGTCAGGCTGTTTAATTCAGGAAAAAGGTCATGATCAAAATAGGGCTGTTTATCAGGCAACGCAGAAAGCCCGGTCATAAACATATTGATGGGGGCCATAAAAGTAGAGTGATCAAATAACTGCCGAGAAAACTTGAGTTTTACCCTGCCGCGCGAATGCGCATAGATCACACTGATAATAAAGATAGCGATAATGATAATAGCCACCATACAACACATCCTGTAGTTGTTAGTGAATAAAGGGCAACAGTGGTCGGACAGAGCAGTCACCGCGTCGGGATAAAAGCGGTCATTTTAAAGAGAGGCTGGCACTGAATTTAACAATCAGTGCCAAAGGTCGTGCGGGAAAAAGAAAGGAGAATACGGCAGCCGTCAGGGACACGGTTATTCAGCCTTTTTTCAGGCAGGTGCTCATAAAGGTTTTACGCTCATCGCCCTTCAGCATTTTTTCACCCGCCTGCGCATTACAGGTTTTCATCTTCCGCTGTTGAGGGGTCATCCCGTCCATTTTATTGTCTTTACTCAGGCAGTGGCTCATAAAGGTTTTTCGTTCGTCTCCTTTCAGCATTTTTTCACCCGCCTGCTGATTACAAACCGTCATTTTCTGCTGCTGTGCCGTTTTCTCAGCGGCACCGGCATACCCGGCCGCCGTCAGCGTCAGCAGAGCAGTCGCTATCAGTAATTGCATTTTCATTCTGAACCCATCCCGTTATTGTTATCAGCACACCTTTGAGTGTGGCACGACTTTTTTTTTCAGCGAGTCAGAGAGTGGGAAACTTTAACCGGGGTAACATTAAAACAGACCGCCGCCACATACATGTGAGCAGGTGGTGGGATTAATACAGAAAGGGAATTACTGGCGGGGATGGTTTAACAGGCGCTGGATGTAGCTTTCCAGCAGAGGCGCATCTTTTGTCAGGTCCGGTGCCATCGAGGTTGAGGCCGTTCTCATTGCATCAGAAATGCTGGTGCTCATGGCCTGCAACTGGTCTCTGTCCAGTTTTCTCAGCAGGGCGGTAACGACAATCTCCAGAGCTTCTACCTGCGCCACCAGCTCTTTCGACTCTTCTTCTTTTTCCGCCAGCCTGATCAGTAATTCAGCGATGAGGTTTTTCATGCGAATGTCTCAGCGAGTTAAAGCAAGACGGTATCATTCGCATCAAAAAAATAAAACTCATATTTGCTATATATTTTCGCGACTTATGCCCCAAAACAGAGCAATAAAAGCGTTTTATTTTTCGAAACGTTTCGCTGGCAGCACCCCGGTCAGTCAGGACGGGATTGTTGCCATCCGGGGCAGCGATCCGCCCCCGATTGAAGTCTTAGCGCCCCGCTTCCGTGAACCCTCCACGCGGACCACCGCCTCCGCCATGTCCCCCGCCCCAGCCACCACCGCCCGGCGGTGGGAACAAACAGCCGCTTAATACGGCAACCAGCGCTATCGTCATTGCCACTTTTACCATCCGAACCATGCTACTGCCCCCCTGAACTGCTGTGAATGACAAACCGGCGCTGATAGTATGCGGCGAACGGGTGTTCCACAATGCAGAATCCTCCGGTTCCCGCCCCTGTTTACCGCAGGTAACGCTGATTAACATTTTCCTGTCATTTTCCCGCGTTAACCCTGCACCTGGCGCGGATCCGGCCCTCTCTTCTCAGCCGTAAATCTTGCGACAGGCATCGCATCCCCCACTCTTTTTTCTTTACTTCATTTCGCTTCAGTATCAATGTGAGCGCATAACATTTATGAGGGATCTGGCATGACTGATATTACTCCACTCACCCTGCAGCAGCTTTTGTCCATGCGTCACTGGGAAAACCCGGCCGTCACGCAGCTTCATCGCCTGCCTGCCCATCCGCCGTTTGCCAGCTGGCGGGATCGCGATGACGCACGTCACGATCTCGCCAGTGCCGCCGTGCAGTCCCTGAACGGCGAGTGGAATTTCAGTTACTACCCTCGTCCGGAGGCGGTACCGGACGCGTGGCTGCTGGGCGAACTGCCGCATTCAGACCGCCTTAACGTGCCGGCAAACTGGCAAATGGCAGGATACGATGCGCCGATCTATACCAACGTACAGTACCCGATCCCCGTCGATCCTCCCCGCGTACCTGCGGATAATCCGACGGGATGTTACTCGCTCACATTCCAGTGCCAGCCAGCGTTTCTGGCCGAAGGACAGACGCGGATCATCTTTGATGGCGTGAATTCGGCCTTTTATCTCTGGTGTAACGGTGAGTTTATTGGCTATTCGCAGGACAGCCGCCTGCCTGCCGAGTTCGACCTTACCCCGAGCCTGCGCCCGGGGGAGAACCGGATTGCTGTGATGGTGCTGCGCTGGTGCGACGGCAGTTATCTGGAAGATCAGGATATGTGGCGTATGAGCGGTATTTTCCGCGACGTTACCCTGCTGCACAAACCGGCCGTCCGCCTGTGTGATGTCCACATCGATACGTTTCTCAGCCCCGAGTTCAGTTCCGCACAGCTCAACGTGCTGGCACTGACCTCTCTGACGGATGCCAGTGATTATCAGCTGGAGGTGACACTGTGGCAGGAGGATCGTGAGATTGCCCGCCACCAGCAGCCCTTTGGCACGTCGGTGATTGATGAGCGCGGACGCTATCTCGATCGCACCCGCCTGACGATGCACGTCGACCGGCCACTGCTGTGGAGTGCTGAAACACCCCATCTGTATCGCGCCGTGGTTGCCCTGCTGGATGCCGGCGGCACGCTGATCGAAGCCGAAGCTTACGATGTCGGCTTCCGCACGGTTGAAGTCAGCGGCGGATTACTGAAGCTGAACGGGAAACCGCTGCTGATCCGCGGTACCAACCGTCATGAACATCATCCGGATCGCGGCCAGGTGATGGATGAAGCCACGATGATCAAAGATATCCTGCTGATGAAGCAGCATAACTTTAATGCCGTGCGCTGCTCACATTATCCTAACCATCCGCTGTGGTATCGCCTGTGCGATCGCTATGGCCTGTATGTGGTGGATGAGGCGAATATTGAAACTCACGGCATGCAGCCTATGAACCGCCTGTCCGACGACCCGGTCTGGTTTAATGCTTTTAGTGAACGTGTTACCCGCATGGTTCAGCGTGACCGTAACCACGCGTGCATCATTCTCTGGTCGCTCGGCAACGAATCCGGTCACGGCAGTACCCATGACGCGCTCTACCGCTGGATCAAAAGCCACGATCCCAGCCGTCCGGTGCAGTACGAAGGCGGCGGCGCGAATACTGCCGCCACCGATATCATCTGCCCGATGTATTCCCGCGTCGACCAGGATCAGCCGTTCGATACCGTGCCGAAATGGTCGATCAAAAAGTGGATTAGCCTGCCGGAAGAGACCCGCCCTCTGATCCTCTGTGAATATGCGCATGCGATGGGAAACAGTTTTGGCGGGTTCGATCGCTACTGGCAGGCATTCCGCCAGTTCCCGCGCCTGCAGGGTGGATTTGTCTGGGACTGGGTTGACCAGAGCCTGACGCACAAGGATGCCCAGGGGCAGAGCTTCCAGGCCTACGGCGGTGACTTTGGCGATACGCCAAACGACCGCCAGTTCTGTATGAACGGGCTGGTCTTTGCAGACCGCACCCCTCACCCGGCGCTGTTTGAAGCGCAGCGCGCCCAGCAGTTCTTCCAGTTCGAGCTGGCGGGCACCGCGCCATTAACCGTGCGCGTCACCAGCGAATATCTCTTCCGCCACAGCGACAATGAACAGCTGCGCTGGCGGATTGAGCATCAGGGCAGGCCGGTGGCGGAAGGCCAGTGTGAACTGGCTCTCGCTCCCCAGGACAGTATTGAACTGGAGACCGGCGATCTGCCCTCACTGACAGGTGAGCTGTGGCTGCATGTTGAGGTGATCCAACCGCTGGCCACCGCCTGGTCGCCAGCGGGGCAGCGTGTGGCCTGGGACAGCTGGCGTCTGCCTGCCGCGCTGGCCCTGCCGAACGCACCGACTGCAGGTGAGCTGCCTCAGCTCCGCCAGGAGGCTGAACGGCTGACGATCCGCCACGGCGAACAGCAATGGCAGTTCTGTCGCCAGAGCGGTGAACTGGTGCAGTGGCTGCGTGGGGACCAGCCTCAACTGCTCTCCCCACTGCGCGACCTGTTTGCCCGTGCGCCTGTCGATAATGATATCGGCGTCAGCGAAGTCACGCGCATCGATCCTCACGCCTGGGTAGAGCGCTGGAAACGTGCCGGTCACTATCAGCTGGAAGGCCAGCTGCTGCATCTGCAGACAGACACGCTGAGTGATGGTGTGCAAATCAGAACGGAACACGCTTTCCATGCACAGGGGGAACTGCGTTTCCTCAGCCGTAAGCGCTACCGGATCGACATGCAGGGTGAACTTCATATTGAAGTTGAGGTGGATATTGCAGCCGGACAGCCGGAACCGGCACGCATCGGCCTGCGCTGCCAGCTGGCAGCGATCGCAGAAAAGGCGCACTGGCTGGGACTGGGACCGCACGAGAACTATCCCGACCGTCAGCTGGCGGCCGCGTTTTCCCGCTGGACACTCCCACTTGACGAGTTGAGCACGCCTTACGTCTTCCCCGGGGAGAATGGCCTGCGCGGCGGTACTCAGGAACTGGAGTTTGGCGACTGGCGCATCCACGGGGCGTTCCACTTCTCACTCAGTCGCCACAGCCTGGAGCAGCTGCGGGATACCTCGCACCGCCACTTGCTGCGTGATGAGCCGGGGTGCTGGCTCATTATGGATGGCTACCATATGGGAGTCGGTGGCGATGACTCCTGGAGCCCCAGCGTGAACGCAGACTTCCTGCTGTCAGAGCGGCAGTATCGTTATCAGCTCAGTCTGTCGGTGAAACCTTAACCATCAGCCCCGGCGCAGCATAGCGCTGCGCCGGGATCGCCGATAAACCCAAATCAGCTGTACGCTGTTCACCATGATCACTACCGCCGTCGCGGCAAATACCCAGCGGAAGCCTGCTACGGCAGAAATCGCCGAGCCCATCAGCGGTCCGACAACGTTCCCCAGGTACATAAATGACTGGTTATAGCCAAATATACGCCCGGTAACCTGGTCACTGGAATAGCGCAGCAGCAGCGTCTGCACCGCCGGCATCATCGCCCCATCAGCAAATCCCAGCAGAAAACGAAAAATCCCCAATTCCACCGCGCTGTCTGCCCAGGACATGCCGACAAACAGCACCACGGAGAAAATCAGCGCGGCGAACAGAATACGTTCCGCACCAATCCGGTCACCAAGTTTGCCGAGCGTGGGCGCGGAGAGCAGCGCCGACACGCCGGGGATGGCGGCCACCATACCGCTGATAAAAGCGATATTTTGCACGTCCGGCTCAAGCTCACGCACAAACAGCGTCAAAATCGGGCTGACTGAGCCGTTGCAGAGCTGGATAACCAGTGTGGTGACAAAAAGGCTGATCACCAGTCCCGGGCGACTGAGCGTGTGAAAAACCATACTGCCACTCAGTTTGTCCTCTTTTTTCACTCTCGGCGGGCCGCCCTCTTTGATCAGGAACAGAGTGATCAAAAAGCTTATCAGCAGCAGGCACGAGGTGATAATAAATACCGCCTGCAGTCCAAGCCAGTCCGCCAGCAGCCCGCCCATCAACGGCCCCATAATCACCCCACAGATCTGCGCGGTGCTGACCATACTCAGCGCCCAGCCGCTGCGTTCACGCGGAACCTGAGCCGCCACCAGGGCCATGGCGTTGGGGATATAGCCCGAGGTCAGCCCCATCAGCGCACGCAATGCCAAAAGCTGCCAGACGTTAGTGACAAAGGCCTGGAGCAGGATCACCACGCCCATCCCGAGGGAGGCACGCAGCAGCATCAGCTTACGCCCTTTACGATCGGCAAGGCTGCCCCACATCGGCGAGACAATCGCCGAAACCAGGAAAGTAATACTGAAAATCAGACCCGACCACAGGGTCAGCGCGCCGGGGTCGGTGACGCCCAGTTGTTCAACATACAGGGGGAGAAAGGGGATAATCTGGCTGATGGCCAGCCCGGTAAATAAACAACCGAACCAGACGGAGATGAGGTTAACCTTCCAGGATTCCATCGTGCTGTGCGTACAACCTGTCGCGAGGGGCGGAGCATACAGTGTAACAATACGTCGCCCGGCCGTCAGTGGCTTCTGCCCCCGCGAAAGGCAGAAAGTTGTTAGCAAACGAATCTTCCGCCTGGTAACCGGGGATGAAACGCAAAAAACCCGCCACATGGGCGGGTTTTTATTCACATCGACTCTGAGTTTATTACCGCCGGAACGGAAAACAAACTTAGATAGCAGTTACGTTAGCAGCTGCTGGGCCTTTCTGGCCATTTTCGATAGTGAAAGAAACTTTCTGACCTTCTTCCAGCGTCTTGAAGCCGCCGTTCTGGATTGCAGAGAAGTGTACGAATACATCTTTGCTGCCGTCAGTTGGGGAAATAAAGCCGAAACCTTTCTCAGCGTTGAACCATTTTACTAAACCAGTCATTGACATGGGTCTTTCCTTCAAAATTGTAGTAAGCCACAGTGGGCACAGGGTTCGTCAACAGGGATTACTATGAGGCACTCAGAAGGAAGTCAGGAAGAAGCTTGAAATAACGCTTGAACTGAAGACTGCTTTACTAAAATTGCTCGCATACGTGGGTCTGTATCAAAACCAACGAGTGCATTTACTCATAACGCCGGGTTCAGTACAAGTCCTCTCAGAAGAAAAAAACAGATAAAACAATCAAGCCACTGATTTAAAACAATAAATACATTTAACTTTTTGTTTACCTTATCCCTTACGCCTCTTCTGTTTATTCGTTCTCTCCGCCATAAGCACCACTAAAGGCCTAATCCAATGTTTAAACTGCAGTTACACTTCGCATCCCTGTGGGGATAAGGCATTATGCTAACTCCCCTGTTTATCGCATAAGGACACCAGCGATGTTAGAACTGATGAAAGCCATTAGCCTTGGCCTGGTGGTGCTGTTGCCGCTGGCGAACCCGTTAACCACCGTAGCGCTGTTCCTGGGGCTGGCGGGTGACATGAATTATGAAGAACGAAACAGGCAGTCACTCCAGGCCTCTATCTATGTCTTTATCATCATGGCCGTTGCCTATTATGCTGGCAATGTGGTGATGGACACCTTTGGAATCTCTATTCCGGGCCTGCGTATCGCCGGGGGGCTGATCGTTGCCTTTATCGGTTTTCGTATGCTGTTCCCCCAGCAGCAGGCAGGGCAATCGGTGGAAGCCGACCATAAAATGGATGAGATGAGCGAGCGTAAAGCGGTGAACATTGCCTTCGTGCCGCTGGCCATGCCGAGCACCGCAGGGCCCGGGACGATCGCCATGATTATCAGTACCGCCTCAACTATTCATAGCGGCACGCCGTTCGAGCCCTGGGTGATCATGCTGGCTCCACCGCTGACCTTTGCCGCCATTGGCGTGATCCTCTGGGGCTCCCTGCGCAGTTCCGGCACCATCATGCGGCTGGTTGGCAAGGGCGGCATTGAGGCGATTTCCCGCCTGATGGGCTTCCTGCTGGTCTGTATGGGCGTGCAGTTTATGATTAACGGTATTCTCGAAGTGATCTCCACCTATCATGCGCTGCCCGCTTAGCGCTGGCAGAAATGAAAATATTTCTGTTTGTTACTGGCATTCCCCTCTCCGCCATCTAGAGTAATAGTCATCCCCGCCTGTTTATCATTTAAACAGGCGGCAGGCTGCCGTTCTGGTAGCTTTTTCTGTGTCGTGAGCGTAATTAACCCGATCTCTCAGTGTCCCGGGCGGCCACTGAGGGCGCGTATGTGGAGGTTTGCCATGAGTCAGCCACTACCCGGCGCGGGGCGCGCCATCACCGACTATTTTAACAGCCCCTCTTTTCATGCCCCGAAAGAGAGTGAGCTGCTGGAAGCCATTATGATGGAGCTGATGCAGGCCGGAAAATCGCCCAGTAATAAAGCGATTATTGCCAACGTGATAGCCCGCCTGGAGCAGGAGGCCGATGCGTCAGTGCTGGAAGGGTATCGCAATTTGCTGGCCCAGATCCTGGACAGTACGACGCCTCGCGCGGCCGGGTAGCCGGGTAACGGAACGAAGAGAATAAAAAAATCCCGCACTGGGCGGGAAAGACGAGCATTGCATATTTTTCAGAGTGACGAGGAAATCACTGTTTTACCGCCCGACCTTATCGCGCTGAGATTGCAGCCAGATGACAGGCACGCCCTTTCCCCCTCCTCCTATACGAATGTTTACACGCGATAAGATTGCCATTCACCCTGACCCCGTTAAGATATGCGCCGGACGCAGGCGGAGACAGGTAATGCGCAACTGGCACCAAATACTGATACACCAATTTAAGCAGGTAAGCCTTTATCTGCTGCTGCCTGCCTTATTAATGATCCTGTTAATCAGCCTGATCGATGTGCTTCGCGCACCGGACCTTCCTCCCGACATTTCGACCCAACCCCTGCATACGATAGACGGTCAGGACCTGACCCTGGCAGAACTGAGTGACAAAAAACCTCTGCTGGTCTGGTTCTGGGACCGCTGGTGTGGTGCCTGTAAAGACACGGTGCCGGTCCTGATGCAGTTAAATGATAAACGCACCAGCGTACTGACAGTGGCCAACCGTTCAGGCAATGACATCAGCATTGTACGTTATCTGAACGGACATCATCTGACGCTGCCGGTGGTGAACGACAGTCGTGGGGAGCTGGCCGCGCGGTGGGACGTGACGGCAATGCCGACCCTGGTCATTATTGCAAAAGGAGAGGTGGTGGCAACCACCAGCGGCTGGACCAGCGCACCGGGGATCTGGCTGCGTCTGTGGTGGGTAAGGAAGTGGTATTACTGAGGGACGACCGGCACAGCGGACGCCCCCGGGTGACATCAGCGTTCAGGCCACATCAGCCGCAGTAGACACTGCTGATATTGCCCTGCTGGTCGGCCATAAAGTTAATACGATTCAGGTTAAAGTCCATCGTGACCGCAGAATTATACGGAATGGCGCGGACGGCATTGTCAAAGCGTAAAGACGACACCGATGCCAGCGGCTTACCGACATATTGCTGATACTGAGAGGCTCCGCATCTGTCCATCTCAGGATCGACCGGCGCAGCGGAAGCACTTTTGTTGCTGCCCGACTGGCAGCCTGAAAGCGCAACCAGCGCGGCAATCAAAGCCAGTTTCCCATAATATTTCACTGTTCGTTCTCCTCTCTTTGCATAGATATCCGGCAATTACCCTAAAAGATTAACAGATTACTCCGTCTTTGCGCAGTCAAAATCCCTGGCCAGTGCCGGTTGCCCATGCCCTGGTAGCGCACGGATCGCTCAAAAATCAATCAGAGGAAGATTATAATTTCAGGACAAACCCCGGAGAGGAGATTCTTATGGAACTGGCTATTTTTGTTACGTTTGCTGTCATCATGACGCTGGTGGCAGTAAGAATTCGTTAACCCTCTGAGCGCGCTTCTGGTCGCCAGTCGCGCGCGGTGACTCTTAATCTTCTGTGCCACGCTCAACGCCCCTTCCGCGTCACGCTCTTCCGGTTTTTCACTTTGCGCCACGGTGCCGTTGGTGTCTCGACAGCGTTCGTTGTGCTTGTTACCATCGCGCTCTTCACCGGCTACCGGACCCCACGCCATGACACCCTCAACCGACCGGGTTAATCACACCCTGCTTTGCGCTGGCGTCTTTCTGGTCTGGTACAGCATTACGGTCCTTGTCAGCAGCGTCCCGCATTTTGCGGCGTTAAGAAGCCAGGGGTTGCTGATGCCGGTCCTCTGCCTGCTGGAGTTTGCCGCCCTGCTGCCACTTTACCGCGCATACTTGCGGCACTATTCCGACATCCCGCCAGGCAGGCTGCGCCCGGGCCAGATACTGCTGTTCAGCGGCCTGCTGCTGGCCGTGATTGCCAGTCAGTCACTCTATCTGCGTCAGGAGAGCTGGACTGGCGAACAGCTCAGCGACAGCACGCCCGTTCTGCTGGCCTTTACCGTGGCAGTGGTGCTGCTTGCACCGGTGTTTGAAGAGATTCTGTTTCGCGGCTTTATTCTTCAGGGATTTCTGCTGTGGGCCCCCCGCCAGCGCGTGGCCTGCGCCCTACTGACCTCCATTATCTTTGCCGCCATGCACACCCAGTATGCTCATCTGCAAACGGTGATTGCCCTGGTGGTGCTCTCCCTGCTGCTGTGCGCCGCGCGCCTGGTTTCCGCGGGGCTGAAACTGCCCATTTTTCTGCACATGCTTAACAACCTGCTCAGTATCAGCCCGCTTCTGTGGAGCCACTTCGGTGGTCAGGCGGTCGGGGCATAATTCAATTTTATAACTGTTTCATTCACCTTATAACTTTCCAGCATAACGATAGCGAATAATCTACTATTGTTCTTAATGCTTGTTCCCTTACACTCGCGAAAAACGTCACTTCAGGAAACGTCATGAAAATTGCAGTCCCTTCCGTTCTTGCACTGGCACTGGCCGCCTCCTTTACGGCTTCTGCCGCAACGCCTGCGGATACGCTGGTGATCGCCCAGTCTATCGATGATGCTAAAAGCTTTGACCCGGCAGACGGCTTTGAGCTGACCTCGGTACAGGCGTTTACTAACCTCTATCAGCGCCTTGTTCAGTCCGATCCGCAGAATCCGATCGACCTGAAGCCAACGCTGGCGACCAGCTGGACACCGGGCAGCGATAACAGCAGCATGACTTTCACCCTGAAAGAAGGGGCTAAATTCGCCTCCGGTAATCCGCTGCGCCCGGAGGACGTCATCTTCTCCCTGTCGCGGGTGGTCAAGCTTAACCTCGACCCGTCGTTTATTCTTACCCAGCTGGGCTGGACCAAAGAGAATGTCGACGCCCAGTTGAAGAAAATCGATGATAATCACGTAGAGATCCGCTGGAGTGCCGACGTCAGCCCAACCTACGTGCTCAGCCTGCTGGCCGCCCCGGTCTCTTCAATTGTTGATGAAAAAACCGTCATGGCGCATGAGCAAAAAGGCGATCTGGGTAACAAATGGCTGGCCCTGAATTCCGCAGGCAGCGGCCCGTATCAGATCCGCAAGTACATCCCGCATGAAGTCGTCCTGTTCAGCGCCAACCCGACCTCACCGGCCGGGGCACCTAAATTAAAAAATGTGCTGATCAAAAACGTCCCGGAGCCGGCGGCACGCCGTCTGCTGCTGGAACAGGGTGATGCCGATATCGCCCGTAATCTGGGCGCTGACCAGATGGCCTCCCTGAAGAATAAGCCGGGCGTGAAAACCCTCGCGGTGCCGATGGCCTCCCTGTACTACATTCAGTTCAATATTGATGCCAATCCGGCGCTGAAAAACCCCGCGCTGTGGGAAGCGTCGCGCTACCTTTTCGATTACAAAGGCATCGCCAACGATCTGCTGAAAGGCCAGTTCCAGGTGCATCAGTCGTTCCTGCCAGAGGGCTTCCTGGGCGCACTCAACGACAACCCCTACAGTTATGATCCTGAAAAAGCCAAGGCCATTCTGAAGAAAGCCGGCCTGACCAACGTCAGCTTTAAGCTGTCTGTCAGCAATCAGCCGCCTTATCTCGACATTGCCCAGGCGCTGCAGGCCAGCTTTGCTAAAGGTGGGGTAAAAGTGGAGGTACAGCCAGGTATCAGCTCCGAAGTGGCGACCCGCGTGAAGGCACACCAGTATGAAGCGACCCTGAATGCCTGGGGGGCAGACTACTTTGATCCCAACACTAACGCCGCCGCCTTTGCCTACAACCCTGAAGATGGTAGTAAAACCCTGGCATGGCGTTCTAACTGGCATATTCCGCAGTTGAGTAAACAGACGCTAGCCGCGACGGCAGAAACCGATAAATCGAAACGCGTCGAACTGTATGAAAACATGCAGCGCGAAGTGCAGAAGAGCTCTCCGTATGTCATTGGCATGCAGGCCCGTAATCTGGTGGCCATGCGCGATAACCTGAAAGGGTACGTGCAGGGGATCAACCCGGATATGGTCTACTACAGCCAGGTCACTAAGTAATGGCGGTATCCGAACACAGCGCCGGGCCTTCTGCCCGGCTTTTCTGGCGCCGCAGCGGTGGGGCACTCAGTGCCCTGCTTTCACTGGTGGTGACACTGCTCGGACTGCTGGTTTTCACCTTTGCCCTGTCTCATCTGTCTCCGGTCGATCCGGTGCTGCAAATTGCTGGCGATCATGCCAGCGAATCCACTTATGCCCAGGTCCGGGCCAGCCTCGGGCTCGATCAGCCCGTGCCGGTGCAGTTCTGGCACTACCTCGAACATCTGGTACGTGGCGATCTCGGGATCTCCAGCATCACTAATCAGCCCGTTGCCAGCGATCTGCTGCGCACTTTCCCGGCGACCATTGAGCTGGCCACCTGCGCGATGATCTTCGGCGCCGTATTCGGCATTCTGCTGGCGCTGCTGGCAGCATGGAAACCGGGAAGCGTACTGGATAACGTCGCCCGTCTGATCTCTCTGCTCGGCTACTCGGTGCCGGTATTCTGGCTGGGGCTGCTGGGGCTGCTGCTGTTTTATGCCGTACTGCACTGGTCTGCCGGACCGGGTCGTCTGGATGATATCTGGATTTACACTCTGGAGCCGAAGACCGGGCTGGTGCTGATTGACAGCTGGCTGTCCGGTGACCGTGAGATGTTCCGCAATGCCATCGCACACCTGTGGCTACCAGTTGTGGTGCTGGGGCTGCTGTCGATGGCCACCATTACCCGCCTGCTGCGCGCGGCGTTACTGGAAGAGAGCAGCAAAGAGTATGTCACGCTGGCACGGGCCAAAGGGGCCAGTCGCGGACGTATTCTGCTGCTGCATATCTTCCCTAACGTGCGTGGAACGCTGATTACCGTGCTGGCACTCTCCTACGCCACACTGCTGGAAGGGTCGGTGCTGACGGAAACCGTCTTCGCCTGGCCCGGCGTCGGGCGCTATATGACCACCGCGCTGTTCGCCTCCGATACCCCGGCGATCCTCGGCTCCACCCTGCTGATCGGCGGCTGTTTTATCGCCATCAATGCGCTGGCGGATGCGTTAACTTATCTGACCGACCCGAGAACCCGATGACGCAATCTCTCTCTGATGCTGCAAGCGTCAAACCGCGTGCGCGACGTACCCGCCGCAATGTGACACTGATCGTGGGCCTGAGCCTGGTAGGTCTGCTGATCTTTGCTGCCCTGTTTGCGCCACTGCTGGCCCCGTTTGACCCCAATGCCCAGGAAATGGCGGCGCGTCTGATGCCTCCCTCTGCCAGCCACTGGCTTGGCACCGACGGCTTTGGCCGCGACCTGCTCTCCCGGGTGATTTACGGCGCTCGTCCGACCCTGATGCTGGTATCGCTGATCCTGGTGCTGACCATTCCGGTCGGAATGCTGATTGGCATCAGCGCCGGTTATCTCGGCGGCTGGAGCGAACGCGTCCTGATGCGTATCACCGATATTTTCCTCTCACTGCCCAATCTGGTGATTGCGCTGGCCCTGGTGGCCATGATGGGGCCGGGCCTGATGAACGGTGCGCTGGCGCTGGCGCTGACCAGCTGGCCTCCTTTTGCCCGCCAGGCCCGTGCAGAAACGCTGGCGCTGCGCCGCAGTGACTATCTCGCCGCCGCACGCATGCAGGGCATCAACGGCCTGCGCCTGATGTTCGGCCATATTTTGCCACTGTGCCTGCCCACCGCCGTGGTGCGTGCGGCGCTGAGCCTGGGTGGCATTATCCTCTCTGCTGCGGGACTTGGCTTCCTCGGTATGGGCATTCAGCCGCCCACTGCGGAATGGGGATCGATGGTCGCGGAAGGTAGCAAGGTCATCTTTGACCAGTGGTGGGTCGCCGCCGTACCCGGTGGCGCTATTCTGTTCGCCAGCCTGGCGTTTAACCTGACAGGCGACGGCCTGCGTGACCGACTGGATACCCGAAATGGCAACTGATTCTTCTGCACAAATTGTCGCAGATGGTTTAACGATCAGCAGTGCTGACGGCACTGCGCTGGTAAAAAATATCAGCTTTACACTGGGCCGCGAACGGGTGGCGCTGGTCGGCGAGTCCGGCTCCGGTAAATCTCTGACCGCGCGCGCACTGATGGGGCTGCTGGCGCCGTCACTGCAGATCCAGGCCAGAACGTTAAGCATCGCCGGGGAGAATGCCCTGACGCTGACTGAGCGGCGATGGAGCCAGCTGCGCGGCAGCGAGCTCGGCATGGTAATGCAGGATCCGAAATATGCCCTTAACCCGCTGCGGACTATCGGCTGGCAGGTGGCAGAGCCGCTCAGGCTGCATGGCCGCTTCTCGCGGACTGAAATAAAAGAGAAGGTTTGCGATATGTTAGCGGCGGTGGGCCTGCCCCAGCCCGCAGAGCAAATGAAGCGCTATCCACACCAGCTTTCGGGCGGGATGGGCCAGCGCGTGATGCTGGCGATGGCGCTGATCGCTGAACCCCGCTTTCTGATCGCCGATGAGCCTACGTCGGCGCTCGATCACGCCATGCGCGATCAGGTGCTGGGGCTGATCCGCAACCTGGTGGAACAGCGTGATATGGGCCTGCTGCTGATCAGCCACGATCTGCAGCAGGTTTCCGAACACTGCGATCGCGTGATGGTGATGTACCAGGGGGACGTGCTGGATCAATTACCCGCCGCCGATCTTCCTCACGCCACGCACCCTTACACCCGCACACTGTGGTCGTGCCGCCCGAGTAAGTTGACGCGCGGCCAGCCGCTGCCGGTACTGGATCGTGACGCGCTGGCCGGGGGGCTAAAGCATGATTGATTTATCCCAACTGAGCGTGGCCCATAAGCAGGGTTACGATCTGCGCACCGTGGTGCATGATGTCACGCTGTCGGTGAGCCCGGGCGAATGTTTTGGCCTGGTCGGCCCTTCCGGCTGCGGCAAATCATCGCTGCTGTGGGTGATGGCCGGTCTTAACCCCCACTGGCAGGGCGGGATGCAGCTGGCGGGCCATCAGGCACAGCCAGGTAAGCCCTTCACCGGCCAGCTCAGGCGTGACGTGCAGATGGTATTTCAGGACCCCTATGCCTCACTGCATCCGCGTCATCGCCTGCGCCGGACGCTGGCAGAGCCGTTAAAGCTGATCAAGACAGAAAATATTAACGACCGTATCAACCAGGGGTTCCGCCACGTCGGGCTGGATCCGGCGCTGGCCGACCGTTACCCGCATCAGCTTTCTGGCGGCCAGCGTCAGCGCGTCGCCATTGTTCGTGCGCTACTGCTGGAACCGAAAATTTTGCTGCTGGATGAGCCCACCTCCGCACTGGATATGTCAGTGCAGGCGGAGATCCTCAACCTGCTCAATCAGCTGAAGCAGCAGGACAATCTGACGATGGTACTGGTCAGCCACGATCCGGATGTTATCGACCATATGTGCGATCGCGCCGTGCAGATGGCGCAGGGGCGGATCGTTGGTTAATCGCTCACCCTGCCAGGTTGCGGGGGGCCGGATTGCGGCTCCCCCTTCGGGTTGTGTTTTTATCAGCTAACCATAGTCAAAACCGGCATTTCCGATCGCATGCTATCCGCCTATAGTCCTGATATCCCTCCCGATTCAGGACTATTTTTTTTATGCGTAACCTCATTCCCCTGCTCCTTGCCAGCACGCTGGCGTTAAGCCATGCCGCCCTGGCCGCGACCCCTGCTGATACGCTGGTGGTGGCCATCTCGCTTGATGGCATCATCAGCTTCGATCCGGCGGAGAGTTTTGAAACCGTCAGCAACAGCAGCCTGCGCAATGTCTATCAGACGCTGGTGTCACCCGAGATCGGCAATGAGCGCCGCCTGTCACCGACGCTGGCCAGCCAGTGGCAAACCGGCAGCACGGAGCGCAGTCTGCGGTTCACGCTCAGGCCCGGGCAAACGTTCGCCAGCGGCAACCCGGTCACCAGCGACGATGTGATTTACTCACTCACGCGAGCGGTGAAGCTCAACAAAACGCCGGCGTTCATTCTTGGGGAATTTGGCTGGACGCCGAAAAACATTGACGCGCAGTTCACCCGGCTAAGTGATACTGAGTTTGAACTGCGCTGGGTGTCCGACATTGGTCAGGATCTGGCGCTGCGTCTGCTCACCTCACCCGTTGCGTCAACGGTCGACAGCAGGCTGGTCAAAAAGCACGTCAGTGAGCAGGATTATGGCAATGCCTGGCTGCGTACTCATTCAGCGGGAAGTGGTGCCTTTACCATCAGTAAGTACCTACCGCAGCAGGCGCTGGTACTGGAAAAGAGTCCTCATGCCCGACCTGCCCCGCATCTGCAGCGGGTGATACTGAAAAGCGTCACCGATGCCGGTTCGCGCCGGCTGCTGCTGGAAAAAGGGGATGCGGATGTCGCCTACGATCTGGGTGCGGACCAGTTTGCCACGCTGAAAAACCAGAGCAATGTGCGCGTCGCCAGTTACCCTTCCAGCCTGATTTACTACCTCGGCTTCAACACCCAGGATAAACAGCAACCGGCGCTGGGTAACCCGGCACTATGGCAGGCGGCACGCTGGCTGGTCGATTATGACAGCCTGTCCACGCAGTTGC
Organism: Erwinia sp. PME.40.26/001; assembly: GCF_055556675.1. Lineage (NCBI taxonomy): Bacteria > Pseudomonadati > Pseudomonadota > Gammaproteobacteria > Enterobacterales > Erwiniaceae > Erwinia > Erwinia sp. PME.40.26/001. Next base: position 356,018 of record NZ_JBVHNP010000004.1, read on the forward strand.
TAAAAGGTCAGTACCAGACGCATCAGACCTTCCTGCCGGCCGGTTTTGACGGCGCACTGACTAACCAGCCTTTCCACTACGATGTGGCGAAGGCCAAAGCTATCCTGGCTAAGGGGGGAATTAAGCCCGGCACCCGCTTCTCTTTGACCATTATTAATCAACCCCCTTACAGTGATGTGGCGCAGGCGCTGCAGGCCAGCTTTGCCAAAGCCGACATTCAGCTCGATATTGAGCCGGTGGCGGAGTCAGAACTGTGGGGAAAGATGCGTGGGCGTCACTTCCAGTCAATTTTCATTTACTGGGGGGCGGATTACGTGGACGCCAACAGCAATGCCAGTACCTTCGCCTATAACGTGGCGGGGGGTCCTAAAACGCTCGCATGGCGCGTCGGCTGGAATATTCCTGAGCTGAGTGCTAAAACGCGTGCTGCGGCGGCAGAAAGCGATGTCAAAAAACGGACGGCGCTCTATCAGGAACTGCAAACTGAAGTGCAGCAGAATTCGCCGTATGTGGTGACATTACAGGGGCAGCAACAGGTAGGGCTGGGTAAAAATATACAGGGGGACTATCAGGGTATTGGCGTCAGCCTGCTCTATTTCGACCGGATCAGTAAAAGGTGATCCTGCCCGGCTACGGGCTGACGCCCGTAGCCAGTGCTGATGGCCGGTAAGGCGACTCAGGAAATAGCAGAGTCCGACGCGTGTTTATGTTTTTCCGCTTCGAAGTGCGTTTTAAACTGCTCATAGATCGAGATCATATTGGCCGCATCGCCCTGCAGTGGGCTTAATTTCCCCGCGCGGACCAGTTCAATCACCAGCTGTAAGGCTGCCTGCTTCGGGCTGTTGGACGGGTGTGCAATTTCGTTCGACATATCTCATTCCGCTAAGTCAGTGTAGCCCGCACTTTAGCAAGTAAGACCGCCCTGCGTCACTCTTTTTGCCTGTTCTTCCCAGTACAAACCTGTACAAAAAAATAATGTTGTACAAGTTTGCAGATGCGGGTACAGTGGGCCCGTAACGAATTATGCATTTGCATGGCCTCGGGAAGTGTTCGTGGGTTTCCCACTTCCCGAGGCTTATTTTTTCCCTCCGCTTCCCCTTTCATCCCCTGCCATGATCTTTCTGTGCTTAAGACTCCCTATCTTTGATTTCAGACAAGGCAAAACTGCGCAAATAGATTAAATTTTAATCACCGCAATTCAGTAAGGGAGGGGATATGAAACGCCAAATGGTAGCCTCATCTGCGATTCACTCTGTCGGTTACGATGCCGAAAAACGAATCCTGGAAGTGCAGTTACTGGACCAGGGCACCTGGACCTACCGCGATGTACCACTGACCACCTGGCATTTTTTTATGGCCGCACCGTCTAAAGGCTCATTCTTCTATCAGCATATCAAGCATCAGTTTTCGCAGCATTAATCCCTGGGAACGCTGGCGGAGACCCGTTAGTTTCCGCCTTTACTTCAGATCCAGATGAATTAAGAGTATTCCCATAGAGATACGCCCCCCTAAACGCCGATATTGCTTCAGCCTTATTGCAGGCAACGGTCGTAATGCGAAAAGTCAGGGTGGCCTGCACTTATTGGCTATGACATTCAAAGGCTAATGGAGGGCATACGCAATGCAACCTTTCCGCGATAAAACACCATTCACTGCCCTCATTCCGCTGATGCTGATCGCGGTATCCAGCCTTTTTACGCCCTTTTCCACGGCAGAGAAAATCGTGATCTCCTTATCACAGGAGCAGGACGGCGGCGATGCAGGCCGCGCCTGTATCTATGTTCACAAGGGGAAAGCCGAGTTTCGCCTCATCCGGCCCGACGAAGCCTGCGCGCCGGAAATCACGGTCAATCAGCAGCGTAGCTGACCCGGCGGAGATTTTTGCAGTAAAGCATCGGACTTTAACGTGGATATGTTACCTTTAGAGCAAGTGAACACCTGCAGATGCCATGCAGTGTAGCCCTCTGGCAAAGGAATCCGTTGTTTGAAAACGCTCAATATTAAAATTTTAACGCTCATCGCCACCTATCTGGTTATTCTGCTTCATACGGCAGCGATACCCTTCAGCTCTTTTCATGTGGCCTGGTCGGTTGCGGTAATGTATGACGTGCTGGGGCGAATTTCGTTCCCCCTGTATTTATTGATTGCCGGTTATATATCGCTAAATAAAACAGAATCTTTATTAAGCACGCTGAAAACGCGCGTCCTCAATTTACTGATCCCCCTTGTTTTATGGACAGTAATCTATTTCATTTATGACAGAAAAATGAATGGCAGTGCGACTTCGTTCAGCCTGCTCGACCTGCTCAGCACCCCGGCCTACGATCACCTGTGGTTTATCTATACCCTGATCCTGCTGTTCCTGGTCACCCCGCTGTTGAACACCTTTATCCAGCACGGTAGCAGGCAGCGTATTAACTACATTCTTACCCTGTGGTTTGCACTGGCATCGGTGTACATGCTGTTTGACCATTTTAAAGAGAGCGTGCTGGAAAATCATCCTGCGCCCACCATCAGCAATATTGATATGGTGATCTACCTTTCCGGATTCTATATTATTGGCGGGGTGGTTCGCCGCTATAAACTGGCCCCGAAGGTCACTATCGCCAGTATTATCTTTATTTTAAGTGCGGTATTAACCGCTGCGATGGGCTATTCCCTGTCGAAAAGCATTGGTGAACCTAACGATATTTTTCTGTTTTATTCCGCTCCGACGATAGTGGTGCTGGCGCTGGCCTGCTTCTTTATGCTGCTGAATGCGCCATTGCGCTTTTCACGACGGACAAATCGGGTCATTCGCCATCTGGCCAGGCTGAGTGTGGGGGTATTCTTTATTCATATGCTGGTACTGGAAACCGTACTGCGTGTCTGGCCAATGAACTTTGAGAACTACAACTCCGCATTTAGCATCCCGCTGGTAGCGTTGGTCTGCTATGCCCTGTCAGCGCTGCTGGTTGCTGTACTGGATCGCATCCCCGGACTCAGGCGTCTGACCTGATATCATGGCCGTTCAGATCCTTCCTGAACGGCCGCTGATAGCCGGTCGCAGACGTACCGGTTACTGGCAGGTTATCAGAACCGTGCCTCCGCAAATTTTTGCGGCTGATTAATTGCCCGACGGGCAATCCAGTAGAGTAAAATGCGTTCGTCATCCTGATCCTGATCCGCCATCGCCAGCAGCTTTAAGCCCAGCGTGGATTTGTTAACCGGCTGCCCTGTAATACTCAGATCGACAACCGCTTTCCCAATGATATTGCACACCTCTTCTTCACTTGAAACCATCACTACATCATCAGTGCTCATTACTTCCTCCTCTTGGGTTAAAGATTAAGCATAGCAAAGCTACGGTAATCGACCGCCAGAGTCGGATCTATCTCATTTTCCGCGACTGGCCCAGGGGATTTGCGACAGGGAGTGACCACGATAGACCCAGGCCGGCGGCAGGTTCGCCAGCACACGCGTCCGGTTCCAGGCAAAATAACCGGAGAGCAGCGGCTCACAGAGAGAAGTGTACTGGAACTGAACAAACACGCCGTCGGCACTAAGCTGTGAGGCCGCCTGCTGCAATATACGGTGGCGTACGTCATGGGGCAGCGACAGCAGCGGCAGGCCGGAAAAAATGGCATCAAACTGCCCGTTCAGCGTTTCTGCCGATTCACCGCTGACCTGCAGACGCGAGTCTTCCAGTGCCATCAGTCGCGGATGAAAGCGTGGGTTGGTCTCAAAGGTCAGCAGCGTGGCGTCCGGGCGCATGCGGGTGAGCAGATGGCGGGTTAACACGCCGTCGCCAGCACCCAGCTCGGCAATGCGCAGACTGTGCTGCCAGTCCACGGCATCGGACATGGTCTTGCATAAGGCCTTTGACGACGGGGCAATGGTCCCGGTCTTGCGCGGGTCGGCAATAAACTCCTGCAAATAGCCGGTCTTATCTTTGATATATGACAGTGCGGATAGCAACATACTTCCCCTCAGTTCAACGCGGCAGTCTCCAGTAGGCCATAACTGACTTAACAAGTGCTTAAAAACCTGCTCTGTTTGGCGAAAACCAGGATTAATCGCAAATAACGAGGAAGGAAGAACGCGCGACTCAGCGGGCGGAAAGAATATTCTGAAAATGAGACGGTGATTCCAGCTATCGGCGGCCACGTTTCACAACCAGCCTTATCCGTACCTGACAGGAGAAAGTTCTTATTCTGCGCGGCGGGCTGCGCGACAGTGAAGATGACCGTTTGATGACGGTCATAAAAGGACAGTATTGACTGGATCTTTTTCCCCGCCACGGTCGCTGGAGCCGGTCCGAAACCGCCGTAAGATGCCCCTGTCACCGCCTCTCAAATCTGATTATTCTTCCCCGGCAGCACCTGCTGTCCCCATGCCCGAGGATCCTAAAATGAAATACGCTAAGTCAGTTTTTCTGCTGCTATTGCTGGCAGGAAGTGCCAACACCTGGGCCGTTACCGGTGCCGGTGAGGCAGCAGGAAGCAGTGCATCATCCATGTCAGACGGCACGTCAGATGCCGTTGGCGTCGGTGTCGTTGCTGCCCTGCTGGGTGTGGCGCTGGCCACATCAGGCGGCGGTGACGGCTCTAATACTGGCACCACAACCACCACAACATCTACGGTTTCACGTTAGTTATTCTGCCACACACAGCACTTAATGGCCGGGCACATGCGCCAGGCCATTTCTGAGCATTCACACTACGTTGGGCATATCTTTCAGTACCTGCTCAACCCGCCTGCGCTCTGCACTATCCAGCGCCAACAGCGGCCTGGGCAGGACCGGCTGACAGATGCCCAGAATATCCGCCGCCGCATACATCACACGCAGACTGCTCAGGCTCTGGAAAAGCTGCCATAACGGTTCAAACTGCTGGTTCAGCCCGGCGACCCGCTCTGCCTCTCCCGCCTGTGCCGCGCGGGTCAACGCCAGCGCTGGCTGCGGTAGCAGCCCACCCACGACGCTGAACCATACGTCCCCCCCACCCAGCAAGGCGTCGGCGGCAAACCAGTCGCCGCTGTAGCCGACGGAAAAATCCGCTGGAAACAGCCCGCGAAGCGCCGTCACATCCTCTGCCCCCATACCGCTATGGCCTGGCTGTTTCACAGAACGGACCTGCGGAAGCGAGCCCAGCCGCTGAAGCAGACGAGGGGTAAAGGTAAAGTGAGTAGTACCCGGATTATTGTAAACACAGACGGGCAGTCCGGTGGCATCAGCCACGCTGGCATAGTGCTGAAACACTTCCTCTTCACTCAGGGGAGTGTAAGAAACCGGGGCCAGTAAAATACCTTTCGCACCGGCACTTTCCGCATCCTGCGCTAGCTGGCAGGCCTCATCGGTGCGCAGTGCGCCAGCACTGGCGATGACCGGTATATCCGGCCCCAGACAGGCCACGGCGGCCTCAATAGCCCGCCGCTTCTGATCGCCGCTAAGGTAGGCATACAGTCCGGTACTGCCAGGCAGGCCGACCGAGTCTACGCCGGCCTGTTTCAAGCGCAGCAACACCTTTTCCAGTGCCGGTATATCTACCACACCTGCCGCGTTAGTCGGCGTGATGGGAAAAGCAGAAAGCCCCTTGAACAGCATGAGTGACACTCCTGAAATGGCCAGCCTGAAGCGGGCTGCGGGTGGGTAAAAATGAAAACCGCAAAGGCGAGCACGCGCGGATTACACCCGCTTCGTCTTGTCGCCTATACTTGAATCAGTCCCTAATCTGTCAAAGGAGTGAGTGATGTTAATCGGCTTCGTATTACTCGTCAGTGCCTGTGGATATGACGCCTGTGACGCACTGCCGGTGTCAGAGCATATTTATCCCACCCGGTACGACTGTGAACAGATGGCCGAACGCATTCTCAAACGTCGCCCCAACGTGGTGCTGCTGTGTGGGGAGGTTTATCGTTAGCTGTTTTCTGTCGCCGCTGCATCATCGACAAACCGCGTTACCGCCAGCAGACGATTAACATGGGTTAACAGCAGATCCACATCGGTCTGTAAAAAACCGTCACCGCTCTGTGATGCCGCCAGCACGGCGTTCTGAATATTTTCGGAAATGGAGGCCGATCCGTCTTTACCTGCCGTCAACAGCAGCGCGGCGATCAGCAGGGATTGGGCCTCGACCTGGGCTGTCAGCTCTTTGGTGTCCACATCCATTTTGGCGAGCTTCATTAAAATATCGATGACCAGTTGCTTCATGTTGTTATTATCCTCATAAGATTATTCGTATGAAATTACCACCCTGATTGAAGCGGGTAAACAGGCCAGGCCACAAGAAAGATCAATTCAACGCATTTTCCGATAATGTCTGAGTGAGCACTTTCCCCCTCATCTGATAGCGCAATCGCCACTCTGCTGCCAGGCTTCCACGAAACCCGCAAAGGAGAGACTATGTTCCGTTTTTTATGTTCCCTGTTTTCCAGCCCTGAATCCCTGCTCCAGGTGATGAGCCAGCGTGATATCGCCGAATCCATTGAGGAGGGTGAACGCATCCTGATTGATGAAGACGGCTGTGCTATGGTCAATTTTTCCAGTTATGAAGTGCATGAGGATTTTGCCCGGCACGTGAACATGCTAAAAGAGGCCTGAGATGGGAACAGCAATTTTTATGGTGCTGATGGTGTGCGGCTACTGGTACACCAGTCGCGATCTTTCCACCCGTTTTAAAATCAAACGCTCCTTTGGCTGGGATGTCTACTTCCTGGTGGCGCTGTACGGTTGCATCTTTGTTCTGCAGGGCGTGCTGGCAACCGGTCTGATCTGGCTGGTACTGCTGGCTGCATCCGCCTTATTCAACGCCATCCCGCAGCTGGCCGACGGGTTGCATCATCAGTGGCAGATCGAATTTATGACCTGGAGCTTCTTAGGCATTCAGGCACCGGTCGTGGTCATGCTGGCTTTTGCCGTGTCCTTCTGCCTTTATCGCTCGAGCTGGTCTGGCAGTGCCCGTTTGGACAGCAACGGCCGAAAAAAACTGTATAAAAAGCTCTCCCGCGCCAACGGCGTTGAAGGGCTGCTGTTTCAGTGTATGGAAGAAGGCGAACTGGCGTGGATCACACTGAAGTCCCGGCGCATCTATATCGGCATGATCCACGCGGCCTCCTATGACAATATGGCCACCGCCAACGTAGTGCTGATCCCGATGCTGAGTGGCTACCGCGACGGTAAAAAACTCAATTTATGCGTTGAGCACAATTACAGCCGCTGGTATGCCGAACACGACATTACGCTGGATTCGGAGCCGAAGTCAGCCATGGCCTTCCGCAAAGTGATTATGCTGGATCAGATAGAGAGCCTGTCACTGTTTGACCCGGCCAGCGCCAGCGCACTGGCCAGCTGAGACTAAAACAGCACCGAGATCAGCCAGAAACCGGCAAACGTCATCAGCAACGATCCGATAACGTGGATCAGCACCGACGCCATGGCCCACAGATAGCTGCCGGACTGCATCAGCGTGACCACCTCCAGTGAAAAGGTGGAAAACGTCGTCATACCGCCACACAGGCCGGTGGTGATCAGCAGCTTCCAGGCGGGATCGATGCCCGGGTGGCGCACAAACCACGCCACCGTGGCCCCGATGATAAATCCGCCTATCAGGTTGACCAGCAGCGTGCCGGGTGGCAGGTTGGGAAACAGGGCATTCAGCCGCACGGCCAGCAGCCAGCGAATGACACAGCCCGCGCAGCCGCCGATCATGACGGCCAGTAAAGGTTTCAGCATAAGATCCTCAGGGTAAAGAGGAAGGTGCCAGCAGGCAGATTTAGCACAGCCTGAAAACACCGACCTCGTCAAAGCGTCAGGGTTATCAGGCGTCATCAGCCCGGACAGTCGGGCGGTTGGGAAAGGTGGAACACCATCACCTTATGGCCATTAAGATAATCAGCGGCTGGCAATTTTGCAAGCTGCTGCTTGCCGCCAATAAATCAACACTTTGTTGATAACCATACAATGTGTTGATATTCTGCTCACTCAGTCCCCTTTACCACCGAGATATTATGTCCGCCCCTTCTCCTGATATCCGCCATGAGCGCGCCCTGATCCTGCAAACCCTGCACGCTGCCGTGACGGCACTGGGCAGCGTCGTCGGCCGCAATACAGAAATTGTCCTGCACGACCTGGAGCACCCGGAACAATCCGTGCTGGCCATTGCCAACGGCCACGTTACCGGCCGGAAAGAAGGCAGCCCGGTACTGGCTGTCCCCGCTGAAGATCAGGGCCTGCGGGCGTTAATTAACGAGACATCCCCGGTGGATGACACTACCCCTACGGTGATCCCGGACTACCCCACCCGCGGCAGGCAGGGGCAGACGCTACGCAGCGCAACGGCGCTGTACCGCGACAGTAGCGGGCGGGCGTTTGCTGCACTTTGTATAAATACCGATAACAGTGAGCTGCTGGCGGCCAGGCGCTGCCTCGACAGCCTGCTGAACAGCACAGACAGCCCGCCAGCTGCGGCTGAGGAGGGGGCCGATATGGCGCAGCTGATGGCCGATATTATCGCTGACTCGCTCAGCGAGCTGAACAGCGACCTGCGCCATTCACGTAAACAGGCCAAGCTGGCGGCCGTACGAAAAATGCAGGAACGCGGCATGTTTATTGTGAAAGGCGGTATTGAAAAAGCCGCAGCTGCCCTCGGCGTTACCCGCTATACCATTTACAACTATCTGGATGAAATCCGTGATGAACAGCAGCCCGGGAGTCCGTCATGAGCCTGCATATTGCCACCCCACTCCTCACCTCCCGCCCGCTGAGCCTGCTGACCGGCCGCAACGTGCTGCTGAAAATGGAGGCGTTACAGCCGCCGGGGTCATTCAAAATTCGCGGCATCGGTCTGGCGTGTGAAACATGGCAGCACCGCGGGGCGCGTCGCTTTGTCTCCTCATCGGGGGGCAATGCCGGGCTGGCCGTGGCCTGGGCAGGACGGCATCTGGGCGTCCCCGTCACCGTAGTGGTGCCGGAAACCACCTCCCTGTGGGCGCAGCAGCTGCTGCAACAGGAGCTGGCGGAGGTGATTGTCCACGGCAGCTCCTGGCAGGAAGCGAATCAGCACGCGCTGTCACTGTTGACTACGCAGGATGCGTTTCTGCACCCCTTTGACGATCCGCTGCTGTGGCAGGGGCATGCCACCATGATTGATGAAGTGGCGCAGAGCGGCGTCCGGCCTGATGCCGTGGTACTGTCGGTGGGCGGCGGCGGCCTGCTGGCCGGTGTGGTGGCAGGGCTGCAGCGTAACGGCTGGCAGGATGTACCCGTGCTGGCGGTGGAAACCGAAGGGGCCGCCTCTTTTCACGCGGCAATAGCAGCCGGACACCCGGTCGAACTGGACGGTATTCACAGCATCGCCTCATCGCTGGGCGCAAAACGGGTCTGTGACCAGGCACTGCGCTGCGCCAGCGAACATCCGGTACACAGTCTGCGGGTATCGGATCGGGCGGCAGTCAACGCCTGCCTGCGCTTTCTTGACGATCACCGCATACTGGTGGAACCGGCCTGCGGGGCAAGTCTGGCGGTGCTCTACGAGGCACATCCGCAGCTCGTCGCGTATCAAAATTTGCTGGTGATTGTCTGCGGCGGGGCGACCAGCAGCATCGAACAGCTGCAAACGGCCGCGACCGCACTGCGTGGCTAGTCGCCTTCCACTTCGTACTGGACGGACAGTTGCCCTTTCTTCTCTTTAACGCCGGTGATATGCACCCGGCCAACCTGCGCGGTGGTCAGCACATGTGTGCCGCCGCAGGCAAAGGCGGGAAGTGAGCCCCAGGTGACTTTGCGCAGTCCTGCCTGCTCACTCAGAACCCGGGGAAGGTCCGCTGCCACCAGCGCACGCGTCAGCTGCTCCAGCGCGTCTCTCTCCACCGGTTCCGACGCTATTCCGGGGGCGAAAACTATCCGTCCGGCACCGGGGCGGTGATCGCCTTTGGTGGCATGCCAGCCAAACTGTTCACCGGCGACGCCGATCAGATGCCCTGCAGAATGCATCCGGGTGTGACGTTTACGCACCTCTCCGTCGACGAGGAGAGTCACCGGCCCGACAGGTAACGGCGTTGCCAGCAGGTGGACCACCTCTCCCTCTTCCTGACTGACTTTCACCACCTCTGCGCCGCCCAGCGTCCCCCGATCGGCGGGCTGGCCGCCGCCCTGAGGATGAAACAGTGTGGAAGAGAGAATAACCCGGTAATGATCGCTGTCATCCGGTTCACAGCGCAGGACCTCGGCGGTCATTGCAAGCCTGTCGCTGTGGTAATAGGCTTTTTCCGTCATGGCTCGGACTCACTCAACAGGGGAACAGAGGCTGTAAATTAGCATTCACTTGGGATAAATTAAACAAAATGTTGAATAAAACTGTGTTGAACGGATTTTTATCAACAAATTTAATAAATTTAGTTTTTTCTCGCCCAACGCCGGAAAAGGGGAAAGGCATCCGCCCATTCTGCCGTTTTTAATCCCGTCATTTTTAGTCCATGCTGGTAGCCCCCTTTCTTTCAGAGACGATGCTATGACCAGATATCTGAACAAAGACACGCAGGTCTGTATGTCACTGGCGGCGCGCCCAGGCAACTTTGGCACCCGTTTCCATAATTATCTGTACGACGCTCTCGATCTTGATTACCTCTATAAAGCCTTTACGACTGAGGATCTGACAGCGGCGATCGGCGGCGTGCGGGCGCTGGGTATTCGTGGCTGCGCTATCTCTATGCCGTTTAAAGAGCAGTGTATCCCCCTGCTGGACGAACTGGATGCCTCTGCCAGCGCCATCAGCTCGGTGAACACTATCGTCAATACGGATGGCTATCTGAAGGCGTATAACACTGACTATATCGCCATCGTCAGCCTGCTGAAGCAGTATCAGGTCAATACCGGGCTGACATTCGCACTGCGCGGTAGCGGCGGTATGGCTAAAGCCGTTGCCTGTGCCTTAAAAGACAGCGGATTCAGTCAGGGAGTGATCGTTGCACGTAATGAGACCCGGGGCCGTGAGCTCGCTGCACTATACGGTTTTGAATGGCGTGCCAGCCTTGATGGATTACAGCCCGGACTGCTGATCAATGCCACCCCTACCGGCATGGCTGGTGGTGCGGATGCTGATGCGCTGTCGTTTGATCAGGCCACCGTGGACGCTGCCAGCGTGGTCTTCGAGGTGGTCGCCCTGCCTGAACTGACGCCGCTGGTGCGCTATGCCCGCGCCCGGAACAAAACCACGATCGTCGGTTCTGAAGTGTTTGCCATTCAGGCCGTCGAGCAGTTTGCACTGTATACCGGGGTGCGCCCGGATGATGCGCTGTTCCGTCAGGCGGCAGAGCACGCGCGCCAGGGATAAGATCCGGGTGGCTTACAGATTGAGACTCTGACTTAACATACCGATCAGAGTACTGGCACTGCCGGACTGCTTCAGGTGGCGATCGTTATCGTAGATTTCCAGCTCTCCACCGGATGCGTCCTCCGGCACAATAATAATAAACCGCCCTCCCTGCCGCTCGGCGTTACGTTTCGACGCGGTGATACGCATCTCAGAACAGTCGTTGACGATGCTCAACTGTGGGAAGGCGGCTCTCAGCCTGCGTCCGAGCGCCAGCGCATACGCCCTCCCCGTCGATGAACATGAGATAATCACCACATCAGTCATTCGCGGCTGCAGCCTGCTTTTACGTGTTAACTGCTGAAGACGCATCAGTGGCTCCAGCATAAAGGCGAAACCAAAGGCGAAAATCTCCCGCCCGAGGAGTTCACTGGCGCAGCCATCGTAGCGGCCGCCGCGACACAGCAGGCTTCCCTCCTCCAGCCGGTCGCTGTGCCACTCAAAAAGGGTATGGCAGTAGGCATTGGCCGGATAAAGCGTTTTATCCACCACAAATGGGATGCCTGCCCGGGTCAGTGAATCCGTTAAAACGGTAAAGCGTTCCTGGGAGGATACCGAGATAAAGCGGCCAGGTTCTGGCGCCTGGGTTTGCAACGTCGCCAGCAGGCTGTCGGAGGACTGCAGCAGCTTTTCCGGCCTGTCAGCCAGCCAGTCTATCCACTGCGCACGGAAGAAAGAAATAAAGGGCTGATAGTACTGACGTAACGCCTGGCGAAACGCGGCAAACTCCCTGGCGCCTCCCAGCGTATTGATTTTCAATTCTATATGGCTGTCCAGCCGCAGGGATTTAAAAAAATCATACTGCATGATGAACTGTTCCAGCTCGATATCCACCCGGGGATAACCAAAGGCCTCTACGCCGAGCTGCTGATACTGTTCAACAGGGGCGTGCTCATCTTTCCGCAGGCGAAACATAGTCCCCAGATACCAGAGCTTGCTGGTTGACTGTAAATCCCGGTGCGCTTCTATGGCATGCAGGCATCCCAGCGTTCCCTCACGACGCAATAACGTCGGGTGCCCTGCGGTAATCCGACACGCCCCCGCGTCCCCCTGGGCAAAATCAGGAATGCGTTTTAATTCCCCCTCTCTTTCCAGCAGAGGCAGGCGTATTTCCTGATAGCAGTAACGCTGCAGCAGCTGAGACGCCTGACTTTCAAGCCACACCCAATCCATTACCTGACTGTGATAATACTTTCTGGGTCGACCACACTGGCGCGGTCTGACCCGGCGGTGGAGAAACATCTCCAGCTGCTGGCAATATTGCGGCGTTCCCAGCACACAGTTCTGACTGAGGCTGTGTTTAATTTTTTCGGACACCGCTGCACTGAGCGGGATCTGCATAAAGCGACGGTACTGTGCCGCCCGATCGGCGTGGGTTTTCCCGAGTTTTGCATATTCTTCATGGGCAGTAAGGCGGGCGATGGGCTCCCCACCAGTGTAATGCGGGTAGCTACTGCCGTTTGATAAGGCCGACTTATCTGATCCCGCACTGTCAACAAACTGCTGGACCAGGAGGAAATAAGCGCCCGGTTCAATCAGGCAGCTGTTGTAGCGCCCTTCCCATAGCGCGCCACTGCGATGATATTTTTGATTAAAATAGCGGACATAGCTGCGTCCGATATGCTGCACCAGCCGGCTAAGATCCTCTTTACTCCCGGGGGTTAATAGCAGAAAAAATTCTTTTGCATGGAGGGAGTAAGCATGCAGCGCGCAGGAATAGAGTGCTAACGCCCGATCAAGGCTATTAAGAAAAACATCACAATCTTTCTTATCTATAAAGATAAAATCATGATTATGCCCTTTTAGCTGTATAAGCTGCGGCAGCCCCTGAATATAAATACGCTCTTTTCTCGACATATCACCCTGACATTTATAAAAATAAATTGAATATTAAACTTTTGTCGCCATTTATTTTAATAAGCTGTTATCAAAGGGTGCATGAAACAGCGCACAACTGTCAATATAACAACTGTAAATTAAACACACTTTCGCCATGTGAAATTAATGTTAATTAATAAATAAAAAAATGAGACAAGTTACCCACCCACAACAAAATAAAGTAAATAAAAAAGGGGACGGAGTCATTAAGTTATATTTTGTATAAAATTCGCGCTATTTTTCAGCCGCAAAATACATAACGTGCCTTTTATTCCCTTCATCCTCTAAAAATCCCGCACCTGCTTTCTTAGAATCACTGCATCTCGGTGATATCCCCCTGGTTATCACTTTTTTATGGCAACGACTACAGGACATTCAATATGGGAACCATGAGTGCGGCTAAAGCACATAAGATGGGCGTCGTAGCACTAACGCTGGTGACCGCGTCAAATATGATGGGGTCAGGGGTATTTATGCTACCGACTAACCTTGCCGGGGTTGGTTATATTTCGCTGTGGGGATGGCTCTTCACCATAATAGGTGTTATTGCCTTAGCACTGGTTTTTTCTAAGACGAGTCTGATTACTCCACGTACCGGAGGCATTGTCGCTTACGCCAGTGATGCTTTCGGCCCTTTTATCGGCTTTCAGACCACTGTTTGCTACTGGATCAGCGCCTGGGTCGGTAACGTGGCATTACTGGTAGCCGGGGTCGGTTATCTCAGCTATTTCTTCCCTGAACTGAAAAACCCGTCAATCGGCAGCGTCGTGGCAATTGTCATCCTGTGGGGGTTTATTGTGCTGGCCAGCTTCGGCGCGCGCGTCGCCGGACGGGCACAATCCTTTACGGCCAGCTGCATGCTGGTGGTGGTGCTGGGGATTGGCGTCGTCGGCTGGTTCTGGTTCGATCCCACCCTGTTCTCTCAGGTCTATAACGGAACGGGTAAAAGCGACACCTCTGCCATTATCACAGCGGCATCCATCGCGCTCTGGGGTTTTCTGGGCGTTGAATCTGCGGTGGTATCCAGCGGTCAGGTGGAAAAGCCGGAATACACCGTTCCCCGCGCCACGGTATATGGCCTGCTTATCGCCTCCGTCTGCTACGTTGGCAGTTGTACCGTGATTATGGGGCTGGTACCGCATAACGAACTGGTGAACTCCGCTGCGCCTTTCGCCGATGCTGCCCGCTATATGTTCGGTAAAACCGCCGGAAACATCGCCTCTGCGCTGAGTATTATTGCCTGTTTCGGCTCCATATCTGGCTGGTTAATTTTACAGTCGGAAGGACCTCGCGCAGGGGCTCAACAGGGTCTTTTCCCGAAATTCTTCTCTGACGTAAATAAAAATGACGTCCCAATGAAAAGCCTGATTTTTACCGGGGTACTGATGACGCTGGTATTACTGATGACGGCCTCCCCCAACCTGGCTAAACAGTTCCAGACCGTCATTCTGATGTCGGTTTTTGCCTCACTGCTGCCTTATATGTACGCCCTGATCTCCCTGCCTATTATTATGGTATCCAAAAAGATGAACCGTGGACGCAGCTTTATTTTTTACAGCGTGATGGTTGTTATCGGGATGATCTACAGCATCTTCGCCATGCTCGGATCCGGTACGGACTCCATGTTCTGGGGCGTCGTCATGATCATGATTACCATTCCCCTTTTCTGCTTCGTTGCCGCAGGACGCAGCAAAAAAGGCGTCGACATCCTTTATCTGGATGAAAAATAAAAACGTTACTTTATCCGTTAACCGAAAGAAGGAATAGCAAATGACGTTATCTATTGAAGATCAAAACAAGCTGGATGCTTTCTGGTCGTACTGTGTAAAAAACCAATATTTTAATATCGGGTATCCTGAGTCAGCGGATTTCAACTACACCAACCTCGAACGCTTTATGCGCTTTTCAATCAATAACTGTGGGGACTGGAGTGAATATTGTAATTATCTGTTGAACTCCTTTGATTTTGAAAAAGAAGTGATGGAATATTTTGCTCACCTGTTCAAAATTCCGTTCGAAAAAAGCTGGGGCTATGTAACGAACGGCGGTACGGAAGGCAATATGTTTGGCTGCTATCTTGGCCGTGAAATTTTCCCTGATGGCACACTCTATTATTCAAAGGATACCCACTACTCGGTGGCCAAAATTGTTAAATTGCTGCGCATCAAGTCACGGCTGGTGGAATCGCTGCCGAATGGTGAAGTGGATTACGACGATTTAATTAAAAAAATCACGCTGGATAAAGAGCAGCATCCGATTATTTTCGCCAATATTGGTACTACCGTTCGCGGCGCCATTGATGATATTGGCCTTATCCAGCAGCGCCTGAAAGAAGCGGGCTTCAAACGTGAAGACTACTACCTGCACGCCGATGCCGCACTCAGCGGCATGATCCTGCCGTTTGTCGATGATCCGCAGGGTTTTACCTTTGCAGACGGCATTGACTCGATCGGCGTCTCCGGCCATAAGATGATTGGATCACCTATCCCCTGCGGCATTGTCGTGGCGAAAAAATCTAATGTGGATCGGATCTCCGTTGAGATTGACTACATTTCCGGCCACGATAAAACCATCACCGGCTCCCGTAACGGCCACACCCCAATGATGATGTGGGAGGCAATCCGCAGCCACAGCCATGCCGACTGGAAACGCCGGATCGCACACAGCCTGAAGATGGCCCAGTACGCCGTCAGTCGCCTGCAGGAAGCAGGCATCAATGCCTGGTGTAATAAGAACTCGATTACCGTAGTTTTCCCCTGCCCATCTGAGGCCGTCTGGAAGAAACACTGCCTTGCCACTTCTGGCGAGGTGGCCCACCTGATCACCACGGCCCACCATCTCGACACCAGTAAAATCGATGAGCTGATCGACGATGTGATTGCTGACAATCTGATGAGCGCCGCGTAAAAAATGGCTGCCTGCCCGCCGCTGCCGGGGTGAACCTTGCCCGTCCGGCAGCGGCGGGCAGGTAGCACGCGATACACAGGATAAGGATTTATCATGAGTAAAATTCAGTCCATCCGGGGAATGCGCAGCATTCTGCCGGAGGAAACCCCGGTGTGGCAGTGGCTGGAGAGTAAAGTCCGCACCATCGCCCACCGGTATGGTTATCAGGAAGTTCGTTTGCCGATTCTGGAACCGGTCTCGCTTTTCGAACGCGCCGTCGGCGAGTCGACTGATATCGTGTCGAAAGAGATGTATAACTTCCAGGACAAAAGCGGGGAACACATTACGCTGAGGCCCGAAGGCACCAGCGGCTGCGTCCGCGCCGTGGTGGAAAACAACATGTGCTATAACACCACGCAGCGGCTGTGGTATCAGGGCCCGATGTTCCGCTATGAGCGGCCGCAAAAGGGCCGTTTGCGGCAGTTTACCCAGTTTGGCGTTGAGACCTTCGGCATGCCGGGAGCCGATATTGACGCAGAGCTGATTTACATGGCCTGGGATATTTTTAAAGCGTTAAACGTTGACCGCTTTATTCGTCTGGAGATCAACTCACTGGGCACCCTGCCCGAGCGCAAAGAGCACCGTCAGGCGCTGGTCAGATGGTTTAACCAGCATCATGCCCTGCTGGATGAGGACAGCCTGCGCCGCCTGGAGAGTAATCCCTTGCGGATCCTCGACAGCAAAAATCCGGCGATGCAGGAGATGATCGAAGGGGCCCCGCAGCTGCTGGACTTCCTCGGCGATGCGTCACGGCAGCATTTCGACACGTTGCGCACCCTGCTGGACAACGCGGGCATCGCTTACCGCGTCAATCCACGGCTGGTCAGAGGGCTGGACTACTATACCCGCACCGTTTTCGAGTGGATTACGGACGAACTGGGATCGCAGGGAACGGTCTGCGGCGGTGGACGCTATGATGGTCTGGTCGAACTGTTCAGTGACAAAAAGCTGCCCGCTTCGGGATTTGCCATCGGTATTGAACGCCTGCTGCTGCTGCTGCAAACCACCGGCGGTGACAGCAATATCACTAACTATCCCGATATTGTGGTGACCTACGAAGATCCGCAGCAGAACATTGATGCCCTCCTGCTGGCAAATACTTTACGTCAGCAGCTTCCTGCGCAGAAAATATTCAGTGATTTCAGTGGGGCAAGACTGAAACGTCAGCACAGCCACGCCCTGAAAAGCGGCTGCCGTTTTATTGTCACCCTGAATGCCGATCGCCGTCTCGGCCTGTGGGATCTGGTGAACAATCGTCATGAAACGCTGAGACTGGAAGAAATCTGGAAGAGCATCAGCGCAGCCGGAAAATCGCCCTCACGCTGAACAGGCTGCCCGGTGGTTTGGCCCAGCAAAGGGCGCACTCAGGCCCGTACTTTCCCCACCGGCAAGCATTTGGGTTAACGCTTGTCTACCACCATTTTTACCGCCAGCCCGGCCAGTACCGTCCCCATCAACCAGCGCTGGGCCTTTTGCCAGCCGGGACGGCTGGCCAGGAAGGTGGCAATGGTGCCCGCAGCGAAAACGATCAGGCTGTTGACCAGCATACTGGTGAGGATCTGGGTAAAGCCCAGCGTCAGGGATTGTGCCAGCACGTTGCCCTGCGCCGGGTGGATAAACTGTGGCAGCAGCGTCAGATAGATCACCGCCGTTTTAGGATTGAGCAGATTGGTCAGCAACCCCATCGTAAACAGCTTACGCGGGCTGTCGGGCGGCAGATCGCGCAGCTGAAACGGCGATTTTCCACCGAACAGGGCCTGCCACGCCATCCACAACAGATAGGCTGCCCCGGCAAAACGCAGCACATCATAGGCCACCGGCACCGCCATCAGCAGTGCGGTGATCCCCAGCGCAGCGCAGACCATGTAAAACATAAAGCCCAGCGCCACGCCGCAGAGTGAGATATATCCTGCCCGCCGCCCCTGACAGAGGGAGCGCGAAATCAGATAGATCATATTCGGCCCGGGCGTCAGCACCATGCCGAGGGCAATGGCGGCAAAGGGGAAAAGCTGAGAAAGCGTGACCATATTCACCGCCTGTTTACACTATTTATCGTTAACCACGCACCGTATCGTCACCCCAGGCCACCCACTTATAGGTGGTCAGTGCTTCCAGCCCCATGGGGCCACGCGCATGCAGCTTCTGCGTACTGACCGCCACTTCGGCCCCCAGACCAAACTGACCGCCGTCGGTAAAGCGGGTGCTGGCGTTCACATAGACGGCAGAGGAGTCCACTTCATTGACGAAACGGTCGGCGTTGCCGAGGGTGCGGGTCAGGATCGCGTCAGAATGCTGCGTGCCGTATTCACGAATATGGGCGATCCCCTCATCCAGCGAGTCCACCAGCCTGACGTTCAGATCCAGCGCCAGCCACTCGTCGCGATACTGCTCTTCTGTTACAGCGCTCACGCGGGCCGGCCCGTTTTGCAACAGCGGCAGCGATCGCGGATCGGCATGAAGCGTGATGCCCTCCCCGGCCATACGGGCACTCAGTGCGGGCAGGAAGGTATCGGCAATGGCCGCGTCTATCAGCAGCGTTTCCACAGAATTACAGGCGCTTGGGCGCTGTTTCTTGGCATTAACGATCACCTTCAGCGCCGCGTCTACCTCACAACTGCGATCCACATAGATATGGCAGACGCCAATCCCGCCGGTGATCACCGGAATGGTCGATTGCTCGCGGCACAGCTTGTGCAGGCCGGCACCGCCGCGGGGGATCAGCATATCCACGTAGCGGTCAAGCTTCAGCAGCTGGCTGACCAGCTCACGATCAGGACTGTCAATTGCCTGCACCGCCCCGGCCGGCAGCCCGTGCTGCTGCAGTGCAGCCTGGATCACCCGCACGGTGGCAGCGTTAGTGCGGTAAGTCTCTTTCCCGCCGCGCAGGATCACCGCATTACCGGTTTTCAGGCACAGGCTGGCCACATCGACGGTGACGTTCGGCCGTGCTTCATAGATGACCCCCACCACGCCCAGCGGCACGCGGCGACGCTCAATACGCAGTCCGCTGTCGAGCTTACCGCCGTCGATCACCACCCCCACCGGATCGGCAAGGCGGCAGACCTGACGCACGTCATCGGCTATGCCCTTCAGGCGTGTCTGATCCAGCATCAGACGGTCGAGCAGCGCGGCGCTCATGCCATTCTGGCGGGCATCCGCAAGGTCGAGTTCGTTGGCCGCCAGAATGGCGGCGCTCTGCGCCTCAAGGTGATCGGCAATGGTCATCAGTACCTGATTTTTTTGCGTGGTCGACAGTACCGACAGTTGATACGACGCGGCCTTCGCAGCCTTACCCATTTCTTCAAGCATCAGAATTCCTTAAGCAACAATCATATCGTCACGGTGTACGGCCACCGGACCATATTCATAACCCAAAATTTCGCTGATTTGCTGGGAGTGGTGCCCGGCAATCATACGCATGGCATCGCTGTTGTAGCGTGAGACGCCGTGGGCAACATCGCGGCCCTGCAGGCTGCGAATGCGGATCACTTCCCCCCGGGAGAAGTTGCCGCTGATCTCGCGGATCCCCTTAGGCAGCAGCGAGCTGCCACGCTCGAGGATCGCCGACAGTGCGCCGTCGTCCACCACTAGCTCACCGGCCGGGGGCGCGCCAAAGATCCAGCGTTTGCGGTTCTCCAGCGGCGTTTCAAAAGCATGAAAACGGGTGCCGACCGGATTGGCGGCAATCACATCGCCGATCACCCCCGGCAGATTACCCGCCGCGATAATGGTGTCGATGCCGGCACGGCAGGCCACGTCGGCCGCCTGTAATTTGGTGGCCATCCCGCCGGTGCCCAGACCGGATACACTGTCGCCCGCCAGCGCACGCAGCGCGTCGTCAATACCGTGAACGTCGCGGATCAGTTCAGCGTCAGGGTTGTTACGCGGATCGGCGGTAAACAGCCCCTGCTGATCGGTGAGCAACAGCAGCTTATCGGCTCCGGCAAGGATCGCCGCCAGCGCCGAGAGATTATCGTTATCACCGACTTTGATTTCCGCGGTCGCCACCGCGTCATTTTCGTTAATGACAGGAACAATATGGTTGTCGAGCAGCGCCCGCATGGTGTCGCGGGCGTTAAGGAAGCGCTCACGATCTTCCAGGTCGGCACGCGTCAGCAGCATCTGACCGATATGAATGCCATAAATCGAAAACAGCTGCTCCCACAGCTGGATCAGGCGACTCTGCCCCACCGCAGCCAGCAGCTGCTTTGAGGCGATGGTCGGGGGCAGTTCCGGATAGCCAAGGTGCTCACGTCCGGCCGCCATTGCGCCTGAGGTAACAATGACAATGCGGTGTCCCGCCGCATGCTGCTGTGCGCACTGACGCACCAGCTCCACGATATGTGCCCGATTCAACCGACGTGAGCCGCCGGTCAGTACGCTGGTCCCCAGTTTCACCACCAGGGTCTGGCTGCTGCTCATTATTTCCTGCCATTTCGTAAAAAAGAGTACAAAGAAACGTTTTAGCAGGTGTGGTGCCCGAAGCCAACAGCCAGCGCGGGAAAAGGGCGAAAAAGGCCTGACCACGCGCTCGTCTAAAAGTTCGGAATTAACCAGAAGTGTTGAAAACTGTAATAAATCTTTAATAGGAAAAGGGTAAAAAGTCCGTGCTTCGAACCGAGCCTCCGGGCCGTTTATAAATTTTACTCTTTCGGGATTGATCGAAAATGATGAAGAAAAGCGCACTGGCAATCTTAACCGCAGCTCTGGCTCTGTCCACCGCTGCACAAGCCGCAGAAGTATATAATAAAGACGGCAATAAGCTGGATTTCTACGGCAAAGTTAAAGCAATGCGTTACATGAGCGATGCGGACACCAACGCCAGCAACAACGCTGACAAATCCTACGTACGTATTGGTTTTAAGGGTCAGACCCAGATCAGTGACATGCTGACCGGATACGGCCAGTGGGAATATAACTTCAGTGCCAGCAACTCTGAAGGCGGCGCTGATGCGCAGGCAGGCAATAAAACCCGTCTGGGCTTTGCCGGTCTGAAAATGAAAGATATCGGTGCGATCGACTATGGTCGTAACTACGGCGTTATTTACGATGTAGAAGCATTCACGGACATGATGCCGGAGTTTGGTGCAACCGGTTATACCCGTGCTGACACCTATATGCTGACGCGCGGCAACAGCATGCTGACTTACCGAAATACCGACTTCTTTGGTCTGGTAGACGGCTTGAAATTTGCGTTGCAGTATCAGGGCAAAAACGATGCATCATCTACACGTAATGGCAACGTCTCGAACGGAGACGGTTACGGTGCCTCCGTTTCCTATCAAATCATCGATGGCCTGACAGTCAATGGTGCGATGTCATCTTCAAACCGCCTGATTCAAACCCAGAAAGACGCGGCATTTGGTTCAGGTGATAAAGCCGAAGCCTGGGCGACCGGTTTAAAATATGATGCAAACGGTGTGTATCTTGCGAGCACCTATGCTGAAACCCGCAACATGAACCCGATCAACAGCGGTGCAACGTTTACCGCGGCAAACGGCACCACGTCGTCAGTATCAGGCTACGTGAATAAACTGCAAAACTTTGAAGTGGTCGCTCAGTACCAGTTTGACTGGGGCCTGCGTCCATCACTGGCTTACGTGCAGACCAAAGCTAAAGATATGGAAAATGGCATTGGTGATGCTGACCTGTATAAATTCGTTGATATCGGTGCCACCTATTACTTCAATAAAAACATGTCTACCTTCGTCGATTACAAGGTTAACCTGTTGAATGATGACAATAAGCTGGGACTGAATACCGACGATATCGTTGCCGTTGGTGTGATGTACCAGTTCTGATGCCACACTCGCTGCAACACGCCACTGCGGCAGCGGGTTAAGCGCTACCCCTCGTTATGTGTCTAAAAAAAAGGCTGGAGCAATCCAGCCTTTTCCTTATTCTGCGCTGAGTGTGTTATTCAGTCAGCTTAACCGGCTGGTCAGCGAAGCCGTCGGCCGGGATGAGCCCCAGCTCAATTTCCGCCAGCTGTGCTTTTAAACGCACATGGAAGTTACGTAACGTCTCTTCAACGCGGGCATTATTATCCTTACCCTTCACCGCACCCGGCTTCCAGTTGCCTTCTTTATCGAACAGCCCAAAGTGATACTCATAAGTGAAATGGTCTGAATGTGCTTCCAGCTCCATCCACCAGCCCCAGAATTCACGTAACTCCGGTTCAGGTTTCACATTGACGCAAACTGCCAGGCAGTCAAAGAAGAAGCGCTCGCCTTCACATTTGCCTTCACGGATGTAAGGACCTAAAGAGTGAAAGCGCTTAATCAGCCTACTCTTCGGATGTCCACTCGGTAACGTCATCGTTTAAACTCCTTAGTTAAGCTTATAGTTGTAGCAAACTATTGAATATTAGCAACTCACTCGTCCAGCCGCTGCGCCAGCCAGTCACAAATATCGCGCAGCCCTTTATCGAAGTTCGCCATCGCCGGAGACGTATTAATTTTTAACAGCCGCCCGGCAGACGAGGAGTTCGCGATCAGGCGCGATTCTTCTTCCGGGCTGAACGGATCGTGGGCCCAGTATCCTGACAACATCGGGGTCGAACAGCGGCGGCCCAGCAGGCCCTGAATCTTCAGCGAGAAGCGGCTCAGTTCAGTACGCAGCGCACTGTCTGAGGAGCCGGACATTCCCAGGCGGCTGGCCAGCATATCCATATACATCTCGGGCACGCGGTCCTGCAAATTGGTATTGCTTAACAGACTGTGTACCACCGGTCCCAGGCAGGCCACGCCCCGCAGACGCTGGCTTTCCAGATAGGCCAGCCTGACCGCAATATTGGCACCAAAACGGAAACCGAAGGCCGCCACCCGGGTGTGATCCACCCAGGCCACATTCTCCAGCTGGCGCAGCACCTGCTGATGCAGGAAGCTGGAGTCCTGGGTCAGCTTCCACTTGGAAGAGAAGCCCACCGAGGGCATATCCAGCGTCAGCATCGCGATGCCACGCGGCGCAAGATAATCGTGGAACAGCCGGTAATGGTCACTTTGCAACGCATCCAGGCTGCCACACAGCAGCACCGTCGGATAAGGGGCTTTCACCTCTGGAGGCATATGCAGGAAACCGGTCACCGGGCTGCCACCCTCGATGGCAAACTCCAGCTCTTTCAGCTCACCAGGCAGGCGGTGAGTGGCCTCTTGATAAGCCCGGCTGGCCAGCAGCTGAGCCTGTTCGGCCAGTTCGTCCTCTTTCAGGTGGGGGTAACCCGCCACGCTGTAAAGATGGGCAGCATGCAGCCAGTGCTGGCCCGCCAGCAGATCGTCTTCGCACTCGCTGGCTTTTTGCTGCCACTGCGCCGCCTGAGTCGACCATTCGTAAATCCAGTTACCGCCGCGATAGCCAATCACCGTATCCAGCAGCTGGTCGTCGGTATGCTCTACGGTGCTGACGGCAATACGCGCCAGCACTTCGCTCACTTCCTGCGGTGACAGGCCGCGCCACGTCCACAGCAGGCGGTTGATCATGCGATACCAGCCGGCATGGGTTTCACCATCCAGCGCAGAGTGAATGCTCAACGGGCGATGGTGATGCAAACGTCGGACCAGCGATGAGGTTTCCGGGTGTTTGAAACGCGGCTTGAAGAGTTCTTCGCTGAGATTTTTCGGCGACATAACAGGGATTTCCTCCGGCGTACGGGTAGAAAATGAGTCTACCGTAGCCAGGAGATTGACGCGAAGGGTAAAAACAGACGTGCCCGACAGAATCGGGCACGGTTTGATCTGAACAGGCTAAATAGCGCTGAAGAGAGGGGAAAGGTATCAGCCCTTCACCAGCGGAGGAATAAAGGTAATGCCCATATCCCATGGCTGTTCAATCCAGGTGTTCTGCGGGATATCAATAACATAATCATCCACCAGCGGCCGACCGGCTGGTTTAGCGAAAATGGTCACGAAATGCGCTTTAGGGTACATATTGCGAATTGCCTGCGCGGTGCCCCCGGTATCAACCAGGTCATCAATCACGATGAAGCCTTCTCCGTCGCCTTCGGCACGTTTCAGGATGGTCATTTCGCGCTGATTGTCGTGATCGTAGCTGGAGATGCAGACGGTATCAACATGGCGGATGCACAGTTCACGCGCCAGTAAGGCGGCAGGAACCAGCCCCCCACGGCTTACAGCAATAATGCCTTTCCACTGGTCGGCAGGCAGCAGGCGCTCGGCCAGTTTACGGGCATGAATTTGCAGCATGTCCCAGGTGACGATGTATTTTTCACTCATTAAAAGGATCCCGGCCAGTAAAATTGGCTTAAAAATTGTGCAAGGGGAGCGGTTGCGCGAAATTATAGTGATCTGAAGCACTAAAAACCAGCCCGCTGCGCCCTGTCAGCCCATTTTTCCTGGGGCAGCGTGAGCATGAGCCAGAAATCGGTGATATTCTTTTGCCATCGCGTCAGATTCGCTGGCGGGAGTTTTCCCAACCGATATCAAGGCATCCCCCCTGCCAGCACGGCAGCGAGGTGATGCTGACACAGGAGAGTTATCGTGTCTGAATTGTCTCAATTATCCCCACAGCCGCTGTGGGATATTTTTGCCAAAATCTGCTCCATTCCCCACCCTTCTTATCACGAAGAAGAGTTAGCAGCCCACATCATCGCCTGGGCGACGGAGCAGGGTTTATGGAATGAGCGCGACCAGGTGGGTAACATCCTGATCCGTAAACCGGCTACGCCGGGTTATGAAAACCGTAAGCCCGTGGCCCTGCAGGCACACCTGGATATGGTGCCGCAGAAAAATAACGATACGGTGCATGACTTTACGAAAGATCCGATTCAGCCGTGGATAGATGGCGAGTGGGTGAAAGCACGCGGCACCACGCTGGGTGCCGATAATGGCATTGGCATGGCTTCTACACTGGCGGTACTTGCTGATAACAGCCTGGAGCATGGCCCGCTGGAAGTGCTGCTGACCATGACCGAAGAGACCGGTATGGCGGGTGCATTCGGCTTGCAGGCCGGCTGGCTGCAGGCCGATATTCTGATCAACACCGACTCCGAAGAGGAAGGTGAGATCTACATGGGCTGTGCGGGAGGCATCGACTTCACCAGCACCCTGCCCCTGACCCATGAAGCGGTTCCGGCAGACTATCAGACGGTCAAACTGACGCTGAAAGGCCTGAAAGGCGGACATTCCGGCTGTGATATTCATGTCGGGCTGGGTAACGCGAATAAGCTGCTGGCGCGCTTCCTGTTTACGCATGCGCAAGAACTCGACCTGCGTCTGGTTGACTTTGCCGGGGGTACGCTGCGCAACGCGATTCCGCGTGAGGCGTTTGCCACGCTGGCGGTTTCGCCTGCCAGCCTCGACAAGCTAAAGTCCCTGGCGGCAGGCTATCTGCTGACACTGCAAAATGAGCTGGGCCTGAAAGAAAAAAATATCGCCGTGGTGGTGGAAGACCTGGCGCAGGCTCCTCAGGCGCTGAACAACACCAGCCGTGACCGCTTTATCGCCCTGCTGAACAGCACCCCGAACGGCGTGATCCGTCAGTCTGACGTCATGAAAGGGGTGGTAGAAACCTCCCTGAACGTGGGCGTGGTGACATTTGAAGGCAATGAAGCAAAAATTAACTGCCTGATCCGCTCCCTGATCGACAGCGGTAAAGAGTATGTGGTGGAAATGCTCACCGCACTGGGCCAGCTGGCCGGCGCGAAAACCCTTGCCAAAGGCAGCTACCCGGGATGGCAGCCGGACGCCAGTTCGCCGGTCATGGCGCTGGTGCGTGAAACCTATGAAAAACTGTTCGATAAAACCCCGAACATTCAGGTTATCCACGCAGGTCTGGAGTGCGGTCTGTTTAAAGAGCCCTATCCGCAGATGGATATGGTCTCGATTGGACCGACCATCACCGGGCCACACTCGCCGGATGAGCAGGTACATATTGCCAGCGTCGGGCTTTACTGGCAGCTGCTGACCGCACTGCTGAAAGCGATCCCGGTGAAGTAATACCGGATGTGACGGGCGGATCGAACAGCCGATCCGCCCGGATCCTTCCTGCAGCCGCTATTTTTTCGCCCGCTTCCTGTGGCATATTTACAGTCCTAACAGCAGCTGCCTTTCCATCTGGGGATCAAGCAGCGTGACATGCAGCCCCACCAGCCTGACGCCGCGACCTGCGCGACGCTCATCCCAGCTTTTCCGTGCAATCGCAATCAAATCGTCCTTATTCAGTACCTGCCAGACATGTTCCTGAGTGGTTTGCTGGAAATCGTTAAACTTGAGTTTGACCCCCTGCCGGGCAATCTGCCGGTCCGGTTTGATTTTATCCAGCCGCCGCGCCAGCTCGTCGTATAGCAGGTCGATGATCGTCAGGCAGTCATCCCAATGATGGATGTCTTCCGACAGCGTCCGCTCAACACCCAGCGATTTCCGTTCACGTGAGGTAATCACTTCTCGTTCGTCGATGCCGTTACAGCGCTCCCAAAGCACGCGGCCAAACTTACCAAAACGCTTCAGTAGCCTCGCCAGGTCGGTTTTCTGCACATCCGCGCAGGTGGTCAGCCCCAGCTCTTCCAGCTTTCGCGCCGTCACTTTTCCCACACCGGGGATCTTCGCCAGCGGCAGGCCAAGCAGGAAATCCGACATCTCGGGCGGCGTGATCACAAACTGACCGTTGGGCTTATTGATATCGGAGGCGATTTTGGCGAGAAATTTGATGGGCGCGATGCCGGCAGATGCAGTGAGGTTAAGCTCCTGCTGAATGGTGTCACGGATTTCACGCGCAATCAGCGTAGCGGAACCCTGGCAGTGCGGGCTGTCGGTGACATCAAGATAGGCTTCATCCAGCGAGAGCGGTTCAATCAGAGAGGTATAGCGGGAGAATATTTCACGGATATGGGCGCTGGCTTCTTTATAGGCATCATAGCGGCCACGCACCACTGTCAGATGCGGGCAGAGCTTGAGCGCCATCGCCGTCGACATGGCGCTGTGTACGCCATATTTTCGCGCCGGGTAGTTGGCCGTGCTGATCACGCCGCGCTGCTTTTCACTGCCGCCGATGGCGATTGGAATGTCGCGCAGGCTGGGGTTATCGCGCATTTCCACGGCGGCAAAAAAGCAGTCCATATCCACGTGAATGATTTTACGCATAGCCCCCTCCGATAATACTGGATAAGTATACAGTTAAATTACCAGAGTTCAATGCACAGCAAAACACGCATAAAAAAAGGTTTTTGTTCTTCCCTGTCTTGATAAAAAAATAGACAATGCTAAGGTGACGCAGCGATAGCGGAATTGTCCGATATTGCACGTCAACAGACGCCTCCGGCGTTGCTTCCAACCCTACATTTCAAGGGAACCAGAATGGGCAAAATCGCACTGCTGTTTGCGATGATTTTTCTGCCAGCCGTTGTCTTTGCCAGCGTACCGGATTCGGTTACACCCCTGGCCCCGGTAAGCAAAGAGTTAAAGAAACAATTAATTGGCACCCCCGTGTACCTGCAAATCTTCAAAGAAGAGCGCACGCTGGAACTCTACGGCAAGATCGGTAATGAATACCGCCTGCTGAACAGTTACCGCATTTGTAATTTTTCCGGCGGACTCGGGCCAAAGCGTGTTCAGGGCGACTTCAAAAGTCCGGAAGGGTTTTACAGCGTAGGGCTTTCACAGCTCAAGCCTGACAGCCGCTTTTATCGCGCGATTAACGTCGGGTTCCCGAATGAGTACGATCGTCAGCAGGGCTATCAGGGTAAATACCTGATGATCCACGGCAACTGCGTGTCCGTGGGCTGCTATGCCATGACCGACGCCTATATGGACGAGATTTATCACTATGTAGAAGCCGCGTTACGCAACGGCCAGCCGCGCGTTGAGGTCAGCATCTATCCGTTCCGCATGACGGAAAGCAATATGCAGCGCCACCGCTACTCCACCTATATCAATTTCTGGAAGCAGCTGCAGCCGGGCTATGCACAGTTCGTGCAGACGAAACAGCCGCCGTCGGTCAGCGTGAGCGCCGGCAAGTACGTACTGGGCCGACCAATGATGGCCAGCCCAGGCGCACCGGAATCAGCCCTGGCGCTCACCCAGGCAAAATAGTGCCCACTCACCTGGCTCAATCTTGTGCCAGGTTTCATTCGCCGTCAGCGGCTGAGTGGCAACAACCGTGACCACGTCATCTGGCGTGGTCTGCTTCTGAAAATCAATTTCCACGTCCTGATCCAGAAGTTTGGCCTTGCCGAACGGCGCACGCCGGGTGATCCAGAAAAGATTGGTCGAGCAGAATGCCATCAGGTACCGCCCGTCTGACAGCAGCATGTTAAACACCCCTTTTTCACGCATCTCTCCCGCCAGCTCCGCAATGTAGCGGAATACCGCCGGCCAGTTACCCGGCGTGCGGGGATAACGGGTGGTCAGCTTATGCAGCAACCAGCAGAAGGCCAGTTCGCTGTCCGTTTCGCCAATGGGACGGTACGGACCGGTATCCAGGTTTTTATAGCCTTTAAGCTGCCCGTTGTGCGCGTAAGTCCAGTTACGCCCCCACAGTTCGCGGGTAAACGGATGCGTATTTTCCAGCGACACCTCGCCCCGGTTCGCCTGGCGGATATGTGCCACCACTGAGCAGGATTTAATCGGGTAGTCCTGCACCAGACGGGCAATCGGTGATTGGAAACTGGGCTGCGGATCTTTAAAGGTGCGACAGCCTTTCCCTTCATAGAAGGTAATGCCCCAGCCGTCTTTATGCGGCCCCGTCCCGCCCCCGCGCTGCACCAGCCCGGTAAAGCTAAAACAGATATCCGTCGGGACATTCGCGCTCATCCCTAATAGTTCGCACACAGGATTACCTCGTGAAAATAGATTCTATCCCCAATGGATTTCACGTTGCAGGAAGGCGGCAAACGCGTGAATCCCCGGGAGCTTACACGAGTAAGTGACCGGGGTTCACGAGAGCAACCAACGCACCTGCGGCGTGAAGGATGAAGGGGATTAAGCGACCATCTCTTTTTCGATGAGCAGCATCAGAATATGGATCACTTTGATGTGAATTTCCTGGATGCGGTCGGCATAGCCGAAGTGCGGCACGCGGATCTCCACGTCTGCCACGCCATCCATTTTTCCGCCGTCTTTGCCGGTCAGGGTGATCACCTTCATCCCTTTCGCACGCGCGGCCTCTACGGCTTTAATAATGTTGGCGGAATTACCGGAGGTAGAAATCCCCAGCAGAACATCCCCGGCGCTCCCGACCGCTTCGATATAGCGGGAGAACACAAAATCGTAGCCAAAGTCGTTACTGACGCAGGACAGGTGGCTGACATCAGAAATGGCAATCGCCGGGTAGCCCGGGCGGTTTTCACGATAGCGGCCCGTCAGTTCCTCCGCGAAGTGCATTGCATCACAGTGAGAACCGCCGTTACCGCAGGAGAGGACCTTCCCGCCCGCTTTAAATGAATCAGCCAGCAAAACGGCCGCACGCTGGATCGCGTCGATGTTTGCCTCTTCACTTAGAAATTTATTCAGCGTGTCTGCCGCTTCGTTCAGCTCGGCGCGAATGATGTCCTGATACATAGGGGTGTCCTTTTTTAGGAAAGAGTTACTGCCGGAGTTTACCAAGTTGCCAGAGAGCCGGGAAGCGATCTCCCTGAGGGGCGAAAGGATTAACGCTTCGTGCCCCCGCTTTGTGAGCCAGGTTGTAATTATTATGTAAACAGATTGCACCTGGCGTCGGGGTAATCTAAACATATAACCAACAGGTCAGACCTCTTACTACTTACGGAGCACACGTTATGATGGTTCTCAGTGTTGTGGCGACGATCGTGCTGATCGGTGCCCTGTTTTATCACCGCGTCAGCCTGATGGCTGCCAGCGCAGTGTTGCTTATCTGGACGGCGGCCTTCGGCATCGCCGGGCTGTGGTCGTTGTGGCTGCTGGTACCGCTGGCACTGATCCTGCTACCGTTCACGCTGCCGTCGATGCGCCGTGCGCTGTTTTCTAAACCGACACTGGCCACCTTCCAGAAGGTAATGCCACCGATGTCGCGCACGGAGAAAGAAGCCATTGATGCCGGGACCACCTGGTGGGAAGGCGATCTGTTCCGTGGTACCCCGGACTGGAAAAAACTGCATGCGTATCCGCAGCCGCGCCTGACGCCTGAAGAGCAGGCGTTTATTGACGGTCCGGTGGAAGAGGCCTGCCGTCTGGCCAACGATTTCCAGATCACCCATGAAATGGCCGACCTGCCCCCCGAACTGTGGGCCTATCTGAAACAGCATCGCTTCTTCGCCATGATCATCAAGAAAGAGTATGGCGGACTGGAATTTTCAGCCTACGCTCAGGCGCGGGTGCTGCAAAAACTGGCGGGGGTTTCCGGTATTCTGGCTATCACCGTGGGCGTCCCTAACTCCCTCGGGCCTGGCGAGCTGTTGCAGCATTACGGTACCGACGCCCAGAAAGATCATTACCTGCCCCGTCTGGCACGCGGCCAGGAGATCCCCTGCTTTGCCCTCACCAGCCCGGAAGCGGGTTCGGATGCCGGTGCCATTCCGGATACCGGGGTGGTCTGCATGGGTAACTGGCAGGGTGAAGAGGTGCTGGGAATGCGCCTCACCTGGAACAAACGCTACATCACCTTAGCTCCTGTCGCCACCGTGCTGGGCCTGGCATTTAAACTTTCCGATCCCGATCGCCTGCTGGGCGACACGGAAGAGCTGGGGATTACCTGTGCGCTGATCCCCACCCAGACGCCGGGCGTCGAAATTGGTCAGCGTCACTTCCCGCTCAACGTCCCGTTCCAGAACGGCCCCACGCGCGGTAACGATATCTTTGTGCCCATCGACTATATTATCGGCGGCCCGGAAATGGCCGGACAGGGCTGGCGGATGCTGGTTGAATGCCTGTCAGTAGGGCGGGGGATCACTCTGCCCTCTAATTCGACCGGCAGCCTGAAAAGCATTGCGCTGGCCATTGGTGCCTATGCCCATATTCGTCGTCAGTTCCGCCTGTCGATTGGTAAAATGGAAGGCATTGAGGAACCGCTGGCGCGCATTGCGGGCAACGCCTATGTGATGGATGCAGCGGCAACGCTGATCACCAGCGGCATCATGCTCGGCGAAAAACCGGCGGTGCTGTCGGCTATTGTAAAATATCACTGTACCCACCGCGGTCAGCGGGCGATTGTGGATGCGATGGATATTGCCGGAGGCAAAGGCATTATGCTGGGCAACAGTAACTTCCTCGCCCGCGCCTATCAGGGAGCCCCCATTGCCATCACCGTGGAAGGGGCAAACATCCTGACCCGCAGTATGATTATCTTTGGTCAGGGAGCGATCCGCTGCCATCCCTACGTGCTGGCCGAGATGGCTGCCGCACAGAATCACGATCTTACCGCGTTTGATAAGGCACTGTTCAGCCATATCGGCCACGTGGGCTGCAATACAATGCGTAGCCTTTGGCTGGGCATCACCGGCGGGCTGACCAGCACCTCACCGACACGCGATGCCACCCGTCGCTACTACCAGCATCTGAACCGCATCAGTGCGAACCTTGCGCTGCTGTCGGATGTCTCGATGTCGGTGCTGGGCGGCAGTCTGAAGCGCCGTGAGCGCATCTCCGCACGTCTGGGTGATGTCCTGAGCCAGCTCTATCTGGCGTCGGCCGCGCTGAAGCGTTATGAAGATGAGGGCCGCAACGAAGCCGATCTGCCGCTGCTGCACTGGGGCGTTCAGGATGCACTGAACCAGGCGGAAACCGCCATTGACGACCTGCTGCGTAACTTCCCGAACCGTATTGTTGCGGGCCTGGTCCGCCTGGTGGTGTTCCCGACCGGTCGTCACAGCCGGGCACCGTCTGACCGTCTTGACCACCAGCTGGCGAAGATCCTGCAGGTACCGTCAGCCACCCGCACCCGCCTGGGGCGCGGCCAGTACCTGACGCCAAGCGAGCATAACCCGGCGGGCCAGCTGGAAGAGGCGTTGCAGCATGTGATGGCCGCTGAAGTTATTCACGATCGTCTGTGTAAACAGCAGAAAAAACATCTGTCATTTACCCGCCTGGATGCGCTGGCGGCTGAAGGACTGCAAAAAGGATGGGTGACTCAGGAAGAGGCCGACGTACTGGTCCGTGCCGAAGCCAGCCGCCTGCGCTCCATTAACGTCGATGAGTTTGCTGCCGATGCGCTGGCGACCCAGCCGATCAGAGAGGACGTTTTGCCGCGAAAGATTGAAGCGGCATAGCGTTTAACCCGGGAGGCCGATCGTCAACGATCGGCCCCTGCCGTTATCCGTTCTGACGGATACGCGCAATCAGCGCTTCACTGTCCGGGATATGGTCAGCCAGCAGGATCAGACTGCGACCCAGCGTTATCGCCTGACGCACGCATTCAACACGCATCGCATCATCGTCAATCTTCTTAATATCCGCCACCTGCGACATGCCCACGGTACGGCGGATCAGCTCAGTACCGCAGTAGCCAATGGTATCGCTCCAGACCTTACGCAGAAACGCCTGCGAATAGCCTGACACCGCCAGCGCCCGATCCCGGCTCTTTTCTGCCGCCAGGGCAAGGAAGCGATCGCTGAAGCTCCGCCACACGTCGCGCACGTCGTTAAGGCGATTTTCACGCGCGGCTGCTGCTTCCCTCGGTGGCAGCAGCCCCGGTGCAGCACAGTAGCTGATCAACAGATTGCCCAGCGCACTGCCGATATCAAAGCCCATCGGGCCGTAGAAACCAAATTCTGC
The DNA here is from genome assembly GCF_055556675.1 of Erwinia sp. PME.40.26/001. Classification (NCBI taxonomy): domain Bacteria; kingdom Pseudomonadati; phylum Pseudomonadota; class Gammaproteobacteria; order Enterobacterales; family Erwiniaceae; genus Erwinia; species Erwinia sp. PME.40.26/001. The sequence goes on from NZ_JBVHNP010000004.1 coordinate 388,869, forward strand.
ATCAATGACCTTCAGACGGTTGTCTGCCACGAAGATTGAACCGCTGTGCACATCTCCGTGCAGCAGCGCTTCGGCATGGCAGTAAAACCGGTGCTTCAGGCCCCCGACCGCCACCCGCAGTTCAGCATCGTCACGCAAAGATTCTGCCAGCGGCTCCAGCTCACGCGGATACGCGTTGCGCTCGTGCACTTCATATGGCTCGTTGAAGAACAGCTCTTCGGTGATATCGCACAGCTCCGGGTTAGTAAAACGGATCACGTCCGCTTTTTTCTTATACGGATGCTGGAAAAAATCGGAGGTGTGGAACAGGGTCTGTGCCAGATACTCCCCCAACTGCCCTGCCGCCTGCGGATATTCAACACCGTTCACCAGCTCACTCCGCCAGATAGCGTGATCTGACAGATCTTCCATAACCATGACCGCAAGCTCCGGGTCATAATGCAGGATATTGACCGTGTGCTGCGGGCAAAATTTGCCATGTTCAATCAGCACTTCGGCTTCCAGCCTTGCGCGGTCAAGGGTCAGGGGCCAGGATTCGCCCACACAGCGCACATAAGGTAGCGCCTGTTTGACGATCACCCGGCTGACGCCTGAAGTATCAAAAATCTTAAATACCAGGTTGAGATTACCATCGCCCACTTCCTGCGAATCAACCAGAGACTGGGGATTATCCACGCCGCCAAACTGACGGGCATATTCCACGGCATCCGCTGCGGTGAACGTACGGTATTGCGACATTGACCTGACCCCCAAAATAAGACATGTTTCGTTGTAATAAGCCGTTCAGACGTCTATACATCCGTCAGCCATGTTGGCACAATATGACGCATTAAAGCAACCGGGATTTAACTCATGCAAACACTCAGCACCACCAGTTTACAGGTTCGTGACAATCAGCTCTGGATCCTTGACCAGCAGGCCCTGCCACAGCAGAAAGTCTGGTGCCCGACGCCGGATGTTGCCGAACTGGTGAGCCATATTAAAGCGCTGCGGGTCCGCGGCGCACCGCTGATCGGCCTGTCGGCCAGCCTGCTGTTGGCACTGCTGGCTGAAAACGGCATGGCCAGACCGGCACTGGCGAAGGCGCTGGAGGTGCTGCGTGCTGCGCGTCCGACAGCGGTGAATCTGATGAATAACCTGGATCGCATGAAGCTGGCGCTGGCCCAGGATGATTTTGTCAGCGCGCTGGGGGCAGAAGCACTGCGGTTGATTGATGAGGATAAAGCCCTGTGTGACAGCATTGCCGCCGCCGGCAGCGCCCTGATTACCCCCGGCAGCCGCCTGCTGACCCACTGCAACACCGGCGGGCTGGCCACGGCAGGCGTCGGCACCGCGCTGGGTGTTATCGCCCGCGGCTGGACGGAAGGCAAGGTCAGCCAGGTATGGGTGGATGAAACCCGACCGCTATTACAGGGCGGACGCCTGACGGCGTGGGAATTAGGCGAACTGGACGTCCCTTACCGGTTAATCTGTGATTCGATGGCCGCCAGCCTGATGGCCCGGGGAGAGGTTGATGCTGTCTGGGTGGGGGCGGATCGCATTGCCGCTAACGGTGACGTGGCGAATAAAATCGGCACCTACAGCCTGGCGGTGCTGGCGAAATATCACGACATTCCGTTCTACGTCGCGGCACCGCATACCACGCTGGATCGCGAATGCCCGGACGGCGATGCCATCCCGATTGAACAGCGCGCCGCGCGCGAAGTGACGGGCGTTGCCGGCAGCTTTGGTGATGTGCAGTGGGCACCGGAGGATGCACAGGTGTACAACCCGGCGTTTGACGTCACACCCGCCGCCCTGATTAGCGGCTGGGTGCTGGATACTGGCGTGGTCACCCCGGCCCAGGTAAAGGCGGGCGAATTTCAGCCGCGTCGTTAAGGGGTCTCACCAGGGCGAGCGGCTGCAGCCAACGCCGCTGCAGCCTGAAGAATGACGGAAAATAATACCCTAAATTATTCGGGTTGCAGCAAGGCGGCAAAGCGGCGAGTCCCTGGGAGCATAGATCACTATGTGACCAGGGCGAGCGGCTGCAGCCAACGCCGCTGCAGCCTGAAGAATGACGGGTATTACGGTAAGCGCGGATAAGCATCAGCGATAGTATCGCCGGTAAACTTCGCCACCCAGCCTTCCTGATTGTCGAAAATACGGATAGCAGTAAAATTAGGGGACGAGCCCATATCGAACCAGTGTGGCGTGCCTGCCGGGACTGAAATCAGATCGTTCTTCTCGCATAAGATCTGATAGATATGCCCGTCAAGGTGCAGGCAGAACAGTCCGGCCCCTTCCACAAAGAAACGAACTTCATCTTCCCCGTGGGTATGCTCAGAGAGGAACTTAGTGCGCAGCACTTCTTTCTGCGGGTTGTCCGCACGCATGCTGATCACATCCCAGCTCTGATAACCTTTTTCTGCCACCAGACGATCGATTGCATGCTGGTACGCCTTGATCACGGTGTCCGCATCCGGGTTTTCACCCAGATCGCGGTCTGCTTCCCAGCGTTCAAAACGCACATCCTTTGCCTTCAGTTTTTCAGCGATTGCGGCGGCGTCAGTGCTGTGCCACACCGGGGTGGTCGCTTCGGTATCGGTAAAAATAGTCAGTGCGCTCATGAGTTCAACAGTTCCTGGTTAATCTGATCAAAACCTGCCACCTGGCGATGACGGCTCTCAGCATCCGCGTCGCCGCGTATTAACTGCACGGTCTTCCAGCCTGCATCCTGCGCCGCGTCCAGCTCCTGATGAATATCGGATAAGAACAGCAGTTCCTCTGCAGGTAAACCAATCTGGCTGGCAATGTTGCGGTAAGACTCCCTCTCACGTTTGGCGCCGACGTGGGTGTCAAAGTAGCCGCTAAACAGCCCAGTGATATCACCTGCGTCGCTGTAGCCAAATAACAATTTCTGCGCAGCAACGGAGCCAGATGAATAAACATACAGCGCGATGCCCTGCTGCTGCCACTGTTTTAACGCCGGCAGCACGTCAGCATAGAGATGACCGGTAAAGCTGCCGTTCTCGTAACCCGCGCGCCAGATCATGCCCTGCAGCGCCTTCAGCGCGGTGGATTTTCGGTCCTGATCCATAAACCCGAACAGCACGGCGACCAGGTCATCATTGCTGGCCTGCGGCTGATTAATCTCGGTACGCAGATCGTCCAGCACCTGTGCCACAGCGTGCTGTGAGTGATGTTCCGCAATAAAGTCCGGCAGATGCTGCCGCGCATAAGGAAACAGAACGTTATGGACAAAGCGAATATCGCTGGTGGTCCCTTCAATGTCGGTGACGATGGCGCGGATCATGATTTCTCCAGGATGCGGCGTTGTAATTCACACTGGAAGAGAAACTCCAGCCCTTCAAGATGACGACGTGCTTCGGCCACGTCTTTCCCCCAGCAGGTCAGTCCGTGGCCGCGCAGCAGGAAACCATAACGCAGCGGCGTATGCCCAGCAAACTGCGCAATACGCTGTGACAGCCCGGCAATATCCTGATCGTTATCGAACAGCGCCACCGCCACACTGCCCTGATGCGAAGTCTGCCCGGCCAGCGTCTTTTGCATTTCATAGCCCTGTAACACCAGCGCTGCGCTTTTTTCCACCCGGGACAGGACGGTGGCGTTCACCGTGTGGGTGTGCAGCACCGCACCCGCCTCAGGAAACAGACGGTAGATCAGCGTATGCAAACCGGTTTCTGCCGAGGGTTTACGGCCGGACGGAACGCAATTGCTGACGATCTCAACCTGGATAAAGTCGTCGCGCGTCAGGCTGCCTTTGTCTTTGCCGGACTCACTCAGCAGGCAGAACTGCGCATCCTGGCGTACGGACATATTGCCGCCGGTGGCCGGTGCCCAGCCGCGTTCGCCAATCCAGTGACAGGCATCAACTAATTGATCTAACTGAGAGCGTTGTGTCATCTCTTTCCTTAGTGTGAAAGATGATAAGGATGATTATAGACGTCTAAGCGTCTTGATTGCCAAATACTAACACCGTGTTATATTGGCAGCAATAACATCCATTTCCCCCCACTCGCTGGGGTTGCAGCAAGGCGGCAAATCGATGCGTCCCGGGGAGCTTACAACAGGCAGTGACCGGGAGAAATGCACCACCGCCCTTGCAGCTTCAGACAGTCAGGGAAAAAACGTGCTACAAGGGTTGAGTCATATGAGCCAGACGTCGTTTACCCCAGAAAGCAAGCTACCTGCGCTGGGCACCACTATTTTTACCCAGATGAGCGCACTGGCGCAGCAGTACAACGCCATCAACCTGTCGCAGGGGTTTCCTGACTTTGACGGCCCGCTGTATCTGCAACAGCGCCTGGCACATCACGTCAGCCGGGGCGCGAACCAGTATGCACCGATGACCGGCGTGGCTCCGCTGCGTGAGGCGATTGCCCAAAAAACGGCTGAACTTTATGGCCACACCCCCGATGCAAACACCGAAGTCACCGTCACGGCCGGTGCTACCGAAGCCCTGTTCGCCGCCATCACTGCGCTGGTGCGTCCGGGGGATGAAGTGATCTGCTTCGATCCCAGCTATGACAGCTATGCACCGGCCGTGACCCTCGCGGGTGGCGTGATGAAACGCATCGCCCTTCAGCCCCCGGGGTTTCGCCCCGACTGGCAGGCCTTTTCCGCTTTGCTGTCAGCGCGTACCCGCCTGGTGATCCTGAATACTCCGCATAACCCGACGGCCACGGTGTGGCAGCAGAGCGACTTCGCCCAACTCTGGCAGGCCATTGCCCGGCAGGAGATTTACGTGCTGAGCGATGAGGTCTATGAACATATCTGCTTCGACGCTAACGGCCATGCCAGCGTGCTGGCACACCCGGAACTGCGCGCGCGCGCGATTGCCGTGTCTTCATTCGGTAAGACCTTTCACATGACCGGCTGGAAAGTGGGCTACTGCGTGGCCCCGGCGGCCCTGAGCGCCGAAGTACGCAAGGTACATCAGTATCTGACCTTCTCGGTGAATACCCCGGCACAGCTGGCGATGGCAGATATGCTGGCGCAGGAACCGCAACACTACCGGGAACTGCCGGAATTCTACCGGGCACGACGCGACCGCTTTGTGAAAGCCCTGTCGGGCAGCCGCTTTACGATCCTGCCTTGCGAAGGCACCTACTTCCTGCTGGCTGATTACAGCGCCCTTTCCGATCTTGATGATGTCGCCTTCTGCCAGTGGCTGACCAGAGAAGTCGGCGTGGCAGCCATCCCGCTGTCGGTGTTCTGCGCCGACGCCTTTCCTCATAAACTGATCCGCCTGTGCTTCGCCAAACAGGAAGCCACGCTGGACGCTGCTGCGGAGCGCCTGTGTCAACTTTAGACATCACTGTTCTTCAGCAGCCGCTGGTCTGGATGGACGGCCAGGCTAACCTGGCCTTTTTCAACGACCTGCTGGCCGATATCCAGGGCCGTGACCTGATTATCCTGCCGGAAATGTTCACCACCGGATTTGCCATGGAAGCGGCGACCCGTTCACTGCCAGAAGTTGAAGTGATTGCCTGGCTGCAGGAGAAAGCCCGTGCAGCAAATGCGATGGTGGCGGGCAGCGCCGCCATTCAGGTTGAGCACGGGGCGGTAAACCGCTTCTTCCTTGTCGAACCGGAAGGCAAAGTGCATTTCTACGACAAGCGCCATCTGTTCCGCATGGCCGGAGAACATGAACACTATCTGGCCGGGGAGCGCCGCGAGGTGATTGAGTGGCGCGGCTGGCGCATCCTGCCTCAGGTCTGTTACGACCTGCGCTTCCCGGTGTTCTCCCGCAACCAAAATGATTACGATCTGGCGCTGTATGTGGCTAACTGGCCTGCGCCACGCGCCCTGCACTGGCAGACGCTGTTGCAGGCGCGCGCCATTGAAAACCAGGCGTATATCGCCGGGTGCAACCGCGTGGGCAGCGACGGAAACGGCCATCAGTACAGCGGTAACAGCCGGATAATCAGCCCGCAGGGTGAAATTCTGGCAGAAGGTGAACCGCACCAGCCTGCACGCCTGGAGGCCACGCTGTCGCTGGAGACGCTGCGCGACTACCGCGAGACGTTCCCGGCGTGGCGCGATGCGGATAGCTTCAGCTGGTGAAACCGCTGGCGGACGGGCAGAAACAGATGACCGCCCCTACGGGCGGGCCACAGCTTTTTCCGTTCGTCCCGATGATACCCGGTTAAACAGCAGATTCAGCGTTACCGAGACCAGGCAGGCGGCGCTGATACCGGAATGAAAAAGGGTCCGCACCCAGCCGGGAAACTGATCGTAGAAGGTCGGCATGACAATTGGGATCATGCCGAAGGCAATCGAGGTGGCAACAATGACCAGGTTCATATTGTCTTTATAATCCACCTTTGCCAGGGTGCGAATGCCGCTGGCCGCCACGGTACCAAACAGCACCACGCCCGCGCCACCGAGAACGGGCAGCGGTATGGCTGCCACGACTCTGCCCAGCACCGGTAAAAAACCCAGAATCACCAGAATGACGCCCCCCGCCGCGACCACAAAGCGACTCTTCACCCCGGTCATCGCCACCAGCCCGATATTCTGCGCAAAGGCACTCTGTGGGAAGGAGTTGAACAGCGGTGCCAGCGCGCTGGTCAGCATATCGGCGCGCAGGCCACGGGCGATGCGCTTTCCGTCCACATCCGTACCCACAATGTCGCCAATCGCTATCAGTCCGGCGGTGGTTTCGGTCAGCAGCACCAGCACAATCAGCGTCATCGAGACTATGGCCGCCACATCAAATACCGGCATGCCAAAGGTCATCACTCCCGGCAGAGCCAGCCAGTCCCCCTGCGCCACGCCGGCAAAACTTGCCTGCCCGGTGAACAGGGCGACACCGGATCCACAGGCCATTGCCAGCAGGACCGCCAGCCGTCTTACCGCGGCACTGCCCAGACGATTTAATAGCAGTACCATCACCAGCGTCACCGCCGCCAGACCGATATTGTCGGTTGACCCCCAGCCTGCCGCATGAGGGTTGCCCCCCATCGCCCAGCGTGCCGCCACCGGCATCAGCGACAAGCCGATCACCGCTATCACCGTCCCGGTCACCACCGGGGGGAAAAAGCGAATGATATGCGCAAACAGCGGGGCAATCAGCAGACCAAGCAGCGAGGAAGCCATCACCGCGCCGAACACCACCGGCAGACCGCCTTCACTGGTGACCAGCGTCACCATGGTAGCCACCCCGGCAAAAGAGACGCCCTGCACCAGCGGCAGCCGTGAACCAAATCCGGGCATACCCAGCGCCTGAAGCAGCGTGGCGCAGCCGCTGACAAACAGCGCAGCCGTCACCAGGATACCCAGCTCGCTGGCACTCAGCCCGGCGGCTGAACCAATAATCAGTGGGGGAGCAATAATTCCGCCGTACATGGTTAACACATGCTGTAAACCCCAGGCAAAAGCCTTGCCTGCCGGATAACGCGTATCTTCTGGCCTGACGCTCATAATGATGCCTTTTCGTTTTATGCAGGTTGACGGGCGGCCCGGAAAAGCGGGTTCGCCCAAGGAGGCTTTCCGGCCACCCGCTGCCGTCACAGGTACGGTTTATGACCCACGATAGGTGGACCAGGACCACGGGGTGATCAGAAAGGGTAAATGGTAGTGGCTGCCGGGGGCGGTAATGACAAAGTCGATCCGGGCGTTGACGTAGAGCGTTTCCCGCCCGTCGGCGGCAAAATAGTCGCCGATGGCGGCTGTCAGGCGATAGCGGCCCGCAGCCAGTCCGTCGGGCGTCAGATCGCTGACCCGGCCGTCGGCGTTGGTGACGCCAGATGAAAGTCGCTGCCAGCCTTCGCTGCCCTTCTGTTCAAGGACGATGGTTACGCCGACGGCGGGTTTCCCGCGCGCGGTATCCAGAATATGCGTGGTAATAGTGCTCACCGGAAGGCCTCCTGCAGGCGTAAAAGCGTAATTTCACGCAGCTGGTCGAGCGCTTCGCGCTCCTCCTGCTGCATATCGTTGTTCAGGCGACGCTGTAACTCGGCCAGGATCTGCTCGCCGCTGCGCCCTTTGGCGCGGATCAGAAACACCCGGCCAAAACGCTGTTCATAGTCAGCATTGCCCGCGCGTAAGGCCCGGGCAAGTTCCGCATCGGCGCTGTTCACCAGGACCTGTTCGTTACCCGACATGGCCGCTTCTTTTCCGCCGCCCGCTGCCCGCTCACCAATGCGCGGGTGAGCAGAAAGTGCCCGCATCAGCGCGGTACTGTCCCACTGCTGTGCCACGCTGTCCGCCTGTTTCAGCAGCTCTGCCAGCGAGACGTAGGGCCGCGCATCCGTCAGCAGCGCGGCCCACTCAGGCAGTGCCACGCAGTGCGCAATGCTACGCTGCGCCTCGTCAGCGCTGGCCTGGTTGAACTGCGTCAGATTCATTTTTCGGCCACCGCCGCCACGGCCTGCACGTAAGCCTGTACGGCCAGAGCCACATCCTGCGGGGTCACGGATTCCGCCGGATGGTGGCTGATGCCGCGATCGCAGCGCACAAACAGCATCCCGACCGGCCAGCGTTCAGCGATGGCAATGGCATCGTGTCCGGCTCCGCTGGGCAGCGACAGGCTGCGGCCCTGAACGGTGCCGACGGCTTGCGTCAGCGCAGTCTGTAAGCCTTCATCACAGCGCGTGGCCGGGATCTGGTAATACTCCTCTGCGCTGAAGCTCAGGCCACGCCGCAGGGCAATGGCTTCTCCCTGAACCAGCAGTTCAGACAGCAGCGCCGCCAGCAGCTGGTCTTCCGGGCCGCGCACGTCCAGCGTCAGCGTCACCTCTCCCGGAATGACGTTCACCGCCCCGGGCTGGCACTGTAGGGTTCCTATCGTCGCGACCAGCTGTGGATCCAGCTGCGGTGTGCGCTGTTCGATAAACACCATCCACTCTGCCGCCGCCGCCAGCGCATCTTTGCGGTGGCTCATCGGCACCGTCCCTGCGTGCCCTGCCTCCCCGGTAAAACGACAGTTGAGGCGCCGCGCGCCGTTAATTGCCGTCACGACCCCCAGCGCCAGCTGCGCCTGCTCCAGGCACGGGCCCTGCTCAATATGTAACTCCAGGTAAGCAACGAAATCCTCAACGTCGCGCGCCGCCTGCCATAGCAGATCGGGGTTGAAGCCAATATCTTTCATCGCCTGTCCGACGGTAATGCTGTTGCCATCCGGATGGGTGAGCCAGTGTGCTGGCCAGGTACCCGTCAGGCCCCGGCTGCCCAGCAGGGTAATACCAAAGCGCGTGCCCTCTTCGTCCGCAAAGCCGATAATTTCGACCGCCAGCGGCAGGCGCTGACCGCGATCGTGCAGATACTGCACCGTTTCAATCGCCGTCAGCACGCCCAGCATGCCGTCATAGCGCCCGGCGTTGCGTACCGTATCCAGATGTGAACCCAGCAGCACCGCCTTCGCATCCTCACGCTGTCCTTCATAGCGCCCGCAGATATTGCCCACGCTGTCCTGCCAGACCTGCATGCCAGCCGCTTTCATCCACTTGCCGACCATCGCATTCGCACGCAGGTGCTCCGGCGAAAGATAGACGCGGGTCAGGTAACCCGGGGTTTCACTGATTTCAGCCAGTGCATCACAGCGGGCCATGACGCGCGCCGCAGCGGCGGCAGCGGCCGTGGCATTCATCAGGCACTCGCTCATCCGCGACTCCCGTTGTAGTGGTCCCAGGCGGCCTGCATCGCCGCCCCCTGAGTACTGCGGAAACCGACATAATTCAGCACCGACTCCAGCGCGCTCAGGGTCTGCATAACGCAGTCTTTACGAGCGTTATATCCCATCGTGCCGATGCGCCATACCTTGCCAATCAGCGGGCCGAAGGACGTACCGATCTCAATACCGAAATCTTCCAGCATCAGCTGGCGCACCTGGTCGCCATTCACTCCCTGAGGGATCATCACGCCCAGCACGTTATTCATTTTGTGGCTCAGATCGCCGAAGGTATCCAGCCCCATACCCTGAATGCCTTTCAGCATCGCGTCCCCGTGCAGCTTGTGGCGGGCGATGCCGTTATCCAGCCCCTCCTCAAGGATCAGGCGGGCACACTCGCGCGCGCCAAACAGCGCCGAGGTCGCTTCGGTGTGGTGGTTAAGACGCTCCGGGCCCCAGTAGTCCATGATCATGCCAAGATCGAAATAATTGGACCAGATCATCTCGTCATCACCATCCTGATGAGCATCGGTGCGGATCCCCGCCTCCACGCATTTGCGCTTACGGATCGTCTCTTCCATCGCCGGGCTGAGGGTAATCGGCGAGGTCCCCGATGGCCCGCCCAGGCATTTCTGCATGCCGACTGAGACCGCATCCAGGCCCCAGGCGTCAGTTTCCAGCCTGTTGCCGGCGAGTGAAGCGGTGGCATCGGTATAGAACAGCACGCCATATTTTTTACAGATTGCTCCCAGCTCTTCCAGCGGCTGCAGCATGGTGGTCGAGGTATCCCCCTGCACCGTCAGCAGCAGCCGTGGCCTGACCTTTTTAATCGCGTCTTCAATCTGGTCCGGGGTAAATACCTCGCCCCACGGCACGTCAATGGTATGGACTTCTGCACGGCAGCGGCGGGCAATTTCGCACAGCAGATGGCCGAAGCGGCCAAATACCGGCACCAGCACTTTATCGCCGGGGCGGATCGCCGACAGCAGGATCGCTTCAATTCCGGCGCGTGAGGTACCGTCGATCAGCATCGTCCAGCGGTTTTCGGTACGGAACACGCCGCGATACAGCGCCATCACTTCGTTCATGTACTGCGTCATCGCCGGATCGTACTGCCCCAGCAGCTGGCTGGACATCGCACGCAGTACGCGCGGATCGGCGTTGATCGGTCCCGGCCCCATCAGCAGGCGCTGCGGCGGGTTAATCTGGGTAAATGTAGATAAATCCATCATCGATTCCTGTATTGAAATAACCCCTTAGGCGTTACTGGTGCAGGCAGTTTGAACACGGACAGCGCGCAAGAACCGGAGCGTACACGTAGTACGTGAGGATTCTGAGCACTGCCCAGGTTCAAAATGACAAACAAAGTAACCTAAAGCCCACGCACCGAGGAGATAAACTGTTTTAATTCATTCGTTTGCGGGTCAGAGAAGACGGTTTTACTGTCGCCCTGCTCCCATACCCTCCCCTGGTGCATAAACACCACGCGGTCACCGACCTCGCGGGCAAAATTCATTTCGTGTGTTACGAGGATCAGCGTCATGCCCTCTTTTGCCAGCTGCTCCAGCACTTTCAATACTTCCCCCACCAGTTCCGGATCCAGCGCCGAGGTGATCTCATCGCACAGCAGCACTTTGGGCGACATGGCCAGCGCCCGCGCTATCGCCACGCGCTGCTGCTGCCCGCCGGAGAGGTTGGCAGGATAGTAATCTATCCGGTCGCCCAGACCGACTTTTTCCAGCATCCGGGCGGCCAGTTCGCGGCATTCTGCCTCTTTCTTTTTCAGCACACGCCGGGGGGCCAGCATCACGTTTTCCAGCGCCGTCATATGCGGGAACAGGTTGAAGTTCTGGAACACCATCCCGACGGAACGGCTGATGTCCCGCGCCTGGGCATCGCGATCGGTAATGGTCATACCGCCGAGCTTAATACTGCCCTCCTGATAGCCTTCCAGCCCGTTAATGCAGCGCAGGAGGGTACTTTTTCCCGAGCCGCTGCGACCGATAATGGAGATCACTTCACCCATATCGACATCGAGATCCACGCCTTTCAGTACGTGATTGTCGCCATAGTATTTCTGCACCTGATTAATGGTGATGAGCGGCATTGAATTTCTTCTCCAGATACTGGCTGTAGCGTGACAGCGGATAACACATCAGGAAATAGCCGAGGGCCACTAACCCGAACACTTTAAAAGGCTGATACGTCACATTGTTCAGAATAGTGCCGGCCTTGGTCAGCTCAATAAAGCCGATAATGGAGGCCAGCGCGGTGCCTTTCACCACCTGGACGGCAAAGCCGACAGTCGGGGCGATCCCCACGCGCAGCGCCTGCGGCAGTACCACACGCCAGAGCGTCTGACCAAAGCTCAGGCCGAGACAGCGACACGCCTCCCACTGCCCTTTCGGCAGGGCTTTAATGCTGCCGTGCCAGATATCCACCAGAAAAGCACTGGTGTAGAAGGTCAGCGCCAGCGACGCCGCCGTCCACGGCGACACGTCCAGGCCAAATAGCGCCACGCCGAAGAAGGCCAGGAACAGCTGCATCAGCAGCGGCGTACCCTGGAACAGTTCGATATAGCAGCGGATAATCCGGTTTGGCCAGCGACGCCCACTCAGGCGCACCATCACCAGCGGCATTGCCACCAGCGTGCCGCCGAAAAAGGCCGTCAGCGACAGGGCGATGGTCCAGCGGGCCGCCAGCAGCAGGTTACGCAGAATGTCCCAGTCAGTAAAAGTTGTCATCATGGCTGCTCTCCAAACCACTTGCGCCCCGCGGCCAGTAACAGCTGACGCATGGCAATCGACAGCGCCAGATACATCAGCGTGGTCACCAGATAGACTTCAAAACTTAAAAAGGTGCGCGACTGGATCAGGTTGGCGGCAAAGGTCAGCTCCTCATAGGAGACCTGAGATACCACCGAGGAGCCAAGCATCACAATAATGCACTGGCTGACCAGCGCCGGATATATACGCTTCATTGACGGCGGCAGCACCACCCGGATAAAGGTCTGCGTGCGGGTCAGGCCCAGTACGCGTCCAGCCTCCCACTGCCCTTTCGGTGTCACCTGGATGCCGGCACGGATTATTTCCGTACTGTAGGCCCCGAGATTAATCAGCATGGCCAGCAGCGCCGCTTCGCCGGCGGTCAGCTTCAGACCGAGATTGGGCAGACCAAACACGATAAAAAACAGCTGCACCACAAACGGCGTATTGCGGATAAGTTCGACATACACGCCCCAGAGGCGGCTGAACAGTGAAGGCCTGCCGCTGCGCAGCGCTGCCCCCAGAATGCCCAGCCCTACGCCGCCTACCGTCGCCATCACTGTCAGCTGAATGGTCACCCACAGGCCGGAAAGTAATTCCGGCCAGAAGGGCCACAGCGCAGGAAAATTCAGTTGCCCAATCATTGGTCAGCCCTTACGCGCCGAGATCGGCGGGCAGCGGAGCCTTCAGCCACTGCTCTGAAAGCCCGTTCAGGGTTTTATCCTTAATCGCCTGTACGATCAGAGCATCCACTTTCGCTTTCAGCGCGGGCTCATTTTTCTTCATACCGATGAAGCACGGGGAGTCTTTCAGCATAAATTTCGCGACCGGGGCTTTATCTGCCTGCTGGCGGGCGATGGCGGCCACCACCAGGTTGCCTGTGGCAACATACTCCACCTGACCGGAAAGGTAAGCCGACAGCGTGGTGTTATTGTCTTCGTAGCGCTTCACCTGGGCGTCTTTCGGTGCGATCCCCGTCAGCACAATGTCTTCAACGGCCCCCCGGGTGACACCGATGGATTTGCCACTCAGGCCAGCAGCCTCTTTCAGCGCCCCGTCTTTTGGCCCGAACACGCCGAGGAAGAACGGCGCATAGGCGCGACTGAAGTCGATCACTTTCTCGCGCTCCGGATTCTTGCCCAGGCTGGAGATCACCAGGTCCACTTTGTCCGTCTGCAGATAAGGAACGCGGTTGGCGCTGGTCACCGGCACCAGCTGCAACTTAAGTTTCATCTGTTTCGCCAGGTACTTTGCCATATCAATGTCGTAGCCCTGCGGCTGTAAATCGGTGCCGACCGAACCAAACGGCGGGAAGTCCTGCGGGACCGCAATGCGGATAACGCCACGTTTTTCAATATCCTGCAGCTGGTCGGCATGGGCCACTATTGCCTGAGAAAACAGTACGGCACCTGCCAGTAATGCAAATAAGCCTTTTTTCATCTTCACTTCCCCGGTTAATACATCATGAAACGAAAGATTCTTAAAGAACTTAATTGCAACTAATGTGCCAGCGCGTGAGAGGGGATAAAAATTTCTGCTGCCCGGTGCATACCGGGTGAGAAAAAACCTGCTGCAGCAGATTATTAACCTTAAAATCGTCGGGGAAAGCAGGACAGTTCCTGACCTGACTGCCCGTTAAAAGGCCATAAAAAGGGGCGCGGCAATGCGCCCCAAAATCATGCAAAGCACCATAACAGTGCCCCACTAGCGGTGTTCCAGCTCATCCAGCTGGCCGTAGAGGTCAGCAATCTGATGTATACGCTGGCGTCCGTCACTTAACCTTTCGTGCAATACCGCATTGGCCAGCAGGTTGATCAGGCTGTTGGCTGCCGCGTAACTGTCAAAGGCCGACACACTGTCCAGCGGGGCGCAGAGCTGCCAGCGCGTCAGCGTCATTACCGCCTGCGCCTGAGGCTCGCACAGCGCCAGCGTCGGGATACCGTTATGCTGTAGCTGCTGCAATAGCGGCCGGATAATGCGCGGTCGGCGGCGAAAAGCCATCACCACCACCAGATCCTCCGGGGTGAGATCCACCAGCTCTTCCGACAGCGTCTGCCCCGGCTGCGGCAGAACCTGAACCTGAGTCCGCGCCTGTAACAGCTGCTGGCGCAGATGCAGAGCAACCGGATAGGCGTTACGCATCCCGATGATAAAAATGCGTTTGCTGTTTGCCAGCGCCTGTACGACTTCACCAAAATGTCCGGCATCAATGCTGTTAACCCACCGGGTCAGGTTGGCCATCTCCTGCTTGTAATGGCGGGCCAGTAGCGTATTCCCCTGCACCGCATCGCGGTTGTCCGTCAGCGGCATCCCACTCTGGCGCAAGGTACGCAGCTCATCGCGCATATCTTTATATTTTTCATAGCCCAGGCGTTTAAACAGGCGACTGACCGTAGCTTTAGACGCCCCGCTCAGGCGCGCCAGATCGGCACTGTTGTAGCTGATCAGATCGTCGAAGTGGTCGAAAACAAAATCAGCGATACGCTGTTCCTGGGGAGAAAGCTGCGCATACTGACTGCGCAGGCGTTCATCAAGCTGCATCATGGTGTTGACCCTGTAACGTTTGTTTCATCCTCAGAATGATATACAAATAACGTGCCTGTCTGTAGCGGGGGACGCTGGCGGAAGGAAATCAGCAAACTTTTATCTCAAAACCGGAGCTGGCCGACACATATTCAATTGGTAACAGCCTGATCCTCGACAAACTGGAACGGCTATTGCTTTAGTCAACGCATCTGTAATCCGATTGACGGGAATCGAATGAATCAAAGCAATATGGCTCCTCTGGGGATGGCCGTTACGCCGCACCACCTGGCGAGTGAGAGCGCACTGAGTATTTTGCGTGAAGGTGGCAACGCCATTGAGGCGATGGTGGCCGCCGCCGCGACCATCGCGGTGGTGTATCCCCATATGAACGGACTGGGAGGCGATGGTTTCTGGCTGATCGTCCCCCCTAAGGGCGATCCGGTGGCCATTGATGCCAGCGGGGCGGCTGGCGCGCTGGCCTCGCCCGATTTCTACCAGGGCAGCAGCACCATTCCCCATCGCGGTCCGAAGTCTGCGCTGACCGTGGCCGGTACCGTCAGCGGCTGGGCTGAAGCACTGACAATCTCACGAGAGATGGGCGGCGTGCAGCGCCCCCTGCCGCGCCTGCTGGCCGATGCTATACGCTATGCCGCCGACGGCATCCCGGTCACCGCCTCTCAGGCCGATGCCACCGCCAGTAAACAGGCAGAGCTGATACACCAGCCCGGTTTCGCAGCCACCTTTTTACCCGACGGTGAGGTCCCCCGCTGCGGCAGCCGCTTCACCCAGCCAGACCTGGCAAACACCCTGATTCATCTGGCGGAAGCGGGGCTGGAAAGCTTTTATCGCGGCCCGCTCGCTCGCCAGATGGCCAGTGAAATGTCACGCCTGGGAATGCCCGTGACGCTGGAAGACCTGAACCGTCAGCACGCCGCACGCCGTACACCGCTGCGTATTCGCCACCAGTACGGTGAGGTCTTCAATATGACCCCGCCCACTCAGGGCGTGGTATCACTGGCCATTCTCGCTATGACCGACCACCTGCAGATGGCAGAGGCTGACGAAGCCCAGACCGTGCATCGCATCGTTGAAGCCACCAAACTGGCCTTTGGCCTGCGCGACCAGTACATCACCGATCCCCTGCACATGCGCGAAGAGATGCAGACGCTGCTCGACAGCGATCGCCTGCAGCAGATGGCAGCACAGATCGATATCAGTCAGGCGGCACCGTGGGGCAGCGGTAAAGGGCCGGGAGATACGGTCTGGATGGGGGTAATGGACAGCAGCGGGCTGGCAGTTTCCTTTATTCAAAGCATTTACCACGAGTTTGGCAGCGGCGTGGTGCTCCCCGGTACCGGCATCACCTGGCAAAATCGCGGTGCGGCCTTCAGTCTCGATCCCGATCATCTGCTGGCGCTGCTGCCCGGTAAGCAACCCTTCCATACGCTAAACCCTGCCGCGGCCAGGCTGAACGACGGCCGGACGATGGTTTATGGATCCATGGGAGGAGACGGTCAGCCCCAGACCCAGGCGGCGATTTTCACCCGCCATGTGGTACAGGGCATGGGATTGCAGCAGGCCGTCAGCGCCCCCCGCTGGCTGCTGGGACGTACCTGGGGCCAGGCTTCCGACTCGCTCAAGCTGGAAGGCCGTTTTTCCGCTGACACCGTCGCCACGCTCAGGGCACTGGGACACGAGGTCGAACTGCTGCCTGACTACAGCGAAGCCGTGGGCCACGCCGGGGCCATTGTTCGGCATATCAACGGGATGCTCGAAGGGGCATTCGATCCGCGCAGCAACGGCAGTGCGGCCGGATTTTGACAGAATAAACAGGAGATGAGCATGACACCAACGACGCCCGACTGGGCAGCCTATATCACACAGATGGAGCAGGTGCTGGCGCTGGAGCTTGACGATGCACGTCGTGCTGAACTGCAGGTGCAGTTCAACCGCATTGCCGTTATGGCGGTGCCGCTGATGGTGTTTCCGCTGGATGACCGCCTGGAAGTGGCAGGAGTGTATAAAGCATGAATCTGGCCTCCCTTTCCATTGGCGAGCTGACCCGGGCCCTGGCCCGTGGCGATCTCAGCGCACGCGAGATCGCCCGGCACACGCTGGCCGCGATTGAGCGGCATAATCCGTCACTCAATGCCTGGACCGCTATCACTCAGGATCGGATGTTACAGGAAGCCGATCGCCTCGATCGTCTGAAACATCAAAACCAGCCGCTGCCGATGCTGGCCGGGATCCCTTACGCTGTCAAGAACCTGTTCGATGTGGCAGGACACACTACGCTGGCCGGTGCCCGCCTGTTCAGCAACCGTCCGGCGGCGCAGCAGGATGCGTGGGCGGTACAGAAGCTGGCCAGCAACGGGGGGTTACTGTCGGGCATGCTGAATATGGATGCTTACGCCTACGGGTTCACCACGGAAAACACGCATTACGGTGCCACCCGCAACCCCCACGATCCGGCGCGTATTGCCGGTGGTTCGTCCGGAGGCTCCGCAGCGGCCGTCGCCGCAGGACTGGTACACTTTTCTCTCGGCACCGACACCAACGGGTCGATTCGCGTGCCCTCTTCACTCTGCGGCATCTTTGGTCTGAAACCGACTTTTGGCCGCCTGTCGCGCAGCGGTAGCCATCCGTTTGTCGCCAGCCTTGATCATATCGGCCCGCTTGCCCGCCGCGTCAGCGACCTTACGCACGTCTATGATTTATTGCAGGGTCACGATCCTGCTGACGGCTTCCAGGCCGATCGCCCTGTGCAAACCGTCAGTCCGCAGCTGGAACAGGGCATTGATGGCCTGCGCTGCGGCGTGCTGGGAGGGTACTTTCAGCAGTGGTGCGATGATGATGCCCGTGCCGCAGTGGCACGGGCCGCCAGCGCGCTAAATGCCCGCGAGGAAGTGGTGCTGCCGGAAGCGGAGCTGGCGAGAACCGCAGCGTTTATTCTTAGCGCCTCCGAGGGAGGAAATCACTACCTGCCCGCGCTGCGCCATTCTCCGGCACAGTTTGAACCGCTGTCGCGTGAGCGTCTGCTTGCCGGGGCGATGATCCCGGCGGCCTGGTATGTACAGGCGCAGCGTTTTCGTCGTCATTTCCAGCAGCAGGTGCTGCCTGTCTTTGAGCAGGTGGATGTGCTGATTGCACCCGCGACACCAGCCAGCGCCACGTACATTGGCCAGGAGACGATGCGCATTAACCACACTGACCTGCCGATCCGCGCCAGCATGGGCATGCTGACCCAACCTGTTTCATTTCTCGGCCTGCCGGTGACCACAGTTCCATTGCGTACTGCTCACGGCCTGCCCATTGGCCTGCAGCTGATTGCAGCACCCTTTAACGAAGCCGCGTGCCTGCGGGCCGCCAGAGCCCTGGAGCAGATGGGTATCACACAGGCCGACCCGGCCAGAATGGAACCACAAAAATGAACAGTGAATATAGTGAATATAGTGATCGCCCGGCGATCCTTGCTGAAGTCACCGCCGCGTTTTATCGTTATGAAGCGGCGCTGGTCAGCAATGATATCTCCGTGCTGGATGCCCTTTTCTGGCATGATCGCCGCACGGTACGTCTGGGTGCCGGGGAGAACCTTTATGGGATTGAGGCGATCCGCGATTTTCGCGCTTCGCGCCCCTCCGCAGGGTTAGATCGCCGCTTAAGAAATACGGTGATCACCACCTATGGCGACGATTTCGCCGTATGCAGTACCGAGTTTACCCGTGAGGGTAGTGACCGCATCGGACGTCAGCAGCAGACCTGGGTGAAATTCCCCTGCGGCTGGCGCATTGTGGCCGCGCAGGTCAGTTTGATGACCTGATCCACCGCAGTAAACCCGCCGGTTTCGATGCTCCGTAATTCTCACGGTGGTGCAGGCTGGCAGCGAATGATAAAACTCCCCTTCACTTATCCACATAGGAGAGAAAGATGACGCTGTTAGCTCCCCTAACCCCCACCATGACGACCCGAGGCCCTCCCCCTGCGGGTGACTGGCATCGTGAAGAAATAAAATGTGCTATTCGACTAAAAGGTTATTCTATCGCCTCGCTGTCACGGGCAAATGGACTGGCTGGCGGCACGCTGGCTAATGCCCTGACCCGGCCCTGGCCTAAAGGTGAAAAGATTATTGCCTCACTGCTGGGGCTGGAGCCAGCGGATATATGGCCCAGTCGCTATGAAGCACGTAAAGCCAAAAAACACCGCCAGCCGGGTGTAAAAAAAACAAAAGCGCCGTCAGGGGGTAATGACTCCCCCTGATCGTTCAGGTTTTATCGTTCAAAAGGCATAATCGTTTCACACTGCTGAAAAATATTTTTAGGGATAAAATTATTAAAGCCCTGCTCAATACAGTAATCGATCAATCCACGTTTATTTCCAACACCAGCCTTTTTATAAATGCGACACAGAATATCTTCAACTGTACGGTTGGACACCCCGAGAGACTTCTCAATCATTTTCGGGGTGAATGACTGACAGGTGTAAAAGATGACGTCCCACTCTTTTTCAGTAAACTGCTTACTGGGAGGTGTAAACACCAGTGATGTGGGCATTTTAACCTTCGATAACCGGGTAATAAACACGGCCTCAACCGGCCGACAGTGAGGGATAACGCCCAGCACCTCGCCTTTTTCATTCATCAGGGTATTTTGTCAGCATAATAAGGCTGCAGATAATCCAGACCATTAAATTGCTGGATCACAATGGAGGTAATACGATCGCGTGCTGTCTGTACCATCCGATCGTGCGCCTGAAACTGGGCTTCAAACTCACTGATAGCCACCGGAAGTTCACCATCATACCGTCCTTCCGGATTATATCCCTTCGGTAATCCCAGAAACTCACAGAGTCGTTTATTGGCATAAACAAACTGTGATTCGGCGTTCTTAACCCACCAGGGTTCGCGACTGTTTTCCCAGAACTTTACCAGTGGCTTAATGATCCTGAGAATTTCACCGTCTTTTTTTTCTTTGTTCATTGCTTAATCCCTTAAAAATCACCTAAGCATTAGGGCTTAGTGTAACTTCATCCATTATTTCAGATAGTTTCACAAGCGAAACGAGATAAGCCTTATTTTTGTATCGATATAAATCCATTTTATCGTGGGAGGGATAAAAACAGGGCGAGGAGGAACCTCGCCTCAGAGATTACAGCGTTGGGGCGGGATGCGCTTTTATCCAGTGGTCGGCAATCTGCTGGCGGGTACAAATCCAGACGCGCTCGTGTTGCTGGATATAGTCGAGGAATCGTTGCAGCGCGCGGAAACGGCCGGGACGGCCCAGCAGGCGACAGTGCATGCCGATGGACAACATTTTCGGGGCTTCATCGCCTTCAGCATAAAGCACGTCAAAGCTGTCTTTCAGGTAGGTATAAAACTGCTCGGCGGTATTAAAACCCTGTGGTGTGGCAAAACGCATATCATTGGTTTCAAGCGTATAGGGAATAATCAAATGCGGTTTTACCGTGCCGTCCTGACAGGTGACCTGAGTCCAGAATGGCAGATCGTCACCATAGTAGTCGCTGTCGTAGGTCAGCCCTCCCTGTTCAACCACCAGCCGCCGCGTGTTAGGGCTATCACGACCGGTGTACCAGCCGGTAGGCGTTTTACCAAACAGGTCTGTCAGCGTATCAAGCGCCTGCTGCATATGCTGCCGTTCCGTTTTTGCATCCATTCCCTGATAGTGGATCCAGCGCCAGCCGTGGCTGACTACATCATAATCCGCCGCTTTAATCGCCCCGACGATCTCCGGGTGCCGTGCCAGCGCCATGGCGACGCCAAAAATGGTTAGCGGCAAATCCCGCTTCTGAAATTCGTTGTGGATACGCCAGAAGCCGGCACGTGAGCCGTATTCATACAGCGAGTCCATCGACATATGCCGCTCAGGATAGCTGGCGGCACCAATAATATCGGAAAGAAACTGCTCGGAGCCTGCATCACCATGCAGCACGTTATTCTCTGCACCCTCTTCGTAATTGAGGACGAACTGCACGGCAATCTTCGCCTTACCCGGCCAGGCCGCATGGGGAGGCTGGCCCGCGTAACCGCGCAGATCGCGCGGATAGTTCTTGTTGAAGCTGTACTCTTTTTTTTCCGCAGTATTAGTCATCGTCTCAGTCCTTAACGTCGCAAAACAAGGGGGACCCGGCTTTTAGTTTAGGCGCTCAAACTGGCCAGACAGATTTTTTCGCAACGGATAGTCCAGATCGCCATGCTTGCTGGTACCAAGACCCAGTGCCACCAGCGACTCAACCATTTTTACCGCCGCAGTAACGCCGTCAATGACTGGCACCCCAAGCTCTTGCGTGAGCGCCCGGGCCAGGTCAGCCATACCGCCGCAGCCCAGTACGATGGCACCACTGCCATCCTCACGTTTGGCCTGTATACAACGCTGACGCACTTTTTCCTGTGCCAGACCGCTGCCGTCTTCCAGTGCCAGCACGGGCAGGTCGATAGCGTGCAGCGCCGCACAGTGATGTTCAAAGCCATACTGCTGCAAAAGATGACGGGCAATAATTAATGTTCGTGGCAGCGTGGTGACGATGGAAAAGCGTGTCGCCACCAGCGTGGCCATATGCATGGCTGCTTCAGCAATGCCCACCACCGGTCCCTGCGCCAGCTCGCGTGCCGCCAGCAGCCCGGGGTCGCCGAAGCAGGCAATGACGTGCCCGCACACGCCCTGTTCACGTCCGGCTTTAATCTGCTCCAGCACGCCAATCGCGGCAACCGCTTCATCGAAATGGCCTTCAATGGAGGGGACGCCCTGGCTCGGGCAAACCGCCAGAATCTCGGTATTCGCCCCGGCCACCGCCCTTGCCGCCGCACCGATCGTCTCAGTCATCGCCAGGCTGGTGTTGGGGTTGATCACCTGGATGATCTGTTTGCTACTCATCATCACGCTCCTTTCGAGGCAAACAGCCGGGAGAAGTCCGGCAATGTTTCACCACTGCGTTCAAAGCGCAGACTGGCGACAATATGATCAAAATGTTGCCGTAGTGAGTCAGTCAGCCCGGTCAGCGCATTTTCCCGTAGCAGACGCACCAGCCGATCGTGATCGTCACAGCGGCAACCCTGCTGCCACGGAGCGCCGTAGGCGGCGACCACCAGCGAAGAACGCTGGGTCAGGCGCGTCACCATGTCGGTCAGCACCTGGTTGCCAGATATCGCCTGAAGCTGAATGTGGAATGCCGCAGAAAGACGGATTGCTGCGGCCCCATCGTGCTGTTCATGAGCCTGCTGCTCCTGGCGATTAAGCTTTTCCAGCGCGGCCAGGTGGGGAGCCTGACAGTGCTTCAGCACGTCAGGCAGGTTGGCGCATTCAATCAGGCTGCGGGTGCGAAAAATATCCTGCGCTTCCTCTACCGATGGCGTGGCAACCTGTGCACCACGCTTGGGCGTCAGGGTGATCATTTGCACTGCGGCGAGGCGCTGTAACACCTTGCGAATCCCGGTGCGGCTGACGCCGAACACCTCAGAAAGGGCCTCTTCCGGTAATTTGCTGCCCGGTGGTAATTGATGTTCGACAATGGCGGTCATCAGTGCCTGGTAGATAGGCTCATCCTTGTCGCCCAGGTCGGAGGCCGTTTTCAGCCCGATTTCACTCTTCATTCCCTACTCCGGTCATCCTCATTTCCGTCAACAATCGTACACAGGAATACTGATTTTTGTATACATGAAATTCTATTCTGGCCTGGATCCTGCAATACCTCTCTTAACCCGGTTTATTGATTGCTGTATTCACAGGAGCAGGTTTCATGCCAAACACTCAAATTTCTTCTAAGGCAGCGGCGACCGACGCCTCTGCACACTACAGCCCGCGGCTGTGCAACGAGGATCTGGCCCCGACACGTGACCAGAACTGGAGCTGGTACAATATTTTTTCTTTCTGGATGTCGGATGTACACAGTATGGGCGGCTATGTGGTGGCGGCGAGCTTCTTTACGCTGGGCCTCGCCAGCTGGCAGGTTCTGCTCTGTCTGCTGGTAGGTATCTGCATCGTGCAGGTCTGTGCCAATCTGGTGGCGAAACCGAGCCAGATGGCCGGCGTCCCTTATGCGGTGATCTGCCGCCAGGCGTTTGGCGTCTTTGGGGCCAATATTCCGGCGGTGATACGTGGGCTGATTGCGTTTGCCTGGTATGGTATTCAGACCTATCTGGCGGCCAATGCGCTGATGCTGGTCTCGCTGAAGTTCTGGCCCGCTCTATCGTCCCTGACGCACGCCTCCTGGCTGGGTCTGTCACAGCTGGGCTGGATATGCTTTGGCATTATGTGGCTACTACAGGCAATGGTCTTCTGGCACGGCATGAACGCGATTAAGCGTTTTATAGATATTGCCGGCCCGGCAGTCTACGTGGTGATGGTGGCGCTGGCTGGCTGGATTGTATACAAAACCGGTTTTGACGGTATTTCCTTCACTCTGGCGAGTAAAGCACTCTCCGGTGGTGAGCAGGCGTGGCAGATGCTGACAGCAACCGCGCTGGTTGTCTCCTACTTCTCCGGCCCGCTGCTGAACTTTGGCGACTTCTCCCGTTACGGTAAGAGCATGGGTGAGATCCGTCGCGGAAACCGTTGGGGCCTGCCATTTAACTTTTTGCTGTTTTCACTGGTCACTGTGGTGATCGTCTCCGGCACTCAGTCCCTGTTTGGCCGCATGATCACTGACCCGATTGAGACCGTGAGTATGGTGGGCAACGACCTGGCGGTGGCGATTGGCCTGCTGACCATGATCACCGCCACCATCGGCATCAATATCGTGGCGAACTTCGTTTCCCCGGCGTTCGATTTTTCTAACTGCTCCCCGCAGAAAATCAGCTTCCGTACCGGTGGAATGATCGCAGCGGTCGGTTCGGTACTGCTGACCCCGTGGAACCTGTTCCAGTCTCCCGAGCTGATCCACTATACCCTGGACGTGCTGGGCGCCTTTATCGGGCCACTGTTCGGCATCCTGCTGGCGGATTTCTATCTGATCAAACGCAGCCAGATCTCCGTCGATGATCTGTTTGACGCCACCCCAAAGGGCAAATACTGGTATCGCGGCGGCTTCAACCCAAAAGCGATTGTGGCGCTGCTGCCGTCGGTGGCGATTGGCCTGGTGATCAGTTTTATCCCCTCGCTGCATGCGGTGGCAAACTTTAGCTGGTTTATTGGCGTGGCGCTGGGTGCGGGCAGCTATCGCTGGATCGCCCGTGGCGATGTGGAGAATGTCGCGACACAAGGCTATACCGCGAAAGTCGCGATGCAGAAAGAGTCCTGACAGAGAAAACGAAAAAGGCCGATTCTTTCGAATCGGCCTTTCTCTGAATGTTTGGCGGAACGGACGGGGCTCGAACCCGCGACCCCCTGCGTGACAGGCAGGTATTCTAACCAACTGAACTACCGCTCCACCGATGTTCCCCGTCGGGAACGAGGCGAATATTACGGGCCCGCCCGAATTTCGTCAACGCTTTTTATGGGGAAACATCTCAACTGCTCTCTTTTTCACCGCAACGCGGTTTTCATCCGCATTTTAATCACTTATCACTCGCTGGCTTCAGCCGGACGCCATAAACAACTGCCGCCTTTTTTCTGCACCAGGTCCAGACGCGACTCGTGGGCGGCCAGCTCCTGTTCAGTGGCGCGCACCACCCGCAGGCCGGATGCCGGACGCGCGATACGGTGAATGGTCTCCCCCCCTTCCTGCTCTTCACGATCGCCTTCCATGGAGAAGGTCAGTGAGGTCTGCCCGCCGGTCATGGTCAGGAAGACTTCCGCCAGGATTTCGGAGTCAAGCAGTGCGCCGTGCAGCGTACGTTTACTGTTGTCTATTTCATAGCGTGAACAGAGCGCATCCAGGCTGTTACGCTTGCCGGGAAACAGCTTACGCGCCATGGCCAGGCTGTCGGTGATCTGACAGAAGGTTTCTGTTTTCGGAATGCCGCGCTGGAGTTTGGCAAACTCGTAGTCCATAAAGCCGATATCGAACGAGGCGTTGTGGATCACCAGTTCCGCGCCATCGATATAAGCGAGGAAATCATCCGCGACCTGCGCGAAGGTGGGCTTATCCAGCAGGAATTCATCCGCAATACCGTGAACACCGAACGCTTCTGGATCCACCAGCCGATCGGGTTTCAGATAAACATGAAAGTTATTGCCGGTCAGGCGGCGGTTGATGACCTCAACGGCACCAATTTCAATAATCCGGTGGCCTTCATAATGGACACCGATCATATTCATACCGGTGGTTTCGGTATCAAGAACGATCTGACGTGTTGTATTTACTGTGCTCATAGGACCCGTTTATGGCAGACTTGGCGTTTTTACTTCAGGGAGTCTACCAGAGATGCTTAAGCAGGTAGAAATTTTCACCGACGGATCGTGCCTTGGCAACCCTGGTCCCGGGGGATACGGTGCCATTATGCGCTATGGCAAACACGAGAAAATTTTCAGCGCTGGCTTTCATCTGACCACCAATAATCGCATGGAGATGATGGCGGCCATCGTGGCTCTGGAAGCCCTGACGCAGCCCTGCGCGGTAGTGCTCAGTACCGACAGTCAGTATGTACGCCAGGGGATCACAACCTGGATCCATAACTGGAAAAAGCGCGGCTGGAAAACCGCCGATAAAAAGCCGGTCAAGAATGTCGACCTGTGGAAGCGACTGGACGAGGCCCTCAGCCATCATCAGATTGTCTGGAAGTGGGTTAAGGGCCATGCAGGTCATACTGAAAATGAGCGCTGTGATGAACTCGCGCGTTCAGCGGCAGGTAACCCGACTGCCGATGATGTCGGGTATCAGGCCGGGGCGTAATCGCGGGCTGACCCGGAAAAAAGGTCAGCCACTGCCTGTGTTTGTTTCGTACTTACCCTTTCCGCTCTTCTCTAAACTGGCTGGTCGCCCCTACCGCCTGCAGCTGTCGCTGACTGGCGCTTTTCTTCGCGGGGTTACGCGTCAGAGGGAACGTTCGCTTACGTGCAACGATCAGATTAAGGCAGCCGAGGGCAGGTAAATGCGTGCTAATCATCTTGCCACCCTGACGGTTCCACGGCAGTACCTGAAAACGGGTGCGCTGCATGACTTCATAATTGAGCAGACTCAGCCAGTCCAGCAGGCGCATCTGGGTAAACATCCTGCTGTTCCAGGGAACACGACGATGCACCCCGGGGATCAGTTTCCCTATCCCGAGAACGCTGAACAGGTTAAACCCACTGATAATCATCCAGCCATCATCGATCAGGACCCGATCGACCTCGCGCAGGATGCGGTGCGGGTCACTGCTCCACGCCAGCGTGTGTGCCAGCAGGCAGGCATCCACCGATTTTGACTCGAACGGCAGACTGAGGGGATCGGCCCTGACCTGTAACAACTCGCCGCCCAGCCCGACGTTCACCTGATGGGAAATAGCGCAGCACTCCGTATCAATCTCCGCACTCAGACTGCCAATTTTCAGCAGATGGAAGCCATAAAGTTTACTGAGGCAGGGGCGCAGCTGGTGAGACAGTGCGTCACGATAATATTCACCGCAGGGGATCTGCGACCAGGACTCGGGTATCTGGCGGAATTGGCGTGTTTTAGCAGGCTTCATGCTTTACCATCTTCTTTCCCTTCGAGCATCCAGGAGTGACAAAAATGAATCTTACCAGTATTCCCGCCCTGCAGGATAACTACATCTGGACCTTAAATGATGATGCCGGTCGCTGCCTGATTGTTGACCCTGGCGAAGCGGGCCCGGTACTGCGTGTGATGGAGAAAAATCAGTGGCAGCCGGTTGCCATTTTGCTCACCCATCACCATCAGGATCATGTGGGAGGCGTAGCCGAACTGGTGTCCCGCTTCCCGCATCTGGAGGTTTATGGCCCGGAAGAAACCCGCACAAAAGGTGCGAAGCATATCGTTGGTGATGGCGATACCCTGTCCATTTTGGGTCAAGATTTTACGATTTTCGCCACCCCCGGCCACACTTTAGGACATATCTCATATTTCAGCTTCCCTTACCTTTTCTGCGGAGATACGCTTTTTTCTGGCGGCTGCGGAAGGCTTTTCGAAGGTACTGCAAAGCAAATGTTTGATTCTTTTCAGAAGCTTAACCAGCTACCAGCAGAAACTCTGGTTTGTTGCGCGCATGAATATACGTTATCTAATTTAACCTTTGCACAGGCAATTTACCCACAAGATGCAGAAATAGCCCGCTACTATCGAGAAATTAAGGAGTTACGCGCCAAAAATGGCATTACTTTGCCTACAAAACTGGCTCAGGAGCGTAAAATAAATATTTTCCTGATGACAAAAGATGTTGAATTACAAAGAAAAATTGGAATAGAAACAACTCCGCAACATGAATGGCAGGTATTTGCCGCTCTACGCGAGAAGAAAGACGCTTTTTGATTTTATAGGTTGTGTTGTCGGGGTCGAGCACGTATTATTGCTCGTCTTTTAAGCGAACTATTGACACACACATGAAGGCTAAAGCGATATTACTCGCCTCAGTCTTGCTGGTCGGATGCCAGGCGTCAAGGCACGATGCTAACATCCCCGAACAGCATGCACAGAGTTTGTCTTCGGCAGGTCAAGGTGAAAATGGACAGTACTCAGATGAGATGTTGTCGCCGCGCTGGCAGGACGATGGAACGACGCTTGCGGACGACAAAGATCTGTGGAATTTCATTAGCGACGAGCTGAAGATGAAGGTTCCGGATAATTACCGGATACGCGAACAAAAACAGAAGTACCTGAGTAACAAGAGCTATCTCCACGATGTAACATTACGGGCAGAGCCGTATATGTACTGGATTGTCGAGCAGATTAAGCAACGTAAAATGCCGATGGAACTGGTACTGCTACCCATAGTGGAGAGCGCTTTTAATCCCCACGCTACATCATCTGCAAATGCCGCTGGCATCTGGCAGATTGTGCCGCAGACGGGACGTAATTATGGTCTGAAACAGACCCAGTGGTATGACGGACGACGCGACGTTGTGGCATCGACCAAAGTTGCTCTGGATATGTTACAGCGCCTTAACGGCATGTTTGACGGTGACTGGTTACTGACCATTGCCGCGTATAACAGCGGTGAAGGGCGTGTAATGAAAGCGATAAAAGCCAATAAGGCTAAAGGTCGACCTACGGATTTCTGGTCACTTGCGCTGCCACGAGAAACGACGGTTTATGTCCCTAAAATGCTGGCTCTGGGGCAAATCCTCAAAAACAGCAAGCGTTATGGCGTACGTTTGCCGGCACCTAACGAAGCACGCGCTCTGGCGCGAGTGGAAGTAAGCCAGCAAATTGAGCTGACACAGGCCGCTGAAATGGCGGGTATGTCACTGAGTAAGATGAAGAGCTTTAACTCCGGCTATACGCGTGGAAAGACAGCCCCTAATGGTCCTCATTACATTATGGTGCCGAAATCCAACGTAGCAAAACTGCGTAACTCACTGGCAAGCGGTGATATCGCAGCGGTACAGCCTACTTCACTTGCGAAGAACAGTGTTTCTCCTGCCTCTTATAAGGTGCGCAGTGGCGATACGCTGTCAGGCATAGCAAAACGTCTTGGTGTACCGGTAAAAGATCTGCAGCGTGCAAATAATTTGCGTGGTGCCAATATCAAACCGGGACAGACGTTAAGTCTGGGCAGCAATGGTACGCGGCTGGCAGATAACGGCGACAGCATCACCTATAAGGTACGTAAGGGTGATTCTCTGGCCAGTATCGCAAAACGTCACGGCGTTAACATCAAAGATGTTGTGCGCTGGAATAGCGTCGCCAGTAACACCAGAAACATCAAGCCAGGCGATAAGCTAACGCTGTTTGTTTCTGATAATGCGACGCCAGACAGTTAGCAGTCATACCCCGCCGAATGAATGGCACAATAAAAAGCCCGTCTCTGACGGGCTTTTTTTATGGCCGTATGGCTTCAATAAACAGGGTATCAGTGCAGAAGCTGCCGTCGGGCTGTAACGCAAAATAGCGCTGCACCTCATCTGATGCCGACCGCTGATAGGCACGTATCGCCTGCACCATAACCTCGGGGGTACGCATCCGTGCCACCCAGCTGCTGAACTCTAGCGTAAGCTTATCCTGAGATACCTTGTCTATGACCAGACCACTTTCCGTCATCATCCTCATCCAGTCCCCCGGGCTGTAATCCTGGACATGGGAGGTGTCACGTAAGGCTTCAACGGTTTGCAGCCAGATATCCAGCACCGGGTGCCCCGGAGCAGCGACATCCATAAAAATGACCTTTCCTCCGGGCTTCAGAACCCGGCGGACCTCACGCAGCGCACTACCTACATCATGCCAGTGATGTGCCGAGTAGCGGCTAATCACAGCATCAAACGTGGCATCTTCAAACGGCAGATTTTCTGCCATCCCTTGCTGAGTGAGCAGATTATGACAGCCACGTTCCACTGCGGCGTCCCGGACAACGGCGAGCATTTTTGCTGACAGGTCGTATGCTACGACGTCTTTTACCTGCCGGGCAGCCGTAAAGCTGGCATGCCCGGCACCACACCCCAAATCCAGCACCCGGGCCCCCGCTGAACCCGCCAGGCAGCTGTCGAGCCGTTCGAGATCGCGGCCACTGGCATGCACGGTGCTGGTAAGATAGGCCCCCGCCTGCTCACCAAACTGTTTTTCAACGTTGTCGTGGTGCTTCGTTTCTATCATAAAGCTCTCTTTTTACGGCGAAATTAGGCCCCGGCGTCAAACTCTACCAGCAGCGGGTTGTGATCCGAGGCGCTGGTGACCAGCACAGAGGCCTCTGCCACCCCCATCCCGCGGTAAAAAACAAAATCCAGCGGACGGCCAAAAGCTTTACGCCGGTGATCGTCGGTGAATCGCACCTCACGCAGACCCATCTCGCGGGAAAAACGGTACAGGGCATTGATACGCTGGCGGCTCCAGGCGTTAAAATCACCGGCCATGATCACCGGCCCCTGATGGTGAATGATTTGCTCACCGATAGGCCCAAGCTGCTTGCTGTACACATCTATTCCCAGGCTGAAGTTCACCGCATGAATATTTACCACCATCAGCATCTGGTTCCCGGGCAGAGGATAGGCGGTTACTAACGCAGATTTAGCCAGTCGGAGCAGGGGCTCACGCTCACGCAGTGGGCAGCAGTAAACCGGATGCGCAGAAGCCAGCGTCATCACCCCTGAAGGGTGCTGAGGCAGAACGAACGCGGGTACCTGGTCGGCAGCAAGATAGTTTGAAGTCGCGAAACGCACCAGCTCAGGCGTAGTCTGTGCCTCCTGCAACAGGACAAGATGAGCATCTTTACCAAAGTTTTGCAGAACTGAGAGCCATTCCGCGCGCTGTTGTTTGAAGATATTCCACACCAGCACCTTTAAACGAGCTTCGGTGGTGAGGGGTGCTCCTGGCGGTAATGCCTGGCCGACATGAAGCATCGCCACGGGAGGAAAAATGCGCTCCGCTGGCTGACCTGCTACATATCTCATGGCATAAGTCTTTTTTTGCACGTTACCGCCTGCACTTTTGAAACCGGGTAGATTAACCATCTACCAGTTATAGGGACTTTACCACTGACTTTCAATCGGCGGGCGCTAATTCGGCGTGGATTGTACGTAAGGAAATGCAAATACAAAAAAGCCCTGACTCTTATGAGTCAGGGCTTCCTGTTTAAGTGGCGGAACGGACGGGGCTCGAACCCGCGACCCCCTGCGTGACAGGCAGGTATTCTAACCAACTGAACTACCGCTCCACCGATTCTGTACTGACTTCAGACTGCGTCTGACTTCAGGTATTTCGCCCTTACCTTGTCAGGGGTAAGGTCACGACCCGGTTACGGGTCTTAAATTGATGCCTGGCAGTTCCCTACTCTCGCATGGGGAGACCCCACACTACCATCGGCGCTACGGCGTTTCACTTCTGAG
>NZ_JBVHNP010000005.1:0-326116 GCF_055556675.1 Erwinia sp. PME.40.26/001
GAAGGGCGAGGCAACGCCGAGTCATCCTGCACGACCCACCAATGTAGAAAGGCGCCCTAAAGGCGCCTTTTTGCTATCTGTCACCCGGGCGGGGTTCGAACCGCCAGCAGAGTTGGGTCGAATGCAGAGCATCGGGGTTGACCACAAATAAGGTCAGCTCCCGCCATGAGATTCTGCCAGCGTCGGGGACGACCTTTTTTGCGGCCGTCCCGTACCGAATTTTATCATCACAGCAGCTTACCGCTGTTCCAGATATGCATCACTGCATAACTGCGCCAGGGTCGCCATCGCTGAGAGCGCTCCTCTGCTTCTCTGGCGCTCAGACCGCCCAGGTTATTGCGTACAACAATATCTCCCGCAGGAAAGGCGTCAGGCCAGCGTAGTGCTCGCATAGCGAGGTATTGTGCCGTCCAGTCACCAATGCCCGGCAGGGACAGAAGCTGTGCGACGATCCGATCCGGATGGCTTGCCGTATCCAGCTGCAGTGTGCCCTGTGCGCAGTGCGCTGCCAGAGCCAGAATGCAGCGGGTGCGCGCACTGACAATTCCCAGGCGGGCAATCTCATCAATGCTGCACTGCGCTACCCTTGCCGGCAGGGGGGAAAGATGCGTCAGCTCTGCCACCGATGTGGCGAAGGGGTCTCCCAGCGCAGTCGCGAAACGCGCACCCAGCGTGGCCGCTGCTTTAACGGTGATCTGCTGACCCAGAATCGCCCGTACGGCCATCTCAAAGCCATCAAAAGCGCCGGGAACCCGCAGCCCCGGGTTGGCCAGTACCCGGGGGGCTAACAGCGGATCCTGGCTGAGATGCAGCGCAATCAGGTCAGGCCGGGCGCTCAGATCAAACAAATTTCGCAGCCGTCGGAGCAACACCGGCAATACCGCATTCAGCGAATGAGTAAACTCAACCTGCAACACGTTCTTTTCACTGCGCTGAGTGACGCGGATCCATCCACTGTGCGCCCCCAGACGCACCGTACGGGCATAACTGTGATCATCGACGTGTTCCACGCCCGGCAGCGCGCGCCGCCGGAGAAAGGCCAGCATGGCTTCCCAGTCGTAGGGGGGACGATAGCTTAACTGCAATACCGACGTTTCCCCGATATTACCGTCCCCTGACCGCGTAGGACCGCTTTTGCGCAGGCGGGATGGCGACATACGGTATTGCTGGCTGAACGCGGCGTTAAAACGGCGCAGGCTGGAGAAACCGCTGGCAAAGGCGATTTCCGTCACCGGCAGATGGGTTTCACTGAGTAACTGTTTGGCCAGTAGCAGACGGCGGGTCTGACGCAATTCCTGAGGCGAGACCCCCAGCTCTTTCTGCACAATACGGCGCAGCTGACGGAGGCTGAGATCAAAATGGGCGGCGATCTCATCCAGGCTTTCTACCTGCTCAATCAGTCCTTCATCGATCCGCTGCATCAGGCGTTCAGCAATACGCTGCCCGTTATCCACCGGCGCGTGGCCCGGTGCCAGCTCGGGGCGGCAGCGCAGGCAGGGGCGGAAAGCGGCTTTTTCTGCTGCCTCAGCACTGTCAAAAAAACGACAGTTTGCCGCCTGAGGGGCTTTCACCGGGCAAACCGGGCGACAATAAATACCGGTAGACGTCACACCCACGTAGAATATCCCGTCAAATCGCGCATCACGGGATGTCAGGGCAAGATAGGCAGAGATCGGGTCAATCATCTTTATGTCCTGTAGCACTGAATTCACCTCAGAGTAGGCGCTTAGCACATCCTGTACTCGCCATTTTCGGCCACGAAACTATTCTGTGCTGCTGTCCGAAAACGGCGAGTCATACGCCACCGCCCGGGCATAATATACCGTGCCCCTGATACGAAAGGAGAGGGAAGATGGCTTTCTGGTACAAAATGATCGGCTCCCCGGTGGGAGAACTGAAACTGGTGGCGACCGAGCGTGGTCTGGCAGCGGTGCTGTGGGAAAATGACGATCCAAAACGCGTGCGCTTCCGCCCCCAGCAGGAAGATGTGCACCATGTGACGCTGCTGGAAACGGAAAAGCAGCTGCGTGAGTACTTTGCCGGTGAGCGGCAGCAGTTCGATCTGACGCTTGACTTTATTGGCACCGAATTCCAGCGGCGGGTCTGGGCTGCTCTGGTGACCATTCCCTTCGGCGAGACGCGCAGCTACAGCGAGATCGCCCGACAGGTTGGCAGCCCGGCTGCGGTGCGGGCAGTAGGGGCCGCGAATGGGCGTAATCCTGTCTCGATAATTGCGCCCTGCCACCGCGTGATTGGCGCCAACGGCAAGCTGACCGGGTTTGCAGGCGGGCTGGAAACCAAAGCTTTCCTGCTGCGTCTGGAAGGCGGACAGCTGTGGCAGGAAGACCCGCTCTTTTAAGCGGTTTCACCTCCAGCTGAAAACGTAAAAACCCGGCGACACCGGTTCATTTTTCCGCTATCGTGTTTAGCATATAAAACAAACCAGCCGTAGAGTTGGCGTCGGATCGGCATTCCGCGCTAATTCGGTTAAGTTGATGAAACGAGAGTCGTCTTATGAGCCTGATGTTCGATCCTGAAGCTGCCGTTTATCCTTTTCCGCCTAAACCGGCCCGATTATCCGTTGATGAACAGGCGTTTTATCGCGAGAAAATCCGGCGTCTGCTGAAAGAGAGGAATGCCGTTCTGGTCGCGCATTACTATACCGACCCCGAGATCCAGGCGCTGGCGGAAGAAACCGGCGGCTGCGTCTCCGACTCTCTGGAGATGGCGCGCTTTGGCAGCCAGCATCCTGCCTCCACGCTGCTGGTGGCTGGCGTCCGCTTTATGGGCGAGACGGCGAAGATCCTCAGCCCGGAAAAAACGATTCTGATGCCGACGTTACAGGCGGAGTGTTCACTCGACCTCGGCTGCCCGGTGGAAGAATTCAGCGCTTTCTGCGATGCTCACCCCGATCGTACCGTGGTGGTGTACGCCAACACCTCAGCGGCGGTGAAAGCCCGTGCCGACTGGGTGGTGACTTCCAGCATTGCCGTTGAGCTGATTGAGCACCTGGACAGCCTGGGAGAGAAAATTATCTGGGCACCGGACCGTCATCTGGGGCAGTACGTGACGGGTAAAACCGGTGCGGACGTTATCTGCTGGCAGGCGGCCTGCATCGTTCACGACGAGTTTAAAACGCAGGCGCTGCAGCGCATGAAGCGGCTTTATCCGGAGGCGGCGGTGCTGGTACACCCGGAATCGCCCCAGGCCATCGTCGATCTGGCCGATGCCGTCGGATCGACCAGCCAGCTTATCCATGCCGCACAAACCCTGCCGCAGAAGCAGATGATCGTCGCTACAGATCGCGGCATTTTCTACAAGATGCAGCAGGCCTGCCCGGATAAGGAGCTGCTGGAAGCACCGACTGCCGGTGAGGGGGCCACCTGCCGTAGCTGCGCTCACTGTCCGTGGATGGCGATGAATGGGCTGAAGGCGATGGCCGATGCCCTGGAGCAGGGCGGCCGTGAACATGAAATTTTTGTTGATGAGGCGCTGCGTCAGGCGGCATTGATCCCACTGGATCGTATGCTAACCTTTGCAGCAGATCTTAAAATTAAGATCGCGGGTAAAGGCAACGCCTGACAGCCGGTTCTGTTCCAGGTTTTTCATTGAAGGATTTCGTAATATGGATTTTTTCAGTACCTCTAATATTCTGGTTCATATTCCTCTCGGGGCCGGTGGTTACGATCTGTCTTGGATCGAAGCGATCGGAACCCTTGCCGGCCTGTTGTGTATCTGGCTGGCGAGTCTGGAAAAGATTGTTAACTACGCATTTGGCCTGATTAACGTCACGTTGTTCGCGGTGATTTTCTTCCAGATCCAGCTGTACGCCAGCCTGCTGTTGCAGCTGTTTTTCTTTGTCGCCAATATTTACGGGTGGTACGCCTGGAGCCGGCAAACCAGCGATAATCAGCAGGCGCTGAAAATTCGCTGGCTGCCGCTGCCAAAACTGCTCGGCTGGGGGGCTGCGATTGTGGTGGCCATTGCACTGATGACGCGCTATATCGACCCGGTGTTTGCCTTCCTGACCCAGGCCGCCGTCTCCCTGATGCAGGGGATGGGCCTGAACGTGGTGATGCCGCAGCTGCAGCCGGATGCCTTCCCGTTCTGGGATTCCTGCATGATGGTGCTGTCGATTGTGGCGATGATCCTGATGACCAGAAAATACGTTGAAAACTGGCTGCTGTGGGTGGTGATCAATGTGATCAGCGTGATGATATTTGCCCGTCAGGGAGTCTATGCGATGGCGCTGGAATATGCGCTGCTGACGCTTATCGCTCTGAATGGCTCGTGGCTGTGGATGAAAAGCGCCCGCCAGCGCTGATCTGAACGCAGAACAGGGGCGGCCCGCTGTATCGGCCGCCCCGTTGGCCACTAGTGGTGGTGAGAGTGATGCGCGCCGCCGCTGCCCTGAATCCACTGCAGGTCACAGTCATCAGACTGACACGACTGGTACTCCATCTGCACCGTGGCATGTTCAATCTCATAGTGTTCATGCAGGTAATGGTGGATGCGATGCAGCAGGGCGTCATGATCGTGGGGAGGGACCACGTGTACGTGCAGGGTGATCACCGGCTTTTCTCCTACCTGCCATAAATGCAGATGATGGATATTTCGTACTTCCGGAATGCTGCGCACCAGCGCCCGCTGCAGCTTCACCACATCGATACCCGCAGGTGCGCCTTCCAGCAGTTCACGACCGCTCTCTTTCATCAGCGACCATCCGCTCCGCAAGACCAGTACCGACACCAGAACGGACAGAATCGGATCAACCGGCGTCCATCCTGTCAGCATAATAATTATCGCGGCAACAATCGCCCCAACGGAACCCAGCAGATCGCCCAGCACGTGGAGCGCGGCCGCGCGCACGTTCAGGTTTTTCTCCTGACTGCCGCTGCGCAGCAGCCACAGAGAAAGCAGGTTGGCCAGCAGCCCGCCAACGGCGATAACCAGCATCATACCCCCGGCCACCGGCTGCGGCTGCCAGAAGCGGTTGATCGCTTCCCAGATAATCAGCGCCGTAATGACCAGCAGCGCGATGGCGTTAACAAAAGCGGCCAGCGTGGTTAAACGCAGCAGGCCAAACGAATGCCGGGCTGTGGGGGGGCGACGGGAAAAATGCGTAGCCATCAGCGCCAGTAGCAGCGCCGCGGCATCAGTCAGCATGTGCCCGGCATCGGCCAGCAGTGCCAGCGAGCCGGAGATCAGCCCGCCAGCCACCTCCGCCACCATAAAGAGGGCGGTGACAGCAAAAGCAGCGAGTAACCGCGAACGGTTGGTGTCGGTATCACCGTGGTTATGAGCCATACGAATCCAGTTGAGTGAGTAACTTATTGCTGAAGGATATCAGTAAATTTAGCGCAGATTTAGCATCCTGATGAGTCTGCGCCGCCGTAATCACCTGCTGACATAACACTTCCCCTTCACTGTATCCCAGCAGCAGCCAGCTGCCTTTCATTCGGTGGGCGGCTTTTTCAAGCGCTACCCACTCTTCGGCGGCCATGGCCTTGAGCATCACCTCACCGTCGCGGGTCAGTGTTTCACTCAACGTCCGTGACAGACGTTGTAAATAGTGCTCATCATGATGCGCCAGCTGCTGCAGTCGCTGCGGCAGATCGGCAAAGGGCAGAGGGCTTTCCGTCTGTAACAGGGTGGTGATATCGCCCAGTGAGACCGGTTTTAGCAGCAGACGGTCGGCAATTTGCTGTGCCTGAGGGTGACTCTGAATCTGCGCATCGGCGGAGCACAGGATGATGCGGGTGCGGTGCGCCTGACCCCGTTCGCGACGGCGCAGGATTTTCGCCAGCGTCAGTCCGTCCGGGTGGGGCATGTTGACGTCGATAAACAGCAGGTCCCACTGCCGGCTCTGCGCGGCGTGCAGCAGGGCACGGCCGTCGGAATAGGTTTCTGCCTGAATGCCACAGTGCGCCAGCTGCTGCTGCATAACCAGCAGGTTGGTGGGGTGGTCATCAACAATCGCTGCGCGCAAGTGGCTGACAGGGATCGCTTCTGGCCGGTCGGAGGACGCGCTTTTCTGCGGGGCATTAATGGTCTGGCACGGCAGGGTAACACTGACACAGGTTCCTTCCCCGGGTACCGAACGCAGTGCAATGTCGCCGCCCATGCGGGTGACGATTTCCCGGCAGATAGACAGACCCAGTCCGCTGCCCTGTACCGAAAGCTGGCGACCAGACGGTGTCTGGTACCAGGGTTCAAACAGGCGCTGCTGCTCGTCCGCCGGGATACCGCTGCCGGTATCGCTGACCCGCAGACAGAGCCCTGGCGGATGTTCCTGTCTGGCCAGGGTGAGATGGATTTCGCCCTGCGAGGTGAATTTAATGGCGTTGCCGATAAGATTATTGGCGATCTGCTGCAGTCGTTCACCGTCAATCAGCACCCATGCGGGCAGTGGCGTGAGGGCGCTGACCCGCAGCTGCGGCCCGTTACGCCGCATCAGGGGATGATAAAACACCTCCTGCCGTTGCAGCCAGCTTTGCGGCTCAAGAGGCTTCAGCACCAGACTGAAACTGTTGTTTTCAACCCGGGCGTGATCCTGCAGATCGTTCAGCAGTGTCAGTAGCCCGGAGGCGCTACTGTGGATCAGGGACAAATTATGGCGCTGAGGCTGCTGCGCCAGCTCCAGCTCAAGTAGCCCGAGTACCGCCTGCATCGGTGTACGCAGTTCATGGCTGACGGTGGCGAGAAACTGGCTCTTCATCCGGTTTTCCCGCTGAGCGACTTCCCGCTCCTGCTCGAGCAGCTTCCGCTGCTGGCGCTCGCGGCGCTGTTCAAGATAGCGGCGGAACAGCAGGATCAGCAGGAAAGCGATGGCGAAAAGGGCGGCGACCAGCACAAACAGGGAAATGGGCCGCATCTCACCCTGATGGCCGTCGTTAAAACTTTCTGGCGTACTGCTCCAGTTCTCCCGCAGGCGCTGCCAGCTTTCTGTCGGGATCTGTTGCAGGCTGCTGTTCAGCAGGGCGCGCAGCAGCGGCTGATTGTGGGCCGTTCCCATCGCCACCGGCCAGGCGGTATCGCTGGCGGTAAACGCCAGCTGTAGCGAACTGGCATAGCGGCTCTGGATGCGCCAGCGCGCGGACAGGACATTGTCGGCCAGGGCATCAATCTGCCCGCTGGCCAGGGCGTCATACAGGCTGGTGGTATCATCAAATACCTGAGGCACCGTGTCTGCAGGTAGCAGGTGAATAGCCAGGTCGCCACGCTTCACGCCGATCCGCTTATCCTTGAGATCGCTCCACTGACTGATACCCTGGCCCGGAGTGCGTATATAGACGCCCCACAGGGCCCGCCAGACCGGCTGTGAGTTGTTCAGCATGGCATCATTGCCGGTCAGGGGGAGGGTGAGCTGGATCAGCGCACGACCCTGACTGACCAGCGTGCCGGCCTGCAGGGCATTGCTGACCCAGTAAGGCTGGAAGCGCAGACCGGTGATCTGCCCGATACTGTTGAGTAAATCGACACTGTAACCGGCGGGCTGGCCGCTGGCATTACGGTAGCTCCAGGGATAATCATCACTGACAGCGGCGTAGATCACCGTGGGGTGCTGTGCAATCCAGCTGCGCTCCATCGGGGTCAGTCGCGCGGTATTGCTGTCCTGATAACGCGGCAGCGTGCTGCTCCAGCGGCCCTGAATGCCGTTAATCACTTCCATAGGCAACTGCCGGATAGCGTTGTCCAGCAGCCGGGTCAGCGCGGCGTCACGGGTCACAGTTTGCAGCTGTATTTTTCCGGGGTCGAGGGCAGAGGCCAGCTGATACACTTCCCCCTGCTGGAGCTGGCCGAGCAGGAAACCGGCGCTGGTCTCATCCGCCACCACGTAATCACTGTGCTGATTCAGCAGGCCAGACAGCGCCTGCAAATCGGTGTCGGTGATCTGCCAGCTATGCTGGCGGGCGAAGGCCGGATTGACGCGCGCCAGGGTGTCACGGCTGACGCTGATACGAGCCTCGGCGGAGTTGAACATTACCGGGCGCAGATTGTTGCGGTTGCGGTAGATGCGCAGCGGGCTGCTAAACCACGGCTGCGTAGCGCTCAGGCCTGCCGGAAGGGGCTGCTGCGGCACGCCAAACAGCGCGTCCACCTTGCCCTGCTGCAGTGCCTGAAACATCGCGGGCAGGTCGTCAAAACGCGCTACGGTCATACTCAGACCGGTGGTCTGCTGCAGCGCCACCAGGTAATCGGCATTGATGCCGTAAAGATCGTTACCGACGACCATATTCCATGGTGAGTTACCGCAGCACAGAACGCCCATGCGCAGAGGCTTCTCCCATCCGGCCGGGGCGGAATCCAGCGGCATCATCTCCTGCGGCAGCGCAATGCTGCTGACGGGACGCAGACTGGCACTGGCGCTGGTGACACACAGCAGCAGAATCAGAAACAGCAGACGGGTCATCACTGCCGCGACTGCCAGAGTCGGGCCAGTTCAACCACCGACTGCGCCCCGGTTTTTTCCATGATATTTTTTTTATGCGTGCTGACGGTTTTGTTACTGATATTCAGCTGGGCGGCAATCTGCAGGTTTGACTGGCCGCGGGCCAGCAGAGCGAGGATCTGTAACTCTTTCGCCGTAAGTTGCTCGTGCGGGGTTTCATCGGGCTGCTGCGGGGGGAAGGCCCGCTGGCCCCCCATGACCGCCAGCACGGCAGACAGCAGCTGGCTGACGGGCTGACGCTTAGCCACATATCCGGATGCGCCGGCTTCTTCCGCCAGTCTTGGCCACACGCGCTCTTCCTGAGCGGAGTAGATCACTACCGGAAGTTCAGCGTACAGACGCTTGATCCGCTTCAGCAGCTGCAGGCCGTCGCTGTCGGGCAGGCCGATATCAAGGATCACCACATTGACCGTCTGCCGGTTGAGCAGATCCAGTGCCGTCTGCTGATCTTCTGCAGCCAGCAGCGTAAGAGGGAACGGTGCGTGACGTAAGGCGGCTTCCAGCGCTACTTGCACCAGCGGATGATCGTCAATCAGCAGCAACGTGGTCATTAAGGGGTCCGAAATCAAACTGGGCGGTCAGAATAGCCGATGAGGTTGCTGATGAAAATAAGAAACAAAAAAGGAGAGCTTCCGCTCTCCTTTATTTATTCGCTTACGCGCAGGAATTACTGAGTGGTGCCGTCAGTTTTGGTATCCGCGCCTTCACCCACTTTGGAATTAATATCCGGGCATTTGCCATCTTTGCACTGCGCGTTTTTGTTCACTTCATCCGCGCTCATGCCATTGTGGTTTTTCATGTCTTTGTGTGTGGCATTATCACCAGAGGTGTTAATTTTGCTGTTATCCACTTTATTCGGTGGCAAATTCTCTTTTGCACCTGGTGCCACTGCACCTGCATCGGCAGCCGCGTTGGCAGAGCCATTACCGTCACCTGCAGCCATCGCCGCGCCGCTGCCTAAAGTCATTGCTGCTGTCAGGAATACGATTGCAAACTTATTCATCATTATGCTCCGTTAATTTTATGAATACTGGCGAACAACCAGAACTTTAAGGTCTGAGGTAAATCCACTTCTGGCAAAATAAAATCCCGCATATGGACCACCCAATAATCATTAGTGGTGCAAATACGTTTTTTTCAAGAGTTAACGCTTAAAAGTGTAGTAGAGCCTGTGGAAAGATCAAATGTGTCCGGCGCTTTTAGTCACGAAAGGCGATTTACAGGGCAGGGGAGTCGCGATAAATTGGAACGGATGCGCCTGGTGTGCAGGATGGCAATGTAATTACCTGGAAATACTATGAATTATCAGAATGATGACTTAAGAATCAAAGAGATAAAAGAGCTTTTACCTCCGGTTGCGTTATTTGAAAAATTCCCTGCCACGGACAAGGCGGCTGCCACAGTCTCTTCTGCGCGCCAGGCGATTCATCAAATTCTGAAAAAGCAGGACGATCGTCTGCTGGTGGTGATTGGCCCCTGTTCAATCCACGATACCGTTGCGGCAAAAGAGTATGCCTCACGCCTTTTGACGCTGCGTGACGAGCTGAAAGATTCGCTGGAAGTGGTGATGCGCGTCTATTTTGAAAAACCGCGCACCACGGTAGGCTGGAAAGGGCTGATTAACGATCCGCATATGGACGGAAGTTTCCAGATTAATGACGGCCTGCGTATTGCCCGTCAGCTGCTGCTGGAAATCAATGACAGCGGCCTGCCGGCGGCGGGCGAATTCCTGGATATGATCACCCCACAGTACGTGGCTGATCTGATGAGCTGGGGTGCCATTGGCGCACGCACTACAGAATCACAGGTGCACCGGGAGCTCTCCTCCGGTCTTTCCTGCCCGGTAGGTTTTAAAAATGGCACCGACGGCACCATCAAAGTGGCGATTGACGCCATTGGTGCGGCCAGTGCGCCACACTGCTTCCTGTCAGTCACTAAATATGGCCATTCAGCGATTGTTGAGACGGCAGGGAATGAAGACTGTCATATTATTCTGCGCGGGGGCAAAGAACCTAACTACAGCGCGCATCATGTCAGCGCCGTAAAATCGGGGCTGGAGAAAGCGGGTCTGGAACCTCAGATCATGATCGATTTCAGTCATGCGAACAGCAGCAAGCAGTTTAAAAAGCAGCTGGAGGTGTCAGCGGATGTGGCACAGCAGATCGCCGCCGGCGACAGCGCCATTATCGGCGTGATGATTGAAAGTCACCTGGTGGAAGGGAATCAGAGTCTGGAAAGTGGTGAACCACTGGTCTACGGCAAAAGCGTCACCGACGCCTGTATTGGCTGGGAAGATACTGAAGCCGTCCTGCGCCAGCTGGCCGGTGCAGTGAAAGCGCGTCGCGGCTAGTCCAGCCTGGACGCATAAAAAAACCCGCCTGATGGCGGGTTTTTTGATCTCACGAAAAATTACTTCGCTTTGCCCTGGTTGGCCACGGCCGCCGCTTTCGCCGCGATCTCGTCAGCATCACCCAGGTAGTAATGTTTGATCGGCTTGAAGTTTTCGTCGAACTCATAAACCAGCGGCACGCCGGTCGGGATGTTCAGTTCGAGGATCTCTTCTTCACTCATGTTGTCCAGGTACTTCACCAGCGCACGCAGTGAGTTACCGTGAGCAGCGATAATCACTTTCTCACCGCTTTTCATGCGTGGCAGGATTGACTCATTCCAGTAAGGCAGTACGCGGTCAATGGTCAGCGCCAGGCTTTCTGTGGTAGGCAGCTGTTCAGCGGTCAGTGAAGCGTAACGCGGGTCGTGGCCAGGGAAACGCTCATCGGCGCGGTCCAGCTCAGGTGGGGTCACGGCAAAACCACGACGCCACTGTTTCACCTGGTCGTCACCGTACTTCTGCGCGGTTTCTGCTTTATCCAGACCCTGCAGCGCACCGTAGTGACGCTCGTTCAGACGCCAGGATTTTTCTACCGGCAGCCAGACCTGATCCACTTCATCCAGAATGTTCCACAGCGTATGGATGGCACGTTTCAGCACAGAAGTGTAAGCGAAATCGAAGGTGAAGCCTTCTTTCTTCAGCAGCTGACCGGCGGCTTTCGCCTCGGTGCGGCCTTTGTCTGACAGATCAACGTCATACCAACCGGTGAAACGGTTTTCATTGTTCCACTGGCTTTCGCCGTGACGTACCAGAACCAGCTTAGTTACAGCCATAGCTTAACTCCTTAATAACTTTACGTTTCTATGATAATGGTGACCGGTAAACTGCCGGAAACAACGCCGCGGCAATTTTAATGTGCATTACCATAGCTGAATTCTGCGCAGCGCGTAAGCCCGTAACGCTCGCGATGCGCGATTTTCATGCGCTCTGTCAAACCGGCGTCAGTTGGTACCGGGTGACCGACTGATACGTTTCACCTGGCTGCAACCAGCAGTCGGGCTGCGGCCACTCTGGGTGATTCGGTGAGTCAGGCAGGAACTCGCTTTCCAGCGCTATTCCCTGGAAAGCAGTATAGACCCCCTGTTCACGTGCCGGAGTGCCTTCCAGATAATTCCCGCTGTAAAGCTGTAATGCCGGGGCGCTGGTGAAGACATTAAGCTGCAGTTTACCGTCAGCAGACCACAGCGATGCTGCTGGCGACTCTGGCGTGCTGTTTAACAGGTAAGCGTGATCATAGCCCTTTACCGCCCGCTGATCGTCATCCTGCAGGAAATCCTGCGCGAGGGTTTTC
Source organism: Erwinia sp. PME.40.26/001 (assembly GCF_055556675.1). NCBI lineage: Bacteria > Pseudomonadati > Pseudomonadota > Gammaproteobacteria > Enterobacterales > Erwiniaceae > Erwinia > Erwinia sp. PME.40.26/001. The sequence continues at coordinate 12,133 of NZ_JBVHNP010000005.1, forward strand.
GGCTGACGAAAATCAAAGCTGTTCCCTGCCACGGATTTTAGCGGGGCATTGGGGATCCCTTCGCTGTCGACCGGCAGATAACGTTCTGCATTGAGCTGTAAGCGGTGCTGGCGTGCATCACCGTGTTCAGCATCAAGATTAAAATAAGCGTGGTTGGTCAGGTTGACCGGGCAGGCTTTGTCCACGGTGGCGTCATAACGAATCGACAGCGTATTGTTGTCGTCCAGATGGTAGCGCAGCCTGACCAGCAGCGTGCCAGGAAAGCCCTGATCGCCGTCCGGTGAGTCAAGGCGGTATTCCACTTCGCTGTCGCTCTGGCAGACAATCTGCCATCGGCGGTTATGGAAGCCCTCCGGGCCTCCGTGCAGCTGATGCGTCCCCTGGTTGGCAGTCAGCGCAATCTCCTCGCCGTTCAGCTTCAGGCGGGCACCGGCAATGCGGTTAGCATAGCGGCCGACCGTTGCCCCTAAATAAGCGGACTGATGCAGGTAGTCTGACGGGGTGGCGCAGCCCAGCAGCGCTTCGCGTACGTGTCCGTCGCCCATCGGTACGCGGGCAGAAAGCCAGGTGGCCCCCCAGTCCATAAACGTGGCGACCATACCGTTGCGGTTGCGCAGGGTGGTAATGTGCCACGGCTGCCCGTCAGGGGCGTGAGAGTTGGGTTTTAGCATGGGCCCGCTCCAGCTGACGCTTTACAGACGTAGAAGGTCTCTTTAATGCCGGAGACCGCTTCGTACTGTGCTGCCACGGCGGCTTTCACGGCATCAACCAGTTCAAATGGCATCAGCGCCACGATGCAGCCACCGAAACCCCCGCCGGTCATACGCACGCCGCCGCGTTCACCGAGGGTCGTTTTAACGATGCCGACCAGCTGATCGACAGGTGGGACGGTAATTTCAAAATCATCGCGCATTGACGCATGTGACTCGGCCATCAGTACGGCCATGCGGGCGAGGTCGCCACGCGCCAGGACATCAGCGGCTTCGAGGGTACGGGCATTTTCGGTCAGCACATGGCGCACACGTTTCGCCACCAGCGGGTCAAGCTCATCCTGCTGTGCGCTGAACTGGCTCAGTTCTACATCGCGCAGCGAGGTTTTACCGAAGAACTTCGCCCCGGCTTCACACTGCTGGCGGCGCGTGTTGTATTCGCTGCCTACCAGGCTGCGGCGGAAGTTTGAGTTAATGATCACCACGGCGATATCCGATGGCATCGGCACCGGACGCGTGCTCAGGGTGCGGCAGTCGAGCAGCATGGCATGGTCTTTTTCACCCAGCGCCGAGATCAGCTGATCCATGATCCCGCAGTTACAGCCAACAAACTGATTTTCCGCTTCCTGGCCGTTTACCGCAATTGCCGCACCGTCGAGAGGCAGCGCATACAGCTGTTTAAACACGGTGCCTACCGCCACTTCCAGCGAGGCCGAAGAGCTGAGGCCCGCGCCCTGTGGCACATTACCGGCGATCACCATATCCACGCCGCCAAAGTCCGGGGCACGCTTCAGCAGGTGTTTTACCACGCCGCGCACGTAGTTCGACCACATCTGATGCGGATGGCTGACGATCTCCTCATCCAGAGAGAAGATGTCCTGCTGATTCTCATAGTCGGCGGCAATTACCCGGACCTGGCGGTCGCTGCGTTTTGCACAGGCAATTACCGTCTGATAGTCAATGGCGCAGGGCAGCACAAAGCCGTCGTTGTAGTCGGTATGCTCACCGATCAGATTGACGCGTCCCGGGGCCTGAAGCGTGTGGGTCGGAACATAGCCAAAAGCGGTGGTGAAAATCTGTTGGGTGGTATTCTGTAAACTCATGGTTATTCCGCCTCACGGAAATGAATATCGCTCACCGCACGCAGACGCTCTGCTGCCTGCTCGGGCGTTAAATCACGTTGGGTTTCAGCCAGCATTTCATAGCCGACCATAAATTTACGCACTGTCGCGGAACGCAGCAGTGGTGGATAGAAATGGGCATGGAGCTGCCAGTGATCGTTAGCCTCGTCGTTAAACGGTGCCCCGTGCCAGCCCATGGAGTAGGGGAAAGAGCACTGGAACAGGTTGTCATAGCGGCTGGTCAGTTTTTTCAGCGCCAGCGCCAGATCGGTGCGCTGCTCGTCGGTCAAATCAGTCAGACGCTTGATGTGGGCTTTTGGCAACAGCAGCGTTTCAAACGGCCAGGCCGCCCACCAGGGGATGACCGCCAGCCAGTGTTCGGTTTCAACGACCGTGCGGCTGCCGTCTTTCAGTTCACGTGCAGCATAGTCAACCAGCATCGGCGAGTGGTGTCTGGCGAGCCAGGCGCGCTGCAGGTCATCCTCACGTTTGACTTCATTTGGCAGAAAACTGTTCGCCCAGACCTGGCCATGTGGGTGGGGATTGGAACAGCCCATCGCTGCGCCCTTATTCTCAAACACCTGCACCCACGGGTAGTGTTGTCCCAGATCGGCGGTCTGCTCCTGCCAGGTTTTCACCACCTCGACCAGCCCTTCAAGCGTCAGCTCTGGCAGGGTTTTGCTGTGGTCGGGAGAGAAACAGATGACCCGACTGGTGCCGCGTGCGCTTTCGCAGCGCATCAGCATATCGTCGCTTTCGGGCGCATCCGGGGTATCGGTCATCAGCGCGGCAAAGTCATTGGTAAAGACATAGGTACTGGTGTAGTCAGGATTTTTGTCCCCGGTCACCCGCGTATTTCCCGGACAAAGGAAGCAGTCAGGATCGTGCGCGGGCAGTTTTTCCTGCGAGGCAGTTTCCTGAGCCCCCTGCCACGGGCGCTTGGCGCGGTGGGGGGAAACTAAAATCCACTGATCGGTCAGCGGGTTGTAACGGCGATGAGGGTGATCGACCGGATTAAATTTCTGCATGATGAGTCCTGATAACCGGGTTTATGCCTGTATATGTTGTAAAGAAAAATAGCACAATGCGCAGGCGGAAAGCGTGATCAAGTCTGTATAAATGGAATCGTTTACACAAGCTGAATATTCCTAACTATCAATAAAGATAGCACGACGCTAAAAGATAATCAGGCAGGGGGAGGTTAATAATGGTAGCGGTTACACTCTCATGGAGGGCTGGCCGAAAAAGAAGGTCGGCCCCATCAGGGGGGAGAGGGGACCGTTCTTTTTCCGCTCAGCGCAGCCGACGGGGCGACCTTTTGTTCCGGCCGACCCGTGCAGGCGTCAAAAAGGTGACAGCTGTTCCTGGGCGTAGCGGTAGCCTTCACCCTCGGCGATAAAGCTCAGACGGTGGGTGATACACTGCGGCGCATCCTCTGCATGATGTGAGACAAACAGCAGCTGCGTACGTCCTTCACCAATCAGCACGTCGACAAAGCGGCGCACCAGCAGACGGTTAATAGGATCCAGTCCCTGCAGGGGTTCGTCGAGGATCAGCAGCGCCGGGTGTTTGACCAGCGCACGGGCGATCAGCACTAAACGCTGCTGACCCCACGAGAGCGCGTGGAAAGGCGAGTTCGCAACGGCACCGCTCATCCCCAGCAGCGCCAGCCACTCCCCGGCCAGCGCCTGCTGGCGGTCAGAGACGGCCTGATAAATGCCGATCGAATCAAAAAAGCCGGACAGCACGACGTTGCGCACGCTGCTGCTGACGCGGTAATCCAGATGCAGGCTGCTGCTGACATAGCCGATATGCTGCTTAATATCCCAGATGGTTTCGCCACTGCCCCGGCGGCGGCCAAACAGCGTCAGATCGTTACTGTACCCCTGAGGGTGATCGCCGGTCACCAGGCTGAGCAGCGTCGACTTTCCGGCACCGTTGGGGCCAACAATCTGCCAGTGCTGGCCACGCCCGACCTGCCAGCTGAGGTGATGCAGGATCGGTCGGTCGTTGTAAGACACCACGCCATCGCGCAATGCGATCAGCGGGGCATCTTCCGCCAGTACGGGAATAGCCGTGGCGTCATCGGCTTCCGGCAGCGTCATCCCTGCCAGCTGCTCGCTGTGCGCCAGCTGGGCCACCAGCGCCTCTGCCAGGATAGCCTGGCGGTCGCCGGTATGCGTGAGGGTACACTCCGCCAGCACGCCCACCCGATCGATGAAATCGGGGATATCATCAAAGCGGTTAAGGACCAGAACCAGGGTGATGCCCTGCCGTTGCAGGCTACCAAGCACGCTGGCAAGATTGGCGCGCGACGCCACGTCCAGACCGTCAAAAGGCTCATCGAGGATCAGCAGATCGGGCTGCGCCATCAACGCCTGACAGAGCAGTGTTTTGCGGGTTTCACCCGTGGAGAGGTACTTGAAGCGGCGGGTCAGCAACGATTCGATACCAAACTGTGCCGCCAGCTGCTGACAGCGGGCGGGATCGCGCACCTCCTGCTGAATGATTTCTCCGGCCGTTAAGCCCGTATCCTCTTCGTCCGCACTGAGCATATCGGTGTTATTACGCTGCCATTCGTCGGCCACCAGTTTCTGTAACTGCTCCAGCGACAGGCGGGTGGTGCGCAGAAATGCACTGTCCACCCGTCCTTTCGCGGGCAACAGTTCGCCGGAAAGGGCCCGTGCCAGGGAGGACTTACCGCTGCCGTTGGCTCCCACGAAAGCCCAGCTCTCGCCAGCGGTCACGGTCAGGTCAGGAAGATCAAGCGTCCGGGTATCGTTCAGGCGAAAGATACCTTGCGTAATTTGCAACATTGCCATTGTTAATCCCATTATTTGCATCATTAATCCATTAGGGGCTTCCAGCTGCTGGATGTCAAACGCGGGCCACTGATTCAGAGCAGCGTCGCGATGATAGCGCGATCGGCATTAAAATATGCTGTTACCGCCGCGCCCGGCTGGAGTTTTTGCTGGGCAATATGTTGATTTTCCACGGTGGCGCAGAGGGTTTCTCCACCGGCCAGTGCGATAAGGATCTCACTGTGTGTCTCACCCTGTTCAATCTGACTCACGGTACCGGGCAGCTGGTTGTCCGCCTCTGCATTCCCGCTGCTGACTGCAATCCACGGGGCTTTAATCAATACCAGCACTTCCTTGCCATTTTCCAGCTGCAGACGATCGGCGCTCTGTGCGGTCAGTGCCACCTGGATCTGCGTGGCCCCACCGGCCAGCTGCACCATCACGTGCTGCTGCACGGGCTGGCTGTCGCGCGCCACGATGGTGCCAAAAAACTGATTGCGGGCGCTGGTCTGCAGCGAGAAACGCGCAATGGCTCCCAGCAGACTGCCGAGCGGCGCATCGTCCTGTAGTACATCAAATGCTTTTTGCTGGATTTGCCCGAGCAGCGCATAGAGCTGGATCAGCCGTTCACCGTAGGCGGTGACCACCGCGCCGCCGCCGCCTTTACCGCCAGTGGCGCGATCGACCAGCGTACGATCGGCCAGCTGGTTCATCTCATTGATGGCATCCCAGGCGCTTTTATAGCTGATGCCTGCCAGTTTTGCGCCCTGACTGATCGAGCCGCTCTCTTTGATCTGACGCAGAAGTTCAATGCGGCGCGGGTCGGCAAACAGCCGTTGCTGGTGTTTAAGGATCAGGGAAATATCGGCCTGCATAGGAACTCCGCCAGGGAAAATGTAAAAAGTCTCTGCTGATTCTATCAGCCCTGGCGAAATAATTTGCGCACGAAGGCACAAAAGGTCAGTGCTTTATTAGCGGCTGTCGCTACAATGGTTTTTTTGATCAGCAAGATGAGGTTTCCATGCTGGAGTTACTTAAAGGCCTGGCCGTTGCCATTATCATGGTGCCGATTGTAATGGCGATTATCCTTGGTCTGATCTGGGGCCTGGGCGAAGTGTTTAACGTTATTTCCAAAATTGGTCATCGCGATGACCAGCAGGCGAAGAAAAGCCAGACCATCCAGTAAATCTCACCCCTCTCTTTATAATGCCCGGCGCTGCCGGGCGTTTTCATTGCTCACTCCGCTAAACTTCTCCCGCCTCATGCCGATAAATACCGTTACAGCTCCCTGGCTATCGTTATATTATTCATTACATAACGAACCTGCTGGAGAAAAGACATGTCTGTAAAATGGAATCACAGGATCGCCGCTGTGGCGGTGGGCCTGAGCCTGGGGGGCCACGCGATGGCCGCAGAGAAAATCACTGTCTTTGCTGCCGCCTCACTGACCAATGCGCTGGACGCTATCGCCAGCCAGTACGGGAAGGAGACGTCGGTCAAGGTGGTCTCTTCCTTTGCCTCCTCGTCTACGCTGGCGCGCCAGATTGAACAGGGCGCACCGGCGGATCTGTTTATCTCTGCTGACCAGCAGTGGATGGACTATGCGGTGGCGAAAAAAACCATCGAAGAGGGCAGCCGGGTGACACTGCTGGGTAACGATCTGGTGCTGATTGCACCGACGGCCAGTCAGCCGCAGTCGGTCAGCATCAGTAAAAATACCGACTGGAAAGGGCTGCTGAAAGGCCAGCGCCTGGCCGTCGGCGATCCGGATCATGTTCCCGCCGGGATTTATGCCCGGGAAGCGTTGCAGAGCCTGGGCGCATGGGATCAGCTTTCGCCACTGATGGCGCGCAGCAACAGCGTGCGGGCGGCACTAGCGCTGGTTGAGCGGGATGAAACGCCTTATGGCATTGTGTATGGTTCAGATGCGGTGGCCAGCAAAAAAGTCACCGTGGTTGGCCTCTTCCCGGAGGCCAGTCATCAACCCGTGGAGTACCCGATGGCGATCGTAAAAGGTCATCACCGTGCCAGCGTCACGGCTTTTTACAACTACCTGAAAGGCCCGCAAGCTGCGGCCGTGTTCAGACAATATGGATTTGCACCTGAAAGATGATATTGAGCGATCCCGAATGGCAGGCCGTCGCCCTGAGCCTGAAAGTCTCCCTGGTGGCGGTCGCCTGCAGCCTGCCCTTTGGGATCCTGATGGCCTGGCTGCTGGCGCGTCGTCAGTTCCCGGGAAAAACTCTGCTCGATAGCCTGATCCATCTGCCGCTGGTGCTGCCGCCGGTGGTGGTGGGCTACTTGCTGCTGCTGGGGTTCGGACGCCGCGGGTTTATTGGAGAATACCTGTATGACTGGTTTGGCTTCAGCTTTGCTTTCAGCTGGCGCGGAGCCGCCCTGGCCTCGGCAGTCATTGCTTTCCCGCTGATGGTGCGCGCTATTCGCCTGGCGCTGGAGGCGGTTGACAGTAAACTGGAGCAGGCGGCACGTACGCTGGGGGCCGGACGCTGGCGGGTGTTTTTAACCATCACCCTGCCGCTGACGCTACCGGGCATTATTGCCGGTACGGTGCTGGCGTTTGCCCGTTCGCTGGGCGAATTTGGTGCCACCATCACCTTCGTGTCGAATATTCCAGGGGAGACGCGCACGCTGCCGTCTGCGATGTATACGCTGATTGAAACACCGGGCGCGGAGGGGGCAACGGCACGCCTGTGCGTGATTGCTATTCTGCTGGCGCTGATCTCCCTGCTTCTTTCCGAATGGCTGACCCGCTGGGGTCGTAAGCGTTTAGGGCTCTGATGCTGATCCTTGATTTTATCCAACGACAGGGCGACCACACCCTGACAGTGAAGGCCAGCTTGCCTGCCAGCGGCGTAACGGCCATTTTTGGCGTTTCCGGTGCCGGAAAAACGTCACTGATCAATGCCATCGGCGGGCTGACCGTACCCCAGCAAGGCAGCATCACGCTTAACGATCGGGTGCTGAGCGATACCGCCACCGCGCTCTGGCTACCGCCGGAAAAGCGCCGCATTGGCTATGTTTTCCAGGATGCGCGCCTGTTCCCGCACTACCGCGTGCGTGGCAATCTGGAATACGGTATGGCAAAAAGTATGCGCCCGCAGTTTGATGCGCTGGTGCAGCTGCTGGGGCTGGAAGCGCTGCTTGACCGCTTCCCGTGGTCACTATCAGGCGGTGAAAAACAGCGCGTTGCCATTGGCCGCGCGCTGCTGACCGCACCGGAAATGCTCCTGATGGATGAACCACTGGCTTCGCTAGATCTGCCGCGCAAACGGGAACTGCTGGCCTGGCTGCAAAAGCTGGCACGCCAGGTCGCTACCCCGATCCTCTACGTCAGCCACAGTCTGGATGAGCTGCTGCATCTGGCCGATAACGTCATGGTACTGGATCGGGGAGAAGTGAAGGCGCTGGGGCCGCTGGAGCGCGTCTGGGGCAGCAGCGCAATGCGCCCGTGGCTGCCAAAAAGTGAGCAGAGCAGTATTCTGCGCGTGCAGGTGCTGGAGCAGCACCCGCATTATCAGATGACGGCGCTGTCGCTGGGCGATCAGCATATCTGGGTCAACCGCGTTGACGCTCCGGCGGGCACGCCGATGCGTATCCGCATTCAGGCGGCTGATGTTTCGCTGGTGCTGAAGCCACCGGTGAACAGCAGCATTCGCAACGTGATCCCCGCACAGGTTGGCGAACTGCTGGAGATCGACAATCAGGTTGAAGTGAAACTGCTGGTGGGGCAGAGCGAACTGTGGGCGCGGATCACGCCCTGGGCTCGCGACGAACTGATGATCAAACCGAATATGTGGCTGTTTGCTCAAATCAAAAGCGTTTCAATCACAACCTGATTACAATACTTCCCGGTAGATCGTTTCCGCGATGCCGGGCTCCAGGTTCGTGCCGATAACGCGCTTCGCCCGCGCTTTGATGGCGTCATCGGCATTGCCCATCGCCACGCCCAGCCCGACGGTTTCCAGCATACTCAGGTCGTTATAATTATCCCCAAAGGCGATAACATCGCTCATCTGATAGCCGCTGGCGGCCACCCACTGCGCCAGCCGTTTCCCTTTACTGTTACCCGCTTTCGCAATGTCTACCTGGTCATGCCATGACCATTCGCAGGCCAGCCCCATTTCGGCTTCGACTGTTTCTGCAAACTGCTGCAGTGCGGCAGTATCGGCATGCGACAGGGCGAATTTCCAGATCGATTGCGCATCTCTTGCTGCATCACTCAGGCTGTTGACCTGCAAGAATGTCGGACGCTGGGCTTCCGGCAGCGACAGCCCCCAGTTAATCGTCCGGGTCACGTGACCGGTTTCGGTCTGGTAGAGCATGGCGTTATCCACATACAGCAGGCCGTGGATGCCGGCGCTGTCGAGCATCTCAATCACACGCTGTGCCTGATCTTTCGGCAGCGGGTCACTGTCTAAAACCTTTTTCGCCTGATAATCATACAAATAAGTGCCATTACAGCAGATTGCAGGTGTATCCAGCGCCAGCGCCTGATAAAAAGGATGGATGGCCACATGATGGCGTCCGGTCACGATCAGGATTTTTATGCCCGCCTGCTGCGCTTTTTTGAGGGCTTCCAGTGATTCTGGCAGAATGGTTTTGGTAGGGGTTAACAGCGTGCCGTCCAGATCGAGGGCGATGATGCGATAGCTCATAACAGTTCCCGTGGCTCAAAAGAAGTCAATAAGTGTACACCTTGTGACGTCAGCGACAAAACTGACGGTACAGATGGCAAGTAAGTCCGACGACGGTGGTGAATACTTTGCCACTCACCGATTTTCCGTTCAGAACAAGGAGCATTCATGAAACAAGTTGTTTATACCGCCAGCCCTGAGAGCCATCAGATCCACGCCTGGCAGATGAATGATGCGGGCGCACTGACGCTGCTACAGGTTGTCGATGCTCCGGGCCAGGTACAGCCCATGGTGGTTAGCCCGGATAAAAAGTTTCTTTACGTGGGCGTACGCCCGGATTTTCGCATCGTAGCCTACCGCATTGAGGCCGACGGCAAGCTGAAAGAAGCCGGTCATGCGCCCCTGGCGGGCAGCCCGACGCATATCTCGACCGATCGTGAGGGCCGCTTTATTTTTGTCGGCTCCTACAACGATGCTTTCGTCAGCGTCAGTCCGATCGGGACCGATGGCCTGCCGGGTGCCCCCGTGCAGACCGTGAGCGGTCTGGATGGCTGTCATTCCGCGAATATCGACCTGACGAACCAGACGCTGTTTGTCCCGGCGCTGAAGCAGGACCGGATCGCGCTGTTCAGCCTGTCTGACAGCGGTGAACTGACGCCGTGCGCACAGTCTGAACTGAAAACGAAGCCCGGGGCCGGCCCGCGTCATATGGCGTTCCACCCGAATCAGCGTTACGTCTACTGCGTGAACGAACTGGACAGCACCGTTGACGTCTGGGATTTAAGCAAGGGTGACGTGGAGAAAGTACAGAGTCTGGATATGATGCCAGAAGGATTCAGTGATACCCGCTGGGCGGCTGATATTCACATCACCCCTGATGGCCGCTATCTGTTCAGCTGCGACCGTACCGCCAGCATTATTACCTCGTTCAGCATCAGCGCGGATGGCGCCACCCTGACCGTTGAAGGCCATCAGCCGACGGAAAAGCAGCCGCGTGGTTTCAACATCGACCATAGCGGCCAGTATCTGGTGGCGGCAGGGCAGAAGTCGCACCATATCGAAGTGTATAAAATCACTCCTGACCGTGGCCTGTTACAACCGCTGGCACGCTATGCGGTAGGGCAGGGACCAATGTGGGTGGTGGTTCACCAGCTGGATTAAGCGCGTTAATTTTTTTGGCAGTCAATATCAAGGGTCGGCCATATTCTGGCTGGCCTTTTTTTATTGGCCAGAGCGATATCACATGAAGCATTATTAAAGATGATTGATTACCGCTTAGGTAACATCAACTGTATTGATAAAAATGTGATGATGACTGTCAGTCGCGATAAATACAACGTTACAGATTTTACACTTGATGATGGCGTTTACGTTCTTAAGAAGAACGGGATCATTGTTAAAACAAAATCGGATTAAAGACATGTTGTTATAGATAACTAAAAGAAGAGTGCTTAACCTGCGGGTAATCATCTGGCAGGTCCGCTTCCTCCTCATTAACTCTCTTTAAACTGCCGGTTAAGCCAGTCGGAAAACATCGTCATTGCCTCACTTTCTGGCTGGGACTGTAACCGTGTCAGCCAATAGCCTCCAAGGTGGATTTCAGCGTCAAAAGGGCGAACAATCTTCTCTGTTTGTAGCAGGTGATGAAAGATCTTAACCGGCGCCAGCGCAATGCCCGCTCCCAACAAGGCCGCCTCGATCATCGTCAGCGAAGAGTCGAAAATCATCACCGGATGTGAGGGCGAAGGTGGAGGTTCGTTAAGACTGTGCAACCAGTGACTCCACTCGTCACGACGAAATGACCGCAACAGCGTAAATTTATGCACGTCCGCCGGTTGCTGCAACTGACGGGCCATCGTGGGATGACAGAGCGGTGAAAACGGGGCATCACAAATTAACGTCGCCTCGGTGCCGTGCCAGGCACCGCTGCCGAAGCGGATGGTGTAATCATGACCTTCGGCTGCGGGGTCAACGCGATTATTGTGCGTGGACAGTTGCAGCTCAATATGCGGATGACGGTGGTTGAAATCCTCCAGGCGCGGCAACAGCAAACCGGTAGCAAAGGAGCCAACCACCCCCACTTTTAATTTTTCGCGCATTTTACCCGCAGAGAAACGGTCCAGCGTATTGGCAATACGATCAAAAGACTCGTTTAAGACCGGTAATAAATTCTCGCCTTCCGTGGTCAGCATCAGACCGCGAGCAACGCGGAAAAATAACGAGCAGCCCAACTGCTGCTCAAGCGACTTTACCTGCTGGCTCACGGCCGCATGCGTTACATTCAGTTCAACTGCAGCATTAGTAAAACTTAGATGGCGTGCAGCTGCTTCAAACGCTCTTAGCGCATTGAGGGGGATGTAAGGACGGGTCACAGATCTACCTGTAAGATTTTCTTTTATCAGGTGTAAAAATTAACAGTTTGTTGCTGTTTGTCAAACCCGTCAAACTGTCTGCTGTTCAAGAATATGGAAGGTTAGAAAAGAGTGAAATTACATTCTCAGGCTGTGATGGTGGCTGTACTGGCATCGGCATACTCATTGGGTGCTGTGGCGGCTCCTGATGTGGAAACAACGGTCAGCCAGGCCATTAAACCCCTTATCGATCAGCAAAACATTCCGGGTATGGCAGTGGCGGTCCTGGTAAAAGGCAAACCTTACTATTTTACCTGGGGTATGGCAGATAAAGAGCAGCATCTCCCGGTGACCCAGGACACCCTTTTTGAACTGGGTTCGGTAAGTAAAACGTTCACCGGTGTGCTGGGGGGCGTGGCGGTGGCAAAAGGTGAGATCGCGCTGAACGATCGTGCCACTCAATACTGGCCGGCACTTAATCTTCCACAGTGGCGCAACATTACGCTACTGCAACTGGCAACGTATACGGCAGGTGGCTTGCCCCTCCAGGTTCCGGATGCCGTTACGGATGAAGACAGGCTGAAAAACTTCTATCAACAGTGGCAACCTCAGTGGGCACCGGGAGAGACGCGGCAATATGCGAATAGCAGTATCGGGCTTTTTGGCATGCTGGCGGTAAAGCCAACGGGACTCTCCTTTGAACAGGTGATGCAGCAGCGTGTATTGACGCCACTAAAACTCACACACACATTTATTACCGTACCAGAAGCCAGCGAAAATGATTATGCGTGGGGTTATCGCGATGGGAAACCCGTCCGCGTATCGCCTGGCATGCTGGATGCCGAATCCTACGGTGTAAAGTCGTCCATAAAAGATATGTTGCGCTGGATGCAGGCCAATATGAACCCTGAACAGGTCGGGGATAAGACATTGCAGCAGGGGCTGGCACTTGCCCAGACGCGTTATTATCGCACTGATGCGTTATATCAGGGACTTGGCTGGGAGATGCTTGACTGGCCAGAACAGTCAGCGCTGGCCATCAGGGGCGCTGATAGTCCGGTGGCTCTGGGGCCCCAGCAGGTGCGGGATGCGCAATCGCATCCACGGGTGAAGGCATCATGGGTACACAAAACGGGTGCTACGGGGGGCTTTGGAGCCTATGTGGCCTTTATCCCACAAAAACAGATCGGTATTGTCATGCTGGCGAATAAAAACTATCCCAACACCTTGCGGGTAAAAGTCGCCATGCAAATAGTCAAGGCTTTAGAGTAATAGTGAGGCGGGGCATTGCCCGGAAGGGAAACGCCCCCGCCTCTTACCCGGAAAATTACGAATACATCGCCGTAATTGATGCACTACCCAGCGAATGGAAATGGACGTTAAAGCCCACCATCGCACCGCTGGCGTTCTCATCCACTTCCAGCCGGTCAGTGTCTATCGCGTGAACGGTGAAAATATAGCGGTGAGATTCGCCCTTTGGCGGTGCCGCGCCGCCGTAGCCTGCGCTGCCAAAATCGGTGCGGGTCTGCACCGAACCGGCTGGCAGATCCGCTTTGCCGGAACCGGCACCCGCAGCCAGTTCCCGCGTGTCAGCGGGCAGGTTAGCTACCACCCAGTGCCACCAGCCGGAACCGGTTGGCGCGTCAGGATCGTAGCAGGTGACGACAAAACTTTTCGTCCCTGCAGGCACCTCGTCCCAGGCCAGATGTGGCGACAGATTTTCCCCCTGGTAACCCATGGCATTCAGCACCTGGCGTTCCGGTAATTTATCGCCGTCGTTGAAATCCTGGCTGACTAGCTTCATTCCATCTCCTTAACCTTCCGATATGATGTCACCCCGCTGCCGGGGTGAGCACCCTGTTATTGGTGAAGTAACTTCAGCAGCTCTTCGGCTGCGGCAGCGGAAGAGGCCGGGTTTTGTCCGGTGACCAGATGGCCATCGGTCAGCACGTACACGCCCCAGTCATCGGTGCGCTCAAACTGACCGCCCAGCTTCTTCAGCTCGTCTTCCACCAGGAAAGGTACCACATCCGTCAGGCCAACGGCCTGTTCTTCACTGTTGGTAAAGCCGGTGACGCGTTTGCCAGCGACCAGCGGCGTACCGTCCGGCTTTTTCGCGTGACGCAGCACGCCGGGAGCGTGGCAGACGGTGCCGACGGGCTTACCGTTGGCGAACAGCGTTTCGATCAGCTGAATGCTGGTCGGGTCTTCGGCCAGATCCCACAGCGGGCCGTGACCACCGGGATAGAATACGGCGTCAAATTCGCCGGGGTCGACAGCATCCAGCCGCTGGGTGTTGGCCAGTGCCTGCTGCGCAGCAATGTCATTGCGAAAACGCTCGGTATCGCTGGTCTGCGCATCGGGCGCATCGCTGACCGGGTCAAGCGGCGGCTGCCCTCCGGCAGGGGAAGCCAGCACCACTGAAATCCCCGCATCGCGGAAGACATAATAGGGGGCAGCAAACTCTTCCAGCCAGAATCCGGTTTTATTGCCGGTATCGCCCAGTTTGTCGTGTGATGTCAGTACCATTAACAGTTTCATTGCGGTTTATCTCCTGCCACGCGAACCACGAGCTTGCCAAAGTTTTTGCCCTGCAGCATGCCGATGAAGGCCTCCGGCGCATTATCCAGACCATCGATAATATCTTCGCGGAAGACCAGACGATCTTCAGCGACCCACTTGCTCATCTGACGGAAGAACTCATCAAAGCGGTGGCCGTAATCCTGATTAATAATAAAGCCTTCCACGCGCAGGCGTTTGCGCAGGATGGCACTCTGCAGCTGCGGCAGACGATCCGGACCGTCGCTTGCGCCGGTGCTGTTATAGTCGGCGATCAGCCCACAGACCGGAATACGTCCCTTGGTGTTCATCAGCGGCAGGACGGCATTAAACACTTTGCCTCCCACGCTTTCGAAGTAGACGTCGATGCCATCGGCACAGTGGCGGCCAAGCTGTTCAGCCAGGTTGTCATCGCGGTGGTCGAGGCAGCGGTCAAAGCCCAGCACTTCTTCGGCATAACGGCATTTCTCGGCACCACCGGCGATCCCGACAACATGACAGCCTTTCAGTTTGGCAATCTGACCGACAAGCGAGCCCACGGCTCCGGTGGCGGCCGCCACCACGACGGTTTCCCCGGCCTGCGGGTTACCGATGTCCAGCAGTCCCATATAGGCCGTGAAGCCCGGCATGCCGAGCATACCCAGCGCCCATGAAGGATGCTTCAGCACCGGGCCGCTGAGTTTCACCAGGTCTTCACCGGTGGACAGGGCAAAATCCTGCCAGCCGCTGTAGCCCAGCACCCAGTCGCCTGCGGCGAAGTCAGGGTGTTCTGAACGTTCTACTATCGACACCGTGCCGCCACACATCACCTCATTGACGGCAACGGGCGGGACGTAAGAAGGGGCATCGCTCATCCGTCCGCGCATGTACGGGTCCAGCGACAGCCAGATGGTGCGCAGGAGTACCTCGCCCTGAGCAGGGGTGGGAACGTGTTGAGATTCCAGGTGGAAATTGGCTGGGGTCGGCGCACCGTGCGGGCGCGATGCCAGCAACAGCCGACGATTGGTATGTTTATCTTGTGGCATGTTATCTCCTGATATGCGGCAGTCAGCCGCAAAAAAACCTGGTAAAAGTCTAGCCCATCACAGAGATGGCTGCCTGGAGGGTGCCTTTATTTCAGATAATTAAACAGGGCAGGATGTGCTACGGCGGCGGCGACCGCGTCCGTTAACCGGGCCAGCGCCCCGGGTGAGATCACATAGGGAGGCATCAGATATATCAGCCGGCCAAAGGGGCGGATCCACACGCCCTGTTGCACAAAAAACTGCTGCATCGCCGCCATATTCACCGGCCGGTGGGTCTCCACCACGCCAATCGCACCCAGCACGCGCACATCAGCCACCTCCGGGCTGGCACGCAACGGCAGAAGCGCGGTACTGAGCTGTCGCTCAATGGCACTAACCTGCGTTAGCCAGTGATTTTCCTGCAGCATGGCCAGGCTTTCCGACGCCACGGCGCAGGCCAGCGGGTTCCCCATAAACGTCGGTCCGTGCATAAAGCAGCCCGCTTCGCCATTGCTGATGGTCTCGGCCACCTGCCGGGTGGTCAGGGTGGCCGACAGGGTCATTGTGCCCCCGGTCAGCGCCTTGCCCACGCAGAGGATGTCCGGGCTGATACCCGCATGTTCACAGGCAAACAGTTTACCGGTGCGGCCAAAACCGGTGGCAATTTCATCGGCGATCAGCAGCAGCTGGTAACGATCGCACAGCTCACGCACCCGACGGAGATAGCGCGGGTGATAAAAGCGCATGCCGCCTGCTCCCTGCACGATGGGTTCAAGGATCACCGCCGCCAGCTGGTGATGATGGGCCACTATGGCCTGTTCGAGGGCGTCGGCGTCCTGCTCCTGCCACGGCTGGTCAATACGCGGCGGAGCGGGAACGAACAGGTGCTCCGGCAGGTAGCCCTGATACAGGCTGTGCATGCTGTTCTGCGGGTCGCATACCGACATGGCGGCAAAGGTATCCCCGTGATAGCCGTTACGCAGGGTGAGAAAGCGCTGACGCTTTTCCCCTTTTGCCTGCCAGTACTGCAGCGCCATTTTCATCGCCACTTCGACCGCTACCGATCCCGAATCCGCAAGGAACACGCACGACAGCGGGGCAGGTGTCATCGCCACCAGACGGCGGCACAGCGACACGGCAGCCGGATGGGTGATCCCGCCAAACATCACGTGAGACATCTGCGCCATCTGGGTTTGCAGCGCCTGGTTCAGGCGCGGATGGTTATAGCCATGGATCGCAGCCCACCAGGAGGACATGCCGTCGACCAGCTCCCGCCCGTCTTCCAGTTGAAGCGACGTGCCGGCGGCGGCCACCACCGGATAGCAGGGCAGCGGGTGGCTCATGGAGGTGTACGGGTGCCAGATATGGTCACGGTCAAAGGCGAGATCGTCTGGGGTCATAAAATCACTTGTAAACCAAAAATAAAAAATTTAGTTTACAAGTATAACCAGGCCGTGAAGACAAATGACAGACTTTTTTGGAGCAAGCAATGGCAACACGTTGGACCCTCTCTCAGGCACAGGCGCTGTTTGATAAGCCTTTTCTCGAACTGATGTTTGAAGCCCAGCAGACGCATCGTCAGCATTTTGACCCGCGCCAGGTGCAGGTCAGCACGCTGCTGTCGATTAAAACCGGGGCCTGCCCGGAGGACTGCAAATACTGTCCGCAAAGCGCGCGTTACAAAACCGGGCTGGAGTCGGAACGCCTGATGGAGGTGGAAGAGGTGCTCAGTTCAGCGCGTAAAGCGAAGGCGGCCGGATCCGGGCGCTTCTGCATGGGGGCCGCGTGGAAAAATCCCCATGAGCGCGACATGCCTTACCTGGAACAGATGGTGCAGGGGGTCAAAGCGATGGGCATGGAAACCTGCATGACCCTGGGCACCCTCAGCCAGCAACAGGCGCAGCGCCTGGCGCAGGCCGGACTGGATTTCTACAACCACAACCTTGATACCTCGCCGGAGTTTTACGGCAGTATTATCACCACCCGCAGCTATCAGGAGCGGCTGGACACCCTCGGGCAGGTGCGTGACGCCGGTATCAAAGTCTGCTCCGGCGGCATTGTCGGGCTGGGCGAAACGGTCAGCGACCGTGCCGGGCTGCTGGTACAGCTGGCCAACCTGCCGACCCCGCCGGAAAGCGTGCCGATTAACATGCTGGTCAAAGTGAAAGGCACTCCGCTGGCGGATAATGACGATGTCGATCCGTTCGACTTTATCCGCACCATCGCGGTGGCGCGCATCATGATGCCGCGCTCCCACGTACGGCTCTCTGCCGGGCGCGAACAGATGAGCGAACAGACCCAGGCGATGTGTTTTATGGCCGGGGCTAACTCGATATTCTACGGCTGCAAGCTGCTGACCACACCTAACCCGGAGGAGGACAAAGACCGGATACTGTTCCGCAAGCTGGGCCTCAACCCCCAGGACAGCGTGACCGACAGCGGTGATAACGAGCAGCAGCAGGCGCTGGCAGCGCAGCTGATGCAGGCCGATACCGATCTGTTTTATAACGCGGCAGTGTAATGGCCTGGTCACAACGCCTGACACAGGCCCTGAGCGCCAGACGCCAGCGCGGTCAGTATCGTCAGCGCCACGCCAGCCAGCAGGGCGATGCGCGCCGCCTGCGGGTAGCCGGGACGGACTACCTCAATTTCTCCGCGAACGACTATCTCGGGCTGAGCCACGATCCCGGCATCGTCCGCGCCTGGCAGCAGGGGGCTGAACGCTATGGCGTCGGCGCAGGGGGATCGACGCATGTCACTGGCTACCGGGCACCGCAGGCTGACCTGGAGGAGGCGCTGGCCGACTGGCTGGGCTACGACCGCAGCCTGCTGTTTATGTCAGGGTTTTCGGCTAATCAGGCGGTGATCGCGGCAATGCTGGCGAAAAACGATCGGATATTCGCCGATAAGCTCTGTCATGCCTCGCTGCTGGAGGCGGCCAGCCTCAGTCCGGCCACGCTGCGCCGCTTTGCCCACAATCAGCCCGGTGCGCTGGCGACGCTGCTGGCCGGCGACACCCCGGGCGAAACGCTGGTGGTGACGGAGGGCATCTTCAGCATGGACGGTGACCGCGCACCGCTGGCGGCGCTGCATGCGCTGTCACAACGCAGCGGAAGCTGGCTGCTGGTGGATGATGCCCACGGTGTCGGCGTCTGCGGTGAGCAGGGGCGCGGTAGCGGCTGGCAGCAGGGCGTGAAAGCGGAGCTGCTGATCGTCACTTTTGGCAAAGCCTTCGGCGTAAGCGGGGCGGCACTGCTGTGTGATGATGATACGGCGGAGTATCTGCTGCAGTTTGCCCGCCATCTGATTTACAGCACCGCCATGCCCCCGGCGCAGGTCTGCGCTATCCATGCTGCGCTGCATGCGGTCCGGCAGGGGGACGATCTCCGCAAGACACTGACGGAGCATATCCGCTACTTTCGTCAGCATGCGGAAGGGTTGTCCTGGCCCCTGTCAGCGTCTGACAGTGCAATTCAGCCCCTGATTGTTGGAGAGGAGCAGGCCGCGCTGGGGCTGTCGCAGCACCTGCGCGAGCGTGGCTGCTGGGTGAGTGCCATCCGCCCGCCTACCGTTCCGCCCGGTACCTCACGGCTGCGCATTACCCTCAGCGCGGCCCATCGCCGGGACGACATCGATCAGCTTCTGGAGGCGCTGTATGCAGCAGACCGTGGATAAACAGGCTGTGGCCGCGGCCTTTGGCCGTGCGGCGCAAAGCTATAACCGGTACGCTGACCTCCAGCGGCAGTGCGGAGAGCATCTGCTGGCCCTGGCCCGCACCGGTGAGGGGCTGCGGGTGCTCGATGCAGGCTGCGGCACCGGCTGGTTCAGCCAGCGCTGGCGCAGCGCCGGGCACCACGTTACCGCACTTGACCTGTCAGAGAAAATGCTGCAGCAGGCGGCACTCAGCCAGGTCGCTGACTGCTATCAGCCCGGGGATATTGAGGCACTGCCGTTTGCTGCGGGCAGCTTTGACCGCTGCTGGAGCAGTCTGGCCATCCAGTGGTGCAGCGACTTGCCCCAGGCGCTGAAAGAGCTGTGGCGCGTAACCCGCCCCGGCGGGCAGGTGCTGTTTTCCACGCTGCTCGACGGCTCTCTGAACGAGGTTCAGCACGCCTGGCAGGCGCTGGGCGAACGCGCGCCGGTCAACCAGTTTGCCCGGCTGCGGCAGCTGGAACAGGCGGCGGCGGGGATGAACCTGACCCTGACCCCTTACACGCTGACGCTGGCGTTTCCGGATGTCCTCAGTCTGCTGCGGTCATTAAAAGGCATCGGCGCGACCCATCTGCACCAGGGACGTGGCGGGCAGGGGCTGAGCAGGGGTCAACTGCAGCGGCTGGAAGCCGTCTGGCCGCGCGATGTGCGCGGCTGTCTGCTGAGTTATCAACTGGTTTCAGGAGTCATGGAACGTGAGTAAACGCTGGTTTGTCACCGGAACGGATACGGAAGTGGGAAAAACCGTCGCCAGCTGTGCGCTGCTACAGGCAGCGCAGGCGGCGGGCTATCGCTGTGCCGGGTATAAGCCGGTTGCCTCCGGCAGTGAAATGACCCCGGACGGGATCCGTAATGAGGATGCCCTGGCCTTACAGCACTACAGTGCGGTCAGGCTGCCTTATGCGATGGTCAATCCGCTGGCCTTTATTGAGCCGACCTCGCCTCATATCATCAGTGCGGAAGAGCACCGGCCGATCACCAGTATGCAGCTGTCAGCGGGCCTTGAGGTGGTTTCACAGCAGGCTGACTGGGTACTGACGGAAGGGGCGGGCGGCTGGTTTACGCCGCTCTCTGCTACCCTGACCTTTGCCGACTGGGTCCAGCAGGAGCAGCTGCCGGTCATTCTGGTGGTGGGCATCAAGCTGGGGTGTATCAACCATGCGCTGCTCACCGTTCTGGCGGTAAAAGCGGCGGGACTGCCGCTGGCCGGCTGGATCGCCAATGGCATCCAGCCGCCGGGGAAACGGCATCAGGAATATCTGGATACGCTGGCCCGGCGTATCGACGCCCCGCTGTTGGGGGAAATCCCACATCTGCAAGGACGGGATTTTACCGACGTGGGGCGCTTTATCACCTTACCCTGATACGTCCGGTATGAGCTGGTCGGGGCGATCATTTCTGCGGTCGCCCTTCCTCTTTTTCCCGTTCTGTGTGCTGTCATCACACCGTCAGCCAGGTGTTTACCGTGATGTCGTCCAGCTGGGCCACCGTGCCGTGAGCGACATTGCGCCCGCGATGCAGCAGCAGGAAATAGTCTGCCACCCGACGGATAAACGACAGGCGCTGTTCCAGCAGCAGGATGGTCATGCCGAAGTCGTGGTTCAGACGGTGGATAAGGTTACCCATCTCCTCCTCCAGCCACGGCGACATCCCCTCCGTCGGCTCATCCAGAATCAGCAGTTTTGGCTGCAGCACCAGCGCACGCGCCAGCGCCAGCTGCTGCTGCAGGTCAATCAGCAGCTCACCGCTACGCTGGTGGCGCAGGGAATAGAGCGCCGGAAACAGGTCGTAAACCATCGGTGGTATCGCCCGATGACGCGCCATGCCGGCACCCGCCAGCAGGGCGATTTGCAGGTTCTCTTCCACGGTCATCTGCGAGAAAATAAGGCGGCCCTGCGGCACATAACCTATCCCCAGCGAAGCACGCTGCTCGACGGGCTGCAACAGCAGATCCTGAGGCGGCCCGTTATCTTCCTGCCAGATCATCGACCCGCTGTTGATGGGCAGGTGCCCCATAATACAGTTAACCAGGGTGGTTTTCCCCATGCCCTGACGGCCGATAATTCCGGTACAGGTACCGGGCTGCAGATCCAGATCGACATCCCACAAAATATGGTTTTGCCCATAGAATTGATTAACAGAACGTAAACTGAGCATCTGATACTCTCCATCCAGACAGTTATCGATCGCATCTGTATTGCTTACGCTCTGTGACGTCTGGCAAACAGTCCGGCGTCACTTTGACGCCCGCGGCTTTATGCGCCTCGCTCTGGTGTCCTGACAGGTGAGGCGGTAACACTAATCTTGCAAATAGCAGGCCAGTTCGGATAAAGGCCAGAAACAGAGACTGCGATCGTCTTCGCGCGGCGAAAAGGTCAGCGGCGCTAAACATTTAATGCTGGCGGAGGGCGTTCTGCACCGGGGCAGTGCTGGTGCCTGGGCGGTGATGGTGCAATGGCTCGTCACCCGATCGGGGCCAGGGTCCTACGCGAAGAGGGGATGGGGCCGATCGCCGGTAAGGCGGTGTATAACTCTGACTATATGCCTGGAAAATGGCCGTGATGGGGGCAAAAAAAAAGAAAAAAAAATATTTGGCTGGCGGAAGAGAGCATGGGGACGATTTATACATATCAGTCGGGTCAGGCGCTGAAAACAGTTATCCACTATTCCTGTGGATAACCTTGTGCATTAGCGTCTGAAAACCTGCGCAAGGCGAGAGCGGACGCGGCTTAGGCTCCGGTTGCTGCGAAACTCGTCTTATGATTAATATCAATTAAAATCAATTGGTTATTTAAAATCAATATGGCTGGGTTTCCCTCCCTCATCCCGCCTGGCTTTTGCCTTGACACTATTGACAAATGTTAAAAAACGAAACTATCTGGGGATAAGCCGTACAGGCACTTTCCGCATACGTTTGCGCAACGAACGGCAAAAGGGCGGGTATGCTGTTCCCTGAAGCAGTATGAAAAACAACTGTGAATTTATCCAGTCTTTTTTTCTGGCAAAATCGTCACGGCAGAGTAGAATTAGAGTCCGGTTCGCGCACATCTTCATCAGGTAGCCTGTTAATGAGCAAAGTCTTTAAACTCAACTCCGATTTCAAACCTTCTGGCGACCAGCCGGAGGCCATCCGCCGCCTTGAAGAGGGGCTGGAAGACGGGCTGGCGCATCAGACGCTGCTGGGCGTAACCGGATCGGGTAAAACGTTCACCGTGGCCAACGTCATTGCCGACCTTAACCGGCCGACGATGGTACTGGCACCGAACAAGACGCTGGCGGCCCAGCTGTACGGCGAAATGAAGGAATTCTTTCCGGATAACGCCGTAGAGTACTTTGTCTCTTATTACGATTATTACCAGCCTGAAGCCTACGTCCCCAGTTCTGACACCTTTATCGAAAAAGACGCCTCGGTAAACGAACATATTGAGCAGATGCGCTTGTCAGCGACCAAAGCCCTGCTGGAACGACGCGATGTCATTGTGGTGGCCTCGGTCTCGGCGATCTACGGTCTGGGCGATCCTGACCTTTATCTGAAGATGATGCTGCATCTGACGCGTGGCATGGTGATTGACCAGCGTGCAATCCTGCGCCGCCTGGCGGAGCTGCAATATACCCGCAATGATCAGGCCTTCCAGCGCGGCACCTTCCGCGTGCGCGGTGAGGTCATTGATATTTTCCCGGCAGAGTCTGATGACTATGCGCTGCGCGTGGAGTTGTTTGATGAGGAAGTTGAGCGTCTGTCTGTCTTCGACCCGCTGACCGGCCAGATTAACTCCGTGATCCCGCGTTATACCATCTATCCGAAAACGCACTATGTGACGCCACGTGAGCGTATCCTGCAGGCGATGGAGGAGATCAAAGTCGAGCTGGCAGAGCGCAAGCAGGTGCTGCTGGCTAACAATAAGCTGCTGGAAGAGCAGCGCCTCAGCCAGCGTACCCAGTTTGATCTGGAAATGATGAACGAGCTGGGTTACTGCTCCGGTATCGAAAACTACTCCCGCTATCTGTCAGGCCGCGGGCCGGGCGAAGCCCCGCCGACCCTGTTCGACTACCTGCCCGCCGACGGCCTGCTGGTGATTGACGAATCCCACGTCACTATTCCGCAAATCGGCGGGATGTATCGCGGGGACCGGGCGCGTAAAGAGACGCTGGTCGAGTATGGCTTCCGCCTGCCGTCGGCGCTGGATAACCGTCCGATGAAATTTGAAGAGTTCGAGGGGCTGGCCCCGCAGACGATTTATGTCTCGGCTACACCCGGTAACTATGAGCTGGAGAAGTCGGGCGGGGACGTGGTGGATCAGGTGGTAAGACCTACCGGACTGCTGGATCCGACAATCGAAGTCCGGCCCGTTGGAACCCAGGTTGACGATCTGCTGTCGGAAATCCGCAAACGCGTGGCGATTAACGAGCGCGTGCTGGTGACAGTGCTGACCAAACGCATGGCCGAAGACCTGACGGAGTACCTGGAAGAGCACGGTGAGCGTGTGCGCTACCTGCACTCGGATATCGACACCGTTGAGCGCGTGGAAATTATCCGCGACCTGCGTCTGGGTGAATTTGACGTGCTGGTGGGGATTAACCTGCTGCGTGAAGGGCTGGATATGCCTGAGGTATCGCTGGTGGCGATCCTTGATGCGGATAAAGAAGGCTTCCTGCGTTCAGAGCGCTCACTGATCCAGACCATCGGGCGTGCAGCACGTAACCTTAACGGGAAAGCGATTCTCTACGGTGACAAAATCACCCCGTCTATGGCGCGCGCCATCAGTGAGACGGAACGCCGCCGTGAGAAGCAGGAGCAATACAACCTGGAGCACGGTATTGTCCCGCAGGGCCTGAACAAGAAGATTGCTGATATTCTGGAGTTAGGGCAGGGGCTGGCGAAAAACAAAGCGAAAGTGCGCAGCATGAAGGGGCGCAGCATTGTTGAGGACGATCCGGCCTATGTTGATCTCTCACCACAGGGGCTGCAAAAACGCATCCATCAGCTCGAGGCGCAGATGCAGAAGCATGCGCAAAACCTGGAGTTTGAAGAGGCCGCTCAGGTTCGCGATCAGCTGCATCAGGTACGCGAGCTGTTTATTGCCGCGTCATAATGCAAAGGGCCGATCGGACAAACGATCGGCCCCGCCTGTTTGCCCCCGTTCCTTTTGTCGGGGGTAACTCTTTTATCGCTCACCCAGGCCGCAGCATAACGGCTGGCAGCCGGTCACACCATGGCCTGCACGGCGTGCTCCAGCGCCAGACGCAGTAGCTGGCGGTCGTGGCGGTAAGGAATATCTCCGGCCTCCAGCGGCTCCTGAATAATCAGCCGTCCGTCAATCTGGCTGCTGTCCACTTTCGGCCCCAGCACCAGCGCATCAATCACCCGTTTACCTATCGCTCTCTCCATCATGGCCAGCTTATCGGGGACCGTCAGTCTGGCTGCCGCCGGGCTGAGTTCTTTGCCCAGATTACCAATAAACACCATGGTGGCCGGCGTCCGGCGCATGGCCTGGGCAATCTCGGGCAGCAGCAGAACCGGCATCAGGCTGGTATAAAAACTGCCTGGCCCAATCAGGATCAGGTCTGCTTCACCAATCGCCTCGACCGCTTCGCGCGTGGCGCTGACCTTGGGGGACAGCATCAGCTCCTGCGGTGGCTGCGTCAGCTGGTCAATTTCAGTTTCGCCGTACACCAGATGGCCTTCGTTATCCAGCGCCACCAGGTCGACCGGCTGCTCGGACATTGGGATCAGAAACGCATCTACCTTCAGCAGATTACGGATCAGATTGATCGCCTCAAAAGGACGGACGCTGAGGTGATCGAGCGCTTTCAGCATCAGATTGCCCAGATTGTGCCCGGCCAGTTCGCCATTGCCGGCAAAGCGGTACTCAAACATGGCTGACGCCACGCTGGGTTCCGCAATCAGCTGGTTCAGACAGTTGCGCATATCGCCCCAGGCGATACCCCCTTCTGAACGGCGGATACGCCCGGTGGAGCCACCATTATCAGTGGTAGTGACAATCCCGGTCAGACGGGAACCCAGAGGCGAGAGGGCAGACATCACACGGCCCAGGCCGTGCCCACCCCCTAATGCCACCACGCGGTCGAGGTCAGCTAAGGTGCGATTTCGCATAATATCCATTTGTTATGTTCGGCCACTGTTTATGCCGTTTATTTTACGCTATTCCTGCGGGAAAAGGCCGGGAAAATACGTTATATATCATAATATATAGCGAAAAACCTTACTGGTAACGACGGAATAATAGCGCTAACATTTGCCCATCACGATTTGCCGATGTCCGGTAAGTCACACTTAAGCCCTGACACCTGGGTCCTTTGGGATATGGTGTCCTGGCCGCAACCTCCGGGTTGCCAGGGTGCAGAAAGAAATGACTGCATCTCCCTATCTGGAAAGGTGTCACAGGTGCCACAATTTACTGATAACTTCGCGCGCAGGTTCTATTACCTGCGTCTGTCGATTACTGACGTGTGCAATTTCCGCTGCACATACTGCCTGCCCGACGGCTACAAACCCCAGGGTGCGCAGAATAAAACCTTCCTTTCGCTGGATGAGATCCGTCGCGTCACCCGTGCTTTTGCAGCGGCGGGGACGGAAAAAGTGCGTCTCACCGGCGGCGAACCCTCAATGCGTCGTGACTTCACCGATATCATCGCGGCCGTGCGTGATAACCCCTCGATTCGTCAGATTGCCCTCACCACCAATGGTTACCGCCTGCAGCGGGATATCGGCAAGTGGCGGGCCGCTGGCCTGACGGCGCTGAACGTCAGTGTGGACAGCCTTGACGCGCGGCAGTTTCATGCCATCACCGGGCAGAATAAATTTGACGAAGTGATGCGTGGTATCGATGCGGCTTTTGATGCCGGTTTCAGTCAGGTGAAAGTCAATACCGTGCTGATGCGGGATGTTAATCACCACAGCCTTGATACCTTTCTTGCCTGGGTGCGCGACCGTCCTGTTCAGCTGCGCTTTATTGAGCTGATGGAAACGGGCGATGGCGGGGCGCTGTTTCGCCAGCACCATGTCTCCGGCCAGGTGATCCGCGACCAGCTTCTGCGTCAGGGCTGGGTGCAGCAGCAGCGTGCGCGTAGCGACGGCCCGGCGCAGGTCTTTCGTCATACCGATTATCAGGGTGAAATTGGCCTGATCATGCCCTATGAAAAAGACTTTTGCGCCAGCTGTAACCGCCTCCGTGTCTCCGCCACCGGTCATCTTCATCTCTGTCTGTTTGGCGACGGCGGCGTGCCGCTGCGCGATCTGTTGGCCGACGACAGCCAGCAGGCGGAGCTGCAGGCGCGGATTGCCGGCAGCCTGACGAGCAAAAAAGAGACGCACTTTCTGCATCAGGGGAATACCGGTATTACCCAAAACCTTTCATTTATCGGCGGTTAAGCTAAGGAGTTTTTATGGGCAAAAGTACAACGGATTTTCTCCCTCTTAACGTGGCGGTGTTAACCGTCTCCGATCGCCATACCGCTGAAACTGACAGCTCCGGTGACTACCTGCGCGAAGCGCTGACGGAAGCGGGGCACCACGCGGTGGATCGGGCCATTGTCGCCGATAACCGCTACCGCATCCGTGCTGTGGTATCCCGCTGGATAGCCAGCAGTGACGTGCAGGTGGTGCTGATTAATGGGGGCACCGGCTTTAACGAAAAAAACTGCACCCCGGAAGCGCTGCTGCCGCTGTTTGACCGCGAAATCGAAGGGTTTGGCGAACTGTTCCGCATGATCTCCTATGAAGATATCGGCACGTCTACCCTGCAGTCCCGCGCGGTGGCGGGCCTGGCCAATGAAACGCTGATTTTTGCCATGCCGGGATCCACCGGGGGCTGCCAGCTGGCCTGGGAGCGCATCATCCAGGATCAGCTGGATGCCCGTACCCGCCCCTGTCATTTTGTCTCGCACGTGAAGAAATTTTAAATGTCTAAATTAACGCATATTAATGCTGCCGGAGAGGCGCATATGGTGGATGTTTCTGCCAAACAGGACACCGTGCGTGAAGCACGGGCAGAGGCTTTTGTGGTGATGCACCCTGACACGCTGCAGATGATTATCGACGGCAGTCATCACAAAGGGGATGTATTTGCCACCGCACGGATCGCCGGTATCCAGGCCGCTAAACGTACCTGGGAGCTGATCCCGCTGTGCCATCCGCTGATGCTGAGTAAGGTGGAAGTGTCACTGAGTGCCGAGCCCGAACACCAGCGTGTGCGGATCGTGTCGCTCTGCCGTCTGACCGGGAAAACCGGCGTGGAGATGGAAGCGCTGACGGCTGCCTCGGTGGCTGCGCTGACCATCTACGATATGTGCAAAGCCGTGCAGAAAGATATCACCATCGAACAGTGCCGCCTGCTGAGTAAAAGCGGCGGGAAATCCGGCGATTTTCAGGCGGTACCTCATGATTAATGTGCTGTTTTTTGCGCAGGTGCGTGAGCTGGTTGGCACCGATCATCTGGCAATACCTGCGAACTATCCTGATGTTGAAGCGCTGCGCAACCATCTGGCGCAGCAGGGCGATCGCTGGGCGCTGGCGCTGGCGTCCGGCAAGCTGCTCGCCGCGGTTAATCAGACGCTGGTATCCCTGCAACATCCGCTGCACGCCGGGGATGAAGTGGCCTTCTTCCCGCCGGTCACGGGAGGCTGATATGGACGAGCAGACCCGTATTCGCGTGGGCTGTGCGCCCTTCAGCATGAGCGACGAGTATCAATGGCTGTCCGCGTCTGATCTTGACGGTGCGGTGGTGACCTTTACCGGTAAAGTGCGCAATCACAATCTGGGCGATAACGTCCGCGCGCTGAGGCTGGAACACTATCCCGGCATGACCGAAAAAGCGCTGGCGGAAATTGTTGAAGAAGCGCGGCAGCGCTGGCCAGTGCAGCGCGTGACGGTGGTTCACCGTATTGGTGAGCTGTTCCCCGGCGACGAAATCGTCCTGGTCGGCATCAGCGGTGCACACCGCGGTGCCGCATTCAGCGCGGCGGAGTTTATTATGGATCAGCTAAAAACGCGTGCGCCGTTCTGGAAACAGGAAGCGACACCCGAAGGCGACCGCTGGGTTGACTCGCGCGACAGCGATCGTCAGGCTGCGGATCGCTGGAAATAAAGCCCCTTTCATTATTTGCAGGCTTAAGGAGCGACATGCGCTTTTTCTTCAGACCGGCTCTTCTGCCGCTGGCGCTGCTGGTGCTGGCGGGCTGCAGCAATAAAACCTCAGAGACGGCCGCCACCGCACGACCAGCCGATGTCAAAGCACAGATATCCCACCTGCTGCCTCCGGACGTCAGCGACCGCGAGGGCTGGTCGCGTGATATCTACGTCGCTTTTAACAGCCAGGCGATCCCCCCTGATGCCAGCAATCTGTGTGCGGTGATTGCGGTGACCGCGCAGGAGTCTAACTTCAGCGCAGACGCCACGGTGCCGGGCCTGCCCAGGATAGCCTGGGCCGAAATTGACCGCCGCGCCGCGCAGCTGCATATCCCGTCGTTTCTGGTGCGCACCGCGCTGCTGATCAACTCGCCGGACGGCAAGAGCTATGCGTACCGGCTGGATCACGTCAAAAGTGAGAAAGAGTTGAGTGCAGTATTTGATGACTTCATTGATATGGTACCGATGGGTCAGAAACTGTTTGGCAACCTGAATCCGATCCATACCGGCGGGCCTATGCAGGTCAGCATCGCGTTTGCCGAGGCTAATGCCAAAGGCTACCCGTACCAGCTAGACGGATCCCTGCGGCGTGAAGTGTTTTCCCGCCGGGGCGGCCTGTGGTTTGGCACCCGACATCTGCTCGGCTACCCGACACACTATCCCTCACCGCTGTACCGTTTTGCTGACTTCAATGCCGGCTGGTATGCCAGCCGCAATGCGGCATTTCAGGCGGCCGTTTCGCGCCTGAGCGGCATTAAGCTGGCGCTGGACGGTGACCTGATTAACTACGGATCGGACCGCGCAGGTTCGACTGAAAAGGCGGTGCGTACCATCGGGCAGCTGGATTACAGCGACCGGGCGATCCGCCGCGCGCTGGAAAAAGGGGAGAGTATCGACTTCGAGAAAACCGATCTGTGGCAGTCTGTTTTTGCCCTGGCCGATAAAGATGCCGGGAAAAAGCTGCCGCGAGAAGTGCTGCCGGGGATCAAGCTGGAAAGTCCGAAGATTACGCGTAACCTGACCACCGCGTGGTTTGCCCAACGCGTGAACAGCCGCTATCAGCGTTGCCTGCAGCGTCACTAAAAGGGCAGAGTGGATATGCCCGGCTGTACGGAAACAGGCCAGCCAGGGGGCTGGCCTGTTGTCTGGATGTGGGGCTGACCTTCTGTCGGGGCAGCCCTGATCAACACTCCGGTTTATACCGTTTGCAGTTTGAAAATCTGCACCGTCTGCGCCAGGGTCTTCGCCTGGTCTTCCAGCGACGCGGCGGCGGCAGACATCTGCTGTACCAGCGCGGAGTTTTGCTGGGTTGCACCATCCATCTGGTTTACCGCCACGGTGACCTGACCAATACCCTGTGACTGCTCATCCGAAGCGTGAACAATCTCTCCGATAATGGTTTTCACCGAGTTAACCGCCTGCGTCATCTCCTGCATCGTCTTCCCGGCGCTCTGTACCAGCGTCACCCCGTGATCGACACGCTGGGTGGATTCACTGATCAACGCCGAAATGTCTTTTACTGCATCGGCGCTGCGCTGGGCCAGATTGCGCACTTCTGCTGCAACCACGGCAAACCCGCGCCCCTGCTCTCCGGCGCGGGCGGCTTCTACGGCGGCGTTCAGGGCCAGAATATTGGTCTGGAAGGCAATGCTGTTAATGATGCTGGTGATAGCGCCGATCTTCTGCGAGCTTTCATCAATCTGCTGCATGATCTGCACCACCTGCGACACCAGATGTTCACCGCGCTGGGCAATATCGGTAGCATTTTCGGTCAGCGCCGTCGCCTGATGGGCGTTATCGGCGTTGTGTTTAACCGTGGCCGTCAGCTGTTCCATACTGGCTGCGGTCTCTTCCAGCGCGGCCGCCTGTTGTTCAGTGCGGGAGGCCAGATCAAGGTTGCCGCTGGCAATCTCTTCTGCACCCTGACGTACCGAATCGCTGGCCGAGATAATTTCACCGACCATATTGCGCAACTGATGCTGCATGGTGTGCATGGCAAAGAAAATACTCTGCTGGTCATTCTGCTTCACCGGGATACTGGCGCTCAGGTCGCCTTCGGCTACGGCCAGCGCGATATCAGCAGCCTGCCGCGGTTCACCGCCAATCGGCTTGGCCACTTTACGGCTGAAGATCAGGCCGAGTACCCCGCAGACGACGATGATGCTGACGACCATCATGATCAGCGCATACATCAGCTGACGGTTAGCGGCGGCCATCACCAGATCCACCGGGGCTACAACGCTGAGATACCAGGAAGTCTGGCTGTTGCCGATGGTGATCGGACGCCAGGTTTGCAATACCTCTTCCCCCAGTACCGGATCAAAGCGCTGGATCATTTTGCTGCTGAAGCCGTCGGTCTCGCCTTTGTACTGCTTACCGGCATCCTCTTTCACCGGGCTGGAGACGACTTTCCCGCCGGTGGAAATCAGCATCGCGTAGCCGCTGCCTTCCCAGGGTTTGATTTTACTGACGCGCTGTTGCAACGAGGCCAGTGAGATATCGGAGGTGGTCACTGCTTTAAGCTTTCCATCATCGATAATCACCGCGGAGACGGAGGTCAGCAGGGTAGGGACACCGTTATAGGCATAGCTGTAGGGTTCGGCCAGCGTGTCACGTTCAAGTTTGCGCGGCACCAGGTAGTAATCCCCCTGGCCCGGCGTCAGGAAAGAGCCCATGAAGTGGGCTTTGTAATTACCCGCCTGATCACGGTCAACAAAGCGGGCAAAGCGTCCCGCAGGCGGTGAACCCGGCTGGCTGGCGAACTCGGCATCACGGCCGTCAAAGGCATCCGGCTCAAAGACCACGGACATAGACAGGTAGTCAGGGTTCAGTTTCAGGGAGTAGATCATCTGCTGCTCGGCGGCGGCACGGTCAGTAATGCCGGAAGCGCGCAGGGCCACCAGGCTTTGCCCCATCGAGGTGGCCACGGTGCGCGCATAATCCAGTTCATTCTGCACAGCCAGTGCCTGGCTCTGGGCAATCTGCCCGAGATAATCTTCCGCCAGCTTCCTCTGCTGCTGGCTCGACTGCCAGCTGAGCAGGCCGATGGTTATACTGAAACCGAGGGTGATAGTCAGCACCCCGGTCAGCAGCATCAGCGTACGGGTACTCATTTTCTTTTTTGGAACCGACTGACTTTGCATCTGACTTCCCCCGATAAACAATAATGTGATCGTTTTGTGACTTCCTGTAACAAAATCTTCCCTGTGAACGATCTATCGGCAACAAATGCACAATCTTTATCCGCCCTGGATTTATTTCTTTGCATCTTCAATGGGCATGCAACATGTGAAAAAGAGGGACGCATCAGGCTGGCGCTGGCAGGGCAGTCTGTGCCAGACTTGCAAAGATATAACCGTTTTTTTCATTCACCTTTCAAGGGGAGCATCATGGACCGATATCCACGTCCAAGTGATTCAATCGTACAGCGTGCCAGCACCGGCCTGTCTGTTTACATGGCGCAGGTTTACGGCTGGATGACCTGTGGTTTGCTGCTGACGGCCTTTGTTTCCTGGTTTGCGGCCAATACGCCGCAGGTGATGGAACTGGTCTTTGCCAATCGCATCACCTTCTTTGGTCTGATTATTGTGCAGCTGGGGCTGGTTTTCGTCCTGTCTGGGATGGTGCATAAGCTCAGCGGGGCCGTGGCCACCGGGTTGTTTATGCTCTATTCGGCGCTGACCGGGCTGACGATGGCCAGTATTTTCCTGGTTTACACCTACTCGTCTATTGCCAGCACCTTCCTGGTGACCGGCGGCATGTTCGGGGCGATGAGCCTGTGGGGTTACACCACCAAACGTGACCTGAGCGGCATGGGCAGCATGCTGTTTATGGCACTGATTGGGATTGTACTGGCCTCGCTGGTCAATATCTGGCTGAAGAGCACCGCGCTGATGTGGGCGGTGACCTATATCGGAGTGGTGGTATTTGTGGGTCTGACGGCCTATGACACCCAGAAGCTGAAAAACATCGGTGAGGGGATTGACGTTGAGGACAAAGAAAATCTGCGTCGCTTCTCGATTATGGGTGCGCTGACGCTGTACCTTGACTTCATTAACCTGTTCCTGATGCTGCTGCGTATTTTCGGCAACCGCCGTTAACGTGGAGGGGGACCGGAAACGGTCTCCCCTGCATCAGCGCTGCAACGGGCGACCTTTTTTCAGGTCGCCTTTTTTATGCCAGATTTTTTGCCCGTAGTGACTTCGCCCGGCTTTCCAGCCACAGATACAGCACCAGTGCCAGCAGGAGGGG
The DNA here is from genome assembly GCF_055556675.1 of Erwinia sp. PME.40.26/001. NCBI lineage: Bacteria > Pseudomonadati > Pseudomonadota > Gammaproteobacteria > Enterobacterales > Erwiniaceae > Erwinia > Erwinia sp. PME.40.26/001. The sequence continues at coordinate 44,444 of NZ_JBVHNP010000005.1, forward strand.
AGCAATAAAATAGAGCACCCGGTAGGCCAGTAGTGCCGCAATGATCGCCCCGTGTGAAATGGGCTCCCCCTGTAACAGCGCAAGGAACACTGCTTCCAGTACGCCAATCCCGGCAGGGATATGAATAATCACGCCCGCAATACTGCTGATCAGCAGCACCCCCAGCACCTGAGGGAAGTCGACTTTCTGCATCAGCAGCAGCCAGATGATGGCCCCCATCACCAGCCAGTTAGCACTGGATACCGCAAACTGGATCAGCGCCATACGCAGTGACGGCAGGGCGAGTTTTTGCCCTTTAACGGTCCAGTGACGGCGTCGGGAAAATGCACACAGCGCCAGGTAGACCACAACAAAAGCCAGCAGGGCGATGCCCGTAATGCGCAGGGTGCCTGCGCCGATAAACCAGCCACCGGGCACGCTGACCATGCCTGCGCTGAAGACCACACCGGCGACCAGCACATATCCCAGCCAGTTGGTGGCAATACTCAGTGAAAAGATGCGGGTGATGGTACTGCCCTCCAGCCCCAGCCGGGAGTAGAGGCGGTAGCGCATCGCCACGCCGCCCACCCAGGTACTGAGCGTCAGATTAAAGGCGTAGCAGATAAACGACACCAGCATCACCTGGCGCTTTTCCAGCTTATGCCCGCAGTAAGCGCGGCCAATCAGATCATACAGGCCATAGGTCAGGTAGCTGATGACCACCAGCGCCACCGATCCAAAAATGGCAACGCGGTTGTAATTGATCACCACGTCCCATACGTCGCCCCAGTTTACCTGGCGGGCATAGACCACCAGCAGCACGATAACGGCGAGGAAGAACAGCCCGGTCAGGACTTTGCGGGTGCGTTTCCACAGCAGAGAAGAGTTGGCCATCAGGATTTTGCCTCACCGTTTTCGGTTTCAATACGATCCTGGGTTTCCATTTCCGGCTGGACCGGGGTCGGCACCTGGGTGAGCCTCGGCGTGTGCGCAGGCAGCCACCCGGCGATGGCCGGGAAGTGACGCAGGAAATGGAACACCACAATATTTTTGCTTAACTGCCACCAGTTCCGCTTTGGAAGCTGGCTTTCCAGCACCCGCTGGCAGTCCGAAGCCAGCAGGCCCTCAAGGTTGTCGCGTACCTGCTGGTTGAAATTACGATCGTGGATGATCAGGTTGGCCTCCAGATTGAGCGACAGGCTGAGGGGGTCAAGGTTGCTGGATCCGACGGTCGACCATTGCGCATCCTGTACCGCAATTTTGGCATGCAGGGGGCGACGACAGTATTCATAGACCTCCACTCCGCCTTCGACCAGGTAGTTGTACAGCAGCTCCGCGCCCACCTTTACAATGGGCATATCCGGTTTACCCTGCACAATAAGCCGCACGCGGACCCCCCGGCGCGCAGCCTGGCGCATCTCGCGCAGCAGGCGGTAGCCGGGGAAGAAGTAGGCGTTGGCGATGATCACGTCCCGTTTCGCACTTTTCAGCATTTCGATGTAGTGCTGTTCGATATCGTCACGGTGTTGATCGTTATCGCGCCAGACCAGCAGCGCCTGTGCATCGCCCGGCTTGGTATTTCGCGCCGGACGATGTGAACGATGATCCCACCAGTGACGCAGTTTTTGCTCACTGCCCATCTGCTGCTGCACGTACTGTGCGAGGTCATCGACGATGGGGCCCTTCACCTCCACCGCATAGTCCTGCTTGGCCTCCGGGCCATAGCTGGCATTATGCTCGGCGGAGTAGTTGATCCCGCCGACGAAGGCAATCACGCCGTCGATGACTACAATTTTGCGATGCAGACGGCGGAAGAGGTTGGTGCGCATCCCCATCAGCGGCGGGCGTGGGTCGTAATAAATAAATCGTACGCCCCGCGTCGTCAGGCTGTGAACAAAGTCGTCCGGCAGGTCCGGTGAACCGTAGCCGTCCACCATCATCTCGATTTTTACCCCGCGCTCTGCGGCCGCCAGCAGCTCCGCATGGAGCGCCTTGCCGACCTCATCATTAAACAGGATAAAGGTTTCCAGCAGCAGGCTGTGCTCTGCACGGCGGATTGCGCCGAACACCCGTGGGAAAAATTCTTCGCCATTTTCCAGCAGTTTGATGTGGTTGCCTTCACGCCATTCCATATTCATAAGTGGATCTCCACGGCAAGGGGGGCATGGTCAGACAGGTGTGACCAGGGCCGTAACGGAATGGTTTGCGGATGACTGATCCCCGCGTTACGGACATAGATACGGTCAAGGCGCAGCAGCGGGAAGCGGGCTGGGAAGGTGCGCGCCGGGCGGCCATTTTTGCGGCTGAACACCTCTTCCATCCCGGCTTCACGCTTGAGGACCGCATTGGCTTTTTGTCGCCAGTCGTTAAAATCACCTGCAATCACCACGGGGGCATCTTTCGGCAGCGCGTTAACCAACTGGCACATTTTTTTCAGCTGCTGCTGGCGATGGGCTTCGCGCAGGCCAAGATGCACGCAGAAAATATGCAGTATGACTGTAGAGTCTGGCACCTGTATCTGACAGTGTAAAATCCCGCGTTTTTCCGTTCCTTCAACCGAGATATCCCGGTTGTGATAGTCAACGATCGGCAGGCGTGACAGCACGGCGTTACCGTGGTGCCCTTCCGGGTAGACCGCGTTGCGCCCGTAGGCAAAATCTTCCCACATGGTATCTGCCAGAAATTCGTAATGGGGGGTTTCAGGCCAGTTTTCCACCTTCAGTTCGTGCAGCGCGTGGCTGCCCATCACCTCCTGCAACAGCACGATATCCGCGCCGGTCGCCCGCACCGCATCGCGCAGTTCGGGCAGAATAAAGCGGCGATTAAAGGCGTTGAAACCCATATGTGTGTTTATCGTCAGGACTTTAAATGAAAATCCTTGCGTTTTTTGTGACATACTAATGACACTACCTTCAGAATTAATGAAGGATAAAGTGTAGTCTTTGTCACAAAAGTGTGGCGAGATATGCGTTAATTTGCAGCATATTCCGAAAACTACGTTAGTCTGAGGAAAGTTGTTACTGGCCGGTGTCAGTAACCCGCTTGGGCAACCTCTGTTGAGGATGCCGGGAGAAAAGCATGAAATGGTCTAATCGTATTCAGATTGTCACTGGACAAACCTGCGTACATATCGCACTGCACCTGCTGCTGATCGCCGCGCTGGTGTGGGGGTGGAAACATCAGGCCCTGCTGCAGGTCAGCATGATTTTACTGGCGATGTATGCCAGCGTATTTGCCGCGATGTTACTGACCCAGCGCATGCCGCGCCTGCGGCGTATTGGCGATTTCCTGGAAGACGTGACCACCACATACTATTTTGGTGCCGCGATGCTGGTGCTGCTGGTGCTGTCACGGGTTATCCATAACAACCTGCTGCTGTGCGTGGCGGGTGTCGTGATGCTGGCGGGTCCTGCGCTGGTGTCACTGTTGGTCAAAGAGCGGACGCAGCCAAGCCAGCGTCCACGCTAAACCTTCAACGGGCCACTTCGGTGGCCCGTTCGTTTATTCTGCCTCTCCCTGTGGTTTCAGCCACAGCGTCATGATCAGCAAGACCACCACACCTGCCGCCATCACGCTAAACGCCTGCTGTAAATCGCCCAGTATCTGGCGGATCACGCCTGCCAGCAGCGGCATCAGGCTGGCAATCATATAGCCGCCGCCCTGGACAAAACCCATCAGTTTTCCTGCCTGCTGCGGGGTTGCCGCGTGATCCAGCGTCACAATCAGCGAAAGAGGGAACAGCGCGCCGATGCCCAGCCCCAGCAGGAGTATCGCCAGCAGCGCCAGAGTGGAAGGGGCCAGCATCAGGCAAATCAGCCCGGAGAGCAGCAGCCCGAGAACCGGCAGCAGCAGTCGGCGACGGTCGTGAAAGCGTGGGATCAGCGCCGCTACCAGCAGCCCGGCGACGACCTCGGTCAGCGTCAGTCCGGCCAGCAGATAGCCGCTGGCCTGGGGGGACCAGCCCTGCTGCACGAAAAAAGGCGGCAGCCAGGCCAGCACCAGCGTATAGGCTCCTGTGCCAATGCCGAAGTAAAACATCAGTAGCCAGGCACGCCGGTGGAGCGGGGCCGGGGCCGTCGGGGCCTGAGGCAGCGCACTTGCCTGTCCGCCGCGATACCATATCACCGCTGCGATTAGCGCGGGCAGTCCCCAGAGGGCGAGGGTGCCCTGCCAGCTTATCGCCTGCGCCAGCGGGGCCGCACTTGCTGCTGCCAGTGCGGCCCCACCCATGATCGCGGTGGTGTACAGCCCCATCAGGCGACTGCTGTGCTGTGGGTAATGCTGCTTTATCCAGCCGGGTAGCAGGGCCTGCACCAGTGCAATACCGATGCCTGCCAGCAGGGCGGTGGCGATCAGTCCTGCAGGCTGCCACCAGATGCCGCGCAGCGCGCAGGCAGCGGCAATAATCAACGCCCCCAGCAGCACGCCGCGAAAGGTTCCCGGCCAGCGCTGTAAATAGCTGCCCGCCAGCGCACACAGCCCCATGGCCATCACCGGCAGCATACTGAGTAACCCGGCCGCACTGCTGGTTAACGGTGTATCCTGCTGAATGGCATCGAGCAGCGGGCCAGGCAGGGCCAGCACTGGCCGCAGGTTCAGTCCCAGCAGCAGCAGGGCGAGCAGAGGAAGTAACAGCCTCATAAACGATCCTTTTATGACAAAATGTTTCTCTACGTTAATATGTTGTGCAGATCGGCAAGTGATCGTTTGTGTGCTGTTACAGCCTGTAGCGCATTTTCGGATAACCCGACAAGAATAACTCCCTGTGTTGCTGGCGGATCTGTTATAATCCCGAGCTTCCGCACCGTGGTTTGTGCTCTCATTCAAGCGTCAGGCGTAATCCTGGCGTCAACTCTCCCCCTGGAAACTACACCGCTATGCGGTCAGGGCGGATCCGGAGTCAGTCAACTTTATGTCATTTGATTCTCTCGGCCTTAATGCCGATATTTTGCGCGCTGTTGCAGAACAGGGCTACAACGAGCCGACGCCAATCCAGCGTCAGGCCATTCCGGTAGTACTGGCAGGCCGCGACCTGATGGCCAGCGCCCAGACCGGTACCGGTAAAACGGCAGGGTTTACCCTGCCACTGCTGCAGCTGTTAAGCAGCCACAACCCGCACCCTAAGGGCCGTCGCCCGGTGCGCGCACTGATTTTGACCCCGACCCGCGAACTGGCGGCTCAGGTGGGCGAAAACGTGCAGGAATACAGTAAGTATCTGGATATGCGTTCGCTGGTGGTCTTCGGTGGCGTCAGCATCAACCCGCAGATGATGAAGCTGCGCGGCGGTGTGGACGTGCTGGTCGCGACCCCGGGTCGCCTGCTGGACCTTGAGCATCAGAATGCGCTCGACCTGTCACAGGTTGAAATCTTGGTCCTCGATGAAGCAGACCGCATGCTTGATATGGGCTTTATCCACGATATCCGTCGCGTGCTGGCAAAACTGCCTGCAAAGCGTCAGAACCTGCTGTTTTCCGCTACCTTCTCTGATGAGATTAAAACTCTGGCGGAAAAACTGCTGCACAACCCGGAGCAGGTCTCCGTGGCCCGCCGCAATACCGCTTCTGAGCAGGTAACGCAGCATGTGCATATGGTTGATAAAAAGCGTAAGCGCGAGCTGTTATCCTTCCTGATTGGTCGTGATAACTGGCAGCAGGTGCTGGTGTTTACCCGCACTAAACACGGCGCTAACCATCTGGCCGAGCAGCTGAATAAAGACGGCATTACTGCCGCAGCGATCCACGGTAATAAGAGCCAGGGCGCACGTACCCGCGCACTGAGCGACTTTAAAGAAGGCAAAATCCGCGTGCTGGTGGCGACCGATATCGCTGCCCGTGGTATCGACATTGAAGAACTGCCGCACGTGGTCAACTATGAGCTGCCAAACGTACCGGAAGACTACGTTCACCGTATCGGTCGTACCGGTCGTGCGGCGGCCGTCGGTGAAGCACTGTCGCTGGTCTGCGTCGATGAACTGAAGCTGCTGCGTGATATCGAGCGCGTGCTGAAGCGTGAAATCCCACGTATGGCGATTGAAGGCTATGAGCCCGACCCGAGCATCAAAGCAGAACCGATCGTTAACGGTCGCCAGCAGCAGCGTGGCGGGGCCGGTGGCGGCGGTGGACGCGGTCGCGGCGCGCCGGGGCAGCGTAGCAACAGCGGCGGCGATCGCAGCGCCAGCGGCAACCGTAGCGGTAATGGCGGTGGCGGCAACGGCGGCGAACGTCGTCAGGGTAATGCCAACGGCAGCAGCACCGGTGCCGCACGCGGTGCCCGTCCCGAGGGCGGCAACGCTGGCGCACCGCGCGTCAACAAAACCCGTCCGCGCCGTTCTACCCCAAGTAACAACGGCTAATTAATCGGGGGGAGGCGCCCGCTTCCCCCTGTATTTCACTCTCCACAGGTTTACCATGCGCGTATTACTTGCCCCGATGGAAGGCGTTCTCGATTCGCTGGTGCGTGAACTGCTGACCGACGTTAACGACTACGACCTCTGTATTACCGAATTTCTGCGGGTGGTGGATGCACTCCTGCCGGTGAAATGTTTTCAGCGCCTCTGCCCCGAACTTGATCATGACAGCCGAACGCCGTCAGGCACTCGCGTGCGTATCCAGCTGCTGGGTCAGTACCCGCAGTGGCTGGCGGAGAATGCCGCCCGTGCCGTGGCACTTGGTTCCTGGGGCGTGGATCTCAACTGTGGCTGCCCGTCGAAAACTGTCAACGGCAGCGGCGGCGGTGCCACGCTGTTAAAAGACCCCGAGCTGATTTATCAGGGCGCGAAGGCCATGCGTGCGGCGGTGCCCGCTCATCTGCCGGTGACGGTGAAAATTCGTCTGGGCTGGGATTCTGGCGCACGTCAGTTTGAAATTGCCGATGCGGTGCAGCAGGCCGGGGCGACGGAGCTCGCCGTACACGGCCGTACCAAAGCGGACGGTTATCGTGCGGAGGCCATCAACTGGGCGGCGATAGGCGATATTCGTCAGCGGCTGTCCATTCCGGTGATCGCCAACGGCGAGATCTGGGACTGGCAGAGTGCCCAGGACTGCATGGCTGCGACGGGCTGTGACGCGGTGATGATCGGACGCGGGGCGCTCAATGTGCCTAACCTCAGCCGGGTGATTAAATATAACGAAGCGCGGATGCCGTGGTCGCAGGTGGTGCAACTGCTGCAAAAATATGTCCGGCTGGAGAAGCAGGGCGATACCGGTCTGTACCATATGGCGCGCATCAAACAGTGGCTGGGGTATTTGCGCAAGGAATATAGCGAGGCGACCGATTTATTTATGCAGGTCAGGATGCAGCAAACTTCGGCTGAGATTGCGCGGGTGATTAGCGCGGTTGATGGACAGGGTTGACCTGATTGCCGGTCAACCCGACTGACGTATTACTGCGCGACATAACCTCCGTCCACCAGTAGCGCCGCGCCGCTAACAAATGATGCGTCGTTGCTGAACAGGAACGCCACCACGCTGGCTACCTCCTCCGGTCGGCCAAAGCGGCCGATAGCGTGGCGTTTCTTCAGGATCTTTTTTTCTTCCGCGCTCTGATTCTCCAGCAGCGGCGTTTCAATATAGCCGGGACACACCGCATTGATGCGGATCCCGTGCGCCGCGTAGTCGCTGGATAACGTTTTCGTCAGCAGCCGGACGCCCCCTTTTGCCGCACTGTAAGCGGTCAGACCGTGTCTGCCTACCCAGCTGTGAATCGAACCGCAGTTGACGATGATCCCGGTTTGCTGCTGCGCCAGCCAGTAGCGGATAGCCGCCTGATTCAGCAGAAACACGCCGGTCAGATTCACATCAATGGTTTTTTGCCAGTGTTCCACGGCCAGACGATCTGCTGGCGCGTCGATGTCGATGCCGGCATTAGCAAAGACCAGATCCAGCCGTTGGAAGTGGGCCAGGGTCTTTTCAATCAGCTGCTTATTTTGCGCCGGATCGGTGACGTCGGTATGAACAAACAGCACGCTGTACCCCTGACCGGTCAGTTGATGAGCGAAGGCCTGGCCTGCTTTGTCGTTGAGGTCGGCAATCACTACGCTGGCCCCTTCATCGGCAAGGCGGGTGACGGTAGCGGCACCAATACCGCTGGCCCCGCCTGTGACAATGGCAATCTTATTACGAAATCTCATGGTGGGTTCTCCCTGTGTGATGACCCCCTCACACTAATCAGAAACCTCTCCCGCCGTTTGGCATCGACTGCGTAAGGTATTTTTCTGCGGCAGGCCGTCACTTTTCCACCCGCTACTGCCTGTAACAAGGGGGCAACAGCGCGTTGCCCCGTCAGGGTTAATACACTTCCGGCACAATCATCTCGTTGGGCACCGGGGCGCGGTGATAGTCCTCGCTGCGTTCACGCACAGGCAGGGTAATCGGTTTTATCTCGCTGTCTTCATACGGCACCTGGCGCAGCAGATGGCTGATGCAGTTCAGACGGGCCTTTTTCTTGTCCACGCCCTGAACCACCCACCACGGCGCTTCGTCAATGTGGGTGCGCGACAGCATCACCTCTTTGGCCTCGGTGTACTCTTCCCAGCGGCGGCGGCTTTCCAGGTCCATCGGACTGAGTTTCCACTGCTTAAGCGGGTCGTGAATGCGGCTGAGAAAACGCAGCTCCTGCTCTTCGTCAGTGATGGAAAACCAGTATTTGACGATCTGAATGCCGCTGCGCGTCAGCATCCTTTCAAACTCTGGCACGCTGCGGAAAAACTCCTCCACCTCTTGCTCGTTGCAAAAACCCATCACCCGTTCTACCCCCGCGCGGTTGTACCAGCTGCGGTCGAACAGCACCATTTCACCCGCCGCTGGCAGGTGAGCAATATAGCGCTGGAAGTACCACTGGGTCCGTTCGCGATCGTTCGGGGCGGGCAGGGCGGCAACGCGACAGGTGCGCGGATTCAGGCGCTGGGTGATGCGTTTTATCACCCCGCCTTTGCCTGCGGCATCGCGGCCTTCAAAAATAATGACCATGCGGTGACCGGTGCGCATCACCCAGTCCTGCATTTTCACCAGCTCGCCCTGAAGCCGCAGCAGCTCGCGGAAATAGTGCTTACGCCAGGCTTTTTCGTCCGGCTCCATTTTCTCTTCACTGCCGAAGCGCAGGTCGTCCAGCTCCATTTCCAGCTCTTCATCGTAGCTGTCGTAAAAATCCTGCAGTAAGCGGTGGTGAAAGGTCTCAGATGAAAAATCGTTACCTTGCATTGCCATACGTCATCTCCCGGTTAGAAATGGGTAAACAGCCAGTACAGGCTGGCCGAAAGTAAAATGGATACGGGCAGGGTCAGTATCCAGGCCATCATCAGGTTGCGCAGCGTGGACATCTGCAGGCCGGAACGGTTAGCCGCCATCGTCCCCGCCACGCCGGAGGAGAGGACATGCGTGGTAGAGACCGGCAGACCGAAGATATCGGCCGCGCCAATGGTGGTCATCGCCACCAGCTCTGCACTGGCCCCCTGGGCGTAGGTCAGATGAGTCTTGCCAATTTTCTCACCGACGGTGGTGACAATACGCCGCCAGCCGACCATGGTGCCAAGCCCGAGGGCTATCGCCACCACCACCTTCACCCACCACGGGATGTAGCGGGTGGCATTATCCAGCTCGCCCCTGAAGGCATCCAGGTTGTGCCGGGTCTGCTCGGGGATCTGCACCTTTTCATCGCTTTTAAGATGCTTAATGGCTTCTGAGGCCAGGTACATATCGTTACGGGTATTGGATACCGCCTGCGCCGGGATCTTATCCACCGCGCCGTACTGGCGAATTTCCTGGCCGATGCGGCCGGTTAAGTCTGCCAGCGCAGGCAGTACGGCCGGAACGAGGGTCCCGGTGCGTACATACTCCGTCAGTACCTCACGCGGGGAAATGCTGGATGACCGGTCCGGCGTCAGCGCACGCAGCTCCTGCTGCGTGACCGTCGCCAGTGCAGCCACCTGGGGGATATGGTCTGCCGGAATCGAGCGGTTCAGGGCGTAAGCGATCGGCATCGTGCCGACCAGGATCAGCATAATTAAGCCCATGCCTTTCTGACCGTCGTTTGAACCGTGAGCAAAGGAGACACCGGTGCAGGTGAGGATCAGCAGCCCGCGGATCCAGCCAGGTGGCGGTGTATTACCCTCCGGTGCGGTGTACAACGCGCGATTTTTAAGCACTTTTTTCATTAACAGCAGCAGCCCGGCGGCACAGACAAAACCGACCACCGGCGACAGAACCAGCGCGTAGCCCACTTTCAGCGCCTGCCCCCAGTCTACTCCGCTGGTGCCCGTGCGGCCGTGGATCAGGGCGTTCGCCACCCCCACGCCGATAATTGACCCGATTAACGTATGTGATGACGAGGCGGGCAGCCCGAACCACCAGGTCCCCAGATTCCAGATAATCGCGGAGAACAACAGGGCGTAGACCATGGCAAACCCGCCGCCGGTTCCGGCCTGCAGGATCAGCTCTACGGGCAGCAGGGAAATAATGCCGAAGGCGACCACGCCGCTGGAGAGCAGTACGCCAAGAAAGTTGAAGAAGCCGGACCAGACTACTGCCAGTCCCGGTGGCATTGAGTGGGTGTAAATCACGGTGGCTACAGCGTTGGCGGTATCGTGAAAGCCGTTGACGAACTCAAAGCCGAGTGCGATCAGCAGCGCCATACCCAGTAACAAAAAAGGGACGTAACTGGTAAAGGTCGCGCCGGAGTCGCTGACGTCGTTAAACAGATTGACCCCGGCAAAGGCGATACCGAGGATTAACAGCAGCAGAAAAATGATCACCGAACGACGGCTGTTTTCAGGATAAACGGGGCGGGCGGGCTGGCCTCGTTGCAGGGCGGCATTATCACTCATATAACCTCACTGGCATCGGCAAAGCGGCAGAAGTGGGACAGGGGATAACCACACTCGGTGATACGCAGGTTATGTGACAGAACAATGACGTCAGGGTGGGATAGTGCCAGGCGTGGTGCTGACGGTAACAAAACGGTCATCAGGCTGCGGCAGGATAGGAGTATCGCGATAACGTACGTAACCCGGAAAAAACGATGACGCAACACCTGCCGTTACTCCGGCAAAAACCTGACTTCAGTGACGATGTGTCGGGCCTGATTTACGGCTACCGTTTTACCGATGGCCTGGCACCGGAAAGCCTGACAGTTCAGCAGTCCTGTGAAGCGTGGAGCGGGGGGCCACAGGAGGGCAGTTTTCTCTGGCTGCACGTCAACCTGAACCACGCGGCGGCGGCCCGCTGGCTGAAAACCCACTTCGACGTGGATGATGATTTTTTTGATGAGATCCAGCACGGTTCACACAGTACCCGTATTGAACCGCAGAATGACGCGCTGATGGCGGTGCTGAATGACGTGGCCTTTAACGCGCGTGAAACCAGCGATGAAAGCGCCACGCTGTGGATCTGGTGTCGCGACGGACTGGTGGTCAGCGCCCGCTTTAAGCCGCTGCGCCTGGTTGAGCGGCTTGTTGCCAAGCTGGATACGTTGGGGCTGCGCTCCTCCACCGGCCTGCTGACCCAGCTGCTGGCGGAGCAGGAAGAGGTGCTGGCGTTGATCGTACGTCAGTCAAACCAGTATGTGGATCAGATAGAAGAGCGGCTGCTCGGGCAGCATATTAAAAGTAACCGCAGTGAGCTGGGGCGTCTGCGGCGCACGCTGCTGCGCTTTCAGCGCCTGCTGGCACCCGAACCGGCGGCGCTGTTTCGTCTGATTAACCGGCCACCCCGCTGGCTTCATCCACATGTCGTCCAGGATCTGCGTCAGTTTACTGAAGAGTTTACCGTGGTACTGAACGATCTCAACGGGCTGACGGAGCGCATACGTCTGCTGCAGGAAGAGATCGCTGCCCAACAGCTGGAGCAGAGCAACCGCACCCTGTTTACCCTGACGCTGATCACCGTGCTGGCGCTGCCGATTAATCTCGTTGCCGGTTTCTTCGGCATGAACGTCGGCGGCGTGCCGCTGGCGACGAATCCGCACGGTTTTTTACTGCTGGTGGTGTTAGTGACGATTTTTACCGCCGCTGCCGCCTGGCTGGTGCTGCGACGTCGCGACAGGGAATAAAAAAAGCGGGGAAAGGCTTGCGCCGTCCCCGGGTGGAATACTGGTGAGTGGCAACTTAGCCAGTAAACAGTAGTGAAAACAATGGATATTTTCTAAGACCTATTTGTTGTCGAGAGCGTTAGCAAGAGACTGCTAACACAAGGACAAGGGTAGTCCAATGCGCCCTGCTGTTAGGAACATTTAATGCTGTGTAAAAGGGGTTTTAGTGCCTGAATTGGGATGTTATTGGTTTGAATAAATGATTTAAATAATAAAATATCACTGTTTTAACAGATATTATGCGGGTGGTGAGCATTGATGGAGCGGCAGTCATAAAAAAAACCCTGCACCGTAAGGGGCAGGGGTTTGACGATCGACAGCAGAAAATCAGGATTTCGGTGTGCTGTAAATCGGGCCTGGCTGCGTCAGCGTCGGTGCTGCCTGTGCTGAGGTGTCTGCCTCAGCAGGCGCAGCGGTCGGTGCCGGCGCTTCCGTGCTCTGCGGGTCGGTCGGGGTGGCAGGTGCTGCGTCACTGCCGCTCTGCGGAGCAACCGGGACCGCAGGGGCTGAGGCATCGCTGCTCTCCGGGATAGCCGGGGCAGCAGGCGCTTCTGCAGGCTGCGCGTTTGCCTGCTCAGGCACCACTACCGGGGCTGCAGGCTGGCTGTCGGTTCCGTTCACCTTCACCGGCATACCTGAACGTGCTTTCAGCGCGTCTTCCATTGCCGTCGTGTTCACGCTGGCATCGGAAACCACCTTATTGACGGCAGGGGTCAGCGTCAGCGGAACTGGTTCACGTGAAGCAAATTGCTCTTCGGTCTGCGACAGCGGGTTGTGAATCTCCACGTAGCGTGAACCGTCTGGCTCTACCGAGGCTTTCACCGGCTGGTCAATAAACTGCACGCGCGTACCCACCGGCACGTTGTCGAACAGCCATTTGATATCATCCGCGCGCAGGCGCACGCAGCCGTGGCTTACGCGCAGACCGATACCGAAGTTGGCATTGGTACCGTGAATGGCATACAGGCGACCGATATACAGGGCGTAAAGACCCATCGGGTTATCCGGGCCAGCCGGGAACACCGCAGGCATTGATTCGCCACGCGCCGCGTACTCTTCATGCATTTTTTTAGTTGGCGTCCAGGTTGGGCCATCTTTTTTACGCTGAACCGTGGTAGTCCAGTTCACCGGAGTATCTCTCCCCAGCTCACCGATGCCGATCGGCAGAACTACAACGGTTTTGGTGCCTTTCGGGTAGTAATACAGACGCATCTCCGCGCTGTTGATCACGATACCTTCGCGCGGGGCGTCAGGCAGGATCAACTGCTGTGGGATGATCAGTTTACTGCCAGCTTTGGGCAGATAGACGTCAACGCCCGGGTTAGCTTCCATCACGTTGCTCAGACCCATCTGGTACTGAGCCGCGAACGCTTCCAGAGGAAGCTTGCTATCCTGCGGGATGGTAATTTCCAGATTTTCCCCAATCAGGCGGCTGTTCGCGGCCGGAAGCGGGTAAACCACAGCGAAGGCAGAGTGGCTGAAAGCCGCTGCCGCCAGAATCAGGGTGACGAACGCACGAATGTTCTTTTTCATAGTAATTTCAGGTGTAGCGCCATGTAGACTGTTGATAAACGACCCAATACTGGCCAACTGTGACCGGCTGCACATTATATGTGCATAACGGCCCCAGAAGAAACCAGCATTTTCCCTGTTGAACTATCTTTACGATAAATTGTCTGCAATGCCACCCTTTCAGCGATGCAATACTCTGTTATCAGGGTTGCCACAGCGGATCTTTTCCGCTGAGCTTACGGTCAAGGAAGAAAGCGGTACTGATCAGCGCCAGGTGGGTTAACGCCTGCGGCGTATTGCCCAGCGCACGTCCCCGGCTGTCAAACTCTTCGGCGTACAGGCCGACATGATTGGCGTAATTTAACAGCTTCTCAAACTCAAAGTGTGCTTCATCAAGGCGACCCGCACGGGCAAGGCACTCTACGTACCAGAACGAGCAGGCAGCAAACGCGCCTTCTTCGCCCTGCAGCCCGTCAGCCGGGGTCTCACTCACGTTATAACGCCGCACCATCCCGTCACTCACCAGCTTGTCTTTGATAACGTCCAGCGTCGCCAGCCAGTCCGGATCGGTAGCCCCGACGAAACGCACCAGCGGCATCAGTAGCATAGAGGCATCGACAAACTCACCGTGGCGGGTCGCGACAAAGTGGCCGTTTTTATGCCAGAAGTTCTGCCAGATATCACTGCGGATGGCGTCGCGGGCGGCGGCCCAGCGTTCGGCAGGCATCGACAGCGATCGCTTTTCCCCCAACCTGAGCGCCCGATCCATCGCCACCCAGCACATCAGGCGCGAGTGGAGAAAATGCTGGGGTTCACCGCGCATCTCCCAAATCCCGGCATCGGTCTGGTTCCAGTGTTCTGCTACGTAGTCAATCATCCTGCTGACGTGGTTCCAGCCGCGCTGGGAAATGGCTTCCCCGTATTTATTTGCCAGGTAGATGGCATCCATCAGTTCGCCGTAGATATCCAGCTGCGACTGGTGCCACGCATCATTACCAATGCGTACCGGGCGTGAGTCGGCATAGCCGGACAGATTAAGCAGCTCACTCTCATGCAGCTCTGTTCCGCCGTCAAGGCGGTACATTATCTGTAGTTTTTCCACGTCGCTGTGGCTGTTCTCCACGCAGCGCGCCACCCAGTGGGTGAAATGCTTGGCCTCGTCCACATAGCCGAGGCGCATCAGGGCATACATGCTAAAGGAGGCATCGCGGATCCACGATGCGCGGTAGTCCCAGTTGCGTTCTCCCCCCAGTTCCTCCGGCAGGCCGAAGGTCGCCGCCGCTGCGATGGAGCCGTGCTGCCATGAAGTCAGCAACTTCAGCGTAATTGCCGAGCGAGTCACCATTTCCCGCCAGCGACCCTGATAGCTGCTCTGCCTGCTCCAGTGACGCCAGTAAGCCAGGGTAGCGTCGAAACAGCTGTCACTGCTGTTTTCATCAGCGTGATCCAGGTGGGGGTCCTCATCTGCGCCAAAGACAAACTCGCGCGATTCGCCGGCATCAAGGGTAAATTGCGCCACCGCCGCCGCCTTATCCAGCTGGAAATCAGCTCCGCCCGTCAGCCGCAGCGTCGGCTGGCCGTCGGCGTGGAACGTTACCGCACCGTCATACAGGGTGGCGGTGGTTTCTGCCCGGGCATAGTTATGCACCGGGGCACAGCGCAGATTCAGTGTTGCGGTGCCGTGAACAACCTTAATACGGCGAATGATGCGCGGCAGGCGGTCTTCCCACTGGCACACCGGCATATAGTCGGTGACTTCCACCACACCCTGATCGTCCAGCCAGCGGGTTTGCAGGATGGCGGTATCGGGCAGGTAGATCTGCATCCGGCGGGCATCTGGCCAGTCCGGACTGAGGCTGAACAGCCCGGCGTCATCACTGTCCAGCAGCGCGGTGAACACTGAGGGACTGTCCAGGTTGGGCCAGCAGAAATAGTCGAGGGAACCGTCAGTAGCGATCAGGGCGCAGGTACGCAAATCGCCAATGACGCCGTGGTCTTCAATAGGTCGTTTTATCGTTTTCATTGTTTAACTATAGCGGCCTCTGAGAAAGCGAAGCGGAAAGTCAGCTATCGTCACGCAAAAAACGTTCTTCCAGCGTGGCCTGCAGGGTCAGCATTGCCTGTTCGGCATGCTGCATGTGGTCACGCATAATGCGTTCCACCGCCGGGGCATCCTGACGTCGCAGCGCATCAATCAGCTGATACTGATACTCAATCCCCTGGCGACGATCCACCGGCTGCGGCTGCTGATAGATATCCTTGCAGACCGCCAGATCTTTCAGCAGCCGCTGGAGGAAGCGGCAGAAGAAGGCCAGCAGCGGGTTTGCGGAATAACTGGCGACCACGCTGTGAAAGTCCAGCTCCGCCATGCGCTGATCCCAGCGCTCCTGTTCGCTGGTGGGCGCATGATCGTAGACGCGGATCAACTGATGCAAATGTTGAAAACCAGCTTCGTCAATCTGCCCGATGGCGCTGACCGCGACCTGGGGTTCCAGCGTTTTACGCAGTGCGTAGATATGACTGATGCTCAGTTCCCGGGTAAACAGGTAGTTTGACAGCAGGCTCATGGCGCGGGCCTCCGGCATGCTGTCGATAAATGCGCCGCCACCGGGGCCGGTACGCGTGCGGATCAGCCCCTGGGCTTCCAGCGCTTTTAACGCCTCGCGCACCGTACTTTTTCCTGCAGAGAAGCGGGTCATCAGATCCTTCTCCTGGGGCAGGCGATCGCCGGGCAGCAGATTGTCATCAACAATGCTCTGCTTAATGGCATCGATAATGGTGTCGGTTCGCTTACGCTTTACCGCATCGGGCGGCGTGGAGACTGAGGACATGGTCACCTGTATATCAGAAAGTGGGCTGAACGCCTGGCGGCGTGGCCTGCCAGGCCGGCGCGCTGGCCAGCAGCTGGCGGCTGTACTCATGCCTGGGGGCACTGAACAGCGTTTGCGTGGCGGCGCACTCGACGATAGTACCAGAATTCATCACCGCCACGCGGTCGGCAATCGATTCCACTACCGCCAGATCGTGACTGATGAAAAGGTAAGAAAGGCCAAACTGCTGTTTGAGATCCTCCAGCAGCAGTAGAACCTGGGCCTGTACGGAGACATCCAGCGCACTGACGGGCTCATCCAGCACCAGGATCCGGGCCTCTGCCGCCAGGGCACGGGCAATGGCCAGCCGCTGGGCCTGACCGCCTGAAAACTCATGAGGATAGCAGTGCAGGGCGTCGTGAGGCATATTGACTGCCGTCAGCAGCTGCTGCAGACGGGGCAGACAGGCACTGGCCTGATAGCCGCACAGGCGCTGCAGCGGGACGCTGAGGATTTGCTGAATCGTTTTGCGTGGGTTCAGTGAGGCCACCGGGTCCTGAAACACATACTGGATGGTCTTGCCAAAGGCCTGAACGCCGCGCTGCGCCAGAACGCGGGCATCCTCGCCCTGCAGGGTCAGGCTGCCTGAAGTCGGAGACTCCAGCCCGACCAGCATCCGTGCCAGGGTGCTTTTGCCGCTGCCGCTTTCCCCCACCACGGCAAGCGTTTCCCCCTGCCAGAGATCCAGACTGATGCCCTTTACGGCATCGACGGAAGCGCTGCGCTGCCACCAGCCACCGTGGCCGTGATAGGTTTTCTTCAGATCGTGTATTTCAATCACTTTTTTCATGATGTCTCCCGCGCGTGCAGCTGACGGATCTGTTGCAGGAAGGCCCGGCCCTGGCCGCGCTGCGGCACGCTGGCAATCAGCCGCCGCGTGTAGTCGTGGCGCGGAGCCTGCAGTACCGAGGCGGTACTGCCGCTCTCAACAATTTCCCCGTGACGCATCACCGCCACCCGATCGCACATCTCGCTGACCACAGCAAAGTCATGGGTGATAAACAGCAGCGCCAGCCCGCGTTTGTGGCGCAGATCGTTCAGCAGCGCCAGAATGCGTGCCTGTACCGTCACGTCCAGCGCGGTGGTGGGTTCGTCGGCAATAATCACCTGCGGATCGTTGGCCAGGGCGATGGCAATACCGACGCGCTGGCGCTGGCCGCCGGACAGCTGATGTGGCCAGGCGTCAAAGCGCTCTGCGGCCTGCTGAATGCCGGTATCCTCCAGCAGGGTAATCGCCTTAGCGCGCGCCGCCGCTGCGCTCAGCGGCTGGTGGCACTGGATAGCCTCAACCAGCTGCTGGCCGATGCGCATCTGCGGATGCAGTGACGTCAGCGGATCCTGGAATATATAGGCCACCCGCACGCCACGGCGTTGTTGCATGGCTGCCGGTGAGAGCGACAGCAGCTCTTCGTTGCCCAGCCAGACGCTACCGCCGGTGATCACGCCGGGCGGGGAAGCAACCAGCCCCATAATCGCCAGCGCACTGACGCTTTTGCCGGAGCCGCTTTCACCGATCAGACCGAGGCACTCCCCGGCGTGTAGATGGAAGCTGATGCCTTTTACCGTCGGGACGCGTTGCTGACCCCGGCTGAAGGCCACCTGTAAACCGGCCACTTCCAGCAGCGCCTCCGGGTGGGTGCGTGCCGGGATCTGCGCGCGGTCAACGGTGGTCATGGCCTGCGAACGCAGCAGGGCACCGGACTTGAGGCGCGGATCCAGCAGGTCGCGTACGCCGTCGCCAAGCAGGTTAAAGCCGATCACCAGCAGGAAGATCATTACCCCTGGCACCAGGGCGACGTGGGGAGCGATAAACAGCTGGCTGCGCCCCTGACCGAGCATCGATCCTAAATCTGCATCCGGTGGCTGGGTTCCCAGTCCGAGAAATGACAGCCCCGCAGTTTCCAGAATCATCCAGCCGATAGTGGTAGAGAGGGTGACAACAATCAGCGGCAGGACGTTAGGCAGCACTTCCGTTAACAGGATCTGGGTGTGGTTTTTACCGGACAGCCTGGCTGCCTGAATAAAGTCGCGCCCGCGCAGGCCGAGGGTCAGGCCACGCACGTTGCGGGCAAAGAAAGGAATATTGACCAGCGCAATGGCATACAGCGCATTCAGCAGGCCCGGGCCGAGGACGGCGACGATCGCCAGGGCCAATAATATATACGGGAAGGCCATGATCATATCGATCAACCGCATCAGAATATTGTCGGTGCGCCCGGCGGCGTAACCGGCAATCAACCCGACCAGCGTGCCGCATACCGCCGCCAGCAGGGTGGCGCTCAGGCCGACGGCCACCGACACCCGCGTGCCCCACAGCAGGCGCGACAGCATATCGCGTCCCAGCGCATCCGTGCCCAGCAGATGACCCGGCGTCAGCGGCGGAGCCAGCCGTTTAAGCAGATCGGTGGCATCCGGGTCCGGCAGCGGCAGCAGCGGCGCGAGCAGCGCTGCCGTGATGGTGACAATCAGCAGCAGCAGTCCCAGCGCCGCCAGGCGGTTATGCAGCAACAGCGACCAGCCGGTGCGTCGTGCGGGAGGGGCGGTGTTAACAGTCATGATTTTACCCTCGGGTCAAGACAGGCCTGAACGATGTCGGTCAGCAGATTAATCAGTACGTAGGCAATGGCCGCCACCAGCACGCCGCCCTGCACCAGCAGCAGATCGCGCGTGGAGACCGCTTTAACCAGCATGGCCCCCAGGCCCGGCCACTGGAACACGGTTTCGATATACACTGCCCCGCCGAGCACAAACCCGGCCTGAATACCGATGGCCGGGATCACCGACACCAGGGCCACGCGAAAGGCATGACGCCAGATCACCCGGCGCTCGCTGACGCCTTTGGCACGGGCGGTGCGGATATAATCCTGGCGCAGGACTTCCAGCATTGCGGTACGTGTCAGACGGGCGATCACCCCGGTTGCGACAATGGCCAGGGTGATAGCGGGCAGGGTCAGATGATGCAGCAGATCCAGCGCATCGCCGCCGCCGTAAATGGCAAACATCCCGGAGGCCGGGAACCAGCGCAGGCTGACGGCAAACAGCATAATCATCAGCAGGCCAATGAGGAAAGAGGGCAGTGAAATGCCGATCAGTACCAGCAGGGTGATGATTCTGTCGCCCCAGCCAAACTGACGTACGGCGGAGGTCACACCCGCCAGCAGGCCGAAAACAACGCTTAACAGCAGGGCGCAGCCGCCGAGCAGCAGAGTGGCGTTCAGACGCTCCAGTACTTCATCAATCACCGGGCGATTCAGGACGTAAGAGCGCCCGAAATCGCCGTGTAGCAGGTTGTTGACCCAGATAAAATACTGCTGCCACAGCGGTTTATCCAGACCCAGCTCGGCGCTGACGCGGGCGACGTTCTCCGGGGTGGCAAACGCCCCCAGCAGCGCCTGTGCCGGGTTGCCGGGGATCATCGCCATCAACAGAAAAACAATCAGCGACAGCCCGATTATTACCGGGATCACCCCGATCAGACGCCGTAATAAAAAGCTCCACATAGCAGGCCTCCTCCGTCAGGGTTTACTGACCTGATGCAGGATCAGGTTGAAGTTGGGTTGCAGGGCAAAGTTCTGCACCTGGCGGGTGGTGACGGCATTCTGTTTCCAGTTGGCGACAAACAGCCAGGGTGCGTCGTCGTGAACAATGGCCTGCACCTGGCGATACAGCGCACCACGCTTCTGCTGATCGCTGGTCCTGCGGGCTTCATCCAGCAGGGTGTCGACCTGCGGATTGCTGTAGTAACCGGAGTTAAAGCCGCCTTTATCCGGCCAGGCATCGCGTCGCAGTGTCAGGAAGGGCAGCGTATCCGGGTCGTTAGTCATCCACGCCATCTCTGCCATCTGGGTCTGCGGCGTCAGCCCGGCGTTCACTTTCGCCAGGTAGGTGTTCCATTCCCAGGTCTGGATCTTCACGTTCAGCCCCACGGCTTTCAGATCGGCCTGAATGGCCGTTGCCATCGGTACCGGATCCAGCATGCCTGACCCGCCCTCGGTGACAGAGAAGTTCAGCGTGGCACCTTCGGCCCCGGCTTCCTTCAGCAGCGCGCGGGCTTTGGCCGGGTCATACGGATAAGGACTGACATCTTTGTTCGCGGCCCACGTAAACGCCGAGGGAATGGGGCCGTCAGCCACCTGCGCGGAGCCCTGCAACACGTTGTCGACCAGCGCCTGCTTGTTGACCGCGTAGTTCACCGCCTGGCGGACGCGCTTATCGTTAAACGGCTTTTCGCGGGTGTTCAGCAGCAGAAACCAGACGTGCGGACCGACGGCCTGGTGAAGCTGAAACTGGGGATTACCGGCAAAGGTGTTAACCGTATCCGGTGGCACCTCGACCATGGCATCAATACCTCCTGAGAGCATCTCTGCGGTGCGGGTGTTGCCATCGGTGATCGGACGGAATACCACGGCCTCCAGCTTCGGCGCACCGTCCCAGTAATCTTTATTCGCGGTCAGTACAACGCGCTGATTCGCCTGCCATTCACCAAAACGGAAGGCCCCGGTGCCAACCGGATGACGGCCCACGTCTTTATCATATTTTTTCACGGCGGCCGGGGAGACAATCAGCCCGGCGGGCGTGGCAAGATTGGAGAGCAGCGGAGCAAAAGGCTGCTTCAGCGTAAAGACCACCGTCTGGGCGTCCGGCGTGGTGATGGTATCGATAGAGGAGAAGAAGAAGCTCAGCGGGAACGGGCCGGTGTGATAGTAGGGATGCTGCTTATTGAGCATGCGTTCAAAGGTGAATTTCACCGCCCCGGCGTTAAACGGCGTGCCGTCCTGGAAGGTCACCCCTTCGCGCAGGTGGAAGGTATAGCGCAGCCCGTCCGGGCTGATCTCCCAGCGGCTGGCCAGCGCCGGCTCAATGGTGAGTGAGCCGGGAGCATTACGGACCAGACCATCGTAAATATTCACCAGAATGCGCGAATCGTTAGCGGCGGTCGCCACCTGAGGATCAAGCGACTGCGGCTCGGCCACCTGGCCTACCACCAGCACGCCGGGAGGTGACTCAGCCCCGGCCTGGGGGGCGAGGGTGAGCAGGGCGAAGCAGGCAGTAAGACAGTGCAACCCGGTGCGTAGCGATTTGAACATAGCGGTCCTCGTTAAGCAGAGCGATCACCGCACCTGTGTGACATGCGGATGAACAAAGTTTGTCCTGTTTGTTATTTATGCGTATAAATAGAGTTAAGTGCAATAATTTATCCATATAAATTTGATCTGCCTGACAGAAGGAGGGCGCAATGACCTTTTCCATTGTGGCACGCGATGCGCAAAGCGGCGCGCTGGCGGCGGCCACCGCCACGGGCGGCCCGGCAGTGGGGGCGCTGGTGATCCACGGCCGGGCCCGCACCGGAGCCATTGCCACCCAGGCCCTGACCAACCCCCTTTACGGCATTCGCGGGCTGGAGCTGCTGACGGCGGGACTGAGCGCGGAGCAGACGCTGCACCTGCTGCTGAAAGAGGATGAGGCGCGCGAACGGCGTCAGCTGCTGATCGTCGACCATGCCGGAGCGACGGCGCACTGGAGCGGCAGCCTTTGCGGGCGCTGGTTCAGCAGCGTGGCGGGCGTGCAGATGGCGGTGGCGGGCAATATGCTGGCGGGCGATGGTGTGCTGGTGTCGATGCAGGCGGCGTTTGAACGTGCCGCACGCCTGCCGCTGGCGGACCGGATGCTGGCGGCACTGAACGCGGCACAGCAGGCCGGAGGGGATGGGCGGGGCATCCGCTCTGCGGCACTGAAGGTGTGGGACAGCCGCCCTTATGCGGATATTGATTTGCGCGTGGACTGGTCGGAAGCGCCGCTGGCGCAGCTGGCGGAAGTGCTGGAGCAGGTCAGGGCACCGGCCTATGCGGACTTTTTCCGGCAGCTGCCGGGGAGCCCCTCATCCTGATCCCGCATCGCTGACCTTTACTGTTTATTATTGCTGTTGCGGTGTTTCACCGCCCAGCGGACTCCCCATACGACGACCACCGCCAGCAGCAGCCAGAACAGATGCTTCAGGTGATGATCGAGCTGATGCAGCCAGGGGGCAATCACCCGTCCACCCAGGTAGCCGAGGGTGACAAAAATGACCGCCCACAGCGCCGCGCCGACCAGATTAAACAGTAAAAACTTACGCGGCGACAGCCTGCTGGCACCAATAATAATCGGCCCGACAATGCGCAGCCCGTACATAAAACGCACGCCGATCACGAACAGAACCGGCCGCTTGCGGATCAAGCGGTTAGCGCGATCGATCTGCTGCTGATGCTTTCTGAACCGCTGGAGGATCGGCTCCCCGTAGCGGCGGCCAATAAAGAACAGGGCAGTATCACCCAGAATCCCACCGCACATCGCCACCAGCACCACCCAGCCATAGTGCAGCAAACCTTCATGGGCGGCGACACCACCCAGCAGGGTAAAAGTCTCGCCTTCTGCCAGACAGCCAATAAATAATGCCCAGTAGCCATACTGGGAAATCAGCGTATTCACATCCATCAGAGAACCGGTACTCCTCATTGTATTTGTGCCGCTAAGTCTAACCCTTTTAACAGATCTTGCAGCTTCAGTGCTTTCAGACGCTTTATTTTTTGCATGTAATGAAGTGCTTAATACATTTCATGTCGGGTTAAAAAACAAACTATTCAGAGCCGCTTATACTTGAAGAGATGCCGCCCTGAACAGTGCCTGCTGGCGGTCCGTCGTACAGAGGAGTGATGCTATGAACCATGTCTGGGGACTGCTTGCGCATCCGGGTCGGGAGATGCGCGACATTAAGCAAGAGAATGAAACGCTCTCGCACCATTACACTCACCACGTCCTGCTGATGGCGCTGATCCCGGTGCTCTGCGCCTTTATCGGCACCACACAGATCGGCTGGGATATAGGGATAGAACGCACTATCCCCCTGTCGCTGGCCACCGCCTTCTCACTGGCTGTGCTGTTCTATGCCCTGATCCTGCTGGGCGTGGCGGTGATGGGGCGGGTTATCTGGTGGATGGCGCGGGATTACCCGCAGCGGCCCTCGCTCTCCCGCTGTCGGGTGTTCGCCGGCTATGTGGCTACGCCGCTGTTTATCAGCGGGCTGGTCGCGCTCTATCCGCTGGTATGGCTCTGCGTACTGGTCGGTGCGCTGGCGTTAGCCTACACCGGCTACCTGCTGTACGTCGGCATCCCGCTGTTCCTGAATATTGACCGTGAAGAGAGTCTGCGGCTTTCCGGATCCACCCTGGCTATTGGCATCCTGGTGTTTGAAGTGTTACTGGCGATGACCGTGGTGATCTGGGGCTATGGCTATCAGCTTTTCTGACCACCGGTACCGCCGGGAAACCGGCGGTTTGCTGGTAACGCCCGGAAACGAATATCCTGTAGGAAAATCCTTAACCTTCGGCGTATTATGCGTCGGCCAGCCCCCGCAACGCGTGCGGGACGCGGTGTGTGGCTTCCACACCCACCTTACCAGCCGTTAAGTTTACGATGCCTGCAAAAATTCGTTTGTCTCTATTAAGTGTGGCTCTGCTGCTGTCTGCGCAGGGCATTCTGACTCAGGCTGTCGCGCGGTCGCAGACGCCTGCCGTTGTGACGACCGCCGCCCAGCCTGAAATTGCCTCAGGCAGTGCAATGATCGTCGATCTGAATACCCAGAAGGTGATCTACGCCAGCCACCCTGATTTGGTGCGGCCGATCGCCTCGATCACTAAGTTGATGACGGTCATGGTAACGCTGGATGCCCATCTGCCGATGGATGAAATGCTGACAGTCGATATCAGCCATACCCCGGAGATGCGCGGCGTCTATTCCCGCGTACGTCTTAACAGCGAAATCAGCCGCAAGAACATGATGCTGCTGGCGCTGATGTCCTCGGAAAACCGCGCAGCGGCCAGCCTGGCGCACCACTACCCGGGCGGCTATGATGCGTTTATTCGCGCGATGAACGCCAAAGCGCGCTCGCTGGGCATGAGCAACACGCACTACGTGGAACCCACCGGGTTGTCGATTAAAAACGTCTCCACGGCGCGCGATCTGAGTAAACTGCTGATTGCCTCGAAACGCTATCCGCTGCTGGGTGAACTGAGCACCACCCATGAAGATATGGCAACGTTCCGTAACCCGAATTACACCCTGCCGTTCCGCAATACCAACCATCTGGTATATCGACCGGACTGGAATATTCAGCTGACGAAAACCGGTTATACCGATGAAGCGGGGCACTGCCTGGTGATGCGTACGGTGATCAATCACCGCCCGGTATCCCTGGTCGTGCTGGATGCGTTTGGCAAATACACGCATTTTGCCGACGCAAACCGCCTGCGTAAGTGGATTGAAACCGGTAAAATTTCCCCGGTTCCGCCTGCAGCTTTGAGTTATAAAAAGCAAAAAGCCTCACAGCTGGCAGGTAACCGTGTGGTCGATGACAGCGCGGTAGAGTGACCTGCGCTCCTGTCGGGGGCGATCCTTTTTACACTCGCCCCCGATAGCCCCGGTTATAGCGCTCGCTGCATTAATAACGTATCGCGCCATTCACCGTGTTTGAAACCCACGGCGCGAAAGTTGCCGACGATCTCAAAGCCCATTTTCTTATGCAGGTTAAGTGAGCCGGCATTACGCTCACCATTGCCGATAATGGCCAGCATCTGCCGGTACGGCCCCTGCTGACAGCGGCTAATCAGCGCGGCGAGCAGTGCGGTGCCGATGCCTCGTCCGCCCTGATCGGCATCAATATAAACTGAGTCTTCGACGGTAAAGCGATAAGCCGGACGGGGGCGATACTGGGCGGCGTAGCAATATCCCACCACCTGTCCGTCCCTCTCTGCTACCAGCCACGGCAGATCGAATGAAGCGACTTTTCGATAGCGATCGGCCATTTCTGCCGCATCAGGCGGCGTTTCTTCAAAGGAACCGCAGCCGTGCAGGACATGCCAGGCATAAATACGGGTGAGGGCGTCGATATCGGCGAGGACGGCGTCGCGGACCGTCAGGTCAGCGTGGGGAAGAGACATGTTTTCTCCATGCGTGTTTTCTTCTTAATTTGCCATACTCACCGTCGACGATAGTCATAGAATATTCTTATGATAACGACCTCATTTTTACATCACAAATCCTATAGTGCCGGCCAGGGCAAAAGCATAAACTAGCCGGCAATTGTCAGGCGCCGCCCGGCGCTGCCTTAGTATCAGGAACCTGCACATGTCTGGCTTGTTAACTTTTCTTCGCGTTTGTCTGCTGGCGCTCGTGACGCTATCGCCCCAGCTGGTTATGGCTGCGGAGGGCGATGACGCACAGCAAACCGATGCCCCTCCAAAGGTCAATGCTGCCGTTGAACTGCCGAAAATGCAGAAGGTGCTGGACAAGATCAAACAGCAGGTTTCCGGTGAAACCAACGACAGCAAGCTGATGGCGCTCAACGAACTGGCGCTGGAGCTGTCTGGCGATGCGGATACGCTGATGCAGGGTATTGTTCCCCAGCGTGCCCAGCTGCAGGCCCAGCTGGCCGTGCTTGGCCCGGCTCCGCAGGCGAACAGCGGAGTGAAAGAGACCGCGGAGGTGACCAGCAAAAGAAATAAGCTGGAAAACCAGAAGGGGAAAATGGATGCCCAGATCAAGCAGGCGGAAGCCATAAAGAGCGGGGCCATTAATCTTTCCGCGCAGATCGTCAACCTGCGCCGTGATGCGCTGAAAACTCAGCTGGCACTGAACGCGGGCAGTATTCTTGGCCCGCGCTTCTGGGCGCCGCTGTATAACACGCAAAGCGATGACAGCGTAAAAATCAGCGATTTTATTGATGAACTGACTTCCACCGCCGCACTGTCGTGGGAGTCAGGCTGGCGTTTTGGCACCATTATGTGGGTGCTGGCCGCCGGGCTGGTCGCCACGCTGGGTCGCCGCTATCTTGAGGAGTTTCTCGCCTGGGTAGGGATCCACCATCTTCCCGAAGGACGTCTGCGT
Source organism: Erwinia sp. PME.40.26/001 (assembly GCF_055556675.1). Lineage (NCBI taxonomy): Bacteria > Pseudomonadati > Pseudomonadota > Gammaproteobacteria > Enterobacterales > Erwiniaceae > Erwinia > Erwinia sp. PME.40.26/001. The sequence continues at coordinate 70,807 of NZ_JBVHNP010000005.1, forward strand.
CGCAGTTTCCTGGCGGCCGCCACGGCAGTGACCACTCTGGCCGCGGTGGTGCTGGCGTTTAATTTCCTCGACCAGGCCTTTACCCGTCACGATCAGGTGATTGATGACGTCCGTGATTTTGCCGATAAGCTGGTCGGGCTGAGTGTGTTCTGCGGCCTGATCGCCGGATTAGGCCGGGCGTTCCTCTCCACCCGTCGGCCGTCATGGCGTCTGCCCAATATTTCCAATGAAGTGGCATTGGCTTTAAAGCCCTATCCACCGCTGACCGCCGCCCTGGTGTTTATTTTCCAGACGGTAGAGACCTTTAACAGCAGCGCCAGCACCAGCGTCGGGACGACGATTTTTGCCAACGGCATGACGGCGCTGCTGATCGGTGCCACGGCGCTGTCAATCAGCATGCGAACCAATCGCGTGCGCCGGCGTATGCTCCAGGCAGGTAACCCACCGGAAGCCAAATCCACGCTGGTGGGGCTGATTCAGATGGCGCTGACGCTGATTGGCGTGGCGATTATGATCGCGCTGCTTATCGGCTATATCACCCTGGCACGCTTCCTCAGCTATGAGCTGATCTGGATGGGAATTGTCTTTGGATCATTCTACATCTGCAGCCAGCTGGTAGCGGACGGCTGCGAAAGCCTGTTCTCCACCAACAATGCTTCCGGCAAGCGTATTCAGACCTCACTGAATATCGACGAGCGGCATCTGGGGCAGGTGGCAGCGGTGCTTGGCGCCATTGGCAAGACGTTCCTCATACTGGCAGCCGCGATGGCGCTGCTTAATGGCACCTTCGGCAGTTCGACGCCGATTGAGCTGGTGCAGAAAGCGATTGAATTCTGGGGCGGCAAAGGGCTTGAATCCCTGAATATCGTGCCTGCGCATATGGTCAATGCGCTGATCTGCATGGTGGTCGGTATCTGGGTGTTGCGTTCGGTGAAACGCTGGCTGGAGCATGATTTCCTGCCCAAAACCACCATGGACAAAGGGATGCGGTTGTCGCTGCTCACGCTGTTCAGCAATATAGGATTTGTGCTGGTGATCCTGATGACACTGTCGATTATGGGTCTGCAATGGAACAAGCTGGCGTGGATCGTCAGCGCCCTGTCGGTCGGTATCGGTTTCGGCTTACAGGAGATTGTGAAGAACTTTATTTCCGGTCTGATCCTGCTGACCGAGCGCCCGGTCAAAGTGGGTGACCTGGTGAGCATCAGCGGCATTGAAGGGGATATCCGCCGTATTAACGTGCGCGCCACCGAAATTCAGCTCAGTGATAAATCCACGGTGATTGTACCGAACTCTCAGCTGATCTCTCAGAACGTGCGCAACGCCACGATGGGCAATGCGCAGGGGGTGGCCACCATTACGCTGACCTTCCCGCTGGATATTGACCCGCAGCAGGTGCGTCAGCTGTTGCTGGAAGTGTATAACGAGAACGAACGTATTCTGGAGAACCCGGAGCCGTCGGTCACGTTCAAAGATCTGACCTCAACCGGCATCGTGCTGTCGGTGACGGGGAATGTGGCCAGCCCGCGGCAGGTGGGCGGCGCAAAAAGCGATCTGCTATTTGATATCCTCACCCGACTGCGCAAAGAAGGGGTGATGCTCTCTGCGCCACAGACCATGATCATCGAGCGTAAAAACGGTCAGATGGTACTGAAGGACGCCCCGGAGGAATAATCCCCCCGTAGGGGGCGACCTTTTTTCCGGTCGCCCCGCGCATTTTTTCCTGTTCGCCCGCGCGGCTATTTATCGCACCCGCACTCACCCCAGTGCTTCGCCCGTGTGGTTTTTCCAATGCCAGGATTAAACGTATTAGTCGGGTCAAGCTGCTGGTAAAAGGCCTTCAGCTGCGGTTTGGCCTGATACAGATGGCCAACGTTATGCTCTGCCGGATACTCTGCGCCGCGGGCGTGCAGAATTTCCAGCATCTTCTCTTTCAGCGCGTGCGCATCCACCCCTTTTTTCACAATATAGTCCTGGTGGAACACATGACACAGGAAGTGGCCGTAATAGAGGCGGTGGGTCAGGGCATCGTCAAACTCCGGCGGCAGTTTTTCGAACCAGTCGCGATCGTTACGGCGCAGCGCAATATCCAGCGCCAGAATATCTTCCACCTCTTCATGATGCACGGCGTGGTAACGCACGGCGGCCCCGGCGGCGGCAAAGCGGTGCAGAAACGCGTGTGCGCCTTCTTTCCCTTCGCACTCAAAGTACCCGCCGTCGGCATCGGTGAAGAATTCCTGCAGATAGGCCCGCGCTTCGGCCACGCCTTCGCCGGACATTTTCAGCATCAGATGGTGCTCAAAACGATCGCGGTACTGCTTCATGCGCGGTGGAAGGTGTGAGGGCAGCAGCGCGGCAATTTTTTGCAGCATCCGATCGCTGAAGTGGGGTTTCAGCCACTTGATCCTTGCCAGCAGCGCATCTGCGCGCCCTTTCAGCGTGAAGAACAGCGGCATTTTATCGGTGCCGAGCTTGTCGATCATCACGAAAGTGTCTTTGCCGTAGGTTTCCGCGATATCAAAAATATCCCGGTGCATATATTCGCCAGCCACCGGCAGATGGGTAAAACTGGCCAGCATGTGGCGGCGTAGCCGATCGAGCACTGCCGTATCGTTGGTACCAATGTAAAAGACCTGCTGGGCGCTTTCGCTTTCAAACGTATCCAGACGGACCGCAAACAGGGCGAGCTTACCGGCACAGCCGGAGGCTTCAAACAGGCGACGCGCATCCGCGTTAAAGCGTGACGGGGTGTCGGCGTCGACGTCGCGCACCCGCACGGCATAGTCCGGATCGGAGGCGTGGCGCTGGTCGTGCAGCACGTCGCTCTGCTGCCAGCTGTCATCGTCCAGCTTACCGAGGATTTGCTCCGGCGTGGTGCCCAGGTTGATGCCGAGATGGTTGACCAGTCGTAGCTTACCGCTGGCGTCTATCTGCGCGTAAAGCGCCATTTCGGTGTAGGCCGGGCCGCGTTTGACCAGCGACCCGCCTGAGTTATTACAGATACCGCCGAGCACGGATGCCCCGATACAAGAGGACCCAATCACCGAATGGGGCTCACGGCCCAGCGGCTTCAGGACTTTTTCTAACTGATACAGGGTGCTACCGGGGAAGGCCAGCACCTGCTTCCCGGCGTCCAGCAGCTGGATTTTGTCCATCCGCAGGGTGCTGATAATCACGATATCGCGCGGATAATCCTTGCCGTTCGGCGTAGAGCCTTCAGTCAGCCCGGTATTGGCCGCCTGCATCAGGATAATCACATCCGCGGTGACACAGGCCTGCAGAATGCGCCACTGTTCCAGTAATGTCCCGGGGAACACCACAGCCAGCGCATCGCCTTCGCCCGATCGGAAGCCCTTGCGATAGCGCTCTGTTTTTTCGGGGTCCGTGAGCAGATGGTTGCGGCCAACGATGCGGCCCAGTTCAGCAATCAGTTTTTGTCCAGCGTGTTGGGAAGTGTGCATGTCATGTCCTTGTCAGTATCACCGCTCTACTGTAGCACTCACCGCATGGCAATAAAGTCCCGTCTGAGACCTCTGTGATTCATCACCTGAAAACTAGCTGCTATTCTCAAGGTATGACACACTGCTGCCATAGGTTACCTGCAGTAAAATAACAGATACGCCACAGTCACTTGAGAGAAAACCCACTGATGAAATGGATTTGTTCTGTCAGCCTTGCCGTTACTCTGGCGATCCAGCCAGTATTTGCCGACGATCTGATCGGCCCGCACTCACTTACGCCGCAGGCACGCGACGCTTTTGTCACTGACCTGCTGAAAAAAATGACACTGGATGAAAAGATTGGCCAGCTGAGGCTGATCAGCGTCGGGCCGGATAATCCCAAATCCACGATCCGCGATATGATCCAGCAGGGGCAGGTGGGGGCGATTTTCAATACCGTGACCCGCCATGACATCCGTGAGATGCAGGATCAGGTCATGCAGCTCAGCCGCCTGAAAATTCCATTGTTCTTTGCCTATGATGTGATTCACGGTCAGCGCACCCAATTCCCCATCCCGCTGGCGCTGGCCTCCAGCTGGGACACCGATGCCGTAGCGGAGGTGGGCCGTATTGCCGCCTATGAAGCCGCCGATGACGGGTTAAATATGACCTGGGCGCCGATGGTCGACGTGACCCGGGAACCGCGCTGGGGGCGTGGCTCTGAGGGCTTCGGGGAAGACACTTATCTGACGTCCGTCATGGGCCGAACCATGGTGCAGGCCATGCAGGGTAAAAGCCCGGCCGATCGCTACTCGGTGATGACCAGCGTCAAGCATTTCGCTGCCTACGGGGCGGTGGAAGGCGGACGTGATTACAACACCGTCGATATGAGCCCGCAGCGCCTGTTCCAGGACTATCTGCCGCCGTATAAAGCAGCGCTGGACGCCGGAAGCGGCGGGGTAATGGTGGCGCTGAACTCACTGAATGGCGTTCCGGCCAGCGCCGACAGCTGGCTGCTTAAAGACGTGCTGCGCGATGACTGGGGCTTTAAGGGCATCACCATCAGCGATCACGGCGCGATCAAAGAGCTGATCAAACACGGGGTGGCGAGTGACCCTCAGGATGCCGTGCGCATCGCGCTGAAGTCCGGCATCGATATGAGTATGAGCGATGAGTACTACAGCAAATACCTGCCCGGGCTGGTTAAAAGCGGCCAGGTCAGTGAAAAAGAGATCGATGACGCTGCGCGCCACGTGCTCAACGTGAAATACGATATGGGCCTGTTTAATGACCCGTACAGCCATCTGGGCCCCGCCAGCAGCGATCCGGCGGATACCAATGCGGAAAACCGCCTGCATCGTGCCGAAGCGCGGGATGTGGCGCGTAAAAGTATGGTGCTGTTAAAAAACCGTCTGGAGACGCTGCCGCTGAAAAAATCCGGCACGGTGGCGCTGATCGGCCCGCTGGCTGACAGCCAGATTGATATTATGGGCAGCTGGTCTGCCGCGGGTGTGGCCGCCCAGTCCGTGACCCTGCTGCAGGGGATGAAAAACGCGACCGCCGGTAAGGCGACGCTGCTGTACACCAAAGGGGCCAACGTCACCGACGATAAAGGCATTCAGGACTTTATCAATCTGTATGAAAAAGCGATGACCGTGGATACACGATCGCCGCAACAGATGCTGGATGAAGCCGTTGAAACCGCGAAGAAAGCGGATGTGGTGGTGCTGGCCATTGGTGAAGCGCGCGGTATGGCGCATGAAGCCTCCAGCCGCAGCGATCTGACGCTGCCGGAAAGCCAGCTGAAGCTGATTGATGCCATCAAGGCCACGGGCAAACCGCTGGTGATGGTGCTGATGAACGCACGTGCGCTGACGCTGACCCATGAAACGCAGCAGGCGGATGCGATGCTGGAAAGCTGGTACAGCGGCACCGAGGGCGGTAACGCTATTGCCGATGTGCTGTTCGGTGACTACAACCCGTCCGGTAAGCTGCCGATGTCCTTCCCGCGTTCGGTGGGCCAGATCCCAATCTATTACAACCACCTGAATACCGGCCGTCCTTATAACTTCGAAAATCCGAATAAGTACACCTCTCACTACTTCGATGAGGCAAACGGTCCGCTGTTCCCGTTCGGCTACGGACTGAGCTATACGCAGTTCACGCTCTCCCCGGTGAAGATGTCATCAGCCACTATGCCGCGTAACGGTACGGTTAACGCCAGCGTCACCGTCACGAATAGCGGTAAGCGCGATGGAGCGACCGTGGTTCAGCTTTATCTGCGTGATGAGGTGGCGAGTATCAGCCGCCCGGTGAAAGAGCTGAAAGGCTTTAAGCGCATCATGCTGAAGGCGGGCGAATCCCAGACGGTAACTTTCCCGATCGACGTCAGCGCGCTGAAATTCTGGAATGCCAGAATGCAGCAGGTGGCCGAGCCGGGTAAATTTAGCGTGATGATCGGGCTGGATTCAGCCCGAACCGTTAACGCTGAGTTTGATTATCTGTAAATCACAGGGCGGGGTCAGCCCCGCCCGTTCTGCTTTACCAGGCGAAAAGAATGGTCAGTTTACGCGACAGAATTCAGCAGCAGGTATTTCGTTTAAACGGCCTGTCCCTGAACGAGTTTGATCTGTCACAACCGCCGGGCGATCCCGGTCTTTATGGCCCGGACAGCGTGATATGGCGGGTACACGGTGATTTTCCTTCCATGCTGTGTGGTGGGATCGCCGCACTCCTGTTACAGATGCAACATCCCCTTGCACTGGCGGGTGTCTGGGACCACTCCACCTTCCGCGACGATATGATGGGACGGCTGCGCCGGACCAGCCAGTTCATTGCCGTCACCACCTTTGGTAATACCGCAGATGCTCATACGCTGATCGAGCGGGTGAAACGTATTCACCTGCGCGTCACCGGCGTGGATGCTCGGGGGCAGCCTTATGCCGCCAGCGATCCGCAACTGCTGACCTGGGTACACGTAGCGGAAACCCGCTGTTTCCTCGCCGCCCATCTGCGCTATAAAAATCCGCAGCTGAGTCTGGCAGAGCAGAACCGTTACTACGCTGAGGCAGCGTTAGTGGCCGTGGCGCTGGGGGCAGAACAGGTGCCGGACAGCGTGGAGGCAGTGGAGACGTATCTGACGGCGATGCGGCCGCAGCTGCGTTGTGATGAGCGTACGCAGGAGGTCCTGTCGCTGTTGCTGAATGCGCCTGCGCCCTCCTGGCAGGCCCGCCCGGCGATGAATGCCATGCTGGTCGCCGGTATTGAGCTACTGCCGCAGTGGGCGCTACAGGACTTTGGCTTGCACTTTTCCCCACTGCGACGACGAATGATACGCCTGCGTATTGCCATCATCGCCAGAATGCTGCGCTGGGCAATTTCACGCGGCGCGTATCAGCGGGCGATGACGCGGGTTGGACGATAACCCTTAACGACGAAGGATATGATCATGAAAACCCTTATTGCCGGCGCGCTGATGCTGATTGCCGCAACGGCCAGCGGCGCAGACCTGTTACGGCAGGATCTGGACACGCAGCTGGAGCGCTGCCAGCAGCAGGCGGTCAGTACGCTTGCGAATCTGCAGTGCTATGAGGCGGCAAATACCGCCTGGGACAGTGAGCTGAACAGCCAGTATAAGCAGTTGCTGGCCGGGCAGTCGCCCGCTGCGCAGGCGGCGCTGAAAAAGGCGCAGCGCGCGTGGATAGGCTATCGCGACAGCTACTTTCAGGGCATGAATCTCTTTTATCAGCAGCAGCAGGGCACGGTCTGGGGACTGGTGGCGGCCGAATCGAAACTGAATGTCGTCAGGGACAAAGCGCGGGATCTTTATCGTCTGCGCAACAGCACCCGGATGGGCGACTGACCCCGGGTAGGGGCGGCGAAAAACCGCGCTGTCTTCTGGCTGCACCATTTTGAGACTTTTACCCTTGCCCTGACGGGGTGCAACGCGCCATCCTCTTCTCTTATCCTGACCTGTTCTCAGGGGAATGGAACCCTACAACCGTCGAGGCCTTATGACACAGCCCTATCAGATTGCTGAGGTGGCCAATCAGCAACAGACGCTGATTGCAATTGTTGAGCAGGATGAGCGCACCGCTTATTTCTATATCTGGCCGGCCGAAGCGTTTCGCCAGCAGTTTGCCGTGCGCGGCTGCTGGCTGCGTAATCTGCTGCCTGCTCCCCAGCAGGAAGATGTGGCCGCGATGCAGCAGGGTACCCCGCCGCTGCTGAGTGCGGAATATTGCCGGACGCTCGCCGCCGAGCCGATGCTCGACCCGGCCGGGCTGCAGATTATCTGGGAACCCAGTGACGACGGCGCTGCACTCTGGTATCAGGGGCAGCTACTGGCGGTGATCCCGGGCTGGAGCCTGTATCAGGATCAGCAGGTGAGCTTTTCTGCGGGCTGCATCAAAGCTAACCGCCTGACCTCACCACTGGGCTCTGCCTCCACCAATAAAAACTACGCCGCCGCGCAGCAGTACCGCCAGTTCTGGCGCGAGTGGCAGGACGGTCAGCTGTGGGAACCTTTCCAGCAGGAGATGCTGCAGTGCTATGAAGCCCAGTACGGTGAGTCCCTGAAGTACTACTCTATTGACCAGGGCAACTGGCCGCCGATGGCAATTTCGCAGCATTACCACGAGGGCAGCTGGTATTTTCTGACGCTGGGCATGTGCATTCGTCCGATGCCCTGGGTCGATTTCCTCTACGAAGACCTGGCCCCGGAGTACCGGCGTACCGAACTGGCAATGGCGGTGGATGCTGAGGTGATGACGGAAGAGAACGCGGTACAGATGGCCAGTGCGCTGGCCGGATTTGCTCATATGCCCTGGGCGCGCCTCAGCTGGCTGGGGGAGGGGCATACGTTGGCCTCTGCGTCGGCCCCGATGGGCTTCGAAGGGTTTATCCTTTCCTCTGCCCTCGGACGTGAAAGCGGGCAGTTTCCTCTGCCAAAACGTGATGGAGAGAAGGTCAATCTGCTATGGGCAGCGCCGGTGACCACCCCGGAGCGCGAGTTCGCCCAAGCCGGAGAGAATGGCGGTATGGAGCTGGTGGCCCGGCTGTTGCAGTACGGCAGCGGACATATTTTCCGCGCCCGTCAGCAGGTGGTCAACGTGGAGGCGTAATACCTCCCTCCGCCCGTGAGGGAGGCGGACACATTGCCGGGAACGTTAGCGAAAGCACGATTTAGTGCAGATCCTCTGCCGCCTCTTATGCCAGAATAGTCAGTATCTGTTCTGAGGAGTCGGCATGTCTGCAATTGAAGTAATTCTGGTCGATAGTCTGGACCGCCCTACCGGTAAGATGGAGAAAATGGAAGTTCACGAAAAGGGACTGCTGCATCGTGCGGTTACCGTTTACGTGTTCAATTCTGACCATCAGCTGTTGCTACAGCGTCGCGCCAGGGGTAAATACCACTGTGGCGGGCTGTGGAGCAATACCACCTGTGGTCATCCCTACCCGCAGGAGTCGACGCAGAGCGCGGCGGAGCGCCGCCTTGAAGAAGAGATGGGGCTGCGTCTGTCGCTGCAGCCCGTGTTTGAACTCAGCTACAATCTGCCGCTCAGTAACGGTCTGACCGAACACGAATATGGCCATGTCTATTTCGCGGTCAGTGATGACCTGCCGCGTATTAATCCGGAAGAAGCGGATGAGTGGCGCTACAGTTCGCTGGCGGATATTCAGCGTGAAATGCAAAGCCACCCGGAACGCTTTACTCCCTGGTTCCTGCTGACCTTTGCCCGCATCCCGGCCGAGTTTGCCCGCTACATCGCGTAGCCATTCTTCACGACTCCTCCAGATAAATTCCCATCCGGTCTGCCAGCGCCAGCAGTTCTCCCACTACGGGAGGGGAGGTCAGAGGCTGTGTTCCGCGACCGGACATCTGCAAGTTCCCGGCCATGCGGTCGCCAAAAAACAGGTAGGCATTACCCTCGTGCTGACGTGAGGGCCAGGTCAGTCCCTGAACCTGCGGATGCTGCTGGTGGATGGCTTCAGCCCACTGGCGAGTGATGCCGTAGCTGCTGGCATCGGAGTGGATCAGTTTTTTCCCTACCCGCATTTTTACCAGAGACGGTAAATCCAGGCTGGCCAGTTGAACAGGTGCCGTGGTGACCAGCTGGCTGTGGCGAAAGGCATCCAGCTGGCTGACCGGGTAGACGATAGCCTGCCGGGAAACGTCGACATCGTGGAAAATCACCTCGCAGAGCGCCACACGTGTAGCATCGCCGGCGTAGAGGGTGGGGATCACGGCACCCAGTCGATCGAATAGCGGGCTGAAGCGTGCATTACCCTGCGTGGTGGAATTAAAGCAGTCACCAGCGAACGGCTGGCGATGAATACGAAACAGTATATGGCCGGGAAGCAGGCACAGATCGTTAATCACGACCGCGCCCCCCGGCGGTAAAAGTCCTTTTTCGTTGTGGCTGTCCTTAGCCATGCAGGGCTCCTGATCTTGCCTGGAGGGCGGCTTCCGCCACCGCCAGGGGATCGCTGTTGAGCAGATCTTTCGGTTTACGCCCGCCCAGCCAGCTATTTTCAGTGGCAAACCAGGCTGCGAGCGCCCAGGAGGTGCGGGTGCCGTCGAAGATCGCCAGCACGCGTTTGATCACCGGTAGCGGTTGCCACGCCTCATCAAAGGCATAATCAGGGTAACGATCCTGACCGTCGACGCTGACCGCAAAGATTTTCCCGCGACGCTTCCATGCGTTCGGCCCGGCGCTGCGGTTGCGGTTGGTGAAGTGGGCCCGGTCAGACAGCTCTCCGGAGGCGATCCATTCACCTTCACGCAGCACAAAGGCGCGGATATCCTGCGCACGCAGCTGATTACGGGCTCTGAGCTGCTCATAACCGTCAAAGATACTGGCGGTTTTATTCACCGCCGGGGCGACCTTTGCTTTACGGCGTGCCGGTATCAGCAGCGTCTGCGCGACCTCAAAGAGTGCCAGAGCAAGTGAGGGGTCGAGCAGCGGATTGTTGACCAGCGCTTCCAGTTTTTTGCGCATGGCATCGCGGCTGTCTGCGGGCGGTCGCGCTGTCTCTTTCAGCTGGTTAACGTTAATCACCAGGTATTCAGCGCTCTCCTCCGCCACCATATTGCGCAACTGCTGACCGTTGATGAGACCGACGGTATTCAGTGTAACGGCTGTCATTTTAGCGGACATAAAACACCCCTGATTGAATATATTGCATAGATTGAATATATCGCATATTTTTCGAGGTGTCTAAAATTTCATCACCGGGCAGGGGCAAAGTCCCCGCCGTGCCTCTCGTAGCCCGAGGGTTCCCGGGGAATCATCAGCAGGGCCAGCAGGCCAATGACCGGTGCCGTGCCAGTCACCCGGAACAGTTTGTCAGTGCGGCGTAGGCCGAAAATGGGGTTTCAGTCATCATGCTTGAGTTTTATTTTAATCAGTAAACTCAGAGCATAATGTCATGACCGGGAGTGAGGTATTACGGCGGGTGATCGGTTAAACCAACGGAAATGAGTGCGGGGCGGCAGGGGGCATGCCGCCTGGCGAGGCCGTCAGGAGCGGACGATAAAGGTATAGCCGGCCAGCATGACGCCACCAATACCACCCAGCGCCATCAGCAGAAAAATAAATACCACACCAATCTTTTGTAAGTTCATCACTTAACCTGTTTTTCTTAACGGAGGGCGAAGTATAGCGCTTCCGCCCTCCGTAATTAAGCCAAACAGGCGTCTTATTGTGCCGCAGCGGGCTGTTTTGAGAAAAATAACGTGACGCGTGCCACTTCAACGCCAAACTTTTTCATTGAGGTGACGTTCATCAGGTGCAGGGCATCCTGTTGATAAATCCAGTCATCGAAGTTCAGTTTATAACTGCTGTCATCGGTTTTCACCGTCATGGTATAGCGCCAGTTGAAGGCGTTGCCGCTGGCATGCCCCTTCGCGGTGCCAATAATATCGCCTGCGGTCCCCACATAGCTGCCGTCAGCCAGGCGGCGAATATGCCAGACGCGGGTCTGCTTCTCGCCGTCGTCATAAACGAACTTTTCGTTCAGCGTCAGAGTGTCGCCGACGACCTGGCCCTGGATCGCCACGTCGAAACGGCGGATCTGCTTGCCGCTATAGTCCTGTACCATGCCCCATGCGCGGGACTCACCGTTGAACCAGCTGAAAATATCAATCTTTGGCTGGGCCTGCTGGTACTCATCAATGGTTGTACCACAGCCCGACAGCAGCAGGGTGCAGGTCAGTAACAGGGATTTCCACATCATTCACCTCCGGTCAGTTCCCGACGGATATCGGGGTAAGTCGATTGTGGCGAGAGCCAGATATTGAGGAAGGCATCACGAAACGCGCTATCAAAGCGCGGCCCGATGGGACGGATAGCCGCCTGAGTTCCGGCATCCTGCCAGTAAAACTGCCCGCCGCCGGCATCCCCCTGAAAGGCCAGACGGTCACCCGGGCTGACGTCTGGCCAGACGGTGGCCAGCGTTTTCAGCCACTGCTGGCGTTGATCCGGCGTCCCTGTTTTTTGTGCCTGCCACTGTTCCAGCGTGGCGTCCAGCAGGTCCTGGCGGCTGATATCCCGGCGATAGGTAATGACCAGTGCCAGTGGCCACTGCTGCGGCTGCCAGCGCCCTCCGGGGGTCAGCAGCTGCGAGTCGTAGACGGTAAAAGGTCCCCAGGTGAGCGTAGCCTGACCGACTGTCTGCCAGCGCAGCCAGTCAGCGGCCTGAGTCAACGGTGAGCACAGCAGTAATAACAACAGCCATTTTTTCATCATTTGCTCCGCAGAAGATGGCTGGCTAAGGGTAAATACAGCGCCCAGCCCAGGGCCAGGGCTGCCATAACGACGAGCAGGGGCTGATGCCACTGCAGGCCGCCCAGTCGCTCACCGATAAAATAGGAAAAAGGGCCCCCCAGCGCACCGGCCAGCACCTGCCAGAGGCGACCGGGCGCAAAGCGGGTGAGGATCAGCCACCACCAGCAGGCAAACGCCAGCCACAGAGCCATCATCCAGACCGGTACTGTTTCGCTTTGAGTAAAGCTGAACAGCCCGAGCCTCAGCCACAGGCTGTCCAGTGCTATCCCCAGCAATGCCACCAGCAGCAGCCGGGGTTTGATCCGGCGGGGGCAAAGGAACCAGGCGAACAGCGCCACCCCGCACAGCAGCGGCCAGATACGCGCGCGCAGCGCAACCGCCAGCCCCCAGTAGACATCGAATGCCAGGGTCAACAGCCAGAAGCGCAGGCGGTTCATGCGCGCTGCAGCGTCAGCTGGACGGTGCCAATGGTCCGGGCAAGGAAACCAGCTTCGCAGTAGCAGAGATAAAACAGCCACATGCGGCGGAAGCGTTCGTCAAAGCGCCCCTGCGCAAGCTGCGGCCACGCGTGGTCAAAACGACGTCGCCACAGCTGTAAGGTTTTTGCGTAGTCCGGGCCAATTTCAAGCTGGTCTATCTCGCTAAAATCGCTGACCTCCCGCAGGGTGTTCTGCAGCAGGCTGACCGACGGTAAAAAGCCACCGGGAAAGATATAGCGCTGGATAAAGTCCACGCCGCGCGCATAACCAGTGAAGCGTTCTTCACTGATGGTTATCGCCTGCAGGGCAAGGCGGCCACCCGGCTTCAGCAACTGCTGGCAGCGCTCAATAAACAGGGGGATATAGCGTTTGCCTACCGCCTCGATCATTTCGATCGACACGATTTTGTCGTACTGGCCGCTAAGATTACGATAATCCTCACACAGTACGGTGACGCGATCGCTGAGGCCAGCCGCGGCGATACGCTGACAGCAGTATTCATACTGCTCGCGGGAAATGGTGGTGGTGGTCACCCGGCAGCCGTATTCCCGGGCAGCGAATTCGGCCATCGCCCCCCAGCCGCTGCCAATTTCCAGCAGGTGGTCGTGCGGGGTCAGCGCCAGTTTGACGCACAGGCGCTTCATTTTGGCCTGCTGCGCCTGCTCCAGCGTCATCTCTGGCTGCTGGAACCAGGCGCTGGAATAGAGCATGGCCTCATCCAGGAAGGTAGTATAGAAGTCGTTACCCAGATCGTAATGGGCGGCAATATTCCGCTTTGCCTGCCGCACGTTATTCCGGCGCAGCGCATGGACCAGCTGATTAAACGGGGCGGTTAGCCAGCTAAGGCGGGCCTCCAGCTTATCGGCCACGCGGATATTTTGCGCCAGCGTGAGGATCACCGCGGTTAAATCCGGGGTTTCCCACTCGCCATCCATATAGGTTTCCGCCGCCGCGATGCTGCCTCCCAGCAGAATGCGGCGATAGGCACGCGAATGATGAACCATGACTTCGGCCTGCAGCGGTGCCTGGGCATCGCCGAAAAACTGTGTGCCGAGATGGGGATCGTGCAGGGTCAGACCCGCCCCTTTAATCGCCTGCAGCAGGGAAAAAATCACCCGGCGGGAAGCGGAGAAGCGTTTACCCGTTTTTGCACGGCGTGTCAGACTGAGGTCGGTGCCAGTCATGGGTTATTTCTCCGACTTGCTGTGATCATAGACAGGCGCACCTTTGCGCCAAAGTTTCCACGCCTGCCAGTAAATCGCCAGCGCGGTTCGAACGGTCATCATCGGGAAGCGCCAGAGAAAATGGCGCAGTGTCTGCCGGGTGAGCGGCTGACGGCGTAAATGCAGCGTGGCGTCAAACTCCCGTCCTTCGCGGTGGTTTTCAATATGTACGGCCAGGGATTTCCCCGGCGGCGACAGCCGCCAGTGATAAACCATATCCATGGGGTTAAACGGCGAGACATGAAATGCCTTTTGCGTGGTTTCGCTGCCGTCCGGTTTTACCGCGTAGGTATGGCGCTCATTCCACGGCGTATTACGGACTTCGGCCAGCATCCAGCGCAGGGTGTCTGCGGCATCGTACAGATAGTAGAGGTTGACCGGATTAAACGAGCAGCCGAAGTAGCGCAGCTGGGTCAGGAGCATTACGCGTCCGGAGAGATGCTCACCCGTCAGGGCAGCAATGCGCGCCTGAGCGCGCTGTTTGATATTGCCCCCACCGCCGAGAAAGTCATCCTCGCTGAAGCTGGCTGCACACAGGCGGCTGCTGCCAATCCCCACGCTTTTCAGCAGCGCCAGCTCATCCAGGTCAATCAGCGGCATAAAAATACGGTAGCTGAACTGGTGATCCACCGGCGTAAAACGGCGGTGGCGCACGTGGCCGCTGTACAGGACGCTGTTCACAGCAGGCCTGCCTGGTCCATCGCTACCACTACGTCGAGGGCGCTGCGAATGCCATCTTCATGGAAACCGTTATAACTCCAGGCACCGCAGAACCACGTGTGATTGCTTCCGTTCAGCAACAGCCGCTGCTGCTGGGTACGCAGGCAGTCGGGTCCAAACTGAGGATGATGATATTCGAAGCGGCGCAATACTTTTGCCGGGTCGATGGTCTGGGTGGGATTCAGGCTGACACAGAAGGTGTGGGAAGACGCAATGCCCTGCAATATATTCATATTGTAGGTCACACTGGCACCCTGCTGTTCGCTGTTATCGTCGCTGTCATTCAGGCGATAGTTCCAGCTGGCCCAGGCCGCACGGCTCTTGGGCAGCAGGCTGGTGTCGGTGTGCAGGACCACTTCATTGGCGCGATAAGGCACGCCAGCCAGCATTTCACTTTCCTGCTGCGAGGCATCGTGCAGCAGTTGCAGCGCCTGGTCGCTGTGGCAGGCAAAAATCACCTGATCATAACGTTCTACTCCGCGCGGGCTTTCCAGCGTAACGCCTTGCGTATCCCGCGTCACCCGGGTGACCGGGGTATCCAGATAGACCTGCATCTGTTGACCGATCAGCTGCATCAGACGGCGAATATATTCACGCGATCCGCCGGGCACCACATACCACTGCGGCCGCTGCGTTAAATCCAGCAGGCCGTGATGATTAAAGAAATTCAGGAACTGGGTCAGCGGCATCCGGCGCATTTCACTCAGCGAGACTGACCAGATAGCGGCCCCCATGGGCAGTATATAGTGCCGGGCAAAGAAGTCGCTGAAGCCCTGTACGGTGAGAAATTCGTCGAGCGTACCCTGTTCCTGCTGGTGGGTCAGCCACTGCTTACCGCAGCGGTTGAAGCGGACAATTTCAGCCAGGAAACGGTAAAAAGAGGGTTTCAGCAGATTACTGCGCTGGGCAAACAGGCTGCTGAGAGAGTGGCCGTTATACTCCAGTCCGGTGCGGGTGTTACGCACGGAAAAACTCATCTCCGTTGGCTGACTTTCCAGACCCAGTTCAGCCAGCAGGGCCAGAAAACGCGGATAGGTGCGGTCATTAAAAACAATAAATCCGGTATCAATCGCCCAGTTTTTGCCGTCCAGCTCAACGTCCACCGTCGCCGTGTGACCGCCGAGAGTGGTGCCTGATTCATAAAGGTGGACTTCCGCGCGCGGGGCTAATTTCCACGCACAGCTCAGGCCAGCGATACCACTGCCAATAATCGCAACGCGCACGATCTACCTCGCTATTTTCTGCGTTAACAGACGCTGAAGGGCCAGGGGTAACCGGGAGGTCACCCGCAGGATAAAAGCAAACAGCGCCGGGAAAGCGATTTCAGCTTTTCCTTTTGCCAGCCCGCGCCGGATAAAGCGCGAAGCCTGAACCACATCGACGATCATCGGCATGGCAAAATCGTTGCGTTGCGTCAGCGGCGTGTCAACAAACCCGGGCAGAACCAGGGTAATGCCTACCTGCTGGCGCTTCACGTCCTGGGCCAGGCTGCGGGCGAAATAGGCCAGTGCCGCCTTGGAGGCACCGTAAGCCTCTGCGCGGGGCAGGGGAACCATGCTGGCGGTGGAGCCGACCAGCGCCACGCGGCTGCCGGGCTGCATCTGAGGTAGCAGGCTGTCGAGGCAGTTCACTGGCCCGCTGAAGTTTGTCAGCATAACGCGGTGGACTTTCTCTGCTTCCACCACGCCGTGATCGAGATACTCACAGGTACCGGCGCAGAGAATGGCCAGGTCGACCAGCTTACCGCTTAGTGCCGCGCGGGTGTCTGCCAGATCGGTGATGTCAAATACGCAGGTTTCAATCTGCGGAAAGGCCTGGCGCAGGGTTTCCAGCCGCTCCTCATTACGCCCGCAGGCGGTGACATGCCAGCCGTCGGCGGCATAGTCGCGGGCTAACTGCAGGCCGATGCCGGAGCTGGCCCCGGTGATCAGAACGCGATTCATGGTTGCAGCCTCTTTTTGACCAGTCCAATGACGCTGCCGAGCAGCGGCAGCTTCTCGTAGAGCATGGCGCCCATATCGTAGTAATCCCGCTGGAAGACGACTTTGCCCTCGCGGAACTGCAGATAGCTGCTGCCTTCCAGCGTCTGATCAGCACCGCCCTGTAATGAGGGGTGCGCGTACTCCATACGCCACAGCAGCAGCGCATCGCTGTCAAACTCGCGGGTCAGTGTGACGACAAAACGGCAATAACGCATATTCTTCAACAGGCTGGCAAAGTACTGCTCTACCACGGCAAGGCTCTGATGTTCACCGACCGGATCGCTCAGACGAACCTCAGGATGGTATATCTCTGCCAGCATCGACAGACGCTCGCTGTCCAGGGTCTGATAAAATGTCACTAACTGCTGAAGTGCGATCTGCTGCGTCATACCGGATCCCCTACTGGCCGTGTGCGGTAATCGAGAACCCCTGCGCTTGCCACTGGGTTAACTGCTCCTGCTGGCGTTTGGTCAGGGCTTTCTCGGTGAAGACAAAAATATGCTGTCCGGGGAACAGTTCAGGACGCGGTGACTCCAGCGGTTCTGCCAGCACATCGATGCGCCAGCCCTGCTGAGAAAGCCGCCAGGCTTCCATCCACAGCCGTGTCCGGTCATTAATCCCCCAGCCGATCAGCAGGGCATCTTTACCCGCTTTTTTACGCGAGCCGGTTAAACAGAAGGCGATGTAATCAATTAACGCACCATCTAATAAACTACACATCGCTCTTGCGGTGTTTTGATCTAACCCCAGTCGCTGACGAATCGGTACGAAAACATGGTCGATAAGCATTTCTGCCGGATTATCCTTCCCTACTGCGGCGATTTTCACCCGCAATTTAGAGGGACGCACCTGACGGACCACGGCCAGCATCTCTTCCTGAATTGACGCCCATCCATCATCAACGTTGATGTTTTCGCCTTCAACCAGCGCTTTCACTTTGCCGACCGGTACGCCGCTTTCAATCCAGCGTTTGATCTCTTCAATGCGCGCCACGTCGTCTTCATCAAAAAGACGATGACCTCCCTCTGTACGCTGTGGCTTAAGCAGGCCATAGCGACGCTGCCATGCGCGCAGCGTTACCGGATTAATGCCGCAGCGCTCTGCGACGTCTCCGATGCTGTACAGTGCCATGAATTACCTCTTACTGACTGTCAGACCTGTTATCAGCCTAACCAATATTATCAGGTTGTACAAAGTATTATTCATTGTACAAGTTGAAATGGCGAAAATCGCCTGCTATATCTCATTTGAGAGATTTATTCCCATAAATGAGAATATGAGATGGAACATACCCCAACGGAACAACGTCTGGCACAACGCCTGGCTGACCTGCGCCTGGAAAAGGGTTGGTCGCTGGAGACCCTGGCCGAGCTTACCGGGATTAGCCGGGCTTCGCTATCCCGTATCGAACGTTCTGAGACCAGTCCCACGGCATCGCTGCTCAACCGCCTGTGCCATACTTACGGGCTGACCATGTCACGGCTGCTGAGTGAGGTCGAGCAGGAGGCGGTACAGCTTTTGCGGCCGCACCAGCAAAGCGTCTGGCGCGATGCGGAAAACGGCTATGAACGCCGGTCGGTTTCGCCTCCCGCCCAGTCGTTCCATGCCGAACTGATTGATGCCCGACTGCAGGGCGGTGCGCGGATTGAGTATGACATTCCCCCGCTGTCCGGGCTGGAACAACATATCTGGATACTGGCGGGGGTGCTGGAATTTCATTTGGAAGGGCAGTTCTGGCGACTGGAGCAGGGCGACTGCCTGCGCTTTCATTTGTTCGGGCGTACCACCTTTCACGCGCCTGAGCCTGCCGGGGCGCATTACGCGCTGGTGGTGGCACGCCCATGAGAATAATCAGTTATCAGTGGCTGGACGCGGCACAGGCCCGACAGGAGATCGCGGTGCTGAGCGATGTGCTGGATGGCTGCGTGGCCGAAGGTGCGAGTATCGGTTTTGTCGATCGCGACCCACAGCAGTTCAACCGTTTCTGGCTTGATGTGGTGATGAGCCTCGCCTGCGGCGATAAACAGCTGCTGGTCGCCCGGCGGGAAGGACGCATTGTCGGTACGGTAATGCTGGGGCTGGCAATGCCGGCCAACGGTGCTCACCGCGCCGAGGTATGCAAACTGCTGGTGCATCCGCAGGCGCGCCGCAGCGGCATTGCCCGCGCGCTGATGCAGCAGGCAGAGGTTCGCGCTGTTGAACTCGGCCGCAGCCTGCTGGTGCTGGATACCCGCAGCGGCGATGTCGCTGAAATGCTGTACGGCTCGCTGGGATGGCAGGTGGCAGGGCAGATCCCCGACTATGCCCGCTCCACCGCCGGGGTGATGGACGCGACAACGGTGATGTTTAAGATCCCGGAGAAGGTGGCGTAAAGGGGCCCGTCACGGTGCCAGCGGTCTGCATTTGCGCTGTTTATTCAACGTCGGGCAGTGCCTGTCCGGGCGCTGCACGATCGGCGTAAACCGCGGGTGTCTGTGCAAGATTAGCGTTTGCAGGCTGACGTCGCCGCCATACTGTGTAAAAATACAGCCTTGTTTAGCTGGAAGTGGTTGTCATGGCGTTAACTGTCGCGTTAAAAACGCAAATTGCCGGGTGGTACAAAGCCCTGCAGCAGCAGGTTCCCGATTTTATTCCGCGCGCACCGCAGCGTCAGATGATTGCGGAAGTGGCCAAAACGCTGTCGGGAGATGACGGCCGCCATTTGGCCATTGAAGCTCCCACTGGCGTGGGGAAAACGCTCTCCTACCTGATCCCGGGCATTGCCGTCAGCCGCGCTGAGGAAAAACCGCTGGTGGTCAGCACGGCCAACGTGGCGCTGCAGGATCAGATTTTCAGCAAGGATCTGCCGCTGCTGAAGAAAATTATTCCCGATCTTAAATTCACAGCCGCTTTTGGCCGTGGACGCTACGTCTGCCCGCGCAATCTCTCTGCCCTGGCAACGGATGAAGAAAATCAGGGCGATCTGCTGCTGTTTCTTGATGACGACATGACCGCCAGCAAGGATGAGCGGGCGATCTGCACCGGACTGGAAAAATCCCTGAAACGCTACGAGTGGGACGGGCTGCGCGATCACTGTGCGGAAAATATCGAAGACTCCCTCTGGCAGCGCCTCAGCACCGACAAAGCCAACTGCCTCGGTAGCAACTGCAACTGGTTCCGTGAATGCCCGTTCTATGTGGCCCGCCGTGAAATTGAAGATGCCGATGTGGTGGTGGCCAACCATGCCCTGGTGATGGCGGCGCTGGAGACCGAATCCGTACTGCCCCCGCCGAAAAATCTGCTGCTGGTGCTGGATGAAGGCCATCACCTGCCGGATGTGGCGCGCGATGCTCTGGAGATGAGCGGTGATATTACGCCGGGCTGGACCCAGTTGCAGCTCGATCTGTTTTGCCGCCTGGTGGAGCAGTGCCTGGCACAGTTCCGCCCCAAGCGCCCACCCTCCCTCAGCCACCCCGATAAACTGAAGGCCCACTGCGAAGAGGTACGCGAACAGTTGCAGATGCTGTCGCAGATCCTGGGGCTGTATCTGCCCCCGAACAGTGAGGAAGGGGAGTATCGCTTTGAAATGGGGCTGCTGCCTGACGAGATCCTGACGATCTGTGCCCGGCTGTTTAAACTCAGCGATGCGCTGCGCGGGCTGGCGGAAGGCATGATGAACGACCTCAGTGAGAAGAGCGGGCAGTTTGACGTGGTACGTCTGCACCGCGCGCTGATTCAGATGAACCGGGCGCTGGGCTGGTTTGAAGCGATCAGCAAGCTGTGGCGGCTGGCGGCGATGGAGCAGGCCTCCGGCGCGCCGGTGTCCAAATGGGTGACGCGGGAAGTGCGCGACGGGACAGCGCATCTGCTGTTTCACTGTGCCGGGATCCGCGTCAGCGAACAGCTGGAAAAATTGCTGTGGCGTAAAATTCCCCATGTGGTGGTGACATCGGCCACGCTGCGTTCTCTCAACAGCTTCCAGCGCCTGCAGGAGATGTCCGGCCTGAGCGAAAAAGTGGGTGACCGGTTTGTTGCACTCGACTCCCCGTTTAATCACGTGACGCAGGGAACGCTGATTATCCCGCAGATGAAATATGAGCCGATGCTGGCGAATGAAATAATGCACCTTGCCGAAATGGCCCACTTCTTCCGCCATCAGATTAAACTGGCCGCGCATAAAGGTATTCTGGTGCTGTTCGCCAGCGGGCGCGCCATGCATCAGTTTCTTGCCTATCTGCCCGAGTTGCGGCTGATGATGCTGGTGCAGGGGGATAAACCCCGGCCTGCACTGGTGGCGCTGCACCGCAAACGCGTTGAGCAGGGGGAGACCAGCGTGCTGGTGGGGTTACAGTCCTTTGCTGAAGGGCTGGATCTGAAGGGCGATCTGCTTTCCCAGGTGCATATTCATAAAATTGCTTTCCCCCCGATAGACAGTCCGGTTATTTTGACGGAGGGCGAGTGGCTGAAGAGCCTGAAGCGCTATCCGTTTGAAGTGCAAAGCCTGCCCAGCGCCTCGTTTAACCTGATCCAACAGGTTGGCAGGCTTATCCGCAGCCATGACTGCTTCGGCGAGATTGTTATTTATGACCGCCGGCTGATCAGCAAAAGCTATGGTGCGCGTCTGCTGGGGGCGCTGCCGGTATTTCCGATTGCGCAGCCGCCGATGCCCGAAGGTGAACTGCCCAAAGCCGTGGCCCCGGCCGTGAAAAAGAAGCCAGCAGCACGCCGGCGTCGCTAACCCCTTTAACTCTGACTGGGCATAAGCATGGAATATAACAAGATTATTAAAGAAGTCGGACGCGGTAAGAATCACGCCCGCCATCTTGATGCTGACACCGCGCATCAACTTTATCGCTGCATGCTGGCCGGAGAGGTTCCCGATCTTGAGCTGGGGGCGATACTGATTGCCCTGCGCATTAAGGGTGAAGGCGAAGATGAAATGCAGGGGTTTTACCGGGCAATGCAGGAGCAGATGCCGCGCCTGACTCCGCCTGCACACCGGCCGATGCCGGTGGTGATCCCCAGCTATAATGGCGCGCGCCGTCAGGGCAATCTGACGCCATTACTGGCGCTGCTGCTGTCGCACCTTGGCTTCCCGGTGGTGGTACACGGCGTCAGCGATGACCCGACGCGGGTGACCAGTGAAGCGGTGTTTGCGGCGCTGGGCATTGCCCCGGTGGCGGGTGCAGACGATGCGCAGGCAAAGCTGGAGGCGGGGGAGTTGGCATTTTTCACCATTGGCACACTGTGTCAGCCGATGGAGCAGCAGCTGTCACTGCGCTGGCGTATGGGCGTGCGCAACAGTGCGCACACCCTGGCGAAACTGGCGACGCCGTTTACGGAAGAGGCGGCGCTGCGCATTGCCAGCGTTTCGCACCCGGAATATATCCCGCGCGTGGCGGCGTTTTTCAGTGCTATCGGCGGGCGCGGTTTGTTACTGAACGGGACGGAAGGGGAGGTGTATGCTAATCCGCAGCGCTGTCCGTCGATCACCCTGATTGCCGGTGATGAGCCGCAGGTGCTGCTGGCACGCCAGGAGGAGACCGTGCTGAATGGTGACCTTCTGCCACAGGCAAAAGATGCCGCCACGACGGCCGCCTGGATCCGTCGCTGTCTGGATCGTGAGGTGCCGGTACCGGCATCGCTGCGCCTGCAAATCGCCTGCTGCTATCTGGCCACCGGGCGGGCCAGCGATCTGGACGGTGCCCTGGCGCAGATTGCGTCGTCAGGTTATTAAGCGGGCCGGGACGAGCGGAAAAAAGCCCGTTCCGTCCCGGGGAGAGGCAAACCCCTGTTTTAGGCGTGCGCCTTAAACGCTTGCCGGTAACTGCTGCGTGACCAGCGCGGTCCACAACGCAATGCCGGGGCCGATCAGCGCATCGTTAAAGTCATAACGGGCGTTGTGCAGCGGGGCTGATGGGGTACTGCCGTCGGCTCCCAGCCAGAAATAGGCACCCGGGCAGGCCTCCAGCATACAGGCGAAATCCTCCGACGCCATTGACGGGTTAACGTTAAAGTGAACCTGCTCTGCCGGCAGTATCGTTAGCGCTGCATCGCGTACCTGCGCCGCTTCCGGCGCGTGATTCGCGGTCACCGGATAGTCAGTCTGATAAACAATGCTGCCTTCAATTCCCAGCGGAGCCGTGAAGGTGGTCACAAACTCATCAATCATCTGGCGAACCCGCAGGCGCACATCGGCCTGCAGGCAGCGCAACGTCCCGCGCAGTACCACCGTTTCCGGGATCACATTGATCGCTTCACCGCCGTTAATCTGCGTAATGCTCACTACCGCTGACGCCAGCGGTGACAGACGGCGCGCGGGAATGGTTTGCAGGGCCAGGATTAGTTGGGCTGCGGCGACGATCGGATCTGCGCCATTTTCCGGCATCGCCGCATGGCAGCTGCGGCCGTGCAGGGTAATTTCAAACGAGTCCAGCGAGGCCATCATTGCCCCTTCGTTGACCGCCACGTGGCCCGCAGGCAGGCCCGGCCAGTTGTGCATCCCGTAGACTGCATCCATCGGGAACAGCGTAAATAAGCCTTCTTCGACCATGCGGCGGGCCCCGCCGAGGTTCTCTTCGGCAGGCTGAAAGATAAAGTGGACGGTACCGCTAAAACATCGGGTGGCAGTGAGATGCCGGGCGGTCGCCAACAGGATCGCCGTATGGCCATCATGACCGCAGGCGTGCATCACCCCCGCCTGGGTAGAGCGGTGTGGGGGGGTGCCGAGTTCGGTCATGGGCAGCGCATCCATATCGGCCCGCAGGCCGATGGTCGGGCCGGGGCCGTTTTCCAGGGTGCCGACCACGCCTGTTCCGGCCAGACCCCGGTGAACCTGCAGGCCCATTGCCGTTAGCTGGTCCGCTACCGCCTGCGAGGTTTGATGCTCCTGATAGCCCAGCTCCGGACGGGCGTGAAAGGCCCTGCGCCAGCCGGTGGCCTCATCAATCAGCGAAACGGGAATGACCATAGGTTACTTCTCCTGTTCAGGGACTCTGCTATCCAGTAGCGGGCAGAAAATAAGTTAGCATAAACGGGGAAAGAAAGGGCAGGGAGTCAGTAAAACGGGCCTGAGAGTCAGGCCCGGCAGGGGGGTTATTTTACCATCGGCAGAGTCAGCTCATGCCTGCGGGCACAGTCTCTGGCAACCTCATATCCGGCATCCGCGTGGCGCATTACGCCTGTGGCCGGATCGTTCCACAGTACGCGACTCAGCCGCGCATCGGCCTCCGCGGTGCCGTCCGCGACAATGACCACCCCGGCGTGCTGGGAGAAGCCCATCCCCACGCCGCCACCGTGATGCAGGCTGACCCAGGTCGCACCGCCTGCGGTATTCAACAGGGCGTTCAGCAGCGGCCAGTCGGACACCGCATCCGATCCATCCATCATTGCTTCCGTTTCCCGGTTTGGCGAGGCCACCGATCCGCAGTCAAGGTGGTCACGGCCAATCACCACGGGCGCTTTCAGCTCGCCGTTACGCACCATTTCATTAAAGGCCAGCCCGGCAAGATGCCGCTCTCCCAGGCCCAGCCAGCAGATACGGGCAGGCAGACCCTGGAAGGCGATGCGCTCCTGGGCCATATCCAGCCAGCGGTGCAGATTGGCATGATCAGGGAAGAGCGCTTTCAGTTTGGCATCGGTCTTATAGATGTCCTCCGGGTCGCCGGAGAGAGCCACCCAGCGGAAGGGGCCTTTACCTTCGCAGAACAGCGGGCGAATGTAGGCCGGGACAAAACCCGGAAAATCGAAGGCATTCTTCACTCCTTCGTCCAGTGCGACCTGGCGGATGTTATTGCCATAATCTACGGTTGGAATGCCCATATGGCAGAAATCGAGCATCGCCTGAACATGAACAGCCATTGACGCGCGGGCGGCTTTTTCGACGGCTTTCGGATCGGACTTGCGGCTGGACTCCCAGCGTGCCAGATCCCACCCAGCAGGCAGGTAACCGTTAATCGGGTCGTGTGCCGAGGTCTGGTCAGTCACGATATCCGGTTTCATACCCCCGGCTTTGGCGCGTTGCACCAGCTCGGGCAGGATCTCCGCTGCGTTGCCCAGCAAACCGACGGAAATGGCACGTTTTTCGTTGCAGGCCTTGTCGATGATCGCCAGTGCCTCATCAACGGTATAGGCTTTGTGATCCAGGTAACGGGTGCGCAGTCGGAAATCAATGCGTGACTCCTGGCACTCAACGGCCAGCACGCAGGCTCCGGCCAGCACCCCTGCCAGCGGCTGTGCGCCGCCCATACCGCCCAGCCCGGCAGTGAGGATCCACTTGCCCGTCAGGTCACCGTTGTAATGCTGTCGACCGGCTTCCACGAAGGTTTCAAACGTACCCTGCACAATGCCCTGTGCACCAATGTAGATCCAGGAGCCTGCGGTCATCTGGCCGTACATCATCAGGCCCGCTTTATCCAATTCATGGAAGTGGTCCCAGTTGGCCCAGTGCGGTACCAGGTTAGAGTTGGCAATCAGTACGCGTGGCGCATCGGCATGGGTACGGAACACGCCTACCGGCTTACCGGACTGGACCAGCAGCGTCTCTTCCGGCTGCAGGGCCTGCAGTGAACGCAGGATCTGCTCGAAGCATGCCCAGTTACGGGCTGCTTTACCAATGCCGCCGTACACCACCAGATCCTCCGGGCGTTCGGCTACATCCGGGTCGAGATTGTTCTGGATCATGCGGTAAGCGGCTTCAATCAGCCAGTTGGCACAGTGCAGTTCACTGCCGTGTGGGGCACGGATCGTGCGGGCGACGGCTTGGCTTACGGAATCAGTCATTATCTTTTCCTTTTCAAACAGGCTTAGCGCGCACGTGCAGGTTGCAGGGCGGCGATCGTTTCTGGCCAGCGGTCGGATGTCGCCCACAGGCGCATCTGCTCAATATCTGGTGCCATCAGGCGGTCTTTTTCCAGGTAAGCCACACGTTCGCGCACGCCGGCCAGCACCTGCTCCAGCTGCGGAGAGCTTTGCAGCGGACGAATAAAATCAATACCCTGCGCGGCGGCCATCGCCTCAATCCCCACCACGGCAGCGGTGTTGAAGCACATGGCGCCGAGGCGACGGGCAGCATAGGTGGCCATCGATACGTGATCTTCCTGATTGGCGGAGGTGGGCAGGCTGTCCACGCTCCCCGGATGGGCGAGGGATTTGTTTTCAGAAGCCAGCGCCGCAGCGGTGACCTGAGCTATCATAAAGCCGGAGTTCACCCCGCCATCATTAACGAGGAAGGGGGGCAGACCGGAAAGGCCGGTATCCAGCAGCAGTGCGAGACGGCGCTCGGAAATCGCTCCGATTTCCGCTACGGCCAGGGCAATTATATCGGCGGCAAAGGCAACTGGTTCGGCATGGAAGTTCCCACCGGAAATGACTTCTCCGGTATCGGTAAACACCAGCGGGTTGTCGGAGGCGGCGTTCGCCTCGATCTGCAATACTTTTGCCGCATGGTTGAGGTTGTCCAGGCAGGCACCCATCACCTGCGGCACGCAGCGAATGGAGTAGGGGTCCTGCACTCGTCCGCAGTTAGCGTGCGATGTCAGGATATGACTGCCCTCCAGCAGCGCCGAAACGGCCGCGGCAACGTCAATCTGCCCCTGCTGGCCGCGTGCCTCATGAATGCGACGGTCGTAAGGTTTGATCGAACCCTTGATGGCTTCCAGTGACAGGGCCCCGGCCACCAGTCCGGCGGCAAACACGTTTTCGCCCTCAAACAGGCCGCGCAGCGCCAGCGCGGTCGATACCTGAGTGCCGTTCAGCAGCGCAAGGCCCTCTTTCGGCCCCAGAACAATCGGTTGCAGACCGGCCAGGGCCAGCCCTTCCGTGGCGGGCATCATTTTGCCTTTCACCCGCACGTCCCCTTCGCCCAGCAGCATCAGGGACAGGTGCGCCAGCGGAGCCAGATCGCCGGAAGCACCGACCGATCCTTTTTCCGGAATACAGGGCATCACTCCGGCATTAAACAGGGCGATCAGCGCATCGACCAGCTCAATGCGGATCCCCGAATGACCGCGTGCCAGACTGATGACCTTGGTCGCCATAATCACCCGCACGACATCGTCCGGCAGCAGATCGCCCAGTCCGACGCTGTGCGACAGCACGAGATTACGCTGCAGTTCAGCCAGGCGCTCTGTGGGAATGGTCGTCTGTGCCAATTTGCCAAAGCCGGTATTGATGCCGTAGGTCACTTTACCTTCTTTGACAATGGCAGCCACCGTGGCACTCGCCTGCTGAATACGGCTGCGCGATGTGTCGTCCAGCGCCAGTGTGACTCCTCCGCGATAAATAGCTTTTAGCGTAGCCAGATCCACCTTGCCCGGCGTCAGCAGGCAATGATGCGTAGTCAGTGACATGGTATACTCCTGTATAGACAACTAGGGTTGTATTGAATTTTGTTAACAAGATGCTATTGAGTGAATCACATACGTATAGTCTTGTCTATACAACCTGCAAGCATTGTGCCAGCTGTGTCACAAAACGGGTGACAGTGACAGGGGGATGATGGATACGCCCTGCAAGGGAAAGGTCACTGGCTGAAACGTTTCTCCGCTGCACCACCTGAGGGCAGAGCGCCGGATAACAGGGCAGGGAGGATGTCTATACATATCAGAATTTAGCCAGTAAACTGCCGTTATCAGTTAATTAAGGAAATATCCATGGTCGTTCAGACTGCCATTTCACAACTTTCTGCAGCCATGAGCGATCAGCCTGCCCCGATTTACCTGCGTGTTAAACAGGCCATCATCAGCCAGATCAGCGAAGGCGTCTGGAAAGCCAATCAGCGGGTGCCGTCGGAGAGCGAGCTGGTCAATGAACTCGGCGTAAGCCGGATGACCATTAACCGCGCGCTGCGTGAGCTCACCAGCGAAGGCTATCTGATCCGTATGCAGGGGGTCGGAACGTTTGTCGCTGAGGTCAAGGGCTACACCGCCATGCTGGAAGTACATAACATCGCGGAAGAGATCGCCCAGCGCGGGCACCGTCACAGCTGCAACATTCTCACGCTGTGTGAAACGAAGGCCGATCCGGAACAGGCTGCCGTGCTGGGGTTAACCCCCGGCCAACCGCTGTTTCATTCGCTGATGGTGCACTATGAGAATGAGCAGCCGGTGCAGCTGGAGGATCGTCTGGTTAACCCGCAGATGGCCCCGGATTATCTGCAACAGGATTACGCGAATCAGACGCCCTACACCTATCTGATGCGCGTAGCGCCGCTAACGGCAGGAGAGCATATTGTCGAAGCGGTCCTGCCCGACGTTCAGCAGTGTCGCCACCTGGCGATTGAGGCACAGGAGCCCTGCCTGTTGATCCGTCGCCAGACCTGGAGTGACGGGAAAATTGTTACCTACGCGCGCCTGCTCTATCCGGGGTCGCGTTATAAGCTGTTGGGGCGCTTTAAAGGTCACGGCTGACAGCCGTCAGACTTCGAGCCGCAGAGGCGTTGCCTGCTCTCTGGGTTCCAGCGTACCCCACAGAAGGCGGGCGTCGGCAGAGAGCGGAATAAAGGCCCCACCGCGATTTTCCCACCAGGCTCCCTGACCGGCTGACAGCAGCGTTTGCTGATGCTGCCACTGCCCGGCAAGCACATACACCACGCCGGCCACGGCGCTGGCTGGAGCAAAACGGATGGTAGCGATCCCGGCATCCGGCCGGTAAGCATTACGCCGCGCCATCAGATTAAAGTCGGTACTGGTCTGACCGGACAGGCGGGCGTTAATGGGCTCTTCTCCGGCAAAGGCAAACGGCTGATGAAGCGGCAGCCGCCGGTATAAAGCGTCATGGCGGTAGAGTGTCACGTCACCACTCAGCAGGGTAATGATCCGGTCGACGCCCGGAAATGATGAAAAAGCGCCGTCAGCGGCAATGGTGGCAATGCTGATGCGCCAGTCAAAATCTGGCGAACCGGGGGGATAACTGATGATCTCCCGCGTTTCGCCGCCGCCGTTGCGCCATGGACTTACCGCAAGCCTGGCGCTGTCATAAAGATGGATCATCGCAGTGCCTCCAGCGCGTCACGCAGTCCGGCATCCGTTTCAGCCTGGCGGGCGTGCTGACCTGCGTGAATACGCTGCTGCCCGGCAACGAAGACATCCTGTATCTGCGTGCGCTGGCCGGCAAACAGCCAGCGGTTGAGCAGCGAAGCATCCGGGGTGCTGTCCAGCAGGGCATCCCCGCCCAGCACCAGCCAGTCCGCGCGGAAGCCTGGCTGCAGGCTCCCGGTTTTCACGCCACAGGCCTGCGCCCCGCCGGCCAGGGCCTGCTGAAAGAGGACATCGCCTACCGAAGCCTGCTGTGCCGTGACGATCCGGTTGCGGCGGCGATCGCGCAGACGCTGGGCATATTCCAGCCAGCGCAGTTCTTCCACGATGTCCAGCGAGACATGGCTGTCTGAGCCAATCCCCCAGCGTCCCCCCTGTGCCACATACTCCGTCGCCGGAAAAATACCGTCACCCAGATTCGCCTCGGTGGTCGGGCACAGGCCGGCAACGGCCTGACTGGCAGCAAGCCGGTGGATTTCCTCGTCATTAAGGTGGGTGGCGTGAATCAGGCACCAGCGGTGGTTGACGTCAAAGCGGTCGAGCAGCCAGCTGACCGGCCGTTCGCCGCTCCAGGCCAGCGAGTCGTTAACCTCTTTTTCCTGTTCGGCGATATGGAGATGCACGGGCCAGTCGCCGGGGCTTTGGTCCAGCACCTCCCGCATCTGCTGTTCGCTGACCGCGCGCAGGGAGTGGAAACAGATCCCCTGGTTATGCAGCGGCCGCCCGGTCATCAGCGTTTGCAGGCGCTGCTGCTGGGCAAGATATTGCTGAGTATCCTGGATAAAACGCTTTTGCCCCGGCTGTGCGGGCTGGCTGCCAAACCCGGCGTAGCTGTACAGCACCGGCAACAGCGTCTGGCCGATGCCGCTCTGTTCAGCGGCGAGAATCAGCTGCTGCAGCATGGCATCGTCGGAATAGGGACGCCCGTCGGGCTGATGGTGCAGATAGTGGAATTCGGCGACCTGCGTATAGCCGCCTTTCAGCATATCAACATAGAGATGGGTGGCAATTGCGCCGATCTGCTGCGGCGACAGGCGCTGCACCATCCGGTACATCAGGTCACGCCAGGTCCAGAAGCTGTCCTGGGGATCGCCGGCCACTTCAGCCAGCCCGGCCATGGCGCGCTGAAACGCATGGGAGTGCAGATTAGCCATCGCCGGGAGAACGGTGCCATTGAGACGCTGCGCTCCCTCAGGCGTACTGTTGGCGGTAGTGGCGAGGATCATACCCTGAGGATCGACCTCGATCACAACATTGTGGTGCCAGCCAGCAGCCAGCAGGGCGCGGGGCGCAAAAAAGCGAGTCATGGTTGCTTCCTGTGCATTGAGGTTGTATATACATATACATACTTATGGATTAACAGTAAAGTGCGCAACGTGGGAGAGCGGATGAACCAGCAACTCAACTGTGACCATCTCTGGTATGGGGCTGATATTGTCACCATGCAGGGGGGGCGATACAGCATCATTGAACAGGGCGCGATTGCCGTCAGCGGCGAAGAGATTGTCTGGGTCGGGCCTGAGGCGCACAGCGCTCATATTCAGGCTGGCCAGCGCAACGATCTGGGCGGTGGGATTGTGACGCCAGGGCTGGTGGACTGCCATACGCATCTGGTTTTCGGCGGCGATCGCAGTCATGAATTTGAACAGCGTCTCAACGGCGTCAGCTACAGCGACATTGCCGCTGCGGGGGGAGGGATCCTCTCGACCGTTCGCGAAACGCGGGCGGCTTCCCAGGCCGGACTGGTGGCAAGCGCCCGCCAGCGTCTGGCGCACCTGCTGGCTGAAGGGGTGACCACCGTGGAGATCAAGTCCGGTTACGGGCTTGAAGTTGCCAGTGAGCTGCGCATGCTGCAGGCCATCCGACAGCTGGCGCAGCAGATGCCCGTGCAGATTCAGGCCACTTGCCTGGCTGCCCATGCGGTGCCGCCGGAATATCAGCATCAGCCTGACGCCTGGGTTGACGTCATCTGCGACCAGCTTCTGCCCCAGGTCGCCGCCGCAGGCCTGGCCGACGCGGTTGATGCTTTCTGCGAACATCTGGCGTTTTCGCCCGAACAGGTACGGCGGGTGTTTACAGCCGCACAGGCACTGGGATTGCCGGTGAAGCTGCACGCGGAGCAGCTGTCGTCGCTGGGAGGGAGTAAGCTTGCTGCCGAATTTAACGCGCTGTCTGCCGACCACGTGGAATACGCCACAGAAAGCGATGTGGCGGCCATGGCCCAGCATGGCACGGTGGCCGTCCTGCTGCCGGGCGCTTTCTACCTGCTGCGTGAGACGCAGCGGCCACCCGTTGAGCTGTTTCGCCGCTACCAGGTCCCGATGGCGCTGGCCAGTGACGCTAACCCCGGCACTTCTCCTGCATTGTCCCTGCGTCTGATGCTCAATATGGGCTGTACGCTGTTTGGTCTGACGCCGGAAGAGGCGCTGGCCGGAGTGACTCTCCACGGCGCACGGGCGCTGGGACTCGATAATCGTCTGGGATCGCTGGAAAGTGGCAAGCGGGCCGATTTCGTTCACTGGCCGCTTGCCCGTCCGGCTGAACTGGTTTACTGGCTTGGCGGACAGTTGCCCTGCCGGGTAATCTATAAAGGAGAAGAGCGATGAAGGCTTTTCAGTTCAGCGCGGGCACGCTACCGCTGCTACTCAGTATTCCCCATGCGGGGACGCAGCTGACGCCGGAAGTCGATGCGGGATTGAGCGATGCTGCCAGGGGCCTGCCAGACACCGACTGGCATATTCCCCAGCTGTACAATTTTGCCCGTGAAATGGGCATCAGCGTGCTGGTGGGTAACTACTCCCGCTTTGTGATTGATCTCAATCGCCCGCCAGATAATCAGGCGCTCTACACCACAGCCACCACCGGTCTGTATCCGGAAACGCTGTTTGACGGTACGCCGACCTTTATGGCGGGAAAAACCCCCACCCCGGCGCAGCGTGAGGGCTACCTGCACGACATCTGGCAGCCGTATCATGACAAGATTCAACAGGAGCTGGCGCGTCTCAAACAGCAGCATGGCTATGCGCTGCTGTTTGATGCCCATTCGATTGCCTCCGTTATCCCGCGATTGTTTGACGGCCAGCTGCCGGATTTGAACCTGGGGACTAACGACGGCGCAAGCTGCAGCACGGACATCACCCAGCGGCTGACGGCATGCTTCCAGGCACAGTCTGCGTTTAGCTGGGTGCTGAACGGGCGCTTTAAAGGGGGGTACATTACCCGTGCGTACGGCAGGCCAGAAGAGGGACAGCACGCCATCCAGCTGGAGCTGGCACAGTGTAACTACATGGATGAACAGCCGCCTTTTCGCTGGCGTGAGGATAAAGCGACCAGGCTACAGCCGCTGCTCAGGCAACTGATCGGCACCCTGCTAAACGGCCCCCGCTAAGCGATTGCCGCATCGGGCGCAACGCCGTTGCGCCCTTATTTTTGCCCTAGAGCAGCAGGGTTTCAATTTCTCGCCAGTTCTCTACGCGTCGGTAACCCGTCACATGGCGGTTATGCGGGGCAGAATAGAGTATGCCTTCCCCGCAGAAGTTGGCGAAGTTAATCACATTGTCATCGATCATATAGTCGGCATTGATAATGCTTTTATTGCCACAGAACACGATATTGCTGGGTTTAATCGCCGGGAAATGAGTCTTCAGCCACTGGAACTTGGCGTTGAAGGAAGTCGGTACCTCCATCGCCGCGGTGGTGATAAAGATCTCATAATGTTCGCTCAGGCTGGCGATCACCCGCTGGCTGTCGGCAATGACGCCGAGATCGGCAAAGAATGACGGATCGCCGACCAGCTCAAAAATTTCAGCCAGTTTTGCCGGATCTTCCTGATGCAGATTAAACAGGTTGAGCTCATCCAGCGTCAGCTGCTGTGAAAAATGCGCGTTCCATGTGGTTAACATCTTAGGATGAAAGTCAGCGATAACTTCATCCATATCGATGGCGATGCGTTTCATAATCACTCCATGACAAACGGTTTTCAGAGCCGCTATCATAGCAAAAAAAGGCCGCCTGTGAGGTCAGTGCGTAGGTTCAGCGTTTAGCTGTTGCGTGCATCCGGCCTGACCATATCAAACTTCAAAGCTTCACTGATGCCGTAATAGGCTGAGGGGCCACCTGCACGCAGGATCGGTTCTGCTTTCGCCGTCTGATAGATCCCTTCCACCAGCAGATCCTGATCAATATGGATCGCTACCACTTCGCCCAATACCAGCCAGGTCGGGATTTGTTCGCCATCGGCGGTTTGCAACTGGATGCACTGTGAGAGTCGGCACTCAAAATTGACCGGGCTTTCGGCCACCATACTGACGTTCACCAGGGTGCCGGGCAGGGCAGTGAGCCCCGCATAGGCAAACTCATCCTCGCCGTGGGCAAGAGAGGCTGAGCTTTCATTCATTGGTACGGCCAGCGAACGTGTCGCCAGGTTCCAGACAAACTCCCGGGTTTCAACGATGTTTGCCACGCTGTCTTTCCAGCCGCTGCTGGCAAAGCCAATCACCGGCGGCCGGTAGTTAAAACAGTTGAAAAAGCTGTAAGGGGCAAGGTTGCGCTGCCCAGCTGCGTTCTGCGAACTGATCCAGCCAATCGGGCGCGGGCCGATAATCGCATTCAGCGGATCGTGCGGCAGGCCGTGGCCCTGTTTGGGCTGATAGGAATGACGTGTACGCAAAGGGAACTCCTGTCGTAATAAAGATAAATAGTAATGGATTAAGCCACATACATTCAGTTGGGAAATCATTTGAAACATGCAATATATTAGGGCGCTATCTATGAAGCTATACCCGTATATTTTTAAGGAACTTAATTTTAAGGAGCTTTACATGTATTCAAACGCGACGCGTTTTACTGCCACCCCTTTTCTGATTGCTGCTGCAGTCCTTTTTTCGGCCACAGCGGCGAGGGCGGCGGATAATAGTGCATTTTTTGATGCCGCATTATGCAAACCAGCTTACACCACCAAGACCGCCAGCGCGCTCTACAATGAAGCGGAAAAAGTGTCCAAATATCAGCTGGTGGGGGCAATGGCGGTTTACCCGCTGGCTGAAGCTGTGGTCAAAGATGGGTACAGTACCAACGCCTTTGTGCTGGCTGGTAGCACCTACGGCGTGCTGGTCGAAGGCAATAAAGCCGACGAGCTGGCGAAAACGTATCAGTTAACGCCTGAGCCAAAAAACCCGATGATCGTGGCGACCAAAAGCTACATTCGCGTATTAGACGATGCCGACCAGCCCTCACCGGAAATGGGACGCGTGGCGATCACTGCCCGTGAAGCGCAGGGGATCCCAGGTAAGACATTACTAAGCTGCGAGTTTACGTCATTAGCCGATCTCGAAGCGATGAAAGCGCTGGCGAAATAGGCAGCATAAAAATCAGGCCTGTCAGGCCTTTTTTCTGTCAGCATGCGCTGCCCACCCGCAGGCACAGCGCGTGAATTATCTGCCAGTGGTTTACCATTAATAGCTCAGCAGGTATCTTACGCGTCTGCTGATAAGAGAATGACTGATGAAAACCCCTGTAGAAAAAAATGTGCTTCACCCCCGTAATCGTCATCGCGGTCGTTACGATTTTGCCGCGCTGATTGCCAGCCATCCTCCCCTGGCACCTTTTGTCGCGGTCAATAACTGGGGCAGCGAGTCCGTTGACTTCGGCAATCCCGATGCCGTTAAGGCGCTGAACCAGGCCCTGCTGAGCCATTTTTATCAGATTGCCCACTGGGATATCCCGGAAGGTTTCCTCTGCCCGCCTGTGCCAGGGCGTGCTGACTATATTCATCACCTGGCTGATTTGCTGGCGGAAGATAACCGTCGCGTGGTGCCGCGGGATATTAACGTACTGGACGTTGGCTGTGGCGCGAACCTGATCTACCCGCTGATCGGCCACAGTGAATACCAGTGGCGTTTTACCGGCAGCGAAGTGAATGAGCAGGCAATGGCCTCCGCGAATGCCATTATCGCAGCAAACCCGGGCCTTAACCGCGCCATCCGTCTGCGACGTCAGAAAGACACTAACGCAATTTTCAACGGTGTTATTCACAAAAACGAGCTGTATCAGGCCGTGCTGTGTAACCCGCCGTTCCACGCCTCTGCCGCCGAGGCGCACCAGGGAAGCCAGCGCAAACTGCGCAATCTGGGGCTTGATCGCCATTCACCACTTAATTTCGGCGGCCAGCAGGAAGAACTGTGGTGTGAGGGCGGCGAAGTGGCGTTTATCAACCGTATGATCGATGAGAGTACCCGCTTCGGCCGCCAGTGCGTGTGGTTCACCACGCTGGTATCGCGTAAGGAGCACCTGCCGGACCTGTGGCGGGCGCTGGAAGAGGCGGACGTAGCTGCCATGCGTACCGTGGAAATGGCACAGGGGCAGAAACAGAGCCGCTTCCTTGCCTGGAGCTTTATGGAGCAGCCACAGCGTACCCGTTTACTCAGTAAATAATCGTTTTACAGCGGGGCCTCTAGGGCTGCCATACCGGCAGCCCCGTCAGTCAGGGGCCCGCTTTGCATCACCTGCACCGTCTGGTGTGGTGCCTGTATTCCTGCCGCATCAAAGTGCTTTTTCACCCTGTCGTCCAGCGCAAAACGCACCGTCCACTGCTTCAGCGGTTGGGTGGTAAACGACACACGGACGGTAAATGACCGATCGGTCAACCCCACCAGGCCCGAGAACGACGGCTCACCAATCACCATGCCTCGAATGCTCTCATCTTCCAGCAGTTCCTGAACCGCGGCCTGAAGCGTGGCGTTGACGCGTTCCGCGTCTTCCCGCCGGTCAACGTCATAATTGGCGACAAACGACCCGATGCCGCGAACAAAGTTGGCGAAGGTGGTGATCGAAGACCAGGGAATAATATGGTAAGCCCCGGTATCCTGACGGACGCCAACGGACCGGATCGACATCCGTTCTACCGTGCCGGTGATAGCTCCGATGGTCACCAGATCGCCAGTGTTCATGCCATTCTCGAACTGAATAAACACCCCGGTAATAATGTCTTTGACCAGCGTTTGTGAACCGAAGGAGATCGCCAGACCCAGTGCCCCGGCCCCCGCCAGCAGCGGTGCGATATTGACCCCAATCTCCGACAGCAGAATCATAATCGTGATGGTACTGATGATGACCGCCAGCGCATTGCGGAACAGCGTCAATAACGTGCGCGTGCGTGCGCTGGGCATCGGGCGGCCGTGGGAGTCGGAGGCCAGACGGCTCTCGATCATGCTTGCCAGCAGTGTCCAGCCTACGGCAGAGAAGAACAGGATCATGACGATGCGGATGATAATATCCACCAGCTTTTCACCTGCCCCCACCGTCAGCCAGTGCCACAGGTCGAACAGTTCCCAGGCGTTGAGTAACAGCAGGGTGACGGCAAAGACGGTAATAATGCGCGCCAGCTTGAGCATTGCTGAGACCCAGCCGTTTACCCGACTTTGCAGTTCCGGGTAACTGCGGTGCAGTTCTGGTGACAGCACAATCGTTTTACTGATCCAGCGCGTCAGCATCCCGGATACCAGCGCCCCCAGGCTGATGATGGCCAGCGAACGTACGGTTGCCGCCATCATAAATTGCAGGCTGTCACCGGGGTTGAACATAGAAAACAGAAATAGCGCAATAAAATAGGCGCTGGCCAGCCAGTGCCAGACCAGTGAAAAGGCACGAATAAACAGCGCGAAGAAGGCCAGTGAACGGTCGGCAAGGCGCGTCAGCTCATGCTGGATGTTGCGTTTATTATGGAATATCAGATACAGCGCCCAGACGGTCATCACCCCCATCACTGCGACATTAACCAGCGCCGCCACCTGTACGTTCACCTGATTAGACACAATTGGCACGATGACCAGCAGGCCATAGCCAATCAGCCCGCTTAACCAGCTCAGGCGGGTGTTCCAGTAGTGCGCTCGCGCATCGCTGAGGTGAAAGAAGCGCAGTTGGGGATAACGCGGGCAGAACAGCAGGCGCAGGATAGCCTTAAAGAATTCAATCAGCGCAAAGGCATTGAGGAACAGACCCTGCTGGTAGGCAATGGTGCGGCTCCCTGCGTTCATATTATCGCTGAGGATCTGCCCGACAAACAGCGCCAGTACCAGCAGCAGAAGATCGATGACAAAGGCAGCAGCGATCATCGCCGGTAAATGCAGCCAGCTGCGGCGATCGGCATTTTTTTCACGGCCCCAGGCCCCCATTCGACGGTAAAGCGGCGTCACCGCCCAGCGTATCAGCCAGTAAAACGCAAACAGGCCCGCCGCCAGCATGGCGAAATGCTGCAGGGCATTGAAAAACGTTTGCTGATTAAACGGTTTGTGCGGGGCGTTAGCAATATTGTGGTGAAGCTGCTGCAGGCGCGAAGCAAACTCTCCGCCAAAATGGCGGCTGACATCAGTGACGCCCTGCAGCACGGTTTTGTCCTCCTCTTCCGTGGGGGGCGTGAGTACAGGCTCTTTCACGCTGTCCGGCGTAGCGGCCGCGTTGCGTAGCTGGTCGATAAGCGCCTGGCGGGACCGATCGTTTTCCAGGATGTTAGCCAGTGCAGCATAAGCGGCCTTTTTATCTCCGATATCCGGCTCTGCCTGGCTGTCAGACGCAGGGTGTGACGCTGAGGCAGCGACGGCGGCGGCGGGCAGCGTAACGGCGTGAGTGGGGGGGATAAAACCGGTGAGCAGCAGCATCAAAACGATACGCATCGACGTGGCGAACCCTGACATCCTCTTCTCCTGTGGTGGCGCGCAGCAGAGAAGTATAGACCTTAAGGCGGGGGAGGGAGAAAAGCGGATCGTTTTGAGACAAAGATGAAAGCAGGGGCGAAAGCGGGTTCGCCCCTGAAGGGATTACGACACGTGCTGCAGGAACTCACGCAGACGGGCACTTGGCGGGTTGGAGATTAACTCGTCAGGGTTGCCGTCTTCGGCAATACGGCCTTTATCAATGAAGATCAGGCGTGAGGCCACTTTCCGTGCGAAGCCGACTTCGTGGGTCACGATCACCATCGTCATGCCCTCTTCGGCCAGGTCCTGCATAACCTTCAGTACTTCGTGGCGCAGTTCCGGGTCAAGTGCGGAGGTCGGCTCATCAAACAGCATCATCTTGGGTTTAACCGCCAGCGCACGGGCAATCGCCACGCGCTGCTGCTGGCCACCGGACAGCTCGGAAGGGAAGTGGTTAGCCCGTTCAGCCAGGCCGACTTTACCCAGCAGTTCGCGTGCCAGGCGCTGCGCTTCTTCTTTCTTCGCGCCGCGCACGCGGATCGGTCCGAAAGCCACGTTGTCCAGAGCACTCATCTGTGGGAACAGGTGGAACTGCTGAAACACCATGCCAGCTTCCTGACGGATTAGACGATCGTCCACTTTCGGGTCATTGACCTTCTTGCCGTCGACAATCAGCTCACCGCTGGTGATCTCTTCCAGCTTATTGATGCAGCGCAGCAGCGTCGATTTACCCGAGCCGGAAGGGCCGATAATGACGACCACTTCGCCCTGATTAATTTTCAGGTCGATATCATGCAAAACCTGGGTGGCACCGAAGTGCTTGGAGACATTCTTAAATTCAATCACAGGATTTTCATCCTTCTCTCTAGGCGACGCAGAACAAAACTCAGCACCAGCGTAATAATCAGATAGATAACAGCAACGGCGCTCCAGATTTCCAGCGCGCGGAAGTTACCAGCGATAATTTCCTGCCCCTGACGGGTCAGTTCTGCCACGCCAATGACGATAAACAGCGAGGTGTCCTTAATGCTGACGATCCACTGGTTACCCAGCGGCGGCAGCATGCGGCGCAGTGCCAGCGGCATAATCACGTAGCGCAGCGTCTCGCGGCTGGAGAGCCCCAGCGCCAGGCCGGCCTCACGGAAGCCACGGTTAATTGACAGGACCGCACCACGGGTAATTTCAGCGATATAAGCACCGGAGTTGATCATGATGGTCACCACGGCAGCGGTGAACGGGTCAATCCTGAAGTCAGGCAAGGCCATAGGCAGGGCGAAATAGATAAACATTACCTGCACCACAATCGGCGTGCCACGGATCAGTTCAATGAAAACCAGCGCGATGTTGCTTGAAAGCCAGCCACCGTAGGCACGGGCAAAGCCCGCTGCCAGACCAATGATGACACCACCAAGCAGACCGAGGACCGAAATCCACAGGGTCATTTTGGCACCTTCAAGCAGGATTGGAATTGCAGGCCAGATGGCGCTCCAGTCAAACTGCATGTTTATTCTCCGGATCTAAACCATTTTGTTGATGTGGAAAAAACGCAGGAGCATCACACTGCTGCGTTTAAGGACGACATGACTGTTCTTATTATTTAGGTTCGCTGCCGAACCATTTTTTGTAGAGAGTGTTATAGGTGCCGTTCTCGCGCAGCGTTTTCAGTGCGCCGTTCACTTTTTCGCGCAGTTCATCGCTGCCTTTCGGGAAGGCGATGCCGTACTGCTGGGCTTCAATAGAGTCACCGACGGCTTTGAACTGGCCTTTACCTGCGGTATGGATGAAGTAAAGGATATTAGGTGTATCGTGCAGAACCGCATCGGCACGGTTGGTGCCCAATTCCATATAGGCATTATCGATATTCGGGAACTGACGCAGATCTTTAAATTTAATGTGTTGTTTAGCGTAGTCAACCGACCCGGTGCCGCTCTTCACTGCCACGACTTTGCCGTTCAGATCGTTGATGCTTTTAATGGCATCATTGCCGGCTTTCACCATGACTAGCAGGCCGCTTTTGTAGTAGCCGTCTGAGAAATCAATGGCTTTCTGACGCTCTGGGGTAATGGTGATCCCGGCCAGCGCCAGGTCAACGTTACGGGTTTGCAGTGCAGGGATGATGCCGCTGAAATCCATAGGCTTCAGGGTATATTCCATGTTCAGCTGCTTCGCGATCGCATCCCACAGGTCAATGTCGAAACCGACATATTTATCACCCTGTTTGAATTCAAAAGGCACGAAAGCGGTATCGGTAGCAACAACCAGTTTTTTGTCAGCAGCCGTGGAAGACATGGCAAACGCTAACGTCAGCGCAGCAAGAGAAACCTTAAAAATTGACTTCATCATTTTATCCTTATCGCTTCTCGGGAAAGGTCTTTTCCGATTAAATGCCCGCAGCCCTATGAAAGAATCGTGCCAACTTATAAATGTTTTTTAAAAACAATACGTTGAAAGCCCATTTTTTTCATGTTGTTGACAGGGTTCGACAGCGCGCACTGTTGTGGTGCCCCAATTTGGTGCGCTGTGTTCATTGTGGTGCAGCAGCAGTTTTAGCAAATTGCGCGATAAAAACAACAGATAGTGGCGGGGGGTAGCAATTAAATGTCGCTGACGTCTTACTTTTGAACAAGAAAAGCAAAAAAAAACAGAGGAAATATTCCTCTGTTTTTTAAAAGGGTGACTGATATCACCCGATAACGCGGTGTCGGTGGCGTTATTCGATGTTAGCTTCGATGAACCAGAGGAATTTATCCAGATCGCGGGAGGCTGCGGTAAAGATGTCTGCCGTGTCTTCATCCGCGACTTCACCAATCGCTTTACGTACGTCATTAGCGACGATGCCATAGCGGTCAGCCAGTGCTTTTAGATGGTCCTGCACACTGTGAATATTCAGCGGGTAGCTTTTCAGAGGGGTTCTGTCCGCCACAATCTGCGTGGTACCGAGCGCCACGCCGCCCAGCTGCACGACACGTTCTGCGATAGTATCCTGATGTTCCGTGATCGCCGTGCGGAAGCCATCCAGCATCTCATGCACACCGATGAAGTTAGCGCCACGCATGTTCCAGTGGGCCTGCTTGGTGATCAGGGACAGATCAATAAATTCAATAACCAGACGATTAAGCACCTCAATGGTGGCTTTTTTGTCGTCTTCGGCCACGTCGTTACGGGTGTAAATCAGATCAGAAGATTTTGCTTTAACCAGTTTAGCGGTACTCATCATTAATATCCTCTTGAAGTCAGGTTGTCCTAATTGAATACGGAAATAAGTATAGCACCATTTTTAAACCCTGCAGGAAAGATACGGCCTATTGCTGGAATAGCAGTCGGCTGTTGAGAAATTAGGCGAGGCTGGCAGGGATGGAAAATAAAAATGCGAATGATTGTTATTTATTTTTTATATTTAACTTGCTGTTTTTTAAAGTTTATTGATTTTTTGCTAAATTTTTAATTCAATTTGATTATAATAATGACAGGATGTTTCATTGCTGTTTAATTAACTGGCACGTGACGACGCTTGCTAAAAAATACCCCCGCCAGCCTGTTATCTGCCGGGGGAATATTTAAACCGACGGGGCCTGTTTTATTCCCTGATTTCCCCTACCGGGTCAATGTCACTCTTCGGCGGGCGCATGGTCAGGGTCGAGCCCGCAGAGGCGGTAATAACGGCCAGCAGGGCCAGCCACTGTACCAGCGTCAGCCGCTCGCCAAGGAACAGCATGCCGGACATCGCGGCCATCGCGGGCTCCAGGCTCATCAGCGTACCAAAAGTACGCGCAGGCAGACGGGTCAGGGCCACCATCTCCAGCGAGTAGGGCAGGGCGCTGGACAGCACGGCGATCGCCAGACCAATAGGGATCAGTGACAGCGTCCATATTCCCGGATTGGCGTACACCAGCCCCAGCGGGACGAAGACCAGCGCGCCGATCAGGGAACCGGCCGCGACGGTAGCCGGACCGTGCTGGCTGCCTGCCCGTTTGCCCGACAGAATATAGACTGCCCACAGGGCACCCGCGGTCAGCGCGTACAACGCCCCGATGGGATCAATGCTATTGATATTGTGTCCGACCGGCAGGAGGAAAATCAGCCCGGTGACGGCCAGCGCCACCCAGAGAAAATCGAGCGGGCGGCGTGAGCCGGCAAGCGCCAGCACCAGCGGTCCCGTGAACTCCAGCGCCACGGCAATACCCAGCGGTACGGTTTGTATTGATAAATAGAAGGTGTAGTTCATGCCGCCCAGGGCCAGCCCATAAATGACCAGAGGGACAATTTGCTGACGTGTAAAAC
The DNA here is from genome assembly GCF_055556675.1 of Erwinia sp. PME.40.26/001. Classification (NCBI taxonomy): domain Bacteria; kingdom Pseudomonadati; phylum Pseudomonadota; class Gammaproteobacteria; order Enterobacterales; family Erwiniaceae; genus Erwinia; species Erwinia sp. PME.40.26/001. The sequence goes on from NZ_JBVHNP010000005.1 coordinate 112,425, forward strand.
GCAGCCGCCAGGGCTTAAAGATGGCGCACAGTATCAGTGTGCCCAGACCCAGCCTTAGCGCGGTGATACCCGGCGCACCGACGGTAGGGAAGAGGGTTTTGGCCAGCGCTGCTCCGCCCTGAATGGAGGTCATGGCAATCAGAAGCACCAGCACAGGAAGCCAGACAGCATTGTTAATACGTGAAGAGGACATCCTGTGTTCCCGCCTTTAAGGTTCCGTTTATGAGGACAGTCTGCGATGACAGTGTACTGAAAGGCTCGGGGAATCTCAGTAACGCAGGAAAAAATTCTGCGCGAAAAGTCCGATTTTCTTAAAATTCAGTGCCAGTTCAGTAAAGAAATGTCAGAAATGATTAGGATTTATCTCAATGAAGCTTTTTTTACAATTAAAAATAAAGCAGGGAAAAGCGCATGAATTATAAGAAAAAAGAATGACATAGGGTGTATCATTAACTTTCTGTTACACCAAACATTCTGTTAGACAACAAAATCAGGGCAGAGTTTCTTGCTGGTTTTTGTTATATTTTCAGCGTTGTCAGGAGAGAAGTACTTTCACATTTGAGGTGGTTATGAAAAAAATTGCATGTCTTTCAGCTTTAGCTTGCGTACTGGCGGTATCTGCTGGTTCAGCAATGGCACAGAGCACCGTTACCGGTGGTTACGCTCAGAGCGATTACCAGGGCGTGGCAAACAAAGCTAACGGTTTCAACCTGAAGTACCGCTACGAAAACGGCAGCGATGCACTGGGTTGGATCGGTTCTTTCACTTACACTGAGAAAGATCGTACCGATGCAGGCGACTACATCAAGGGCCAGTACTATGGCATCACTGGTGGTCCAGCTTACCGTCTGAATGACTGGGCAAGCATCTACGGTGTTGTGGGTATCGGCTATGGCAAATACCAGTACAACGAACCAAACCGTGAGCGTTATAATTCAAGCGACGTAGGCTTCTCCTACGGTGCTGGCCTGCAGTTCAACCCAATCCAGGACATCGCTCTGGACGTGGGCTACGAGCAGAGCCGTATCCGCAACGTTGACGTTGGCACCTGGACTGCTGGCGTAGGTTACAGCTTCTAAGTTGCTAACCGCAAGTCCGGTTTCCGGACTGACGTTGAAGAATCCGCCCCCCGGGGCGGATTTTTTTTGTCTGATGGTCAGGGTTTTCTGCTTATTTTGCAAAAGGGTCCTGCTGTAGCTGGCTAAACGGCAGGCGCTTCAGGGCAAAGTTGGTCACCTGAATGGCCGGTGCTTTCTCGGCAGAGACAAAGCGATAGGCTGGTACAATTTCCTGACTCTGGATGCCCGTCCACTGCGAGAACAACATCATAAAGTCATTGGCCGAACGGGGCGTATCAATCTTCTGATGGCGGCGGTCATTACCTGAGCTGATAAACAGGGGCACCTCAAAGTTCTGCCGGTATTTATCATCATGGGTCAGGTATTCATTGCGGGTGCCTTTTTCTTTAAAGGCCAGCCCGTGATCGGAAAAATAGATCATCGAAAAGCTCAGTCCGCTGCTGTGCAACTGCTGCCAGAGCTGCTGCAGGAAGCCGTCGGTCTGCGTCACGCTGTAGAGGTAGCAGGAGGTCTCCAGCGAGTGCAGGCGCTCCACATAGCGCCCCCGCGTCCGGTCGCAGGCTTTTGGGTGAGAACCGACCAGGTGATAAACCAGCAGGCGGGGACGATCGACCGGTCGGGTCAGTGCCGCCGGAGTAAAACTGAGCAGATCTTCATCGCGGGTGGCTTTGTCGGCCTCGAAGTCTCCGCTTTTAAGGAAATGCACATGTTTCGCCCGGCGGGCAATGCTGGCTATCGGGGTATCAAACTGGCCAATCTGCCCCTGATTCGACAACCACCAGGTATCAAAACCGGCGCGATTGGCCAGGGTAATAATATTGTTCTGATATTCGGGCTGACCGTTGACGACCTGGGTCAGCGTCAGGCCCAGGGATTTTTGCGTGGACGATGCCGCTGAGGTGTAGCGGGTAAAAAATTGTCCGTTCAGCTGGCTGGCAAATGGCGTGTTATCCCAGCGCCCGCCAAACGCGCCCAGCGCATCTCGCCTGGCGCTTTCACCAATGACCACAACGTAAATTTGCTGTTGTGGCTTTACCCCGGTCACATGCCAGTCATCTTTCAGCGTGGCCAGCTGGTTCATACGGTCAATCTCTTTATCGACCGACAGCTTGCTTTCAATCGTATCTTTTACGAAGCGCGCCACCGGGAAGCCGGTATCCTTCAGGTTAAATACCCCCCCGGTAAGCTGATTCATTACGGGCTGAGTCAGCAAGGCAACCAGCACAAAGGCAAGACAGGCGCTTTCCGGGTGTCCCCATGCCTGTTTCACCAGCGCTTTACGCGTCAGGGCTACCGCACCTGTGATAAGGATCGCCAGCCCGATAAAATAGTCGTGCAGCGGGAAGATCAGCAGTATTTCACTGGCTTCCTCAACGTTTGTCGCGTGCAGTGCCAGCAGGGTATTAAAATTAGGCGGGCCGTAAACCTGACCAAAGGGATAGTAGAAGCCTGCCGTCACCGCACAGGCGGCGATAAGTATTTTGTGTGACGTCGGCGCGACGGCAGCCAGCAATACCAGCAGCGCGGTAAAGGCCAGCGTGTATAACCCGCTTAGCGGGTAGCCAAAGGCCAGGTTAATCAGGGCGGACAGTAGCAAATACAGCCCAAGGTACGGGCTAATCCAGGCACGATAACGGCCTGCGGTCGCAGTTTTAATTAATGTCAGATTCATTATTGGTTCTTATTAGGGAGATCTATAGCGGCCGCTCAGTTCGACGCTGAAGTGGCAGACTGCCTGATACAACTCGTCAGATAAGGGGGGATGGGGTGGGGTGGTGCCCAATCGGCCTGCACTCTTAACGAAAGGCTGGCACGATAATCGCTGTTTTACTGAAAGGCAACCAGCAATATCAATAAGTTCTGTGAAGTCGCTGACAAAATAGTCAGTTACGGTGGTGGCGGGTTAAGAAGCCTGACCGGCAGGCTTCGAATTGACCAGCATTTCCAGCAGCATCAGCCGCAGTGTAAACGGCGAACGGCAAAATAATCTTAATAACAGTGGTAATTTCATCTGATGTCCCTCCGGGCTGTCAGGATATGAACGAATTATCATCAGGTATAGCACAGGCTATACCCTATAGCCATAGCTAAGATGCTAAATTTTGTGCTGGCCTGTGGTTCGTTTACACTGTGTGCCACAACAGACTGGTGCGGCTTTTCGGTATATAATGCGTCGGTTGATAAGAAGAGGAAGCTTAATGAGTCGTCGCGCAAAAATTGCAGTGCCCGCGCCACTGAAAGATATAGAAGAGCATGTCGAAGGCTTCCGCCAGGTGCGGGAAGCGCACCGCCGTGAATTAATCGATGACTATGTCGAGCTGATCTCCGATCTGATCCGTGAGTTTGGTGAGGCCCGTCAGGTGGATATGGCTGCCCGTCTGGGCGTGTCGCAGCCGACGGTGGCCAAAATGCTGAAACGTCTGGCAACCGGGGGGCTGGTTGAACAGGTACCTTATCGCGGCGTGTTCCTGACGCCGGAAGGTGAAAAACTGGCAGAAGAGAGCCGTGAACGCCACCATATTGTTGAAACGTTCCTGCTGGCGCTGGGGATCAGCCCCGACACCGCCCGCCGTGATGCCGAAGGTATTGAGCACCACGTCAGTGATGAAACACTGGCAATCTTCAAAAAATTTAGCGAAAGTCGTTAACCCCCCTTTATCCCCCGATCGCTGACGCTGTCTGCAACCGCCCTGAGAAGATAACCCGCAGGCCGGATTCACTGTGACACAGCGTCAGTTCGTCGGGACACTACATGGCGCGTCAGCATGACCTCATTGCTAAGACCTTTTTTGCACGATCATTTTCTGCATCTGTTAGTAGTTTTGGGGCTGATACTGGCCTGTTTTGTTCCCTTCCGGCTGGCGGAACTGCCAGCTACCGTTGACTGGCCGACAATTATCACGCTTTCTGGCCTGCTGATGCTGACCAAAGGCATCGAAGCCAGCGGCTATTTTGACGTACTGGGTCGACGCCTGGTGCAGGGGTTTAGCCATCAGCGCCAGCTGGCACTGTTCCTGGTCGCGGCGGCGGCGCTGCTTTCCACCTTCCTGACGAACGATGTGGCGCTGTTTATTCTGGTGCCGCTCACGCTGTCTCTGCGGAAATACTCTGCGTTACCGGTTGCCCGGCTGATTATCTTTGAAGCACTGGCGGTGAATGCCGGCTCGCTCCTGACGCCAATCGGTAACCCGCAAAATATTTTGCTGTGGCGTCATGGTGAAGCAGGGTTTGCCGGCTTTATTGTTCAGATGCTGCCGCTGGCCGGCTGGCTGGTTGCCAGCCTGCTGCTGCTGACCGTCTTCTGTTTTCGTGCAAAGAAAATTGAGCGTCATCAGGAGCAGGCAGCGGCGACGTGGCAGCGTTCTCTGCTGTATACCAGTGCGATACTGTATCTGGTGTTTATCGTCGCGCTGGAGCTGAATGTCGCCGTCTGGGGGCTGCTGTTGGTGTTCGCGGTTTTCCTCGTCATGGCCCGCCGTATCCTGCTGGAGATCGACTGGAGCCTGCTGGTGGTGTTTATCGTGATGTTTGTTGATGTCTTTCTACTGACCCGGTTGCCGTTCATTCAGTCGTTGCTACAGACGACAGGGCAGTTATCACCGGGGGGGCAGTTCCTTATGGCGGCGGGGCTGTCTCAGGTCATCAGCAATGTACCTGCCACCATCCTGTTACTGAGCAGTCTTCCTCCCTCCGTGCTGCTGGCCTGGGCGGTGAATATTGGTGGCTTCGGCCTGCTGCCGGGGTCGCTGGCCAATCTTATCGCGCTGCGGATGGCAAAAGACCGCGCCATCTGGTGGCACTTCCATCTCTATTCTGTGCCGATGCTGTTCTGGGCACTGCTCACAGGATGGGGATTGTTTTTGCTTATTCATGCTTCCTGACGTCAGGCAATTCTGCTTTTGTCAGGAAACCCTGGCATTTGTCAATTTTAGCCCTATGGTTATACCAGACTGAAAAAATTGCGTCCCCTGAACAGGGGACCTTTTACTGATGGATACTATGGCTAATCAAACACCTTCCGCACCCGATGATGAAAATCAGCATCAAAATGGCTCTTCACATGAAGATGAAGAAGTTCAGCGTAAACGTCCCGGCAAAAAGCCGCTGGTCATTCTGGCGATTGTTATCGTCCTGATGCTGGTGGTGGCGCTGTGGTTCTGGCTGACGACCCGAAATATTGAAACCACCGACGATGCTTTTACTGAAGCTGATGCTGTGACTATTGCGCCTAAAGCATCGGGCTATGTTACCGAATTGAGAGTGAAGGATAACCAGCGGGTGAAGAAGGGCGATCTGCTGGTCGTGATTGACCCCAGAGATACCACCGCCCAGCGCGAACAGGCGCAGGCGCAGCTCGGTCTGGCTCAGGCACAGCTGCATCAGGCGCAGGCACAGTTGGCGCTGGCTAAAGTGCAGTATCCGGCACAGAAAGACCAGGCGCTGGCACAGTTAGCACGCGCCCAGGCAAATTACATGAACGCCCAGGCGGATGATAAACGTCAGCGCGGCGTCGACCCCCGTGCGACCTCCCAGCGCAATATTGATACGGCGAACGCCCAGCTGCGCAGCGCCAGAGCGGAACTGGCGAATGCCCAGGCTCAGGTTGAGGTGGCTTCTCAGGTCGCACTGCAAATCCGTCAGCAGGAAACCAATGTTGAGGCGCGTCAGAGCCAGGTGGAACAGGCCCAGGCGCAGCTCAATACCGCTAACCTTAACCTCTCTTACACTGAGGTTCGTGCCCCTTACGACGGTTTTGTCACCAAGCGTAACGTGCAGGTCGGTACACTGGTTCAGGCCGGATCGTCATTATTTTCACTGGTGTCTCCGGACGTATGGATTGTGGCTAACTTTAAGGAGTCACAGCTGGCGCGGATGAAACCGGGTGACAAGGTTGAAATCGGCGTCGACGCCTGGCCGGACATGAAGCTGGAAGGACACGTCGACAGCGTGCAGATGGGCAGTGGCTCGCGATTCTCTGCTTTCCCTTCTGAGAATGCTACCGGCAACTATGTGAAGATTGTCCAGCGCGTGCCGGTGAAAATCGTCATTGATAAAGGCCTCGACCCGAACCGTCCGTTGCCGATTGGCCTGTCGGTTGAACCGAAGGTCACGCTGGAATGAATTCCGCGCAGAGCTGGAAGCCCGCCAGTAACCCGTGGCTGGTGGCGATGACGGTGACGCTGGCGGTGTTTATGGAGATCCTCGACACCACCATCGTCAATGTTGCCCTGCCGCACGTGGCGGGGTCACTGTCGGCCAGCTACGACGAATCCACCTGGGTGCTGACCTCTTATCTGGTCGCCAACGGCATCGTCTTGCCCATTTCAGCCTTCCTCAGCCGGCTGCTGGGAAGAAAACAGTTTTTCCTGATCTGTATCGTGATGTTTACCGTCTGCTCTTTTCTCTGCGGTATCGCTACCGAGCTGTGGCAGATCATCCTGTTCCGTATTTTGCAGGGTTTTTTTGGCGGTGGCCTGCAGCCGGTACAGCAGTCGGTGCTGCTGGACTATTTCAAGCCTGAGGATCGCGGTAAGGCGTTTGGCCTCTCTTCGATTGCCATCATCGTAGCCCCGGTGCTGGGCCCGACGCTGGGCGGCTGGATCACCGATAACTACAGCTGGCGCTGGGTATTCTTCATTAATATTCCGGTGGGGATTCTCAGCGTGCTGGCCATTTATCAACTGCTGGAAGATCCGCCGTGGGAGCGTAAATGGGCGAAGGGCAAGCTGCGCGTTGACTATATCGGTATCAGCCTGATCACTCTGGGCCTGGGGTGTCTGCAGGTGATGATGGACCGGGGCGAAGATGAAGACTGGTTCCAGTCCAGCTTTATCGTCACCTTTGCTCTGCTGGCGCTGACCGGCATCGTCGGGGCGATTTACTGGCTGATGTACGCTAAAAGGCCGGTGGTTGACCTGCACGTGCTTAAGGATCGCAACTTTGCGGTGGCCTGCCTGCTGATGGCTGGCATGGCGGCCATTCTGTATGGCAGCTCGGTGGTCATCCCGCAGCTGGCGCAGCAGGATCTGGGTTATACCGCCACGCTGTCGGGGCTGGTCCTCTCCCCCGGAGCCGTGTTGATCGTGCTGTCGATCCCGCTGGTACTGAAGCTGATGCCCATTATCCAGACGCGGATCCTGATCGCCTTCGGCTTTTTGCTGCTTGGCGTATCATTTATCTACTCGTCAACGCTGACCCCGGATATCGATTTTACCTCGCTGGTGATCATGCGCAGCTTCCAGACCATCGGTCTGGGTTTCCTGTTTGTGCCGCTGACGACCATTGCCTTTGTCACCATCCCGCAGCGGCTCAATGCGGACGCTTCGGCGCTGTTTACCATGTTTCGCAACGTGGCCGGGTCGATTGGCATTTCGCTGTCTACCGCGATGATCACCGAGCGTTCGCAGGCGCGTAGCGCACAGCTGGTGGATAACATGACCCCGCTCAATGAGCCGTTTAATCTGGCGGTGGAGCGCTGGGCCCAGGGGGTGAGAGATTTTGTGCATATGGCGGGCGATCCGGTCACCATCGCCACCGGGCAACTCTACAAGCAGATGATCGTCCAGGCGCGTTTCCTCGCCTACATTGATGTCTTTATGGGCCTTAGTATTGTTGCCCTTGTCCTTATTCCATTTTGTCTGCTGCTGGCCCCGATCAAAAGCCAGGGCAGTGCGGGAGCACACTGACATGAACGTTCCTTTTTCTTCTTTGCGTTCGCGCAGTCGTGTACTGCTGGCCGTGACGCTGGCGCTGAGTGGCTGCGCCGTTGGCCCGGACTATCAGTCGCCGAAGCCGGGCACGCCGTCGCGTTTTAACAGCATGCAGCCTGACGGCGGGTCTGCACCGCTGGCGGCGTCGACCAACCCGAACTGGTGGAAAACATTTAACGATCCGCAGCTGGACAGCCTGATTGAACGGGCGGTAAAAGGGAATTTATCCCTGCAGCAGGCGGTCTTACGCATCGCCGGGGCGCGACAGCAGCTCAATCAGGCGCGTGGTGCCTGGGCGCCCTCGGTCAACGGTAACGCCCGCTTTACCCGTCAGCAGTTAGGCATTAAAGGTGAGCTGGAGTCTGAGGGCGTGTATGACCAGATAGATCAGGCGAACGGCGAAACGGATCTGCGTCCGGCGCTCGACAGCCTGTCGAAACCGGTTGGCTTGTATCAGGGCAGCTTTGACGCCTCATGGGAGCTGGACCTGTGGGGCAAAGTTCGCCGTCAGGTGGAGATGGCTGACGCACAGCAGCAACAGTCGGTAGAAAACCGTAATGATGCGCTGGTGTCATTAGAAGCCGAAGTCGCCAGGGCCTACCTGCAGCTGCGCGGTGCGCAGGCTATCACGCAAACCCTGCAGACCCAGATCGACGTGGCGCAGCAGACGCTGGAGCTGACGCAGAGTCAGCAGCGTAACGGGCTGGCCCCGCAGACAAATGTGGAAAATGCCCGCGCGCAGGTCAACTCGCTCCGGGCCCAACTGCCGCAGTATCAGGCGCAGATCCATCAGGCAATGAACGGTCTGGCCGTATTAACCGGCAGAGTCCCGGGGGCACTGGATGCCGAACTGATGACGGTGAAACCGCTGCCCGCGTTGCCTAAAGCGATCCCGGTTGGCGTGCCGTCGGAGCTGGCGCGCCGTCGCCCCGACGTGCGCCAGGCGGAAGCCAGCCTGCATGCCGCTACGGCGAATATCGGTGTCTCCGTGGCACAGCTCTTTCCCAGCTTCTCTCTGACCGGGCAGTTTGGCATGCGCAACAGCGACGCCAGTTACCTGGATAACTGGAGCAGTAATTTTTACAGCTATGGCCCCTCGGTGACGATCCCCATCTTCCAGGGGGGCAGGCTGGTCTCCGGCGTGAAGCTGGCGCGGGCGCAGCAGGCCAGCGCGGCGCTGGGCTACCGGCAGACGGTGCTGACGGCACTGCAGGACGTAGAGAATGCGCTGGTCAGCTATCGTAGCGATCAGCAGCAGGTGGAAGGGCTGGACGATACGGTGGCAGCGTTGCAGAACGCCTTCAGACTTGCCAGCGACAGCTATCGCCAGGGGATCTCAACCTTTATTGAGGCGCTGGATGCCCAGCGGCAGCTGGCGCAGGCGCAGCAGCAGGCCGAACAGGCGCGGGTGCAAAGCACGCTTGACCTGGTGGCGCTGTATAAAGCACTGGGCGGCGGCTGGGAAGCGTACCAGAATGTGACATTGCCGAATTATTCGGTGTTTGGCCCGGCTGAAAACCCGCAGTAAGCCGGCCCTGTTAATCACCCGGTGTGGCTGTTGTCAGACGGCCACGCTTTTTTATTCCCCCCCTTCATCTGAAGTCACCCCCCCATGAGTCACCCTGCTTTTTATCTCACTGAGGCTTTCTTATCAGTGCCCGATTGCCAGTGCCTGTAATTTCATGCCGGGGCGGCGGGAATGAGAGCGCTATCCTCAATACTGATAGCTGAATCCTCCACAATGAAAATAACCTATCATTAAATTAACTCACTGATAATTAATGTTTTATTAAGTTTTTAATGATATTTTTCTTTCATGAAAATGATTTATTCCTTTCATCATAACTCTAAAAATGAAATGAGAGGGAAGTGATTTTGATGAGATGAAATGTTCTCAACATATATTTGCTGCATTTGGATCACACCATTACAACGTTATTGGCGTGTTTATGTGATTTGTATCGCAAATATAATGAAATAATGGGATGCAAGCCTCAAAATTTAATTTTCATTGTTAATTAAAATGAAAAAAATGATCTAAATTAGTTCGCAGAGGCGGTGAACGGTCAATAACATAATGATTCACCACTCTGTACCCCACTAACCAGGTCGATGAGAGGTCACTGTAGTCACCATGGCAAAAGAACAATATATCACCCCGAACCGGGCATCAGGGCCCAACAGCGATACCAAAACAGAACCTTTTGTTAAGGTCATTGCGTTGGTTGCCACCCTCGGCGGATTACTTTTCGGTTACGACACCGGCGTTATTTCTGGCGCGCTGCTGTTTATGGGCGACGAATTACACCTAACTCCCTTCACCACAGGACTGGTGACCAGTTCACTGTTGTTTGGTGCCGCATTTGGCGCGCTGTTCTCCGGGCATTTCGCCGCGTCAGCCGGCCGTAAAAAGATCATCATCATTCTGGCGATCATCTTCGCTGTCGGCGCTATGGGAACCGCCCTGGCACCGAATGTGGAATGGATGATCTTCTTCCGACTGGTATTAGGCGTGGCTGTCGGCGGCGCTTCGGCTACCGTGCCGATCTACATTGCGGAAATCGCCCCGGCGAATAAGCGCGGTCAGCTGGTCACCATCCAGGAGTTGATGATTGTCTCCGGGCAGATGCTGGCTTACATTTCTAACGCCGGTTTTAACGCCGCGTGGGGCGGGCATGAAACCTGGCGCTGGATGCTGGCCGTCGCCACTATCCCTGCGGTACTGCTGTGGTTTGGCATGATGTTTATGCCGGACTCGCCACGCTGGTATGCAATGAAAGGGCGTCTGGCCGAAGCGCGCCAGGTGCTGGAGCGTACCCGCGCCAAAGAGGATGTCGAGTGGGAGCTTGAAGAGATCACCGAAACGCTGGAAGAGGAAGACAAGCAGCAGACACGGACCAGTCTCCGCGAACTGAGAAAGCCCTGGCTGTTTAAGCTGTTTCTGATCGGCATTGGCGTAGCGGTGATCCAGCAAACCTCCGGCGTGAACACCATCATGTATTACGCCCCGACGATGTTAAAAGCGGTGGGAATGAGTACCGATGCCGCGCTGTTTGCCACCATCGCTAACGGTGCCATCTCGGTAATCATGACCTTTGTTGGGATCTGGTTACTGGGTAAAATTGGACGACGGACGATGGTGAAAATCGGCCAGTTTGGCTGTACCGCCTGCCTGTTCTTTATTGGTGCCGTCAGCTATTTCATGCCGGAAACTATTAATGGCCAGGTGGATGTCTTACGCAGTTATATGGTGCTGCTGGGAATGCTGATGTTCCTGAGCTTCCAGCAGGGGGCGCTGTCGCCAGTGACCTGGCTGCTGCTGTCCGAAATCTTCCCGACGCGCCTGCGTGGCATCTTTATGGGCGGAGCCGTCTTTGCTATGTGGATCGCCAACTTCCTCATCTCTCTGGCGTTTCCGATGCTGCTGGCCAGCGTGGGGCTGTCGGGCGCGTTCTTTATCTTTGGCTTAATCGGCATTGTCGGGGCAATATTCGTGATTAAGTGCATCCCGGAAACCCGCAATCGTAGCCTGGAGCAGATCGAACATTATCTGCATGACTGGCTGAGCAACGAAGAAGAGAGCAAAGCGCTCAGTGCATCGAAGCGTAAAGCGGCAAGTCATTAATCTGCCGGCCGGGGAATGCCCCGGCCGCAATGTGCTCCCTGACCCTCCCTCCTGCCAGACCACTGTATGCCGCGCGCCTTTTTTTTGGCATAATGCGCGCTGACTCACATACTCACATCGCAAATTAAAGGCTATCTCTGTGCTAGTTTCCAGCAACGTCACCATGCAGTTTGGCAGTAAGCCGCTGTTCGAAAACATTTCTGTCAAATTTGGCGGCGGCAACCGCTACGGTCTGATCGGTGCCAACGGCAGCGGTAAATCCACCTTTATGAAAATTCTTGGTGGCGATCTGGTGCCGTCCGGCGGCAACGTCGCCCTCGATCCTAACGAGCGTCTCGGTAAGCTGCGCCAGGATCAGTTCGCCTTTGAAAAGTACTCGGTGCTGGACACGGTGATCATGGGCCACGGTGAGCTGTGGGCAGTGAAAGAACAGCGCGATGCCATTTATGCGCTGCCGGAAATGAGCGAAGAGGACGGCTACAAAGTGGCCGATCTCGAAGAGAAGTATGGCGAAATGGACGGCTACACCGCAGAAGCGCGTGCCGGTGAACTGCTGCTGGGCGTGGGCATTCCGCTGGAACAGCACTACGGCCCGATGAGTGAAGTCGCGCCCGGCTGGAAACTGCGTGTGCTGCTGGCACAGGCGCTGTTCTCTAACCCGGAAATTCTGCTGCTTGACGAACCGACGAACAACCTGGACATCGATACCATCCGCTGGCTGGAGCAGGTGCTGAACGAACGTAACAGCACCATGATCATTATTTCGCATGACCGTCACTTCCTGAACATGGTGTGCACACACATGGCGGATCTGGATTACGGCGAACTGCGCGTGTATCCGGGTAACTATGACGAATATATGACGGCGGCCACCCAGGCCCGCGAACGCCTGCTGTCCGATAACGCGAAGAAAAAAGCGCAGATCAACGAACTGCAGTCCTTCGTCAGCCGCTTCAGCGCCAACGCCTCGAAATCCCGTCAGGCCACCTCTCGTGCCAAGCAGATTGATAAAATCAAGCTCGACGAAGTGAAAGCCTCCAGCCGCCAGAACCCGTTTATCCGTTTTGAGCAGGATAAGAAGTTGTTCCGTAATGCGCTGACGCTGGAAGCCGTTACTAAAGGTTTCGATAACGGTCCTCTGTTTAAAAACGTCAACATGCTGCTGGAAGTGGGCGAGAAGCTGGCAATTTTAGGCCCTAACGGTATCGGTAAAACCACGCTGCTGAAAACGCTGATTGGTGAGCTGCTGCCGGATAACGGCACGGTAAAATGGTCTGAAAATGCACAGGTCGGTTACTACGCGCAGGATCACGCGCATGACTTCGCAGACGATCTCACCGTGTTTGACTGGATGAGCCAGTGGAAGCAGGAAGGCGATGACGAGCAGGCGGTACGCGGTATTCTGGGTCGCCTGCTGTTCAGCCAGGACGACATCAAGAAGCCAGCTAAGGTACTGTCCGGCGGCGAGAAGGGCCGCATGCTGTTCGGTAAGCTGATGATGCAGAAGCCTAACGTGCTGATCATGGATGAGCCAACTAACCACCTCGACATGGAATCTATCGAAGCGCTGAACATGGCGCTGGAAATGTACGAAGGGACGCTGATCTTCGTTTCTCACGACCGCGAGTTCGTCAGCTCACTGGCGACCCGCGTAATTGAAATGACGCCGGGCAAAATTAACGACTTCACCGGTGACTACGAAGATTACCTGCGCAGCCAGGGCATCGTTTAACGTTCTGCCGGTTGGGATATCTGTCCGTGTTGTGGAGCGCCACGACACGGGGGACGTTATCCCGCAGGGGTGATCGGTTCACCGGTCGCCCCTCTCCCTTACCGATTTTCCGCTACCCGGTTTTTTCCCGCTTTTTTCGCCGCATAAAGGGCTTTATCGGCCTCTGCAATCAGGGCCAGCCCCGCATCAACATTACGTTCAGCATTCATCACATGCATTCCCACGCTGATGGTCACCACACTGCCTGTGACCTCTGCCTGTCCGTGAGGGATTTTCAGCGCGGCTATGGCCGCCACGGCCTGGCGGGAAAAGCGCAGCGCAGCTTCACGATCGGCTCCCGGCATAATCACGGCAAACTCTTCTCCCCCATAGCGCGCGACCAGATCCTCCGGGCGACGGGGCAGGTGTGCCAGCGTATCACCGATCAGTTTCAGGCACTCATCGCCGGCCAGATGGCCGTATGTGTCGTTAAACAGCTTGAACGAATCCACGTCGATCATCAGCAGCGCCAGCGGCGAGTGCAGCTTTGCCGACCGTTCGGCACTGCGCTGCAGATAGAGGTCAAACTGCCTGCGGTTTGCCAGCCCCGTCAGACCATCCACCAGCGCCAGCGTTTGCAGAGTGCGGTTAACTGAAGTGAGCCGATCGCGCACCTCTCTCAGCTCATACTGGTTTTTCAGGTTGAGGGAGATGTGGCGCAGCACCAAAAACCCCAGCAGTGAGATTACGATCAACAGAATGGTGCAGAGCAGGGCATAAACGCTGATATCGGAGAACCAGGCTTCCAGCAGCAGTTCTTTATCATAACCGGCGGCCACCACCAGCGGGTAGCGCCGCAGGCTGGAATACCCAAAGACCCTTTCAATGCCGTCAAAGGCTGATTTATAAATGGCCGTGCCGCTGGTGGCGTTTTTCAGCAGGTTGGTAAACAGCGGGCTTTGAGAGATATTGCGGTTAATCGCATCGTTGGTGAACGGACGGATGTACAGAATGGTGCCGTCTTTCAGCATCAGGGCCAGCACGTCGTGCTCGTTCAGATTGTAGTAATTATAAATTTGTTTAAAAAAATCCAGCCGCACGGAGGCCAGTAGCACGCCACGGAAAGAGCCGTCGTAGTTATCCAGCCGCATTGAGACCGGAATAATTAAATCGCCGGTGGTTCTGCTGCGGATCACTTTACCGATATGAACCTCGCTCCCCGGATTCTGCTGATGGAAGTGGAAATATTCCCGATCGCCGTTGTTGGCATGCCTGGGCATATTACCGTCAGAGGTCACCAGCCAGTTGCCTTCCGCATCAAAGATAAACAGCCCGTGTAGCTGGGGCAGACTGGCTTTACGATTGGTCAGAATCTCACGCAGGTAGTCGCTCTGATCCTCTCGCAGGCCGATCAGGGAGATGCGATCGCGGAGATCCTGCAGGGTAAGATCGACCTGCAGAAAGGTATCTTCCGCCTGGCGGGAGAGTGACTGCGAAAGATTTCTGGCATCAACCTGCGAGGTGGAAATCATGCGGTTCCATGATGTCCAGATCACCCAGCCGTTGATGGTAATAACCGCCGCGATAATCACTAACAGAAAGATGATCATCAGCTGGCGCAGAGACGATTTTTCGCTCTCAGCTATCGCGTTGTGCTCATCGATCATGGGCTTAACAATCCTTTAGGCATCCAGGCACTGGCTTAACTATAGTGCTCGCTGGCAATGCCGCACACTTCACACTCAGGATCTTTGGACAACGTCATAGTACGGAACTGTAAGGTCATGGCATCGTACAGCAGGAGCTTACCCGCCACCGGTGTGCCGTAATGGGTCAGGGTGCGAATCGCCTCCATCGCCTGGAGCGAACCGATAACACCAACCAGTGGCGCCATCACGCCCGCCTCTACGCAGCTCAGAGTGGCGGCCCCGAACAGGCGGCTGACGCAGCGGTAACAGGGCTCATCCTCTTTCCAGGTAAAGACGCTGATCTGGCCCTCCATGCGGATGGCCGCACCGGACACCAGCGGCACTTTGCGGGCGTGGCACAGGCGGTTGAGTTGTTCGCGTGTCTCCACGTTATCACAGCAGTCGACCACCATCTGATGTGATGCGATGACGCCGTCCAGCTGCGCATCCGTCAACCGGGCGTTGATCGTCTCAAGGGCGATCAGTGAGTTGATGGCGGCGAGGCGCGTACGTGCGGAGTCGACTTTGGCCATGCCGACCTGGGCTTCGCCGTGCAGCACCTGCCGCTGCAGGTTGGAGCTTGATACGTGGTCAAAATCGAGCAGCGTCAGATGGCCCACCCCGGCGGAGGCCAGATACTGGCTGGCGGCACAGCCCAGACCACCAAGCCCAACGATCAGAGCGCGGGACGCTTTCAGCCTCTCCTGGCCCTCAAAGTCAAAGCCGCGCAGGACAATCTGGCGATTGTAGCGCAGCATCTCCTCGTCGCTCAGTTCCGGTAACATATCAGCCTGCCAGCAGTGCATTGAAAGGTTCTATCTCTACCCATTCTCCGGCTGCTACGTTTCCGCGATCCTGCTCCAGAACAATAAAGCAGTTAGCCTGGTGGAAAGAGCTGAAGATGTGTGATCCCTGGTGCCCGGTGCTGCTGACTTCCAGCTCACCCTGCGCATTGCGTTGTACCCACCCACGCTGGAAATCGAGACGGCCAGGTGATTTTTTCAGCGCGCTGGTACAGCGCACACGCTGGCGGGGCGGTAGGGCAGGCCCATCCTGTCCGGACAGCCTGGCCAGCAGCGGCTGTACCAGCTGATAGAAGGTCACGACCGCCGACACCGGGTTACCGGGCAGGCCGCAGAACCAGCTGTCTGGCAGGCGACCAAAGGCGAAAGGTTTGCCGGGCTTCATCGCCAGCTTCCAGAAGCCGACTTCACCCAGCTCTTCCAGCATGTTTCGCGTGTAGTCGGCTTCACCGACCGACACCCCGCCGCTGCTGATCACCACATCGGCGAGGCGGTCGGCCTGAATAAAAGCCGACCGGAGTGCGTCAGGATTGTCACGGATAATGCCGAGGTCGAACACCTCACAGCCCAGTTTTTTCAGCATCAGGCTGACGGCGAAGCGGTTTGTATCATAGGTCTGCCCCGGGGCCAGCGGCTGACCCACCGGTTGTAGTTCGTCACCGGTGGAGAACAGGGCAACGCGCAGCCTGCGTACTACACTCACCTCCGCAATACCCAGGGATGCCAGCAGCGGCAGTTCTGCCGCACCGAGCAGGCATCCGGCGTCAAGCACCCGGCTGCCCTGACGAATATCTTCGCCCACCCGGCGAATATTCTGCCCGGCGCTGACGCGGGCCGTAACGCGGATAGCTTCGCCATCCGGTTCGGTCTGCTCCTGCATCACCACCGCTTCACACCCCGCAGGCAGTGCGGCGCCGGTCATGATCCGAATGCAGCTCCCGGCAGGCCAGCTGCCGGTGAAAGGGGCTCCGGCAAAGGATTTGCCTGCCACGGGTAGCGCATTCCCGGATGCGAGGTCGGCCAGACGCAGGGCATAGCCATCCATCGCGGAGTTATCGAACGAGGGAACATCGATCGGGGAGGTAACCGCGCAGGCGGTGATCCGCCCGGCGGCATCGGGCAGAGCCACTGATTCCTGCTCCTGCACTGGGGTGATGCCAGCCAGCAGGGTGTGCAGTGCGTCATCAAGCGAGATCAATCCCGCAGTAAAAGCATCCATTTTTCTTATGTCCTCCACGATACGTACAAAATCTGATGGGCTTATTATGGCGCGAATCCCTCCCAGGGTCACGTCTGCCCGTGTAACCGCCTCCTGACCTTACTTCAGACTCTATCTTAGAATCATTCGTTATTATCAGGGTGCGAACTTTCCGCTTTACATCCCTATATTGCCTGCCTATAGTCAAAAACTGCTATTTTTCGACAAATACATTCTAACTCAGTGTTTTTCATGCTGATTTGTTACACAGGGAAAATGAATCATGGCCAGAGCGACGATTGCAATTCACGGTGGTGCAGGAGCTATCGCGCGTGCCAGCATGGATGCAGATAAAGAGCTGCTTTACCGTCAGGCGCTGCTGCAGATTGTGGCCAGCGCGCAGGCACTGCTGGCAGCGGGAAGCAGCGCGCTGGATGTGGTCACCGAGGCGGTGCGCCAGCTGGAGGCGTGTCCGTTGTTCAATGCCGGCGTCGGTGCGGTTTTCACCCACGAAGGTACGCACGAACTGGATGCCTGCGTGATGGATGGCCGCACGCGCGAAGTCGGGGCTGTCGCGGGAGTCTGCCGGGTACGCCATCCGGTTCTGGCAGCCCGTTCGGTGCTGGAAAACAGCCCCCATGTGCTGTTTATTGGCCAGGGTGCGGAATCGTTTGCGGAAAAACAGGGGCTGGAAATGGTCAGCAACGATTTTTTTTCCACTCCGGAGCGCCGCGCCCAGCTTGAACACGCGCTGAGCACACAGCAAATGCTGCTGGATCACGACGGCGGCCTGCCCCCTGACCGCAAATTTGGCACTGTGGGGGCCGTCGCATTGGATAGCGCAGGCAACCTTGCTGCTGCTACCTCGACCGGGGGAATGACCAATAAACAGGTCGGGCGGGTAGGGGATTCGCCGCTGCCCGGGGCTGGCTGCTACGCCAGCGATCGCGTAGCGATCTCCTGCACCGGCACCGGAGAGGTCTTTATGCGCACGCTGGCCGCCTATGATATCGCCGCACTGATGGAATATGGCGGGCTGTCGTTGCAGCAGGCCAGCGATAGGCTGGTCCACGAAAAAATTCCTGCGCTGGGCGGCAGCGGCGGTCTGATCGCCATTGATACTGAGGGCAATCTGGCCCTGCCCTTTAACAGCGAAGGAATGTATCGCGGTTATGCGGTGGCCGGCGAGCTTCCGGTCGTTGCCATCTATCGGGAGGAGCCCTGATGAGCGCCTTTTCCCATCAGGATGATGTGGTGCTGTCGGTGCGCAATCTCAGCGTCAGTTTTCAGCATGAAGGCCAGCACACTCAGGCGGTGAATAAGCTGTCGCTGGACGTCCGCCGGGGGGAAACCCTGGCCATTGTCGGAGAATCCGGCTCCGGGAAGTCCGTCACCTCGCTGGCGCTGATGCGGCTGGTGGAACAGGGCGGTGGGGTTATCGAAAGCGGTGAGATGTGGCTGCGCCGCCGTAATCAGCAGCAGGTCAACCTTGCCACGCTGTCACAGTCGCAGCTGCGTCGCATTCGCGGTGCCGATATGGCGATGATCTTTCAGGAGCCGATGACCTCGCTTAACCCGGTGTTTCCGGTGGGGGAGCAGATTGCTGAATCCATCCGCCTGCATCAGGGAAAAAGCCATGCCGGGGCGCTGGCTGAGGCACAGCGAATGCTTGATCTGGTGCGGATACCGGAGGCTAAAAACGTGCTGGGACGCTACCCACATCAGCTCTCCGGTGGAATGCGTCAGCGGGTGATGATTGCCATGGCGCTCTCCTGCCGTCCTGCCCTGCTGATTGCCGATGAGCCGACGACGGCGCTCGATGTCACTATTCAGGCGCAGATCCTGCAGCTGATCCGCGTGCTGCAAAAAGAGATGCAGATGGGGGTGATTTTTATCACTCACGATATGGGGGTGGTGGCCGAAATGGCCGATCGTGTGCAGGTGATGTATCGCGGTGACGTGGTGGAAACCGGCAGCGTTGATGCCATTTTTTCCGCACCCGGGCAACCCTATACCCGTGCGTTGCTGGCTGCAGTACCCAAACTGGGCGCGATGACCGGACGACACTGGCCGGCGAAATTCCCGCTGCTGCGTGACGGCGAACCGGTGGATGAACAGCCCCAGGATACAGTAGACCCGCAGGCGGAACCCATTTTGCAGGTACGCGATTTGGTCACCCGGTTTGATATCCGTAGCGGGTTGCTGAACCGCGTACACCGGCGGGTGCATGCCGTGGAGAAGGTGAGCTTCGATCTCCGGCCCGGCGAAACGCTGGCGCTGGTGGGGGAGTCCGGCTGCGGTAAGTCGACCACCGGCCGCTCTTTGCTGAGACTGGTCGAGAGCCAGGGAGGCAGTATTACCTTTAACGGTCAGCGCATTGAGACGCTGGCTGGCAGCGCGCTGTCGCACCTGCGGCGGGATATCCAGTTTATCTTTCAGGACCCCTACGCCTCGCTCGACCCGCGCCTGACGGTGGGCTTTTCCATTATGGAACCGCTGCTGGTGCATGGTATTGCCCGCGGCGAGGAAGCCGCGCAGCGCGTCGCCACTCTGCTGGAGCGCGTCGGCCTGCTGCCGGAACATGCCCAGCGCTACCCACATGAGTTCTCCGGTGGGCAGCGTCAGCGCATCTGCATTGCCCGGGCACTGGCGCTTAACCCGAAGGTGGTGATCGCGGATGAGGCGGTCTCTGCGCTGGATGTATCTGTTCAGGCGCAGATTATCAATCTGATGCTCGATCTGCAGCGCGAGTTCGGCATTGCGTTTCTGTTTATTTCCCACGATATGGCGGTGGTGGAGCGCATCAGCCATCGCGTGGCGGTGATGTTCCTCGGGCAGATTGTGGAGATCGGGCCCCGGCAGGCGGTATTCGAACATCCCCAGCATCCTTACACCCGCAAGCTGATGGCGGCGGTGCCCGTAGCCAATCCGGCACACCGTCGGCGTGAACGGGCACTGTTAGTTGATGAAATACCCAGCCCGATACGTGCTGTCGGCGACGAGCCGGAGGTGGCCCCACTGGTGGAGGTGAGCGCCGGGCACTACGTGGCGCGCCATGCCATTCACCGCACCTGAATTCTGCATAACGACAACAAGGGATGACGTAAGATGATGAATCAATACACGCGTAAGTTGCTGTTAACCGCTGGCCTGCTCGGTAGCGCCGTCGCACTGCCCGCCTGGGCGGCGAAAGACGTAACCATTGCTGTTGCCTCCAATTTCACCACGCTCGATCCGTACGATGCCAACGATACGCTGTCGCAGGCGGTGGCAAAGTCCTTCTATCAGGGGCTGTTTGGCTTTGATAAAGCCATGAAGCTGGAAAATGTGCTGGCGGAAAGCTATCAGGCCAGCCCGGACGGATTGATTTACACCATTAAGCTGAGAGAAGGCGTGAAGTTCCAGGACGGTACGCCGTTTAACGCGGCCGCGGTCAAGGCTAACCTCGACCGTGCCAGCAATCCGGATAACCATCTCAAACGTTATAACCTGTTCAAAACCATCGCCACGACGGACGTAGTGGACGACAGTACGGTAAAAATTACCCTTAAGCAGCCGTTCTCGGCCTTTATTAATACCCTGGCCAGCCCGGCAGCGGCGATGATCTCGCCGGCTGCACTGAAAAAATACGGCAAGGACATCGGCTTCCACCCGGTCGGCACCGGTCCGTACGAGTTTGTGACCTGGAATCAGACCGAGTTTGTGAAGGTGAAAAAGTTCGCCGGCTACTGGAAAACGGGTTATCCAAAACTGGACAGTATCACCTGGCGTCCGGTGGTGGATAACAATACCCGTTCCGCTATGCTGCAAACCGGGGAAGCGAACTTTGCTTTCCCGATCCCGTTTGAGCAGGCCAGACTGCTGGAAAAAAACAGCAAGCTGGATCTGGTCACCTCACCGTCCATCATGCAGCGTTACATCAGCTTTAACGTGACGCAAAAGCCGTTTGATAATCCGAAGGTGCGTGAAGCAATTAATTACGCCATCAACCGACAGGCCCTGGCGAAAGTGGCCTTTGCCGGCTATGCCACCCCGGCAACGGGGATCGTGCCGCCGTCGATCCAGTATTCACAAAGCTACCCGACCCCGGAATACAACCCGGCCAAAGCGCGTGAGCTGCTGAAAGAGGCGGGCTATCCCAACGGCTTTACCACGGCGCTGTGGTCTTCTCACAACCACAGTACGGCACAAAAAGTGTTGCAGTTCACCCAGCAGCAGCTGGCGCAGGTCGGTATCAAAGTCGAACTGACAGCCATGGATGCCGGCCAGCGCGCGGCGCAGGTGGAAGATAAAGGCCAGAAAGAGAGCGGTGTGAGAATGTTTTACACCGGCTGGTCTGCGTCGACAGGGGAAGCCAACTGGGCGCTGACGCCGCTGTTTGCTACCCAGTCCTGGCCACCGACCATCTTTAATACCGCCTTCTACAGCAATCCGCAGGTTGATAAAGACCTGGCTGATGCGCTGAATACCACCGACGGCGAGAAAAAAGCTGCGTTGTACAAAGACGCTCAGGATCGTATCTGGAAAGATCAGCCCTGGGCTCCGCTGGTGGTGGAAAAGCTGGTGTCAGCCAATACCAAAAATCTGACCGGATTTTATGTGATGCCGGATACCTCGTTCAGCTTTGACGATGCCGACCTGAAGTAACCGACTGGCGCGCCCCCTGAAAAGGGGGGCGCAGGGTGCAAGATGCTTAATTACTTTTTAAAACGTTTACTGGGTCTGATCCCGACGCTGTTGATTGTCGCGGTGCTGGTCTTCCTGTTTGTCCACCTGCTGCCGGGCGATCCGGCGCGGCTGATTGCCGGACGCGAAGCCGATGCCGAGGTAGTGGCAATGGTCCGCCAGCAACTGGGCCTGGATCTGCCATTACCGCAGCAGTTCTGGCACTACATTACCCACGTTGTGCGCGGCGATTTTGGTATCTCCATGGTGTCAAAGCGCCCGGTCGCTGAGGAGATCGCCCAGCGTTTTCTGCCCACCCTGTGGCTGACGCTGACCAGCATGGTGTGGTCGGTTATTTTTGGTATGGCGATTGGTATTGCCTCTGCCGTGTGGCGCAACCGCTGGCCCGACCGGCTGGGCATGACGCTGGCCGTATCGGGGATTTCGTTCCCGGCATTTGCGCTGGGTATTCTGCTAATGCAGATTTTCTCTGTTGAACTGGGCTGGCTGCCGACGGTCGGTGCCGATAGCTGGCAGCACTACATTTTACCCTCTATCACTCTGGGGGCGGCCGTGGCGGCCGTGATGGCACGTTTTACCCGCGCCTCATTCGTTGAGGTAATGCAGGAGGATTACATGCGTACCGCGCGTGCCAAAGGCGTGCGTGAATCGGTGGTGGTGATTAAACACGGACTGCGAAACGCCATGATCCCGGTGGTGACCATGATGGGGTTGCAGTTTGGCTTCCTGCTCGGCGGGTCGATCGTGGTGGAAGTGGTCTTCAACTGGCCGGGTCTGGGACGACTGCTGGTGGATTCGGTGGCCATGCGCGACTACCCGGTGATCCAGGCCGAGGTGCTGCTGTTTTCGATGGAATTTATCTTGATTAACCTGGTGGTCGATATGCTGTATGCGGCTATCAACCCCGCCATTCGCTATAAGTAAGGATGCACGATGATCAACTGGCGACGTAACGCCGTTCTTTCTGCGCTGCCGGGTGTCAGCCCCCATCGCGTCCGTACGCCGTGGCGGGAGTTCTGGCGACGATTCCGCCGCCAGCACGTGGCGATGATCGCCGCTGTTTTTGTGCTGCTGCTGATCCTGACGGCGCTGTTTGCTCCGCTGCTTGCGCCGTTTGATGCGGAAAACTTTTTTGATTACGACCGGCTGAATGAAGGGCCGTCGCTGATCCACTGGTTTGGGGTAGATGCGCTCGGGCGGGATATTTTCAGCCGCGTGCTGCTGGGCAGCCGGCTCTCTCTGGTGGCGGGATTTTTCTCCGTGGCAGTCGGTGCGGCGATTGGCACATTGCTGGGACTGCTGGCGGGCTATTACGAAGGCTGGTGGGATCGCATCATCATGCGCATTTGTGACGTGCTGTTTGCGTTTCCCGGGATCCTGCTGGCGATAGCCGTTGTGGCGGTGATGGGCAACGGCATGTCGAACGTGATTCTCGCTGTGGCGATCTTCAGTATTCCGGCTTTTGCCCGGCTGGTGCGGGGGAATACGCTGGTCCTGAAGCATCTGACCTATATTGAGTCGGCGCGCAGCATCGGGGCATCGGATCTGACGATTATCCTGCGCCACATCCTGCCCGGAACGCTGTCATCGATCGTGGTGTATTTCACCATGCGTATTGGTACATCCATTATTTCTGCGGCCAGTCTGTCGTTCCTTGGGCTGGGGGCACAGCCCCCGACGCCGGAGTGGGGGGCCATGCTCAATGAGGCGCAGGCTGATATGGTGATGGCTCCGCATGTGGCGATTTTCCCCAGTCTGGCAATCTTCCTCACCGTGCTGGCTTTTAATTTGCTGGGAGATGGCCTGCGTGATGCGCTGGATCCGAAGCTAAAAACCTAGCCATCAGTGCAGCCAGAACAAATATTGTGCACATTGTCTGGTGATTGATGACAGGCGCTCTATGCTTGAATAACCTTCACCCTGTAAGGATATGGCAATGCATTCTGCACGTTTACCTCTGGTCGCCGGGCTGGCAACGTTGTGTTTAGTGCTGGCGGGCTGTTCGTCTAAAGTGGCTAATACCACTCAATATTCCGGTTTCTTATCGGATTACTCAAAACTGAAACCGTCCGAATCGCCCAGCGGCCATCAAACGCTGCGCTGGATTTCGCCGGACTACAAGCTGTCCGACTATCGCGGGATCTATTACACCCCGGTCGTTTACTATCCTGCCGCAAAGCCCAATAACCGGGTCAGCCAGGCAACACTTGACCAGATTCGAATGTACCTCGATAACCAGCTCAAAACCGCGGTTGCGCAGCGCAAGCCGCTGGTGAGTCAGCCGGAACCCGGTACGCTGGTGATGAAAACCGCCATCACGGCAGTGAACGCGGAAAATCAGGACATGAAATTTTATGAAGTGGTTCCGGTGGCCGCAGTGGTAGCCAGCACCATGGCCGCATCCGGCCACCGGACGCAGAACAGCGTGCTGTTCCTCGAGGCCGAGCTTCTGGATGCGAAAACAGGGAAACCGGTGATGGAAGTGGTGCGTAAAGCTTATGGTAAAACGGTGGCAAACAGCAGCGCACCGATTAACCAGGCCGAGCTGAAAAGTGCTATTGACGAGATGGTTCGTGACGTGGTCGCACTGCCCGCAGAATAAGGCATTGGGTCAGTGGCGACCGCTGTTGCGGTCGCCACCGTTTAACTGTTAACGCATCATATTTTCTAATTTACTCACCGTATTCGACAGCTCAGTCACCAACGGCTGTAATTTTTGCTGAATGGCGTTGTACTGATCCAGTGCCTTCTGATCGGTGAACTGAACGCTGTTACCGATAATCTTCACCTTATCACCCTGCTGTTTCAGCAGATCGACCTGACTGACCACCAGAGACAGTGTTTCCGGCACCAGCGTGGCGATCTGGCGGGCCACGTCATCAGGCTGTGCTACCAGTTTGGTATACACCTGATCGTAGACCGCTTTCAAATCTTCCGGCTGCTTCAGCGCCTGGTGTTTCGCATCAGCGTCCGCGCGTTGTTTGGCAAGCGCAGGCTCCCATGCCTTACTGTCAGCGGCCATTTTGCTCATTTCGTCGCGTTTAGCTATCAGCGTGGTGACCGAACCCACGTGGTTCAGGCTGGAAAAAACAGGCACCAGCGACGCGTTAAATATCTCACTCATTCCCTGGTGATAATCGGTCAGGATCGCATAGTCACTGGCATAAGGACCGAAAGCCTTTTTTTCATCGTCGGTCAGCTGCGGAACAGCCAGTTGAGATTTCGCCAGCACGCGGGTTTGCAGGAACTCAATAAAAGCCTTGCGCTGTTCAGGCTCTTTGTCGCCACAGCCGCTCAGTGTCAGCAGTAAAGCGAGCATGATAAAAGGCAACAGCAGAAAACGTGCGAAGCCTGTCTGTGTTAATCGTGAAGTCATCAGAACTATCCCTTGTCGTATTGAATGAAAGTATTGCAGGTCACAGCCGGAGAAATATAGCGCAGTGCGCCAGATAATTCGGCAATTACTGACAACTTAGCTAAATTTATTTAACAAATGGTTACAAGGAGCAATTACGATGAGGCATTACCTGGCGGCATTCGCGTTCCTTCCGGCGTTATTACTCAGCCCTTCAGTGCTGGCGAATAAGGTTCAGGTAGAGGTACTGCAGGACAGGCTTGACCATCCGTGGTCGCTGGCCTTTTTACCCGAAGATCAGGGACTGCTGATCACCGAGCGCTCCGGCCAGCTGCGGCGCTGGCAGGCGGGGAAGGGCCTGTCGCCTGCGATCGCTGGCGTGCCTGACGTCTGGGCGCAGCGCCAGGGGGGATTACTGGATGTGGTGCTGGCCCCGGACTTTACCAGCAGCCGCCGTGTCTGGCTCAGCTATACCGTAGGCGGGCATGATGGTCGCGCCGGGGCTGCGGTAGGCTATGCCCGCCTGAGTGATGATTCTCTTCGCTTAACCGATTTCCGTGAAGTCCTGCGTCAGCAGGGCGTGTCAACCGGGGCGAATCTGGGCACCAGGATGGCCTTTGACCGTACCGGCCACCTGTTTATCGCCTTTGGTGATAATTTCCAGGCGGAAAAAGCGCAGGATCTGTCAGCACTTCAGGGAAAAATTATTCGCCTGAATGCCGATGGTTCCGTACCGGCCGATAATCCACTGGCACATAAAGCGGGAGCGCGTTCAGAGATCTGGAGCTGGGGAATGCGTAACCCACAGGGGCTGGCTATGAACCCCGCCAGCGGTGAAATCTGGGAAAGTGAACACGGGCCGCGCGGCGGCGATGAAATCAACATTCCGCGCAAGGGTAAGAATTACGGCTGGCCGCTGGCGACCTGGGGCATTGATTACAGCGGTGATACGGTACCCGGTTCGAAAGGAGGACGGGTGGCGGGCACGGAACAGCCAGTTTTATACTGGAAAGTCTCCCCGGCAATCAGCGGCATGGCATTCTACAGCGGCAGCCGTTTTCCCCAGTGGAAAGACAGTCTGTTTATCGGCGCGCTGAAAGAAAAGAACCTGATCCAGCTGCGGGTGAACGGCGATCGGGTTGAAGAGCAGGCGCGCTTGCTGACCGAACGCGGCGAACGCATTCGTGACGTGCGCAGCGGGCCGGACGGCTGGCTGTATGTCCTGACCGATGAGCGCAACGGCAAGCTGCTCAGGGTGGGTCTGCAACCCTGATGTCAGCAGGGCTGACCTGCTACGGTCAGCCCTGAAGGCTATCTGGCCCAGCGGCAAATTTCCCAGCCGCGCTGCAGTGCCAGCTGATTCAGCGCTGCCGCGGGATTAATCACACAGGCGTGATCCGCATGTTCCAGCATGGCCAGATCATTTATCGAATCACTGTATGCCCAGATGTGGGAAAAAGGGGCGGTCTGCTGAGCGGCCTGCCACTCTTTTAGCCGGGTCACTTTCCCTTCTTTATAGGTCAGCGTGCCGTAGATCTGTCCACTGTAGCGGTCATCGATAACTTCTACGCCTATCGCCAGTGCCCCACATGCCCCCAGCTGTTCAGCTATCGGTGCGACCAGATGCTCGCCGCTGGCGGAGATAACCAGAATGGTGTCCCCCCGCTGCCGGTGCCAGGCCATGCGCTCCCGGGCGGCAGGGTAGACACGGGGCAGAATATCGCGATGAATAAACCGGCGGATCCAACCAGATACCGTCGAGGCCGCCATGCCATTCAGCGGTGACAGTGTGGTGTGCATATACTCTTCCATCGACAGAGAACCCTGATAGTACTGCTCCATCAGGGCCCGCTCCTCATCGATCAGTCCGTCGGGGGCAAACCCCTGCGCAACCAGCCAGCGCAGCCACAGACCGGTACTGTCTTCGCAAATCAGTGTCTCGTCGAGATCGAACAGCGCTAAATCCATCATCAAACTCCTCGGGCAGTGGCGTCTCAGAGTAGCGGAATTTTGTGACAGGCTTAACTGTTCGCGGCAAATTCGGATTTTCGCCCGTTTTAATCCCGTTAAAAATGACGAAAAATCAGCCAGAGAGTCGGGCAAATTCTGCCAGATTGAATAAACTCTAAGAAACTTTACGGTTAAGTTGTTCATTTTCAGGATATAACGCCTTAGTGTAGGACAGTTAAACACCTGGTTTCACTTTTATAATTGCCTTTCAAATGGATAAGCGGTCACCCCATGAAAAATACGTCTTTCTCTTCCCGTGTTTTTGCACTGGCTACCCCCACCACTTTGCTGTTGCTGTCGCTGTCACCTGCGCGGGCTGAGCAGGCACCCGCGGCCCCGCAGATCGCGGCGAAAGCCTGGGTGCTGATGGACTATCACAGTGGAAAAGTGCTGGCCGAGTCCAATGCCGATGAACGTCTTGATCCGGCCAGTCTGACCAAAATGATGGCCAGCTACGTGACCGGCCAGGCGCTGAAAGCGGGTAAGATCAGCAAAGACGATATGGTCACCGTCGGGAAGGACGCCTGGGCCACGGGCAATCCGATTTTGCAGGGATCGTCGCTGATGTTTCTTAAGCCGGGAGACCGCATCCCGGTATCTGAACTGAACAAAGGCATTGTTATACAGTCAGGTAATGATGCCAGCATTGCACTTGCCGACCATGTGGTAGGGAGCCAGGACTCCTTTGTGGGCCTGATGAACAATTATGTGCAGGCGTTGGGGCTGAAAAACACCCACTTCAAAACGGTGCACGGGCTGGATTCTTCCGGGCAGTACAGTACCGCACGCGACATGGCGCTGATTGGGCAGGCGCTGATCCGCGACGTGCCGGAGGAGTATGCGCTGCATAAGGAGAAAGAATTCACTTTTAACAAGATCCGTCAGTACAACCGTAACCGGCTGCTGTGGAGCACCAACCTCCAGGTTGACGGCATCAAGACCGGCCACACGTCCGGCGCGGGAAACAACCTTGTGGCCTCTGCCGTTGACGGCGATCAGCGGCTGATATCGGTAGTGCTGGGAGCCGCCACTGATGCTATTCGCTTTAAAGAAAGTGAAAAACTGCTGACATGGGGCTTCCGTTTTTATGAAACGGTGACACCGATTAAGGCAGGGAATGCGTTTGCCACCCAGCGTGTCTGGTTTGGTGAGCGAAAAGAGGTCAATCTGGGCGTGGCGAAGGATGCGGCGATCACCCTGCCCAAAGGACAGCTGAAAAATCTCAAGGCCAGTTTTACGCTTGCCCAGCCGCAGCTGACGGCACCGCTGGCAAAAAATCAGGTGGTGGGGACCATCGACTTCCAGCTGGACGGAAAATCCATCGCGCAGCGGCCGCTGGTGGTATTAGATGAGGTGAAAGAGGCGGGCTTCTTTGGGCGTATCTGGGACTACATCATGATGAAAATGAACGGCTGGTTTGGCAGCTGGTTCGCTTAATCAGTAAGGGGCCGACCCGTTTACCGGTCGGCCCACCCCGTCAGAACAGGTCGTAAGCGACGGCTGAAATCGCCACCAGGCCAACCAGCACCACAAAGACATTACTCAGTTTACCGCTGTATTTGCGCATTGCCGGCACTTTGTTGATGGCATACATCGGCATCAGGAACAGCAGGACGGCAATGATCGGGCCGCCCAGGCTTTCAATCAGACCCAGAATACTTGGGTCCAGCGTGGCGACAATCCAGGTGGTCACCAGCATAAACAATGCCGTAAAGCGATTCAGTTTATGTTCGGCAATGGATTTCCCACGGCTGCGCAGCATTTTGTTTACGGTGCCGTTAAAGCCTTCACGCGCGCCGAGGTAGTGACCCAGGAAGGATTTCGTAATGGCCACCATTGCAATGACGGGGGCCAGCCACGCCATCAGCGGGGTGTCAAAATGGTTGGCCAGGTAAGACAGGATAGAGATGTTCTGCGCTTTGGCTTCCGCCAGGTTGGCTGGCGACAGGCTGAGTACGCAACTGAACACAAAGAACATGACGGTGAGCACCATCATCACATGGCTGCGTGCCAGTATCCGTGAGCATTTAGGCTCAGCCTGATCGCCATACTCTTCGCGCTTGGCAACGGCAAAGGCAGAGATAATCGGTGAATGGTTGAAGGAAAAAACCATGACCGGGATAGCCAGCCACAGGGTCATCATCAGCCCTTTTCCTGTTCCGCTCATGCTGACATTATCAAAAATCGCGCTGCTCCAGTGCGGGATCAGATAGAGCGCCAGCACCATCAGCACCAGGACAAACGGATACACCAGCACGCTCATGGTTTTGACGATAATCTCTTTGCCAAAACGCACAATAGTCATCAACCCGACAATCAGAATCAGCGCCAGCAGGGCGCGTGGCGGTGCCTGCAGGTGCAGCTGATGGGTCATAAAGCTTTCTACGGTATTAGTGATCGCCACGCTGTAGACCAGCAGGATCGGGTAGATGGCAAAGAAGTAGAGCAGGGTAATAAGTTTACCGGCCCCGACGCCAAAATGCTCTTCAACTACCTCCGTGATATCTTCACCCGGCTGACGGCCGGAGAGCACAAAACGGCACAGGCCACGGTGAGCAAAAAAGGTCATCGGGAAGGCCAGTATCGCCATGATAACCAGCGGGATCAGCCCGCCAATCCCGGCATTGATCGGCAGAAACAGCACGCCGGCACCGATAGCTGTGCCGTACAGGCCGAGCATCCACATGGTGTCAGTTTTACGCCACGCGCTGGCATCCTGTGTTGCTTCGGGGCTCAACACCGCCGTTTGGGATGTGTCCATGATTTCTCCAGGTTAAAAGGTAAAAACAATTAACTAAATCGTATTTCATTCGCCTCTACAGAATTCGCTTCTGATTACGGCTTTAATTAATTACTTTGATTTAATGGCGCACACTCTACCACCAGAAAAAATAGATGAAAGCACTGTCTTTGTGGTTACCGGTGATCGTAATCACACTTTCATCACCTTTTTTAGTGTGAATGTCTGCAAGGCTGTTTTTTCAGGGCGTTAATCACCAGCTAAATGGTGTTTAAACAGCTATTTACACTGCTTTTTTTGTTTTTTAACTGGGTAAGTAGTGAGCTATTCTGGTTATAATAGTGGCGTTTTTTATTAAATAATACTATTTATCAGTGGGTTGTGTTTTTGGGGTGGCAGGGATTTTTTCCGGCAGGGGGCTATTGCGCAACAGGGAAAATAACGGGCGTGATTAAAGCGCGTGTTGCGCAATAAATAACGCCCCGCTGTCTGAAATAACAGCAAAGTTTTCGTGTTTTAAAAGAAGATACGATGATCTGCATCAAT
The DNA here is from genome assembly GCF_055556675.1 of Erwinia sp. PME.40.26/001. NCBI lineage: Bacteria > Pseudomonadati > Pseudomonadota > Gammaproteobacteria > Enterobacterales > Erwiniaceae > Erwinia > Erwinia sp. PME.40.26/001. The sequence continues at coordinate 142,576 of NZ_JBVHNP010000005.1, forward strand.
GCAAAAAGGGCCTGAATAATCAGGCCCTAAATAAAGATTAATCGCGAACCCAACCTTTACTGATGGGAAAGGCAAAGACGGTGCGATAAAGCGAAGAGAGTCGGGGCAGCAACGCGCCGCCGCAGAACTGCCAGAAAATTTGCGCAAACAGGCACGAGAGCAGCCCGACCAGCATGCCACCCAGCATATCCAGCGGCCAGTGTATGCCAAGGTAGACGCGCGACCAGGCAATGGCTACGCCGGTGACCAGTAAAATGGCACCTGACCACATCCGGTGCCAGCAAATAAAGGCGATGGCAAAGGTAAAGATAACCGTGCCGTGATCGCTGGGGTAAGAATCATCAGGCGCGTGCGACAGGAACTGATTACCAAGACCGATGGCAAAAGGCCGTGGATGGGGGAACAGATGGGCAAGGCACCAGGAGATGGCCAGAGCATAGAGCAGAGCCACACCTGTTTTCACCACCAACACACGCTGTGAGGTGAGCTGGCTGCGTGGTCCCCACAGCCATAGCCCGACAATCAGCAGGGGCACAATGGCAATAAGATCGCGGGCAATAAACGTCGCCAGGGCAATCAGCCATTCAGGCGAATCAGTACTGGCGTTAACCCAGAGAAACAGCACCCGGTTTAACTCTTCCATCATCAGAATTTCCTCGTTCTTTTCAGCAGGTACGTTACGCACCCAAAAATCACACACTGCGTCAGCCAGACCCACCATGCCGCCCACAAATTGTGAGAGAGAAAGTGGGCGCCGCGCATAATCTGGCCAAAACCCATGACCATGCCGAGGGCCAGGGCGGACCACCAGCAGACCCAGGCCAGGCGCGGCTGGCGCGGGTAAAACAGAAAAAACAGCGCCAGTGCGCTAAACCCGCTGGAGGCATGGCCGCCCGGGAAGCAGTGCCCGGGCCCGCTGTTGAGCGGCACCGCACCGAACAGCGGGTAGGAGACCGCCTTCCCACCAAATTCCACCAGGTCCCACGGGCAGGAGTGGGCACTGGTGGCTTTCAGCACGCCCACCACCAGCGGGCCAATGCCCATCAGCAGCGCCACCAGTACCCAGCGCGGCTGACGGCGGATAAACCCGGCCAGCAGCAGCAGAACGCCCATGACGATAACGCCCTGCTTCAGCAGACGATGGTTGATCGCATCCAGCCAGACATTATCTTTCCACGGAAACTGTCCGGTCAGCGGATCGAACCACATCCGCGTTATCGCCATATCCCAGCGTTCACTGCGCGACAGCCAGATAAACAGCATCGCACTGAGAATTAACAGCACGAATTGCTTAAGGTAAAAGCCAGCAGGTAAGGGGTAAAGAGTTTCGCTCTTAATTGCATGGCTCGTTTGGCTTTTGTTGAGGATTAATGACGATTTCATGAAAATTTAACTGTCTGACGAAGGACCAGGCTGTCAGTTTGCCGGGGAGGGCTTAAGGAAACATTAAGGAGAAGGGGGGATCAGCAGGGGGAGCACAAAAGAAAAAAACCCGATAATCATAAGATTAACGGGCTCCACAATCAGGGGATTTCAAAGAAAAGCAGTGGCACTAATTAAGACTTCAGCCCACAACAAAAGTTCTCTGAAATCGATTAATTTTTTTTACCCACCAAGGATCGGCCAGATTATCACAATCAGCGTCCCGGCCAGTGTCAGCAAAACGTTAGCAATAGCATAGGTTCCTGCATAGCCGAGTGCCGGGATATTACTGCGCGCGGTATCACTGATGATCTCCATGGCTGGCGCACAGGTACGTGCGCCCATAATGGCACCGAACAGCAGGGCGCGGTTCATTTTCAGCACCCAGGCTCCGAACAGGAAACAGATAATCACCGGCACCAGGCTGACGACCAGACCGGCTCCCAGCATCAGCAGACCGGTTTCACCCAGCCCTTTAGTGATACCGCTACCGGCGCTCAGCCCTACGCCCGCCATAAAGACCATCAGACCAAACTCTTTCACCATGGTCAGTGCGCCCTGGGGGATATAGCCAAATGTCGGGTGGTTGGCGCGCAGGAAGCCCAGCATAATCCCGGCAAACAGCAGCCCGGCAGCGTTACCAATGCCAAAGTTAAAGCTGCTGAACTGGAAGGTGATCATGCCGATCATCAGGCCGATAATAAAGAAAGCGCAGAAAGCCAGCAGATCGGTCATCTGGCTGTGAATGGAGATAAAGCCGATGCGGTCTGCCACCGCCTTCACGCGCCTTGCCTCACCGCTGATATGCAGCACATCGCCTTTATTGAGAATAATGCTGTCGTCGATCGGCATCTCAATCTGGCTGCGGATCACCCGGTTCAGAAAGCAGCCGTGATCGGTCAGCTTCAGCTGGCTCAGGCGTTTATTCACCGCATTGTTATTTTTAACCACGATCTCTTCATTGACGATGCGCATATCCAGCAGGTCACGATCGAAGACTTCTTTACCGTTACGAAAGCTGGGGTCGAGGCGGGAGTGTGCGTCAGGATAGCCCACCAGAGAAATTTCATCTCCCGGCTGAAGCACTGCGTCACCATCCGGGTTGGCCAGGATACCGTTGCGTCGAATACGCTCAATATAGCAGCCCGTCTGGCGGTAGATCCCCAGCTCACGCAGATTTTTACCGTCAATCCACGCCACCAGTTCCGGCCCAACGCGGTAGGCGCGGATCACAGGCAGATAGACTTTCCGCTGGCTGTCAGGATCCAGACCGCGCTCGCGGGCAATCTGTTGGGCGCTGGTGGGCAGATCCTGATGCTGCAGTTTTGGCAGATAGCGTGCGCCAAAAATCAGGCTGACCAGACCAATCAGGTAGGTCAGTGCGTAGCCCAGGCTCAGGTGATCCTGTGCCTGACTCAGGCTCTGGCCGTCAGTCAGCGTCTGGCGTAGAGTATCCCCCGCGCCAACCAGTACCGGGGTGGAGGTCATTGAACCCGCCAGCATCCCGGCCGTCAGGCCGATATCCCAGCCGAACAGTTTCCCCAGGCCCAGTGCAAGGATCATCGCGCTGGTGACCATCACAATGGCCAGCATCAGATAATTTTTCCCGTCGCGGAAGAAAATAGAGAAAAAATTGGGACCGGCTTCCACGCCAACGCAAAAAATAAATAACATAAAGCCTAAATTGAGGGCGTCGGTATTAATCGAGAAATGCTGCTGGCCGAGCAGTAAAGAAACAACTAAAACGCCAATAGAATTACCGAGTTGAACAGAACCTAACCGAAGTTTGCCTAAACATAACCCCAGCGCCAGTACGACAAATAATAACAGAATGTAATTTCCACTTAACAAATCTGCGACGTTTATATTCACGGTTTAACTTCTTGTTTACCAGTAACCTATTGATGGGAAGGGGTTTATGCGCTAAATTTCACTGCGTAACGGTAGCCATGCCTGTTGCCTGTTAAGAGAGGTCTTAGCCGACTGCCAGATAAAGCGCGACTCATTTTAGTCGCTATGGTGGATGACAGCCAGCACCTGGCAGGCTTATTTGTTACGGGTTTTGTTTTCGGCAAATACTCAGGATAAAAAGCGGTTACTCAGCGTCAGTGGGCTGACTCATTGATTCGTCGAAATGAATTGAATTGGGTTGATAATTACCCGGAGAAAATTCTCGTGTGGATGAAAGGTATCCGTTGGTCAGGCCTTATCGCTTGCAGCGTACTCTATGGTGCAATCTACATTGCCGTACGTTTTCCGCTACCCGCAGGGTACAGCGGCCATGCCCAACTGGGGCTGTTGCTGTTTGTCTTACCCGGAGCGCTGGCCGCCTTAACTTCCCGTGACGCCCCGCTGACGGCGATGGCCGTTGCCATTGCCCTGGCGTCACCGCCCTGTCTGCTGCTGATGCAGTCAGACGGGTTTAACCGTTTGGGACTGGGTCAGGAGATCGCCTTTATTGCCAGCGCCGTATTCTGGTGCGGGTCGGGGACATTAACGGTGATGTTGTGGCGAACGCTGATGGAGATGCATCAGCAACAGGACAGGAAAAGGCAGTTATAGCGGGCGCATAATGCGGCTGGTCGATAAGCGATCGGCTACCGTCGCTCAGGGAGCCTGTTACGCGCCATGCCCCTATCCCGGTTATCAGGTTGCAGGGAAAACGAAAGCTCCCCGGCAGCTTACCGCGATCGGTGACCGGGGCGACCAGGGACAGCTTACGTGCGGTGCTATATCAAACAGTGGGTGTTACTGGAACAGACCCAGGTTTTCTTTCGCGTAGGCTTCGAATTCTGTGCAGCCACCGATGTGCGTCTGGTCGAGGAAGATCTGCGGCACGGTTTCAACCGGCTTGCCCACGGTCTTCTCTAAGTCAGCCTTGCTGATCCCTTCAGCGTGAATATCCACATAGCGGAAATTAAAGTCATCACGTTCTTCCGTCAGTTTTTCAGCCAGCTCTTTCGCGCGGACACAGTACGGGCAGGCAGGACGTCCAAAAATCACTGCAAACATAGGTTTCTCCTCAAAGGGTCAGAACTTTTATGTGATACAAGTCACATATCATGGCTTATTGGCGCTTATGATGCCCGCATCCCAGGCTGAAAGGAAGAAGGAATTACCTGTTAGTCTGATTCGCTGCACCTATGCACAAACGCACATTCTGCGCTTTAATATCCTCACCCGGTCAGAATAATGCCGTCAGCAGGAGAGCCATTATGCGTGCATTTACTCAACTTCCCCGGGCAGTGCTGGTTCTTGAAGTCCTTGGCATAGTGCTGCTCATCCTCTCTTACCTGACGTTACATGAAATGCTACCCTTGCCGTCGCCATTAACCGGTAAACTTGCCGCAACAGTAATGATTTTTGCCGGGATTGCTCTGATGCTGCCTGCCGCCACGGTCATGATGTGGCGGACGGCAAGGGTCATGGCACCCGACCTTTTTAACACGCGATCTTCGCGTGACAAGCCCAAACCAGGAGATCCCCATGACGCCGACCATTAAGCTAATGTGTTCGCACCGTTCGATTCGTGCCTTCAGCGACCAGGCGATGACCGCAGAGCAGCGCGCAGCGATCCTGGATGCTGCCCAGTCGGCCTCTACGTCCAGTTTTTTGCAGTGCTCTTCCATTATCCGCATTACCGATCCGGAGATGCGTAACGCGCTGGTGACCCTCAGCGGTGGACAGAAATATGTGGCCCAGGCGGCAGAATTTTGGGTCTTCTGCGCCGACTTTAACCGTAATCAGCAAATCTGCCCTGATGCGCAGCTGGGGCTGGCAGAGCAGCTGCTGCTGGGCTGTGTCGATACGGCACTGATGGCGCAGAATGCAATGGTGGCTGCAGAGTCGCTGGGCTTTGGTGGCTGCTATATTGGCGGTATCCGTAACAACATTGCGGAAGTCACTGAACTGCTTGGCCTGCCGAAATTTGTCCTGCCGCTGTTTGGCCTGTGTCTGGGCAGTCCTGAGCAGGACCCGGACACCAAACCGCGTATGCCAGCGGCCATGCTGGTGCACGAAAACCACTATCAGCCGCTCGACCCTGTGCTGCTGGCGGAATATGACCGTGAGCTGGTGGCTTATTATGAGTCACGCGACAGCAATCGCCGCTCGGAAAGCTGGAGTGAGCATATCCAGAAAACCATCATTAAAGAGAGCCGCCCGTTTATCCTTGACTACCTGCATCAGCAGGGCTGGGCAACGCGCTAACCCTTTCGCCCCGGAGGCTTCTGGTGAAAATTGCCATTCTTTCCCGTGATGGTTCGCTTTACTCGTGTAAGCGTTTGCTGGAGGCCGCGCGGGCACGCGGGCACAGCGTTGAGGTCATTGATCCGCTCTCCTGCTATATGAATATCAATCCGGGCTCATCGGCGATTCATTATCAGGGGCGTCAGCTGGCGCACTTCGATGCGGTGATCCCGCGTATAGGATCCGCCACCACGTTTTACGCGACGGCAGTCCTGCGCCAGTTCGAAATGTGCGGCAGTTATCCGCTCAATGAATCGCTGGCGATTGCCCGGGCGCGGGACAAACTGCGCTCACTGCAGCTGCTGGCAAGGGCGGGGATTGCCATGCCGGTGACGGGTTTTGCTCATTCACCGGATGATACCCGGGATTTGATCGAGATGGTGGGGGGCGCACCGCTGGTGGTCAAGCTGGTTGAGGGGACGCAGGGCATTGGCGTGGTGCTGGCGGAAACTCGTCAGGCTGCGGAAAGCGTTATAGATGCCTTTCGCGGCCTCAATGCCCACATCCTTGTGCAGGAGTTCATCAAAGAAGCCCGCGGCTGTGACGTGCGCTGTCTGGTGATTGGCGGAGAGGTGGTCGGGGCGATTGAACGCGAGGCGAAAGAGGGCGATTTCCGCTCGAATCTGCATCGCGGCGGCCGGGCCCGGCGGGTAACGATCAGCGCTGCTGAACGGGCAATAGCGATCAAAGCTGCCGCGACGCTGGGACTGGATGTGGCTGGTGTGGATATCCTGCGCGCTCACCGTGGTCCACTGGTGATGGAAGTGAATGCGTCTCCCGGACTGGAGGGGATTGAAAAGACCACTGGGCTGAATATAGCCGCTAAGATGATTGGATGGATTGAAGAGCAGGCCCAGCCCGGTTTTTGTCTGAAAACCGGTGGATAAAGGGCATCGTTAGCGTCGGGCAATCCGGCGCTGTAGCCATCATGCGGATAAATCGGTGAATAGAATGGCGTGGTCAGGTGTTTACGCTATGACTGCTAAACGGAGGTTTACCGATGACTCGCCCTGTGTATTTACTGAGTTTTTTATTGCTGATGAGTACGGCGCTGTATGCGGCCCCTGCAACCTATGCTATTTCAACGGATAAAACGGCTATAGGCCTCTCCTGGCGCGCGTTTGGTCATGCTTTTTCTCAGGCCCGCCTGCAGGGGGTAACGGGGACCGTAACGCTCGATCCCGCCGCCGACTGGCAGGACCATATCGAGGTGAAAATCCCGGTGGCCACGCTGGTGGCGTCCAATATTCTGCTGACCAGCCAGCTTAAAGGGGCGCTGTTTTTTGATGCGGCGCACTACCCCTGGATACTTTTTACCAGCAGTCGGGTGGTCGCGTTGGGTCAGGGGCAGTTCAGAATTTTTGGTTTGCTTTCAGTGAAAGATGTGCGTCGCCCGGTGGTGATGGAGGCCACGCTGGATAATCATGGCGTGCTGGCTACTGGTGCGCAAAGCCTGGCGCTGCATGCCTCTACGGCCATCTCCCGCAGTGCCTTCAGGGTAGACCGTCTGGTCGGCGTAGTGGATGACCGGGTGGCGATTGACCTGACCATTGCCGCGCATTCCGCGCCCCCCTGAAACCCTGCGGCCGGCGATGCTATCCCTGGGTTAATCCTTAAAAGGCAGCGCCTGGCGTCATATTTCTGTCGTATTTATGGTTTTTAGCAGCGTTTTTACGTAAGCTAGGTCGCAATTTTATTGCGGCAAGAGATAAAGAATATGGATTCACTCGTCGTTCCGGATCTCGACGTATTGCGACGTTGGCTGGATCAGCAAAGCATTACCTGGTTTGAGTGTGATTCATGCCAGGCCCTTCATCTGCCGCATATGCAGAATTTTGACGGGGTGTTTGACGCCAAGCTTGATCTGGTGGACAACGTGATCCTGTTTTCGGCGCTGGCCGAGGTGAAACCCACGGCGCTGATCCCGCTGCTGGCAGACCTGTCGCAGATCAACGCCAGTTCTCTGACGGTGAAGGCGTTTCTCGACATTCAGGATGATAATTTGCCGAAGCTGATTGTCTGCCAGTCGGTCACGGTGACCGCCGGACTGACCTACGGCCAGTTTGTTCACTTTATGAAGCAGAGCGAAGAGCAGATCTCCATGATTGTGATGGAAGCCTTTGCCAATCATCTGCTGATGCCCGGTGAAGATGACGATCGTACCCCCATTGCCGATGGGCATTCCGTCCTGCATTAACCCCATCTTTGACCTTCAGTTTACCCATCAGGCGGAGACATACTCCGCCTGTTTTGATCCTGTCAGCGCTTTCCAGCGCATTCTTCGCCTCAACCGCAGTTTTTAGCGGCCTTTCTTACTCCGTGTGAACGATGTTTTATTCTGCATTTTGCCCTTTAATGCCAGATATTAGTCGCTGTTTATGCCATGAATGGCATATCACAGAGAGGAAACGTGCATAAAAAATCGATAAAAGGCGTTTTTTACCCTGAGGGCTGGCCTGGACCTGATAGTGCGGCTATTCTTGCGTGGCTGCATCATGCGTGCAACGTCCCCAGATATATAGGTTTTTAGTATTAACAACAGAATGAATATTGATTCACTCTGCTTCTTTGAAGGTACTAACCTGTATTAACAGGCAGGTGTTCACCGGTTCGCCTGCCCGGCATTAGTTTATCTCTGTTCAGGAGGATGGAAAATGTTCAACCAACGTAAAAAATGGTTGTCAGCTGTGGTCGCGGGTGCGCTGATGGCGGTCTCTGCGGGTTCACTGGCTGCAGATAAGACGCTGCACGTTTATAACTGGTCTGATTATATTGCGCCGAATACCGTCGCGGATTTTGAAAAGCAAACCGGTATTAAAGTGGTGTATGACGTCTTCGACTCCAACGAAGTGCTGGAAGGCAAAATGATGGCGGGTAATACCGGCTACGATGTCGTGGTGCCTTCCTCCAGCTTTCTGGCACGCCAGCTCCAGTCAGGCGTGTTCCAGCCGCTGGACAGAAGCAAGCTGCCAAACTACAAAAACCTTGACCCGGAGCTGATGAAAAAGCTCGAGCAGCACGATCCGGGTAATAAGTACGCCATTCCATACCTGTGGGCCACCACGGGCATCGGTTACAACGTTGAAAAAGTGAAAGCGGCGCTGGGCAAAGATGCCCCTGTTGACAGCTGGGATCTGGTACTGAAGCCGGAAAACCTGGAAAAACTGAAAAGCTGTGGCGTATCCTTCCTGGATGCACCGGAAGAAATCTTTGCCACCGTGCTGAACTATCTGGGCAAAGATCCTAACAGTAGCGATCCGAAAGATTATACCGCCGCGACTGACCTGCTGTTGAAACTGCGCCCCAGCATTCGCTACTTCCACTCCTCTCAGTACATCAACGATCTGGCGAACGGAAACACCTGCGTGGCCATTGGCTGGGCCGGGGATATCCTGCAGGCAAAAAATCGTGCAGTCGAAGCTAAGAACGGCGTGAATATTGCCTACAGCATTCCCAAACAGGGAGCGCTGGCGTTCTTCGATATGCTGGCGATTCCTAAAGATGCGAAAAACGTCGATGAGGCCTATCAGTTTATTAACTATCTGATGGAGCCAAAAGTGATGGCCCAGATCTCCAATACGGTGTTTTACGCCAGTGGCGTAAAAGCGTCTCTGCCGTTTGTCGACCCGGCCATCCGTGACAACCCGGGGATCTATCCGACACCAGACACCATGGCAAAACTGTTTACCCTGAAGGTGCAGGAGCCAAAACTTGACCGTGTGCGTACGCGTGCATGGACTAAAGTTAAAAGCGGTAAGTAACGCACCCTCGTTTTACACTTGTTAAGCAGCAGAGGCGCGGTAACCGGCCTCTGTTTTGTCATTTTTAGGGGTGGGGCACCGCACCGTTCCCCCCCTTTTAGCGCCGGAGTATCATGGTCGTGAACGACGCAATCCCCCGTCCTGAAGGCAAAGCAGATAAGGCGTTAACGCCGCTGCTGGAAATCCGCAACCTGACCAAATCTTTTGACGGTCAGCACGCGGTGGATGATGTGAACCTCACCATTTATAAAGGCGAGATCTTTGCCCTGCTTGGCCCGTCTGGCTGCGGTAAGTCAACGCTGCTGCGCATGCTGGCTGGCTTCGAGTCCCCTAGCCAGGGGCAGATTGTGCTGGATGGTCTGGATCTCTCCCATGTGCCGCCCTATCAGCGTCCGATCAATATGATGTTCCAGTCCTACGCGCTGTTTCCCCATATGACGGTAGAGCAGAACATTGCGTTCGGCCTGAAGCAGGATCGCTTAGCCAAAGAGGTGATTGCTGAACGCGTGGCGGAAATGCTTGCTCTGGTTCATATGCAGGAATATGCCAGACGCAAACCGCACCAGCTTTCCGGCGGTCAGCGTCAGCGCGTGGCGCTGGCCCGCAGCCTGGCCAAACGCCCGAAGCTGCTGCTGCTCGACGAACCGATGGGGGCACTGGACAAAAAACTGCGTGACCGGATGCAGCATGAAGTGGTGGATATTCTTGAGCGCGTCGGGGCGACCTGCGTCATGGTGACCCACGATCAGGAAGAAGCGATGACGATGGCAGGCCGTATTGCGATCATGAACCGGGGCAAATTCGTGCAGATGGGCGAGCCGGAAGAGATTTATGAGCATCCGACCACGCGCTTCAGCGCTGAATTCATCGGGTCGGTTAATCTGTTCGAAGGCCTGCTGCGTGACCGTCAGGACGATGGTCTGATTATTGACTGCCCGGGGCTGATCCATCCGCTGAAAGTCGCCTCGGATGTCTCGGTGGTCGATGGCGTACCCGTTTCCGTGGCGCTGCGTCCGGAAAAAGTCATGCTGTGCGAAGCCGTTCCGGCGGATGGCTGTAACTTTGCCGTCGGGGAAGTCGTGCATATCGCCTACCTCGGTGACCTGTCGATTTATCACGTTCGCCTGCGCAGCGGACAGATGATCAGCGCCCAGTTGCAAAATGCCTATCGCTTTCGTAAGGATACCCCGACCTGGGGTGACGAAGTGCGTCTCTGCTGGGATGCCGATAGCTGTGTGGTCTTAACGGTGTAAATCATGAACCCATATTCTGAACGTAAGACCAAACCGCCTAGCGGCCAGCAAACCGGCTTTAAAGGGCTGCTGACGCGCCTGCAAACGGCACACGGACGTAAGCTGATCATCGGCCTGCCTTACCTCTGGCTGGCACTGCTGTTTCTACTGCCGTTTCTGATTGTTCTGAAGATCAGCTTTGCTGATATCGCCCGTGCCAGCCCGCCGTATACCGACCTGTTAAGTTGGGCCGACGGCCAGCTGACCATGGCGCTGAACTTCGGCAATTACCTGACGTTGACCGACGATCCGCTGTATATCCTCGCCTATCTGCACTCGCTGAAGGTGGCCGGGATTGCCACCATTGTCTGCCTGCTGATTGGTTATCCGCTGGCCTGGGCCGTAGCGCATGCATCGCCCTCAACGCGTAATATTCTTCTGTTGCTGGTGATCCTGCCCTCGTGGACCTCGTTCCTGGTGCGGGTGTACGCCTGGATGGGCATCCTCAATAATAACGGCTTACTGAACCGGTTCCTGATGTGGACGGGGATCACCGATCACCCACTCACCATTCTTTACACCGACCTTGCCGTTTATATCGGGATTGTGTACTGCTATCTGCCGTTTATGGTGCTGCCGATCTACACCGCCCTGACGCGGATTGATTACTCACTGGTGGAAGCGTCGCTCGATCTGGGTGCCCGCCCGCTAAAAACCTTCTGGAGTGTCATTGTGCCACTGACCAAAGGCGGGATTATTGCCGGATCGATGCTGGTGTTTATTCCGGCGGTGGGGGAGTACGTGATCCCTGAACTGCTGGGCGGCCCTGACAGTATTATGATCGGGCGCGTGGTGTGGATGGAGTTCTTTAATAACCACGACTGGCCGGTGGCTTCGGCGCTGGCGGTGATTATTCTGCTGATCCTGATCCTGCCCATTATCTGGTTCCATAAACATCAGAACAAAGAGATGGGGGAAAAAGCGTGAGTCAGTTACCGGTTATTCGCTCAAAATGGCGTACGGCCATTCTCGTGGTCTGTTTTGTGTTTCTTTACGCGCCGATGCTGCTGCTGGTGGTGTACTCCTTTAACTCATCTCAACTGGCGGCGTGGGAGAGCTTCTCCCTGCACTGGTATCACGTGCTGTTTAATGATGATGCGATGATCCGCGCCGTCACCCTCAGCCTCTCTCTGGCCGGGTTGTCGGCCACGGCGGCGGTGATCCTGGGAACGATTGCGGCCATGGTGATTGTGCGCTTCGGGCGCTTTAAGGGCTCCACCGGTTTTGCCTTTATCCTCACCGCGCCGCTGGTGATGCCGGATGTGATCACCGGGCTGTCACTACTGCTGCTGTTTGTGGCGATGAGCAATGCCTTTGGCTGGCCTGCAGAGCGTGGAATGCTGACCATCTGGCTGGCACATGTGACTTTCTGTACTGCCTACGTTGCGGTGGTGATCAATTCTCGCCTCCGCGAGCTGGATCGCTCCATCGAAGAAGCCGCGATGGATTTAGGGGCCACGCCGCTGAAGGTGTTCTTTGTCATCACCGTCCCGATGATCGCTCCGGCGATTGTCACCGGCTGGCTGCTGGCCTTTACCCTGTCGCTGGATGACCTGGTGATCTCCAACTTTGTGACCGGGCCGGGGGCTAATACCTTACCGATGCAGATTTTTGCCACTGTTCGCCGTGGGATAAATCCGGAGATCAACGCGCTGGCAACGCTGATCCTGCTGGTGGTCGGGATTGTCGGGTTTATTGCCTGGCGGCTGATGGCGGGGAAGGAGAAGCAGCGGATGAAGGATATTCAGCGGGCGCGCAGCGGGCATTAATGGCGGCAGTAAGCGGAGCGCGATAAAGGACTGCACCCCGTGCTGTGCATCTTCTCTGCAGGGGACGGCCTACACAAAAGGTTGCACCCTGCGGGGACGCTGTGATGGCTGACCTTTTGTTCTGGTCAGCCCGTTTTTCCCCTCAGCCAGGGGGTGCGGGAGGAGGGACTACCCCAGCACCTTCTTGACGCAGGCTTTAAAAATGTTTATCCCCACCGGCAGTGAATTCAGATCAAAGTGCATATCCGGATGATGCAGGCCGGGAAGTAATCCGGTGCCCAGCCCCCAGAATCCCGCTTTTACCGAGGGGCGCTCGACCGGATAGTGGAAGAAATCTTCACTGCCCGGCGTGGCACGGGGAGCCATCAGTGCCTCCTTACCCAGCACGTCAACAATCGCCCCGGCAATCAGCGCGCTCATCTCGTCATCAATTTCTGCTGCAGGCATCGCCTTAAGAACCTGCACTTCTGCCTGCGCACCATAGGCCGCCACGCTGTGCTCGATGGCACGTCGGACGCGGTCCTGCAGCACCAGCATATCCTCATTTTTTGCCGTCCGCAGATCGAACACCACCCGCGCTTCATCCGGGATGGAATTGGTCACGCCCGCATCGCAGAGGAAGCGTGTCGCTTTGACGCTCCACATGCTGTCCGCTGCCATATGGATGGCGTTGACCGCCTGTACCGCACTGACCCCGGCATCCAGGGCGTTGACGCCGAGATGCGGGCGGGCACCGTGCGCAGTCTGGCCGCGAATAATCGCCTCAACGGTGACGCAGGCCGAATAGTAAACGGCTGGGATCGCCGTGCCAACGGCACACTCCTGCGCCGGACGCACGTGGAAACCGAGGATCATATCCACATCATCGATCGCGCCGCCGGCAATCATCGCCAGTGCACCGGTACCCAGCTCTTCGGCCGGCTGGAAAATCAGTTTGAGACGGCCTTTTTTAATGGCCTGTTCGGCCATCAGCTCCTGTGCGGCCGTCAGGACAACGGAGGAGTGACCATCGTGGCCGCAGGTGTGGCGTGCGCAGGGGACGCCGTCAATGATATGCCCCAGTGCATCCATATCCGCGCGTAATGCCAGGGTCGGTCCCGGCACACCGCTGTCCAGTACCGCCACGATACCGGTAGTGGCATTAAAATTATCCTGTACGACGTATCCGGCGGCCCTGAGCTGCTGGCTGATGTAGGCCGAGGTTTTAAACTCCTGGAAACCCAGCTCCGGGATCTCATGAAGGTAGTGGTAATGTTCTAATACTTTTGACACGTTATTTCACTCCGTTCAGCTTGTGTTACGCAATGACTCTCATTACTCACATCGCCACTGAGGCATTCATCATGCGGGGCAATATCCGCAGCGGCCATTATGTCGTCGCTACGTCAGAGACGCCAGGCAGGTATTGCCTTAACTGTACCGGGATCCCATTAAAAAGAGGGAATCTTTACGCAGCGCCGCCGCAACACCCGGGAAGGGATTATTCATCATCCTAAGCTGAGATTTATTTTGCGACAGGCGTCAGGCTGCTTAGCGCTATTGTGCAAACCCTCACCGGAAAAATACATCTGGCTGACAACCCTTAGCGGCAGGCCGATGAGCCGGTTGCGTGCTCTTCAGCGGATGCGCTAATTTTATTTGCAGGCACAGCGATTAACTTCCTCACGGCTATCAACAATCAGGCAAAATAGCCTGCGGGTGCTTTTCGCTCCCGGCAGTGGAATTATTCTGTTACCCAGGCTAAAAATAAGGGGGGTGACTGCCGATAAACAGTGATCTGCCGGATGAGTACGGCAGATATCATGCCAGGATGTATTAAAGAAATTAATCTTTAAGATAACAAGTCGTGTCGTCGGTTAATCTGGCGAACGTCATCCCGTTATCAGGCTATTATTTATTGGCACAGTGAATTTAAAAGACACTTTTTTCTCTTTCTAGTGGGAATATTCTGGTGAGCGCAATTGTAAAACACCAAAACGGGTCAGCTGTTCGCCTTCAGGGCATACCTCCGGCAGAGCGGGAGAGAAAAAAGTCAGCACTGTTGAGAGAGGATAAGATCCTGTTGCGCGATGCGGGGCCTGTCCCGGTCCCGGTGTGGATTGCCGGTATTGCCATTATTGCCACCCGCTGTCTGGGCGTGATGCTGCTGTTCAACGAGCTGGGATTTCTGGAACTGATGAATTTTATTCACCGCAGCGCACAGGCCTGGGATTCCACGCTGATTTTTATTGCCAGCCAGCTGATTTTTTTTATTGAACTGCGCTGTGCGATAGCGCTGATGCGCGGGCGTAGCTGGGGACGCTGGGGATTTTTGCTGGCGCAGCTGGTGGTGGTAGTTTATATGTTTATTGCGTCGATGGGCTGGATCTATCCGGAGATATTCAGTATCAATCGGGACAGTGGCCGCCAGGTCATTCAGTCTCTGCTGGGGCAGAAACTTCCTGATATGCTGATCCTGCTGCTGCTGTTCGTGCCGCAGAGCAGCCGGCAGTTTTATCGGTAACCCCTCGCTGCTATACTGTCTTCCTGCATTTCGCTTCCCTTATCAGGCTTTCATCATGTATTGCGCGCTTTACGACGCCGGCCGCTGCCGCTCCTGCCAGTGGCTGGAGACGCCTTATCCCCGGCAACTTGCCCAAAAACAGTCCCACCTGCAGCAGCTTCTGCAAGCCCATCCGGTCGGGCAGTGGCTGCCTCCGGCGGTGTCGGCGCAGCAAAAATTTCGCAATAAAGCCAAAATGGTGGTCAGCGGCAGCGTGGAACGTCCGCTGCTGGGTATGCTGCACCGCGATGGTACGCCAGTGGATCTGGCCGACTGCCCGCTTTATCCCGACAGCTTTGCCAGCGTATTTGCTGAACTGCGTCCGTTTATTGCCCGCGCCGGATTAACGCCTTACAACGTGGCGCGCCGGCGCGGTGAACTGAAATTTATCCTGCTAACGGAAAGTCATCATACCGGCCAGCTGATGTTGCGCTTTGTACTGCGATCGACCGCTAAGCTGGCACAGCTGCGCGCTGCGCTGCCTGAACTGCAGCGTGCGCTGCCGCAGCTGGTGGCGATCTCTGCCAATATACAGCCTGTGGCTATGGCTATCCTTGAGGGGGAGGAGGAGATCCCGCTGACTGAAAACCAGGTGCTGGCCGAGCAGCTCAACGATGTTCCGTTGTCGATCCTGCCCAAGAGCTTCTTCCAGACCAACCCGGAAGTGGCTGCTGCGCTGTACGCGACGGCCCGTGAGTGGGTCGGCGCACTGCAGGTGAGTACGATGTGGGATCTGTTCTGCGGCGTCGGTGGTTTTGGCCTGCACTGTGCCACGCCTGAAATGACGCTAACCGGCATTGAGATAAGTCAGGAGGCGATCGCCTGTGCCCGGCGTTCTGCCGCGCAGATGGGACTGGAAAAAGTCAGCTTTGCGGCGCTGGACTCGACCGCTTTTGCCACCGGAGAGGGCAGCGTGCCCGGTCTGGTGCTGGTCAATCCTCCGCGTCGGGGAATGGGGGCGGAGCTGTGTGACTATCTGGATAAGATGGCGCCGCCGTGGATACTTTACTCCAGCTGCAACGCAGAGACGATGGCTACGGATATAGGCCGTCTGCCGGCTTACCGTATTGTCAGGGTGCAGATGTTCGATATGTTTCCACACACCGCGCATTACGAGGTGCTGACGCTGTTACAGCGGGTGTAAACGGCTTAGGGGCAGTGCGACCAGAAAAATTTTCATTACCGCAGATGAAAAACCCTGACAGAGTTAGACCGGTGCAACCGGGCGACCTCTGCCAGGAAGGGCTGGCCTGCTACTGCGGCCAGCTCGTCCGATTATTCAGGGAACCACTGCTTATTAAGTTTCTCCACCGTCCCGTCGGCTTTCAGCGCGTCCAGAGCGGTGTTCAGCTTATTCAGTAACGCCTCGTTATCCTTACGCACGGCAATGCCGAGACCCGTACCAAAGTAGCTGCTGTCAGTGATGTGTTCCCCGACGGAGCTGAGGTCAGGGTTGGTCTTCAGCCAGGCACCGACGACGGCTGTATCGCCGAGGATACCATCCAGACGGTTATTTTTCAGATCGAGGATGGCGTTCTGATAGCTGTCATAAGCCACCGCCGTGATCTCAGGATGCTTATCCTGCAGATATTTTTGGTGTGTCGTGCCGTTTTCCATCCCGACGCGTTTTCCTTTCAGCTCCTCAAGGCTGGTGAAACGGCCCTTTTTGGCAATAATTATCGCTGAGTTGGCGTAATACGGCTGCGTAAAGCTGACCTGCTTACTGCGCTCTTCGGTGATGTCCATTCCGGAGATCACGGCATCATAGCGGCGGAACTTCAGCGCGGGAACCAGGCTGTCAAAAGGGTTATTGGTGAAGCTGCACTCCGCCTGCATCTGCTTACACAGCGCGTTGGCCAGGTCGATATCAAAGCCGACAATCTGGTTATCGCTGTTCAGGGATTCAAAAGGAGGATAGGTCGCGGAGGAGGCGAAACGGATCTTCTCTGCGGCCTGGGTTCCAAAGGCAACGCTGGCGAGCAGGGCTGCCAGAACGAGTTTTTTCATCGGTTTATTCCTTGCGGTCTCATTGTCCAGACCAGTATCCATGACAAACAGGCCGGTCTATCGGCTGATTAAAGGGCTGTGAGGGCTTTTTTCTGCGTTGCAGGTGAGACTGCGCCTCACCTGTCTGTATTCGCCCGTTTCAGTTACGCCGTTCAAACGCCAGGGCGTGGCGCTCAATCAGACGCATCATCAGGGTCAGCAGCCCGTTGACGCACAGGTAAATCACTCCGGCTGCGGCGAATACCCCAATGTCATACGTACGGCCATACAGCAACTGGCCGTGCCCCATCACCTCCATCAGCGTGATGGTGTAGGCCAGCGATGTACTTTTAAACACCAGCACCACTTCGTTGGAATAGGAAGAGAGTGCGCGTTTAAAGGCGTAAGGCAGCAAAATACGCAGCTGATCGCGGTGATTCATGCCTAATGCCGCACAGGACTGCCATTGCCCGGCGGGAATGGCACGCACGGCACCGTGAAAGAGCAGCGTGGTATAAGCCGCGCTGTTCAGGGACAGCGCCAGTAGCGCACAGAGCCAGGGTTCAGAAAGCAGGGCCCATAGCCAGTGTATATTCTGGATCGCCGGGAACTGCCCCGGGCCGTAATAGATCAGGAAGATCTGCACCAGCAGTGGCGTTCCGGTAAACAGGGTGATATAGCCCCGCGTCACCAGGTTCAGCACCGGCACTTTCAGCGCCAGGATCACAGTAAACAGCAGTGCCAGAACCAGCGCCAGCAGCAGGGACGTCACCGTCAGCAGCAGGCTGGTATTCAGTCCTTTCAGGAGCTCGGGGAAATAACTCAGCATCAGCAGTCTCCCCGTTCAAAGCGGGTGGTTCGCCGCTCAATCCGCTTCAGGACTGCCTGGCTGACCAGGGTGATCAGCAAATAAATCCCGGCCGCAATCACGTACCAGGTAAACGGCTCCTGGGTACGGGTGGCGATACTTTTTGTCTGTAACATAATATCGTTCACGCTAATCAGCGACACCAGCGCGGTATCTTTCAGCAACACCAGCCACTGGTTGCCCAGACCCGGCAGCGCGTGGCGCCACATCTGCGGCATAATCAGCCGGAAGAAGATGGCGGTTTTTTTCATACCCAGAGCCTGCCCGGACTCCCACTGGCCTGACGGTACGGCCTTCAGCGCGCCGCGCAGGGTTTGTGAAGCATAGGAGGCGTAGAGCACGGCCAGCGCGATCACACCACACAGGAACGGGCTGACGTCAAAATTCTCAATGGCGACCTGGATCGGGATCTGCACGATACCCAGATTGACGGTAAAGCCATCTGAGAGTGTGAGCAGCAGCTGCGAAGCGCCAAAGTAGACAAACAGCACCACGAGAATTTCCGGCAGGCCGCGAAACAGCGTGACCAGTCCGGTGCCGAGCCAGGCGAGCGGACGCCAGCGCGCTGACTCCCAGACAGCGAAAACCATCGCCAGGACTAACCCGGCGACCAGTGCACAAACGGCCAGGCCGACGGTCATTCCGGCGGCGCTGGCAAGCGTATAAAGTTCGTTCATTAATTACTGCGCAAACCACTTGCTGTAGATTGTTTTATAGGTGCCGTTGGCTTTCACCTTATCCAGCGCCGCGTTGAATTTACCCTGCAGTTCGGTATTGCCCTGACGGATCGCAATGCCCAGACCGGTGCCAAAGTAGGCTTTATCCGTCACTTTATCACCCATCGGGGCGAGGTTCGGGTTCTGCTTCAGCCATTCGTTTACCACGGCGGTATCGCCGAATACGGCATCGATACGACCATTTTTCAGGTCAAGGATCGCATTCTGATAGCTGTCGTAAGGGACAACCTTAATGTCTTTCAACTTCTCGTTGAGGTATTTCTGGTGCGTGGTGCCGTTCTGCACGCCGACACGTTTGCCTTTCAGGGCATCGACGCTGGCCACTTTATCTTTCTGCGTGATAAACAGGGCGGAGTTTTCGTAATACGGTTGGGTAAACAGCACCTGCTTTTCGCGCTCAGGCGTGATGTCCATCCCTGCCATTACCGCATCGAAACGCCGGAATTTCAGGCTGGGGATCAGGCTGTCAAACGCCTGGTTAGTGAAAGTACACTCAGCACCGATCTCGCGGCACAGCGCGTTGGCCAGATCGACGTCGAAGCCCTGGATCTTATTATCTGAATCCACGAACTCAAAAGGAGGGTATGACGCCTCGGTGGCAAAACGAAGGGTCTGGGTCGCGCTGGCGCTCAGGCTGAAGCCGGCTAACAGCGCGGCAATGACAATTTTTTTCATCGTTATGTCCTGCAATTAATGCGATAGATAGTGGGCAAACGCCTCGGTTTGCGGCTGTGTAAAGCGGCTGGCATCGCCCTGTTCGACGATGTACCCGTTCTCCATATACACCACGCGGCTGGCCGTCTTACGCGCCACCTCAACTTCATGGGTGACAATTACCTGCGTAATTTGGGTCTGTGCCAGTTCCCGAATAATGCTAACGATCTGGGCGGTGATTTCAGGGTCCAGCGCCGCAGTCGGTTCGTCGAACAGCAGCACGGCCGGTTCCATCATCAGCGCACGGGCAATTGCCACGCGCTGTTGCTGACCGCCAGAGAGGTGAAGCGGATAGCGGTCAGCAAAAGCGGTAAGGCGCAGGCGCTCGAGCAGCCTGGCCGCACGATCATGGGCCTGTGCCTTGCTGAGACCCAGCACGCGGCAGGGTGCTTCGATCAGATTCTGAACGACGGTCAGGTGAGGCCAGAGATTGTATTGCTGAAAGACCATTCCCACGTTCTGACGTAGTTCGCGTATGGCGGCGTCGCCCGGCGGGCGGGTGAAGTCAAAGCGATTACCGGCGATCTCCAGCGTACCGGAACGCGGCATCTCCAGCAGGTTTAACACGCGCAGGAGTGAGCTCTTCCCGGCACCACTCGGGCCCAGAAGAACCAGCGTCTCACCCTGAGGGCAAGCCAGCTGAATGTCGAACAGTGCCTGGTGGGCACCGTAATAGCAGTTTATACCGTTTAGTTGAATACTCATGCGCAAAAAGTGAATAGCAATTGATGCCGCGAATCTTAACGTCGACAGCATAGTTATGCAATCATTGTGCGTTAAAATTTATTTATGCGGGCAGGGTGATTGAATAGTAGCACAACATAGCGTGATGTAACGGTTTTGGCTTCGTTGTATCGATACTGTTATGCAAATGTGTGCGCAAGATCGTGCCGCTGACGGGCGGCACGCACAAAGTGCTTATTTTTGCAGCAGCTGACCCAGCGATCCCCCGGGCAGATGGGGATTATTACCGAGATAACGCACATCGTTGACCGTCCAGCAGGTCCCTTCACGGACCATATGAACTTCATCCTGCCAGCGGACATCGCCACGCTGCAGGGTCACGCGCAGAGGGATATTGCGTGCGTCGGTATTCGGAATGGTCGAGGCATCCGCCACGCTGGCTTCCGTCGCCCCCTGGCTCTGGCTGGAGAAGATATCCCCCGTCAGCTGTGCGTTTTTATTCGGTTCACTCTGCGCTTTAATCAGCGACTGATAGAGTTTGTTACTGAGCAGAGGCCGGTATTTCGCCAGCAGTTGTGCATCCGGTACGCCCTGAGAGGGCTGCTGATCGCGCAGATCGTAGAACTGTTGCGCTACGCTGTCCGGGCCGCCGCTGGCACAGGGCCCTACCCGGGTACCAATATCCTTGTAAGCGGGTTCAACGGTAGTACAGGCACTCAGCAACAGTGCCAGGGGTACCACGACAGCAAAGGGCTGGTATTTCATTTTGATTTCCTTATTGTTATCAGCGGGTGTGCTTTATCATTAAGTATAGCCGCTCAGTTTAGTGATAAGAACGAAGCGTACATGACACATGGAGAGCTGTATGAAATTTTCGACTACCCCGACGCTGGAAGGCCAGCCCATTACTGAATATTGCGGCGTTGTGACCGGAGAAGCCATCCTCGGTGCCAATATTTTTCGCGACTTTTTTGCCGGCATCCGCGATATCGTCGGCGGCCGGTCCGGGGCGTATGAGAAAGAGCTGCGTAAAGCCCGTGAGATTGCTTTTTCTGAACTGGAAGCGCAGGCCAAAGCCCTCGGGGCGGATGCGGTAGTGGGTATCGACATCGATTATGAAACGGTAGGGAAAGACAGCAGCATGCTGATGGTGAGCGTCAGCGGTACTGCCGTTAAACTGCGTCACTGATGCGTCCGGTTGCTGTTATCCGGCCGCTGCTGGTGCTGCTGGCTGTCTTTATTTATACCTCGATTACGCCAAAAGGGCTGCTGCCGCAACAGGGGTATACCGTGGATACGCGGCAGGAAGCCTGGGGCGCACGGCCGCGCGTGAAAGTGCTGGTTATCCACTACACCGCCGGGGATTTTCCGCGTTCGCTCAATACGCTCACCGATCGCAGCGTCAGTGCCCACTATCTCCTGCCGGCAAAACCGCCGAAATATGACGGTCAGCCGCTGGTGTGGCGTCTGGTGCCGGAGTCCATGCTGGCGTGGCACGCCGGAGAGAGTTACTGGCGCGGGGCCACCCGGCTGAATGACACCTCAATCGGCATTGAACTGGAGAATCAGGGCTGGCATCGCGAAGGCCGCACGATCGTCTGGCAGCCTTTCCCGCAGTCGCAGATGGATGCGCTGCTTCCGCTAATGCGCGATATTATCAGGCGTTACGGTATTCTGCCGCAGGACGTGGTTGCGCACAGCGATATTGCTCCGATGCGCAAACAGGATCCCGGGCCGAAATTTCCCTGGGAAGCGTTTGCCCGTCAGGGGATTGGTGCCTGGCCGGATGCTGCGCGGGTGAACTTCTGGCTGGCTGGACGGCCACCGGCGCAGCGGGTGGATAAGGCCCGCCTGTTGAGCCTGCTGTCCAGCTACGGTTACGAGGTAACGCCGCAGATGAAACCGTATCAGCAGCAGGCGCTGATCGCGGCGTTTCAGATGCACTTTCGTCCTGCCGACTACAGCGGCATTGCCGATGCCGAAACTGAAGCGATCGCCGCCGCGCTGGTGGAAAAATACGGTGCCGGATAGTTTACGACGAGGCTAAAAATGCCTGCCACTGGCTGACCAGCTGCTCCAGGGCAGGGCGGTCAGTGTCCAGATGCGTCACCAGCCGCGTCACCGGACCGGGGCTGACAAGAATACCGTGTTCCCGCATCCAGGGGCCCAGCGTGGCAACCTGTGCCTCTGGCAGGCGCAGGAACACCATGTTGGTATCCTGGCGGGTAACGTCAACCCCAATATCCCGCAGCGCAGCCGCCAGCCAGGCGGCATTATCATGGTCATCTTTTAAGCGCGCAACGTGATGTTCCAGGGCATACAGCCCCGCAGCCGCCAGTATTCCCGCCTGGCGCATTCCGCCCCCAGTCATCTTACGCCAGCGTCGGGCCCGCAGAATAAAGGCCTCACTGCCGCACAGCATGGCTCCAACCGGAGCACCCAGCCCTTTCGACAGGCAGATCGTCAGCGTATCACCATAGCGGGCGAGGGCCTCCAGCGGTACGTCCAGCGCGACGGCCGCGTTGAAAATGCGCGCACCGTCAATATGTAGCGCCAGATGACGTTCACGGGTAAACGCCCATGCCTGCTGTAAATACGCCAGCGGCAGAACCTTGCCGTTATGCGTATTTTCCAGGCTTAACAGGCGGGTGATGGCGAAATGTATATCATCCGGCTTGATAAACTGTGCCACAACGTCCAGCGGTAGCGTGCCGTCAGCGGCCGCGAGGATCGGCTGAGGCTGAATCCCCCCCAGCACCGCAGCGCCACCTGCTTCGTATTTGTAGTTATGTGCCAGCTGGCCGACGATATATTCCTCGCCGCGCTGACAGTGGCAGAGCAGGGCGACCAGGTTGGCCTGGGTTGCACTGGGAAGAAACAGGGCGGCGGGTTTACCGCTCAGGCGGGCAACTTCCGCTTCCAGTTTGTTGACTGTGGGGTCGTCGCCGTAAACATCGTCTCCGGTTTCGGCTGACATCATCGCACTCAGCATGGCCTGAGTGGGGCGTGTCACGGTATCACTACGCAGGTCAATCACGCTTGTTCTCCTGTCAACGGTAAAACGGACGCCGCAGCGTCCGTCAAAAAGAGCCTTTCACTCTTTTACCGTAGCCAGTTGGTTTTAGCCAGATCAACCAGTTCATCACCGCGCCCGTTAATGATGGCGCGCATCATGTACAGGCTGAAGCCTTTGGCCTGTTCCAGTTTGATCTGCGGCGGCATGGCCAGCTCCTCCTTGGCGGTGACCACGTCTACCAGCACCGGACCGTCGTGCGCCAGGGCCTCCTGCAGCGCCTCATCCAGCTGGGATGCCTGCTCAACGCGGATGCCTTTCACCCCACAGGCGTTGGCAATGGCGGCGAAGTTGGGATTTTCCAGGTCGGTGCCATCGGTCAGATAACCGCCGGATTTCATCTCCATGGCCACAAAGCCCAGCACGCTGTTGTTGAACACTACGATTTTCACCGGCAGTTTTAACTGCGCCAGCGAGAGGAAGTCACCCATCAGCATGCTGAAGCCACCGTCCCCGCACAGGGCAATCACCTGGCGGTTGGGATCGATCGCCTGGGCACCAATCGCCTGCGGCATAGCATTGGCCATCGAGCCGTGGCTGAAGGAGCCGAGCAGGCGGCGCTTGCCGTTCATTTTCAGATAGCGGGCGGCCCACACGGTTGGGGTGCCGACATCACAGGTGAAGATCGCATCCTCGCTGGCGTAGCGGCTGATCTGCTGCGCCAGGTACTGCGGATGAATAGGCTGCTTGTCGTTGGCCGTGGCCAGGTCGTCGAGCTCTTTCCGCGCTTTGGCATAGTGCGCCAGCGCCTTGTCCAGAAAGCCGCGCTCCGTCTTAACCGTCAGCTGCGGCAGCAGGGCACTGAGCGTCGATTTAATATCCCCGACCAGTGCCATATCCAGATGACAGTGGCTGCCCAGGCTGCCTGGGTTGATATCAATCTGAATGATTTTTGCATCGGCCGGATAAAACGCACGATAAGGGAACTGGCTGCCCAGCACCAGCAGCGTATCGGCATTCATCATGGCGTGGTAACCGGAGGAGAAGCCGATCAGCCCGGTCATGCCCACATCGTAAGGGTTATCATATTCGATGTGCTCTTTACCGCGCAGGGCATGAACGATGGGGGCCTTCAGGGTTTCTGCCAGCGCCACGACCTCACTGTGGGCGCCGGCACAGCCACTGCCGCACAGCAGGGTAATATTGCCTGACGCATTGAGAACCGACGCCAGCTTAGTCAGTTCGTCACTGACCGGCTGCACCTGCGGCAGATGAGGGGGGTACCAGTCCGCCGTCGCTCCTTCCGGGGCCAGCTGGAGGGCAATATCTCCCGGCAACACCACCACAGAAACGCCTTTGTTCAGGATCGCTTTGCGCATGGCAATGCCGAGCACCTGCGGCAGCTGCTCGGGGTTGGAAACCAGTTCGCAGTAGTGACTGCACTCGC
Source organism: Erwinia sp. PME.40.26/001 (assembly GCF_055556675.1). Lineage (NCBI taxonomy): Bacteria > Pseudomonadati > Pseudomonadota > Gammaproteobacteria > Enterobacterales > Erwiniaceae > Erwinia > Erwinia sp. PME.40.26/001. Next base: position 167,059 of record NZ_JBVHNP010000005.1, read on the forward strand.
GGAACAGCTCCTGAGGATGGGTTTCCTGGAAGTAATTACTGCCGATCTCTGCCGAAGGAATATGGGCGGCGATGGCCAGTACCGGCACGTGGTTACGGTGGCAGTCGAACAGGCCGTTAATCAGATGCAGATTACCGGGGCCACAGGAGCCGGCACATACCGCCAGCTCGCCGGTGAGGTGCGCCTCAGCACCCGCCGCAAAGGCGGCGACCTCTTCATGGCGGGTTGGCATCCAGCGGATGGTGTCCATGCGGTTGAGACTGTCGCTCAGGCCGTTGAGCGAGTCACCAGTAACCCCCCAGATACGTTTTACGCCTGCACTTTCCAGTGTTTTCGCTACCAGGGCGGCAACAGTTTGCTTCATGCTTCTCTCCTCAGTGGTGGGGATGTCCTTTAACAGAAAGGTCAAATTGGCTGAGACAAGCTTAGTTTAGGATGCAGAAAACGGGGTAATCCCGTGTGAAACCGTTTGTTTCACACGGCAGCAGGACATCAGGCGAGGACAATATCACTGCGAGGGTAACAGCTGCAGGCCAGTACATAGCCTGCGTCAATTTCACTGTCACTCAGGGTCTGCACGCTGGTGGTGCGGTAGTCTCCTTCGGCAACGCGGATTTTACAGCAGCCACAGACGCCCGAACGGCAGGCCGCTGCCACTGGCTGTTTATGCTGCTCCATTGCCGCCAGCAGCGACCACCCGGCGGGGAAAGCGCCCCCCTGCATCATCGCCGGGCTGCGCAGGGTGAACTGAGCCGATCCCACAGGCGCTTCGCTCACCGGCGTAAACTGTTCGGTCAGGATTTTTTTTGCCCCCAGCGCCTGCGCATCCTGCGCGAGTGCATTCATATATGCCTGCGGACCGCAGATCATCACCGTACGTCGGGCAATATCGGGTACCAGTGCCGCCAGGCGGCCACGGTCAAGTCGGCCGGGCAACATCTCTGCCGTGGCGGCATTTTCTGCACACAGGGTCAGGGTCAGCCACGGCCGCATGGCACTGAGTTCCCGGGCAAAAATCACATCCTGTGGCGAACGGACGCTGTAAATCAGCTGTACGCTGCAGCCGGGGCGTTGCGCCTGCAGCCAGCGGCACATCGACATCACCGGCGTGATGCCGCAGCCCGCAGCGAGAAACAGGTAGTGGCTGGCGGGGTGGCGCTGACAGCTGAAATCTCCCTGTGGATCGGACAGCCAGATATCATTGCCCGGGCGCACCTGCCGGGTCAGCCAGTCCGACCCTTTTCCCTTTTCAATGCGCCGTACCGTCAGCGTGATTAATGCGCTTTGTCCGGGGGTGGATGACAGCGTATAGGCGCGCATTTCATCGCTGTTGCCGATTTTGACCAGTGCAAACTGACCCGCCTGCCAGCGATAAAAATCGTGATTAATTAACGCCAGTGTCCAGACGTCCGGCGTTTCCTGTTGCACATGATGCACCTGCATACGCCAGGAGCAGAGAATCGGTGATTTCATTCGTTACTCCGCGTTGCCAAGGATGTCAGCCAGATCGTTTTCCACACTGCTGACCGGGATCATGCCGAACTCTTTCTGCAGCAGCGCCATCAGATTGTCGGTGAGGAACGCGGGTGCTGTTGGGCCGGTACGGATATTTTTTACCCCAAGAGAGAGCAGCGTGAGCAGTACCACGATAGCTTTCTGCTCAAACCAGGACAGCAGCAGTGATAACGGCAGGTCGTTCACGTCGCAGTTCAGTTTCTCCGCCAGTTTTACCGCCAGCATAATGGCCGCATAACTGTCGTTACACTGGCCAACGTCCAGCAGGCGGGGCAGCCCCTCAATTTGGCCAAAATCGAGTTTGTTAAAGCGGTATTTCCCGCAGGCCAGCGTCAGGATCAGACAGTCATCGGGGATCGCCAGCGCCATATCGGTGTAATAGCTGCGCTGGTCGCGGCTGCCATCGCAGCCGCCCACCAGAAACACATGGCGCAGCTTTTTCCGGCTGACCAGGTCAATGACGCTGTCGCAGGCCTCCATCAGCACTTTACGGCCGAAACCGACGGTGATTTCATGGGGGATTTCACTCCACGGGAACCCCGGCATGGATTCCGCCTGGTCAATCACCGCCGAGAAATCATCCTCCTCCAGGTGGTTTACGCCGGGCCAGCCGACAATACTGCGCGTCCAGATACGATGCTGATAATCGCCCACCAGCGGATCGATAATACAGTTGGAGGTCATCACTATGGGGCCAGGGAAACGGGCAAATTCCGTTTGCTGGTTCTGCCAGCCGCTACCGTAATTGCCTGCCAGATGCGGATATTTTTTTAACGCGGGATAACCGTGTGCCGGAAGCATTTCGCCGTGAGTGAAAATGTTAATCCCGCGGCCAGCGGTCTGCTCCAGCAGGATCTGCAGATCTTTCAGGTCGTGGCCGGAAATCAGAATGGCTTTACCGGCCACCGGCCGGACGTTGACGTTGACGGGCTGCGGATCGCCATAGGCGGTGGTTTGCGCTTCATCAAGCATGCCCATGATGGTGAAGTTCATTTTGCCAATCTGCATGGCGCAACTGACCAGATCAGCCATCTCTGATGGCTGCGTTCCCAGCCAGGCCATAATCTGATGATATTCAGCGTAGATACCCGTGTCGAAGCGACCGTGGACGTGGGCATGCTCCATATACGCTGCGGCCCCTTTCAGCCCGTAGAGGCAGAGCAGGCGCAGCCCGAGAATGTCGGCGCTGACGCCGGCAGCATTCAACGCAAACTGCGCGGCCTGCTGCTGCAATCCAGCTGGTTCGCGGCTGGTCATAGAAAGTGAGGCCAGCGGATGGTCCAGTACCAGGCTGCCGCCCGCGTCTACGCAGCGCAGCTGCAGGCGATCGCGAAGCGCAATGGCCTCAACCGCATAATCTACAATACGCAGTGAATCAAAGTTGACGTTCGTCAGCGTGGAGAAAAACGCGCGTGGGGCAAAGCTGTCCACTTCATGGTCGATAATCCCCAGACTGCGTGCCTGCAGCGCCCAGGCTGACAGCCCCTGAAGGACTGCGACCAGCAGGTCCTGTAAATCAGAGGTCTCCGCTGTTTTACCGCACATCCCCTGCGCGTAGGCACAGCCGTCACCGGCCGGTGTACGCATAGTTTGCTCACATTGAATACAGAACATGATCTCACCTTTTATAAGATGTATTTAATATACATCTTATGTAAGAGATCCCGGCGACGGATACAAGGGGCTCGTGCCGTTAACCCACCTGGGTTTGATCTGGCGCAAAGGGGACGGCCTAAAAAACGATTTTTCCCCGCAGCTTGACCGACAGGCACTGGCCGACCATTCTGATTAAAACAGGGATAACAGGGGCGAAGATGATTCTGGAAAATATGGCCGTTACCGGCTTTCGTGGCATCAGTCAGCTGTCGCTGCCGCTGGAAGGAACCAATGTCCTGATCGGCGAAAATGCCTGGGGGAAATCCAGCCTGCTGGATGCACTGACTCTCCTGCTGGCACCTCAACCCGATCTTTATGCCTTCAGGCCCAATGACTTTCATTTCACACAGGGCGATGCAGCACGCCGCGAACGGGATCTGCAGGTGGTTTTTACCTTCTGTGAACGTGAAGCGGGGGAGGCAGATGCCCCTCACTATCAGGTTTTTTCCCCACTGTGGTGGCGCGGAGAAGACGGGTTCCGGCGTCTGACGCTGAAAATGGCGGGACACCAGCCGGACACCGGGGAGGTGATCACCCACCGGCAGTTTGTTAATGCCCACAGTCAGCCGCTGCTTGCGGATGAGCGCGCGCTGACGGCGATCAAAACGCTTATCCGCCTGCACCCGGTACTGCGCCTGCGCGATGCGCGTTTCAGCCGCCGTCAGCCTCATGACGCGGCAGCGGCCTTGCCCGCCGCACCGTTTGCCGAACTGACCAGTATCATGGAAGATCTGCTGCGCGACGGGGGGGCCAGCCCGCAAAATCTGTCGGACAGCGCTCTGCGCGAAGGCGTCAACACGCTCCGGCAGCTGGTGGAACACTATTTTTCCTTTCAGTCACCGCAGGCCTCACTGCCGGGTAGCCGGCTTTCTCACCTGCAGCGTGAGTCCGGGAGCGGCTGGCGTCACCTGGGGGAGATGAACCATCTGATTGCCGGAGGCGACCGCAGCCGTCGGCTGATCCTGCTGCGTCTGTTTGCGCTGCTGGTACAGGCGCGCGATGCCCGGGAGCTGGATGCCCAGGCTCGTCCGCTGCTGGTGCTGGAGGATCCGGAGACCCGGCTGCACCCCATCATGCTGTCCGTTGCCTGGGAACTGCTGTCCCTGCTTCCACTGCAAAAAATGGTGACCACCAACTCTGGCGAACTGCTGTCACAGGTACCGGTAGAACAGGTATGCCGTCTGGTACGTGAGCCCGGACGCGTGGCTGCGTGGCGCATTGGTCCGTCAGGCATGAGCGCCGAAGACAGCCGCCGTATTGCTTTCCATATCCGTTTTAACCGCCCGTCGTCGCTGTTTGCCCGCTGCTGGCTGCTGGTTGAAGGCGAGACGGAAGTCTGGGTGATGAACGAGCTGGCCAGGCAGTGCGGCTACCACTTTGCCGCAGAAGGGATAAAGGTGATTGAGTTTGCCCAGTCAGGCTTACGGCCGCTGTTAAAATTTGCCCGGCGCATGGGCATCGCATGGCATGTCCTCACCGACGGTGACGATGCGGGCCGGAAGTATGCCGCCACCGCCCGCAGTATGCTGGAGCAGGGGGATCGAGGCGAAGATCATTACCTGACGCAATTACCCGCACTGGATATGGAGCATTTCCTGTACAAGCAGGGATTCGCAGCAGTTTATCATCGTATGGCCCGGCTGCCTGCGGGTGCACCGCTGAACCTGCGGCGCATTATTGCTAAAGCTATCCAGCATGCGTCCAAGCCAGAGCTGGCGATTGCGGTGGCCTCAGAGGCCGCCTCGCGCGGAACGGAGTCCGTGCCTGAACTGCTGCGCAGCATGTTCTCACGGGTTCAGCAGTTGGCGCGGGGCAATGCGGATTAGTCGCTGACGCCGTCGTTTTTAGGGGGGCGGTATTCAGAGCCTTGAAAAAGGCGTATAGCGACCCATATAGGTTAGTAGTCAGGGTTAAGCATAAAAATGCCAGCATTGCTGGCTGGCATTTTATCGTAGGGTTGTACAGAATAAAGGAAGGGGGTTACGCACTGATGGCGATGGCCTCTTCCACAGGGACGATGAGGCTGGCATGATTGCCTTTGGGCCCCTGATGCAGATCAAACTGGACTTGTTGCCCGGCTTTCAGTGTTCTGTAGCCGTCCATCTTAATCGTTGAGTAGTGTGCGAAAATATCTTCGCCGCCGCCCACCGGACAGATGAAACCGAAGCCTTTGGCGTTATTAAACCACTTAACAGTACCCGTCTCCATGCTTCTACATCCCTCGCAAGACATTCAAAATTGAGTGAGGTGTTCAGGCTTTTGACCTGAGGGCTGGTCAAATCGCATCCAGCCTGTGCTTGTACTGTAGAGAATTCGCTTCCACGGTCAAGCAAACGGGACGCAGAGACGGGGATGAAATTATCAAAATTTGAAGCAGTTAACGCTATTGCAAATTTTGTGATGAAGGTCGCGATTGATGATTTCAGTACACCATTTCAACCGCGCGGCACAACATTATGTTCATGTTATTCCTAACCTGAATAATGGTAGTGTGGCGTAAGTAAGTCATGTTGATCACTCTGGACAGGTATGGGAAAGACTAACGATTGGCTGAATTTTGAAAAACTTGCAGACGACAAAGTCCGCGAGGAGCTCAAGCCACCCTCGATGTATAAAGTTATTCTGAACAATGACGATTATACGCCTATGGAATTTGTTATTGACGTTCTGCAAAAGTTCTTTTCTTATGATGTTGAACGTGCAACGCAACTGATGCTCGCAGTTCACTACCAGGGAAAGGCGATTTGTGGTGTATTTACTGCGGAAGTCGCAGAGACCAAGGTCGCGCACGTGAACAAATATGCCAGGGAAAATGAGCATCCGTTGCTTTGTACGCTGGAAAAAGCCTGAATAAGGCGATCTAATGGGGGAGGTGCCTATGCTCAATCAAGAACTGGAACTCAGTTTAAATATGGCTTTCGCCAGAGCGCGCGAGCACCGACATGAGTTTATGACCGTCGAGCATTTGTTACTGGCTCTGCTCAGTAACCCGTCGGCCAGAGAGGCACTGGAAGCCTGTACGGTGGATATCGTGGCTTTACGCCAGGAACTCGAAGCCTTCATTGAACAAACCACCCCGGTCTTGCCGGTCAGTGAGGAAGAGCGCGACACACAGCCGACGCTCAGTTTCCAGCGCGTACTGCAGCGTGCCGTCTTCCACGTGCAATCATCCGGCCGCAGCGAAGTGGCGGGCGCAAATGTTCTGGTCGCCATCTTTAGCGAACAGGAATCGCAGGCGGCTTATCTGCTGCGTAAACATGAAGTCAGCCGCCTGGATGTGGTGAACTATATTTCTCACGGTACGCGCAAAGATGAACCGGGTCCGGCTTCGGGTGCGGAAAATCCGGTCAATGAAGAGCAGGCAGGCGGGGAGGAACGTATGGAAAACTTCACCACCAACCTTAACCAGCTTGCCCGCGTAGGCGGTATCGATCCGCTGATCGGCCGTGATAAAGAGCTGGAACGTGCTGTTCAGGTACTGTGCCGCCGTCGCAAGAACAACCCGCTGTTGGTGGGGGAGTCAGGTGTGGGTAAAACGGCGATTGCGGAAGGCCTTGCCTGGCGCATTGTGCAGGGTGATGTTCCCGAAGTCATGAAGGACTGCACCATTTATTCCCTGGACATTGGTTCACTGCTGGCCGGCACCAAATACCGCGGCGATTTTGAAAAACGCTTTAAAGCTTTGCTGAAACAGCTTGAGCAGGACACCAGCAGCATTCTGTTTATCGACGAGATCCATACCATCATCGGAGCCGGTGCGGCATCGGGTGGCCAGGTGGATGCTGCAAACCTGATCAAACCGCTGCTGTCGGGTGGCAAGATCCGCGTAATGGGATCCACCACCTATCAGGAATTCAGCAATATTTTCGAAAAAGATCGTGCGCTGGCACGCCGATTCCAGAAAATTGATATTACCGAGCCAACCGTCGAGGAAACTGTCCAGATCATCAATGGTCTGAAGCCGAAGTACGAAGCCCACCACGACGTGCGTTACACGGCGAAAGCGGTTCGTGCGGCAGTGGAACTGGCGGTGAAATACATCAACGACCGTCATCTGCCTGATAAGGCTATTGACGTCATTGACGAAGCCGGTGCCCGTTCTCGACTGATGCCGGTCAGTAAGCGCAAGAAAACCGTTAACGTTTCAGATATTGAAACGGTGGTGGCACGCATTGCGCGTATTCCTGAGAAGAGCGTATCGGCATCGGACCGCGACTCTCTGAAAACGCTGGGCGATCGTCTGAAGATGCTGGTATTCGGTCAGGACAACGCCATTGAGGTGTTGACTGAAGCGATCAAAATGAGCCGTGCAGGCCTGGGGCAGGATCGTAAACCGGTCGGTTCCTTCCTGTTCGCTGGCCCGACCGGTGTGGGTAAAACCGAGGTCACCGTTCAGCTGGCTAAGGCGCTGGGTATTGAGCTGCTGCGCTTTGATATGTCTGAGTACATGGAACGCCATACGGTCAGCCGCCTGATTGGCGCGCCTCCGGGCTATGTAGGCTTTGACCAGGGTGGGCTGTTAACCGATGCGGTGATCAAACATCCGCATGCGGTCGTACTGCTGGATGAAATCGAAAAAGCACATCCGGATGTCTTCAACCTGCTGTTGCAGGTGATGGATAACGGTATGCTGACCGACAATAACGGCCGTAAAGCGGACTTCCGAAACGTCGTGGTGGTGATGACCACTAACGCCGGGGTACGTGAAACGGAGCGTAAATCTATCGGGCTGATCCAGCAGGACAACAGTACGGATGCCATGGAAGAGATCAAAAAGATCTTTACGCCAGAATTCCGTAACCGCCTGGATAACATTATCTGGTTCAAACATCTGGATCAGGTGGTGATCCACCAGGTCGTCGACAAGTTTATTGTCGAACTCCAGGCGCAGCTGGATGCAAAAGGCGTCTCGCTGGAGGTCAGCGACGAGGCCCGGGACTGGCTGGCAGAAAAAGGCTACGACAAGGCAATGGGCGCACGTCCAATGGCCCGTACCGTGCAGGAGAGCCTGAAAAAACCACTGGCTAATGAGCTGCTGTTTGGTTCACTGGTTGATGGGGGATCAGTCTCTGTGGCGCTGGATAAAGATAAAAACCAGCTCACTTACCACTTCCTGAGTGCTGAAAAGCGCAAAGCAGAAGGCACAGTGCACTAATCAGCCCGCCCTGCGTTAATAAAAAAGCCTGATGGTTACCCATCAGGCTTTTTTTATCTATTCGCAGTCTGGCGGCTGCATTAACAGCGTGGGCCAGAGTCTGTCCCAATCCCCTCCATGGGTCATTCCGGGCACGCTGATCCACTTTACACAGGGCGAATGGCTGGCACTGACGTAGCCCTCAGTCACACGCTGAAGAATGATGCGATCGGCACTGCCGGAGTAATGGATTTGCGGCAAGCCAGCCAGTGCAGGCGCAACCGATTTTGCATTCAACGACAGCGGCATCGGACTGGCATGATGAAGGCGATTCACTTCGTCCATATCCAGATTGCCAGCCACGGTGCGCAGCGACTGCACATCACTCCGCCGTGCGGCCACCAGGGCCGCGATGGCTCCCCCGCCGGAATATCCTACCAGTATCAGCGGCTGTCCGGGGGCTGAGCGCATGACCTGGCTGATGGCATTATTCATTGCGGCGACCGCCGCCGGAGCGAAACGACGGTCAGTCCACCAGCTCTGATTGCAGGCAGGGTTGCGGCCCATGGGGACGTACTGACATGGGCGTGCCAGATAGGCCACGTTAACCGCGTTATCCGCAGCGGCCAGCTTGAGTGCAACCGGGTTCAGCGGGGTAGGGTCGCGCGAGGGCTGGCCGGGCGTCACCCAGGCAAATCCGTCCCCTTCGATATACAGATGAACCGGCTGATGGGGATCGTAAATCCGTTTCCACCCGCGCAGGACAAAAGGGCCGGCAGGGATGTCGGCCGGTTTTAAATCCGCCTGACGCGCAATGGCGTCGGCGGTAGCAACCCGGTTCTCTGCCATACAGCCTGCAAGTAACAGGCTGCAACACACCGGCACCAGACTTAGCGTGAGTTTCATCGGCTAATCAAAACAGCTTACGGACTTGCAGGCTGATGATCTGGCCCTGGAAGTGTGGCGCTGTCTGCAAATCATAACGGGCTTCCAGCGTCAGGTCATCAGCCTGAGACAGGGCGAGACCCACACTGGTGTCCGCGCTGTCAGCCGCCGGGCTGGCCCCCTGGGAAGTAAAGCGAGTTTCGCCCAGACTGTCCGCGCTGAACCCTGAGGTGGTGGTCATACGGCTGCGATCGTACTGGTGCGTCCACATGACTTGTACAAACGGGGACAGATCGCCGGCACTGGTTGACCAGCTGTGCGCGAGTTTCGCGCCCAGACTGCTCTCCACCGACTGGCTGTGTGCGCTGTCTACCGTCAGGGCGCTGCCGCTGCCGCTGTTTTCCTGATAGCCTTGCTGATGCAGGTAGCTGTAGCTCAGGCTCGCCAGCGGGGTTACCGTCGTGTTTTCTCCCAGCAGGAAGGGGTAGCCTGCTTCAGACTTCACGGCGACCTGCTGTCCGTGGAAGTGGCCACTGGCACTGTCGCTAAAGCCGCTAAAGTTAACGGAACGCTGACTGTCATAGACCTGACGCGTCAGGCTGGTGCTGAGGTTAACAAACCAGGGATCACCGCTGTAGGTGGCATAAAGGATACCGCCCCACGCGTCCACATCGCTGTTACTGCCCTTCAGGTTATCCGCGCCTTTGACTGAAGTACGGCTGTAGCTAAGTGCCACACCGGCACGCCAGCTATCAAGGAACTGACGATCTGTGCCCAGTACCAGGCCGGCATAGTGTGCACGATAACCGCTAACGTCATCGACTCTCCCCTGGCGCGCACTCCCGTAAAACGGTTTGCCCCACGCCGCCCACTCCAGGCTGTCGTCTCCGGTGGCAATCCCGCGCGCGCTGGCCCCGGGGGTGAGGCGCAAGCCATCCAGATGCCCCCCTATCACTCCCAGCGCATCCATCGATGCCGCAGAGGTGGCCGCTGATGCCATGCTGTTTTGTGACGGGGTCAGCTGCTCGCCAACGCGATTGGCTTCTGCCTGCGTATCGATGGTTTTTGAGGCGTTAAACAGGTCAAGTAAACCAGCAGAAAAACCGCTATACCCCGAAAGACCGTTGATTGAAGCGATCGCGTTACCCGTGTTCGGCAGTGGCTGCGTAGCAACAGGGTTATCAGGCGTCACAGGCGGCGTGACCGGTGGTGTCACGGGCGGCGTGACCGGTGGTGTTACAGGCGGCGTGACCGGTGGTGTTACAGGCGGCGTGACCGGTGGTGTTACAGGCGGCGTGACCGGCGGTGTTACAGGCGGTGTTACAGGCGGCGTGACCGGTGGTGTTACAGGCGGCGTGACCGGTGGTGTCACGGGCGGCGTGACCGGTGGTGTGATCGGTGGGGTAACCGCATCATCAAGATAGAGCGCGAGATCGTTGCTGTTGCCGTTGTCGATCACTCTGGCAGAGACCTTACCGTTATAGTTATCTGCAACATAAGTCAGGCTGTTTTCGTTGTAGGTGGCATTGCCTGCACTGATCACCAGATAGCGCTGACCACTGGCAAATCCATAGCTGCTGCCCGTGTTGCTCAAACGCACTGTCGACCCGGCGTCAATCAGAGCATTGCCGCTAACATTCAGGCGACCGTAGTGGGTGTCGAGCTGGGTGCCTGTCGTCGCGGTCGTGTCCGTAACGCCGATATTGAGGATCGCCTCCGCGGTCTGATGGTAGTTGCCATTAATGGTCAGTGGCTGAGTAATTAATACGTCGGCATTGTTGGTCAGTGTATGGCTGCCACCCAATTCGGCGTTGTCATTCAGGTGCAGCATCCCCTGCTGTAAACGCACGTCGGCAGCGTTACTCAGGATGGTACCTACAGGGGACGCAAACGGTGAGCCAAATGACATCCCCATCAAATTTTGGCTACCGGTCAGGATGCCCCGCTGAAGGCTGCCACCCGAAATCGACAGGACATTAATCGTGTTATTCCTGATATTACCCGCAATCGTCCCACTGTTAATAATGCTGCCAATGATGCGATTGTTGATGATGGCATCAGTGGCCTTGTTCATAAACCCGTTATTTGTGGTGGTGATAATACCCGCATTGTTCAGCTCTGTGATGAGACCGCTGTTCAAAATGCCAGCACGACTACCTGAAATATAACCTCTTTCATCATTGATCAACTTACCAAGGGTGCCGGCATTGCTGATACCCGACAGCGTTTGCGACATCATGGGGTCATTACTGAAGCCAGTCGAGATAACGCCACTATTGAGCAGGGTACCTATAGTGGCCCCGTTTCTGTTGATAATGGCGCTTTTCCCCACTCCCGCGTTGCCACTCTCTCCCATCCTGATGGTGCCAGAATTGCGCAGAGTATCGATCGTCGACTGGTTGTTCAGTGCATAGGAATCTTGCGAGACGATCGTACCCATGTTATCGACCAGCAGGGTATTCAGCGTGTTAGTCACCGCATCCGAGGCGGTATAAATGCTGCCATCATTATTGATGAACAACGTCTCGGTGGTAATGTTTAAGGGGATGTTGCTGGCATAAGTGGCATCAATTGTTTGAGACATTTGTTGCGGTGTTGCATTTGCCAGAGAGAGAAAACTTTGAGCAGCAGCCAGCGCGATAACCAGCGGCTTTAACGGGAAAGAGTACAACGCTTTGTTCATTGATTTGCCACCATCAGAGTAAGCCAGACTGATTTATTCAGTCGTTTTTTAGGATTATTCTGATTTATCGGCAGGAGGGAAAGGCACTTTAGTCGTCAAAAAAAATACATAAAAAAAACCGGACTGAATGAGTCCGGTTTGGATTAAGGGTGCTGCGGGCGATCAACGCGGCAGCACGACAGAATGCGTTACTTAGCGACTACGGAAGACAATGCGGCCTTTGCTCAGGTCGTACGGGGTCAGCTCTACAGTGACTTTGTCGCCCGTCAGGATGCGGATGTAGTTTTTGCGCATTTTACCGGAGATATGAGCGGTAACCACGTGACCGTTTTCCAATTCAACGCGGAACATGGTGTTAGGTAACGTATCAAGTACGGTACCCTGCATTTCAATATTGTCTTCTTTGGCCATCGAATCCTCTAGGTGGACTACCTTAGTTTTGAACCGGCAAGATAATGCCGAATTTCACGTATTAAGTAAAGAATTGCGGATGAATTCATCCACATCAATCCCTCTCACGCGCACCTTGCGCAGACGGATTACGAATAAATCTGGAGTCAGAGACGTCAGCGTGGGGGAACAGCGGGCTAAGAATCTGTTTAAATATATGCTTTGTCGCACGATTAAAACAGTTCTGAAAAGGTGCGTTGAGATTCCCAGCCTGGTATTCCGCATCACCATCTTGTACCGGTGAAAGGCGGACGACATACCAAACGCGCATATTATATCACTGTTCTCACGGTGTTGCGTGGAAAACATCGAACGAATCCATTAAAAAAGCCGTCGGGGCAGCCAGCAGTCTGCTGAAAGCGGCAGATGCGCCAGTGAGGAGACAGACTGAAGATAGGCCGCCCGGGAGATTTCCTCTGCGCCCAGGGAGAGCGTGTGCGGATTGAGCACCTGACAGTCAATCAACCGACCACCCCGCTGGCGGAAATAATCACTGAAGACCAGCAGTGCGGTCTTCGACGCATTTTCACCTCGGCTGAACATCGATTCACCGCAAAAAATTTGCCCCAGCGCCAGCCCATACATCCCGCCAGCCAGTTCCCCTTCACGCCACACTTCAACTGACTGAGCATGGCCCAGTTCGTGCAGCTTTTGCCAGGCGCGTTTCACTTCATGTGTGATCCAGGTGCCTTCCTCGCGATCGCAGGCACAGCCTTCGATGACCTGCTGAAATCTCTGGTTCAGGGTGACCTGATAGGGCGATTTTTGATGGAAGCGTTTCATACTGCGACTAAGATGGAAACGTTCCGGCAGCAGCACGGCGCGGGGGTCGGGTGACCACCATAGGATCGGATCCCCAGGGGAGAACCAGGGGAAAATACCCCGGTGATAAGCATTAAGCAGGCGCTGCGGGCTCAGATCCCCGCCCATGGCAAGCAGGCCGTTAGGTTCCCGCAGCGCCATTTCTGGCGGCGGGAAATTCAGCGATTCACGGGAAAGTTGGATCAGGCGCATAGGGTGTTCTCAGCAGCATGAGAGCTAATGACTATAGCGCAAAGCGCTGCAGAAATGTCCAGTAACGCCCCTGTTTTGAGACTAATTCCTGATGATTTCCCTGTTCAATGATTTGTCCGTTGTCCATAACACAAATACGGTCAAAGTGTGCCAGCCCGCGCAGTCTGTGGGTCACCATAATCAGCGTTTTCCCTTGGGCAACATCCCGCAGCAGGGTCAGGATCTGCTGCTCGGTTTCCGCATCCAGCCCTTCCGTCGGCTCATCCAGCAGCATCAGATCTCCGCCATGCAGCAGTGCGCGGGCCAGTCCCAGCCGACGTAGTTCACCACCGGAAAGCTGTCGGCCGCCTTCGCCGAGCCAGGCATTGAGGCCCTGATCGTTATCCAACAGTTTTTCCAGACCTACCTGCAGCAACGCGTCACACAGTGCCTCATCGCTACTGCCGGGTGCCGCAAGGATCAGGTTGTCCCGCAGGCTGGCGCTGAACAGATGGACACGCTGAGTGACCACGCTGGTGCGGGCGCGCAGCTCGGCTTCACTCCAGTCAGCCAGCGGCTGGTCATTGAGCAAAATGGCACCTTGCTGCGGGTCCCAGGCACGGGTGAGGAGCTGCAACAGTGTTGACTTACCACAGCCTGTACGACCGAGCAGGGCAATGTGTTCGCCAGCGCGAATATCCAGTGTCACTCCTGCGATAGCGAATGTGCCCTCATCGCCGTAACGGAAACTGACATCCTTCAGGCCAAGCGCGGCACCGGCACGCTGTGGCTGGTCGCCTTGACAGGAGAAGTTGACGGCTGGACGTTGTTCGATAATTTGCGAAACGCGCTGTGCTGACGCAATCACATGGCCCAGATGCTGGAAGGCGGTGCCGACCGGCCCCAGCGCCTCAAAGGCCGCCAGCGCACAGAATACAAACAGCGCAATATAGGCCCCGGGATACGGGTCGCCGCCAATGCCGCTGGCGCTTAACCACAGCAGCAGGGTCACGGCTATCCCTCCCATCAGCATGACAAGCCCCTGAGAAAGACCGGTGAGACTGGCCTGGCGCTGTTGTGCGGCCAGCCATCCCTGTTCGGTTGCCTCCATCGCGCTGCGGAACGAGCGCGCGGCACCGTACAGGCTTAATTCAGCCTGCCCCTGTAACCAGCGTGTCAGGCCGCTGCGGTACTCCCCGCGCAACCGGGTTAAATCAGCACCTACTGGCAGCCCGGCACGGTAAAATACCGGCGGGATCGCGATAAGCGTCAACAGCATTAGCGCACCCAGCGTCAGCGCCAGCCCGCTATCGAGCCAGCTCAGGCCAGTGGTCACCACTACGATCACTGCCAGCGCACCGGCCAGCGGTGAGATCACCCGCAGATAGAGGTGATCCAGCGTATCGACATCTGCCACCAGACGGTTGAGCAACTCTCCTTCGCGAAAGCGGGCGATACCGGCTGGCGAGAGGGGCATGAGCTTACTGAAGGTAAACACGCGCAAATGTTGAAGCACGCGGAAGGTCGTGTCATGGCTGACCAGACGCTCTAAATAACGTGCCACCGTGCGGCTGATGGCCGCGCCGCGCACGCCTGCGGCAGGAAGCATATAATTGAAGCTGTAAATGCCTGCCACACCAGCGAGGGAGGTAGCGGCAAGGAACCAGCCGGAGAGCGTGAGCAGGCCAATGCTGGCCAGTAGCGTCAGTACCGCCAGCACGATACCGGCCAGCAGCCGGATAATATGACGGCGATACAGTTTTAAAAACGGCAGCAGGGTTTTCATTCGAGCGATCCTCCTCGCTGGGCCAACAGGTCGGCAAAGGGGCCCGGCTCATGGGCCAGGATCTCGTGGCTTCCGGTCTGGACAATTTCGCCATCACGCATCAGCCAGATTTCATCCCACTGATCCAGACGGTCCAGCTGGTGGGTGATCAGCAGTGTGCTCTGAGTGTGCGATGCCTGAAGCAGCGCGTGGTTCACATGCTGTTCACTTTGCGCATCCAGGCTGGCATCCGGTTCATCGAGCAGCAGCAGCTGGCAGGGTTTCATCAGGGCGCGTGCAACGGCCACACGCTGCGCCTGGCCGACGGAAAGGCGTGCGGAGCGATCACCGGTTTCATGATCCAGGCCCGCGGGCAGGGCGGGCAGGAATTCACTGACCCCGGCCAGGGCCAGCACCTCTTGCAGGCGGGCGTCATCGTGGTGACCACTCAGCAAAATATTCTGCCGTAAGGTGCTGGCAGGGAGGTGGGGGTTTTGCCCTACCCAGGCAATCTGCTGCTGCCAGTGCGGCAGATCGATATCGCGCACCTCAACGTCATTCACCTTCAGAGATCCGCGATAGGGCAGATAGCCCAGCAAGACATTCATCAGTGAGGTTTTGCCTGCACCGCTTTGTCCAACCAGCGCGATACGCTGTCCGGGGTGCAGTGTGAAATTCAGTGGCCCGGCCAGCGGGGTGCCATCGGCCGTCATTATTACCAGGTCCTGTGCCACCAGACTGAAGCCGTGGCTCAGGTCAGGAGTCAGTGTGCCCCGTTCCACGGAGGCCGCTTCACTCTCTTCAAGGAACGTTTGCAGAGCATCTGCGGCACCAATGGCCTGCGCTTTGGCATGATAGTAAGTCCCGAGGTCACGCAGCGGCTGATAAAATTCAGGGGCGAGGATCAGGACGAGGAATCCGGCAAATAGCGTGACCGGAGCACTGTAATGGCCAAAGTCGAAGACGCCGAGATAAGAGAAACCAAAGTAGACTGCGATCAGAGCTATAGAGATCGAGGCGAAGAATTCCAGCACGGCGGAAGAAAGAAACGCCATGCGCAGCACTTCCATCGTGCGCTGACGAAACTGATCGGAAGCTTCTGCGATGGTTTCCGTTTCAGCCCGGGCACGGTGGAACAGACGCAGGGTCTCCAGCCCGCGCAGGCGGTCGAGAAACTGGCCGCTGAGACGTGCCAGTGCCTGGAAATTTCGGCGGTTTGCATCTGCCGCACCCATGCCGACCATCGCCATAAACAGGGGAATAAGGGGCGCAGTAGCCAGCAGGATAAGGGAGGCCGCCCAGTTTACCGGGAACAGCATAATGAGCACCAGTAATGGGATCACACCAGCCAGCATCATCTGTGGCAGATAGCGGGCGTAGTAATCCTGCATCTCTTCAATCTGCTCCAGCAGCAGCGTGGCCCAGCTTCCGGCCGGTTTACCCTGTATCCATGCCGGGCCCAGATCAGATAAGCGATCCAGTACCTGGCTCCTTAACGTCTGGCGAATCACCTGTCCGGTTTTAAAGCCGACTTTTTCGCGTAGCCATGCCAGCAAAGCACGGCCAGCGAAACAGGCCAGCAGCAGGGCAAAAGAGGTCAGCAGCGTTTCCCTGGGCTGGTGGTCCACCAGCAACGCCTGCAGTAACGAGGCAAGGAACCAGGCCTGGGCCAGGATGAGCAGGGCGCTTAATGTACCCAACATGAAGGAGAGGCGCAGCCAGCGATGGCCATGCACACTCTGACTTTTCAGCCAGCGGGTGAGGTGTTGTTGTCGTGTTTTATTCATCTGTTGCCGTATTGCCCTGACGTAAACAGTAGTGAGGCAAAGCCCTCAGGAAGATAGGTGTTAAGCGTGGCAATGGTACAATGAGAAGGGTAAAAAGGCGACAATTGCTCGTCGCCTAAGGCAAGATTAGCTCAGAATTTTAACAACTTACTGATTGTTTTTAACTAAACCATCCAGATAACGTTCAGCGTCCAGCGCGGCCATACAGCCCGTCCCGGCAGAAGTGATTGCCTGGCGGTAAATATGATCCATAACGTCACCCGCCGCGAATACGCCAGGGATACTGGTTTGCGTTGCATTGCCCTGAATACCGGACTGGACTTTGATATAGCCATTTTCCAGTGCCAGCTGACCGTTAAAGATAGCGGTATTCGGACTGTGGCCGATGGCGACAAACAGACCCGCCACCTCCAGGGTTTTCGTTGCATCGTCTTTCGTCGAGCGCAGACGCAGGGAACTGACCCCCATCTGATCGCCCAGCACTTCATCCAGGGTATGGTCAGTGTGCAGAACAATGTTGCCGTTTCTGACCTTTTCGTTCAGGCGGTCAATCAGAATTTTTTCCGCACGGAAGCTGTCACGGCGGTGAATAAGATGCACTTCAGCGGCGATATTCGCCAGATAAAGCGCTTCTTCCACCGCGGTATTACCGCCACCAATTACCGCAACTTTCTGATTGCGATAGAAGAAACCATCACAGGTTGCACAGGCTGACACGCCGCGACCTTTAAATGCCTCTTCAGAAGGCAGGCCCAGATAGCGGGCCGATGCCCCGGTCGCAATGATCAGTGCATCAGCCGTGTATTCACCTTCGTCGCCGGTCAGACGGAATGGACGATTTTGTAAATCAACGCTGTGGATATGATCAAAGATGATCTCAGTATTAAATTTCACCGCATGTTCGTGCATGCGTTCCATCAGCAGCGGGCCGGTCAGCTCATTGGCATCGCCAGGCCAGTTTTCGACGTCGGTGGTGGTGGTCAGCTGACCCCCTTTCTCCAGGCCGGTGATCAACACCGGGTTCAGGTTAGCGCGGGCTGCGTAGACGGCAGCGGTATAGCCTGCCGGACCCGAGCCCAGAATCAGTAATTTACTGTGTTTAGCCGTACCCATGAAACCCTCATTAATTAACTGGCAAACCTATACCCGGATTGTAGGGAATTTGGCGGGGCAAAAAAAGCATTCTGCGATTTTGTTAACAATTAATGAAAAAGGTTTTACCAATCGTCTGGCTGCATGGGGGGCTGGCGTACTTAAAAAAGCACTTCTTGCTATGTATTGGCCTTTTTAACGGTAAAATTGTCATTGAAAAACAGAGAGACAGGCTCTGGTTTGGCATGTTGTACTGATTTTGTTTGTTTTGCTTTGACAATCGGCTACGCATTTGCGAAAACATTATAAGAAGCAGAGTGTATCAGGTTGCGAAGGGCAGGAGTTCATCCCGCGTTTTGCGCTTATGGCCGGATAGACTCAGCCTGTTATCTGGAATGACGCATGGTGTGGACAGACAACATGCTTCATGCAGATAAGGCGGTTTTTAACTGCCACAGGCTCTATGTCTTCGCTGAGATCAACCCTGTTACATTGATGTCGTTCAGGGTATGGCAGGTAGAGGGAAGGATTTTTAGAGAGACAATAATAATGGTAGACAATAAAAAACGACCGGGTAAAGATCTCGACAGAATTGACCGTAATATCCTGAATGAATTACAAAAGGATGGCCGTATTTCGAACGTCGAACTCTCGAAGCGCGTCGGATTATCTCCGACACCTTGCCTGGAGCGAGTTCGTCGTCTGGAGCGACAGGGCTTTATTCTGGGTTACACCGCGCAGCTCAATCCTCATTATCTGGATGCCTCGTTACTGGTTTTCGTTGAGATTACTCTGAATCGTGGTGCGCCGGATGTGTTTGAGCAATTTAACGCCGCTGTGCAAAAACTTGAGGAAACTCAAGAGTGTCATCTTGTTTCCGGTGATTTCGACTATCTGTTGAAAACCCGCGTGCCCGATATGTCCGCTTATCGTAAATTGCTGGGTGAAACCTTGCTACGCCTGCCGGGCGTGAACGATACCCGTACCTACGTGGTGATGGAAGAAGTGAAACAAAGTAACCGGTTAGTGATTAAAACCCGGTAACACAGGACAGGTGCAAAACCTGTTGGGTTTCGGTACACTCCTGTGAATTCATACAGGTTCAGCGCCGGGGAGACCCGGCGCGATTACCTTCATAGTTTACAGGCACCTGGAGAGTACTCTTGAGCCAGGAATACACAGAAGATAAAGACGTTTCGTTACAACCGTTGAGCAGCGGCCGTCGTCTGCTTGAAGCACTACTTATTGTGGTTGCTCTTTTTGCCATTTATTTGATGGTGGCATTGGTCAGCTTCAACCCTTCCGACCCCAGCTGGTCACAAACGGCCTGGCATGAGCCCATCCACAATTTAGGGGGAGGGGTAGGGGCCTGGCTTGCCGATACGCTATTCTTCATTTTTGGCGTGATGGCTTACGCCCTTCCGCCGGTGATTCTTGGCCTGTGCTGGATCACTTTCAGTCAGCGTCACGTTCAGGATTACATCGACTATTTTGCCGTCGCACTGCGCATGATTGGCGTGCTGGCGTTGGTCGTGACCTCGTGTGGACTGGCCGCAATCAACGCTGACGATATCTGGTATTTCGCATCCGGCGGAGTGATCGGCAGCCTGTTAAGCAATGCGATGGCACCGTATTTTAGCGGGCCGGGCGGCACGCTGACACTGCTGTGTATCTGGGCTGCCGGCCTGACGCTCTACACTGGCTGGTCATGGCTGACGATTGCTGAAAAAATTGGCGGCGTGGTCATGGGGGTTCTCACTTTTGCCAGCAACCGATCACGTGCTGAGGACGAGTGGCATGAAGAGGGGGACGAGGATCAGCAACGGGATACTCCGGTCGTCAGGCGCAGCGTGGCGCAGGATGCGGACGACAGTGATGATATTCTGCTGAAAAAAACGCAGCCTCTCTATGCGGAAGAGGATGATGAGCAGGACGATCCACTGCTGGCATCGCCAGCGGTGAGAGCGGTCGTGCCGGAACCTGCCGCCGCGGTTGCCGTTCCTGCGCCACCTGTTCAGGTTCAGCCTGCACCTGCACCTGCACCTGCTGCTCCTACACCTGCATCTGCTGCCGAAGCGCAGACCGCTGCACCGCAGCCGTCGCTGTATCGTTTTGAAATGCCCACTGACGTTCATACCCCGGCACCTTCTGTGCCGGTTGAGGACGATGAGGGGCCGAAGATGGGGAACTGGCAGGATAGCTCCGCGTCGTCGCCGTTTGATTTCTCTACGCCGCATGCGTCCCACCCTGCCAGCGTTGCTGCCGCCGCTACGGGTGCGGCCATTGGTGCCGTGGCTCAGTCTGCCACCAGCAACACGCCATTTATGCCAGGCTTTACTGCCACCAGTGGAGAAGATCTTAACCCGCAGGTTAAGCAGGGTATTGGTCCCGAACTGCCGCGTCCGAATCCGGTAAAATTACCGACTCGCCGTGAGCTGGCTTCGTATGGGATCAAATTGCCTTCTCAGCGTATAGCTGAAGAAAAAGCCAAAGAGCAGGATCAGCGTCAGCCTGAAGTAACGGCCTCAGACCCGGTTAACGGGCAAATGGCCACCCCTGAAGAACAGGATGATGCAGAGCAGAATCAACTGCGGGAAGCTTTCCTGGCGCGCGAACAGCAGCGCTACGGTGAGTCATTTGCCTCTGAGGATGAAGATGCACTGCAGCAGGCTGCGCTGGCACGCCAGTTTGCTGAACAGCAGCAGCAGCGCTATACCGGTGAAGAGCAAACCCACCGGCCGGCCTTCACTCTCGACACGGCGGGAGCATTTGACTTCTCACCGATGGACGATCTGGTGGATGATGGCCCGGTTGAACCCCTGTTTACCCTGCCGCCTGTGGCCGAAGTTGAACCGGATGCCCCTGCAACGCCTTCATGGCAGCAGCCTGCTGCCGTACAACAACCCGTGGCGGTGCAACAGCCTGCCGCTGTACAGCAGCAGCCAACGCCGCCTTCCGCTGCCGCGACCCCTGCCTGGCAGACCGCTGCAGCACCCGCAGCGCAGCCGGTGAAACCGCAGGAGCCGGATATGGAAAGCCTTATCCATCCGTTCCTAATGCGTCATGAGCAGCCAACGTACAAGCCGACGACACCATTACCTACGCTCGATCTGCTTTCATCGCCACCGGCAGAAACAGAGCCGGTCGATCAGTTTGCGCTGGAACAGACCGCCCGTCTGATTGAGGCGCGTCTGGCAGATTATCGCGTTAAAGCAGATGTCGTGGGCTACTCGCCGGGACCGGTGATCACCCGTTTCGAACTGGATCTGGCACCCGGCGTGAAAGCGGCACGTATTTCTAACCTCTCCCGGGATCTGGCGCGTTCACTGTCTGCCGTAGCGGTGCGTGTGGTGGAGGTTATTCCCGGGCGTCCGTACGTGGGGCTGGAGTTACCTAATCTGAAGCGTCAGACGGTGTATCTGCGTGAAGTGCTGGACTGTCCCGCCTTCCGCGATAATCCGTCACCGCTCTCCATTGTGCTCGGTAAGGATATCTCGGGCGATCCGGTTGTCGCCGACCTGGGCAAAATGCCTCACCTGCTGGTTGCCGGTACGACCGGTTCCGGTAAGTCGGTGGGGGTAAATGCCATGATCCTCAGTATTCTCTATAAAGCCACGCCGAAAGAAGTGCGCTTTATCATGATCGACCCGAAAATGCTTGAGCTTTCCGTTTATGAAGGTATTCCTCATCTGCTGACCGATGTGGTCACCGATATGAAAGATGCGGCAAACGCCTTGCGCTGGTGCGTGGTTGAGATGGAGCGACGTTATAAACTGATGTCTGCACTGGGTGTGCGTAATATCGCCGGTTATAACGAGAAAGTGGACATGGCTGAGGCGATGGGCAGGCCGATCCCTGATCCATTCTGGAAGCCAACGGACAGTATGGATATGACGCCGCCGGTTCTGGAAAAAGAGCCTTACATCGTCGTGATGGTGGATGAGTTTGCCGACCTGATCATGACTGTCGGTAAAAAGGTGGAAGAGCTGATCGCGCGTCTGGCGCAGAAAGCGCGTGCTGCGGGTATCCATCTGGTACTGGCGACACAGCGTCCATCGGTTGATGTCATCACTGGCCTGATCAAGGCCAATATTCCGACACGTATCGCCTTTACCGTATCCAGTAAAATCGACTCGCGTACTATCCTCGATCAGTCCGGTGCTGAGTCACTGCTGGGGATGGGGGACATGCTGTATCTTGCACCGAACTCGTCGATTCCGGTTCGTGTTCACGGTGCTTTCGTCCGGGACCAGGAAGTCCATGCCGTCGTGAAAGACTGGAAGGCGCGTGAACGTCCTCAGTATAAAGAGGGCATTCTCAGCGGTGGTGAAGACGCAGAATCGGGCTCCGGCGGTGTGGACGGTGATGAAGAGCTTGATCAGCTTTTCGATCAGGCCGTGGAGTTTGTAGTTGATAAGCGTCGCGCCTCTATCTCAGGCGTACAGCGACAGTTCCGTATCGGTTATAACCGCGCTGCGCGCATCATCGAACAGATGGAAGCGCAGGGAATCGTTTCGTCACCGGGGCATAACGGTAACCGCGAGGTGCTGGCACCTCCGCCGCATGAGCGATAATAACGTGGTTTGAATACTGCCCAACAGGCCAGGCTCTGCCTGGCCTGTTGAATTTAAGACGGTTGCCCCCATATTGGCATGATGTGGCCGGGAGAATTCAGTTTTTTCTCCTGTCGCTGTCTTCAGCGCCTGGCTAAAGTTATTCCTGTCACGCTCAACCCGGACCGGGATAAAAGAGTTTTAATAAGGATGCCGTAATGAAAAAATTAATGATTTCCTGCTGTCTGCTGGCCGCGTTCTCTTCTTCTGCGGTGTGGGCTGATGCCTCCAGCGATTTGCAACAGCGCCTGGATAAGGTGAAAAGCTTCCATGCCACCTTTAATCAGAAAGTCACCGACGGCAGCGGGGCTTCAGTACAGGACGGTGAAGGTGAGATGTGGGTTGAGCGTCCCAACCTGTTTAACTGGCATATGACCGCGCCGGACGAAAGCACGCTGATTTCTGATGGTAAAACACTGTGGTTCTATAACCCGTTCGTTGAACAGGTTAGCGCCAGCTGGCTGAAAGACGCCACCAGCAATACGCCGTTTATGCTGATTGCGCGTAACCAGTCGAGCGACTGGAAGCAGTATAATGTTGCGCAGAAAGGGGACGATTTCTCCCTGACGCCGAAAAATGCGGACGGTAATCTGAAGCAGTTTACGATTAATGTCTCTACTAACGGCACCATTAACCAGTTCAGTGCGATTGAACAGGACGGCCAGCGCAGTAGCTATACGCTTAAGAGCCAGCAAAACGGCAGCATCAGCGCCGACAAGTTCAAGTTCACGCCGCCAAAAGGCGTCACCGTGGACGACCAGCGTCAGTGAGGTTTGCGTGAGTAACCTGTCCCTCGACTTTTCCCGTAATGAATTCCAGCCTCTGGCCGCGCGTATGCGGCCACGCACGCTGGCTGAGTATATCGGCCAGCAACATTTGCTCGCAGCCGGTAAACCCCTGCCGAGAGCGATTGAGGCAGGACATCTGCATTCGATGATTTTATGGGGTCCGCCAGGGACGGGAAAAACGACGCTGGCAGAGATTATTGGTCACTATGGCCAGGCCGACGTCGAACGTATTTCCGCCGTCACCTCCGGGGTAAAAGAGATCCGTGAGGCGATCGAGCGCGCGAGGCAAAATCGTAACGCGGGTCGTCGCACCATCCTTTTTGTCGATGAAGTCCACCGCTTCAATAAAAGCCAGCAGGATGCCTTTCTGCCCCATATTGAAGATGGCACCATCACTTTTATCGGTGCTACAACCGAAAACCCTTCTTTTGAACTTAACTCTGCACTGTTATCACGTGCGCGGGTCTATTTACTGAAGTCCCTGACCAGTGAAGACATTGCGGCCGTTCTCGATCAGGCGATGAACGACAGCGAGCGGGGATACGGTAACGACAATATCGTGTTGCCTGATAATACCCGCAATATGATCGCCGAACTGGTCAACGGTGATGCGCGCCGTGCGCTGAATACGCTGGAAATGATGGCGGACATGGCGGAGGTGAACAGCAAAGCCAAACGTGAGCTTACGCCGCAGTTGCTGAATGAAGTTTCGGGTGAGCGCAGCGCACGCTTCGATAATAAGGGCGATCGCTTCTATGACCTGATCTCCGCGCTGCACAAGTCGGTACGGGGGTCGTCGCCGGACGCCGCCCTGTACTGGTATGCGCGCATTATTACCGCCGGTGGAGACCCGCTTTATGTGGCAAGGCGCTTGCTGGCGATTGCCTCGGAAGACGTCGGCAATGCCGATCCCCGTGGAATGCAGGTGGCGATTGCCGCGTGGGACTGCTTTACCCGCGTAGGGCCGGCAGAAGGTGAACGGGCTATCGCTCAGGCGATCGTTTATCTTGCCTGCGCGCCGAAAAGCAATGCGGTCTATACCGCCTTTAAAGCGGCCATGCGTGATGCCCGCGACAGTCCGGATTATGATGTCCCTGAACATCTGCGCAATGCGCCAACCAAACTGATGAAAGAGATGGGGCTGGGTGCTGAATATCGCTATGCCCATGATGAACCCCATGCTTATGCCGCCGGAGAGGACTATTTTCCTCCACAAATGGCGCAAACGCGTTATTACCAGCCGACCTCGCGCGGGCTGGAGGGCAAGATTGGCGAAAAGCTGTCCTGGTTGCATGAACAGGATCAAAATAGCCCGACAAAACGCTACCGCTGACACGGACGTTGCGGTAAGGTTAGCAATGAATTCAACGCATCCGGCATACCGGTGCGTCCCTTCTTTTTACACTCAATCAATCATCACAGGACAAGCATGCTCGATCCCAATCTACTGCGTACTGAGCCAGACGCAGTCGCTGAAAAACTGGCACGCCGTGGCTATAAGCTGGACGTTGATACGCTGCGCGCACACGAAGAGCGTCGTAAAGTATTGCAGGTAGAAACTGAAAACCTGCAGGCAGAGCGTAACTCGCGTTCCAAATCCATCGGGCAGGCCAAAGCACGTGGGGAAGATATCGAGCCATTGCGTCAGGAAGTGAATGTTCTGGGCGAACGCCTGGACGCTGCAAAGGCAGAGCTGGATGCTCTGCTGACCAGCATCAACGACTTTTCAATGGCTATCCCTAACATCCCTGCTGAAGGGGTTCCACTGGGCAAAGATGACAGTGAAAACCAGGAAATCAGCCGCTGGGGTGAACCGCGCAAATTTGATTTTGCCGTGCGTGATCACGTTGAGCTTGGCGAAATGGCTGCCGGACTGGATTTTGCGGCTGCGGTGAAGCTGACCGGTTCCCGCTTTATCGTTATGCGTGGTCAGATTGCGCTGATGCATCGCGCACTGAGCCAGTTCATGCTCGATCTGCATACCGAACAGCATGGCTATCAGGAAACCTACGTGCCTTACCTGGTAAACCATGCCAGCCTGTACGGTACCGGCCAGCTGCCGAAGTTTGGTGAAGATCTGTTCCATACGCGCCCGCTGGAAGAAGAAGCATCCAGCAGCAACTATGCGCTGATCCCGACGTCGGAAGTTCCGCTGACCAACCTGGTGCGCGACGAGATTCTGGAAGAAGAGTCTCTGCCGATCAAAATGACCGCCCATACCCCCTGTTTCCGCTCAGAAGCCGGGGCCTATGGTCGTGATACGCGCGGCCTGATCCGCATGCACCAGTTCGACAAAGTTGAAATGGTGCATATCACGCGCCCGGAAGATTCAATGGATGCGCTTGAAGAGCTGGTGGGCCACGCAGAGAAAGTGCTGCAACTGCTGAACCTGCCTTATCGTAAGGTGCTGCTGTGTACCGGAGACATGGGCTTTGGTTCGCACAAAACGTACGATCTGGAAGTATGGTTGCCAGCTCAGGATACTTACCGTGAGATCTCGTCCTGTTCCAATATGGGCGATTTCCAGGCGCGCCGCATGAAAGCCCGCTGTCGTCCTCGCGGTGAAAAGGCTACGCGCCTGGTTCACACGCTGAACGGTTCTGGCCTGGCCGTTGGCCGCACGCTGGTGGCGGTACTGGAAAACTATCAGCAGGCAGACGGGCGCATTGAAGTGCCGGAAGTCCTGCGTCCGTATATGAAAGGCCTGACCTCTATTGGCTAAGCCCGATATACCGTACCAGAGGAAACCCGCCGCCGGCGGGTTTTTTTACGTCTGAGTTCGAACAAAAAATATGATGGATGTTGCAGAGACCAGCTTAGCAGTAATGAATAAATTCAACGAGATAATACCCCACCGAAGCCGTTGCCCGTCAGAGCTAACCCTTCGTAGATAAAAATATTAAATCGGTGTTCTGCAAATCGTGCGCATCACGATTTATTGTGCTTTTCCAAATGCTTGCGCAGTGGCATGATGCGCGCAAAATCTTCCTCGTTTCGGTTCTCCAATACTATGTCCACCTGGTCACGTCCCGTTCTGGTGCTGCTGTGCGGCTTACTGCTGCTCACGGTTTCTATTGCCGTGCTGAATACACTGGTGCCGCTCTGGCTGACGCATGATGCGCTGCCGACCTGGCAGGTTGGTATGGTCAGCTCCTCGTACTATTGTGGCAATCTGCTGGGAACGTTACTGGCCGGATGGGTCATCAAGCGCTACGGGTTTAATCGCAGTTATTATCTGGCCTCACTGGTATTTGCCCTGGCGACGGTAGCCCTTGCGCTGGGGACGGGGTTCTGGTCATGGACGCTCTGGCGTTTTGTGGCGGGTATTGGCTGCGCTCTGATCTGGGTGGTAGTGGAAAGTGCCTTGCTATGCAACGGCACCCTGCGCAACCGCGGGCGGCTGCTGGCAGCCTATATGATCGTCTATTATATTGGCACGGTCATTGGCCAGCTGCTGGTAAGTAAAGTCTCCACCGAACTGATGCATGTCCTGCCGTGGGTCAGCAGCATTATTCTGGCGGCAGTCCTGCCGCTTGTCTTCTGCCGCGTCACGGCAAGCCAGGAAGACGAAGAGACCCCGCCAGGGCGTATGTGGCCGATGCTGCGCCGTCGTAATGCCCGCCTGGGCATCAACGGCTGCATTATTTCCGGGATTGTACTGGGTTCATTGTATGGCCTGATGCCGCTGTATCTCTCCCATCAGGGGATGAGTGACTCAACGGTGGGCTACTGGATGGCGCTGCTGGTCAGTGCGGGGATTATCGGTCAGTGGCCGATAGGGCGACTTGCGGATCGTTATGGCCGGCTGCTGGTTCTGCGTGTTCAGGTGTTTGTGGTGATCCTCGGTGCACTGGCAATGTTAAGTAATGCTGCCATGGCTCCGGCGCTGTTCATCCTCGGCTGCGCCGGTTTCACTCTTTACCCGGTGGCTATGTCCTGGGCCTGTGAAACGGTGGCTCATCACGAACTGGTGGCAATGAACCAGGCGCTGTTACTGAGCTATACCGTTGGCAGCCTGGTGGGCCCGACCATGACCTCGATGCTGATGCAGAACTATTCAGACCGGTTGTTGTTCGTAATGATTGCCGGAGTGGCGCTGATCTATCTGGTGATGCTACTGCGTAAAGCCGATCATCACGCAACACCGGTGGCGCACGCGTAAATGAAAAAAGGCTGACCGGGAAAGAAGGTCAGCCTCTGCGGTGCAGAATCGATCGGCATCAGTGGGGTAAAGGAGGGCTGACCATTAGTACATTACGTGATGGCCGTAACCTTCCAGAATATGTTTTACCCGCTCCATTGTTTCTGCTTTTGGTGGATGAACACCGTCCAGCTTGTACTCCTCGCCCATTGCGATCCACTTATGCTTGCCCAACTCATGATAGGGCAGCAGTTCAATCTTCTCCACGTTACCCATATCGCGAGTGAACTCACCCAGGCGGTGCGCTGATTCATCATCATCAGAATAGCCGGGCACGACCACGTAGCGGATCCAGGTACGGATCCCGCGTTTGGCAAGATAGCGGGCAAAATCAAGGGTACGGTGATTAGAGACACCGACCAGAATCTGATGGACGTCATCATTAATCTGTTTCAGGTCGAGCATCACCAGGTCAGTGACGTCCAGTAGCTCGTCGATAACCGGATCGTAGCGGCGCACAAAGCCATTGGTATCAAGACAGGTATTAATGCCTTCCGCCTGACAGGCGCGGAACCAGTCACGGACGAATTCTGCCTGAAGGATCGCCTCACCGCCGGAAGCCGTTACACCGCCTCCCGAGGCATTCATAAAATGGCGATAGGAGACAACGTCCTTCATTAATTCTTCAACGGTGATTTCTTTGCCGCCGTGAGTATCCCAGGTATCACGGTTATGGCAATACAGGCAGCGCATCAGGCAGCCCTGGAAGAAGGTGATAAAACGGATGCCGGGGCCGTCAACGGTCCCGCAGGATTCAAAAGAGTGGATGCGACCGGTTACTGACATTGCGATGAGTTCTCCACGGTGACACAGTCTTTAGCTGTGTTAAGTCTGTTTTGGCAGTGATCCGAATCAGACAACTGACAAAACCGGCTGGTGGCAGGCAGGCTCCCCGGAGGAAGCCTGCACAATGCACTGACTGTATTACATGCTTTGCGTAAAGGTACGTGTAATCACGTCCTGTTGCTGCTCTTTAGTCAGCGAGTTAAAGCGAACGGCGTAGCCAGAGACGCGAATGGTCAGCTGCGGATATTTTTCCGGATCTTCCATCGCTTCCAGCAGCATTTCGCGGTTCATCACGTTGACGTTCAGGTGCTGGCCGCCTTCGATGCTGGCCTCATGATGGAAGTAACCATCCATCAGACCGGCAAGGTTGGTTTTACGCACATCATCGTTTTTACCTAGCGCGTTTGGCACGATAGAGAAGGTGTATGAGATACCATCTTTTGCGTAAGCAAACGGCAGTTTAGCCACGGAGGTGAGTGAGGCAACGGCACCTTTCTGGTCACGACCGTGCATTGGGTTAGCACCTGGTCCAAACGGTGCGCCAGCGCGACGGCCATCCGGGGTGTTACCGGTTTTCTTGCCATACACCACGTTAGAGGTAATGGTCAGAACAGACTGAGTTGGTACCGCGTTACGGTAGGTCTGCAGCTTCTGAATTTTCTTCATGAAACGTTCAACCAGGTCGCAGGCAATATCATCAACGCGTGAATCGTTATTACCAAACTGCGGGTATTCGCCTTCGATTTTGAAGTCAACGGCCAGACCATCTTCATCACGAATGGTCGACACTTTTGCATATTTGATTGCAGACAGTGAGTCAGCCGCCACCGACAGGCCCGCGATACCACAGGCCATTGTACGGTAAACGTCACGGTCATGCAGTGCCATCAGCGAGGCTTCATAGCTATACTTGTCATGCATGTAGTGGATAACGTTCAGCGCGGTCACATACTGTTTGGCCAGCCAGTCCATAAAGTGATCCATACGGTCCATCACTTTATCGTAATCCAGCACTTCATCCATCATTGGCGCTTCTTTCGGGCCAACCTGCATTTTCA
Source organism: Erwinia sp. PME.40.26/001 (assembly GCF_055556675.1). NCBI lineage: Bacteria > Pseudomonadati > Pseudomonadota > Gammaproteobacteria > Enterobacterales > Erwiniaceae > Erwinia > Erwinia sp. PME.40.26/001. The sequence continues at coordinate 196,465 of NZ_JBVHNP010000005.1, forward strand.
TTTTTTCATCCACGCCGCCGTTGATGGCATACAGCATGGTTTTAGCCAGGTTAGCACGGGCACCGAAGAACTGCATCTGTTTGCCGACGATCATCGGGCTGACACAACAGGCGATGGCGTAGTCATCATTGTTGAAGTCAGGACGCATCAGATCATCATTTTCATACTGCAGAGATGAGGTGTCGATAGACACTTTGGCTGCGTATTTTTTGAAGTTCAGTGGCAGTTTTTCTGACCACAGGATAGTCATGTTAGGCTCTGGTGAAGGACCCATGGTGTAGAGCGTGTTCAGGAAGCGGAAGGTGTTTTTAGTCACCATGGTCCGGCCGTCAACGCCCATACCAGCAAGGGATTCGGTTGCCCAGATTGGGTCACCAGAGAACAGCTCATCATATTCTGGCGTACGCAGGAAGCGCACCATGCGCAGCTTCATCACCAAGTGGTCAATCAGTTCCTGTGCTTCCAGTTCGGTGATTTTGCCCGCCTTCAGGTCGCGTTCAAAATAGATATCCAGGAAGGTCGACACGCGTCCAAAGGACATCGCTGCGCCATTCTGTGATTTCACCGCAGCCAGGTAACCGAAGTAGGTCCACTGAACGGCTTCTTTAGCACTGGTTGCCGGGCCAGAGATATCACAGCCATATTTCGCCGCCATATCTTTAATCTGCTGCAGAGCGTGATGTTGATCGGCAATCTCTTCGCGCAGGCGGATAGTGGCTTCGAGGTTAACGCCATTTTCCATGTCGCTCTGCAGAGAGGTGAACTGAGCAAATTTGTCTTTCATCAGCGCATCGATACCGTACAGCGCGACGCGACGATAGTCCCCAATGATACGACCACGGCCATACGCATCTGGCAGACCGGTCAGTACGCCTGACTTACGGCAGCGCAGAATATCGGGGGTATAGACATCGAATACACCCTGATTATGGGTTTTGCGGTATTCGGTGAAGATTTTTTTCACTGTCGGGTCGAGTTCACGGCCATAGACTTTGCAGGAGCCTTCGACCATTTTGATGCCACCGAACGGAATCAGGGCACGTTTTAAGGGGGCTTCGGTTTGCAGGCCGACAATTTTTTCCAGGCTTTTATTAATATAGCCTGCGTCATGAGAGGTGATGGTTGATGGCAGATCGGTATCAAAATCAACAGGCGCATGGGTGCGGTTTTCCTGTTTGATGCCTTCCATGACGGTATCCCACAGAGCCGTCGTTGCCTCGGTGGCGCCGGCCAGGAACGCTTCGTCGCCTTCATACGGTGTGTAGTTTTTCTGGATGAAGTCACGGACGTTGATGCTGGTCTGCCATTCACCCTGTGCAAAGCTTTCCCAGGCTGTCGCCATTTTTTGATTAAGCTCGGTCATTTGATACCTACCTTATAACGTGAAGTTCGTTGTACGTTCCCGCCGGGTGACATCACACCGACAGTTGCAAGAATCTGTTCATGGGCCTGTCAGTGATGGTCGCCATCACGCAGATAAATCACCCAATACGTCAAGCCCACCAGTAACCCGCCACCGATAATGTTGCCCAGCGTCACCGGGATAAGGTTATCGGTAATAAAGTGGCTTACGGTCAGGTGTGTAAACTGGTCCGCACTCGCTCCGGTTGCCTGCCAGAATTCGGGTGTGGCGAAATCTTTGATAATAATGGCCATGGGGACCAGAAACATGTTGGCGATGCTGTGCTCAAAACCGCTGGCCACAAACATGGCGACAGGCAGTACCATGGCAAACATTTTGTCCAGCAGGCTGCGTCCGGAGTAGCTCATCCACACGGCCATGCATACCATCAGGTTCGCCAGGATGCCAAGGCAGACGGCTTCAATAAAAGTATGGTGCATCTTATGGTCCGCGGTTTGCAGGACATTCAGCCCCCAGGCTCCGTTGGCCACCATGTATTGTCCGGCAAACCAGATCAGTGCGACAAAGAAGATAGCGCCGATAAAATTCCCGATATAAACGATGATCCAGTTGCGGGCGAGCTGTAACCAACTGATGCGACCGCTGGCTTTAGCCACGACGGTGAGAACGGTAGAGGTGAAAAGGTCCGCACCACACACGACCACAAGCATCAGCCCTAGTGAAAAGCAGATGCCACCTACCAGTTTGGCCAGTCCCCAGGGAACGGCTGCGGTGCCTGTCGTTGCCGTAATATAGAAAGCAAAAGCGATGGAGATAAATACCCCAGCGGTTATCGCCAGAAAGAAGGTGGTGAAGGGATGTTTTGTCGCTTTATAAACGCCAGCGTCTTCGGCAACTTTTGCCATTTCGGATGGTAATAACAGATCAAAGGGGTTGCCAGCTTTCACACTAACGTCCTCTCAAAAGTAGTCGGCAAGGAAAGTCTAGCAAACGAGTATAGGAGAGAAATTGACGTGGATCATACAGGCCCGGCAAAGTAGCTGCCAATGACTTGTTTTTAATAAGGTTAATATGCGTAACTTGCTGTTTTTAATCATGTAAAACTTTTTTAATAATTAAAAAAATATTTGATTCTCACACAATAGAAATAAAGTGAAGCGTGAACATATCACAGTAAATATAGCGTAATTGTGACAATAAAAAAGGTAACAGCCTGCGCCGTTACCTTTTTTTAACCTGCCGCGAATGATATGGCAGAAATAAATAAAAATTAATCTGAAATGACACAGCGATACGGTGTCATTTTTCTCGCAGCATTATTTCCAGTACAGACGTTTAGCCGCCTGCAGTTTTTCATAAGCCGCCAGCAAAGACTGATGCGCAGGGAACGCGTTAAGATCGCTGTCAACGCTCTGCAAACCATAGAAAGGTGCTTCACCGCTGATTGCCGCAGAAGCATTGTCTACGGCTTCCTGACCATACATGCGTACAAACGCCGTATGATACTGAAGGGGATCGCGGCCTTCTTCCTGGCTCAGTAACAGCAGCGTTTGCAGGCAGCGATAGTAGTTGGCACGCTCCGCACTAAAGATTGACTGGTTAAACTCCATTGTCCATTCTGTCCAGATCAATGCCTGCTCCAGGTCGCCTGCGGCCAGCGCCAGCATCGCTTTCAGCTCACCGATACGCAGTGTGTACCAGCCGTTATCTTTACCCGTCGCCAGACCCAGAAGCTCACGTACGCGGGTGAAATCGTCATGGCCATCTTCATCTAACTGCTCCAGCAGAGAAAGATAGTCTGCTTTTTCCCAACGGCTTTCTGGCAGACTGAGCAGCGTATCACGCAGATAGGCACCCATGCTGTTGTTGGCCAGCAGCAAATCTTCGGCCGGATAGATATCTGACATGCCGGGAACGATAATGCGGCACGCATAAACGTCCAGGTGCTCGTAGTCGGCGATATAAACTTCCTGCTCTTCAGCGTTGAAGATCGCCATCAGAGTGGCAAACTCTTCTTCTGTACTGCCTTTGAAGCTCCAGTCCACAAAGGGATAATCTGCATCGTCTTTAAACATATCCCACGAGATCAGGCCGCTGGAGTCGATAAAGTGTGTTTCCAGGTTGGCATGTTCTGCGACTTCTTCATCATCGAAGGTGGGTGGGGTGAAGACATCCAGATCTTTCAGGCCACGGCCCTGCAGAAGTTCTGTGACGGTACGCTCCAGGGCAACGCCAAAATCAGGGTGCGCACCGAATGAAGCAAAACAGGTTCCATTGGCAGGGTTAAACAGCACCACGCAGATGACCGGGTATTTACCGCCCAGGGAAGCATCATAGGAGAAGATAGGGAACCCTTCTGCTTCCAGCGAAGCGATAGCCTCGACAACGCCCGGATAACGGTTTAATACATCCTGCGGGATCAGCGGCAGGCTGATGGATTCCGCGATAATTCGGTTTTTAATGTAACGTTCAAATACCTCAGACAACCCCTGAACGCGCGCTTCGTTAGCGGTGTTACCGGCAGACATCCCGTTCGACACATACAGGTTACCGATAATATTCATCGGGATATAAACGGTTTGCTGATCTGACTGACGGGTAAACGGCAGGCCACAAATGCCGCGTGCGGCGTTGCCTGACTGAAGATCAATCAGATCGCTGGCGCTGACCTCATTTTCCGGGTCATAGAACTCACACAGGCGGGCATCAAGAATCCCCTCCGGTAGCTGATCGTCTTCCGGCAGCGGGAACCACTTCTCGTTAGGGTAATGGACAAAATCGCCCTTGGCGATCTTCTCACCCAGCCAGAAGTCGGCAAAGAAATAGTTAGTAGACAAGCGTTCAAAGTATTCGCCCAGCGCAGAGGCCAGAGCAGCTTTTTTACTGGCACCTTTACCGTTGGTAAAACAGAGCGGGCAGTCGCGGTCGCGAATATGGACTGACCAGACATTTGGCACCGGGTTCAGCCAGGAGGCCTCTTCAATATTGAAGCCGAGATCCTGCAGTTTTTGCTGAAAGCGTGCGATGGAAACTTCCAGCGCGGCGTCTTTGCCTGGTATATAAGTTTGAGTCATTTTGTCCACTCGTGATTGATTGTGCGGAAAGCGCGCAATGATACGGGGTTTCTGCCGGAATCGCTATCCGGCACGGCTAATTTCATCATGGCAAGAATGCCATTTTTCAGCGAAAAGAGAACCGGTCTGTTTTTCTATTGGGAAAACGCCTCACAAAATATCGTCTGCTTTTGCATTTGCCCTACAAGCTGTTGCGGCAGGTCGCAGTAAACTGGCCAGCTGCCCGGATAAATCATTGCAGCATGAAGGTGGCAGTGATAAAACCGATAGAGGAATCAAAACCGATTGATCTGAAAGTGGTGAGGGGAAATGAGTCAGGTTTTCAATTTTAGCTCAGGCCCGGCTATGTTGCCGGTAGAAGTGCTTCGTCGCGCTGAACAGGAACTCTGCAACTGGCAGGGACTGGGAACCTCCGTGATGGAGATCAGCCACCGTAGTAAGGAGTTTATTCAGGTTGCCGAAGAGGCAGAAAAAGATTTTCGCGATCTGCTGAAAATTCCCTCTAACTATAAAGTTTTATTCTGTCATGGTGGTGCGCGGGCGCAGTTTGCAGCCATCCCGATGAACCTGCTGGGCCAGCATACGACAGCGGATTACATTGATGGTGGCTATTGGGCTGCCAGCGCCGTTAAAGAGGCGCAGAAATACTGCACGCCAAACGTCATTAATGCGAAAACGACCATTGAGGGGCTGCGTGGCATTACCCCAATGAGCCAGTGGGCACTGTCTGATGAGGCCGCTTACGTTCATTACTGCCCGAATGAGACCATAGACGGTATCGCTATTCCGGAAACGCCTGACTTTGGTGACAAAGTTGTGGTCGCGGATCTCTCCTCCACCATTCTGTCCTCCCCCATTGATGTTAATCGTTTCGGCGTGCTGTATGCCGGTGCGCAGAAAAATATCGGACCGGCGGGGCTCACGCTGGTCGTGGTGCGTGAAGACCTGCTGGGACAGGCGCGTAAAGAACTGCCTTCCATTCTTGACTACAAGGTGCTGGCCGAAAACGAATCCATGTTTAATACGCCGCCGACATTTGCCTGGTATCTCTCCGGGCTGGTCTTCAAGTGGCTGAAAGAGCAGGGCGGTGTTGCCGAGCTGGATAAACGTAATCAGGCCAAAGCAGACCTGCTGTATGGCACCATCGATAACAGCAGCTTCTACCGTAATGATGTAGCCGCGGCTAACCGCTCTCGTATGAATGTGCCTTTCCAGTTAGCGGATGCCTCATTGGATCAGCTATTCCTGGAAGAGTCTTTTGCGGCGGGCTTACATGCATTAAAAGGCCATCGTGTCGTCGGTGGGATGCGTGCCTCGATTTACAATGCTATGCCGCTGCAGGGTGTGAAGACGCTGACCGACTTTATGGTCGACTTCGAACGTCGTCACGGCTAAGGTACATCTGCGCTATGCAGTAAGCTTTGCATCTGAAACCCCGCGCCCAGCGGGGTTTCATCGTAATTATTTTGGAGAATATGTTTCACATGCAGGATTCCCTGACGTTACAACCTATCGCCCTGGTCGACGGTACCGTTAACCTTCCCGGTTCCAAGAGCGTGTCTAACCGTGCACTGCTGCTGGCAGCGCTGGCAAAAGGCACGACCCGCCTGACCAATCTGCTCGACAGTGATGATGTCCGCCACATGCTGAATGCGCTTCAGGCGCTGGGCGTACATTTTTCGCTGTCTGACGACCGCACGGTGTGTGAAGTTGTCGGTCAGGGGGGGGCACTGAAGGCGGAAGGTCCGATAGAACTGTTTCTCGGTAATGCCGGCACGGCCATGCGTCCACTGGCGGCGGCGCTGTGTCTGGGCGCGAACGATATCGTGCTGACGGGTGAACCTCGCATGAAAGAGCGGCCCATCGGGCACCTGGTGGATGCCTTACGTCAGGGAGGCGCTGAGGTCGATTACCTTGAGCAGCCAGACTATCCGCCGCTGCGCCTGAAAGGGGGATTCAGGGGGGGCGAAGTAGCCGTGGACGGCAGCGTTTCCAGCCAGTTCCTGACAGCACTGCTGATGACCGCGCCTTTAGCTGAAAGTGATACCCGTATTGTGATCAAAGGTGATCTGGTTTCAAAACCCTACATCGATATCACGCTTAACCTGATGGCAACCTTTGGCGTTCAGGTAGAAAATGAAGAGTATCGCGCCTTCCACATCCGCGGCCAGCAGCAGTACCAGGCTCCGGGTGAATATTTGGTTGAAGGCGATGCGTCGTCTGCCTCTTATTTCCTCGCCGCTGCCGCGATTAAAGGCGGTACGGTCAAAGTGACCGGTATCGGACGCAACAGCATGCAGGGTGATATTCGTTTTGCCGACGTGCTGGAAAAAATGGGTGCCAGCGTGGAGTGGGGCGATGATTTTATTGCCTGCACGCGTGGCACACTTAACGCAATCGACCTGGATATGAACCATATCCCGGATGCGGCAATGACCATTGCAACGGCCGCCTTGTTTGCGAAAGGCACAACGGTGATGCGTAATATCTATAACTGGCGCGTGAAAGAGACGGATCGTCTTGCGGCTATGGCCACTGAGCTTCGCAAAGTGGGCGCGGAAGTTGAAGAAGGGCATGACTTCATTCGTATTACACCGCCAGCGCAGATCCAGTTTGCTGAAATCGGCACCTATAATGACCACCGTATGGCGATGTGTTTCTCGCTGGTGGCACTTTCCTCCACGCCAGTGACTATTCTTGATCCTAAATGCACGGCCAAAACGTTCCCTGACTATTTTGAACAACTGGGTCGTATCAGCCAGCTGGCGTAGCGGGCCTCTGTTTGGTTAGGTGTACCGCTAATCAGCCACAAAGGTGCACCGACCAACGCAGTTGCAGCTTCATGCGTGAAGGGTATAATGCGCGTCGATATTTGCCCGGGCACTGGTTGCCCCGGCATCCCACCGACAGGAGAACGACATGACGGCAATAGCCCCAGTGATCACCATTGATGGCCCAAGTGGTGCAGGGAAAGGCACTTTGTGCAAAGCGATGGCCGAGTCGTTGCAGTGGCACCTGTTGGATTCCGGCGCAATTTATCGCGTTCTGGCGCTGGCTGCGCTGCATCATCAGGTGGATATCACTTCAGAAGAGGCTCTGGTGCCGATCGCTGCCCATCTTGATGTTCGTTTTGTATCCAGTAATGGCGAAATGGAAGTGATCCTGGAGGGAGAAGATGTCTCCAGTGAAATCCGCACTCAGGACGTCAGTAATACAGCCTCGAAAGTGGCAGCGTTCCCCCGTGTGCGTGAAGCCTTATTGCGCCGTCAGCGCGCTTTCCGTGATTTCCCGGGTTTAATTGCCGATGGCCGCGATATGGGAACGGTTGTTTTCCCCGATGCGCCGGTGAAAATTTTCCTGGATGCGAGTTCTGAAGAGCGTGCCCATCGCCGCATGCTACAGTTGCAGGAAAAGGGCTTTAGTGTTAACTTTGAGCGCCTTTTATCTGAGATAAAAGAGCGTGATGAGCGTGATCGCAATCGTGCCATCGCACCTCTGGTGCCGGCAGATGATGCTTTAGTCCTTGATTCAACGACGATGTCGATTGAAGAGGTGATTGAAGTTGCGTTAAATTATGCGCGGGAAAAACTCACGCTGGCTTAAAAATAAGCTACGCTTAATGACCTCTGTATGAGCCCTTGCTCACAGAACGATTTATCTAACCCTGTGACATGGATGTCATGGGGCATGTGAAACAACCCCACCCGGCAGGATGTCAGGTGGACGTTAAATTGAAGAATCCTGAAGATTATCAATATGACTGAATCTTTTGCTGAACTATTTGAAGAATCCTTAAAAACAATCGAAACCCGTCCGGGTTCCATCGTTCGTGGCGTTGTTGTCTCTATCGACAAAGACGTCGTCCTGGTTGATGCGGGTCTGAAATCTGAGTCTGCAATCCCTGCAGAGCAGTTCAAGAACGCAGCCGGCGAACTGGAAATTCAGGTTGGCGACGAAGTAGACGTTGCTCTGGATGCAGTAGAAGACGGCTTCGGTGAAACCCTGCTGTCTCGTGAAAAAGCTAAACGTCACGAAGCATGGATCACGCTGGAGAAAGCCTACGAAGAAGCTGAAACTGTTACCGGTGTTATCAACGGTAAAGTGAAAGGCGGCTTCACCGTAGAGCTGAACGGAATTCGTGCGTTCCTGCCAGGTTCACTGGTAGATGTACGTCCAGTGCGCGATACGCTGCACCTGGAAGGCAAAGAGCTTGAGTTCAAAGTCATCAAGCTGGATCAGAAACGTAACAACGTGGTGGTTTCACGTCGTGCGGTAATCGAATCCGAAAACAGCGCAGAGCGCGATCAGCTGCTGGAAAACCTGCAGGAAGGCATGGAAGTTAAAGGTATCGTTAAGAACCTTACTGACTACGGTGCATTCGTTGATCTGGGCGGCGTTGACGGCCTGCTGCACATTACTGATATGGCATGGAAACGCGTTAAGCATCCAAGCGAAATCGTGAATGTTGGCGATGAAATCACTGTTAAAGTGCTGAAATTCGACCGCGAGCGTACCCGTGTTTCTCTGGGTCTGAAGCAGCTGGGCGAAGATCCATGGGTTGCTATCGCGAAACGTTACCCAGAAGGCACCAAGCTGACTGGTCGTGTAACCAACCTGACCGACTACGGCTGCTTCGTTGAAATCGAAGAAGGCGTTGAAGGCCTGGTACACGTTTCTGAAATGGATTGGACCAACAAAAACATTCACCCATCTAAAGTTGTTAACGTGGGCGATGTTGTTGAAGTTATGGTTCTGGACATCGACGAAGAACGTCGTCGTATCTCCCTGGGTCTGAAGCAGTGCAAAAACAACCCATGGCAGCAGTTCGCAGAAACCCACAACAAGGGCGACCGTGTTGAAGGTAAAATCAAGTCTATCACTGACTTCGGTATCTTCATCGGCCTGGACGGCGGCATCGACGGCCTGGTTCACCTGTCTGACATCTCCTGGAACGCTACCGGAGAAGAAGCAGTTCGTGAATACAAGAAAGGCGACGAAATCGCTGCTGTGGTTCTGCAGGTTGACGCAGAGCGCGAGCGCATCTCCCTGGGCGTTAAGCAGCTGGCAGAAGATCCGTTCAACAACTACATCTCTCTGAACAAGAAAGGTGCCATTGTTAACGGTAAAGTGACTGCAGTTGACGCTAAAGGTGCTACAGTTGAATTGGCAGACGGCGTTGAAGGCTACCTGCGTGCTTCTGAAGCATCGCTGGACCGCGTAGAAGACGCAACTCTGGTTCTGAACGTTGGCGACGATGTTGAAGCTAAGTTCACCGGTGTAGACCGTAAAAACCGCGTTGTTAGCCTGTCTGTTCGTGCGAAAGACCAGGCTGATGAGAAAGAAGCTATCAATACGGTTAATACGACTAAACCGGAAGAAGGCAACTTCTCTAGCGCAATGGCTGAAGCTTTCAAAGCAGCTAAAGGCGAGTAATCGCTCTCAGGGCAGCGCAAGCTGCCCTGTACCGTCGTTACTGTCAGAACTTTTCCTAACAGGGATAAACCGGAGGTTACATGACCAAGTCAGAACTGATTGAAAGACTTGCCGGCCAGCACTCTCATATTCCGGCGAAAGTCGTTGAGGATGCGGTAAAAGAGATGCTCGAGCATATGGCAACGACGTTGTCAGACGGCGAGCGTATCGAAATCCGGGGATTTGGCAGCTTCTCTTTGCATTATCGTGCACCTCGTACCGGGCGTAACCCGAAAACGGGCGACAAGGTTGAGTTGGAAGGTAAATACGTTCCACACTTCAAGCCTGGTAAAGAACTGCGCGATCGCGCCAATATTTACGGCGGTTAATACCTCAGGGTATAGCGATGAATCGATAAAACGACACTCCGGTGTCGTTTTTTTTTGCCTGAAAAAAGTTCCTCTGATTGAGGGATATCGCATAAAAGCCTGCTGGCCTGTTGCCGCAGCAGCGATAGTTTGTGTGACATTATCCAGATCCTTTCCAACCCCCCTGAACCCTGATGCGGATTGCTGCACACTGGTGATAACTGCAACAGGGAGGTGCTATGGTTCTGACCGTCAACCGGCTGTCATGGAGTGTGATAGCGGCGACGCTGCCGCTAAGCTTTTTACCCCAACTGCCAGGCACTGCCTTCGACCTTGCCGCATTGTGCGTTGCTTTGCTAATGGCGCTGTCCGGCTGGCGCGCTGCCAGGTACGTGGCACTGGTTCTGGTACTTTTCATCAGTGCTGTCAGCGTCGGGCGCACCATGCTGGCCCAGGCTGAGCAGCTAACGCAGTCGCGGGTAAAAACAGATATACGGGTGGAAGCCGTTCACCCCGACGGTAAAACAATCACAGTCCGCCTGTTGCGCTTTCGGGACCGGATCCTGTTCCCCCCCCTGTATGCCCGTTTGCGGATCCAGCCGCAGGAGACCGCTTTTTGTGCCGGACAACGCTGGCAGATGCAATTAGCACTGCGCCCGGTTCACGCGCAGCTAAATGAGGGGGGCTTTGATCGTCAGCGCTTTGCCCTGGCGAACCATACCCCACTGACCGGAAGGGCGCTGTCAGCGCGGGTCATGGACACAACCTGTAGCCTGCGTGACAGAGTGATGACGGCCGTGAAAAAAAACACGGTAAACCTCAGCCGGCAGGCGCTCATTTCAGCACTGACCTTTGGCGACAGATCGGAGGTCGACCGCGAAACCAGTCAGCTGCTGCGTGAAACAGGTACCGCACACCTTATGGCGATATCCGGCATGCATATTGCGCTTGCTGCCAGTTTCGGCTGGCTGCTGGCACGTATGGTACAGTTCGGTTTACCGGCATGGTGCATCGGTTACCGTCTGCCTGTATTCAGCGGGTTACTGGCCGCGCTGGCTTATTGCTGGCTTGCAGGGGGAAATCCACCTGCGCTGCGGGCTGTTCTGGCATTACTGGTCTGGAGCGGGATCCGCCTGCGGGGAATGAACTGTCAGGGCAGCCAGGTATGGGCACTGTGTATTGGTATCATCCTTTTTTTTGACCCGCTGAGCGTGCTGTCCGACAGTCTTTGGCTTTCAGCCCTGGCCGTAGCTGGCCTGCTGCTCTGGTATCATTTTTTTCCTCTGCCTCATCGTTTTTCGCGGCAAAAACGCTGGTTGCTGCTGCGTCTGCTGCATCTTCAGGCAGGGATGTTATTACTGCTGATGCCGCTTCAGGCCGTGCTGTTTCATGGCATCAGTGTGAGTGCTCTGGTGGCTAACTTGTGGGCCGTACCGCTGATTTCCTGCGTTACCGTTCCACTGATCCTGGTGGCAACGGTTGTGAATCCTATCCCCGTGATCAACCATGTGCTGTGGGAGTGGGTTAACCATTCTCTGGCGCTGGTCTTTATTCCCCTGCAGCATATCCCCCGCGGCTGGTTCGCGCTTGACCACACCATGGCTGCGGCCAGCCTGTCAGTCTGGCTGGTGATGTTAACCCTGCGTTTTGGCTGGTGGCGCACCTCTCCCGTGACTCTGTTAAGTGCGGTGCTGGTGCTGTGCAGCTGGCGCGAGGTGGCATCTTCCCCGCGCTGGCGGGTTGATATGCTGGACGTCGGGCACGGGCTGGCCGTTGTCATCTCCCGCCACGGAGAAGCCATACTTTACGACACGGGTAATCGCTGGCCCGGCGGCGATTTTGCACGCAGCCAGATCCTGCCGTGGCTTGCCTGGAAGGGGTTAAACGTGACCGGTATTATTCTCAGCCACGGGCATATAGACCACACCGGCGGTCTGGAAAGCATGCAGAGGGCGTTTCCTGACGCCACCGTGCGCAGCGCTCTCGCCCGCCCCGGGCACTTACCCTGCCGGAAAGGCGTACACTGGCGATGGCAGGATCTCCAGTTTAAGGTCCTCTGGCCGCCGCCAGGAGAAGTGCGGGAAGGGAATAATCAGTCCTGCGTGGTGACCGTGACTGATGGGAAATGGCGCGTGCTGCTCACCGGGGATATTGAAGCGCCCGCAGAGTTAAAGCTGGTTGCCGGACAGCGTGCCGGCCTGCGGGCCGATTTACTTCAGGTACCGCACCACGGCAGCAAAACTTCCTCATCGCCCCCCTTCCTGCGCGCCGTCTCTGCTTCTGTGGCGATGGCCTCCGCAGCGCGCTACAGCGCCTGGCGTCTGCCCGCCGGAAAAATTATTCAACGCTATGCTGAATACGGTGTTGAATGGCGTGATACGGCGCTTTCCGGCCAGCTTAGCGCCCACTTTTTTGTTGATTACTGGCAAGTAAAAGGATTAAGAGAACAAATAATGAACCGTTGGTACCATCAGTGGTTTGGCGTAGTCAGGTAATCCAGGTAGAATAAGCGGCTATTTCATTCAAAGCTGGTTAAATAATGCATCTGGATAAAGATCTCTCCACCTGGCAGACCTTCCGTCGACTCTGGCCTATGATCGTGCCATACAAGACGGGATTGATTGTGGCAGCCGTCGCACTGGTTCTGAATGCGGCAGGCGATACACTCATGCTGTCACTGCTGAAGCCTTTACTTGATGATGGTTTTGGCAAAGCGAATAACGCCGTTCTCCTGTGGATGCCGCTTGCGGTTATGGGCCTGATGTTAGTTCGCGGCGTGACCAGCTATGTCTCCAGTTACTGTATCTCCTGGGTGTCCGGTAATGTGGTCATGGGTATGCGTCGTCGCCTGTTCAGCCATATGATGGGCATGCCGGTCGCTTTTTTTGATCAGCAATCCACCGGTACGCTGCTGTCGCGCATCACCTATGATTCTGAACAGGTAGCCTCATCTTCCTCCGGCGCACTGGTGACCGTGGTGCGTGAAGGTGCCTCCATCATTGGCCTGTTTATTCTGATGTTTTACTACAGCTGGCAGCTGTCGCTTATCCTGATTGTCCTGGCACCTATTGTGTCGTTCGCCATCCGTACCGTCTCTAAGCGTTTCCGCAACATCAGTAAAAATATGCAGAACACAATGGGACAGGTGACAACCAGCGCAGAACAGATGCTGAAAGGGCATAAAGAAGTGCTGATCTTTGGTGGCCAGGAAATCGAGAGCAAGCGCTTTAACGCGGTCAGTAACCGCATGCGCCAGCAGGGCATGAAACTGGTTTCAGCTTCCTCTATCTCCGACCCGATTATTCAGCTTATTGCCTCACTGGCGCTGGCTTTTGTCCTTTACGCGGCAAGCTTCCCGAGCGTGATGGAAACCCTGACTGCAGGGACGATCACCGTGGTCTTCTCCTCCATGATTGCCCTGATGCGCCCGCTAAAGTCACTGACTAACGTCAATGCGCAGTTCCAGCGCGGTATGGCGGCCTGCCAGACATTGTTCTCTATCCTCGACAGTGAGCAGGAAGTGGATACCGGTAAGCGCACGGTTGAGCGTGTCAAAGGGGATATTGAATTCCGTGATGTCACCTTTACCTATCCTGGTCGCGAAATTCCTGCGCTGAAGAACATTAATCTGGCTATCCCGGCGGGTAAAACCGTGGCGCTGGTTGGACGCTCAGGGTCGGGTAAATCAACCCTGGCAAGTCTGCTGACGCGTTTTTACGATATCCAGCAGGGAAACATCCTGATGGACGGTCACGACCTGCGCGATTATACGCTGGCATCGCTGCGTAGCCAGGTGGCACTGGTATCACAGAACGTGCACCTGTTTAACGACACGATAGCTAACAACATTGCTTATGCGCGCCATGAGAAATACAGCCGCGAAGAAGTAGAAAAAGCCGCGACAATGGCCCATGCCATGGACTTTATCAACAAGATGGAAAATGGCCTGGATACCATGATCGGTGAAAATGGCGTGTTACTTTCAGGGGGGCAGCGTCAGCGTATTGCTATTGCCCGCGCCCTGCTGCGCGACAGCCCTGTTCTGATCCTGGATGAAGCCACCTCCGCACTGGATACCGAATCTGAGCGTGCCATTCAGTCTGCACTGGATGAGCTGCAAAAAAACCGTACATCTCTGGTGATCGCGCACCGTCTTTCCACCATTGAAAAGGCCGATGAGATTGTGGTGGTTGAAGATGGCCAAATCGTGGAGCGTGGCAGTCATGAGATGTTACTGGCTGAGCGCGGCGTCTATGCACAGCTGCATAAGATGCAATTTGGCCAATGATTGAACGCATCTGGAGCGGTCGCTCGGCGCTGTATCTTCTGTTGCTGCCCTTCAGTCTGCTCTATGGGCTGGTCAGTAACCTCCTGCGCCTGACCTACTGTTGGGGCTGGCGCAAGGCGTGGCGTGCAACGGTTCCCGTGGTGATTGTGGGCAATCTCACTGCAGGAGGAAATGGCAAAACGCCGGTGGTGATCTGGCTGGTGCAGGCACTGCAGCAGCGAGGATTTCGCGTGGGTGTGGTGTCGCGGGGCTACGGCGGTAAAGCCGAACGTTATCCTCTGGTGCTGGGCCCAGACGTTACCACCCGCGAAGCGGGTGACGAGCCGGTACTGATTTATCAGCGCACCGGCGCGGCAGTCGCTGTAGCACCGCAGCGCCGTCTGGCCGTCGAAGCTCTGGTTAACGGCGGTGATATTGATGTCATCATCACAGATGATGGCCTGCAGCATTATGCGCTGGACCGTGATATTGAAATTGTCGTAGTGGACGGCGAACGACGTTTTGGTAATGGCTGGTGGCTGCCCGCCGGCCCGATGCGGGAGCGCGCTGCTCGTCTGAAAAAAGTCACTGCCGTGATCGTTAACGGTGGCACGGCACAGCAGAATGAACTGGCGATGCGTCTGGTGCCGGGTCTGGCTGTGAACTTGCTTACCGGGGAGCAGCGTGCAGTGGGTGAGCTGAAGAACGTTGTCGCCATGGCGGGCATCGGTCATCCGCCGCGTTTTTTCAACACGCTGCGTCAGCAGGGCGTAGCGATCGCTAAAGAGGTGGCTTTTGCTGACCATCAGAACTACAGCGCCGACACGCTCAATACCCTGACGATGCCGGAACAGACCCTGCTGATGACCGAAAAAGATGCGGTAAAAGCAAAATCCTTTGCCAGCGCTCACTGGTGGTATTTGCCGGTCGATGCGGTCCTTCCCTCAGAACAGTCCGCTGCGTTGCTTAACAAAATCAGTGCATTAATCCCTCGTTAATGTCTGCCTGCCTGTCCGACAGGCGCTACACTTTAGCCATCTGATTTTAAGGGATGGTATGATGACGGCGGAAAAACTCTCTCTGGTTCAGGCCCGTCAGCTTCAGCTGGCGGCGCAGGGCCTGCTGCGCCCACCTTCACGTAAAGCCTGTTTTGACGATCTGCTTGCTGCCGTGCGACGGATGTCGTTGTTGCAAATCGATACGATCCACGTGGTCGCTCGCAGTCCTTATCTGGTGCTGTTCAGCCGGCTGGGTGAGTACCCCCCGGTCTGGCTCGATCAGGCCCTGGCGGAAAGACAGCTGTTTGAGTACTGGGCGCACGAAGCCTGCTTTATTCCTGTGGCCGATTACGGCCTGCTGCGTCATCGCATGCTTAACCCGTCTGCACTGGGCTGGAAGTTCAGTCAGGCATGGCGGGATCAGCATCAGCAGGAGATCGGCGATTTGCTGGCCCATATCAGCGAAAATGGCCCTGTCCGTTCTGCTGACTTTACCGCCCCCCCGGGCCAGAAGCCCGGCTGGTGGGCATGGAAACCGCACAAGCGCCATCTGGAAAATTTATTTACGGCCGGTGAACTGATGATCAGTGAACGGCGCAATTTCCAGCGTGTTTACGATTTGCGTGAGCGGATATTGCCCGACTGGGATGACCAACAACATGCTCTGAAGGAAGAGGACGCTGTCCAGCGTATGCTGGACAAGAGTGCGGCCAGCCTGGGGATTTTCCGCCTCTCCTGGCTGGCAGATTATTACCGTCTGAAACGGGCTCCCGTGACGGTTGCTCTTGCACGCTGGCGCGAAGAGGGAACAGTCCGTGAAGTACAGGTCGAAAGTCTGGGTACGCTGTACCTCCATCACTCACTGTTTGGGCAACTTGCCAGCCCGCAGGCCGCTACGCATACGGCGATCCTGTCACCTTTTGACCCGCTGGTCTGGGACCGCAAGCGCGCACGGGAGCTGTTTGATTTTGACTATCGCCTGGAGTGCTATACGCCAGAGGCAAAACGGCAGTATGGCTATTTTGTCCTGCCCCTTTTGCATCGCGGTGCGCTGAAAGGCCGCCTGGATGCGCGCATGTTGCGTAAAGAGAAAACGTTGCAGGTCAACGCGATCTGGCTGGAGGCGAACACGCGCGTCAGCCAGCAGATGGTCGGCGACTTAAGGCTGGCTCTGACACGTTTTGCCCGCTGGCAGGGCGCAGAAATGATCGAGGTCAATAAACTCCCTGAGGCCATGACTGCCTGCTGGCCCACGCGTTGGGAAATATAGCCGCCAGGGCATTTTTTCGCGGTGTGCAGGTAACCGCGCCCGTACAGCTATGATATTCTTAACCCATTGCAAAACTGGGTTCATCGCGGAGGAACCATGGATCATCGTTTACTTGAAATCGTTGCCTGCCCGGTATGTCACGGCAAACTGTATTACAACAAAGATCAGCAGGAACTCATCTGCAAACCGGATGGGCTGGCTTACCCGGTGCGTGACGGCATTCCCGTCCTGCTGGAGGTGGAGGCCCGTGCCTTAACCCTCGAAGAGAGCCATCCATGAGTTTTGTTGCCATCATTCCTGCGCGTTTTGCCTCTACCCGTTTGCCAGGTAAGCCGCTGGTCGACATTCACGGCAAGCCCATGGTGGTGCATGTCATGGAGCGGGCGCTGGAGTCAGGTGCCGATCGGGTGATCGTGGCGACTGACCATCCTGATGTGGCGCGCGCCGTTGAAGCGGCCGGTGGTGAAGTCTGCATGACCCGCCCTGACCATCAGTCCGGCACAGAACGTCTGGCTGAGGTAATCGATCATTATCAATTCCCCGATGATACGGTGATTGTGAATGTCCAGGGGGACGAGCCAATGATCCCCCCGGTGATCATTCGCCAGGTGGCGGATAACCTGGCGCAAAGCAGCGCGGGTATGGCAACGCTGGCCGTGCCGGTGGACTCAGCGGAAGAGGCGTTTAATCCGAATGCCGTGAAGGTAGTGCGCGATGCTAACGGCTATGCACTCTACTTCTCACGCGCTACTATCCCGTGGGATAGGGAGCGGTTTGCGGCCTCCCGTGACACCATCGGCGACCATTTCCTTCGTCATATTGGTATTTACGGCTATCGTGCAGGGTTTATTCGCCGCTATGTTGGCTGGGAAGCCAGCCCGCTGGAACAGATCGAGCTGCTTGAGCAACTGCGCGTGCTGTGGTACGGCGAAAAAATCCACGTCGATGTGGCAAAGGCTATTCCCAGCGTAGGCGTTGATACGCCAGAAGACTTACTGCGCGTACGCGAAGCCATGCGGTAACCCGCGATGGGGCCGTTCACGCGGCCCCGTCATTTCTGCTGCAGCCGTGTCCGTCACGAAGCACATTTCCGCGTTCAGCACCCTCATTAGACCTCTTGCCTGAAAGGAGGGCAGATGGAACACCTGCGATCTGAACTGGCACTGGTTCTTGGCGAACCGGTCAGTCGGGTGGAATGTATCAGTCAGCAACCCTTCGCCAGTCTGTATACCCTTTACGATGACCACGGCCATTCTCTGCCGCTGGTGGCGAAATACTTCAGTATGAAGGGCATTGCTGCCCAGGAAGCGCACAAGCTGTCAATGCTGATGCGTGAAGGCAAAGTGCGCGTCCCTGCCGTGTATGGTCTGGTTATCAGCCAGCAACCTCCGCTGCATGAGGTCTTGCTGATTGAACGTACGGGTGGCGTCTCTGTTGAAGCGCCAACGCGGACGCCTGAGCGCTGGCAGCAGCTCCAGGAGCAGATCGTAGAGGGAATGCTTGGCTGGCACCGAATTGACAGCCATGGACTGGTAGGCACTGTTGACAGCACGCAGCAGAATCACTGGCCGGCCTGGTACGCGCAGCGGGTCGAAGTCCTCTGGGCCACACTTGGCTACCTGCGTCCGGCGCAGCTGAGTATGGATGCCCGACAGCTGCTTTTCCGCAGCCGTCAAAGTCTGTCCACGCTGTTCAACGGGTTTGACGATCCCTGTGTTTTAGTCCACGGAAATCTGGCACCGACCAGCATCATGAAAGAGGCCTGGGCAGACCAGCTGCTGGCGGTGATCAATCCCGGCACCGTACTCTGGGCTCCGCGTGAGTTCGATCTCTATCCCCTTTGCGCAACCGGCGTCGGTGATGACATCCTCAGTTGCTACCTGCAGCGTGCGCCCGTCGCAGAGGGGTTTGTTGCACGCCGCTGGTTGTATATTGTCTGGGAAGAGATTGCCCGACTGATCCACACCGCACAGTTTGACGCTCAGCGCTTCAGCCTGGCCAGTCGCTCACTACTGCCCTGGCTCGACTGACTCCTTCGCTGCCGGATGCAGCCACTGCCAGACCAGGCCAAGGCTCTCGTAAACGGCACGTTCGCTATGCCCCAGCCAGAATGATGACGGCAGGGCCCGCTCCCAGAAATTCAGGGGAGAAGCGATCGCCAGCTGATTGGCCGGAGCAGGCCAGGGTTTGAGCCCCTGACGCTGGAAGAAGATCATGGCGCGTGGCAGATGGTTGGCTGAAGTGACCAACGCCAGCGGCCGCTGGCCCACTATTTTTGCTACTTCTTCTGCTTCCTGGCCGGTATCCCGTGGCTGATCAAGGGTGATAATATCCCCCGCTGGTACTCCGAGAGACTGGGCAACGCGTGATGCCACACTGGCCGAACTCACTGGATTTCCCTGAGCATGACCACCCGTCACAATCAGTTTCGACCCCGGGTTAGCCCGCCAGATGCGGATACCTTCAGCCAGACGGGGCAGGCTGTTATTAAGCAGGTTAGAACTGGGCGCCCACTGTGGATTCCAGGTGTAGCCGCCGCCGAGAACCACGATATACTCTACCGGGTACTGATTCTGCCAGGTCGGATAGCGATCTTCCAGCGGTGCCAGCAGGCGGTCGGCGACAGGCTGCAGGCTGATCAGAAGGAGCAATCCCCAGGCAAGGGAAATCAATGTTTTGCCACTTTTCTGCCACCGGCTAAACCAGAGCAGCATAATGCCAACTGCCATGATCAACAGCAGCATCGGCAGCGGTAGCAGCAGGCCACCAACGACTTTTTTTAGGGCGAAAAACATGAAAACAGGTTCCTTTTGTCCGAAAAAACATCACCCAAACACTAAGCGGTGACCGAAAGCTTCATTATTTGCCAGTGTATGCCAAAATACCCCGCAACTTTCAAGCCGCAACCGTTGCAGCTCATTGAATACGTCTGCTGGCGAAGAAAATGAGAGGCAGTCTGTCCGTGCGGAATAACCGGGTGACCCCCGTAGAATCATGCCCTGAACCCGGAGCCGCTGTATGCAGGATCGCAACTTTGATGATATCGCAGAAAAATTTTCGCAAAATATTTACGGTACCACCAAAGGGCGTATTCGCCAGGCCATCCTCTGGCAGGATCTTGATGCGCTGTTAGCCACCTACCCCGAAGGCGTGCTCTCCGTGCTGGATGCAGGCGGAGGAGAGGGGCAGACGGGCTGTGGCATCGCCGCTCGGGGTCATCATGTTCTGCTGTGCGATGTTTCAGAAGAGATGTTATCGCGTGCGCGCCGCCTGGCCGATGAGAAAGGTGTGAGCGGTAACATGCAATTCGCACAAATTAGCGCCCAGCAGGTTGGTCAACATTTGGATAAGCCAGTTGATCTGGTATTGTTTCACGCTGTGCTGGAATGGGTGGCAGAGCCGCAGGAAGTGCTGGCCGCGCTGTATGATGCGCTGAAGCCTGGCGGGGTGCTGTCACTGATGTTTTACAACCTGAATGGTCTGCTGATGCAGACAATGGTGCTGGGTAATTTCGGCTACCTGCAGGCAGGCCTGGCCAAGCGTAAAAAGAAAACGCTGTCTCCGGACTATCCCCGTGACCCGCAGCAGGTTTACGGCTGGCTGCAGGACTGTGGTTTTACCATTGAAAGCAAAACCGGCATCCGGGTTTTTCATGATTATCTGCGCGATAAAACCCGGCAGATTGAGCGATTTGATGAGGTTCTGGCCCTGGAAAAGCAATACTGCCGCCAGGAGCCTTTTTTAAGTTTAGGGCGTTACATCCACGTCACAGCGCGGAAACCCATAAGGCAGACGAACTATGAGTGAATTTTCCCAGACTGTACCGGAACTGGTGGCCTGGGCGCGAAAAAATGATTTTTCCGTCTCGTTGCCAACCGAACGTCTGGCTTTTTTGCTGGCGATTGCCACCCTTAACGGTGAGCGTATGGATGGCGAAATGAGTGAAGGCGAACTGATTGACGCCTTCCGCCATGTCAGCGAAGGTTTTGAGCAGACCAGTGAAACCGTGGTGGTGCGCGCCAATAACGCCATCAATGACATGGTGCGCCAGCGTCTGCTTAATCGCTTTACCAGCGAACACGCCGAAGGCAATGCTATCTACCGGCTGACTCCGCTGGGCATCGGCATCACAGACTACTACATTCGCCAGCGGGAATTTTCCACGCTGCGCCTTTCGCTACAGCTGTCGATCGTGGCCGGTGAGTTGAAGCGGGCAGCGGATGCCGCCGATGAAAATGGCGATGAATATCACTGGCACCGCAACGTGTTTGCGCCGCTGAAATACTCCGTCGCGGAAATTTTCGACAGCATTGATATCACCCAGCGCATCATGGATGAGCAGCAGCAGGCGGTAAAAGACGATATTGCCCAGTTGCTCAACAAAGACTGGCGTGCGGCTATCTCCAGCTGCGAACTGCTGTTAAATGAAACGTCCGGCACGCTTCGCGAGCTACAGGATACCCTGGAAGCCGCAGGCGATAAGCTGCAGGCTAACCTGTTGCGTATCCAGGATGCGACGATGAACAGTCCCGATCTGGGGTTTGTTGACAAGCTGGTGTTTGACCTGCAGAACAAACTGGATCGTATTATCAGCTGGGGCCAGCAGGCGATTGACTTGTGGATTGGCTACGACCGCCATGTGCACAAATTTATTCGCACGGCGATAGATATGGATAAAAATCGCGTCTTCGCCCAGCGGTTGCGGCAGTCGGTACAGAATTACTTCGATCAGCCCTGGGCTCTCACCTATGCGAATGCTGACCGCCTGTATGACATGCGTGATGAAGAACTGACCCTGCGCAGCGAAGAGGTGACGGGTGAACTGCCTTCAGAGCTGGAATACGAAGAGTTTAATGCGATTCGCGAACAGCTGGCGGCGATGATTGAAGAGGCGCTGGCCAGCTACAAGACCCAGCAGAAACCGCTGGATCTGGGCGAAGTCATTCGCGATTACCTGACACAATACCCGCGAGTTCGTCACTTTGACGTGGCGCGTATTGTCGTCGATCAGGCTGTACGCTTAGGCGTGGCCGAAGCAGACTTCTCTGGCCTGGCTGCAAAATGGCAGGCTATTAATGATTACGGAGCCAAGGTGCAGGCACATGTCATCGACAAATATTGAACAAGTGATGCCGGTTAAGCTGGCGATTGCTCTGGCAAATCCGATCTTCCCGGCGCTGGACAGCCAGTTACGCGCAGGGCGGCATATTGGTATCGACGAGTTAGATCAGCATGCCTTTCTGATGGATTATCAGGAATTTCTCGAAGAGTTTTACGCCCGTTATAACGTTGAACTAATCCGTGCGCCAGAAGGGTTCTTTTATCTGCGGCCACGCTCCACCACGCTGATCCCGCGCTCGGTGCTGTCTGAACTGGATATGATGGTCGGTAAAATACTGTGTTACCTCTATCTCAGCCCGGAGCGTCTGGCCAATGAGGGGATTTTCACCCAGCAGGAACTGCACGATGAACTGATGTCGCTGGCCGATGAAAGTAAGCTGTTGAAGCTGGTCAACCAGCGTTCTACCGGTTCTGATCTTGACCGCCAGAAACTCCAGGAAAAAATGCGCGCGTCGTTAAACCGCCTGCGCCGGCTGGGAATGGTGTGGTTTATGGGCAATGACAGCAGCAAATTCCGCATCACCGAATCGGTCTTCCGCTTTGGTGCCGATGTGCGCAGCGGTGACGATCCGCGCGATGCGCAGCTGCGCATGATCCGGGATGGCGAAGCGATGCAGCTTGACGGTGGCCTGACGCTGAACGATGAGAACGAAGAGCGTGAAGCGGATAACAACGCGCCGGATAGTGCGGAGGAAGAATAAATGATTGAACGTGGAAAGTTTCGCTCGCTGACGCTGATTAACTGGAATGGCTTCTTTGCCCGCACCTTCGACCTTGACGAGCTGGTGACTACGCTGTCAGGCGGTAACGGTGCCGGTAAATCCACCACCATGGCGGCTTTTGTTACTGCGCTGATCCCCGATCTGACGCTGCTGCACTTCCGTAATACCACTGAAGCCGGGGCTACCTCCGGTTCGCGGGATAAAGGCCTGCACGGTAAACTGCGTCCTGGCGTCTGCTACGCAGTACTCGATGTGGTTAACTCGTTGCACCAGCGTGTGCTGGTCGGGGTACGTTTGCAGCAGGTTGCCGGTCGTGACCGTAAAGTAGATATTAAACCGTTCAGTATTCACGGCCTGCCAACGTCGATTAACCCCACTGAAATTCTCACGGAGACGGTCAACGCGCGTCAGGCGCGCGTGGTGCCCATCAGTGAGCTGAAAGACCGCTTTGAAGCGATGGAAAGCGTACAGTTCAAACAGTACAACTCCATTACGGACTACCATTCGGTGATGTTTGACCTCGGTATAGTGGCGCGTCGTCTACGTTCCGCTGCTGACCGTAGTAAATATTATCGTCTGATTGAGGCCTCGCTGTATGGCGGGATCTCCAGCGCGATTACCCGCTCCCTGCGCGACTACCTGCTGCCGGAAAACAGCGGCGTGCGAAAGGCGTTCCAGGATATGGAAGCCGCTCTGCGTGAAAACCGCATGACGCTGGAAGCGATACGCGTAACGCAGTCTGACCGCGATCTGTTTAAGCATCTGATTTCCGAAGCCACCAGCTACGTGGCGGCAGACTACATGCGTCACGCGAATGAGCGGCGCATTCATCTTGATGCGGCCATGCAGGTGCGTAACGATCTGTTTACCAGCCGTAAGCAGCTTGCCGCCGAGCAGTACCGGCATATTGAGATGGCGCGTGAGCTGGGTGAACATAACGCCGCTGAGAGCGATCTGGAAACGGATTATCAGGGTGCCAGCGACCACCTGAATCTGGTACAGACGGCCCTGCGCCAGCAGGAAAAAATTGACCGCTACGACGCTGACCTCGAAGAGCTGACCTTCCGCCTGGAAGAGCAGAATGAGGTGGTCGCCGAAGCGCGTGAAGTGCAGGAAGAGAACGAAGCGCGCAGCGAAAATGCCGAACTGGAAGTGGATGAGCTGAAAAACCAGCTGGCCGACTACCAGCAGGCGCTGGACGTCCAGCAGACGCGCGCGATTCAGTATCAGCAGGCGCTGACCGCATTACAGCGTGCTCAGGAAATCTGTCAGCTGCGCGATCTCAGTATTGAAAATGCCGACGAGTGGCAGGAAACGTTCCAGGCCAAAGAGCAGGAGGCCACCGACAGGTTGCTGATGCTGGAGCAAAAAATGAGCGTGGCGCAGGCCGCGCACAGCCAGTTCGAACAGGCGTTTGAACTGGTCAATAAAATTGCCGGTCCGGTCAGCCGCAGTGATGCCTGGCAGGTGGGGCGCGATCTGTTACGCGACGCCAGTAACCAGCGTTACCACGCTGAACAGCTCCAGCCGCTACGCAGCCGTCTGAATGAACTGACGCAGCGCCTGCGTGAACAGCAGGATGCCGAACGACTGCTCAATGACTTCTGCAAGCGGCACGGCCAGCAGGTGGATGCCGGTGAGCTGGAGTCCCTGCAGGCGGAGCTGGAAGCCCAGATTGAATTGCTGAACGAGAGCGTGGCTGATGCCGGTGAGCGCCGTATGGCCCTGCGCCAGGAGCTGGAGCAGCTGCGTGAACGCATCGCACGCCTCACTAAACAGGCACCGCAGTGGCTTGCCGCACAGGAGATCCTGTCGCAGCTGAGCGAGCAGACCGGACAGTCGCTGGAAAACAGCCAGCAGGTCACGGAGTTTATGCAGCAGCTGCTGGAGCGTGAGCGTGAAACCACCGTTGAACGTGATGAAGTTTCCGCGCGTAAGCGGGAAATTGAAAAACAAATCGAACGCCTCAGCCAGCCGGGCGGTGCCGAAGACGCGCGACTGAACACGCTTGCCGAGCGTTTTGGCGGCGTACTGCTGTCCGAAATCTATGACGACGTCACCATCGACGATGCCCCTTACTTCTCCGCCCTCTATGGTCCGGCCCGCCACGCGATTGTAGTGCCGGACCTGTCGCTGATCCGTGAGCAGCTGGACGGGCTCGATGACTGCCCGGAAGATCTCTATCTGATTGAAGGGGATCCGCAGTCATTTGATGACAGCGTGTTTAACGTGGAGGAGCTGGAAAAAGCGGTGGTAGTGAAAGCCGGTGACCGCCAGTGGCGCTATTCCCGTTTCCCTAAAGTACCGCTGTTTGGCCGTGCAGCCCGTGAGAACCAGCTTGAGGTCCTGCATGCTGAACGTGAAGCGCTGGCCGAACGTTACGCCACGCTGTCCTTTGACGTTCAGAAAACCCAGCGCCTGCATCAGTCCTTTAGCCGCTTTATTGGCAGTCACCTGGGCGTGGCGTTTGAGTCGGATCCGGAAGCGGAAATGCGTCTGCTCAATACCCGGCGTAATGAGGTTGAGCGTGCGCTGACGAACCACGAAAGCGAAAACCAGCAGCAGCGTCAGCAGTTTGAACAGGCGAAAGAGGGCGTTGCCCAGCTTAACCGCCTGTTACCGCGCGTCAGCCTGTTACTGGATGATACGCTGCAGGATCGCCACGAAGAAATTCAGGAAAAGCTGGATGAAGCGCAGGAAGCTGCACGCTTTGTGCAGCAGCACGGCGCGCACCTGACCCGGCTGGAGCCAATCCTCTCTGTGCTGCAGAGTGACCCGGAGCAGCACGACCAGTTGAAGCTGGACTACCAGCAGGCGCAACAGCAGCAGCGCGATGCCCGTCAGCAGGCCTTTGCCCTGACCGAGGTCGTGCAGCGTCGTGCGCACTTTGGCTATGTCGATTCAGCCGGGATGCTGAACGGTACCAGCGACCTCAATGAAAAATTGCGCCAGCGTCTGGAGCAGGCGGAAGGCGAACGTACCCGTGCGCGGGAAAAATTACGTCAGCATCAGGCTCAGTTAACCCAGTACTCACAGGTACTGGCCTCGCTGAAAAGTTCCTACGATGCCAAACGCGATATGCTGAAAGAGTTGCAGCAGGAGATGCTCGACATTGGCGTGCAGGCGGATGCTTCTGCCGAAGAGCGGGCAAAGCAGCGCCGTGATGAACTCTACAGCGCGCTGAGCAATAACCGTATGCGCCGCAATCAGCTGGAAAAACAGCTGACCTTCTGTGAAGCCGAGATGGATGCGCTACAGAAAAAACTGCGCCGTCTGGAGCGGGAGTATCAGGCAGGTCGTGAACAGGTGGTCAGTGCGAAAGCCGGCTGGGTGGCCGTCCTGCGCCTGGTGAAAGATAATGGCGTTGAGCGCCGTCTGCACCGCCGCGAACTGGCCTATCTGGGGGGCGATGAACTGCGCTCCATGTCGGATAAGGCGCTGGGAGCCCTGCGTCTGGCCGTGGCGGATAACGAACACCTGCGGGACGTTCTGCGTCTGTCGGAAGATCCGAAACGCCCTGAGCGCAAAATCCAGTTCTTTATCGCGGTCTATCAGCATCTGCGCGAGCGTATTCGCCAGGATATCATTCGCACTGACGATCCGGTTGAAGCCATCGAACAGATGGAAATTGAACTGAACCGTCTGACCGAAGAGCTGACGGCCCGTGAACAGATGCTGGCCATCAGTTCACGCAGCGTATCGAATATTATTCGCAAAACCATTCAGCGTGAGCAAAACCGTATTCGCCAGCTGAACCAGGGGTTACAGGCGGTCAGCTTCGGGCAGGTGAAGAGCGTCCGGCTTAACGTCAACGTGCGTGAAGCGCACTCTACGCTGCTGGATGTGCTCTCTGAGCAGCATGAACAGCATCAGGATCTGTTCAAGAGCAACCGCCTGACCTTCTCTGAGGCGCTGGCAAAACTCTATCAGCGCCTGAACCCGCAGATCGATATGGGACAGCGGACGCCTCAGACTATCGGGGAAGAGCTGCTCGACTACCGCAACTATCTTGAGATGGAAGTGGAAGTGAACCGCGGATCGGACGGCTGGCTTCGTGCAGAAAGCGGCGCGTTGTCGACGGGAGAAGCCATCGGTACCGGGATGTCAATCCTGGTGATGGTAGTGCAGAGCTGGGAAGAGGAATCGCGGCGTCTGCGCGGGAAGGATATTTCTCCGTGCCGCCTGCTGTTCCTTGATGAGGCGGCGCGTCTGGATGCTAAATCCATCGCCACCCTGTTTGAACTGTGCGACCGTCTTGAGATGCAGCTGATTATCGCCGCACCTGAGAATATCAGCCCGGAGAAAGGCACTACCTATAAACTGGTCCGTAAAGTGTTCAATAATACCGAGCACGTTCACGTTGTTGGCCTGCGCGGCTTTACGGCAGAACCCACTCTGACCGCTAAAGATGCCGGGGCTGAGGCATAGCACGCTTCATACTGTAAAAAATAATGTGACGCAGTGGTAATATTTCTGCGTCCAGATTACTCTGGACAACGGCATTTGCACGTATGAGGCAAATGCCGTTTTCTGTTTCTATACTTATAACAATGACTAATTACTGCTGGCTTCCCGTTCAGCAGACTAACAGGGAGCAAGGATGTTGCTGCAGAAATCGTTTTCCGCTCAGGCTGTCGCGCTGAGTTGTAGTCTGTTTTGCTGGATGGTCAGCGTAACGCCATCGGTGGCGGGCATCCCGCCTGTCTCAGCGTCGGTGACGCACCACGTCAGCGTGGCGCAAAGTGCGTCGCAGATTGCCGCACTGTACCCGCACGGCAGCGTGCCGTTCTATTTGAAAAATCTTGCGCCCCTTTATGCCAGCCGGAGTATGCAGCCGATGTGGCAGGACGGGCAGGCGGTACAGCAGTTTCAGCAGCAGTTAGCGGAAGTGGCTATTTCTGGCGTTCAGCCACAGTTTACCCAGTGGGTCAAACAGCTGACCGACCCCGCTATTACCGGGCTGGCGCGTGACGTGGTGCTGTCTGACGCGATGCTGGGTTATCTGCAATTCACCTCCAGCGTTCCCAGCAAGGGTGAAACCTGGCTCTACAGCAATGTGCCGTATAAAATGGAAGCACCGTCAGTGGCGGTGATCAATCAGTGGCAAAATGCGCTGGCGCAGGGGAACCTGAATGGCTTTGTCCTGTCTCTGGCACCCCAGCATCCGCAGTATGCGCGCATGCATCAGGCGCTGAAAACCCTGCTGGCCGAAAACCGGCCCTGGCCGCAGCTGACCGATAAGCAAACCCTGCGCCCCGGTCAGGTCAGCAATGACGTGCCTGCCCTCCGTGATATTCTGCAGCGTACCGGCATGATGTCACCGGCCAGCGAGCCGTCGACACCGGCAGAGGAAGTGGTGGGGCCGGTCGACGCTCCACTGGTGCATGATGATGACAATGCTCAGCCTGATGCGACAGCGCACCCCGCTAACGACAGCAGCGTCGTAGTCAGCCCATCCGCCGTGCAGACGGATAATCTGCCGCCTGCTGCCCCGCAAAACGTGGGTAACGTCGATGGTGTGGTAATACCGGTCAACAGCGATAATATTTACACCCCGGACCTGGTCGAGGCGCTTAAACGCTTTCAGACCTGGCAGGGGCTGGAAGCGGATGGGGCCATTGGCATGCGCACCCGTGACTGGCTTAACGTCTCGCCTCAGCGCCGGGCCTCCCTGCTGGCGCTGAATATCCAGCGTTTACGTCTGCTGCCGGACGATATGCACAACGGCATTATGGTCAATATTCCAAATTACTCTCTGGCCTACTACGTTAACGGCAATGAGATCCTCTCTTCACGGGTGATTGTGGGCCGTCCCGATCGTAAAACACCGCTGATGCGCAGCGCGCTGAACAATGTGGTGCTCAATCCGCCGTGGAATGTGCCGACCACGCTGGTGCGCAAAGACATTGTGCCAAAAGTGAAGCAGGACCCGATGTATCTGTATAAACACGGCTATACCCTGCTTTCCGGCTGGACGAGCGATGCGGAGGTGATTGACCCGTCCATGATCGACTGGAGCATGGTTTCGGCTGCCTCATTCCCTTATCGCATCCGCCAGGCACCCGGGCCGACCAATTCTCTCGGGCGCTACAAATTCAATATGCCGAGCTCGGATGCGATCTATCTGCACGACACGCCTAATCACGGCCTGTTCCAGAAAGATATTCGTGCTCTGAGTTCAGGCTGCGTCCGGGTCAACCGCGCCTCCGATCTTGCCAGCCTGCTGTTGCAGAACGTTGGCTGGGATAACTCGCGTATTTCCAGCACGCTGAAAGAAGGGGATACCCGCTTTGTTTCCATCCGCCAGCGCGTACCGGTGAACCTCTATTACCTGACGGCATGGGTTGCCGATGACGGACAGCCGCAATTTCGTACAGATATTTACAATTATGACAATACTGCCCGATCCGGTGCTCAGGCACTGACGCCAGCTGGTCAGTTATTGCTCTAACGGTTGATTAATCAGACATTCCCCTCGGGGGGCTGGCAGGAGATAAAACCGGTGGCGGGGTGATGACATCACACTCCGCGCCGGTTTTTCTTTTCGCGGGTTGACGTAGGTTTTTTCGCCGGGTAAGGTTCCGAACGGTGCGCCAACGTGCACTGTTCCGAATCATTAAGCCAGGTAATACTGATCCATGCATAAATTTGACTCTCATCGCCGTAAGTGGCTGACGTTAGGTGGCGCCGCACTCGGTGTAGCACTCCTCCCGGGGCAGGCTTTCGCCTCGCTTTCCACGTCCCGGCCGCGCGTATTGACGCTCAACAACCTCAATACCGGTGAAAACCTTAAAACGGAATTTTTTAACGGTAAAAGCTATGATAAGGATGAATTAGCCAGACTGAATCATTTTTTCCGTGATTACCGCGCAAATAAAAGTAAAAGTATCGACCCTCATCTCTTCGACCAGCTTTTCCGTCTGCAAACGCTGCTCGACAGTCGTAAACCGGTACAGCTGATCTCAGGCTACCGCTCCCTCGGCACCAACAATTCCCTGCGCTCTCATACCCGAGGGGTCGCCAAACACAGCTACCACACGCTGGGCCAGGCGATGGATTTCCATATTGAAGGGATCTCGTTAAGCAATGTTCGCAAAGCCGCACTTTCGCTGCGGGCGGGTGGTGTAGGATACTATCCGAGTAGTAACTTTGTGCATATTGATACCGGGCCAGTCCGGCACTGGTAAACGACATCCCGGCACCCTGTGGTGGCCGGTAACGGAGTATCATGGATTATCATATTATCCCGGTCACCGCGTTCGCACAGAACTGCTCGGTGATCTGGTGTACGCAAACGCGTGAGGCCGCGCTGGTGGATCCCGGCGGCGACCCTGAAAATATTAAGCAGCAGGTAGCAGCACTGGGTGTGACGCTGACCCGCATCCTGCTGACGCACGGGCACCTCGATCACGTCGGGGCCGCCGCTGAACTGGCCGCACATTATGCCGTTCCGGTGATCGGGCCTCATAAGGCTGATAAGTTCTGGCTGGACGGGTTACCGATGCAAAGTCAGATGTTTGGTTTTGCCGAGTGTCCGCCGCTGGAACCAGACCGCTGGCTGGAGGAGGGCGAAACTGTCCGGGTAGGGGAAACGGAACTGGAGGTTCTGCTGTGTCCCGGGCATACGCCGGGACATATCGTTTTCTTTGACCGTACCGGCCGCCTGCTGGTCTCGGGTGACGTGATTTTCAGCGGCGGTGTTGGTCGTTCTGACTTCCCGCAGGGCAGTCACAGTGACCTGATCGCCTCGATTAAGACTAAGCTGCTGCCCCTGGGTGATGACGTGACCTTTGTTCCGGGGCACGGTCCGATGTCCACGCTGGGACGTGAGCGCATCAGCAATCCCTTCCTGCAATAGCGAATAAAAAAGGGTGACCACCCGGTGGGTGGTCACCCTCAGCTCACCGAATCACAGTACCGCGACAATTGCCTCGCACAGCTGAGACATATTATCCGGCGTCATGCCTGCCACGTTGACACGTCCGGAATTCACCGCGTACACGCCAAACTCCTCACGCAGACGCACAACCTGATCTTTCGTCAGGCCGCTGAAGGAAAACATCCCGTTCTGATTAATGATAAAGCTGAAGTCGCCTTTTGCGCCTTTTTCCTGCAGGGTATTAACAAACAGCTGACGCATACGCTGAATCCGTTCACGCATGCTGGTCAGCTCCTGCTCCCACAGGGCACGCAGTGCGCTGTTGTCGAGGATCGTGGCCACGACGGCAGCACCGTGCGCAGGCGGGTTGGAGTAGTTAGCACGGATGGTGGCCTTGACCTGGCTGAACGCCGTGTCGACCACGGTGGCATCAGCGGCAACCAGCGTGAAGGCACCGACGCGTTCGTTATACAGCCCAAAATTCTTCGAGTAAGAGCTGCAAACGATCAGTTCCTGATGGCTGGCGGCGAATGCGCGCAGGCCTTCAGCATCTTCTTCAAGACCCCGGGCAAAGCCCTGATAGGCAAAGTCAAACAGCGGCAGCCAGCCTTTAGTCAGCGACAGCTCAGCCAGCTGGGCCCACTGGGCCGCCGTAGGGTCGATGCCGGTCGGGTTGTGGCAGCAGCCATGGAACAGTACGATATCACCGGCCTGCGCTGCGCTCAGGCTGCTTACCAGCCCGTCAAAGTCCAGCGTATGCTCAGCAGCATCATAGTAATCATATTCACACACTTCCAGACCGGCAGCGGCAAACACGTTTTTATGGTTTGGCCAGCTCGGATTGCTCACCCAGATGCGCTTTGCGCTGGTCTGGGTGGCAATAAAGTCGGCGGCAATGCGCAGTGCGCCAGTGCCGCCAGGGGTTTGCGCAGTGCGGGCACGATGGCCGGAAATCAGTGCACTGTCTGCACCGAACAGCAGTTCCTGGGTGCAGCGACCAAAGTCAGCAATACCATCAATGCTCAGATAGTTTTTAGTGGTTTCGTTTTCCAGCAGATACTGTTCAGCTTTTTTAACGCTGGTCAGTACCGGCGTTTTGCCGGTTTCATCTTTATACACGCCAATGCCGAGGTTGATCTTATTTGGGCGGTCATCAGCGCGGAACAGATCGGCTAAACCAAGAATAGGGTCGGCGGGTGCAGCTGCAATACGTTCAAACATAGTCGAAGTCCGTTAGCTTAAATTAAAGCGAAGTGAGGACTCAGGTTACCGCCAGTAAGGGTAAATTACCAACCGTTTGCGTCAAAAAAACAGCAGAAAGGGACAAGGGAGGGGAGAAAAACAAAAACGGAGCCGAAGCTCCGTTGAGTGCACGGTTAATCGCGACCTGAGCCGCGATTAAAGGGCAATTAGAACTGGTAAACCAGGCCTACTGCTACGGTATCACCTGAGCCTATGCCCAGTTTGTTGTCATCACCGATCTGGTTGATGATGTAGTCAACGTAGGTAGACATGTTTTTGTTGAAGTAGTAAGACGTACCCACTTCGAAGTATTTAACCAGGTCAACATCGCCAACGCCTTCGATATCTTTGCCTTTAGTCTGAACATAGGCAATGGATGGACGCAGACCGAAGTCGAACTGATACTGTGCAACAAGTTCAATATCCTGAGTCTTGTTAGCGAAGCCAGAAACGTCAGTGCTCACGCCAGCATTGGTGATAGCACCTGAAATGCGGGTAGCGTTACGGCCTTCGGCATAAGACGCTGCCAGGTAAACGTTGTTTGCGTCATATTTCAGAGCAGTGCCCCAGAATTCAGCGCGGTCACCACGACCCAGGGTCGTTGCACCAGTGTTCTGCCCATTAGTACGGTCCTGAGAGCTGTATGCACCAGAGATGCCTACGCCGATCGGAGAAACGTATGAAGTGGAGAAGCCGTAGCCGTCACCGTTAGAGCGGGTGATATCGTCACGCTCGTTTTTGCCCTGGTACTGAACAGCGAAGTCCCAGCCATCAACCAGACCAAAGAAGTTAGTGTTACGGTAGGTAGCCACGCCAGTAGTACGGCTGGTCATGGTGTCAGACTGACCGAAATCACCACCAAATTCTGGCAGTACGTCAGTCCATGCCAGAGCGTCATACGCTACGCCGTAGTTACGGCCGTAGTCGATTGAGCCCAGGTCTTTCAGTTTCAGACCGGCAAAGCCCAGACGGGTTTTGTTACCAGTCTGTGCATCGCTGCCTTCAGAATTGTTAGCCTGGATGTTGTATTCCCACTGACCGAAACCAGTCAGCTGGTCATTAATCTGAGTTTCACCTTTGAAACCGAAGCGCACATAAGACTGATCGCCGTCACCAGCATAACCGTCATCATCAGAGAAATAGTGCAGACCATCAACTTTACCGTACAGGTCCAGCTTGTTGCCATCTTTGTTATAGATTTCTGCTGCGTTAGCGGCACCAGCAGCCAACAGTGCTGGGATCACTACTGCAAGAATGTTGCGCTTCATCATTTTGTTATTACCCTCATTGGAGTTATTTGGACACCTGCCACTGCCGTCAATAATTCTTTACAGAACTCTGATGAGAGTTTGGTGTCTTCCTGTGTCTGCACGCATCTTTCCATTCGTAGCCTGGTTAATCTAGCCCGAAAATGCTACTAATCTCTTATTCTGGTAACAAGAGGAAAATATGTATTACAAAATGTAAAAATCACGGAACTTTGTGAGTCATCTCTAAATTTACAAAAATAAAAAAAGGCCAGCGAGGCTGACCTTAGTATATATATGAATTTCTTATATTTAATGCAGAAATCAGAACGTCGCGTTGCGTGGGGTGCGTGGGAAGGCGATAACATCCCTTACATTCTGTACGCCGGTGACATAGGCGATTAATCGTTCGAAACCTAAACCGAAACCAGAATGGGGAACGGTGCCGTAACGGCGCAGATCGCGATACCACCAGTAATCTTCTTTATTCAGACCCATTTCGGCCAGGCGGGCATCGAGCACATCCAGACGTTCTTCACGCTGTGAACCCCCGATGATTTCACCAATGCCAGGAGCCAGCACGTCCATGGCCGCCACGGTTTTACCGTCGTCGTTCAGGCGCATGTAGAAAGCTTTAATCTCTTTCGGGTAGTTTTTCACGACCACTGGCGCTTTAAAGTGTTTTTCGGCCAGGTAACGCTCGTGTTCAGAAGAGAGGTCGATGCCCCATGACACGGGGTTTTCGAAAGTCTGGCCCGACGCCAGCAGGATCTCAACGGCTTCGGTGTAATCCACCTGGGCAAAGTCGGTAGTGACAAAACGTTCCAGACGCGAAATCGCCTCTTTGTCAACGCGCTCGGCAAAGAAAGCCATGTCATCAGCGCGCTCTTCCAGCACGGCCTTGAAAACATATTTCAGCATGGCTTCGGCCAGCGCGGCATTGTCTTCCAGATCGGCAAAAGCAATTTCAGGCTCCAGCATCCAGAACTCTGCCAGATGGCGGCTGGTGTGGGAGTTTTCCGCACGGAAGGTCGGGCCAAACGTGTAGATCTTGGAAATGGCGCTGGCGTAGGTTTCACCGTTCAGCTGGCCGGATACGGTCAGAAACGCTTCTTTACCGAAGAAGTCTTCGTCGAAATTGACTTTGCCTTCCGGAGTGCGCGGCAGGTTTTCTAAATCCAGCGTAGAAACGCGGAACATTTCACCGGCACCTTCCGTATCTGACGCGGTGATCAGCGGAGTGGAAACCCAGAAGAAACCCTGCTCATCAAAGAAACGGTGCAGAGCCTGCGCCAGGGTGTGACGCACACGGGCGACGGCACCAATCAGGTTAGTACGTGGGCGCAGGTGAGCGACCTCACGCAGGTATTCAATGCTGTGGCGTTTAGCCGCCATCGGATAGGTATCAGGATCGTCCACCCAGCCGACCACATCCACGTGGGTAGCCTGAATTTCAAAACTCTGACCTTCGCCCGGGGATTCAACAACTTTACCGGTGATGGCAACGGAACAGCCAGTGGTCAGACGTAAGACTTCATCCTGATAATTATTCAGAGAATTATTCACGACAGCCTGAACGGGATTAAAGCAGGAGCCGTCATAAACGGCGATAAAGGAAATACCGGCTTTTGAATCTCTTCGTGTACGCACCCAACCACGTACGGTGACTTCACTGTCAACCGCGACCCGGCCGTGCAGTACATCCGCTACTGGCACAACGCTCATAATAATTCTCTCACTATTAATTAATCTGAATTGAATACCCCGAATTTAGGGTCTTGCTATGTTACTTGCCAGCCGATGATAAACAAGCGAATTCCGGCAGCAGAAGCAGATTTCTTTGGCGGGGGAGGGGATCGGGGGCCGGGATGGGGCGGCCCCCGCAGAAGGACTAGCTGGCTTTCTTCACCAACGGCAGGTCAAACGCTTTGCGCAGGGCACGCACAAAGGCTTTATCCTGGCAGATTGTTTTTCCCGGGCTGTCGGACAGTTTAGCGACGGGCTTGCCGTTACATTCCACCAGTTTAATAACAATATTAAGCGGCTTAACCTGAGGAATATCACAGGTCAGGCGCGTACCAATGCCGAAAATAACATTAATTCGCTGGCCGAAGTGGCGATAAAGTTCCACCGCCTTTTCCAGATCCAGATTGTCAGAAAAGACCAGCGTTTTGGTCAATGGATCGATGCCCAGCTGTTGATAATGAGTAATCGCTTTCTCCCCCCACTCCAGCGGGTCGCCGGAGTCATGGCGCAGTCCCTGATAGGCACTGGCAAACTCCAGACCGAAATCACGCAGGAAGGCATCCATAGTAATGCAGTCTGTCAGGGCAATACCTAACTGATCCGGGTACTCCTCCAGCCAGGATTGCAGGGCGGCGCGCTGGCTGTTGGCCAGTACCGGGCTGATCTGCTGGTGCGCCTGGAACCACTCGTGCGCCTGGGTACCTACCGGCATAATCTGTTGCTGCCGGGCCATTTCATAGTTGCTGGAGCCGACCAGCCAGGGAAATTCCTGCTTCAGCGTACTGACTATCGCCAGGTGAACATCATGCGAGAAGCGGCGGCGGGTACCGAAATCCATCAGGCGGAAGCGCGACATATCCAGACCGGCGGTGATCTCATTAAACTGCGCCAGCTTCAGTTTCAGCTGACTGACCGCCATGTCTGGCGTGACCTGCGGTGAACGATGGCGGTGAACTACTTCACTGATCAACGCCAGTAGGGGCACTTCCCACATGATCACTTCACGCCACGGCCCGCTGATGCGGATATCCAGCTTTCCCTGGTGATTGCGCACGCGAACCTGCGCGGGATCGTATCGGAAGGTACGCAGCCAGTTGAGATAATCCGGGGTGAAAAACGGCAGCCCGGCAAGATAGGTAAACTCATCCTCCGTCAGCGTCAGCGCGGCCATCATGTCGATTTGCTGTTGAATTTCATCGACATAAATGCCCAGCATATCATCACCCCGGCAGCGAAACTCGGCGGCCACCGTGACATCGTAATAACGATGGAACACCGCCTGCTGCATATGAAGCTTATAGGCATCGGTATCGAGAAGCGTAGTCAAAATCGGGGAAGCGTGTCGTGTCATGGTGCGTTTCAGCATCCTCTGGCGAAGAGCGTTATCCCTGGTTCAAATGAAGAAAAAGTCGCAGGAGTATAACCCGAATACGTATTTATTGAACCCGATCACAGCACAATTCAGTCGGGGTGGTCGAGGACAATCTGTGCGTTTGTTAATGAAATGTACCATTTCACCCGAAAGGCAGCGTTTAAGGATGATTCAACGTGGCAACCTGGTGATAACAGGAATAGACTTGAAAAGGTTAACTAATTATCGACGTGAGAAGGACTTATGACGCAACTGCCACAAGCCAAGAATCGCCATGACTATCGTGCCCCGGATTACACTATTACCGACATCGAACTGACGTTTAATCTGGATGCCACCACCACTCAGGTCACCGCCATCAGCCAGATTAAACGCCTGGGAGCCAGTGATGCCGACCTGCGTCTGGACGGTGAAGATCTGACGCTGATCTCGCTGCACGTTAACGACCAGCCGTGGCCACATTACCGGCAGGAAGAGGGCGCGCTGATACTCCAGCAGTTGCCGGACGCCTTTACGTTAAAAATCGTTAATGATATTCATCCTGATAAAAATACCGCGCTGGAAGGGTTATATAAATCCGGTGAAGCACTGTGTACCCAGTGTGAAGCTGAAGGTTTCCGCCATATTACCTGGTATCTTGACCGCCCGGACGTGCTGGCCCGCTTTACCACAACGATTATTGCTGAACAGGCACTCTATCCTTACCTGCTCTCTAACGGAAACCGTGTAGACGGCGGGCAGATGGAAGATGGCCGTCACTGGATGAAGTGGCACGATCCCTTCCCGAAACCCTGCTATCTGTTTGCCGTCGTGGCCGGCGATTTCGATGTGCTGCGTGACAGCTTCAAAACCCGTTCGGGTCGTGACGTTGCCCTGGAGATCTTTGTCGACCGGGGCAATCTTGATCGCGCTGACTGGGCGATGACCTCGCTGAAAAACAGTATGAAATGGGATGAAGAGCGTTTCGGCCTGGAGTATGACCTCGACATCTTTATGATTGTCGCCGTCGACTTCTTCAATATGGGGGCAATGGAAAATAAAGGGCTGAACGTCTTTAACTCCAAATATGTGCTGGCCAAAGCGGAAACGGCCACCGATAAAGACTACCTCGGCATTGAGGCGGTCATTGGTCACGAATACTTCCATAACTGGACCGGTAACCGTGTCACCTGTCGCGACTGGTTCCAGCTCAGTCTGAAAGAGGGGCTGACGGTCTTCCGCGATCAGGAGTTCAGCTCTGACCTGGGCTCCCGCGCGGTTAACCGCATCGATAACGTGCGTGTCATGCGCGGCTCTCAGTTTGCGGAAGATGCCAGCCCAATGGCGCATCCGATCCGTCCTGAGCAGGTGATCGAGATGAACAACTTCTACACCCTGACGGTGTACGAAAAGGGTTCAGAAGTGATCCGCATGTTGCATACCCTGCTGGGCGAAGCGAACTTTCAGAAAGGGATGCAGCTCTATTTCGAACGTCACGACGGCAGC
This sequence comes from Erwinia sp. PME.40.26/001, assembly GCF_055556675.1. NCBI lineage: Bacteria > Pseudomonadati > Pseudomonadota > Gammaproteobacteria > Enterobacterales > Erwiniaceae > Erwinia > Erwinia sp. PME.40.26/001. Next base: position 234,031 of record NZ_JBVHNP010000005.1, read on the forward strand.
GCTGCGACCTGCGATGATTTTGTCCAGGCGATGGAAGATGCCTCTAACGTTGACCTGTCACAGTTCCGTCGCTGGTACAGCCAGTCGGGTACCCCCGTGCTGTCCGTCCGTGACGACTACAACCCGGAGCTGGAGCAATACACGCTGCACGTCACACAGATGACTCCGCCGACGGCCGACCAGAAAGAGAAGCTGCCGCTGCACATTCCGCTGGACATCGAGCTGTATGACGGTGAAGGCAAGGTTATTCCACTACAGCATAACGGCCACCCGGTCCATCACGTGCTGAATGTGACCGAATCATTCCAGACATTTGTCTTTGATAAGGTGTATTTCCAGCCGGTGCCTTCTCTGCTGCGCGAGTTTTCTGCGCCGGTGAAGCTGGACTACAACTGGAGTGATGCCCAGTTAACCTTCCTGATGCGCCACGCCCGTAATGATTTTTCCCGCTGGGATGCAGCGCAGAGTCTGATGGCGAACCATATCAAGATTAACGTTGCCCGCCAGCAGCAGGGGCAGCCTCTTTCCCTGCCGTTGCACGTCGCGGATGCGTTCCGTGCGGTGCTTCTATCTGAATCCACCGATCCCGCTCTGATGGCCTTGATCCTGTCACTGCCCGGTGAGAATGAGATTGCTGAGCTGTTTGACATCATCGACCCACAGGCCAACGCGGTGGTGCGTGAAGCCCTGGTCCGTACGCTGGCGACCGAGCTGGAAGATGAGCTGCTGGCGGTGTATTACGCCAGTCAGACACCAGAATATCGCATTGAACACGCAGATATCGGTAAACGCTCGCTGAAAAACGTCTGCCTGAGCTATCTGGCCTTTGCCGACGCGGCTCAGGCCGACAGGCTGGTCAGCGCACAGTATCACCACGCCAATAATATGACGGACACCGTGGCGGCGCTGTCGGCCGCTATCGCGGCACAACTGCCGTGCCGTGCTGCGCTGTTAGCTGATTTTGATGAGCGCTGGCATCAGGATGGCCTGGTGATGGACAAGTGGTTTGCCCTGCAGGCGACCAGTCCGGCGGCCGACGTACTGTCTCAGGTACGCGCCTTACTTCACCATCGCTCCTTTACTCTGAGCAACCCGAACCGTATTCGCTCCCTGATCGGGGCGTTTGCTTCGGCAAACCCGGCGGCGTTCCATGCGGCGGACGGCAGTGGCTATCAGTTCCTGGTAGAGATCCTCAGCGATCTTAATACCCGCAACCCACAGGTAGCGGCGCGTATGATCGAGCCGTTAATTCGCCTCAAACGCTATGATGCCGGACGTCAGGCGCTGATGCGTAAGGCGCTGGAACAGCTGCAGGGGCTGGATAAACTGTCTGGCGATCTGTTTGAGAAGATCACCAAGGCACTGAATGCCTGATCCTGACGGGCGGAAAATAAAATAAAAAAATGGGCGATAATCCCGCCCATTTTTCTTTATATCGTTACCTGTCAGCCGTGCGCATATTGTGCTTGTTTTTGCACTGGCTGGCGTTTCATCACGCGATCCAGTACCTCCGATTCCAGTTCAGCCAGCCTGACCGACCCTTTACGCCGTGGTCGAGGCAGATCAACGGAGAGATCCAGTCCGATATTCCCTTCCTCAATCAACAGTACCCGGTCGGCCATCGCTACCGCTTCATTGACATCATGCGTCACCAGCAGTACGGTAAAGTGATGCTCCTGCCAGAGGGATTCAATCAGTTCCTGCATTTCGATACGGGTTAAGGCATCCAGCGCGCCAAGCGGTTCATCCAGCAGCAGCAGGCCAGGACGGTGGATCAGTGCACGGGCCAGCGCCACACGCTGTTTCTGACCGCCTGACAGCGCGGCGGGCCACTCCCCGGCGCGGTCGGCCAGGCCAACGGCATCCAGCGCGTCGAGCGCCCGATCTCTCCAGGCTTTTCCCTTCAGGCCCAGGCCAACGTTGTCGATCACGCTTTTCCACGGCAGTAGTCGGTCATCCTGGAACATCAGCCGGATATCCTCCCGCGCCTCGCTCAGGGGGGCGCTACCAGCCCGAAGTTCGCCGCTGCTGGCTTTCTCCAGCCCGGCCAGCAGGCGCAGTAGGGTGCTTTTGCCACAGCCGCTGCGCCCGACCACGGCGACAAACTGCCCGGAGGGAATATGCAGGTCAATATTATTCAGCACCGTGCGCTGGTTATACTGTTTGCTGACGCCGCTGATTGCCAGCGGCGTACCGGCATTAAGACGCGCCGGAGACGGGGTGAACTCGCTCATGCGTTTTCCTCTTTTAATTGATACGCCGGATGCCAGCGCAGCCACACGCGTTCCAGCAGCAGTGCGCTGACGTCAGCCAGTTTGCCCAGCAGGGCATAGAGAATAATCGCCACCACGACCACATCCGTTTGCAGGAACTCACGGGCATTCATCGCCAGGTAGCCGATACCGGCATTGGCTGAAATGGTTTCCGCAACGATCAGCGTCAGCCACATCAGGCCTAGCGCAAAGCGCACACCGACCATAATGGAGGGCAGGGCACCGGGCAGCACCACCTGAATAAACAGGCTCCAGCCTGACAGGCCATAGCTGCGCGCCATTTCCACCAGCCCGCGATCGATATTGCGGATACCGTGATAGGTGTTGAGATAGATCGGAAACAGCGTGCCCAGTGCTACCAGGAAGATCTTGGCCGACTCGTCAATGCCAAACCACAGGATCACCAGCGGGATCAGCGCCAGATGGGGCACATTACGCAGCATCTGTACTGAGGTATCCAGAAGCCGTTCGCCCAGTCTTGACATACCGGTAATTAATCCGAGTACCAGACCAATTGAACCGCCAATGCTGAATCCCACTGCTGCACGCCAGCTGCTGATGGCGAGGTGTTGCCACAGCTCACCGCTGGCCGACAGCTTCCAGAAGGTGACAATAACGGATCCCGGCGACGGCAGAATCCGGGTGGAAAGCCAGCCCAGCTGGGAGGCTAACTGCCATACTGCCACCAGCAGAACGGGTAACGCCCACGGCAGCAGGCCATTACCGATACGATTCAGGCTTTTACTCATGGCTCACCTCTAACTCTGCGACACTTTTTGTGGGGCGAAATCGTGGGCGACCTGTTCACCGTGTGCCTCAACCCGCTGTGGTTGCGGTATCTCCGGGATAGCCAGATCCAGATGCGGGAAGAGTAATTCACCCACGCGCCAGGCTTCTTCCAGATGCGGATAGCCGGACAGAATGAAGGTCTCGATGCCCAGATCGGCATATTCCTGCATCCGCGCAGCGACCGTCGGGCCATCGCCCACCAGTGCGGTCCCCGCGCCCCCGCGCACCAGGCCGACGCCGGCCCACAGATTCGGGCTGATCTCCAGCTGGTCACGCTTACCGCCGTGCAGCGCGGCCATGCGTTGCTGGCCTACAGAGTCTGTTTTCGCCAGCGCAGCCTGTGCTTTCGCGATGGTGGCATCGTCCAGGTGGGAAATCAGACGATCGGCGGCCTGCCAGGCCTCTTCATTCGTCTCGCGCACGATCACATGCAGACGAATGCCAAAGCGGACTTTACGTCCCTGTGCAGCCGCTTTGGCCTGCACCTGCGCAATTTTTTCTTTCACCTGTGCAGGCGGTTCTCCCCAGGTCAGATAGACATCGACCTGCTCGGCGGCCAGGTCCTGTGCCACTTCAGACGAGCCGCCAAACCACAGCGGCGGGCGTGGCTGCTGTACCGGCTTAAACATCAGGCGTGCGCCGCGTACGTGAATATGTTTACCTTCATAGTCCACCGTTTCGCCTTCCAGCACGCGTCGCCAGACGCGGGTAAATTCGGCAGACTCGGCGTAACGTTCACGGTGATCCAGAAAAACGCCATCCCCGGCCAGCTCTTCCGCATCGCCCCCGGTGACCAGGTTAAACAGGGCCCGGCCGTTAGACAGGCGGTCAAGCGTCGCTGCCTGGCGGGCAGCCTGAGTCGGCGAAATCACGCCAGGGCGCAGTGCCACCAGGAAGCGCAGACGGCGGGTCACCGGGATCAGCGACGCAGCCACCAGCCAGGCGTCTTCACAGGAGCGACCTGTCGGGATCAGCACGCCCCCAAACCCCAGATGGTCGGCGGCCTGGGCGATTTGTTGCAGATAGGCATGATCTACCGGGCGCGCCCCTTCGTTAGTGCCTAAGTATTTCCCATCACCGTGAGTGGGAAGAAACCAGAAAACGGAAAGACTCATTGTGTTACTCCTCAGTCAATGGGGGGAAGGGCCATGCCAGATGCGGCTGGAGATATCGACTTTCACCGGCATCAGGTGGCTGCTGTAAAAGAGATCGGCGGTCTGCTGCTGTGCCCGTGCTGTCTTATCACTCACCAGGGTGATGGTGGTCGGCGGGCGATGATCGAAGTAGGTTGAGATTACCGCTTTTGGCAGCCCCATCGCCTGCGCCAGCAGGTCAACGCTCTGCTCACGCTGGCTGTGGGTCAGGGCATCGGCCTGGCTGAAGGTATCCAGCACCTGCTGCAGGAATGCACCGTTTTTCTCGGTGAAGGGCCGGGTTGCCAGATAGAAGGAACCGGTCAGGTTGAGCGTGTCACCATTCTTCAGCACACGAACGCCGCCCTGCTGAAGGGCCGCAGAGTAATACGGGTCCCAGATGGCCCAGGCATCAACATCGCCCTGCTGGAAGGCAGCGCGGGCATCCGCTGGCGTCAGAAACGCAGGCTGAATATCGTTGAAGCCCAGACCCGCCTCTTTTAACGCGCGTAACAGCAGGTTGTGGGAGCTGGACCCCTTCTGAAAGGCCACTTTATGGCCCTTGAGATCGGCCACCGTTTTCAGCGGACTCTCTTCGCGTACCAGAATCACCTCCGCTTTTGGCTTGGGGGGTTCCGAACCGACATACAGCAGATCCGCCCCGGCGGCCTGGGCAAAAATCGGCGGAATATCACCCGTACTGCCCAAATCAATACTGTTGACGTTCAACGCTTCCAGCATCTGGGGCCCGGCGGGGAACTCCACCCATTTAATCGTGGTGTGAGGAAAGCGCTTCTCCAGTAGCTGATGTGATTTTGCCAGTACCATACTGACGGAGCCTTTCTGATAGCCGATTCGAATCGTTGCCGGCGCATCCGGGGAGGCTGCCGCCACGGCCTGACCGGCCAGCATGCCTGTGATGAATAGCGTGGTGATGAAGCGGGAAAACAGTGTCATCGCAACTCCCCTGTTCAGACGGCGGTGGCCAGCGGTTGATGCCGGCGCGCCAGAGCATGCCAGAAGGTATCGATTGACTCTGCCAGCCGTTCGGCGAGTATCGGTGTCAGCTCAGGCGTCCGGTCGTAGTGGCTGATTTGCGTATCATCAGCAAACACACCGTGCAGCACTTCCTGCGCTTTCAGCGCATTCAGTACCGGCTTAAGGGCGTAATCGACGGCCAGCAGATGAGCGACGGTGCCACCGGTTGCCAGCGGTAACACCACTTTGTGTTCCAGGGCGCGCTCGGGCAGCAGATCCAGCAGCGTTTTTAACGCGCCGGCAAAGGAGGCTTTATAAACCGGCGTAGCGACGATCAGGCCGTCAGCGGTGTTGAGATCTTCCTTCAGGGCCAGCAGGGCGGGGGAGTCAAAGCGGGCGTACAGAAGATCTTCAGGATTGAAGTTATGCAGGTTCCACGGTATGACCTCGACACCTCGTTTTTCCAGCGCATGCTGGCAAATTGTCAGCAGCGCGGTGGAGCGGGAAGGAAAACGGGGGCTTCCCGCCAGAGTAATAACGCGCATAACCTCTCCTTATAACTAAAAGTTATTGATAACCAGAATTCAAGAACCGATGACTCATCCTGACAGAGCCCGTTTGGACGCTTAAATGATTTATCCGGCATATTTTTGCCGTTTTGCACATAAAGCCTGGGGGAAGGGGGAGTGAAGGGCGAAAAAAATCGTTATTCAGGCGTGCTTTTGCGCCAGGTCATTTCCCTTTAACCGAGGAAACCGGGATAATACGACCCCGATTTTCCATCGGGACCTCAGGAGTGACCATGTATTACCCTTTCGTTCGTAAGGCGCTGTTTCAGCTCGATCCTGAGCGTGCGCACGACCTGACTTTGCAGCAGTTGAAGCGCCTCTCCGGCACCCCGCTGATCGGCCTGATCCGCCAGTCGCTGCCTTTTAAACCGGTAACCTGCATGGGGCTGACCTTTAAGAACCCTCTGGGTCTGGCCGCAGGCCTTGATAAAAACGGTGAGTGCATTGATGCGTTCGGCGCGATGGGATTTGGTTCCATTGAAATAGGCACGGTCACCCCGCGCCCACAGCCGGGGAATGATAAGCCACGGATGTTCCGCATCGTGGCAGCGGAAGGGATCATCAACCGCATGGGCTTCAATAATCTTGGCGTGGATAACCTGGTTGAGAATGTCAAAAAAGCCCACTTCGACGGTATCCTTGGCATTAATATCGGCAAGAATAAAGACACCCCTGTAGAGCAGGGTAAAGAAGATTATTTAACCTGTATGGACAAGATTTATGCCTATGCCGGTTATATTGCCATCAATATTTCCTCGCCTAACACACCCGGACTTCGCTCTTTACAGTACGGTGAAGCGCTCGATGATTTACTGGGCGCGGTGAAACAGCGGCAGAATGATCTTCAGCAGATCCATCATAAATATGTTCCTATGGCGGTGAAGATCGCGCCGGATCTATCAGAAGAAGAATTGATCCAGGTGGCTGACAGTTTAGTGCGCCATGAAATAGACGGTGTGATTGCGACCAATACCACGCTGGATCGCGATCTGATAAAAGGATTAGCGCATGCGGAAGAAGCGGGTGGATTAAGCGGCCGCCCTGTCCAGTTACGCAGTACGGAGATCGTCCGCCGTCTGGCTCAGGAATTACAGGGTCGCATTCCGATTATTGGTGTCGGCGGCATTGATTCACTGGTTTCAGCGCGTGAAAAAATCGCGGCGGGGGCATCACTGGTACAAATATATTCCGGATTTATTTATAAAGGCCCGCCGCTGATAAAAGAAATTGTGACTCATCTCTAGGTAAAATCTGAGTTAAATATGCCAGGGGCTTTATTTTCGCCTCTGGCTCGTTTATATTTTGTGCTGTTCACACAATATTCAAAATTTACAGAGGGGACTGAGCGCGTAAAGTTAACCTCTGCTTTCCGGAAAAATGAATTAAACCTCCGGCTATTTGTCACTCAGTATTAATACAGGAACCATGATGAGGATTAAACCAGACGATAACTGGCGTTGGTTCTTCGACGCAGAACACGACCGGATGATGCTCGACCTGGCTGATGGTATGTTGTTCCGTTCACGCTTTCCGCGCAAAATGTTAACGCCTGACGCCTTTGATGTTTCTGGTTTTTGTGTCGATGATGCCGCGCTGTTTTTCACCTTCGACGAGCGCTGTCGTGATGCGCCGCTCAATGCCGATCAGCGTGCTGAACTGGTGCTGAATGCGCTGGTGGCCACCCGTTTCCTCAAGCCGTTGATGCCCAAAAGCTGGCACTTTGACAGCTTTATTCAGGGGAACTGGCGGCCGGGAGACGGTGAACTGGTGAATGTCAAAGTGTCTGAGAGCGGTGAAACGGGCACACTGCTGGTGGTCGAGTCCGGCGACAGCGCCGCCCTGTGCCTGCTGGCCCAGCCGCAACTGAGCGTGGCGGGTCGTGGCATGGTGCTCGGCGATGCGATTAAAATCATGCACGACCGTCTGCTGCCTCAGGCCAGCGCTGACGGGATCCGCTTTGCCCGCGCGGTATAAGCTACCGCGCTCAGCATTAACGCAGCACGAGATCGCCCGCCGGAATACAGCTACAGCTCAGTAGTGTGCCATCCTCACGGACTGCCCCTTTTTTCAGCGCGGTCACTTCCCCACTGACACGCGTCACCTTGCAGCTTCCGCAGATGCCCGACCGGCAGGAATAGGGGATTTTGATGCCCTGCAACTCCAGCTGTTCCAGCAACACCAGCTGATTATTCCCGTTAAAATGTTGTCCCTGCCAGCAAATGTCCAGGGTGCGGGTCGCGGAACTTTCTACCGCCAGCGTCTCGGTCACCTGCCCGGCACCGTAAGCGCGTGGCGTATGGGTGGTCAGTATCTCAACTTCATCCCCCACCCGAACAATACCGCTGCTGCGCGCCACCAGGTTAAGGCCAAAGTCAATGTCACCGCTGCCATCCTGTGCGCTGCGAAAACGTTGTAAGGTATTGAGCGGTTCGCCTGCGGGATGTTTGCGCCCGTGCTGAGGGCTGATGGTGGTCAACACACAGCGGCTACACGGCTTGGGCACATCAAAAATAATCTCCCCAATGCGCAGAGACGACCAGCTGTCCTCTGCCCAGGCACTGGCACCGCTGACGACCAGGTTAGGCCGGAACTGTTCCATACGCACGCCGGCAGGGCAGCGCTGTTGCAGATCGTGCAGTGAGGCGTCGTTGACCAGCAAAAACGGATAACCATCAGCAAAGCCCAACGGTACCCTATCCAGATCTTTAACCCGGCGGGTCATCTCCATCCCTACCCAGCGCAGTTGCACCTGGCGAGGGAAAAAGCCACTCAGCCACTGGTTAATATTTTCCGGCGCAATCTGCGCCGTAAATTTGTTCCCCCACACTTCTGTGGGGGCCGGTATTTCCTGAAAATCCGCAAAGCGCACGGTTGCGCTGCTGCCATCCGGTGCGGTGAGATGCAGTCCATCAACAATCAGCGCCGGGGTAAACAGCACCATCTCCGGATACTGTCTGGCGGTAATAAAGGTGCCATCCGGTTCGGTCAGCATAAAGATACGATCAAAGGCCAGACCGCTGGTCAGTGCCTGCGCGTGGGACACCTGCATCCCGCGCAGGGATTTCACCGGATGAACAAATAAACGAGACAGGTTGATCATGGCGATTCTCCATTGCGCCGTGCCGCTCACCCGGTTCTTTACAGGGTTTTTGCAGGAATAAGCGCTAACTTTATGACATGCCGCCATGATTAGCTATAATGCGCAGCAATTTTCTGATGACGATAAGTGACGCTATGAATTCTCTGTTTGCCAGTACGGCGCGTGGGCTCGAAGAGCTGTTAAAAAGTGAACTGGAAGCCCTGGGAGCGCAAGGCTGCCAGGTGGTCCAGGGCGGCGTACATTACCAGGGTGACGATCGTCTGATGTACCAGAGTCTGATGTGGAGCCGTCTGGCTTCACGTATTCTGCTGCCGTTAACGGAATGCGGTGTCTACAGCGACCTCGACCTCTATCTTGGGGTACAGGCGATTGACTGGCCTGCCATGTTTGGCAGTGATCAAACCTTTGTGGTGCATTTCAGCGGCCTGAATGAGGTGATCCGAAACAGCCAGTACGGCGCACTGAAAGTGAAGGATGCAATCGTCGACAGCTTTACCCGTAAAAACCTGCCGCGCCCGAATGTCGATCGTGAACAGGCGGATATCCGCGTCAATGTCTGGCTGAATAAAGACACCGCCAGCATTGCCCTCGATCTCAGCGGCGATGGCCTGCATCAGCGCGGCTATCGTCAGCAGACCGGACAGGCACCGTTGAAAGAGAATCTGGCTGCGGCTATCGTGCAGCGTTCCGGCTGGCAGGCAGGCACGCCGCTGGTCGACCCGATGTGTGGGTCCGGGACGTTACTGATTGAAGCCGCGATGATCGCCAGCGATCGTGCGCCGGGCTTGCAGCGTAAACACTGGGGCTTTACCGGCTGGAGTCGCTTTAATCAGCCGCTGTGGAGCGATATCACCCGCGAAGCGCACGAACGTGCGGCGAAGGGGTTGTCTGAAACCACCTCACGTTTCTACGGGTATGATAATGATTCACGCGTCATCGAGCGCGCACGTGCCAACGTCCGCAACGCCGGGCTGACCGATCTGATTACGTTGACTGCCCAGGATGTGCTGAAGCTGACCAATCCCCTGCCGCAGGGTGAGACGGGGACCGTGCTGAGTAACCCACCCTATGGGGAGCGACTGGACAGTGAACCCGCACTGATCGCGCTGCACAGCCAGCTGGGGCGTATTATGAAAACGCACTTCGGTGGCTGGAACCTGTCACTGTTCAGTGCCTCGCCCGAGTTGCTGAGCTGTCTGCAGCTGCGTGCCGATCGCCAGTTTAAAGCGAAAAACGGTCCACTCGACTGTGTACAGAAAAACTATCAGTTGGCAGAGAACCCAGGCGGGGCGTCGGCCGGCCAGTTGGCGGAGGATTATGCTAACCGCCTGCGTAAAAATTGTAAGAAGCTGGATAAGTGGGCGCGTCAGGAGGGTATCGAGTGTTATCGCGTGTATGATGCCGACCTCCCGGATTATAACGTGGCGGTAGACCGTTACGGTGACTGGGTGGTCGTGCAGGAGTATGCGGCACCGAAAACCATTGAGCCGGCAAAAGCCCGTCAGCGCCTGTTTGATGTCATTGCCGCGACCCTGAGCGTGCTGGAACTGCCCGCCAATCGCCTGGTACTGAAGACCCGCGAAAAGCAGAAAGGGAAAAGCCAGTATCAAAAACTGGGCGAAAAGGGCGATTTCTTCGAGGTGAGTGAGTTTAACGCTAAGTTATGGGTTAATCTGACGGACTATCTTGATACCGGCCTGTTCCTCGATCACCGTGTCGCCCGTAAGATGCTCGGGCAGATGAGCCGCGGAAAAGATTTCCTGAACCTGTTTGCTTATACCGGCAGCGCCAGCGTGCATGCCGGGCTCGGCGGCGCGCGCAGCACCACTACTATTGATATGTCACGTACTTATCTGGAGTGGGCAGAGCGCAATATGCGCCTTAACGGTCTTTCCGGGCGTCAGCACCGCCTGATGCAGGCTGACTGCCTGAGCTGGCTGCGCGATGCCGATGAACAGTTTGACCTGATCTTTATCGATCCGCCGACGTTCTCTAACTCCAAGCGAATGGAGGAAAGCTTTGACGTTCAGCGCGATCATCTCGATCTGATGAAAGATCTCAAGCGTATCCTGCGTCAAGGCGGCACCGTTATGTTCTCGAATAACAAACGCGGTTTCAAAATGGATCTGGCCGGACTGGAAGCGCTTGGCCTGGCTGCAACTGAAATCACCGCGAAAACCCAGTCACAGGATTTCGCCCGTAACCGTCAAATTCACAACTGCTGGCTGATCGTTCACGCCGGTAAGGAATAAGTTTTTATGTCATTAATCAGTATTCATGGTGCCTGGCTCTCATTCAGCGACGCGCCGCTGTTGGATAACACTGAACTGCACATCGAAGAAAACGAGCGTGTCTGTCTGGTTGGCCGTAACGGGGCGGGTAAATCCACCCTGATGAAAATCATTAACCGCGAGCAGCCACTTGATGACGGACGCATCATTTACGAACAGGATCTGGTGGTAGCGCGCCTCCAGCAGGATCCCCCGCGTAACGTGCAGGGGTCGGTGTATGACTTCGTTGCCGAAGGTGTGGAAGAGCAGGCCGAGCATCTCAAGGCCTATCACGCCATCTCTCATAAAGTCATGGAAGATCCGAGTGACAAGAACCTCAATGAGATGGCGCGCCTGCAGGGCATTCTTGACCACCAGAACCTGTGGCAGCTGGAAAGCCGTATTCACGATGTGCTGCAACAGATCGGCCTGGATGGGGAAGCGGACCTCTCCTCATTATCCGGCGGCTGGCTACGTAAAGCGGCCCTCGGCCGTGCGCTGGTCAGTAACCCGAAAGTACTGATGCTGGATGAGCCGACGAACCACCTGGATATCGAAACTATCGACTGGCTGGAAACGTTCCTGAAAACGTTCCAGGGCAGCATTATCTTCATCTCGCATGACCGTTCGTTTATCCGCAACATGGCAACGCGTATTGTTGACCTTGACCGCGGCAAGCTGGTGTCCTGGCCGGGCGACTACGACCTGTATCTGACCAGTAAAGAAGAAGCACTGCGCGTGGAAGAGATGCAGAATGCCGAATTCGACCGCAAGCTGGCGCAGGAAGAAGTGTGGATCCGTCAGGGGATCAAAGCCCGCCGCACGCGTAATGAAGGGCGTGTGCGCGCGCTGAAAGCGCTGCGTCGCGAACGTTCCGATCGCCGTGAAGTGATGGGCAAAGCCAATATGCAGGTCGAAGAGGCTTCCCGTTCCGGCAAGATTGTCTTTGAGCTGGAAAACGTTGACTACTCCGTGGGTGGTAAACAGCTGGTACGTAATTTCTCCCGTCAGGTCCAGCGTGGGGATAAAATTGCGTTGATTGGCTCTAACGGCTGCGGTAAAACCACCATGCTGAAGCTGATGCTGGATCAGCTGAAACCGGACAGCGGCCGCGTGCATATCGGTACTAAGCTGGAAGTCGCCTACTTCGATCAGCACCGCGCCGATCTGGATCCGGACCGCACGGTCATGGATAACCTGGCGGAAGGCAAACAGGAAGTGATGGTGAACGGTAAGCCACGCCACGTGCTGGGTTACCTGCAGGAGTTCCTGTTCCATCCGAAACGGGCGATGACACCGGTGCGGGCGCTGTCCGGCGGTGAGCGTAACCGCCTGCTGCTGGCGCGTCTGTTCCTCAAGCCGAGTAACCTGCTGATCCTCGATGAACCGACCAACGACCTTGATGTAGAAACGCTGGAACTGCTTGAAGAGCTGGTGGACGGATATCAGGGTACGGTTCTGCTGGTAAGTCACGATCGTCAGTTCGTCGATAACACCGTAACAGAATGCTGGATCTTCGAAGGCAACGGCGACATCGGGGCATTCGTGGGCGGCTATCACGATGCCCAGCTGCAGCGCAGCGCGTTTAAACAAAATCGTCTGGCGGCAAAGACCAGTGCATCGACGCAGCCACGCCAGGACAACACAAAAAGTGAAACGGCTAAAAAACCGGCTGCTAAGTTAAGCTACAATTTGCAGCGGGAGCTGGAGCAGCTGCCGAAGAAAATGGAAGAGCTGGAAGGCCGCCTGGAGGCCTATCAGGCACAGGTTGCCGATGCTAACTTCTTCAATCAGCCGCATGATGTAACTCAGCCCGTGCTGGACTCACTTGCTCTGGCTGAACAGGAGCTGGAAGTCGCTTTCGAGCGTTGGGAATATCTTGAGTCGTTAAGTAACGGCGCCTGATTCTGCTGTTCTGACATTACCGAGGGTCAGGTATGTGTTCGTCGCACCATGCGCATCAATGGATGCTCTGTCCGCAGTGTGATCTGATGACCCAGTTGCCAGATATCAGCCCGGGGAGCAGAGCAAGCTGCCCGCGCTGTCATACCACACTTCAGTCTAACTGGGTTGAGCCGCGCAAGCGGCCAACGGCTTATGCGCTGGCAGCGCTCTTTATGCTGCTACTGGCGAACCTGTTTCCTTTCGTCAATATGCAGGTTGCCGGACTGAGCAGCGAAATTACCCTGGCAAAGATACCGCAGGTAATGGTTTCCGATGACTACAGCAGTCTGGCGACCCTGTTTTTGCTGTTTGTGCAGGGGGTGCCAGCCTTATGTATGCTGATGATCCTGCTGCTGGTCAATGATATCCGGCTGCCGCTGGGGCTGAAACGCGTCATGGCCCGGGTGTTATTCCAACTAAAAACCTGGGGGATGGCGGAAATCTTCCTCGCAGGCGTGCTGGTGAGTTTCGTTAAACTCATGGCTTACGGCGATATTGGTATTGGCACCAGCTTTATCCCCTGGTGTCTTTTCTGTGTCTTACAGCTCAGAGCCTTTCAATGTATCGACCGTCGCACGTTGTGGCTGCAGGTTGCCCCACTGCCCGCGCTACCCGCAGTCCCGCAGGCGGGGATTAGTGGTTTGCGTCAGGGATTGCGCTCCTGTCGTTGCTGTACGGCGGTGCTGGCCAGCGATGTGCTGGCATGCCCTCGCTGCGGCGTTGATGGCCATGCGCGACGCAGGCACAGCTTACAGTGGACGATGGCCTTACTGATTACCTCGATCCTGCTGTATATCCCGGCCAACGTGATGCCAATTATGGTTACCGAGGCATTGGGGAACAAAATGAACTCCACCATCATGGCAGGGGTGATCATCCTGTGGGGTGATGGGTCCTATCCGGTAGCGCTGGTGATTTTTATCGCCAGTATTATGGTTCCCTCGCTGAAAATGCTGGCGATAGGCTGGCTTTGCTGGCACGCCAACGGCCGGGACAACAACCGGTATGACAGCGACAGAATGCACAAGATTTATGAAGTGGTTGAGTTCGTCGGGCGCTGGTCAATGATTGACGTCTTTGTTATCGCCGTCCTGTCGGCGCTGGTGCGCATGGGCCAATTAATGAGTATTTATCCTGCTAACGGCGCGGTGCTGTTTGCCCTGGTGGTTATCCTGACGATGTTTGCTGCCATGACCTTTGACCCGCGTCTTACCTGGGATCGGATACAAGAAAAGAGTACTGAGGAGCCTGAAAAGTGACGGACAATAACCACGGCGTAGCCACGGTAGATAAGATTAAACGCTGGTCGCCGGTGTGGATCATTCCCATCGTCACCGTGTTGATCGGTGCATGGATTTTGTTTTACCACTTCAGCCATCAGGGGCCGCTGGTGACGTTAATCACCACCAACGCGGAAGGGATTGTGGGCGGTAAAACCACCATTAAAAGCCGCAGCGTTGATGTTGGTGTGGTGGAGAGCGCCGTGCTGACGGACGATCTGCATCATGTTGAGATCAAAGCACGCCTCAATGCTGGCATGGAAAAACTGCTGCGCGAAGACAGTGCCTTCTGGGTGGTAAAACCGGCCATTGGCCGTGAAGGGGTCACCGGATTGGGAACGCTTCTCTCGGGTGCCTATATTGAGCTGCAGCCTGGCTCAAAAGGCGAAAAAGCCGGACAGTACCAACTGCTGGATGCGCCGCCGCTGGCACCACCTGATGCAAAGGGTATCCGTATTACGCTGGACAGTGAAAAGGCCGGACAGCTGAACGCGGGCGATCCGGTACTGTTTCGTGGATATCGCGTCGGAACCGTTGAAACCAGCGCCTTTGACGCAGATAAACGTATGATGACTTATCAGCTGTTTATTGCTGCGCCATACGATCGCCTGATCACCAGTAACGTTCGCTTCTGGAAGGATAGCGGGATTGCTGTCGACATGTCTGCCTCCGGAATGCGTGTTGAGATGGGTTCACTGACCACGCTGTTTAGCGGGGGTGTCAGCTTTGATGTTCCGGAAGGGTGGGAGCGCGGCGATTTGGCACAAAACAAGGCGGAATACCGGCTATTTAACGACCAGCGCAGCATCCAGGATTCCCTCTACAGCGTACACAAAGACTTCCTCCTGTTCTTCAATGATTCCATCCGTGGCCTGCAGAAAGGCGCGCCGGTGGAGTTCCGTGGCATTCGTCTGGGTACCGTTGCTGAAGTGCCGTTTACCATGCCTGGCATGGCTCAACGCCTGAACAATGATTACCGGATACCGGTGCTGATCCGCATTGAACCGGATCGTTTCCAGAAACAGTTGGGCAATGACTTTAACTTTGAGCAGCATCTGAAAGACGGCATAACTCATGGATTACGAGCCTCACTGAAGTCCGCTAACCTGCTGACGGGGTCGCTGTATGTTGATCTCGACTTCTACAGCAATGCCAAACCGGTGACGGGACCGTCAACCTTTGCTGACTATGCGCTGATCCCGACGATGACGGGCGGCCTGGCGCAGATCCAGCAGAAACTGATGGAGTCGCTGGATAAGATTAACAGCCTGCCACTCAATCCGCTGCTGAATGAAGCAACAGGGACGCTGAAAGAGAGCCAGCGTACGCTGCGCGAAATGCAGAAAACCCTGGATAATCTTAATCAGATCACCTCGAGTCAGTCGATGAAAGAGCTGCCTGCAGATATGCAAAGCACGCTGCGTGAGCTGAACCGAAGCATGAAAGGCTTCCAGCCTGGCTCCCCGGCTTACAATAAGATGGTGGGTGATATGCAGCGTCTCGATCAGGTCCTGCGTGAATTGCAGCCCGTATTGAAAACGCTCAACAGCAAGAGCAATGCGCTGGTCTTTGAAGCGAAACCCGGTCAGGACCCACAGCCGAAGAGGGCAAAACAATGATGAAATGGATACCCGTTGTGCTGGCACTGGGACTCAGTGCCTGCAGTAGTAGCCCTGAAACTGTTTATTATCAGCTGCCAGCGGCGGACAAAACGCTCGTCGCCAGCAGTAAGACGGTGAGTACACCGGTCTGGGTGGAACGTGTCTCTGTGCCAGACTATCTGGCCGGGAATGGCGTGGTGTACCAGAGCAATGATGTTCAGTACGTCATTGCCGCCAATAACCAGTGGGCGAGTCCACTGGATCAGCAGTTGCAGCAGACGCTGGTGACCAATCTGAGCACCAGCCTGCCCGCGGCGCTGATCTCCTCGTCGCCTCTCGGCCAGACGCACGATACGCTGAATGTGACCGTGACCGGTTTCCATGGCCGTTATGATGGTCATGCCATTATCAGCGGCGAGTGGATTCTCGAACATAACGGCAAACTGCAGAAACAGCCGTTCTCGCTGTCGTTACCGCAAAGTGAAGATGGTTACGACGGGTTAATAAGAACGCTGGCTAAAGGATGGCAGCAAATTGCGGGACAGGTCGCTAATGCGATTATTCGCGAACAATAAGTAAAAATTAACTAACGCACTAAGCCTTTGATAGTTGCAGAGCCCCACTTCTGCCGCATCAAAGGCTTTTTTTATGTAAATCAGCAGGGTGCGATAGATTTAGCTTCAGCTGCCGTCATTTTCCGGCCCCGCCAGTGGGACAGCATGATGACAGTCGCATTAAATTTGCGCGTTGATCTTTATTCAAAGTCGCGGTAAAACTGAAGCGTGGTTGCACGAAACGTAACCACTGTTTTCTTTCCACCAGATTCCACCAGACAAAATGAGGGAAACGCGGCATGAAGAGACAGAAACGAGATCGCCTTGATCGGGCGCAGTCACGGGGTTATCACGCAGGCATTACAGGACGCTCAAAAGAGATGTGTCCGTATCAAATGCTCGATGCTCGATCTCACTGGTTGGGAGGTTGGCGACAAGCCATGGAGGACAGGTCAGTTACCGCGTAGCGGCCTGTTATTGAGAAGGAAAGACCTCCGCTGCTGCGGAGGTTTTCATTTAAACTGTTATCGTTCACGCCTCAGAAACACAGTCCTTCATGTGAACGAATCAGGTTAAAAGGATTAGAATGCGGTGGTGTCTTTAAACAGGCCCACTTTCAGGTCGGTAGCGGTATAAATCACGTTACCATCGACCAGCACTTCACCATCTGCCACGCCCATCACCAGTTTACGGTTAATAACGCGTTTGAAGTGAATGCGGTAGGACACTTTCTTCGCCGTTGGCAGAACCTGCCCGGTGAACTTCACTTCACCTACGCCCAGTGCGCGACCTTTACCTTCGGCACCCAACCAGCCAAGGTAGAAGCCGACCAGCTGCCACATGGCGTCAAGGCCGAGGCAGCCAGGCATGACCGGGTCATTGATAAAATGACAGCCGAAGAACCACAGATCCGGATTGATATCCAGTTCCGCTTCAACGAATCCTTTCCCGTAGTTACCGCCGTCTTCGGTCATCTTAACCACCCGGTCCATCATCAACATATTGCCGGCTGGCAATGGCGGGCCTTCTGCGCCAAATAATTCACCGCGACCAGAGGCAATCAGGTCTTCTTTTGTATAGGATTCGCGTTTATCTACCATAGTCTCAATAAGCCTTATTTTAATGAAGCACGGAGTTTAGCTTACACGTGTACGCCGGACAAGTCCGATCAGCCTGGAGTAAACCAGTTTAACCAGCGCAGGGGCCACGGGCGATGACGTGCATCCGGATGGAGCATCTGAGCAATCCGCTCCTGAATCGAACGGTGCAGGCAGGCGCCGGTTTCTTTATCCCACTCCATACCGGTTAGCAGAGGCAGCGCCTCATCGACGCTCGACACGGCCCAGAGGTGGAATTTACCTTCCCGCACGGCATCCACAACGTCCTGTTGCAGGGAGAGATGGCGTACGTTCGCTGCAGGGATGATCACCCCCTGAGAACCGGTTAACGTGCGCTGCTGACAGACATTGAAGAAGCCTTCAATTTTTTCATTCAGGCCGCCGACCGGCTGCACGCGACCAAACTGATCGACAGAGCCGGTGACCGCCAGCTGCTGATTGATGGGCTGTGAGGCGAGGGCGCTTATCAGAGCACACAGTTCTGCCAGCGAGGCGCTGTCACCATCGACTTCGGAATAGGACTGCTCGAAAACCAGCGAGGCAGAAAATGGCAGCTGCTGCTCAAGTTCCAGTTCAGCAATCAGCCAGGCCTGCATAATCATCATGCCTTTTGCATGAATATTTCCGCCCAGCTCGGCCTTGCGCTCCACGTCCATAAACTCACCGTCACCGGCGTGGACGACGCAGCTGATACGGGAGGGTTCGCCAAAAGCACGCGGGTGGCCAGGGAATTCCATAACGGACAGCGCATTGATCTGGCCGATCATTTCCCCTTCTGTTTCGATCAGGATCTGATCGAGCAGAATTTCATCGCGAATACGTTCCGGCAGGAAGCCTTCGCGCCATTCGCGAGTGCTGAGGGCATCCTGCAGATTCTGTGCTGAAATACGTTCATCTTCACTGTAGAGCGCAGCATCCTGAAGTTGCCGGCCCAGCCACTGAGGATCCAGGGGCAGCGTATCCTGATCGCCTGTATAGCGTGCAGCCTCACGGATCAGTACCGGCCAGAAATCGACATCAGGAACCGGATATTCCAGGCTGACAGCTACATTTTTCACCCACTGTATCCAGTGAATAAACTCTTCGTCATCGACCAGTTGGATATTATCTTCAAACTCGCTGTACAGTGACAGTGCGGCCAGTTCAGGCTCCATCTCCTGTAAATCAGCCAGCACATCGCGTTCGCCAATCAGCACCAGGCGAAACGCCATCGGCATGGAAGGGACAGCCAGAGGAAGAGGGCGGGTTTCATCCGGCGAATACCAGTCAAAACGCTGGTTCACCATGATCTGTTTCAAACGCAGCCAGAGTAAAGGCTGTGCCATCAGCGCACGCAAGGAGAGGATCAGCACTCCGCCATTGGCACGGTGTACCAGTCCCGGGGACAGGGTGATCCTCGACTGATGGACGCGCACGCAGCCAAAAAGCTGCTCTGCTTCGATCCATTCAGCCTGATGAATTCCCCCTTCGCTGGCGAAATTATCCGCAGCGCTCTGTGCCGGACGCCAGCTAATTTCATGGTCACTGATATCATAGTGACCCCCAAAAAGCGCGGTGGGATCTTCTTCGCCAGCGATGGCGGAGAGAATGTTTTGCAGCAGGGCAAGGTATTCCGCGCTTTCGGGACTTTTGACCAGCATGAGCGGGACTTTAGCCGGCGTTTGCAGTAACAGGTTCAGCCCGTTAAACAGACGTGCCTGCACGGATGCAAAGCATTCTGTTTCGGAAGCTGGTGCCTGCGAGAGGAGATGCTGAAAGCGTTCTGTATCGGGCTGCAGGGCGCGCCACTCTAATCGGTTGTTGGTCAAAGTTATCGTATTTTTCTGAATGAATAAAAGCGGCATTATACAATATTTCAGCCTGTTAAGCACAGCAGACATGCACATCTGCGTCGCTTGCGTTAACATTACGATGAGTGTTCCTGTTTTGTTTACAGCCTGATGAAAAAAAGCTGTTATTCTTAACCTGTTATGTGGTCAGCATGAGATTCCGATGAAATATCAGCAGCTGGAAAATCTTGAAAGCGGATGGAAATGGAAATACCTGGTTAAAAAGCACCGCGAAGGTGAACTGATAACGCGTTACATTGAGTTAAGCGCAGCGCAGGCTGCCGTCGATGAATTGCTCGTGATGGAGAACCGACCGGTAGAGGTATTGAAATGGATTAGCCTGCACATCAATCCGGCGCTGGAAAACCGCATGAAGCAGACAATCCGTGCACGCCGCAAGCGTCATTTCAATGCTGAACACCAGCACACGCGAAAAAAGTCGATCGATTTAGAATATCTGGTATGGCAGCGCCTGGCGGGCCTCGCCCAGCGTCGTAACAGCACCTTGTCCGAAACCATCGTACAGCTCATTGAAGATGCCGAACGTAAAGAGCAGTACGCCAGCCAGATGTCGTCACTGAAGCAGGATCTGAAAGCCATTTTGGGTAAGCCCGAATAACGCCGTTTATTCAGGACAGGTTCTGATTGATTCGTTCTCTTCAGACAATAAAAAACCCCGCCGAAGCGGGGTTTTTTTTAACGAGATAACTTAAGCCTGTGGCTGAGTTACAACGTCTTTGATGCCTTTAACTTCGATTTCTACGCGACGGTCTGGCGCCAGGCAGTCGATCAGGGCATTACGGCCTTTCACGCTGTCACAGGTGCTGCCGGTAACAGGGTTAGATTTACCCTCGCCACGTGCAGAGATCTTGTTAGAAGGGATGCCTTTAGACACGAGGTAGTCTACTACAGACTGAGCGCGTTTTTCAGACAGTTTCTGGTTGTACTGCTCGGAACCGATACGGTCGGTGTAACCCAGCACGACAACAGAGCCATCTTTCGGATCCAGGTTGCTCAGCTGAGTGTACAGCTGATCCAGTGCCTGCTGACCTTCTGGCTTCAACGTTGCTTTGTTGAAGTTGAACAGAACGTCAGACTTCAGGGTGAAACGCTTGGTTTCAACAACTGGAGCTGGAGCCGGAGCTGGAGCAACAACTGGTGCTACTGCATCATCCTGACCGAAACGGTAGGAAACGCCAACACTCAGCATTGAGTTATCAGGACGTGCACCAACGGTACCTGCGTCACCGATGTTGTTAACCCACTGGTAGTCCAGACGGGTTGCCCAGTTTTTGGTCACTGCATATTCAACACCAACCGCGGCCAGTGGAGAAACACCGGTGTCGTGGTCGCTGATGCGAGTGCCGTTAGCGTTCTGGGTGGAGTCTGCACGCCATACCATACCGCCCAGACGGGTATAAACGTCCAGGTCATCCATTACTGGGTAGCTTAATTTAGCTGCCAGCTGAACGCCCTGTGCTTTGAAAGCACCGTTTACGTTGTTGCCTTTGTTAGGCATACGGCCTAACCAGTCGTAACCCAGCTCGAAGCCCAGGTACTGGTTAGCCTGGTAACCACCGAACGCACCAGCACCAAGCTGGCTTTCATGCGATGGACCATCGTTATCTTGGTAACCGTTACCGTAGTAACCTTTGTCGTGGTACTGAGACCAGCCCAGTTTAGCACCGGTATACCAGGTGTCATCTTTAGGAGCGGCCTGCGCTACGGTAGCGAAGCCAGCCAGTGCCACTGCAATTGCGATAGCTGTCTTTTTCATTTTTGCGCCTCGTTATCATCCAAATAGGCAATGAGCTTTAATTTAGCTCTTTGGTTTAATCCTTCGCCGGGTTATGAAGCTCGATTATGACTCTTCCAAAAAATGGAGGTTATTGAGCACCCTGGCGAGCTAAAGTCTACAACGTACCAGCAAACTTACAAGTATGATGTGACGATGGTCAGCAAAAAAACAGGCTTTCATACACAATTTTTAACATTTCAGGGTGAATTCTTTGCCTCAAATGGGGTCTGAGAACGCAGCTAACCCATTGTCCCGCCGCGTCATAACATAATCAGGCGGTTATCTTGGCTCTGTGAGAGAAAAAGGCTGAGAAAAATCTCATTTTTACTTAATGATACAAAGTTGAGTGAATTCTTAGGCCATTTAATGGTCTGGTTGAAGGATAAATACTGCTTTCAGTACGCATAATGAGTCCTAACGCCTGGCCTGAACTGGCCGCTTCCTGCAATCGGATCCGGTCATTTTCTGACACGTCTTCTTCCAGCCATCCCAAAACCACACTGTAGTTACCCGTCTGCAACGCTTTGATCATTGCCTCTACCGTCGTGATTGCGCTGGAGTGAGAAGACTGCATCACTTTATCCAGCGGCAACCCGACACGCTGTAACCAGTCACGGCTCAATTTTTGCTGTGGGGTAAGCCAAAGCTGCCAGCGAGACTGCGTTCCCAGTTGCTGCAGCAGGGGCAACAGCAGCAATTGAGTCATATCAGGTTGATTCTCACTGTAGATCAGTTCGCTGATCAGGCCGTTAGCACATGGGGACGCCGCAGGGGCTGGCGTAGTAGTGTGCAGACTACGACGAACAGATTGAGATTTCAGAGAATGAGTACGCATAATGTCTTCGCTCACCAGTTGACTGTATGGATATACAGTATAGTCGCAGTGAGCAAAGATCAACCTTAATCTTGTTCTCCCATTGCTACGCACCTGAACGGTTCAGCGCCTGCCCCATGCTCTTTCTGCGGCGATCCTTTGCAGTTCTTTCACCCGACCAGCCTGTTCAGTGGGTGAGATGATGTTTGCGGGCGAAGGATTCTTCCCGATGTTCGTCAGGATTTTCTGCCGTATCAGCAAGGCCTGAATGGCTGTTGAAACTTCTGTGGTGGATAAGACTGTGTTCTGCCAGTGTCGCTTCCTGGCCCTGCGCAACAGAGGCCATAGCGAGAAGCAGGAAGAATAGCGTGATAATTTTTTCGTTCACTTTCATTGTTTCTCTCAGGTGAGCCAGTACGTTGTGACGATTACTATGCCTTCAGATTCGTCATGATTCGTCAGGCTAATTTAAACCCGTAGTCGGAACTGTGTGTATTAACAACGGATGTCACTCTTTTTATAACGCTGGCACGCCTGGGGGCAGATGCCCCTCCCCAATGAGGTATATTCCGCAGGTGATGAAGTAATAAAATTATACGATCGGTTAAGTATTATGTAACGACCAGGACAGTGACGATTTATTTAACGCTTCTTAACAGAAAACCGCGTTAGTCAGTGCAGTCAGACATCAGTGCGGTATTTCATGGCATACGAATGATAATAGAGTATTTTGATGTAACATATTGATTATTATGTTCATTTGATTTATTTGTGTTAATTTTTGTTTTTTAAATTAATCAATCGATTAAGTGTCATGCTGGCTGGTCATCTGAATGCGATTGGCCAGCATAATAAATGACAGGATTTGACTCAGCCTGAGAAGTGATGTTTTTCGTAATGCCTCGCAAAAATGCAATGTTATCCACGGAATGTTGATATATTCATTGAACCTGTAATCAGGATTGCCTATTTTCTGTGATGTGGTTTACGTCGGTACAGTGAGTTAATTCTGTAATAGTAGCAGGGGAGAATATGGATAATTCAAAGCGTAAAATAGCAGAAGCAAAAGAGCGGCTGGCTCCGCTGGGTGACGTTCAGTCCAGGACGCAGTTTGGTGGCTATTGTCTGGCCGTTGAAAAAACGGTATTTGCCGTGGTGGCTGAAGGCGAAATGTATCTGCGGGCCTGTGAACAGGTTCAGCCCTATATCGTTGAACGCAAAATGCAGCCGTTAAGCCTGAACAAGCGCGGTGTGCCGGTAGAACTGAACTATTATCGTGTCGATGGAGCACTGTGGTCTGACGACGAGCAACTGCTGGCGCTCTCGCATCTCTGCCTGCAGGGAGCGAGGCGTCAGCAGCAGGAGCGTCAGCGTAACCGCCGGCTGAAAGATTTACCCAATCTGGGGATAAGAATGGAGATGTTACTGCGGCAGGTCGGTATCACTACCGTTGACATGCTGATTCAGAAGGGGGCAAAACGCAGCTGGCTCCTCATACGTTCCTGCAATCAAAATCTCGGTTTACCCGTTTTATTTGCCTTACACGGGGCGATTGTCGGACGCCATCACGCTGCGCTCCCCCCGGAGGTCAAAGAGGAGCTGCGTGCCTGGTTCCACTACAACGTGGAACGGGAACAAAACAGACGGCACAAACAGAATTAGCCGCGCAGCAGGATCTGTTTTTTGAGGCGCGTAATCTCGGGTAAAAGAGCCACCAGTAATCCTACCTGCTGTAATACCAGTGGCTCTTTAGTATTGGCATCCGCGCGGTAGTTCTGAATACGCAAGGCCAGGCTGTCCATCATACGCCGGGCTTTTTCCTCATCGACAATGTCCACGTGCAGTACATCGTCAACGTAACAGGCAGCATCATCCAGCAGCTGCAGCATGGCATCGCTGTCCAGTTTTTCCCGGTGTGCTCCAAGCGCTGAAATATAACTCAGGAAGGAGTGGTTAAGGCATAGAAGCCGGAATGCTGCCTCTCTAAGGGTCTGATCGGATTTATTTTCAACTGAGAGATTAGAAACAACCGAGGCCAGTTCAGCGTCACCGTTGTGGGCGTCACGGCGGGCGATACGATAATCCAGTCGGTTATCTTTCCCCTGGTGATACTGCACCAGAATCGCATCCAGATACCTGCAGTTTGCATTCAATGTGCGTTCCGCAACGGCAGGAAGCTGGCGGAAGCGCCAGTCAGGCCAGATAAATGCCACCGCCAGCCAGGCAATGCCACAGCCGATAAGCGTATCAATTATGCGTGGCAGGGCGACTTCAAAGCCTTCACCCAGAAGGTTGAAGCAGAGCAGCACCAGCAGCGTAATAAACATCGTGGCATGGGCGTACTGGACATTACGGAACGCAAAGAAAAGTACCCCGGTAACCACAATCAGTATCAGCTGACCTTCAATGGAAGGCACCAGCCAGAGTAGCGGCAGTCCGAGCACAATACCCGCCAGCGTACCGATAATACGCAAGGCCAGCCTGCGGCGCGTGGCGCTGTAGTTTGGCTGGCAGACAAACAGACTGGTGAGCAGGATCCAGTAACCATGCTGCAGGCCGGTCACCTGGATAAAAGCGTAACCGGTGCACAGCAGCAGTGACATCCTGACCGCATGACGAAACAGCGCAGACTCAGGGCTGAGATGACGGCTGAGGCGCAGGCGGACATCGCTCAAGCCCGTCAGACCCTCACTGGACAGCGTTTGATCGTGTTGTGAGCTTCTTTCTGCCAGTGCCTGCTCCGACTCGATCGTCGCCAGTTGGGCGTCAATCGCTTTCAGATTGTTGAGCAGGTATGACATGGCGTTAATTTCCGGGCTGTCCGGCTGTTGGCTGCTGATACGTTGCAGCGCAGTGTGCAGATTAACAAAGACCCGTTCGAAACGTGCGTCATGCTGATAGGGTTCACGCAGCAGGATCGCGCGCGAAAGGCGATGGCAGGCTTGTGCCTGCAACGAAAGCAGACGCTGGAAACGAAACAGGATGTCGCTCTCTCCCCATGCTTTACGCAGTGCATGGTACTGCACGTGGGAGGAACTGGCCCGTTCATGAATATCCTGGGCCACAAAATAGTAGTGCAGGGTGCGTTGTGTACCACGCTGGCCCCTGTCGCCGCGCAGACGCGACTGGATGGAGGCCTTAGCCTGATTAAGCAGGGCAACCAGCTGACTATTTGCCATAGCGACATCCACCAGCGTCTGGTGGTCGTCTCCTTCAATATCCGGATCAAACAGGCTGGCCTTGGCTTCCAGATAGCGGGCAAGCGCGGCAAAGCAGCGTGCAATATTCTCCTGCAGTGGCCGGATAGGGAACAGCAGATGGCCTGACAGGGTCAGCAGGTTATACCACACGGCTCCCAGCAGCAGCAGCGCAGGCTGAAGGTACCACTGCGGGAAAAGATTAATGCCCAGCATGGTGTAAATCGCTATCAGCAAAGCGCCAAAGGCGATAGTGGCATAGCGCGGGCCCAGCGATCCCAGCAGAATAAAGCCCCAACTGGAAACTGCCAGCCCGGCGACAAACAGCCAGGGATGCGGGAACAGCAGTTCAACAGAAACGGAGGCAATACAAAAGCAGATCAAAGTGATCAGCAGGTTTCGCAGTCGCCCGCTCAGGCGGTCATCAAGGTCAGCCAGCGCAGCGGCGACCACACCCAGCGTCAGGGGGATGGTCCAGGTGATCTGATCCAGCCACCAGGGTACGGCGGTGGTCCCGGCGAGTGCGAGCGTAATGCGAATATTATAGAGCCACGCGCTGTTCAAGGCGTGCCGGCGCAGACTGCCGATAAGAATTTTGCTCATGATGACGTTTTAGCGAAAGCGCGCGCGCGCATTGGCTTCACGAGCCGCCTGTGCGACTTCAACGGAAACCACCCGGCGACCGACAGGCCACAGTGCAATCGCGGCAATTTTAAAGTTGGCGATCCCTACCGGAATGCCAATGATGGTCAGGCATTGGGTGATCCCGGCCATAATGTGCATGACGCAAAGCCACCAGCCGAACAGCACCAGCCAGAAAATATTGAGTAACGTCCCGCCCGAGTTTAACAGCGCACTTTTCCCGGCAGGATTCAGCTCATCTACGTGGACGGCTTCATTGCCATAGGGGAACAGGGACAGTCGGGTAATTTCCCAGCATGAGCGGGTCAGGGGCAGGGTGAAAATAAAAATAATGCTCAACAGGGTGGCCACCAGCCAGGAGAAGGTCGTCAGGAACCCCCCCAGGACAAAATTAAGAACATTTAACACAGTGCGCATAACGCGTTTCCCCACGGCAGATAACGGTGATTAACCGACAATTCCTTGATTGTAACGTGTTTTAGCACTGGAGCGGTACACGACAGCCAGTTAAACTGTCTGATGATGAAAATAACCGCAGCCAGGGTCACCGTAATGGAACTGAAAGCAACATCGTTGGGTAAACATCTGGCACAACATCCTTACAATCGGGTGCGGTTGTTAACCGCAGGCGTCGAAGTCAGCGGCGAAAAGCATGAGTATCTGATCCCTTTTAATCAACTGCTGGCAATCAGGTGTAAACGCGGCCTGGTCTGGGGTGAGCTGGAATTCACACTGCCTGATGAAAAGGTGGTACGCCTGCACGGTACCGAATGGAGTGAAACGCAACGCTTCTATCATTACCTCAGCCAGGAGTGGACTCGCTGGAGCACGGAAATGAGTGAGGTGTCGGCCAGCGTTCTGGTGGCGCAGCAGCAGCAGATCCGTGAAGCAGAACAGCAGGATAAGTGGCTGAAACGCAGCGATATCGCCCTGTGGCAGCAGGCTATTAACAAATCTTTCGATGCCGTCCCGCTACCGGTTCAGCGCCTCGTTGAGTTTGAAAACTGCCGCGATCCCTACCTCTACTGTCAACAGTGGCTCAGCCACAGCGACGCCCGACGTGTTCAGCGTAATAATGAATGGACCGGCCGCATGCTGGAACAGCATGCGGATTTTTTTAACCAGGTTGAAACGTCGCCGCTGAATACCTCACAGGCGCGTGCCGTGGTGAACGGTGAAGATGCCGTACTGGTTCTGGCCGGTGCGGGCAGTGGTAAAACGTCGGTGCTGGTCGCCCGGGCAGGGTGGCTGATGATGCGCAGGCAGGCCAGCGCCGCTCAGATCCTGTTACTGGCCTTTGGGCGCGAGGCCGCAGCTGAAATGAATGAACGTATTCGTGCGCGCCTGCACACGGAGGACATTCAGGCACGCACCTTCCACTCCCTGGCACTGCACATCATTCAGCAGGGCAGTAATAAAGCGCCGACCATCAGCAAACTGGAAACCGATCGTGACGCGCGGCAGGCATTGCTGATCGACGTGTGGCGGCAGCAGTGTAATGAGAAAAAAGCCCACGCCAACGGCTGGAGACAGTGGCTGACCGACGAACTCGGGTGGGAGCCCGGAGAGGGCAGTTTCTGGCAGGATGAACGCCTGGCAAGACGGATGGCCAGTCGTCTGGAACGCTGGCTGGGGCTGATGCGGACGCACGGCGGGGCACAGGCAGCGATGATAGACAGCGCCCCGGAAGAGGTGCGTGACCTGTTCAGCAAGCGAGTAAAACTGATGGCCCCGCTGATGAAGGCGTGGAAAGGGGCGCTGAAAGAAGAGGGGGCGGTGGATTTCGCCGGACTGATCCATCAGGCGGTAAACCTCCTTGATAAAGGGCGGTTTATCAGCCCCTGGAAGCATATTCTGGTCGATGAGTTTCAGGATATCTCTCCGCAGCGTGCGGCACTGCTGGCGGCGCTCCGCCGGCAGAATACCCAAACCTCACTGTTTGCGGTCGGGGATGACTGGCAGGCTATTTATCGCTTCAGCGGGGCAGAGATGACGCTGACCACGGCTTTCCACCATCATTTTGGCGAAGGAGATCGCTGCGTACTGGATACCACCTATCGCTTTAACCAGCGCATTGGCGAAATTGCGAATACCTTTGTTCAGAGCAATCCACATCAGCTGAAAAAACCGCTTAACAGCCTGAGTAAAGGTACGAAAAAAGCAATCTCTTTGCTGCCTGAAGAGCAGCTTGAAGCACTGTTAAACAAACTCAGCGGTTATGCGGCGTCCGGTGAGCGGATTATGCTGCTGGCCCGTTACCACCATCTGCGTCCTAACGTGCTGGATAAAGCGGCAACGCGCTGGCCGAAGCTGAAGATTGATTTTATGACCATTCATGCCAGCAAAGGGCAGCAGGCAGATTATGTGATTTTACTTGGCCTGGTCGAGGGTAAAGAGGGATTCCCTGCCGCGTCACGCGAGTCGGTGATTGAAGAAGCCTTGTTACCTGCACCGGAAGACTTCCCGAATGCTGAGGAGCGCAGGCTGGCTTATGTCGCAATGACACGTGCGAAGCAGCAGGTCTGGCTGCTTTACGATCGTGCAAAGCCATCGGTGTTTGTTGCGGAGTTAAGCCGTCAGGGCGTACCGGCGTTACGTAAACCCTGACGGGGCAGCCGCCTCTGAATTATTTCAGGCGCTGTTGCAGATAGCGCTCGTAATCGGGGATCTGTATGTCAATCTGATGATCGAACAGCGGTGACTGGATGATAAAGTCAGCGGTGGCGCGGTTGGTGGCCACCGGGATATTCCATACGGTCGCCAGGCGTAGCAGGGCTTTCACGTCGGGATCGTGTGGTACGGCATTCAACGGATCCCAGAAGAAAATCAGGACATCAATTTTCCCTTCCGAAATCAGCGCACCGACCTGCTGATCGCCGCCCATCGGGCCACTCAGCATGGCGGTGACGGGCAAGCCAGTCGCCCGCTGTACGAGGTTACCGGTGGTACCGGTGGCGTACAGCGTGTGGTGTTGCAACTGTTCTTTATTAATTTCTACCCACTGCATTAAGGCATTTTTGCAGTGGTCATGAGCCACCAGGGCAATATGCTTCTGGGGTTTTATCGTGCGGGTTGTCTGATCCATTCAATATCCTGGCTCGTTAGGGCGGGCAAAATGAACAAGTAAACGGAGGAATGAGTGTAGCGCCGGATCTCAGCCGGTATCAACTGGTATGCAGGGCATTCATTAACATAACAAAACGCTGCCGGGTGGCAGAGTCGACCTGCAGATACCACAGGCGCAGCATGCGCTCCGCCGGATGCTGGCTGATGGCATTGTCCTGCAGGACGTTGCCCGCCTGCACGTTGCGGCGCATCGGCTGTGCAAAACGCGGCACCGACGCCACTTTATTATCAAGATTATACTGCACCATCGCCTGCTCCAGATCTTCCTGTGCCTGAGGGCGGAGCGCATCACGCTTGCTGTCGACTTCCACACCGTGTTCATCTACCAGCGTAAACCGGGGGTTTTTATCAAAATGGGTACCATCACGCAGGGTCTGCAAGGCCGGTAAGCGAATAACGACCGACTGAGTACGGGTGGAAAACGTGACGATTTGTGGCTGTGAAACCCAGTTGACGGGGCCTCTGGCATGGCTGCTGACGGTACGTTCTACGCGAAACAGCAGCTGATGCTCACCCCGTTCCAGTTCAAGACCATCGGCCCCTTTGAGCAGGGAGCCTGAAATTTTATGCCCGTCCAGTACCAGCAGGTCAATGTCGGTAGAGAGCTTTAGCGTTGTCGCCTGCGCGAGGTTGGCAATCAGCATCACCAGCATCCCGGCGATGACCATACTCAGCTTCATTGTTTCTCCAGCAGGGCAAAGGGTAAAAACGGATTGAATGTATCAAAGTCTTTCAGTATGGCAGCATAGTAACATTTAAAAATACTTATTCGTGCTATATATCGAGAATCGCACAGGTTGCATTTTTTAATGCGTTAAACAAGCCACACTTAACGGCAGCAGAGCCAGTAAGGCAAATGGAGGCAATAATGAGTGATCAAACTATCGCGGATGTGCTGACGACCACCAAAACCATTGCGCTGGTCGGGGCCAGCGACAATCCGGCGAGACCAAGCTATAGCGTGATGGCTTACCTGCTTTCGCAGGGGTATCAGGTGACGCCGGTCAGCCCGAAACTGGCAGGACAGACGCTGCTTGGGCAGACGGTCTATGCCAGCCTGAGTGATATCCCCCATCCCATCGATATGGTCGATGTTTTCCGCAATGCCGCAGCTGCCTGGGGCGTTGCGCAGGAAGCAATAGCTGCAGGCGCAAAATCGCTGTGGCTACAGATTGGGGTCATTAACGAGCAGGCGGCGGTTCTGGCCGCTGAGGCGGGGCTGAAAGTGGTTATGGATCGCTGCCCGAAGATTGAAATACCGCGACTCGGACTGGAGAAGTCATAAAAAACCCCGCGTAAGCGGGGTTTTTTTAGTGCCTCAGGCGGGGAGCCTGGAGCTGCTGACGAATTGATGCCGCCAGTTCATCCAGAGAAGGCTGTTCAGGATGCTCGCCGGGTAACTCCCACGAGATCTGCGCCTCTGCCAGATAAGTCTGGACGGTACGACCGTCCTCATCTTCCATCACCACGTGATACCAGGGGGCGGCGCGCAGGGTTTCGCCGCCATCGACCTGATCAATCGCCGGTTCAGTTAACGAGTATTCCGGGTCAACATCAACGATAACGCCGAGAAAACCGAGAAGCTGATGGCGTACCTGTTGTCCGATTCCGTATTTGCTGGCAATCATCATAACCTCCTGAGAAACGGTGCCCTGTTAACTATATGGAGGCAGACATCACAATTTCAAGTCACAGAACGCGGCAGGCGAACCCTTTCAGATACATTCCTTCCGGGTAGCTGGCGATCACCGGGTGATCGGCCGCCTGACGGAATTGCTCAATAAACTGTACGTCACGCTGAGCATCAAGAGCCGCATCTGCAATGATTTTCTGGAACAGGTCGGTGGGCATCAGGCCGGAGCAGGAGAAGGTCATCAGCATCCCGCCCGGATTCAGCAGCTGCATGGCCAGCATGTTAATATCTTTATAGCCGCGACAGGCACCCATCAGCTGGTTTTTATTCTCAACGAATTTCGGCGGATCCATAATGATCAGATCGAATTTTTCGCCCTCTTCCCGATAGCGGCGGAGCAGTTTAAAGACGTCATCGCGCAGGAATGTCGCTTTACTGACATCGAGACCGTTCAGCTCAACGTTCTGACGAGCCACGTCCAGCGCAGCCTGCGACGTATCCACGCTGATCACTTCGCTGCAGTTGCCCATCAGTGCCGATACCGCAAAACCACCGGTGTAGGAGAAGCAGTTCAGAACGCGACGGCCTTCCGCATAACGGCGGGTAGCCAGGCGGCTGTCACGCTGATCCAGATAGTAGCCCGTTTTGTGTCCGGTCTGAATATCCACCAGCAGTTTCATGCCGTGTTCGGTAATCGGCAGCAGCGCCGGCGGCGTCTCGCCAAGCACCACGCCCTGGGTCAGTTCCAGACCCTCTTTTTTGCGTACGCTGACATCAGAGCGGTCATAGATGGCACAGTCAGGGTAGCAGATCTGCAGCGCGGTAATCAGCGGGGCTCGCTGATACTCAGCACCCGCAGAGAGCAGCTGCAAGACCAGGAAGTTGCTGAACCGATCAATGGTTACGCCGGGCAGGCCGTCTGACTCACCGGCAATGATGCGGTAGCTGTCAAGGTTATCACGCTGTGCCAGCCAGTCACGAAGCTGCTGGGCAGCGCGCAGGCGGCGCACGAAAAAGTCGATGTCAATCGACTCATCCTGCTGCCAGCTCCAGACGCGGGCACGGATCTGTGACTCGGGCGACCAGGCGGCACGCGCCAGCCATTTACCGTGGCTGTCACAGACATCAATCGTTTCACCCGACTGGGCTTTGCCCTCTATGCGGGCAACCGCCCCGGAAAACACCCACGGATGGCGACGAAGTAAGGACTTTTCACGTCCTTTGGCAAGAATCAATCGAACAGTCATATTTTGCTATGCTTACACTCAGAGAATCAGGCGATATTGTCCGGTGCGGACTGCAAAAATGCAAACGGTGTTAGTCTCAGGAGGAAAAATGGCCATCATCTGTATTCGTGCGTGGGTTCATGGGCTCGTTCAGGGCGTCGGCTTCCGCTACAGTACGCAGCGCGAGGCGAGAGAGTTGGGGATTCAGGGTTACGCAAAAAATCTTGATGATGGCAGTGTCGAAGTCCTGGCCTGTGGCGAGGCCCGGCAGGTTGAGGCCCTGCTGGCATGGTTAAAAGCCGGAGGGCCACGCAGCGCCCGGGTGGATAAAGTCCTTGCTGAACCCCATCATCCTGCCCATCTTCCGCAGGGTTTCGCCACAGTCTGACCTTACAGGCACTTTGCCGGTTTGGGCAGACCCGCTATTTTCGTAGCCTGTTTGGCCGGGCCTTTTGGAAACAGCCGGAACAGATACCGGCTGTTTCCTTTCTCCTCACCGTATTTTTGTGCCATGGCTTTCACCAGCATCCTGACGGCCGGAGACGTGTTGAACTCCAGATAAAATGCCCGTACAAAGTGAACGACCTCCCAGTGGGCTTCGCTGAGGGTAATCTCCTCTTCTGCCGCCAGCAATGCGGCCAGTTCTTCACTCCACGCGGCAGGGGACATCAGGTATCCCTGCGCATCGCGCGCAATCTCTTTGCCTTCAAACTGCACTTTCTTGCCTCGTCATATTAAACCAGCGGTCAGTTTATCAAACTTTTGCACCAGCAAAAATAAAGCCCCGCATGGCGGGGCTTCGTTACTACCTGCAATGGTGTTTAGTTGCTGCGGGACATACCCAGCAGACTCAACAGGCTGACAAAGATGTTGTAGAGCGAAACATACAGGCTGACAGTAGCGCGAATGTAGTTGGTTTCGCCGCCGTGAATGATGTTGCTGGTTTCCCACAGGATCGCCCCGGTCGAGAACAGCACAAACAGTACACTGATCGCCATATGCAGGGCAGGGATGTTCAGGAAAATATTAGCCACTACGGCAATCAGCAGCACCACGAAGCCGGCCATCAGCATGCCGGACAGGAACGACATATCTTTACGGGTGGTCAGCACATACGCCGAACAGCAGAAGAACACCAGTGCGGTTCCGCCCAGTGCCAGGGCGATGACATCCCCCATACCGGCAGACATGAAGCTGCTAAGGATCGGCCCCAGGCAGTAACCGAGGAAGCCGGTAAACGCAAACGCGGCCAGAATACCGGCCGGGCTGTTAGCCAGGCGGTAGGTCAGAAACATCAGACCATAAAAGCCGACCAGCATCAGAATCAGACCTGGCGCCGGCAGCGCGTACAGAGTACTCAGCGTGGCTGTAAGCGCAGAAAACGCCAGAGTCAGGCCGAGCAGGAAATAGGTATTACGCAATACCCGGTGCGTGCTCAGTAACGAGCTTTCACGCGTGGAGGAAACGATGCGATCCATAAATCACCTCTTTGGGTCATTAGAATAATAAGCAGTCTGCCACGGAGCATAGGCAGGGCGGCGAAGCGGGGAAAGGCGTTTTACCCTTCTTTACGCGCTGTTCGGCTGATTTCGTCGGCAGACTGGCGATAATATCGGCAGTCGGACGCGATTGAACTCTTTTTTAGCGGCTTAATTCAAA
This sequence comes from Erwinia sp. PME.40.26/001, assembly GCF_055556675.1. NCBI lineage: Bacteria > Pseudomonadati > Pseudomonadota > Gammaproteobacteria > Enterobacterales > Erwiniaceae > Erwinia > Erwinia sp. PME.40.26/001. The sequence continues at coordinate 267,564 of NZ_JBVHNP010000005.1, forward strand.
ACCCACTTTACAAGGCGTTCGGGGATGTTTATAGTGCGCCCCATTGTGGAAGCGTGGCCGAGTGGCTGAAGGCACCGGTCTTGAAAACCGGCGACGGGAAACCGTTCTAGAGTTCGAATCTCTACGCTTCCACCATCAAATCCAACGGGTCAGCGTAAAGCTGGCCCGTTTTGCTTTGTGCGAAGTCCACTCGCAGTAAATGCCCATCCCCCCTTGTGTTGCTGCTCAATTACGTTTTTTCCCGTCTGCTGACTGTTTTTACAGCAATCGATCACAAATGCTCACAAAATCAACAAAGTAGAGAAAAATGTTCTTGGCAAAGCAAAAAACATCTCCTATACTTCGCTCCATCAGTTAGCGCAAGTATGTTTAAGCAAGCTGATAACCGTGTGGAAGCGTGGCCGAGTGGCTGAAGGCACCGGTCTTGAAAACCGGCGACGGGAAACCGTTCTAGAGTTCGAATCTCTACGCTTCCACCATCAATTCTGACCCCGGGCTTATAAAAGCCCGGGGTTTTTTGTTTATGTGACCCCTGATAACCCATGCACCGTACTGGCCAGATAAAGGCAAAAATAGTCCTTAACCATATCCATAAATTCCCGGCTCAGTGTCAGCTGGTGAAGCTCATCCTCAATAGTCAACAAGCCAATCTGCACGGCAGCCTGCAGGCTACGGCGGATATGTGACCGCGATACGGCACAGCAAAACGCCGCTTTCAGAATATTGTATTTAATGACCCGCGATTTCTGTCTGATGCTCTCCAGGTACAGATAAAACATAATCATGTGACCACCATCGCGGCTTAAAAACTCTCCGCTGCCCGGCACCATGTCATGCAGGAATATACGATTGAGCGTCACTTCTGAATACGCACTAAAAAATGCGGGCACAAAGTTTTTATGCGTCTGGTAAAACGTCAAATCAACCTTATCCGACAGCATGGAGTAGGGAACCAGCATGGTATTAATCATGCGCCGCGTTTCTTCGAGTGCTTTAGGTGTCGGTTTGTAGTTGAATTTTCGCTTGTCCTGATGATCGCGATAGACCTCAAGTCGTCCCCCAACGCGTAAAAATAACAAAAATGAATCCAGAGAATTACTACTGAACAGGTCGTTACCAATACAGAACCGCTTAATGTCTTTAAAGGTGCTCCCGGGACGTGTGTAGTAAATACCTAAAATTGCAGATCCAACAATAAAGCGATTGGCTTTGAACAGTGTTTTAAAATAAAGAGGGTTGGTTAAATACTGTTTAAGCAGAAGGTCGTAATGGCATTTAATTGCTTCATCAATATTCTCCTTTTCCCTGAATCCCCTGGCGAGATCGCTTAATTTTTTTTCGAGCGATAATTTTTTCCTGCTAATGAAAGGCATAAGTTTGTTTCTTTGCTTCTGAATTATATGTTGTTAGGAATTATCTTATTAACCGTAAGCAGTGATGTCAACACTCTGAGATATTCATCGTGCTGTTTTTTTTAGTTTATTTATGATGATTTAAATAAAAAATCATATTTTACAGATATTTAGCCGTTATAAGATTATGTTCAACTTGATAATTATCCTAAAATAACGGGTTTTTTTGTTTTAACCTTTTGATTTTTAATGTTTTTAAATTAACAACAAAAATGGACAGTGACTTGAATTTTAATCTCTTTAGGATGGCGTGGCTTCACTAAGGAATACCTGTAATGGGTCTTTCGATCGTTTAAAAAATGATTGAAAGGTCTTCGTGAGAAACACGCGTTCGGTAAAAAGATAAAATCAAGGAGTTCTAAATGGAAATTAAAAAAATTGCTGTTGCTTCACTTTTCACTTTGGCTGCATCAGGTGTAGGCCATGCTGCGGACGAAGGGAGCGGAAAAGTGAATTTCTATGGTTCAATCGTTAATGCCCCTTGTTCTATAGCACCTAACGTTGACGATCAAAAAATACCGCTGGGTCAGGTGTCAAATACCCTGCTGGCAAATGGCGGAGAACAAACAGCCATTCCATTTACTATTGATTTACAGAACTGCGATAACAGCACGAAGAAAAGTGTGACAGCTACGTTTACCGGAAAATCTGGCGTGGACGGTCGTCTGGGGATCACAGGGGAAGCAACGGGTGCCAGTATTTTGCTGAGAGATGGCAGCGGTAAAAAAATCGAACTGGGTACGGCGACCGCTGCGCAAAATATTAATACCGGCAGCAATACGCTGCAATTTACAGCGGCGCTAAAAGGGGATGGCACTAGTGATGATCCGGTTGCCGTGGGTACCGGTGCATTCACTGCGGTGACTAACTTTACGCTGGCCTATCCGTAATTAGCGATCTGGCCGGGGTGGTTGTCCCGGCCAGTAGAAGGGCTTGATGATTTCACGCCAAAACATACGTCGCCCCGGTAATGGATGATGGAAAAATTAACCTCAAAAATAAAATGGTCGGGGATCGTGGCAGTTTCCTTTTTTCTTTCTCTGGATATGGCAGGCCGGCCAGCCCGGGCCGATCGCATCCAGTTTAATACCGATCTGTTTGATGTCGATGACCGGCAGAATATCGATCTCTCTCGTTTTACGCAGAAAGGTTACATCATGCCGGGCCGCTATCCGATGAATATCCGGCTAAATAATGAGCCACTTTCCGCACGCCCTGTCGATTTTTTTGTCCCGGAAGCGCGACCTGACAGCAGTGAACCCTGCCTCAACGCGCAGCTGGTCTCCGAGTTGGGATTACGTCCTGCACGGGCAGACGCTTTAACGTGGTGGCATGACGGCCAGTGCCTCGATATCCGCAGTCTGAAAGGGATGCAGGCCAGTGGGTCGCTATCGGACTCGACGCTGACTCTCAGCGTACCGCAGGCCTTTCTGGAGTATCAGTCAGCAAACTGGGACCCTCCTTCACGCTGGGATGAAGGCATCCCTGGACTGTTATTTGATTACAACCTGACCAGTCAGGCACGGTTTACCCAACAGGCAGGCGAACAGCGCAGCCTGAGTGGCACGGGGATAACCGGAGCCAATCTGGGGCCCTGGCGTCTGCGTGCCAGCTGGCAGGGTCGCCGTGATTCACTGGATGGCACCACGCGCAGTCGCTTTGACTGGACCCGTTATTACGCCTGGCGCGCACTTTCTCATCTTGGTGCCCGGCTGGTGGTGGGGGAAGACTATCTGGCATCCGATATTTTTAACAGCTTCCGCTTTGCAGGGGTCAGCGTGATCACCGATGACAATATGCTGCCGCCTAATCTGCGCGGCTATGCGCCAGAAATTACCGGTGTGGCACGGACCAATGCCCGGGTGGTGGTGATGCACCAGGGACGCGTGCTTTATCAGACTCAGGTGGCTGCAGGCCCGTTTCGCATCCAGGACATTGATGACGCGGTACTGGGTGAACTTAACGTTCGTGTGGAGGAACAGGATGGAACCGTCCAGACCTTTACGCTGAATACGGCGGCGGTCCCTTATCTTACGCGTCCGGGACAGGTGCGTTACAAGATGGCGCTGGGTCGCCCTGTCAACTGGCAGCATCGTACCAACGGCCCCGAATTCGTCAGCGGTGAATTTTCGTGGGGAGTCAATAACGGCTGGTCGCTGTACGGTGGGGCTATCACCAGTGAGCACTATCAGTCGATGGCCAGCGGCGTGGGCCGCGACCTGCTGGCGCTGGGAGCCATGTCATTTGACGTTACCCATTCCGTCGCCCGTCTACCCTGGGGAGAAAACCGTCAGGGGAATTCCTACCGCCTGAGTTATTCAAAACGCTTTGATGACTACGGAAGCCAGGTCACGTTTGCGGGTTACCGCTTTTCGGAACGGCAGTTTATGACGATGGAAGAATTCCTCGACGCCGGCAGCCTCGGCGACAGGCAGAGCCGCAGCAACAGCCGTGAAATGTACACCATCACGCTGGCGCAGGATCTGCCAGTTGTAGCTGCCAGTGCCCAGTTCAGCTACAACCGGCAGACGTACTGGGACAGGCCCGAAAGCGAACGCTACAGCCTGGCCCTGTCACGCTACCTTGACGTCATGCAGTGGAAAAATATCAGTCTGTCACTCTCAGGCTGGTCGAGCCGCTATAACCAGCTCAGCGATCGGGGCGTGTATCTGTCCCTGTCCCTGCCGTTTGGACATCGCAGTACGCTCAGCTACAGCGGTTCAGGCGGCCGAAACAACCGCAGTCAGCAGCTCAACTATTACCAGATGCTGGAGAATAACGACAGTTACAGCCTGAGCGCAGGCACCACAAATGACCATCAGGTTCTGTCGGGATATTACCTGCATGACGGCAATAGCGGCCAGCTCACCGGCAGCCTTAACGTTCAGCAGGATCATTATCAGGCGATTGGCGCAACGCTGAAGGGCGGAATAACGGCCACACGTAAAGGCATTGCTCTGCACCGGCAGAATGCGCCGGGAGGAACGCGTTTGCTCCTTGATACCGACGGTGTGGCCGGTATCCCCATCAGAGCCAGCGGCGGCGTCGTTTACAGCAACGCCCGTGGCAAAGCCGTGATTTCTGATATCAGCAGTTATTACCGTAATCAGATCGGCATTGATATTAACCGTCTGCCGGATAACGCCGCGGTAACCGCATCCATTGTCAGCGCCACCCTGACCGAAGGGGCGATTGGCTATCGCCAGTTTTCCGTGGTGGCGGGTGTGAAAGCGATGGCGGTGATCCGCCTTGAAAACGGCACGTCGCCGCCGTTTGGCGCACAGGTGCTGAATGCACGGCAGCAGGATGTGGGTCTGGTGGCGGACGGTGGGGCTGTGTATCTGAGTGGTATGGCGTCAGGCGAGACGATGACCGTGCATTGGGGCGGCAAACCCCAGTGTCAGATTGCCATACCGGCGCTGAACGATCGTGCGTTGTCCGCCTTGCTGCTGCCCTGTGTACGTCAGCCTGTCCGGGCAAAAGAGGATGTGTAACATCAATAATCAGAGAGTGAAAACCATGAAACTTATTTCCATCTCAGCGGCAGTCACGCTTTCCACGGCGGCAATCGGTCTCTGTGCGTTATCCGCCACGGCGGCTATTTCACTCGATCGCACACGCATTATTGTGGAAGCAGAAAGCCCGTCCGTCAGTCTGACGATGGCGAATGAAAGTCATCAGTTGCCCTATCTGGCTCAGGGGTGGATTGAGGATCAGCAGGGCAGAAAGGTTAATTCACCTTTCACCGTTTTACCGCCGGTGCAGCGAATTGACGCCGGTGACAAAAGTCAGATAAAAATTCAGTCTTTGCCGCCGGTGAATTTACTGGCTCAGGACAGAGAGTCGCTGTTTTATTTTAATCTGCGGGAAATTCCGCCGCGATCTGACCAACCCAATACGCTGCAAATTGCGCTGCAGACCAAAATTAAATTATTTTACCGGCCTGCAGCATTACGCCGCTCTTCCACTCAGCTTACCTCTCTGGTTCAGCAGCAGGTCACGCTGGCGCGGAAAGGCGATCGCTACCAGATACATAACCCGACCGGTTACTTCATTACCCTTATTGACGCCCGACGGCCTCATGCAGAAGAGACGATAAGCGGGTTTGAACCAGTGATGGTGTCCCCGTTCAGCGCTGCCACGCTCGGGGGAAGTGCAGCCGCCCTGGGGGATGAACCGGTTCTGCAATATATTAATGACTTCGGCGGACGGTCAACGCTGGCCTTCCACTGTCGGGGGGCGGTCTGCCAGGCCGTTGAACGCCCGTGATACGGCGGCTGTTCTGGCTGGCTGTGGTGTTGTTGCCCGCCAAGGCGCTGGCTTTTTCCTGCATTGATAAGCGCGACGGTAAAGCCTTTGACGCCGTGGGCCAGCGTAATATTGATGTCACGGTCAACCTGACACCGGAAATTATGATTGGCGATGTGGTGGTGTTCGACCTCGCGCAGTATTTCACCTGCCGGAATACGGTTCCGGGCACGTATGTCGATTATATGCGGCTGAATGCGGGAACCTATAATACGGCGCTGGATGCCTCTTTTAACAGCGGCGTGGAGGTTAACGGCCAGCGTTACCTGAATCCCATCGGGTCCGCGATAACAGTCTATACGCTGCGCGATGGTGGCTGGCACGACCTGCAGCTGAAAGCCTTTTATCAGCTGAAAAATAACCCGGGTCGCGGCGTACTGATCAAGGCCGGCACGGTCGTGGCCAGTATGCAGCTTTACAAATGGAGCACCCCCGCCGGGAGTGTTTTCACTGCTAACTGGCGGGTGATCGCGGCTAATGATGCGTATTACACCTCTGGTACCTGCGCGATTAATCAGGGGCAGGATATTAACGTGGACTTTGGCTATGTCGCCCGCAATGAAATCACTCAGAGTGCCAGCCTTACCCCGTTTCGCCGTGACGTGCACATCCCTTATCAGTGCCAGGACACCCGCAACTGGGCAATAAAAATGACGCTCTCAGCGGAGGCCAGTGGCTTTTCCGGCAACGCCATCAAAACCACTAACCCTGACCTGGGGGTAGAGATTTACCACCAGGGAAAACGAATACGTCCCTTCGAGAGCATCAACAGCCAGATTATCAATGGTACCGGGGGGGATGATTTCACCTTCGCGCTGGTGAGGTCGGCGCGTCAGGAGGTCAACACCGGTCCTTTCAGCGCCACTGCAGTGCTGGTGATGAGTTTGCTGTAGCCGCTTATCGTTCTTGCCGATTAAGGAAAAAAACATGTCTGATCCTCGCCGTCTGACGCTGATGATGTTTGACCACGATCGCTATTTTGCGGATGGGGTCCTGCGTTTTCTGCAATCCCACTATTCTCAGGTGGTCGTGAGGCTGTCCGTCCGGCAGGTAACAACAGTTGACCTGATGATGACCGGAATGGAAGCCGTCTCGCTTTGTGCGTCGCAGCAGTATGCACGCCGGTTAACCGCGCAAAGTCAGCTGCTGGTGGTTCACGATCGCGCTGAACCGGGCTGGCGAGCCCTGCCTGAAAGCCTGCAGGGCTACCCGGTAAAACATCTCCACCGTCGGCTGTCACTGGCACAGCTTGCCAGCCTGTTACTGCAGCTGATCCCGGACAGGGATAGTCTGATCACCGTTATCGATCCGCGCTCGTTAAAAGAAGATCGCCTGACGCCACAGGAAAAAACGCTGCTCGCCCATCTGCGCGTTCACTTAACGCCGCATCAGATTGCCAGCAGCATGTCGCTCCACCCAAAAACCATCAGCACTTATAAACGTTCGGTCATGCTCAAGCTGGGAATGCAAAAGAATCTGGAGCTGTATCACTGGTTATTTTATTCGTCACCCACAGACAGGGAGAGGTCATGAAGTACGCTGCTATCCTCGGGGGGCTCTTACTGCTGGCACCAGGCAGCCAGGCTGCAGAGAATGGTTACGGAAAAATAAACCTGTCAGGTGTGGTCGTGGATGCGCCCTGTTCCATTGCGCCGGGCGCTGACAGCATTGAGGTTAATTTCGGTGAGATCAGTTCGGCAGCTCTGCAGAACGGTCATCCTTCACCGGCAAGGGATTTTTATCTGGCGCTGGCCCGGTGCCACACGCTGCTGCACCACCAGGTACAGGTGACTTTTCAGGGAACGTCTTATGCGGACGGGCTGTTTTCAGTGGGGGAGGGGAACACGACGGTAGGGATTGAACTGCGCGATCGAAACGGTCAGCCGGTACGGAATAATCAGCCCGTCGCCTGGCAACGGCTTAACGAAGGGGATAATCAACTCCATTTTACCACGGTACTGAAAGCACGTTCACCGGTGGTCAGCCCCGGTCGCTTCCAGACGCAGGTATTATTTACGGTGGCGTACTTATAACGCCGGAGAAAGACAGGGCAATTATCGTGGTTATCCTTCTGTTTTCACGGCTTTCCTGCTATTTTCTCGCAGAACAGGTGATTAGATCATTCCTAAAAACATCTTGTTTCTTTTCAAACGCCTGAAGCCACTAAACCGCTGCGGTCAGAGTCTGCTATATTCTCACTAATGATTGACCGCCTGTTCTGGCGACAGCAATGCGCTGACGTTGCACTCTGAAGTGCGGTTGTGGTGAGTCAGCGTTGATGCACGGCACGCGCCTGCGCTGCATACTATGCCCGGTACGTTCACCCCTTGAATCAATGGAATATACATATGATCAAAAAGTTTAGTCTCTGTGCGCTGGCCGTTTGCTCCGCACTTTCCGCGATCCCTGCCTGGGCCGCTGATGGTGATTATCAGCTTGAGCAAGTCCTGATGATGAGCCGCCATAACCTGCGCGCGCCGTTAGCCGACAATGGCAGTGTACTGGCACAGGCGACTAAAAAGGCCTGGCCAAAGTGGGACGTACCCGGCGGGCAGCTGACCACCAAAGGGGGCGTACTGGAGGTCTACATGGGGCGCTATACCCGTGAGTGGCTGGCGCAGCAGGGGCTGGTGAAAGACGGAGAGTGTCCGGCACCGGATGATATCTATGCTTACGCCAACAGCCTGCAACGCACGGTGGCGACCGCGCAGTTCTTTATCACCGGCGCATTCCCCGGCTGTGATATTGCCGTTTCCCACCAGGACGAGATGGGAACCATGGACCCGGTATTTAATCCGGTGATCACCAACGACAGCGAAGACTTCAACAAACAGGCGCTGACCGCCATCAACGGCGAAGGCGAAAAACTGGCGTTAAAACCGGCTTTCCAGCGCCTGGAAAAAATCATCGATTATAAAAATTCGCCGGCCTGTGACGGCAAAAAACAGTGCGATCTTTCCAGCACTAACCAGAATAAATTCAGTGCCGATAATGGCAAAGAGCCAAACGTTTCAGGCCCGCTGAAAGTCGGTAATTCTCTGGTCGATGCTTTTACGCTGCAGTATTACGAAGGGTTCCCGATGGAGCAGGTCGCCTGGGGGCAGATTAAAACCCCGGAACAGTGGAAAGAGCTGGCAGCGATTAAAAATGGCTATCAGGACACGCTGTTTACCTCTCCGGTCGTGGCCCGTGAGGTGGCGGCTCCACTGGTGGACTACATTCGTAGTCAGCTGATCGACCAGGATAAAGCCAGCGCCCCGAAAGTAACGCTAATGGTGGGGCATGATTCAAATATCGCCTCACTGCTGACCGCGCTGGATTTCAAACCTTACGATCTGCCAGGACAAAATGAGCAAACGCCGATTGGCGGCATGGTTCAGTTCCAGCGCTGGCACGACAAGAAAAACGATCGCGAACTGGTGAAGGTTGAATATGTTTATCAGACCACCGGCCAGCTACGTGATGCAGAAGTCCTGTCACTGGCAAACCCACCGAAGCGTGTGACGCTGCAAATGGCCGGCTGCCCGACCGATGCTAACGGTTTCTGTTCATGGGATCAGTTCACGCAGGTACTAAACAAGTCCCTGCAGGGTACACCGCTGCAGGTGGCAGAGCAGGTACCTGCAGCAGCAGCAGCCACACCGGCAGCGAAACCCGCTGACGAAAAAGCCGTAGTCAATAAAACGCTGGCTGATAAAGCTGCCGCAGATCAGGCCGCAGCGGACAAAGCCGCCCAGGCGAAAGCTTCGGCCGAGAAAGCTGCCGCCGATAAGGCCGCTGCGGATAAAGCGGCGAAAGAAAAAGCGATAGCGGATAAGGCTGCGGCTGAGCAGGCGGCTAAGGATAAAGCCGCCGCAGAGAAAGCTTCTGCCGAAAAAGCGAAAGCCGATAAGGCAGCAGCGGACAGCGCGACGCCGGCTAAACCGGCGGTCCAGCCGGCAACAAACTAAGGGATCGGAACGGCCGCTGACGGCGGTTCCGCATTCAGACGTAAAAAGGGGTGACCGGCTAACCGGACACCCCTTTTTTATGCCAGGACGTTAAGCCTGCGGGAGCCCGTTACGGCCTCCCGCTATGCGATTAATCGCTGCTCACCACCACCAGCTTCTGGTTCACAAACTCTTTGATCCCCAGGTCGGAAAGCTCACGGCCGTAACCTGAACGCTTCACGCCGCCGAACGGCAGTTCGGCTGCCGTATTGGTCGCGGAGTTAATGTACACCATTCCGGTTTCGATACGGGAAGCCAGAGCTTTACCCCGATTGATATCCCGGGTAAAGACCGCACCGCCCAGGCCATAGTGCGAATCGTTGGCCAGTTTCACCACTTCATCATCATCTTTCACGATGTAGATCTGTGCAACGGGGCCGAAGAACTCCTCGAAGTAGGCTGGATTATCGCGGGTGATGCCGGTCAGGATCGTCGGCTGATAGAAACAGCCTTCTCCCGGAACCGGTGCGCCGCCCAGCAGCACTTTCGCGCCTTTTTCCTTCGCCTGCTGAACCTGTTTATGCAGGCTGTCGCGTGCCTCTGCCGAGGACAGCGGGCCAAGTGTGGTGCTGGCATCCAGTGGATCGCCGATTTTTGCGGCTTTAAACGTTTCGGTCATTTTTTCGATAAAGCGATCGGCCACTTTCTCATGAACGAGGAAGCGCTTGGCGGCCGTACAGACCTGACCGCAGTTGCTCAGACGCGCCCCTGCACCTGCCTTCACGGCTTTATCCAGGTCGCAGTCATCCAGTACCACAAACACGTCATTACCGCCCAGTTCGAGGGTGGTTTTTTTCAGGTATTTGCCCGCCTGCTGCGCAACGGCGCTGCCCGCACGCTCGGAGCCGGTCAGCGCCGCGCCCTGCACCCGGTCATCGGCAATCAGCGTGGCGACCTGATCGTTACTGGCAAAAATATTTGTCCAGGCTCCCGCAGGAGCACCGGCTTCCGTTACCAGTGATTCAAACAGGGTAGCGCAGTGCGGCACATTCTGCGCATGCTTCGCCAGCACCGGGTTACCGGCGGCAAGATTCGGTGCCAGTACGCGCATCAGCTGATAGAAAGGGAAATTCCACGGCTCAACGGCGACAAGTACACCAATGGGATGGTTCTCAACCCACGCTTCGCCCAGCTCTGTGGGGTACGGGGTGGGTGCAAGAAAACGCTCTGCGTTCTCAGCATAATAGCGGGCGATTTGTGCGCACAGCTGCACTTCGCCCCGGCTCTGTTCAATGAGTTTGCCCATCTCGACGCTGGCGGCTTCAGCCAGAGCGTCAACACGGCTGTCAATCAGGTCTGCCAGCTTTTTCAGCACCTGCAGACGGGGCTGCATCGCCCCTTTAGACCAGTCAGAGTGATACAGCGCGTCAGCCGTGGCCAGTGCCTGTTCAATCTGGCTGTCGCTGTGGTCGGGCCAGGATTTGATCAGCTTATTACTTGCGGGATTAATCGTCTGGTACGGCATGATGCCTCCTTTGGATAGTGTCAGTAATCAGCCGGGTTCTGGCTGTAATCTGTTAACCCGGTATAAGGGTAGTCGACAGAATGAAGGTCGTTTCGGTTCTCGGACGAGTCTCACCGGGCTGATTATCAGAGCGGGCGTCGCTGCCCGCCGTTGTGCTACACGTTCTTGCGTTCAACCACCTTACTGTCCCAGGTCAGGACATCGGCATCGGTTTTTTCAAAGGCACGTACCAGCACCTCATCACTTCCCTGCTGCGCCCAGATCCCTTCAGCCAGCCGCTCGTCGTAATTTGCGACCTCGAAAATGGCTTCGGCAATTTCGGGGGAGGTGTTGCGCAGACTGGCCCATTCGCCAACGTGATGAGCTTTCGATTGTTGTGTCGCCATAATGCTCTCCTGGGTTGATGTCGTCCGTTATTAAGGTGACTTATCAGTATAGAAGAGCGGGGGTGAACTGTCCGTGGCGAGGGTAGCATTTGCCTGGAAAATCGCCTGCCACCACATTTTTTGCCACAATCCATTAATAAAAATTAAGAGGAGAAATCAGCATGTTCCCACCTTCCCGGCACAGGGAACGGGCAGGAAGAGCACATCCCCCACGGTATACACTACGCTTAATCAGGTGGCAGACGACAGCGTCTGCTGCCATTGCACCGGTTCATCACAGCGTGAGCGGGCACAATGCAGAATGATGTCTTAACTATATCGGAGGTAAGAAATGGCAGAACATCGTGGTGGATCTGGAAATTTCGCTGAAGACCGTCAAAGAGCATCAGAAGCGGGACGCAAAGGTGGGAAGGTCAGCGGGGGAAATTTTAAAAATGACCCTAAGCGCGCCTCTGCCGCCGGGGAAAAAGGCGGCCGAAACAGTCGTGGCAGCAAAAGTAAAACGGACGAGGGAGCATAATCAGGGATGCCACCCACCGCCGGTTTTCCGGCGGTGCAGACGGCCCCCACGTACAGCGCTTGACCCTCCTCAGCTAACCCCTCACACTGACGCCAAATTTTCAGCAGAGTACTCTGATGTCAGGTTTGTTTTCTCGTTATAAGTTTGCAGTGAATCCCCAGGAAGGGGTACTGATCCTCATTACCATGGTCTGGGGCGGGACGTTTCTGGCCGTCCATCATGCCATGACAGTCAGTGGGCCGTTCTTTTTTATTGGTGTGCGCTTTGCCACGGCGGCCTTGCTGCTGGGCGTTATTTCCTGGCGCGTGCTGCGCGGAATGACCTGGTACGAGATCAAGGCCGGCACGCTGATAGGGCTGGCGATTGGTCTGGGCTACGGGCTGCAAACCTACGGCATGCAGACCATTTCCAGCAGCAAATCGGCCTTTATCACGGCGCTATACGTGCCGCTGGTGCCCATTTTACAGTGGGTTTTCCTCGGCCGGATGCCGGGTCTGATGTCGTGGGCGGGGATCGTGCTGGCATTTGGTGGTCTGCTGCTGCTGGCGGGCCCGGAAAGCGGTGAACTGGCGCTAAACGCCGGTGAAATCGCCACCCTACTGAGTACGCTGGCGATTGCCGCGGAAATTATTCTGATTGGAGCCAGTGCCGGAAAAGTTAACGTCCAGCGGGTTACGGTGATCCAGCTGGCGGCGGCGTCGGTGTTTGGTTTTATCATGATGGCCCCGAACGGAGAGACGGTGCCGTCTTTCAGCCCCTATCTGCTTTACAGCGCTGTGGGACTCGGGATGGCCAGCGCCCTGATTCAGGTGACAATGAACTGGGCGCAGCGCAGCGTTTCACCTACGCGCGCCACGGTGATCTATGCGGGAGAACCGGTTTGGGCTGGTATTGTCGGCCGCATCGCCGGTGAAAGGCTGCCTGCCATCGCCCTGCTTGGGGGAGCGCTGATCGTACTGGGCGTGCTGATCAGTGAAATGAAGTTAAAACGCAAAAAAACGGCACAGCCAAATTCCCCGCAGGCAGAGAGACAGGGGCCTTCCGGCCCCTGAAGCAGACAGCGTCAGCGCTCCTCACGCACTGCGCTCTGCCCGGTTAAGGGCGCAGTACGCTGGTAGCTGAGCAGCGCGTTAAGTAAAATCGCGCCAAAGGTGGCCGTGCCAATTCCACCCAGCGTAAAGCTACCGATCTTCAGCGCGAAATCTCCTGCCCCCAGCACCAGCGTGACGGCCACCATAATCAGATTTCCATTCTGGCTCAGGTCGACATGATTCTGAACCCAGATGCGTGCTCCGGCCACTGCGATCAGACCGAAAACGACAATGGATGCTCCGCCAATGACCGGGCCTGGAATGGTGTGAATTAAGGCACCAAACTTCGGCGAAAAGCCCAGTATCAGAGCAATGACCGCCGCGGCGACAAACACCAGCGTGGAGTAGACCTTGGTTACCGCCATGACGCCAATATTCTCCGCATAGGTAGTGACGCCGCTACCGCCGACGCTGCCGGACAGGAGGGTGGCTACCCCGTCACCGACAAAGGCCCGGCCCATATACGGGTCAAGATTGCGTCCGGTCATACCGGCCACAGCTTTAAGATGCCCGAGGTTTTCGGCCACCAGAATCACTGCGACCGGGGCGATCATTACCATCGCCTGGGTACTGAAAGTCGGGTGGGTGATCAGCGGCATGCCCAACCAGGGGGCGCTGGCCAGCAGGCTGAAATCGACAGGTTTCCCCAGGCCCAATCCGTTGGTCAGCAGGGCATAGATTGCCCAGGCGGCAATCAGCCCGATAAGGATCAGCAGGCGCTGTACCATACCCCGGGTAAACACCGCCACCCCCCCAATGCACAGCACCGTCATCACCGCCATCCAGCTGTCGAACGTGGAGGCAGAGACACCCCGTACGGCGATCGGTGCCAGGTTAAGACCGATGGCCATCACCACGGCACCGGTTACTACCGGCGGCATCAGCTTTTCTATCCAGCGGGTACCGGCCTTCATCACCACAAACCCGATCAGTGTGTAAACCAGGCCGCAGGCAATAATTCCGCCGAGAGCGACGCTGAGATGGGGATTAAGACCCTGACCGCTGAACCCGGTGACGGCGATCACCACGCCGACAAACGCCGCGCTGGAACCAAGATAGCTTGGTACGCGACCTCCGGTGATGGCGAAGAACAGCAGCGTACCCACCCCGGACATCAGGATCGACAGGTTCGGATCCAGACCCATCAACAGCGGCATCAGTACCGTGGCACCAAACATCGCCACCGCATGCTGTAAGCCCATGACCATCGTTTGCCCAGCGGGCAGTGTTTCATCAGGTGCGACGATACCCGTTGCTGATGCCGTCGTTTTCGACCATTTCGGGAACCAGGAAGCTGCCATTGAGATCTCCGGAGTATGAGTACTGCATGAAAAATCAGAAACTGCGCTGGGGCAACGGATGGTAGCCGCGATCGAACCAGATCAGGCCATGCGGGTTGTCACTGACTATCAGCGCCTGCGCTTCGCAGACCAGAATGTCGTGGGTGCCCACGCTCATCACTTGGGTGACCACGCAGTCAAATGACACCAGCGCATCGCTTAAGATCGGCGAACCGGTGGCCAGCGTGGACCAGCTGGCGGCGGCAAAACGCTGATCCATGGGCGTTTTACCGCCGAACAACGTGGATAAATCTTCATGGCCAGCTGCCAGCGTATTGACACAGAGCTGCCTGTTTTGCTGGAAGGTCTCATACACTGACGCGGAACGATTCAGGCACACCAGTAGGGTGGGGGGCGTGTCGGTGACGCTGCACACGGCCGAGGCGGTAAATCCGGCGCGGCCGGCGGGGCCATCAGTGGTAATGATGTTAACGGCCGCGCCCAGGCGCGCCATAGCGTTACGAAACTGTCGTTTGTCTACGCTGGCAGGCAGGGTTTCCGCGGCTGGCGTACTCAGGGCTTCTGACATAGTGGCTCCATATCGGCGTGGCTGACGGCCGGGCTGCTCTCCAGCAGCCAGCTCATCAGCAGAGAGTTAAAGGTAGAACTGTCGGTGACGCTCATCGCGTGCCCTCCCCAGTCCATGCGGTGCAGGGTAGCGTGAGGCAGCGCTGTCTGCAGCCGTTGAGAACAGGTCCAGGGCACCAGCAGGTCGTCGCGGGAACAGAGCAGCAGTACCGGCTGGGTGATGCGGCCAGCCCGATCGCTGTAGTCACAGGCCATCAGCGCGTGGAGGCGCTTCAGTAAATTATCCCTCCCCTGAAAATGTGCGGCGTGCAGGGTATCTTCCGCTTCAATGCGCGCCTGATTATCCGACAGCCAGTCAGCCGGGTAGAGAAACAGCGGCTGGGCGCGGACAAACGCCTCGACGCCGGCGTGCATCAGCAGATCCTGCCGCACGTGAAAACAGCGTCGCGTATGCGCATCCAGCGTTAGCCAGCCGTTGACCAGAACCAGCCGCGAGACGCGTTGCGGGTAGTCCAGCGCCAGCTGCAGGGCAACCATGCCGCCGAGCGCGTGGCCCACTATATCGAACAGCATAATATGGTGCTGTTCCAGCAGGGAGGCCAGCTCAGAGGCCATGTCCCGCATACTGTAGCCTTCCGGCAGGGTATCCGGGCTGCGGCCGGTGCCGCGCTGGTCATAAACCACCACGCGAAACGCCCGGCGCAGTTCATTCATCTGCGGCAGCCAGAAGCTTCCCAGCCCGCCGAGTCCGGCAGATAGCACCAGGGTCCTGGCCCCGGGGTCGTCGCGGCCTGACAGCTCAATATGCATAGTGAACGCCTTATTTTCCGATATGGGCCACGCTGGCAATTTCAATCAGCGCATCGGGTTTCACCAGTCCGCACTGGATGCAGAAGCGGGCCGGTTTTTCGCCGGGAAAATAGTCGGCATACACCGCATTCACCGCCGCGTAGTGCTGCCAGTCGGTAATAAAAATGGAATTGAAGGTCACGTCATCCATCGTGCCGCCTGCCGTTTCAATCACGCTTTTGATGATTTCCAGCACGTGACGGGTCTGCGCGGCGGCATCGCCGATGTGAACAACATTGTTATCTTTATCGAATGGCAGGGTACCGGACACGTACACCACACCGTCCGCCAGCGTGCCGGGAACAAAGGGGGCAATCGGGATACCCGTGCCCGGCGGGGTGATAATGGTTTTTGGCATGACTGTGCTCCGTTAAATGAGTCAGAGTTAAGCCGTCTGTGTGACGGCGGCGGGTTCAGTCTGCAGCGCGTGACAGAAGCTGCCGACGTCAGAGACCCAGCCAAAGAAGGTTTCGATATTGAATATCGCTGCCTGCTGGACAAATTGCGGGCCAGCCTGGTAGGTCGCATCCTCCAGGACAATGCCGAAATACTCCAGGAAGAAACCATCCCGCAGCGTTGATTCGACACAGACATTGGTGGCAATCCCGGTAAAGACCAGGTGGCGGATGCCCCGGCTACGTAACATGCTGTCCAGCGCGGTATTGAAGAAGCCGCTATAGCGCGGTTTTGGCAGCACAATATCACCTGGCTGTGGCGTTAGCTGATCGACCAGTTCATAGTCCCAGCTGCCTTTTGCCAGCAGCGTGCCCTGAAGCTGCGGGTTCTGACGCATGGTTTTCAGGGCGTTAGACTTATGCCAGTTGGGCGATCCCGGGCCTCCGGCTTCCACGTACTGATCGTCCCAGCCATTCTGGAACCAGATCACCTGAATACCGGCGGCGCGTGCGGCGTTCACCGCCACGTTGATCTGCTCGATCACCGGACGGGTCGCCGACACGTCAAAGCCGGCCAGATCAAGATAGCCGCCGGGCGTGGCATAGGCGTTCTGCATATCCACGACAATCAGGGCCGTCTGCTCCGGGGGAAAGACAATGGCCTCCGGGCGTGCTGGCAGGGTAATGGCATTCTGCGCCGAGGCGGTGGTACAGATCACGGCAGGTTTATCCTTCATTACGCCACCTCCCGCGCGGCGTCAGTGATGCCAGTGCGGCACGCCATCAGCGGCTGGATGCGCTCACCAAACTGATCAATACCCTGAAGGAAGTCATCAAAGGTCAGCAGGACACCCTGCGTTCCCTCCACCGAGGCCACCTCGTCCAGCATCCGCGCTACGTTCGCGTAAGAACCGACAAGGGTGCCCATATTGATATTGACGGCGGACGTCGGGTCGGCCATCTGGCGTACGTTGGTATCACTGCCGGAGCGCTTATCCTGCTGACTCTGGGTAGTCAGCCAGGACAGCGCTTCTTCATCGGCACCGGCTTTGTAATGCTCCCATTTGGCCCGTGCGGCCTCGTCGGTTTCATCCGCGATGATCATAAACAGCACGTAGGATCCGACATCACGCCCCTGCGCATCGGCAGCGGTCTTCATACGAGCCGCCGTCGGGGCGAATGCGGTAGGGGTATTAACGCCCCTGCCAAAGCAGAAGTTATAGTCGGCGTGTTTTGCTGAAAACTCCATGCCGGCATCGCTCTGACCGGCGCAGATCACCTTCATCGGCTTCTGCGGCTGCGGGCTGAGGCGACAGTCATTCATGGTAAAGAATTCCCCTTTGAGATCAGATTTACCGCTGCCCCACAAATCGCGCAGTACGCTGACATACTCGGTAAGGTAGTCATAGCGGCGTGAGAAATATTCATCGCCGGGCCACAGGCCCATCTGATCGTATTCTGGTTTCTGCCAGCCAGTGACCAGATTGACACCAAAGCGGCCACCGGAAATGGAGTCAATGGTGGAAGCCATACGCGCGACGATCGCCGGAGGCAGGGTCAGCGTGGCGGCCGTGGCATAAATTTCAATGCGCGAGGTGACGGCGGCCAGCCCGGCCATCAGCGTGAAGGATTCCAGGTTATGGTCCCAGAACTCCGTTTTACCGCCAAAGCCACGCAGTTTGATCATCGACAGAGCGAAGTCGAAATGATAATGCTCGGCTTTTTGCACAATGGCTTTGTTCAGCTCAAACGTCGGCATGTACTGCGGCGCATTGTTGGAGATCAGCCAGCCGTTGTTACCGATCGGGATAAAAACACCAATTTTCATGAGACATCCTCTGCGTAAGTGAACGTGTAAATCCCGGCGCTGCCGTGCCTCCCGCACTCTCCGTTGAAGCGGCGCTGTTAATCAGGTTGCAAGGGCTGTGCCAGTTTAGGAAAAGAGATAAATAACAAGCTGTTGAATAAATACGGTAAAAACGGGCTGGACTGATGGGTCCATTTCAGACCAGTTGGTAAAAAATCTGCACGGAAAGCAGGCAGGTGTGGTCAATAAAAGTGCATGTGCGTGATTAGGTATGCGCCAGGTGATTTGTTATTATCCCCGCACCCCACATGGATCATGGAGTCACGGTGAATTCAGCTGACCAATTACCGGCTAAAGCCCCGACGCGGCGTTCACGCGCGGTGGCAGCAAAGCGTTCCGCTATCTTGTCTGCGGCCCTGGAATATTTTTCGCAGTTTGGCATCCACGGCACCAGCCTGGATAAGGTGGCTGAACGTGCCGATGTGTCTAAAACCAATCTGCTTTATTACTTCCCTTCCAAAGAAGAGCTCTATATCGCGGTGTTGAAAGACCTGCTGGACGTCTGGCTGGCTCCGCTACGCGCCCTGCGCCATGACCAGCATCCTCTTGAAGCGATACGTGACTATATCCGTCTGAAACTGGAGGTTTCCCGCGACCATCCACAGGCTTCACGCCTGTTCTGTATGGAGATGCTGCAGGGGGCACCGCTACTGAAAGCCGAGCTGGCCGGGGATTTACGTCATCTGGTGGAGGATAAGGCGACGGTGATTGAAACCTGGGTGCGGGAGGGCAAGCTGGCGGCCGTGCAGCCGAACCATCTTATATTTATGCTGTGGGCAACGACCCAGCACTATGCGGATTTTGCCACGCAGGTGGAGGCGATCACCGGGCAGACCCTGAATGACGAGTCTTTCTTTAACCAGACGGTCGACAATGTCCAGCACATGGTGATTGAAGGTATCCGCGTACGTTAATGCCAGTGACAAACAGGACAGGATAATGGATTCCGTATCACAACTTTTACTGGGAGCCTCGGTAGGCGTCGCGGTCATGGGGCGCAGAGTCCCGGTATGGCAGGCGGCTGCCGTGGGTGCCGTGTGCGGCACGCTGCCGGACCTGGATGTCTTTATCGATCATGGCGATGCCATTCGCAATATGACCCTGCACCGCACCGAGAGCCATGCGCTTTTCTGGCTGTCGCTGGTTTCACCGCTTCTGGCCTGGCTGGTGTCCCGCCTGGCCCGTCAGCCGCAGCTGTTCCCGCGCTGGTGGGGGGCGGTATGGCTGGCACTGATCACTCACCCGTTACTTGATCTGACCACCGTGTATGGTACTCAGCTCGCACTGCCGTTTACCGATCGGCCTTTTGCCATTGGAAGCATGTTTATCATCGACCCGCTGTATACCCTGCCGCTGCTGGTGGGTGTCATTGCAGCCCTGGTATGGCGACATCCCCGGGGGAGCCGCTGGAATAGGGTGGGCCTGAGTCTTAGTTGCCTCTACCTGCTGTGGAGCATGGGTGCGCAGGCGTGGGTCAGGCACCAGGTTGAGCAGCATCTGGTACAGCAGGACGATCGCGTGCAGCAGTTGCTGGTGACGCCAACCGCCTTCAATACGCTGCAGTGGCGCGTGGTGGTAATGACCGCAGATCGCTATCAGGAAGGGTTTTATTCCCTGTTGAGCAGTGATAAACCCCTGACGCTGACGACGCACGATAATGGCAGCGCGCTCTACCAGCAGTTCAGCTCTAACTGGTACGTGCAGCGCGTGGTGTGGTTCAGCCGTGGCTTTTATGCCATGAAGCGGGTAGGGGAGCATATTACCATTACAGACCTGCGGATGGGGGAGGAGCCGGACTACAGTTTTACCTTTGATCTGGGGCCTGAGCCGCTAAAAGAGGGGCCGTTTAAACCGGAGAGAGTCAGCGTACAGCGCCCGCCGCTGGGGCAGGCGCTGCACAAGCTGTGGTCACGTTTTTAAAGGCAGCGGGTCAGAGGACGATCTGACCCGCCTTAATCATGCGGCCTTACGTTTACGCAGGAACCAGCCCACCGCCAGCAGGATAAACCACAGCGGGGTGACCATCAGCGCCTGACGGGTATCCTCTTCCAGGGTCAGCAGCACCAGCACGAAGGCAAAGAAGGCCATACAGACCCAGCACATGAGCTTGCCCAGCGGCATCTTATAGGCTGATTCCGCGTGACGTTGCGGGTGCTTCTTACGGTAGGCAAGGTAGGAACAGAGAATAATTGTCCAGACAAACATAAACAGGATTGCTGACACCGTGGTGACCAGGGTGAAGACCGTCATCACGTTCGGGATCAGGTAAATCAGGGCAACGCCACCCAGCAGACACAGGCAGGAGAAGAACAGTCCGGTTGTCGGCACCGCGCGGCGGGAAAGCATGCCGAAGCGGCGATGCGCGACGCCCTGCTGCGCCAGACCATAGAGCATACGGCTGGTGGAGAAGATGCCGCTGTTAGCAGATGAGGCTGCCGAAGTCAGCACCACAAAGTTAACGATACTGGCCGCTGCCGGTAAACCAATCAGCACGAACATTTCAACGAACGGGCTGCGATCGGCCACCACCTGGTCCCATGGCGTGACGGCCATGATCACCATCAGCGACAGCACGTAGAACATGATGATACGCAGCGGAATGGCATTAATCGCGCGCGGCAGTACGGTTCTCGGGTTGTGCGTTTCCGCCGCGGCGGTTCCCACCAGTTCGATGCCGACAAAGGCAAATACCGCAATCTGGAAGCCGGCAAAGAAGCCGCTCAGTCCTTTCGGGAACATGCCGCCGTGATCCCAGATATTACTCAGCGAGGCCGTGCCTCCCCCGGGTGATGGGTAGTGCATTGCTACCAGCACAATCCCGGTAGCAATCAGCGCCACGATGGCGACGATTTTTATGATTGCGAACCAGAACTCCATCTCCCCGAAGAGTTTTACCGTGGCGATGTTCAGCGACAGGAACACGACAATGCAGAGCAGGGCGCTCATCCATATCGAGAAGTCCGGGAACCAGAGTTGAAAATAGGAGCTGATTGCCACGACGTCGGCAATGCCGGTGACCACCCAGCAGAACCAGTAAGTCCAGCCGGTAAAATAGCCTGCCCAGGGGCCCAGCAGGTCGGCGGCAAAGTCGCTGAAGGATTTGTACTCAAGATTGGAAAGCAGCAGTTCGCCCATTGCCCGCATTACGAAGAACAGCATAAAGCCGATGATCATATAGACGAAGATAATTGACGGTCCGGCGAGGCTGATGGTTTTTCCCGATCCCATAAACAGACCAGTACCGATAGCCCCGCCGATGGCAATAAGCTGAATATGACGATTGTGCAAGTTTCGCTGGAGCGATACGGGCTCTTCGGCGGAGGCGGCGGCCTCTTTTAATTGATCAACCATTACGGGTTTCCTGTCGTGTGTGATGAGACGAAAGCTCTGACGGCTTTTCTGATGTCTGATGTTGTCGGGGTTAGTACGATCAAGAGCTTAACGTAAAAATCGGGCGGATAAAGCAAAATTGCAGCTAAACTGCGTTTAGTGTGCATCGCTTGCTTAAAAACCCGGCGTCACTTTTACCGGCTACCTGAAAGGAGGGGAGATGAAGCGATTAATTTCGCTGGGGATAGTGCTTCTGGTCTGTTGGGGCGGGGTCAGGTTCATACTGCCCAAATTACCTCCGCAGTGGGATCCGTTTGCGCCGCTGTCCGTGACCGATGCACCGACCATGGTCACGCGTTACAAGCTGAGGCAGCTGGCCGCCAGTCCTGAAGCCTGTCTGGCCGTGCTGCAGCAGGCCCAGGTGAAAGGCTATGTGAGTTTTACCCGCCCCGGTTCACAGCAGGGTCAGTGCCCCCTGGTGGATCCGGTCAGAGTGACCCGCTTTGGCGATGTGACGCTCAGCGGCGCTTTCCTCAGCAGCTGCGCGCTGGCCGTCAGCAGCACCATGATGGTTACGCAGACGCTGAAACCGCTGGCTGCCAGCGAGCTGGGTTCACCGCTGGCGCGTATCGATCACTTAGGCAGCTTCGCCTGTCGCAATATTTACCATCGGGCCCAGGGGCGGTTAAGTGAACACGCCACGGCAGACGCCTGGGATATCAGTGGGTTCCGTTTGCAAAACGGCAGGCGTATCAGCGTGCTTAATCACTGGTCTGAAGAGAGTGCGCGTGGCCGCTGGCTACACGCCGTCTTTGCCGGCAGTTGCGATCTGTTCGGCACCGCACTGGGCCCGAATTACAATGCGGCCCACGCCAACCATTTCCATTTTGGTATGCGTGGCTTCGGCCTTTGTCGTTAGGGTGAGGGTGTGCATCGCCTTTACCCGTGGCAAATACGAGGAGAAAAATTAAGCCCGCGTGAGCGGGGAGGCTGATAAAGGCTGCGCCTGATTTTATTTCTGACGGGTTGAAAAATAAAAAAGACATTCCCATAAAGGGGGCCAGGATCGGCGTTGATAAAACCGGCCCGTACAGTTCGCAACATGACCCAACAGAAAG
Organism: Erwinia sp. PME.40.26/001; assembly: GCF_055556675.1. Classification (NCBI taxonomy): domain Bacteria; kingdom Pseudomonadati; phylum Pseudomonadota; class Gammaproteobacteria; order Enterobacterales; family Erwiniaceae; genus Erwinia; species Erwinia sp. PME.40.26/001. The sequence goes on from NZ_JBVHNP010000005.1 coordinate 290,162, forward strand.
CGGTCGGCAAGCCGACGCTGGCACAGAATAATAGCGCTTTGCGGGGAGCCTTCAGCCTCTTTTAACACCAACAGGATGCAGGTACCGGCTTTTGCTCCCTCCCTGATAGTCGGTACTGACAGAAAGGCGTGATCTTAAAACGGGGAACAGGGCCTTAAGTGTGGGCTGGCACAATCCCATGTAAAGGTTGTGGAGTTATCTGATGTTCATTCACCTTCATTAATCTATGCTGTAAAACTCAAATGGTCATAGAGGCGAGACTTTTCTATAGGTATCAGTGTATTTATGCCGGTGCGCTTGAGCAGAACAGCCCTGTGGGCAGGGATTGACCACCGGATAGTGTAAAACTATTAGATGTAATACCGATAACAAATGGGTCAAAATTATTGAATGTTTATAGGAAAAATCCTATTCTACCGCAGTAAGGTGAGGCAGGTGAGAAATCGATGTATCTTGTTGACGGCGCTTAAAGAAAAAAATAATGCAGAGCATCAATAAGGTGGGCGGGCTTTTCAGGCTTATTGGCCTGAACCTTTTCACGCGATTCACTGACCGGTACCTGAACATCAAAAATTGTGTTTCTGCAAGAAGTATTGCGCCGGAAAATTAGATTGTATTCGCAATTTTATTCATTTTTTATGCGGTATTAATCAACATAAGAATGATAATCAGGCGAGGCATCACTCCCTGACCGGCTGAGGCGTTAATGACATCTGAGAACTATTTCAGCTGGCGATCCGAAATGCAATTAGCCTTTCGCAATGGAAGCGATGTTGCTCATATTACCCGGTTAATTGAACAACAGGCGAACGAACTGGAATTCGATTTTTATGCACTTTTTATTCGGCATCCGGTGCCTTTTACCCGGCCCAAGACTTTTTTTTACTGTAATTATCCCAAAAAATGGGTTGAGTATTATTTGCAGGAAGACTTCGCCCGGTCCGACCCGGTGTTGAAAAAATGTTTTTTGCCCGGAGTAGTATGGCAGTGGCAAGCGGTTGAGGCGGGTGACGGTCAGCGTGTGCTGGATGCGGCGCGGGAGCATGGTATCTGCCAGGGCATCTCATGCTCTGTGCTGGCAAACAACAGAGCCGTAGGAATATTATCTCTTTCTACGGCCAGTTCATCTAAAAATAGGGCATTAACACCGGAAATTGAACTTAAACTCCAGTATATTTCGGAGCTGGCTATGGCTGCGCTCATTACGATGAATGATATTTCGATGTCCATCGCCAGACTGGAATTAAGTGAAAGGGAACGTGAAATTCTTAAATGGACAGCGGAGGGGAAAACATCAGCGGAAATATCACTGATCCTTTCAATTTCTGAGAATACGGTTAACTTTCACCAAAAAAACATGCAAAAACGATTTAACGCACCAAATAAAACGCAAGTTGCCTCTTATGCAGCAGCAATCGGTTTAATCTGATAGAGGTTGCAACTACCAGATTTGGTAGTTTCGAATAACTAACTGGTTGTCTACCCTGCGCCCAGGGTAGCAACCCTGCCCGAACCGTCAGGAGCGGCGCTCACGAGGGAATGCGACAGGGGATCATAAATGAAGATTATCCAGACCAAGCTGAAGGACATGCCATCGTCGTTGTTGGCAGAATTAGGAAGTTACCGTTACAGCGTCTTCGCCAGGGGCGAAGGGTGGTCGATTCCGTCACGCCTGAGTACACCCGGTCAGGAATATGACCGCTACGATCGTTCTGATGTCATCTGGCTGATAGCCTGGACCGCGCAGCATGGAATTTGCGGCTGTGCCCGTCTGATGGCCTGGCACGATCCGGATAATAACCGCGCGGTGGCAGGCGGTGACAGCACCCGTATCGACAGTCAGGTTGTCTGGGAGATGTCACGCTTTTCTGCCCGACTGGAAATTGATGCCGAGCTGCCGCTGAATATTTTATGGCATGCGGTGCAGCTGGCGGAGCAGTCCGGTATTCAGTATCTGTTCAGCGCGGCAACGCCGATGCTGGAGCAGATGTTTGAACAGCATCAGGTGGACTACGACCTGCTGACTCCGGGGATTATTCAGTCAGAAGACAATCTGTTTGCGGTCAAAATTCCGGTCAGGCAGCCCCATCTTGCGGAGAAGTTCCACGGTGCGCGTCGGTTCAGACCGGAAGAGGTGCTGCCGACATTAGGGGTATCCGTGAGCTGGGGGCCGCGCGATCGTTAACCGTGCCACTTTGACCACAGCGCGATCAGTAACCATGCTGCTGCGCACCAGCACGAAACGGCTGCCAGCAGTGCAAGGGGCAGCCGCAGTAGCGTAATAAAATACCAGAGGCTCAGCAGATAGATAAAATAGGGCACTATCGCCCACATGCCGAAGATAATGGTGGTACGCAGGGCATCAATGCCGCGTTCGCTGGCCACGATATAATGGGCGATCAGGGCAAAGGTGGGGAACAGCGGGATTAATCCGGCGATGTAGTAATGGCGTGTTTTAGACAGCACGCCAATCAGCACCACGACGAGTGCCCCCAGTGCCGCTTTGAAAAGTAAGGCCATTGTTTTGTTCTGTCGGTTAAATCACTACGTTGTGATAAAACCACGGAAAAAGCAATGGCCCTTTTACCTGCCGCGGGCCGCCAGGACCCGACGGATCACTGACGGTAAGCGTGTTTAATCTGCTTTACAGTGTTGCTGAACACTTCAGCCTGTTTTTCGTCTTCCAGCCCGGCAATATAACGCTCCAGATTGATGATGACTTTACCGGCATCGGCCTGACCCATGCCTTTCAGCATCAGGGTGACCAGAGCCTTCATACAGGTCACTTCATTCGCCAGTGCCTGTGCTTCTTCGCTGGTTGAAAAGTCAATCCCACTCATGATTTCTCCCGTTAGTCATTGAAAAACAGTGCTCACGGTGCAGGCACCGAACACTCAAAAGTTGCGCCAAGTATATCATATAACAGCGGTAAGCCATCACCGTCTGCGCCGTTCAATTGCGCGAACCACCCAGGTCTAATCTGAACAGCCTGGCATTGCCGGGGATAAACAGGGGGGAAGTGAATAACGACAGCGGAACGAAAAGATCGAGAGGGGCGGTGGGACATCCGGTTAGGGTCTTTAACCTGGGGCTTTTATTGGACTTATGGTGTAAATATTTATTGCCAAGATAATTAATGTCTGAGATTGACGCTTATCGGATTTACTGCGACATTTTGACCTGAATTAACCGCATTTATATCCGGGAGGATGCGGTGAACGCACCGTATTATTTTTATTCTAACAGCCTTGAAAAAGTAGTAACATAACCGTCCTGCCTATATCACTTTCTTCATCTGCATAAGCCACTTAGGGAGCATCGTTTGATAAGCGTTTTTCTTGTTGATGACCACGAGCTGGTACGCGCAGGTATTCGTCGTATCCTGGAAGATATTAAAGGTATCCAGGTGGTGGGTGAAGCCAACTGCGGCGAAGAGGCAGTGAAATGGTGCCGTACAAACCGTGCTGATGTGCTGCTGATGGACATGAACATGCCCGGAATTGGTGGGCTAGAGGCTACGCGCAAGATCATCCGTTACACGCCTGACTGCAAAATTATTATGCTGACCATCCACACGGAAAATCCGCTGCCAGCTAAAGTCATGCAGGCGGGGGCTTCAGGCTACCTCAGCAAAGGGGCGGCACCGCAGGAAGTGGTCAGTGCGATTCGGTCGGTCAACGCCGGGCAACGCTATATCGCTTCCGACATTGCCCAGCAGATGGCCCTCAGCCAGATTGAACCGCAAAAGGCAGAATCCCCGTTCAGCTGTTTGTCGGAACGCGAGTTGCAGATTATGCTGATGATTACCAAAGGCCAGAAAGTGACGGAAATTTCCGAACAGCTCAATCTGAGTCCTAAAACCGTTAACAGCTATCGCTATCGCATGTTCAGTAAACTGAATATCAGCGGCGACGTAGAGTTAACGCATCTCGCCATTCGTCATGGCCTGTACAGCGCGGAGCCGTTAATCAGTAGTGAATGATCTGTTTGATGCAAAGAATTTTCTGAAAACTGTCACCAGCCAGCCGGGCGTTTACCGGATGTACGATGCTGGTGGTACGGTGATCTACGTTGGCAAAGCCAAAGACCTCAAAAAGCGCCTTTCCAGCTATTTCCGTGGAAACCTGGCCAGCCGTAAGACGGAAGCGCTGGTGGCCCTTATCTGCCAGATTGATGTCACGGTCACCCATACGGAAACCGAAGCGCTGCTGCTGGAACACAATTACATCAAACTTTACCAGCCACGCTACAACGTGCTGCTGCGTGATGATAAGTCCTACCCCTATATTTTTCTCAGTGCTGACGCTCACCCGCGCCTGGCCAGCCATCGTGGGGCAAAACACGCTAAGGGCGAATATTTTGGTCCTTTCCCCAACGGTTATGCGGTGCGTGAAACCTTGTCCCTGCTGCAGAAAGTATTCCCGGTGCGCCAGTGTGAAAACAGCGTCTATCGCAACCGCTCCCGGCCCTGCCTGCAATATCAGATTGGCCGCTGTCTGGGGCCGTGCGTTGAGGGACTGGTGTCCGAAGAGGAATATGCCCGTCAGATCGACTACGTGCGGCTGTTCCTTTCCGGCAAAGACGATCAGGTCCTGAATCAGCTGGTTGGCCGCATGGAGCAGGCCAGTAAAGAGATGCGTTTCGAAGAGGCCGCCCGCCTGCGCGATCAGATCCAGGCCGTGCGCCGCGTGACGGAAAAACAGTTTGTTTCCAATCAGGGCGACGATCTGGACGTGATCGGCGTTGCGTTCGACTCGGGTATGGCCTGCCTGCACGTCCTGTTTATCCGTCAGGGTAAGGTACTGGGCAGCCGGAGCTACTTCCCGAAGGTGCCGGGCGGAACCGAACTGGCAGAAGTGGTACAGACGTTTGTGGGTCAGTTCTATTTGCAGGGCAGCCAGGCGCGCACGCTGCCAGCCGACATTCTGCTGGACTTCACGCTCCCGGAAAAAGACCTGCTGGCAGAATCGTTAAGCGGACTGGCCGGGCGGCGTATTGCCATCCAAAGCAAGCCGCGCGGGGACCGGGCACGCTACCTTAAGCTGGCGCGCACCAATGCGGCTACCGCGCTGGTGACTCGCCTGGCACAGCACTCTACCATTCACCAGCGTCTGTCGGCGCTGGCCGACACGCTGAAGCTGCCGGCGATCCGCCGCATGGAATGTTTTGATATCAGCCATACCATGGGCGAACAGACGGTGGCATCCTGCGTCGTGTTTGATGCCAACGGGCCGCTGCGCAGCGAATATCGCCGCTATAATATCACCGGCATTACCCCGGGCGATGACTATGCCGCAATGAACCAGGTGCTGCGCCGTCGTTATGGCAAAGCGCTGGAAGAGGACAAAATCCCAGACGTGATCCTGATCGACGGTGGCAAAGGCCAGCTATCTCAGGCCAAAGAAGTGTTTGCCGGGCTGGATGTCCCCTGGGATAAGCACCATCCTCTGTTGCTGGGTGTGGCAAAAGGCACTGACCGCAAGGCCGGACTGGAAACGCTGTTCCTTGAGCCGGAAGGGGAGGGTTTTTCCCTGCCGCCTGACTCCCCGGCGCTGCATGTTATCCAGCATATTCGTGACGACTCTCACAATCATGCAATTACGGGTCACCGGAATAAACGGGCCAAAGTGAAGAACACCAGTGCGCTGGAAACCATCGAAGGCATAGGCCCAAAACGCCGTCAGATGCTGCTTAAGTACATGGGGGGCCTGCAACCGCTGATGAATGCTTCGGTGGATGAAATTGCCAGCGTCCCGGGGATCTCACACGGTCTGGCGGAAAAAATCTTCCACGCGCTGAAACACTAAGCATTGCAACACCCGGGGCAATGTAGGAACATAGGGACAAATTCTACTCTGTCCAGACAGTTAGCGTAATTATGCCATTTAATATTCCGACCTTACTTACCCTGTTTCGCGTAGTCTTAATCCCGTTCTTTGTGCTGGCATTTTATCTGCCATTTCAATGGGCTCCACTGGCCTGTGGGCTGATTTTCATCTTCGCCGCGATAACAGACTGGTTCGATGGCTACCTTGCCCGTCGCTGGAAACAGACGACGCAGTTCGGAGCGTTCCTTGACCCGGTAGCGGATAAAGTGATGGTGGCGATGGCGCTGGTGCTGGTGGCTGAGTATTTCCACTCCTGGTGGATCACGCTGCCGGCGGCAACGATGATCGCCCGTGAAATTATTATCTCCGCGCTGCGCGAGTGGATGGCAGAAATCGGCAAACGTAACAGCGTTGCTGTTTCCTGGATTGGTAAAGTGAAAACCACGGCGCAGATGCTGGCGTTGTTTGCGCTGTTATGGCATCCGAACCCCATTGTTGAAGGTGTTGGCGTGGTGGCGTTATACATTGCTGCCGTGCTTACTTTCTGGTCAATGTTCCAGTATTTGAGCGCTGCGCGCGGCGATTTGCTCGAACGGTGATCGAAGCGACTTAAAAAGCAGCAAACGGATACGTTGTGAGGATAATTTGGTTGACTCATTCCGCCAGAACAGTAGAATGCAACGCATCGAAAGGCAGCTCAGGTCGCCAGAAGATAAAGCAAATCAGCAGGTTCTGTGAGTATGATTAAAAACAGAATGTGAGCTGATAGCACTGCGGGAATAGCTCAGTTGGTAGAGCACGACCTTGCCAAGGTCGGGGTCGCGAGTTCGAGTCTCGTTTCCCGCTCCAGATTACGACATCAGAGATGACTCTCTGATGACAAAAAAGAATTAAAGGCGCGTTGGCAGAGTGGCCATGCTACGGATTGCAAATCCGTCTACCTCGGTTCGACTCCGGGACGCGCCTCCAATTAACACCCAAGCCCGGGTGGTGAAATCGGTAGACACAAGGGATTTAAAATCCCTCGGCTTATGGCTGTGTGGGTTCAAGTCCCACCCCGGGCACCATTTTAGAACTACCGATTAAAACGAATAAAAACAAGCAGTATGCAGTAATGTCGTAACCGCCCAAGGGCGGTTTTTTTGTTTCTGTCATTCGGCTTTTCTGATTTTTTGCCCCCGTGTGATCCTTCCTTCTGAAACGAATATCCGCACTCTTTTCGGCAGCCTGACTTCCTGCATAATCGTGCTTCAGTGGAGGTATAGCCGGTAAACACCGGATGTGTTGCGGGTATAAGGTACTCCCGGACGCTTCAGGAGCATGCTGACTGACATTCACCCCGAGGATCGGGGAAAAGGTTGACCCTTTTTCCCGTGATTGAACTTCAGGGAGTTGAAGTGCAGAATTAATGTCGGATAAAGGGAGTTTTCATTGAACATCAAAAAGTTAGCTATTCTGCTTCTTATCATCGTCGCAGCGACGGGCTGTACATCCAGAAAAAAATTACCGTTTGTGCCAGTCGATTACCCCGGATATGCGTGGTCTTCCCACCAGGATGGCGTGATTTACGGACCTGCGGAGGAAGAGACGGAGGTGCGTTATGACGTCAACGCCGATGGACGGGTAGAGAACGTCAGAGTGACAGCGGGAAAGCCTGAATTACGGTTTAAAGCGTATCTGCAGAAAAAAATGCGGGATGACTGGCGATTCGAAGAAAATGAGCCTCAGATGGGGCGGTCTCTGATCGTGAAGCACAGACAATAATTTTCCGGACGCTGTCACCCGGCCACCGTATCGGATGCGGCCCTGCGCACGACTATCACCGGCAATACCGTCATCAGGGGGAGGGATTGAACCGATCTGCCTGCGCCTGCGGCGAATAAAAGCCCGACGGGTTATTCACCCAGCCAGCGCACCATTATAGTCACCGACTCGCCGGAAATCGTGCGTTGTTCAACATCCTGCCAGCCGAGGCGTCGGTAAAGCGCCTGCTTATCCGGCGTATAAAGCCACAGCGCTTCTATCCCCTGCTCACCCGCGCGCGTTATGCAGGCGTTGATCAGTGCCGATCCTGTTCCTTTGCCGCGCCACTCGCGCGGGGTAAACACTTCTCCCAGCCAGAAACGGCGCTCCGGCCGGTCGTCCAGCTCGTACTCAATCACGCTGGCGGTACCGGTCAGCGTCCCGTCGGCCGTTGAGGACACAAACGTGAAGCTGCCGCGCTCATCGTGGTTACGCTCCAGCAGGCGTTGCTCAATCACGGGCAGCGAGGACCAGGCAGGAATGCCTGACCACTCGCTGTGGAGCAGCCGGGCAATTTCACGGTGGCGTTCAGGCTGCTGGCGTAGCGGAAAAATAAGCATCATTTGGTTCCTCAGCGGGGTGTTGCCTGGCAGGGCGATAAAGAATTATCTACACTCTTTGGCAGTTGTCTTCCTTTCTTTATCTTGTCGTGGCTATAATTGCCATATCGTTTAGTTAGAGCTCTAATTATCAGGCATCTTACCTATTGAATACCCAGGAACTGAATTTCTCCCGTCTGCTGCATCTCACTGCCCACGCCTGGCGTCAGGCAATCGATCGGCGCATGAAAGATAACGGTCTCAGCATGAGCAGCTGGATGGCGGTCGCGACTATCGCCATTCAGGATAAGCCCATGAGTCAGAAAGAGCTGGCGCAGGCGCTGGGGCTGGAAGATGCCAGTGTGGTGCCTCTGATTGACCGACTGGTGAAACAGAATCTGGTGGAACGGGTTCAGCCTCCTGAGGATCGGCGTAAACGGCTGCTGCACGTCACCCCAAAAGGGGAGTTACTCTATCAGCGCCTGAAAACCGAGGCCGATGCCCTGCGCAATGAGCTGCTCTCTGGCGTCAATCCGGGCGAGCTGGCCGTCACTCAGCGCGTATTACAGCAACTGCTGGCGGCGACAGAGGTAAAGTAAGGTGTCGCGCAATAAAACCAATCCCTACGCACCGCGAGAGTGGGCCCCCGGCGAAAAGCCGATGCTGCCCGGGTCACCCTCCACGCCGCTGCACCCGACACATAAACGTATTGCGTTTGGCATCGTTGGCCTGCTGATCTGCATTACCGGTGCGCTGAGTAATGCCCTGGTGACGGCTAACCTGACCAACCTGCAGGGCGTGTTCGGCGCTTATAACAATGAAATCGCCTGGCTCCCGGCCGTTTATGTGATGGGGAATATCTCCATTAACCTGCTGCTGGTGAAGTTTCGTCAGCAGTTTGGCCTGCGGGTGTTTACCGAAGCCTTTCTGGTGCTGTACGTGCTGGTGGCATTTTTCCATCTGCTGGTCAATGACCTCAGTTCGGCGATCATCGTGCGGGCGGCACACGGCATGGTTGGTGCGGCGCTCAGTTCGCTCGGTATCTACTATCAGGTGCAGGCCTGGCCGGCGAAGCACCGGCTGAAAGCCCTGGCCATCGGGCTGGGTGCCTCACAGCTGGCGATCCCGCTGGCACGCCTGTTTTCGACGGAGCTGCTCCAGCTGGATGAGTGGCGCGGTCTGTATCTGTTCGAGCTGGGCCTGGCGCTGATGGCGCTGGGCGCGGTGCTGATCCTTAAGCTCCCCCCCGGCGAACGGACCAAGGTCTTTGAGAAAAAAGACTTTCTCACCTTCTTCCTGATGGCCCCCGGCATGGCGCTGTTCTGCGGCGTACTGTCGCTGGGACGCATTGAATGGTGGACCAGCACGCCGTGGCTTGGCGTTTGTCTGGCGTTGGGGCTGGTGCTGGTAACGGCCGCCGTGCTGGTAGAGCATAACCGCAGTAATCCGCTGATCAATACGCGCTGGCTGGGCAGCGGGGCGATTTTCCGCCTCGGCATTGTGATGATCCTGCTGCGAATTATGCTTGCCGAACAGAACACCGGGGCCATCGGTTATCTGCAACAGCTGGGATTACAGAACGATCAGATGCAGGGGCTGGCGCTGGCGATCCTCGCCGGGGTGGCGGCGGGTATCGTCTGCAGCGCGCTGACCATTAATCCCAGGCATCTGAGCTGGCCGATCGTGCTGTCGCTGATTATTGTGATGGTAGCCTCGCTGATGGATGCGCAATCCAGCCCGCTGACCCGCGGGAATAATATGTATTTCAGCCAGTTCCTGCTGGGTTTCAGCACCTCCTTCTTTATTGCTCCGGCGATGCTGCTGGGTGTCGGCAGCGTGGTGACTCAGCCAAAGAACCTGGTGAGCTTTGTGGTGCTGTTTGGTATGAGTCAGAACCTCGGCGGCCTGATGGGCTCGGCGCTGCTCGGTACCTTCCAGACCTGGCGTGAAAAGTATCACTCCAGCCTGCTGGGCGATCAGCTTTCGCTGCTTGATCCTAACGTGACGGAACGTCTGGCGCAGTACAACGCCCTGTTCAGCAGCCTGACGGGCGACAGCATCCTTCAGGGGGCGCAGGGGACGACACAGCTTCAGACCGTCGCCACGCTGCAGGCAAATGTGCTGGCCTACAACGATGTCTATATTCTGACCGCCTGTATGGCAGGGGTCACTTTACTCTGGGTGCTGTGGCGTCTGTCGCGTCTGCGCTATCTCAGCTGGCAGCAGGCAAAACGCGAAGCGGAAGCGGAACAGCGTGCCATGCAAAACATTAACAAAACGATTACCCGGTAACACCGCGTGCGGAGGCTACACCTCTGCGTGCGGTGCAACTAACGGGACACGGGGAAATTATGAGTCAACAGGAACAGCAGCAGCTCACCGAGCGTCTGAGAAATAATAAGCTGCGAATTATATCGATAGCCCTCGGGTCGGGCATTGCGCTGGTCGGCGTACTGGTGATCCTTTACGCCTGGCAGCTCCCGCCCTTTACCAGCCAGACGCAGTCGACGGAAAACGCCTACGTGCGCGGCCAGGTGACGTTTATCAGTCCGCAGGTGAGCGGCTATATCACCCAGGTTAACGTGCTGGACTTCCAGCCCGTGCATCAGGGCGATTTATTGATGACCATCGATGACCGGATTTATCGCCAGCGAGTACATCAGGCGGTGGCGCAGCTGGAGATGAAAAAGGCAGTGCTGGCCAACAATATACAGCAGCGGCGCAGTGCCGGGGCGGTGATCAAACGCAATGAGGCCGCGCTGCAAAACGCCAAAGCCCAGGCAGTGAAGGGCGGCCTCGATCTGAAACGCGTTGAAAATCTGGTCTCCGATGGATCCCTGTCGCTGCGTGAACGCGATGCTGCACGCGCCAGCAACAGCCAGACGCTGGCCGACGTGCAGCAGGCGCAGGCAACGCTGGAAGTCTCACGTCAGGATCTGCAAACGGCCATCGTCAACCGCGCCTCGCTGGAAGCCGACGTGGCCAGCGCACAGGCCGCGCTTGAGCTGGCGCAGATCGACCTTGATAACACCAAAATCATCGCCCCGCGCGAGGGGCAGCTGGGGCAGATTGCCGTACGGCAGGGGGCCTACGTGACGGCGGGAACGCGTCTGACCTCGCTGGTGCCGGAACAGAAGTGGGTGATCGCCAATATGAAAGAGACCCAGATGGCGCACATCAGGCCTGGCCTTCCGGTCAGTTTCCGCGTCGATGCCCTGAACGGTGAACGCTTCAGCGGGGAAGTCGAGTACATCTCCCCGGCGGCGGGCTCGGAGTTCAGCGCGATCTCCCCGGATAACGCGACGGGGAACTTCGTTAAAATCGCCCAGCGTATTCCGGTACGCATTAAGATCACCAGTGACAATACCCGACATCTGCGTCCGGGCATGTCGGTGGAAGTGGATATTGATACGGCTTCGGTACAGGCGGAGGATAAAAAATGATGCCTGCGCCAAAAACGCTGTTAGTGATGATGCTGTCGGCCACGCTGGCCGGATGCGCAACCGAGGTCAGGCAGGCCCCGTCTTCGCTGCCGATCCCGGCGGCATGGCGTAATCAGGTCGGGCCAGGGGCGGCCGTGGAAGCCAGCTGGTGGCGGGCGTTTAATGACCCGTCGCTGAATCAGCTGGTGGATCAGGCGCTGCGCAACAACCCGGATATTCTCACTGCCCGCTCCCGGGTCGATCAGTACCGTGCTCAACTGCGCGGTGCGCAGGGCGATAATTTCCCGACGCTGGATGCGGGCGTGTCAGCCGCGCGCGCGCGCTCCCTGTCAGCCGCCACCGGGCAACCGGCCGAGTCGGCGGTTTTCCAGGGGCTGCTGCAGGCCAGTTACAACGTTGATTTGTGGGGGGAACGCAGCAGCAGCATTGACGCCGCGAAAGCCTCTCTGGCAGCACAGCAGGCAGCAGCCAGTGCGGCAGAACTGACGATTGCCAGTTCGGTGGCCTCAGGGTATATGACGCTGGTATCACTCGATGAGCAGCTGCGGGTGACCCGCGCTACGCTGGACAGCCGCGCAGACTCGTTAAAGCTGGCGCAGCGCCAGTTTGAATCCGGCTATACTTCCCGGCTGGAGTGGGTGCAGTCCCGCTCGGAATACCAGACGGCAAAGGCGCAGGTTCCCCTATTGCAGCATCAGATTGCGCAGCAGGAAAATGCCCTGAGTATTCTGGTCGGGATGAATCCCCGCCAGATCGCCCGGCAGAATCACTTTGATCATGTTGCCCCGCAGGTTCTGCCCGCCGTGATGCCATCACAGCTGCTGCAACGCAGGCCGGATATCGTGCAGGCCGAACGTCAGCTGCTGGCCGCTGATGCCTCACTGCAGTCGTCGCGCGCCAGCCTGCTGCCCTCGCTGAACCTGACCGCCAGCGGTACGATGCAAAGTTCCGTGCTGCATGAGCTGGTGGAAAACCCCTTCCGCCTGTGGAGCATCGGCGGGAGCGTGCTGGCTCCGCTGCTGAACCGCGAAGCACTGACGGCGCAGGTCGATGTCTCTATGGCAACGCGCAATCAGGCCCTGTACAACTATGAAAAAGTGGTACGCAGCGCATTCAGTGAGGTTAATGACGATCTGGACGCCATTACCCGCTATCAGGAGCAGCTGACCGAACTGCAGGAGCAGGAAAAAGTGGTGCAGGAGGCCCTGCGCATTGCCCGCAACCGCTACCAGAACGGGTATGCGTCCTACCTTGATGAACTCGATGCCCAGCGTTCGCTGTTCAGCATCCAGCTCAGCGTGGTGCAGGCGAAAAACAACCTGCTGCTGGCACAGATTGACCTTTACCGCGCCCTGGGCGGCGGCTGGAAGGCATCGTAACAGGGCCGGTGATGCAGGCCGGCCGTCAGCCAAACAGCTTAAGGCTGGCCGTCAGCTTACGCAGGGCTTTCTTATCCCCGGCAATCCCCAGACCCAGATGTTGCAGATCCCCGGTGGCCACTTCCCTGACTGCCGCCGCAAACGCCGCGTAATCAACCGTCATCTGGCCCTCGCGGGGAAAGAGAACGACATCAAGCTGCTGTTCTCTGCAGTGTGCGAGCAGCGCGCGCAGCTGCGTATTATCGGCTGACAGTACGGGGATCCCCACCGGGATCAGGCCAGGATATTGCTGGCCATAGGCGTCCGACAGCGCATGACCCACCAGGCCGGGATGGCGCTGACCCAGTGTCAGCGCGATCACCGCCGCCGCATTCGCCGCCTTGCCACTGGCTAAATCCTGGTTCAGCACCACCACACAACGAACATCACTCATCACTTTTACCTTCTGACGGAGAAAACACGCAGCCTAAATCAGCCTGCGCCGTCAGTCTGGAAGATTTGTGCAGTATTGCTGATAGCGGGCGGGGGTTAACTGACTGGTGCGCCTGAACCAGCGGCCTAAGTGGCTTTGATCGGCAAACCCCAGCTGTGCCGCCACCTGGACAGGCGGCAGCCCACCCGCGAGCAGGCGACGCGCTTCGCTCAGACGCAGCTGGATCAGCCACGCGTGCGGGGGCAGGCCGAAGTGGGCATGAAATTCGCGCGACAGCCGAAAACGGTCAACGTCCAGCGCCGCAGCAATATCGCTCAGACCAATATCGTCATAGCGGCGATCCAGCATAAAATCCCGCGCCCGCAGCGCGAGGGTCTTCTCATGCGCCGGGATGTGGATCGGTCTTCGCCAGTGCAGGTGGCGGGTCAGCGCGGCAAACAGCCGCTGCAGCGAGCTCTCTTTGACGATTTTCAACTCACCCTGATGCAGCGCCTGAAACGCATGAAACGTTGCCCTGGCCAGCCGGCGGTCGCCACTGAGCGTGCGGGCAAAATTCAGCTCGAAATGGTCGGGAATATCACTGAACTGGCTGGCCAACTGCCCGCGCATGGTCAGCGGATCGATATACAGCATCCGGTAGGTAAACCCGCTGTCGTCAATGGCATCGCCGTCGTGCAGTTCACCCGGCTCCAGAAGGAACACGGTACCGGGACGGCTGCGGTGCTGCTGACGGCGGGTATGAAACTGCTGCACGCCCTGTTCCGTGACGCCGACAAGATAGCTGTCGTGCCAGTGCGGATCGTAGGCGTGGCCGGTAAAATGAGCGCGCAGGGTCTCTATGGATGACAACCCGTCACGTGCGAAGTCTACCCAGCCTGACTGCTTCATTTTTTCTCCCTGGCTTACGGCGGTATCTCAAGACCGCAGATTTTCCGGCGCTGCCGCCAGAACACCGGGCGCTGAAGCCGGGTGGAGTGAGCTGACGGAGCGGTTAAAATATTAGTTAAGTTTGATAGTCTTTTAATCTGACTGTTCAATTTTTGAAGTAAGCAGGCTCACTGATTTTCAATAAAAAAATATATGTTATGCCGTTTTCAGCGGTGTTTAATCAATTTATTACGTTAATCTGTTGGCAAGTCGTGCTATTATTCTGCGCGATAATTCAGGGGTTACTGACGCTTTTGGGTGCGATTAGCGCCCGTATCAGGCTCCGGTTTCGTTAGAAATGCTTACTTTTTGGTGAAAGGGACGTCTTTCATTTTTTACCGGCACCCAACAGGAACGTTTTGCCGGTACGCTGTGGCTGAACATGAAAAACAGTTCCAAACCTGAGTCTGAAAAAGAACCCCGTGTGCCGTTAGATGATGCGCAGTTTGCCATTGTGGTGCTTGCCGTGACCTCGTTCACGCTGATTATCTTTGTCCTGGGCATCACTCTGTGGATGTCCTGATCGTACCCTGACTGAGTTTGATCTGCTGACTGCGCAGCATCAATGCCATCTCTTCGTTAACGGTGCGGTTCCCGTTGGCATCCGGTAAGCCAAACAGCCCCACGGGGTAGCGGCGGTCATCATCCCATGCCGGATAATCCACTGCCGGATAAAGCGAAATGCCTTCAAGCTGAACGCCGGCATTCAGTGCCATCTCTCCTTCCTGAATCACCCGATTAAGCCAGTCCTGACTGCGGCCCGACTCCGCACCAGTTTCGGCGATCAGCAGCGGCCGCTGGTAGCGCTGCCACACGTCCTGTAACAGCAGGTTCAGCGGACGATAATCAGGATGATGAGGCTCCAGCGGATCGCCGTTATGGAACCACTGATTATCCGGGTACCAGGTCATGCCAATGATGTTCAGCAGATCCTCCGAGCCACCCAGCTCCGGTTCGCTTCTTCCCGCCAGCCAGTCCCAGACTTCAAACTGCGCCTGATGCTGTAACCGGGCCTCCTGCCGTGCTGCGGCGGAATAGCCTGAGGCGGCCACGTGTACCAGCGGATCGGTAATGACAAAGCGCACGCCGGGGAGCGCTTCACGCATGGCGTGCATGGCGGCAATGCTGGCCCGGGCAAGCTGTCGTTTAAGCTCACGCCCGCGCCCGGTGACAAAGGGATTAAACCAGGCAATTTCCGCCCCGGCCCAGGACCAGAAAGAGATTTGATTCATTGGGGTGATAAACGGCTGGGTATGCCCCTCGTCGCGCAGCAGGCAGGCAAGGGCGCGGGCGTAGGCGCTGAAACGATCAACAAATTCGGCTCCCCAGATATCCAACCCGTCCGGCCAGCCGAAATGAGCCAGCTCCCAGATCATCTCAATGCCATGCTTTTCTGCTGCTTTTAGCTGCGGTAAAAAGCTGTCCCAGTGGTATTCTCCCGGTTGCTTCTCAATTAAATACCAGCGTGCGCCGTCGCGCGCCGTGAGGATCTGGTGACTGGCCAGCAGGGCGTAATCCTTTTCGAGCAGCGTATCGTGACCGCTGCTGATCATTAAATCTGCCCGTTTACCGGGCGTACGGCAGGCGGTGGAACAGGCAAAGCTGCCCTGGAAAAAGCGCCTAAAGAGGGCGGGCTGGTGACGGCGTGTGGCCGGGGGGCTGTCATCATGCATGATGTTCTCCTGGGGCAATAAAATCGCAGGCGATGGGCTAAGTCTAGACTATATGTTTGCCTCACTGAGCCTGGCGAAAAACAGAGGCAGAATAACCGGATGAATAACAGAACGACCGCTAAGGATCGCTGATGACCGACACGCTTCACTCACAACAGGCAGAGAGCGCTGCTGTCCCGACACGCCTGACGCAGGCGATTACGCCGCTGGTCGAACAACATCCTCAGCACAGCGGGGTCTATCCCCTGTCTGAAGGGCTTGACGCCTTCGCTGCGCGCTACCAGCTGATCGCTCTGGCGGAAAAGACGCTGGATATACAATATTACATCTGGCAGAACGATCTCTCCGGCAGGCTGCTGTTCAGCGCGCTGCTGGCGGCGGCCGGGCGCGGAGTGAGGGTGCGTCTGCTGCTGGACGACAATAACACGCTGGGGCTGGACCGCACGCTCAGTGAGCTGAACCGTCATCCGCTGATTGAGGTGCGGCTGTTTAATCCGTTCACCTTCCGCACGCTGCGTGCGCTGGGCTACCTGACCGATTTTGCCCGTCTGAACCGACGGATGCACAATAAAAGTTTCACCGTGGACAATGCGGCCACCATTGTCGGCGGCAGAAATATCGGTGATGAATATTTTGGCGTCGGGGACGAGCCGCTGTTTTCCGATCTGGATGTACTGGCGGTCGGCCCGGTGGTGCAGGAGGTGGCGCAGGACTTTGAGCGCTACTGGCAGAGCCGACCCGTGGCACCGCTGCGTCGGGTGGTGGATGAGGAAGAGAATGCCACCTCAGCCGTCTCACTGCCCGAAGCCTGGCGCGACAGCCCACAGGTCGCCCGCTATCTGCGCCAGGTCGATGAGTCGACTTTTGTGACCGGGCTGGACAACCGATCGCTGCCGTTTACCTGGGCCAAAACGCGCCTGCTGAGTGACGACCCGCGTAAAGGGCTGGGGCGGGCGAGAACCAGCACCCTGCTGCCCCAGCGTCTGCTGGAAGTGATCGGCCGGCCCCAGCAGCAGCTGGACATTATCTCTGCCTATTTTGTGCCGACACGAACAGGCGTGGCGCAACTGCTGGCGCTGGTGCGCAAAGGGGTAAAGATCTCGATTCTGACCAACTCGCTGGCGGCTAACGACGTGTCGATAGTCCATGCCGGTTACGCCAAGTGGCGCAAAAAACTCCTGCGTCACGGCATTCGCTTATACGAACTGAAACCGCACAGCGACGTGCGCGAGCCGAGCCATGATCGGGGCCTGACCGGGAACTCGGGTTCCAGCCTGCATGCCAAAACCTTCAGCGTTGATAACCAGACGGTATTTATCGGTTCGTTTAACTTTGACCCTCGCTCTGCCGTGCTGAACACGGAAATGGGGTTGGTGATTGAGAATGACGCGCTGGCCACGCAAATTCACCAGCGTTTTATCAGCAGCATGCGCGATCGCGCCTGGACGCTGCGGCTGGATAAGTGGGGGCGGATAAACTGGGTGGAGTACCCGGGAGAGGGTGCCAATGAAGTGGTGCATAAACGTGAGCCGCGAACCCGTCTGATGCAGCGCCTGCTGGTGCGTCTGGTATGGCGTCTGCCGATCGAATGGTTGTTATAGGAGGGGCCTGCCGCCCCCTGCTAAAGGTGGGCACGTTAAGCAGGGGGCCGAACGGTAACAATGACCGGCCCCTGCATTAGGGTGCCGGCCGACGGCTACTGGCGCTGGGGTTTACCGGAAAACAGGAAACGCAGCAGCGGAATACGCAGATGGATTTCGTACAGCAGGAAGGCAATGCCAAAGACGAAGACCAGCCCGGCGAAAAAGCCCAGAGTGTTGCTGTCGATCTGTTTAACAAACAGGATGCCATAAAGAATGGTCAACGGGTGATGCACCAGATAGATAAACAGGGATGCGTTGACCAGATAGGTGACGCGCGGCGAGTGGGAGTTGAGCATCCGGTGGCCGAAGGTAAACACCACATTGATCATCCACAGGCCCATCAGCATCGACACCACCGCATCAATCTCATACAGCCAGCCTTCGCCCTTGCTCCAGGTCTGGTTAGCCACATAGGCGGCAAAAGCCAGCGCAGAACCGATAAAGGTCCAGGGAACCGGACGGACAAACAGGGCTTTAATCGCCGGGTATTTCCAGGCCATAGCACCCAGCATAAAGAAAGGGAGATACAGCAGCGTCTGCATCACGGCCATATTAAACAGCGCATCGCCGAGCACTTGCGGTGCAAAAATAAACATCAGGCGACGAAAAGCGATCCACACCAGGCTGCAAAGCAGAATAAAACCCGTTAAACGGGTCCAGGTAAGGTCAGAATAGTCTGTTTTTTGCCGCGCGCCGTCGCGCAGAAAACGGAACAGCCAGAAGCCCGCCACCGTCAGCACAATCAGCACCAGAAGAAACCAGAGGTGCGAAATCAGATCCCAGACCAGGGTGTTATACTTCTCATACAGTGTCTTACTGCTCCAGTCGCCGATCTTACTGGTCCACTCTTTCAGCATAAAAAACTGCGGCAGCGTAATCAGCGGGATAGCCGTCAGCATCGGGATGCCGACCCGCTCCACGCGTACCTTCAGCCAGTCAGACGGGGTGTAGCGCAGAAACAGCATGTAAGAAAAATAGCCTGAAATAACAAAGAATACCTGCATGCGGAAGGCATGGATAAAGTCGTTCAGCAGCGTCAGCCATTCAGAGGGCGCGGGGCTGTTAACAGACCAGTTTTGTGTGGAATAAATCAGTGAAACATGAAAAGGCACCCCTAACAGCATCAGCCAGGCGCGAATCGAATCCAGAAAATATTCTCGTTGTGGTGTTTTCTTAGTCATATATATCCAATATTCAACACGTTATTAACCTGGCTCACCCTGAACCAGCCTAAAGCTTACTGCTTACTTTAATGGAGCAAACACGCGTATACTATCAGCCGAATCTGTTTCCGCTAAACGCTTGAGAATCTGGCTGTTAGCCGCGGAGAGAGGGCAGAACAAAAATGGGGTCAGGCTGTCGGAATGCCGAATTATCCTTTAAGATGGATCAATTGATTTACGTACCCGAAAGGGGGGGATGTGCGGATTAACATGAACAATAAACCAAAACTGATGAAATTGCGCTGGGTTAGCGCAGCAGTTTTGCTTTCAATGTATGCCAATACAGGCTGGGCTTTTAACATTGACGATGTGGCAAAACAGGCGAAAGACTTAGCAGGTAAAGGCTTTGAAGCGCCTAAGAGCAATCTGCCATCACAGCTGCGTGATATGAAGTATGCCGACTATCAGCAGATCCAGTTCAATCATGAAAAAGCGTACTGGAACAAACTGAAGACCCCCTTCAAGCTTGAGTTCTACCACCAGGGGATGTACTTCGATACCCCGGTACGTTTGAACGAGGTCACTGCGACCAGCGTTCGCGAGATAAAATACTCCCCAGAGTATTTTAACTTTGGCAACGTTAAGCACGATCCGGATACGGTGAAAAACCTCGGCTTTGCTGGTTTCAAAGTGCTGTATCCGCTTAACAGCAAAGATAAGAAAGACGAGATCGCCAGCTTCCTGGGTGCCAGTTACTTCCGCGTAATAGGTCAGGGTCAGGTCTATGGCCTGTCAGCCCGTGGCCTGGCGATTGACACCGCGCTGCCGTCCGGTGAAGAGTTCCCGCGCTTTAAAGAGTTCTGGATCGAACGTCCCAAGCCTCAGGATAAGCATCTGGTGATTTACGCGCTGCTCGATTCGCCGCGTGCCACCGGAGCCTATCGCTTCACCCTGACGCCGGGTAAAGACAGCACCGTAGACGTGCAGTCGAAGGTCTACCTGCGCGATAACGTAGGTAAACTGGGCGTAGCACCGCTTACCAGCATGTATCTGTTTGGCGCGAATCAGCCGTCACAGGTGGCTAACTTCCGTCCGGCACTGCACGACTCTAACGGCCTGTCGATCCATGCCGGTAACGGCGAGTGGATCTGGCGTCCGCTGAATAATCCGAAACATCTGGCCGTCAGCACCTTTACCGTTGAAAACCCGCGTGGTTTCGGTCTGCTGCAGCGTGGCCGAGATTTCGATAAGTATCAGGATCTGGACGATCGCTACGATCTGCGTCCGAGTGGCTGGGTTGAGCCAAAAGGTGACTGGGGTAAAGGCCGCGTTGAGCTGGTAGAAATCCCGACAACCGACGAAACCAACGATAATATCGTGGCCTTCTGGACGCCGGAAACCCTGCCTGAGCCGGGCAAAGAGATGAAATTCGCCTATCGCCTGCACTTTACGCGTGACGAAAACCAGCTGCACTCGCCGGAAACGGCGTATGTGAAAAGCACGCTGCGTTCACCGGGTGACGTGAAGCAGTCTAACCTGGTGCGTCAGCCGGACGGCACAGTGGCGTTTATTGTCGACTTTGTTGGCCCGGAGATGAGCAAGCTGCCGGAAAACACCCCGGTAACGCCGCAGGTGAGCGTGGGTAATAACGCAGAGCTGGTCGAAAACAGCGTTCGTTACAACCCGGTCACCAAAGGCTGGCGTCTGGTGTTACGTATTCGTGTTAAAGACAATAAACAGCCGACCGAGATGCGTGCTGCACTGGTTAACGGTGACAAAACGCTGACGGAAACCTGGAGCAATCAGTTGCCTGCCAATGAATAAGTCAACCGTAATTCCCGACGAATATATTGACGCGCTGCCCCTTCCCCCAGAGCGGAAAGGGGCGCTGCGTGATGCGCTGCCCGCAGAGCCGGAAGAGGCTTTCAGCCAGCTGCACTATCAACTGGCCGAAGAGGGCCCGGTCGAAACGCGTCCCGATGATGCTCCGCAGGAGTCGGTAAAAGCGCGCGTTGAGATGAGCTGGCCTGACTCTGTAGACGGTGGCCGTCAGTTTGGTCAGGACGCGCTGGACCGTACCACGCTGAAAGCGATGCCGAAACACACCCGTTCTTCCATGTACCCGGAAGAGTGGCGAACCAACCCGGTGGCGCGCGCGTGGGATTCTCTGCGCGGACGTAAAAGCACACCGCGTTTCGACAGCCGTGAAGAGCAGAAAAATGAGGACAAATGGCGGCACGTAGGCTCCATTCGTCGTTATATCCTGCTGTTCCTCTCCGTCTTCCAGACGGTGGTGGCGACCTGGTATATGAAGACCATACTGCCATACCAGGGCTGGGCGCTGATCGACCCTATGGATATGATCAACCAGAACTGGCAGCAGTCGTTACTGCAGATCCTGCCTTATGTGTTGCAGACCGGGATCCTGTTCCTGTTTGCCATTCTGTTCCTGTGGGTCTCCGCCGGGTTCTGGACGGCCCTGATGGGCTTCCTGCAGCTGATGATCGGTAAGGATAAATACAGCATTTCGTACCTGACCAACGGCGACGAAGCGATAAACCCGGAGCACCGTACTGCGCTAATCATGCCCATCTGTAATGAAGATGTTGAGCGTGTCTTTGCCGGTCTGCGTGCTACCTGGGAGTCCGTGGTGCGTACCGGTGAGCAGGCGAACTACGATGTCTATATCCTGAGCGACAGCTACAACCCGGATATTGCCATGGCGGAACAGAAGGCCTGGATGGAGCTGGTCCGTGATGTGGGTGGGGAAGGGCGTATTTTCTATCGCCGCCGCCGCCGCCGCGTGAAGCGCAAATCCGGTAACATCGATGACTTCTGCCGCCGCTGGGGCAGCCAGTACAGCTATATGGTGGTACTGGACGCTGACAGCGTGATGAGCGGTGACTGTCTGAATGGCCTCGTGCGCATGATGGAAGCCAACCCGAAAGCGGGTATCATCCAGTCCTCTCCGAAAGCTTCCGGCATGGATACGCTATATGCACGCTGTCAGCAGTTTGCTACCCGCGTGTACGGTCCTCTGTTTACCGCCGGTCTGCACTTCTGGCAGCTGGGTGAGTCGCACTACTGGGGCCATAACGCGATTATCCGCGTGAAGCCGTTTATCGAACACTGTGCGCTGGCACCGCTGCCGGGCGAAGGCTCGTTTGCCGGGTCGATTCTGTCCCACGACTTTGTGGAAGCGGCGCTGATGCGCCGTGCGGGCTGGGGCGTGTGGATTGCCTACGATCTGCCGGGTTCTTATGAAGAGCTGCCGCCAAACCTGCTGGACGAACTGAAGCGTGACCGCCGCTGGTGCCACGGTAACCTGATGAACTTCCGTCTGTTCCTGGTAAAAGGGATGCACCCGGTTCACCGCGCCGTGTTCCTGACGGGCGTGATGTCCTATCTGTCAGCGCCGCTGTGGTTTATGTTCCTGGCGCTGTCTACCGCCCTGCAGGTCGTTCACACGCTTATGGAGCCACAGTACTTCATGCAGCCCCGGCAGCTGTTCCCGGTATGGCCGCAGTGGCGTCCGGAACTGGCCATCGCGCTGTTCTCCACCACGCTGGTGCTGCTGTTCCTGCCGAAACTGCTGAGTATTGTGCTGGTATGGTGCAAAGGGGCGAAGCCTTACGGTGGTGCGTTACGCGTGCTGGTGTCGCTGTTCCTGGAGATGTTGTTCTCCGTGCTGCTGGCACCGGTGCGTATGCTGTTCCACACCGTGTTTGTGGTCAGCGCATTCCTCGGCTGGGAAGTGGTGTGGAACTCGCCGCAGCGTGACGATGATGCCACGCCGTGGAGTGAGGCCTTTAAGCGTCACGGTTCGCAGATGCTGCTCGGTCTGGTCTGGGCAGGCGGCATGGGCTGGCTGGATCTGAACTTCCTCTGGTGGCTGTCACCGATTGTCTTCTCACTGATCCTGTCGCCGTTTGTGTCGGTGTGGTCCAGCCGTCGTACGCTCGGCCAGGCATCGAAGCGCGGCAAGCTGTTCCTGATCCCGGAAGAGTTCAGTCCGCCGCAGGAGCTGCTGGATACCGATCGTTACGTGGAGCTGAACCGTGAGCGCGCGCTGGATGATGGCTTTATGCATGCCATGTTCCATCCGTCGTTTAACGCGCTGGCCAGCGCCATGGCAACGTCGCGCCACCTGAAGAGCGATATTCTTGACTTTGCCCGTGACCGCCGCGTTGAACAGGCCCTGAGCGAGTCGCCGGCGAAACTGGATCGCGATCAGCGCCTTGCGCTGCTCAGTGACCCGGTGACGCTGTCGCGCATGCACTACCGTCTGTGGCAGAACGCGGACAAGTATCACGACTGGTTAGATCACTACCATACGTTGACGCTTAACCCGCTGGCGCTGAATAACGCGAAACAGGACGCAGGGCAGGCATAAAAGGGTCGCCCCCAGACGGGGAATGAAACCCGTCGCTGCTGTGGCTCACCTGCTTACCGGGTCAGCCCGTCAGGCGGAACAATAAAAAGCCGGAACTCACGTTCCGGCTTTTTTTTACGTATTATTTGCATTCAGTGCTATGGTGCAGCGACAGGCGCAGAGTAAAATAGTGCGTTTTTTAATCGGGGTTAACGTGGTGAACATGCTTTTACGCGGTATGATCGTAGCAGTCAGCCTGCTGGTACTGAGCGGGTGCGGCAGTATTATCAGTAGAACCGTGCCCGGACAGGGGCACGGCAATCAGTATTACCCGGGCGTACAGTGGGATGTGCGGAGTTCGGCATGGCGCTTTATCACGATAATTGACCTGCCGCTGTCGCTGATACTGGATACTCTGCTGGTGCCGGTCGATGCCAGCCACGGCCCTTATGAGTAATTACTTTCTGCACTGATCCTCAGGCGCGGTTATCGGCGTCGGTATTATTATCTTCCCACTCTTCCGCTGCCGCATCTGCCTCTTCACTGCCAGCGGCAGGCTCCAGCTGGAATTCTCCCTCATCCCACTCGTGCAGGGTATTTTCCGGCAGCCATTCGTTACGCAACTCGATCTCGTCAAAGTCACCGTCAAAAATTGCCTGTGCGGCTTCCCCACTCAGCGCCGGCAGGAGCTCCCCCTCATCACCGTCGTCGGTGAGGAACTCGGCCTGCCACATGATGTCACCGTCCTGCATGACATATTTTTGCAGGTTGAACTGGTTGACGGAGGCGTCTTCCTCATCGACTTCCGGGTTGGCGGCAAGGTACTCTTCACGAGCCATATCAATGGCTTCTTCCAGCGTGGCATAAAGTGTCATCTTCTTCTCCCTGATTTTCTTGGTAAAGAGTAATTGTTGCCGCTATGGGCCAGGATGCAAGGCAAGTGAAGAAAAAATTTGTATCCGTGGGCGGGGAGGACAAAGGTAAGGGTTGTGACAGTGATGGTGTGAACGGCGATATCACGGAAAGAAAAATTTCATTTAAATACATTATTAATAAAGAGGTGGGATTGTTTATCATTGTCGCTATTTTAATTAAAGCAGAATAAAATAGTAAATTTAAATAAACTTTAGAGATAATGTTTCAAACAGTATAAATTAAGTTTATTCTTATTTCTCATTATGTAATCTGTGCGCATTCCATTATTGCCTTGTTTACATTTATTGCGCTTATATCATGATGATGTTATTTCCAGTAAGGACACTGACAGCCCTGTTGCTGACGGTTAGTATCGCCAGTGCGTCGGCTGCGCCGCTCAGTCCGGCCGACCGTGATGCGGTGCGCCAGCAGCAGCAGCAGATCCTCGATCAAAACCAGCAGCAACGCGATGAGCTGGAGCGCAGCACGGCCCTGCCCGAGGTACGCACTGCGGCTCAGCCGGCAGTCCCTGACGGGCCCTGTTTTCGTATTACCACGGTTCACCTGACGGGCAGTACCCTGATCTCCCCGCGCCAGCAGCAGCAACTGATGGCCCCGTGGCAGGGAAAATGCCTGGATATGGCCAGCATCAGTCAGCTCACCCACCGGGTTTCTGACTGGTATATCAGCCGGGGCTATATCACCAGCCGCGCTTTTATTCCCGAGCAGGATCTTTCCGGCGGTGAATTAACGCTGGCGGTGCTGGAAGGCAAGTTACAGCAGATCCGCCTGAACGGCGCAGTGGCGCGCGAGCTGAAGATGGCCTTTCCTGGCAGGGAAGGGAAAATCCTTAACTTGCGTGATATCGAACAGGGAATGGAGCAGATCAACCGCCTGCGTACCACGCCCGTGCAGATCGAAATCCTCCCCGCAGACCAGCCGGGGTATTCGGTCGTCAATCTGACCGCTTCCCCGGAAATCCCCCTTAGCGCCTCGGTGAGTTTTGATAACAGCGGCCAGAAAAGTACCGGTAGCGGGCAACTGAGCGGTTCACTGACGGTCAATAACCCGCTGGGGCTGGCCGATCGCTGGTTTGTGAGCGGCGGACGCAGTTCGGCCTTCTCCAGTGCGCATGATGCACAAAATGTCCAGGCCGGTGTGAGCATTCCCTGGGGATACGGCCTGCTGGACTACAGCTACAGCTGGAGCAATTACCTCAGTACTATCAATAATAACGGTTTTGACTGGCTGTCGCGCGGGGACACTAAAACCCACCGCATTAACGGCTACTGGGGGCTGTACCGCAACAGTGACATCAAAACCGGCCTCGCCGTCAGCGTGAATCAGCGTAGCAGCCGTAACTGGCTCAACGATGCACGACTGCAGAGCAGCAGTCGGAATCTCTCCAGCCTGCAAATTGGCGTGAATCATACGCAAAAGCTGTGGGGTGGCATCGCCACCCTTAACCCGATGCTGACGCGCGGTATGCCGTGGTTCTCGGCGGAAAGTGACGAGGGTAAAAACGGCGATGTGCCGAAAGCAGAGTTCCGTAAATGGAGCCTGAGCGGCAGCTATCAGCTGCCCGTCACTCAAGACCTGTGGTGGTTAAGCAGCTTCTACGGCCAGTGGTCACCGGATCGTCTGTACGGCAGCGAGCGCCTGACTCTCGGTGGGGACAGCTCGGTACGCGGTTTTAAAGAGCAGTACCTTTCCGGGGATAACGGCGGCTACTGGCGCAATGAAATGAACTACAGCCTGTTTACCTTGCCGGTGCTGGGGCAGGTGAACGCAGTGGCTGCGCTGGACGGTGGCTGGTTGCACAGCGATCGGTTCGATCCCTGGGCATCCGGCACCCTGTGGGGTAGTGCCATCGGCCTTACGACCAGTCAGCGCTATATCTCGACTCAGTTAACCCTGGGAACACCGCTGGATTATCCGGACTGGCTGGCACCAGACCCGATCGTCGTGCAGTACCGCATCTCGCTGGTATTTTAAGAGGCAATGATTATGGACAATCTTCAGCACCCGGTTCCTCGTTCTCAGCGCCTGCTGAGTTATCTGATTTGTGCGCTGATTGGCGGGCAGCCACTGCTGCCGGCGGTGGCGGCGCTCACCCCGGTGACGCCGGGCAGCCAGGTGGATAAAGCGGGCAACGGGGTGCCGGTGCTGAACATTGCCACGCCCAATCAGGCAGGAATTTCCCACAATCAGTTTAAAGACTATAACGTTGGCAAGCCGGGCCTGATCCTGAATAACGCCACTGGCCCGTTGACGCAGACCCAACTGGGCGGATTGATCCAGAACAACCCTCATCTGACTGCAGGTAAAGAAGCGCGCGGCATCATTAACGAAGTGGTCGGCGGCAACCGTTCGCAGTTACAGGGTTTTACCGAGGTGGCCGGGAAGGCCGCCAATGTGATGGTGGTCAACCCGTACGGTATCACCTGTAATGGCTGCGGTTTTATCAACACCCCGCAGGTGACGCTGACGACCGGGAAACCGACCTTCGACAGCAAAGGCAACGTCAGCAGTCTGGACGTCTCCCGGGGCAGCATTATCGTTGAAGGGAAGGGGCTGAATGCCAGCCAGAGTGATGCCCTGTCAATTATTGCGCGCGCCACTGAAATCAATGCGGATATCCATGCCCGCGATCTGACGGTCATTGTCGGTTCGAACCGGGTTGATGCACAGGGTAAGGTCACCGCCGTGTCCTCCGCGAGTTCACCGCCGGCGGTGGCGGTAGATACCGGCGCGCTCGGTGGCATGTACGCCAATCGTATTCGTCTGGTCTCCAGCGACAAAGGCTTGGGGGTCAATCTCGGTAACCTCAATGCTCGTCAGGGCGATATTACTCTGGATGCCAGCGGCAAGCTGTCGGTAAGCAACAGCCTTGCCAGCGGGGCGCTGAAGGTCCACGGTCAGGCAGTGGCGCTCAGCGGCGATCATAAAGCTGGTGGCGACATCATGGTCAGCAGTGACGGTGATGTGACGCTTAAGAAGGGCGGACTGGTCAGCGATCGTGATGTGGTGCTGAATGCCGGAAAAACGGTCACGCTGGCGAATGGCTCGCTGACCGCAGCCCGCGATATTCAGTTGCACGGTGATGCGCTGAGGGTGGATGTGCAGAGCCAGGGGAATGCGGCAGGCAATATACACAGCACCGCGATCGGCACTCTGTCGCAGCAGGGGAAACTCACCGCCGCGCAGGATCTTAGCGTGGAGGCTGGCACGCTGGAGAATAGCGGCGCGCTGGTGGCTAACCGCAATCTGAAGGTGCAGGCCGCCACGCAGCATAATCGGGGCAAGCTGCAGAGTAGCGGCAGACTGACGGTCGACGGTGGCCAGCTTTATAACCAGGGAGAGATATTAAGCGGTGGCGGGTTAACCCTGACGGCGCGCCAGCTTGATCAGAACGGCACACTCAGTGCGAAAACGGATGCCAGCCTGACGGTTAGCGACAGGCTGACGCAGGGTGCGCAGGGAAATATTCTCAGCGAAGGCCTGCTGTCTGTTCATAGCGGACAGGGGGAGCTGCAGGGGCTGCTGTCCGGCAGCCGGGGTATTACCCTGAGCGGTGACACACTTATCAGCCAGCAGGGTAGCCGTATCACCAGCCAGCAGGCGATTGATCTGCAGGCCGGTCAGATGCAGCTGGGCGGTGAGGTCAACGCAGGTGGCAATCTGACCCTGAAGGGGGAGGCGCTGACGACCCTGAGCACGGCGCAGGTCCAGAGTGGGGGCAAGCTGACTGTCGAAGCACAGCAGGCGACGCTGAAGGGTACCCAGACAGCGCTCGGCGACTTTACCGTCAATGCCGCCACCCTCGATCATCGCGGCAAAAGTAACGCGGCACGCATCGACATCACCGCCAACAGTCTGGCCAACGGCGGCACGCTGGTGGCACCCGAACTGTCGCTGAACACGCAGCACCTGACCAACGGCGGGTTGCTGGACGGCAGCCGCGCCCTGCACCTGCAGGCCGATCTGTTTGATAATTTACAGGGTGCCACGCTACACAGCGGTGGTGACCTGACGCTTAACCCGGCGCAGCTTAACAATGCCGGACTGATCGCCGGCGATGGCAATATGACGCTGAGTGGCGACAGCCTGGATAACCGGGGAGAGATCAACGCCCGTTCTCTGCGCGCAGATTATCTCGATCTGAACAATCAGCAGGGGGGGGTGTTACTGTCACAGCAGCAGCTGACGGCGACCAGCAAGAGGATGGATAACGGCGGGCAGATCGCCGCGGCAGCACTCAGCATCTCCGGCGATCGTCTTGATAATCACGGTACGTTGCAGAGTAATGACAACCTGACCCTGCAGGTGCAAACCGTCGACAACCGGGGCGACATACTTTCTGACGGGGCGCTGGTGGTGAAGGGAGACAGCCTGAACAACAGCGGCCTCCTGCAGGGGATGACCACGGCTCTGACACTGGCACAGCAGTTCACCCAGCAGTTGGGAGGTGAAGCCAGTGCCACCCGCACGCTGACCCTTGATGCCGCGACGGTGGTCAATGATGGCCAGATGGTTACGCCAGCACTGGCCCTCAATGCGACCAGCCTGGTCAATCGTGGCTGGATACAGGGCAGTGAGGCGCTGGTGGTGAACAGCGGGACAATCAATAACCTGATGGGGGCAACGCTGGTGAGCGGTGAGCGCGCTGACCTGACCAGCCGCACTCTGAACAATGGCGGTCAGCTACAGGCCGGGCATCTGGTGCTGAATAGCGCAACTGTTAACAACAGCGGAACGCTGCTGATCACTGACCGTGGTGAGCTGACGGTGGCCCGCGTGCTGACCAACAGCGGCCTGTTACAGGCGAATCGCGCACTGACATTAGATACGACGCAACTCAACAACACCGCCAGCGGTACGCTGATGGAGGCGGGCGGACTGACGCTGGCGCTCGACAGTCTGAACAATGACGGGTTACTGCAGGTCAGTGACTCCCTGACGGTGACGGCGCGCGAGCTGAATAACCGGGGCCAACTGCTGGCGGGCCGGAAGCTGGATGTGGCAGCTAATTCGCTGGTCAATGCCGGACGGATGCAGGGCGAGAACGCGCTGACGCTCACGGCCACCACGCTGGATAACCAGGCCAGCGGTCAGTTACTGAGTGCAGGGATGCTGGATCTGCACGGTGACCGTGCCATCAATGCCGGGCAGGGGCAGGGGGCAACGCTGCGCTTCAACCTTGGTCAACTGACCAACAGCGGCACCCTGATGGGATCAGACCATCTTGACGGCGCGCTGACCGGCACGCTGGAGAACAGCGGTCAGATCCGCAGCCAGGCGACGGCGCAGTTAAGCGCAGACAGCGTAATAAACACCGGGAAAATGATCGCCCGCGACCTCGAACTAAACGGCAATACCCTTAGCAATAGCGGCCTGTGGCAGGGTGATCAACACCTGACTGCCACCGCCGATCGGCTAATCCAGCGCGCCAGCGGGCAGACCCTGAGCGGCGGCAGCCTGGAACTCAGCAGTAATGGGTTAACCACTGACGGCACGCTGCAGGGGGCGCAGGTGAGTGTGGCGGCGCAGAACTGGCAGCATCTCGGAACGGCCATTGGCAGCGCAGGCGTCTCGGCACAGGTCGGGGATACGCTGGTGAATACGGGTGAGATTTTAAGCCAGGGCGGCATTCAGCTTGATGCTGCGACGCTGAACACTACCGGCAAGCTGCTCGGCGAAGATGCCGTGACGCTGCGTGCCACCGGCTTCACTAATCAGGGCGCGGTGCAGGGCAGCACGCTGGCGGTAGACGCCGCAACGCTGACCAACAACGGCACGCTGGTGGGGTTGCAGGCCCTGACCCTCGGATCTCTCCCCGCCGCTGTGGCACGCATGGCGCTGGCGGCAACACCCGCAGTGCAACGCATATATAGCGGCAGCGGTAAGCTGCTGACCCAGGGCACCCTGAGAATAAACGGCGACAGCCTGAGTAATGATGGCATCTGGCAGGCGCAGGATATTGTCGCCAACGCCCGCACCCTGAGCAATCAGGGCCGTATACAGAGCGCCGACAACCTGGCTTTGCAGCTGAGTGATACGCTGACCTCCGCTGCCAGTAGCCAGATCGCTGCACAGGGCAGCGCGTTACTGCATGCCGCCACCCTCAGCAATCAGGGGCAGTGGACCGCTAAAAATCTCACGCTGACGGCCGATACGCTAGATAACCAGGGCACCATTAGTGGGGTGGATAACCTGACCCTGGGCCTGACGGGTGCGCTAAAACAGCAGCAGGCCGGATCGTTGTTAAGCGGCGGTGCGCTGGGCGTGAATGCGACCTCAATAGAGAATGCCGGACGTATTCAGGGCAATACGCTGACCATGAACGGCAGCACGCTGGACAATAGCGGCAGGTTACAGGGTGATAACGGGCTGACTCTGGTCATCGGCGATCGCCTGACCAATCATCAGAACGGGATACTGTTCAGCCAGCAGGCGCTGACGCTCCAGGCGGCGCAGATGAGCAACGACGGTACGATACAGGGCGGCAAACAGACCCGGCTGGATCTCACCGGGACGGCGCAGAATGGCGGGAAGCTGTTATCCAGCGACGATCTGACTCTGAATGCCGCGCAGTTTAACAATGAAGGCTGGCTGCAGGCCACCGACCTGCTGCTCAAGGCGGCACAGGTAGAAAATAAAGGCACGCTGCTGGTACAGCAGCAGGGCACCCTGACGGGCAGCCGTCTGCTCAATCTGGGCAGTGTTCAGGGCGATCGGCTGACGGTTGACTACCAACAGCTAAATAACAGCGGCACCGTACTGGGTAATCGGCAGTTAGCCGTTACGGGGAACAATGTCGTTCAGCAGGACAGCGGCCGGCTGTTCAGCGGCGGTGTGCTGACCCTCAAGGCCAGCGAACTGTCCCCCACCGGCCAGCTGGTGGCCCTTGGGGATCTGACGGCCACACTGGGCAACGCCTTTACGCATCGCGGCACGCTGGCGGCAGGCAATCAGCTGACGGTCACCAGCAACGGTGCCATCGATAACCAGGGCGTGATGCAGGGGCAGGGCATTACTCTCAGCGCGGGGAGCATCCTCAGCAACAGTGGGAAAATCACCTCTGGCACTCGAACCAGCACCCTGACTGGTAGCCAGATCAACCTCAATGACGCCGGGAGCGTGCAGGGCGGGGGTGACATCTCGCTGACCAGCCGTGGCGATATCAATGTCGCCGGCTTTACCGGAACCCGTGGGTCACTGACGCTGACGGCACCGGGCAGCATCATTAACACAGCCTTACTCTATGCCGGCCAGGATATGCGTCTGCAGGCCAACAGCATCCGCAACCAGCGCGGCGATATCCTCGCCGACAATAATCTCTGGATGCAGCGTGATGCCGCAGGCAATGCCAACAGTGAAATCATTAACACCTCCGGCACCATTGAGACGCGAAATGGGGACATTTCGATGTCCACTGCGCATCTGCTTAATCAGCGCGACGGGCTGACATATAAGGTGGATGAGAAGAGTTATTATCCGTCTGATTCTGGGAGCATCATGCTCCCTATGACCAGGGATAAGCTGACATTTGGTAACGATGAGTCTTGTCACGGTCAGGGCAATGTGTGCATCGATCATCCCTACGCGGATTTATTGACTCAATACAATCAGCAAACTGTTCTGGTAAGCGAAAAACAGGTAACGGCTAGCGCCAGCGGGGGTGCAGCACGTATTTCTGCAGGAAAAGACCTGACCATCAATGCCGATAATCTGGAAAATAAAGCCAGCGATCTGCTTGCCAGCAAAAGTATGCAATTGCAGGGAAGCAGATTGGATAATGACTCGATTGAAAATGGAACGGCACGCGTCTGGCAGACATATGAATGCGTTCAAATGTATACGAAGACGTGTAGAACATTCATCAAGGACCCGGATCACACGAAAAAGAGTTTCGACTTTACTTTCTTGTTAAGTGGCGGCCCCACCACTGAAAACCTCTCCTCCGGGAGCACATTGCGCGCGGTGATTCAGTCCGGGGGGGCACTGACCGCCAGCTTCACCAGTAACGTCAGCAATACGACTACCCGTGCCAATAGCGGCACGATCACCAGTACCCTGGCAAAACCCGTGCTCAATACCCTCAGCCAGCAGGGTATCGGCAGCACTGTGCAACAACAGGCCCTGTCCGGCACAGAAAAAGTGACGGTCAATTCACCCCAGTGGCAGGTGCAGATCCAGTCTGCCTTGCAACAGATGAGTGATGGCAAAGCGCTGGACAGCAGTGGCGAGCCAATGGTGACCCTGGCCGACCAGCGTACAACCAGTCACAGCAGCACATCGCTGTTTCCTGAGGCCGCCACACCTTTGCAGCAGCCGGTGGCTCAGGGCATCGACACCAGCGCGTGGCCACTGCCCACCGGCAATAACGGCTATTTCGTTCCTGCCAGCGATCCCAAAAGCCCGTATCTGATCGTCACCAATCCGCAGCTCGACGGGCTGGGCAAGCTGGATCACAACCTGTTTGGCGATCTCAATGCGTTACTGGGCAAACAGCCGGGCAGCGCACCGCAGGAAACGCGCAGTGCTTACACCGACCAGAAACAGTTCCTTGGATCGTCCTACCTGCTGGATCGCCTCAATCTTAAGCCTGACTACGACTACCGTCTGCTGGGTGATGCGGCCTTTGATACCCGCTATGTCAGCAATGCGCTGCTTAATCAGACCGGCAACCGCTATCTGAACGGAGTGGGTTCCGACCTGGAACAGATGCGCTATCTGCTGGATAGCGCGGCCAGCGCCCAGCAGTCGCTGAACCTGAAATTTGGCGTATCGCTGGATGCAAAACAGGTTGCTGCGCTTGACCACAGCATTGTCTGGTGGGAAGCGACGCAGATTAACGGCGAAACCGTGATGGTGCCAAAGCTCTATTTGTCACCGAAGGATATTACCGTCAACAGCGGCAGCGTGATTGCCGCTAACTCGGTGGAACTCAACGCCGGAACGCTGACCAACAATGGCAGCACGCTGGCCGCCAAAACCAATTTGAATATCAACAGCCAGAACAGCATCAGTAACCTGAACGCAGGCCTGATAAGCGCTGCCGGGGATATGAACCTCAGCGCGCTGGGCGATATCAACAATATCGGTTCGGCCATCAGTGGCAAAACACTGGCGCTGGAGAGCCTCGACGGCAGTATTAATAACCAGACGCTGGCCACGCAGTGGAACGCCAGTAGCAAAGGCTGGCTTGGCTCCGGTGCGGCAATGAGCCAGACCCAGCTGGGCACAACGGCAACGATGAGCGCACAGCAGGGCGTAACGCTGAAAGCGGGCAAGGATATTACGGTCACCGGCAGTAAGGTGACGGCAGGCGGCGATCTGAAACTGGATGCGGCAGGCGATATTGCTATCAATGCCAATCAGACGTCCAGCAGCAGTCGTTATACCGGGTATGCCGGCAAAAACATCGCCAGCAGCGGTAAGGTCGACAACGTCGGCAGCGATCTCTCTGCGGGTGGTTCATTAACCCTCAATGCCGGAAACGATCTCAGCGCCACCGCCAGCACCATCAGCGCGACAAAGGATCTGTCGCTGTCGGCAGGGCACGACCTCAACCTGAACGCAGCAGACACCGCGCAGCGCAGCAGCAAGGGTAAAGGGGAAAACCATGTCACCGGTCAGGATCGCACCACGCTGACCAGCGGCAATGATCTGACGCTCAGCGCAGGCCGCGATCTGAACAGCCAGGCGGCAGGCCTGGTGGCCGATAACGATGTGACATTACAGGCGGGCAGGGATGTGAATCTGCTGGCGGCCACCACCACTAAAGGTGACAGCTACCGCAGCAGCGAACGCACGGAAATCCACGAAGCGGTGCGCCAGCAGGGCACGGAGATTGCCAGCGGCGGCAATACTGCGGTGCAGGCGGGGCGGGATATTAACAGTGCGGCCACCCAGGTGACGGCACAGCAGGATATTGCCCTGAACGCGGGGAATGACGTCAACCTGACGACGGCCACCGAGAGTGATTATTTCTACAAAGAAGAGACGAAAACCAAAAAAGGATTCCTTAGCAAAAAAACCACCCACACCATCAAAGAGGACTATTCGACTGCGGAGAAAGGCACGCTGCTGAGCGGTGATAACGTCAGCGTGGAGGCCGGTAAAAATATCCTGGTGAAAGAATCGCAGGTGGTGGGGGACGACGACGTAACCCTGAAAGCGGCCAGTAATATCGATATTGTTGCCGCGACCAACACGGACTCCAGCTGGCGTTTCAGTGAAACGAAAAAAAGCGGGCTGATGGGTACGGGTGGGATTGGTATCACCATCGGCACCTCCAGCCAGAAGCATGACTTAAAAGTGAAGGGCACGACCCAGAGCCAGAGCGTCAGTACCGTCGGCAGCACCGGGGGCAATGTGACGGTCAGCGCGGCTGACGGCGTGAAGATCAGCGGTGCTGACCTGGTGGCGGGTCAATCGTTAACGGTCAACGGTGACAGTGTGGTCATCGCGCCGGGTCATGATAAGCGTACCGTGGACGAGCGGTTCGAGCAGAAATCCACGGGGATTACGCTGGCGCTCTCCGGTGCGGTTGGCGAGGCGATCAATAATGCCATCGCCACCGCACAGGCGGCGAAAGGAGAAAGTGACAGTCGCCTGGCGGCCCTGCAGGCGACAAAAACCGCCCTCTCCGGGGTGCAGGCACAGCTGGCCAGCCAGCAGGCGCAAGTCAGCGGCGACCCGAATAACGGAATTGGCGTCAGCATTTCGTTGAACTCGCAAAAAACAACATCACAATCACAGCATCGTAGTGATACCGTATCCGGATCCACCCTGAATGCCGGGCAGAATCTGGCGATTACCGCAACGGGTAAAGGTAAATCGGCAAACAGCGGGGATATCGCCATTGGCGGCAGCCAGCTGAAAGCGGGCGGTGACACCACGCTGACGGCGGCGAATGACATCCTGTTAACCGGCGCGGCCAACACGCAGCAATCTGTCGGCAGTAACTCCAGCGGTGGTGGCGGCGTGGGCGTTAGTTTTGGCGTGGGCAGTGG
The DNA here is from genome assembly GCF_055556675.1 of Erwinia sp. PME.40.26/001. NCBI lineage: Bacteria > Pseudomonadati > Pseudomonadota > Gammaproteobacteria > Enterobacterales > Erwiniaceae > Erwinia > Erwinia sp. PME.40.26/001. The sequence goes on from NZ_JBVHNP010000005.1 coordinate 325,301, forward strand.
CAACGCCGGGTTGAGCATCTTTGCCAGTGCCAACGGCGCGAAAGGCAAAGACGCCGGTAACGGTACGCAGTGGAGTGAAACCACCCTCGACAGCGGTGGTAACGTCTCGCTGAACAGCGGGCGTGACACCACGTTAACCGGCGCTCAGGTGAACGGTAATCAGGTCAGCGCCGATGTCGGGCGCAACCTGACCATCACCAGTCAGCAGGACAGCGACCGCTACGATTCAAAACAGACCAGCCTTGGCGCAGGCGGCAGCTTTACCTTCGGTTCGACGACGGCCTCAGGTTACATCAGTGCCAGTCAGGACAAGATGCACAGCACCTATGATAGTGTTATGGAGCAGAGTGGCATCTATGCGGGCAAGGGCGGGTTCGATATCCGGGTGGGCGACCACACCCAGTTGAACGGTGCGGTGGTGGCCAGCCAGGCAGGGGCAGACAAAAATCGTCTGGAGACCGGGACGCTGGGCTTCAGCGACCTGGGCAACCAGGCAGATTACAAAGTCAGCCATAGTGGGATCAGCGCCGGTATGAGCAACGGCGGAACGATGAGCGGCCAGATGCTGGGCAACGTGCTGTCGAACTCGGCCAGCACGCTGCTGGCGGGGCTGAACGGCAAGGGGCATGCGGAAGGCACCACTCAGTCTGCGGTCGGGCAGGGCAATATTGTTATCCGCGATACGGCTAACCAACAGCAGGATGTAGGCAGTCTGAGCCGCGACACCACTAAGGCTAATGGCAGCATCAGCCCGATCTTTAACAAAGAGAAAGAGCAAAAGCGTCTGCAAACGGCGCAGGCGGTGGGTGAAATCAC
>NZ_JBVHNP010000006.1:0-258438 GCF_055556675.1 Erwinia sp. PME.40.26/001
TGTCGCGAGGTGGCGTATATTACGCTTTCCTCCTTCGGAGTCAACTTCTTTTTGAGAAGTTTTTCCGGCGGTTCAGAGACTTCCTGAACCTCCTGAGCCGCTGGCCTGTAAGCCGTTGTGCCGTCTCAGTGGTTGCGCATTATAGACAGGCGACCCGGGAACGCAAGCAGTAATATCGACTTTTTCACTGCCTGCTTAAAGTTCGTGCGAAACGCTGTTTTTTAGCCCTGTTTAATCCGTGCTGGCAGCGCTTTCAGGCTGTCCAGTACCCAATCCGCCGCTTGCTCACCTTCAGTCGTCACCGGTTTACCGCTGCGGACCAGCACCTTTTTTCCGACCCCGGCAGCAAAAGCAGCCTGCATATCCTCAATCTTATCGCCAACCATATATGAAGCGGCCATATCAATGTTCAGATCCTGTTGGGCCGTCAGGAGCATACCCGGCTGGGGTTTGCGGCAGTCACAAGACTGTCGGAACGCTTCTACTATTGCATCCGGGTGGTGCGGACAGAAGTAGATGCCGTCCAGGTCCACTTCACGGTCAGCCAGTGACCAGTCCATCCACTCGGTAAGGTGCATAAACTGATCTTCGGTGAACATGCCGCGCGCAATACCAGACTGGTTAGTCACCAGGACCAGCGCGAAGCCCATTTCCTTCAGTTCACGCAAGGCATCAATCACGCCGTCGATAAACTCAAAGTTGTCACTTTCAAAAACGTAACCGTGATCCACATTAATAGTGCCATCACGATCGAGGAAAATTGCGGGGACTTTCTCAGTCACGTAGGAACTCCTGCTTCAAAATTTGCCGTAGTGTATCGCATCATTGCGCTAAAAGAGAGAATGCCCGTTTGAATGACTTCGATTGATTTAGACGTCTGGATGCCCTACCATCCATTCAGTCCCGGTAATCAGGGATACCGTTTTTATTGAACGCCACGGATAACTCCCATCACGATAATAAATAAATCAATGATTAAACTTTCAAATATCACCAAAGTATTCCAGCAAGGGTCACGCAGCATTACCGCCCTGTCCGATGTCAGTCTGCATGTGCCTGCCGGACAAATTTATGGCGTGATCGGCGCTTCCGGTGCGGGTAAAAGCACCCTGATCCGCTGCGTCAATTTACTGGAGCGCCCTACGTCCGGCAGCGTGCTGGTTGATAACCAGGATCTCACTACGCTGTCGGAAGGGCAGCTCACCCTGGCGCGCCGCCAGATTGGCATGATTTTCCAGCACTTTAATCTGCTGAACTCGCGCACCGTTGCCGGTAATGTGGCGCTCCCGCTGGAGCTGGGTAACCTGTCGAAAGCCGAGATCAAACATCGCGTTACTGAACTGCTGGATCTGGTCGGCCTGGCTGACAAGCATGATTCATGGCCTGCCAACCTTTCCGGCGGGCAGAAACAGCGTGTGGCAATCGCCCGTGCGCTGGCCAGTAACCCGAAAGTGCTGCTGTGCGATGAAGCCACCAGCGCGCTGGATCCGGCCACTACCCGCTCCATCCTGGAGCTGCTGAAGGATATTAACCGCCGTCTGGGGATCACCATTCTGCTGATCACCCATGAGATGGATGTCGTAAAACGTATCTGTGACTGTGTTGCAGTGATCAGCAACGGACAGTTGATCGAGCAGGATACGGTGAGCGAAGTTTTCTCTCATCCGAAGACGCCGCTGGCACAGCAGTTTATCCAGTCAACGCTGCATCTGGACATTCCAGAAGATTACCTCAAGCGTCTGACGCCGGAAGCCAGTCCTACGACCGTTCCTTTATTGCGTCTGGAGTTTACCGGTCAGTCGGTCGATGCGCCGCTGTTGTCTGAGTCAGCCCGCCGCTTCAATGTGAATAACAATATTATCAGTGCGCAGATGGATTACGCCGGAGGCGTGAAGTTCGGCATTATGCTGGCTGAGATCCACGGTGACACAGCCGACACCCAGGCTGCCATCGCCTTCCTGCAAGAACACCATGTAAAGATAGAGGTATTAGGTTATGTCTGAGGCGATGATGTGGTTAATGGGCCGCGGCATCTGGGAAACCCTGATGATGACCTTTGTCTCCGGCTTTTTCGGTTTTGTGCTTGGCCTGCCGGTCGGCGTTCTTCTGTATGTTACCCGCCCGGGGCAGATCGTGGCGAACGCAAAGCTTTACCGCGTGCTGTCAGCGGCGGTCAACATCTTCCGTTCTATCCCGTTCATTATCCTGCTGGTCTGGATGATCCCCTTCACCCGCATTATTGTCGGCACCTCGATCGGCCTGCAGGCAGCGATTGTTCCGCTTACCGTGGGTGCTGCACCTTTTATTGCGCGCATGGTAGAGAACGCCCTGCTTGAACTGCCCACCGGTTTAATTGAGGCATCACGCGCCATGGGGGCTACCCCACTACAGATCATCCGCAAGGTTCTGTTACCGGAAGCACTCCCTGGTCTGGTGAATGCCGCTACTATTACTCTGATTACCCTGGTCGGCTATTCTGCAATGGGTGGTGCTGTCGGTGCAGGCGGTCTGGGTCAGATTGGCTATCAGTATGGTTATATCGGTTATAACGCGACGGTGATGAACACGGTATTAATCCTGCTGGTTGTTTTGGTGTATTTGATTCAGTTCTGCGGCGATCGCATCGTTCGTGCGGTCAGTCACAAGTAAACACAACAGTAATTTCTCTCTATTTAAGGAAGGGATATGTCTTTTAATGTTAAAACGCTTGCCGCTGTCGGCGCGCTTATCGGTACCCTGGCACTGGCTGGCTGTGACCAGAAAGAGAAAGATCCAAACCACATTAAAGTGGGTGTGATCGTCGGGAGCGAACAGCAGGTTGCCGAGGTGGCAGCAAAAGTCGCTAAAGATAAATATGGTCTGGACGTTGAGCTGGTGACCTTCAACGATTATGTACTGCCTAACGAAGCGTTGAGCAAAGGCGACATTGATGCAAATGCCTTCCAGCACAAACCTTATCTCGATCAGCAGATCAAAGACCGTGGCTACAAGCTGGTGTCTGTCGGCAGCACGTTTGTCTATCCGATTGCCGGTTACTCTAAGAAAATCAAATCGCTGGATGAACTGCAGAACGGTGCCCAGGTCGCAATCCCTAACGATCCTACCAACCTGGGCCGTTCTCTGCTGCTGCTGCAGAAAGTGGGTCTGATCAAACTAAAAGACGGCGTTGGCCTGCTGCCAACCTCGCTGGATGTGGTTGAGAACCCGAAAAACCTGAAGCTGGTCGAGCTGGAAGCGCCACAGCTGCCACGTTCTCTGGACGATCAGCAGATCGCGCTGGCCGTCATCAACACCACCTATGCCAGTCAGATTAACCTGACACCGGCAAAAGACGGTATTTTCGTGGAAGACAAAGACTCCCCTTACGTGAACCTGATCGTCGCCCGTGAAGATAACAAAGACGCGGAAAACGTGAAGAAATTCGTCCAGGCCTATCAGTCTGATGAAGTGAATGACGCCGCGAACAAAGTGTTCAACGGTGGCGCAGTCAAAGGCTGGTAAGTTGCAACTGCGGGTGGTGCCTGCCACCCGCATTCTCATCGTCTCATTATCATACGTGCTTTAGTGCATGCTCTCCGCTTGTTATTTCTGCTCTGGCTTGGTTCAATAACGCCACTTTTACCGAACGTGAGGAATTCCCCATGCGTGTTTTACCGCTCTGTCTGTTAGCACTGTCGCTGACAGGGTGTTCGTTGCTGCCTAAACCCTATGAGCCCGTTAAACCATTTCCGCAGTCAACGCAAAACGACTCATCTCACTCTAAACCCGCAGCCCGCCCTGCTCCGGTAAAACTGTATACGGATGCAGCCGATCTGGTGAGCAAACCGTTCCGCGACCTGGGGGAAGTGTATGGTGATGATTGTCAGAGCAACGCACAGGATTCGCCACCCAATCTTGCGACAGCACGCAAACGCATGCAGATACGAGCCTCCGGCATGAAAGCGAATGCAGTACTCGTCCATAAATGTGAAATTGTTAGCGGCGCTCAGGGCTGCCTGCGTCAGGCCGTATGCCAGGGTTCTGCCCTGAAGGTCTCCAGCCAGTAACCCCCGCTTTTGTTCTGTACCGGGGGCAGTTGCGACCCCTGGTCCTGAACACCTACTGCCCCGAATCGGTGAAAGACAGCCCGCCTCAACCTATAAGATAATCCCTATATTTATCTTTGTATTCAACAAGTTATTTTATAACAAAACCGATAGTGATAAACTCGCCACTTCAAATAACACTATACAAAGGAATTGTATAATGCGTAAATTAGCCTTTATTTTGGTATCATTAGCCCTGACTGGTTGTGCGCACACAGCAGACCAGAATGATCAAAAAAAATCCCAATCAAAACCCGAGGCAAAAAGCACTATGTCGGTTGTGACCTCTCACACCCCAGTAAAACTGCTGAGTCACCCTGACGAACTCGCGGGCAAACCTTTCCTGGCATTAGGCCGGGTTACCGGTTCAGCCTGCCAGACCAGAGCCGCAGATTTTCCTACTGACATGAACATTGTGCGTCATCAGCTGCAGACCAAGGCGGCTACGCTTCACGCCAATGCTGTGCTGCTGAATAATTGTGAAATCACGGCCAGCATTGAGGGCTGCTATCGTCAGACCCTGTGCCAGGGTTCAGCCCTGAGAGTCGCCCAGTAGTGACCACATTTTCCTTCCAGCAAATCGGCAAGATTCATTCCCCGTGGAAGGAAAAGTTTGCTGTTCCCCGCCAGCCTGGCTTAATTCAGGATGGCGGCGGAGAGCTCCATTTCGATGCGCCTTATAATCATCCCGATGCGGTACGTGGCCTGGAAGCCTTCAGCCACCTGTGGCTGCTGTTTATCTTCCACCAGACGATGGAAGGCGGCTGGCGTCCAACGGTACGTCCCCCACGTTTAGGCGGTAATGCGCGTATGGGGGTCTTCGCCACCCGTTCAACCTTCCGCCCTAACCCGGTCGGGATGTCTCTGGTGGAACTGAAAGGAATTCGCTATGAGCGACAGCAGGTCATCCTCGAATTGGGCAGCCTTGACCTGGTTGACGGTACCCCTGTCGTTGATATCAAACCCTACCTGCCGTTTGCCGAAGCATTACCTGACGCACGCGCCGGTTTTGCCCAGCAGGCCCCTGTTGCCGATATGCCGGTGAGCTTTAGCCCCCATGCACGGATGCAGCTGATGCAGCACCAGCAGCGCTTTCCCCATCTTGAACGTTTTATTCATCAGGTTCTCGCCCAGGATCCGCGCCCTGCCTATCGCAAAGGCGAAGAGCCCGAGCGTGAATATGCTGCATGGCTGCTGGATTTCAACGTCCGCTGGCGTGTTATCCACCCAGGCACAGAAGTTATCGCCATCGACCCGCGTTAATTTCTCCCGGCACCTTTTGACTCTCCTGTCACACTGATACACTAGCGTCCACGTTTTTTTGGCTCTCTTTCCGTTCATATGGAATCGTAACTCATGCGTACTACTCAATATTTGCTCTCCACTCTGAAGGAGACACCTGCCGATGCCGAAGTGATCAGCCACCAGCTGATGCTGCGCGCTGGCATGATCCGTAAACTGGCATCCGGTCTTTATACCTGGCTGCCAACCGGTTTACGCGTGCTCAAAAAAGTTGAAAACATCGTGCGCGAAGAGATGAACAACGCCGGTGCGATTGAGATCTCTATGCCGGTTGTTCAGCCGGCAGATTTGTGGCAGGAGAGTGGCCGTTGGGAGCAGTACGGGCCGGAGCTGCTGCGCTTCGTTGACCGTGGTGAGCGCCCTTTTGTTCTGGGTCCGACGCATGAAGAGGTGATCACTGACCTGATCCGTAACGAACTCAGCTCTTACAAGCAGTTGCCGATAAATCTGTTCCAGATCCAGACCAAATTCCGTGATGAAGTGCGCCCGCGTTTCGGCGTCATGCGTTCGCGTGAATTCATCATGAAAGATGCCTACTCGTTCCACACCACCCAGGAATCCCTGCAGGAAACCTATGAGGCGATGTATCGCGCCTACAGCCAGAGTTTCACCCGCATGGGCCTCGACTTCCGCGCTGTTGATGCGGATACCGGCTCTATCGGCGGCAGTGCCTCACACGAGTTCCAGGTTCTGGCACAGAGCGGTGAAGACGATGTGGTGTTCTCTACCGAGTCTGACTACGCCGCTAATATTGAAAAAGCGGAAGCGGTCGCACCGGCCGGGGGCCGTGCGGCTGCCACCCAGCCAATGGAGCAGTTCGCAACGCCCGATGCGAAAACCATTGCTGAGCTGGTCGAACAATATGGCCTGCCTGTTGAAAAAACCGTCAAAACCCTGATGGTACACGCAACCAAAGAGAGCGGTCATAGCCTTGTTGCCCTGCTGGTGCGTGGCGATCACGAGCTGAACGAAATCAAAGCAGAGCATCTTGATATCGTTGCCTCACCGCTGACCTTTGCAACCGAAGACGAGATCCGCACGCTGGTGAACGCCGGTCCTGGCTCCCTCGGCCCGGTCGGGCTGAATATGCCCATCATCGCAGACCGCAGCGTTGCGGCGATGAATGACTTTAGCGCCGGTGCCAATGTTGACGGGCAGCATCTTAAAGGCATTAACTGGGAGCGCGATCTGCCGCTGCCGCCCGTCGCGGATATCCGCAACGTGGTTGAAGGCGATGCCAGCCCGGATGGAAAAGGCACGCTGCTGATCAAGCGCGGTATTGAAGTCGGTCATATCTTCCAGCTCGGCACCAAGTACTCTGAAGCGATGAAAGCGTCCGTACAGGGTGAAGATGGCCGTAATCAGATTATGACCATGGGCTGCTACGGGATTGGTATTACCCGCATCGTGGCGGCAGCGATTGAGCAGAACCATGACGAGCGTGGGATCATCTGGTCACCGGCGCTGGCACCTTTCCAGGTGGCGATTCTGCCGATGAACATGCAGAAGTCTTTCCGCGTGAAAGAACTGGCTGAAGAGTTGTATGCCACCCTGCGCGCCAGAGGCATTGACGTTATCCTCGACGACCGTAAAGAGCGCCCTGGCGTGATGTTTGCCGATATGGAACTGATTGGCGTGCCGCACAGCATCGTGATCGGCGACCGCAACCTCGACAGCGAAGAAGTGGAATACAAATCGCGTCGTAGCGGTGAGAAGCGCATGATCAAAACCAACGAAATCGTTGATTTCCTGGTGAGTGAACTGGCGGTTTAACCCGCTGACGCAGGCCGGAAAGACGGGCTGAGGTTACCGTTTCACTGATAAAAAAAGCCACCGCATGCGGTGGCTTTTTCATTTTAGGGTTGAACGACGTTTGCCTGCTCCTGCAGCGCCCGCACCGTCTGGTGCCGCTGCCAGTAGTAACCCAGGGCATTTTTAAACCCTTCTATTTCCTTATTCAGGCCCGGCAGTGGGATCTCACTGCGCTTTTTGCCCTGTACATTGGGTTGCACATGTTGCAGATACAACACTTCTTTCGTGAACCGTTTGATAACATTGATATTCTTGATGTTATCCCACGGCAGCAGTTCAGCCGTCTGCGGTTTAACAATGCCCAGATAAGTCAGTTCTATCGTACTGCCGTCTTTCAGCGTCCACGAGACCGGCGGGAAGTACTTAACAACCAGCGCCGTCTCCTCTTCCCCTTCAGGCTGATAGCGCCATGCCAGGCTCTCTTCATGTGCCGACGAGAAATCACGCTCGTATTTCTGCCACAGTTGCTGTTCTATTTCCGCTGCCACTGGCATCAGATCGACCCAGCTCTCTGCCGGCAACTCCGCCGCAATGGCAGCATAACCGGTTTCGTCAACGGTATAGCCCACGTTGTGCATACGGTCCGCCAGCGGTGGGTGTGAATCAAACGGGTGCGGCACGTTTGACTGACGCATCATACCGATAAAGTCAGGCGAGCTGACGTGCTGTGGCAGGCCCTGGGCAATCGCTTTACTGATCCCCAACTCATTTTCATGCAGGGTTTTATTATCAAATAGCGTTTGCTCAACTTCGCTGCGGTAGCTGGCATACGCAGAAATCTTAATCAGTGACTCAACAATCGCGGCGGGGGTTACCAGGGTGGCAGCATTGCGGTCGGCAATGAACTCACGCTCACGGCTGTTACGCTGCCATGCCAGTTCAAACAGCATGCGATACAGGCAGAGAGGATAGTAAACCATCACGGTGGAGATATCGTTGCGCATCAAATGGATGTATTGATCGAAACGGTGCAGTTTGGGCCCCAGTAAGGCACCCGATGCGGTATCCCCCTCATGCAGGTGCGTAAGCTCATGCACCATCACCCCGTCGGCCTGCGAGGTGGTTAGCTGACGCAGCAAGGGGATACTGACGTAGAGCTTGCGGCCCTTCAGCATCTGCTGGTTGACGCTTAACGGTGCTTCAGTTACGTAAAAGTTAGTATCGATACCCGCAATAATATGGTCGGGGGGTGCCGTCCCTACCCGGGAAGCCAGCGCATCAATACGGGACCACAGCGCGGGTGCCGCGTCACGGGTTACGACTTCACCTTCAACATCGTCTTCTGCCGGCAGCTTTTTAAAGATGCCTTTGATCATGTAAAACATCGCGGCCAGCACCAACAGCCCCATCGCCATGACCAGCTTCGGATAATAGGTTTGAGTAAAGAAAGCCGTTCCCCAGAAAGAAAGCCAGACCAGCATCCCACCCTGAACCAGCACTTCCAGCGCGCTCGTCAGCATCAGGAAGGGACGAGCCAGCTTCAGGCTTTGCAGCTGTCCCTGACGGCTTTTAAAGGCCAGCATGGTGAACAGGACGATCATCAGCAGAATAACAACGCCACCGACCAGGGTCCAGAAAGCGACTTTGTCCATCATCCAGAACTGCCAGAGTTCTGACTTTTCTGCACAGACCGCATTCTTGTAGACGCGCAGATCGTCCGGCACCACACCACAAACGCTGGAAGGCGGGTTCTGTTGCAGGAATTCCGTCAGTTTATTCACATCCTGACTCTGACTGCGCGCATCATCTATAAAGATCTGACTATATTCCTGATCGAGCTGACGTGTCCCGTATTCAGCAAATACCAGCGTAATAGCGGGGATCAGGAAAAGCGTCACTAAAACCCAGAGGAATACTTTCGCATATCCTTTTTTCAATGCCATTAATTCGTTCAAAATAATTAACCCGCAAACTGTGTGTGAGAAGACAAAGCTGCTTATATCAGGCAATACCTAAAGAGGGATCTACCGGCATTAATGGAAATGGCGTGAGATCCGTCTCTGGCGTGCGTCAGCTATAGAGTGTTAATAAGGTGGTAATACAGGCGTATAAGACGATATTTCAACAAAGTGAACAAGAGGTTAACGGCTTTTTAGGATTATTTACCTGACTTATTCTCTTTTTTCCTGTTGCGGAGATAAATATATTCTGTAAAAGCCTTTTTAATTTGACTTAATTCCTACAAAGCCCCTTAAAGGGGCTTTTTTATTATATTCGCGTATTGTTACGTGCCCGTTTTATTTGCCGTCAGACGCCATGCGTGTGAACTTTTCATCGCCATTCCGCGACCGGCAATGGCTTCCAGGCCATTCTCAATCGGGCGAAAACGCAGTTTCTCGCCGTTAATAGCGACCAGCGTCAGCGTATCTGCGGTGCGGGCCCACTGGCCATACTGCGCGCTGCGCAGGGTATGCTCCCCTGTTGCACGCTGCTCCAGGACATAGCTGCCATCGGTGGCCAAAAACAGCGAGGACTCGCTGTCCTCACAGGCGGGTCCACACGGTAGCAGGCCGGTGTAACTCTGCTGCATGGGCTCCAGCGGCGTGGGTTGCTGTGCGTTCTGCCGGTTATGGCAGCCCAGCAGCCCTCCCAAAGCCAGAGTGGCAAATAATGTGAGAACAACTGCTTTCATGGTCGCTCCTGCATAAATAGATAACGATTCAGTCGCCGCGAACTTTACCGCGCAGCGATTTGGTTGAGGCTTTACGGGCTTTACCTTCCAGCCGGCGTTTTTTTGAAGCCATCGTCGGACGCGTAGCGCGGCGGGTTTTCTCTACCACGGTTAACTCCTGAATCAGGTTTTCCAACCGTTTGAGTGCCGCTTCGCGGTTCATCTCCTGGCTGCGATACTCCTGGGCCTTGATAATCACGATACCTTCCGGGGTAATCAGATGATGGCTGACCGCCATCATCCGCTCCTGATAAAACAGTGGCAGGCTGGATGCGCGAATATCAAAACGCAAATGGATCGCCGTCGAGCTTTTATTCACGTTCTGGCCACCGTTACCCTGCGCTCTGATCGCGGTGATTTCGATTTCGGCATCTGGAATAGTGACGCTACGTGACAATACAATCATACCCTTTTTCCTGCCTCCAGCCATGAATCAAACTGAATTTCCAGATGACTGCTGTCATCGGACAGCCAGATGGTGCCGTCCTGAATAGTGGCCTGCAGCGTCATGGATCGTGAAGCCAGCTTAATCAGGGCACTGAGCTGCTCATCGTTCAGATAACGTATCGTCAGGTTATCATGCTGGGACAGCTTGCTCTGATGTTGCTGCCACCACGGCTGTGCGGCTCGCCAGTTGTAGGTGTACAACCAGACGTGCTGAGAACGGCTACAGGCTTTCTTGATCCTGCGTTCGTCCGGCAAGCCGAGGTCAATCCACACGTCAATACCGCCGTGATCGTTCAACTGCCAGATTTCAGGTTCGTCTTCTGCACTTAGTCCGCGGGTGAAGGTCAGGCGCTCATGCGCATGAACCAGCCAGGCCAGCAGGCGCAGCATCATGCGCTCTTCCGTTTCCGAAGGGTGACGGGCCAGCGTCAGCGTCTGGTCAATAAACACGTTACGGTCCATGTCTGCGACGTTAACCGTGGCTTTATAAATTGTTGCTTTCAGTGCCATAAGGATCCTTATCTCAGTTGCCCGCTATTGTAACCTGATGATGCAGCAAATCACCCGCTCACAGGCTGATTTCCCGTAAATGGCTGTGCTATAGTCGGATAATCGCCAGAGAAAACTCTGAAGGGGGTGCATGTGCAAAAGTATTGTGAATTAGTTCGCCGGAAATATGCCGAAATCGGCAGTGGCGATCTGGGATACGTGCCTGACGCACTCGCGTGCGTGTTGAAAGCACTTGATGAGGTAGCGGGCAATCCTGAGCTACACTCTTCCATCAGGGAAAAGGCAGCCTTTGCTGCCGCAAACTTATTGGTGAGCGACTATGTTGACGAAAGATGAAGCCTACAGACCGATCAACTGCGATGACTATGACAACCTGGAACTCGCCTGCCAGAATAACTGGATGCTGACACTGGCGTTAAAAGACGGTGAGCAGCTCAAGGCCAAAGCCAAAGATATGGTGTCGCGTAAGAACGTTGAGTACCTGAGCATTGAGATTGCCGGGGAAAATCGCCATCTGCGCCTTGACCATATCGCCAGCTTCAGCCACCCGGATCTCGGCACCGTGGTGGTCAGCGAATCAGACTAGTCACTTCCTCTGCCAGGCGGATCGCCGATCCGCCTTCCCTCTCAGGGTTTCAGCCCCGCATAGTACGCCGCCAGATCCTCAATGTCCTGATCGCTCAGTCCCGCCACAAAAGCTTTCATCACCTCTGCCTGTCCGCCGCTGCGGCCGCCGCTTTTGTACGCCTGTAGCGCCTGCGCCAGATAGGGTTGATGCTGCCCGGCAAGATTGGGGTAGATTGGGGCTGCAGCTTTTCCTTCCGCGCCGTGGCAGGCAAGACAACGGCCCGCTTTCTCCTGTCCGGCACTGCTGTTGCCCGCTGCCAGCACAGGCGCACTACCGATCAGCAGCAAAGCCGCTATGTTTCTGACGTAGTTCATTGCACTCTCTCGTCCTGTTTTATCGACACCAGTCCACTGACCAGCCGTTATCGGGGCTATCCGGGGCACCCTCGCGGGTGACAAAAACCCCCGCAGCCGCCATCAGGCGCTCGCCATAAAAAATCAGCGGCGTACGCTCACGCGCCCAGGGAGGAACAGCCAGTTCATGCCAGAGTTTTTTTAACGGCCGGCTGCCTGCCCGGCCGACAATATGAAACGCCCCCTGCGCCTTAAAACGCACGCTGACCGGTTCGTCCGGCTGCGGAAGGCGCAGTGTTACCGTCTCGCCGACCGGCCGCAGCTGCCCAAGACCTTCCGGCAAAACGAGTGGGCATGAGATATCTGTCCATGTCAGCCGGACTGCTGCCAGCGACGGCATCAGCGGCAGCCAGTAAAGGCGGTGGCGATAGCGACGCACCTCATACCCGCCCAGCCGGAGGCGCGGTTCAGCATCCTCACGGCTACAGGCCACTTCCTGCCAGAGACGGCGCAGGGCATCACGCGACGGCATACTGCCCTGATGACAGGCAATCCAGCGCCGCAACAGCGCAAAGCGCCGGGGCTCACTCATCTCAAGCAACGGGGCAACTGGCAACGTACCGGTGGAATCCATTAGCGATGACAGTGACTCCGCCAGCAGTTCGTCCAGTAACTGCTCCTGCTCACCGCACAGCGAGGCGCTGCGGGCAACGGCGTGGGAAAAATGTGGCCAGCGGGCATTCAGTAACGGCATGACTTGCAGGCGCAAAAAATTGCGGTCATAGCGCGGGTCGGCGTTACTTTCATCCTCAATCCACGTCAGGCGGTGTTCCTGCGCCCAGTCTTCCAGCTGCAGGCGACCGAACGACAGCAGCGGCCGCAGGTGGCGATGCTGCCCCATCTGGCGATGTGCTGGCATGGCGGCCAGACCCGCCGGACCGCTACCCCGCTTCAGTGCCAGCAACAGGGTTTCACTCTGGTCATCCTGGTGCTGGGCAGTTAACAGCGTTTCTCCCGCCTGAAGCTGTTGACTGAAAACCTGATAGCGTGCGCCGCGTGCCGCGGCCTCAATCCCGCCGTGGCGCGTATCGACCGTAACATGGCAGACCACCAGCGGCACCTGCCACTGCAGGCACTGTTGCCGGCAGTGGGCCACCCAGTCATCCGCACGCGGGCTGAGTCCGTGATGGATATGCACCGCCCGCAGCTGCAAGGCAGGACGCTGGCGTCGTAACAGCACCAGCTGATGCAACAGCACGCTGGAGTCCAGCCCGCCGCTGTAAGCCAGCAGCACGCTGTGCTCGTTAACCAGTTGGGCTTCAAGATGGGCAATCGATGACATGGTCATTCCAGAATACAGGGGAGGCTATTATAACCCCATCAATCCTGATATATCTCCAGCGGCAGTCCATCCGGATCGTTAAAGAAGGTAAAAAGTTTGCCGGTGAGCGGATCGATACGCACCGCTTCACAGCGCACGCCCTGGTCTTCCAGAGACTGCTTCGCGGCCTCAACGTCATCGACACTGAAGGCAAGATGGCGCAAACCGCAGGCTTCCGGCTGGGTAGGACGCGCCGGTGGCTGGGGAAATGAGAACAGCTCAATCACATACTCACCGTTCAGCGTCAGATCGCCCTTCCAGGAGTCACGCTCTGCGCGATACACCTCTCCCATCAGGCCGAAACCCAGAATATCGCAGTAAAACGCCTTACTCACCGCATAGTCGCGGGCGATGATCGCTACGTGATGGATTTTTTTTAACTGTAATGCTGACATACCGGCTCCTGATTAATCAATGCCTGACGACCCTACCCGTCAGGCATCAGAGCAGCAAGGGTAAAATTCTGGATCTCCGGCTACATTCCGACGTCGTTTTTCAGCACACGCACGCGATACTGGCCTTCGTCCGTCAGCGTGGTGCCGTGAATATCAGTTTCGAACCCCGGATAATGCTTACCAATGGCACACAGCATCAGCAGAAAATCGAGCACCGCCCGGCTCTCTTCGGTGATCATCTCACCGGGCATCACCACCGGCACACCAGGAGGGTACGGCAGGATCATATTGGCGGAGATGCGCCCGACCAGCGCAGAGATATCCACCGTTTCGATATTGCCCTTTACCTGCTGCTGGAACATCTGGTGCGGCGTCAGTTTCATCTCCGGCAGCGTGGCAAACGCCTTCAGCATCAGACGCGGCAGATCGTGCTGACGGATCAGCGTGTGGATCCCCTGGGCCAGATCCTGAATACGCATATTGCGATAGAAGTCAGGATCTTCCGCATACAGATCCGGCAGCATGTTTTTGACCCGCAGATTAAGATCGTAGGATCGCTTAAATTCGGTCAGACCGCGCAGTACGCTCATCGCTTTGGTTTTATCAATGCCGATGCTGAACAGGAACAGCAGGTTGTAGGGCCCGGTTTTCTCCACCACCACACCGCGCTCATCGAGGAATTTCGCCACCAGCGCTGCAGGTATCCCCTCTTCGGCCATGTCGCCCAGCTCACTCATCCCCGGTGTCAGGATGGTCACTTTGATCGGATCAAGGTACATATGATCGGCATCCGCATCGCGGAAGCCGTGCCACTCCTCTTCACCGGGCTGGATCGGCCAGCATTCCGGCTCATCCACGCCTTCCGGCTGCCAGATGTCAAAGAACCAGCCTTCTGACTCTTCGCGCAGGCGCTGGACTTCGCGACGAAAATGCAGGGCCCGCTCCACCGAACGGTTAATCAGGCGCTTACCCGGATTACCCCGCAGCATCGCCGCCGCCGTCTCGATGGAAGCGACGATGGCATAGTTGGGCGACGTGGTGGTGTGCATCATATAGGCTTCATTAAAGGTCTGTTCGTCGTAATCCCCTTTAATATGGATCAGTGAGGCCTGAGAAAATGCCGCCAGCAATTTATGGGTAGACTGGGTTTCATAGATGACCTTGCCCGGCGTTCGCTCCCCGCTCATGCCGCTCAGCCCCTGATAGATAGGGTGGAAGTTGGTATAGGGCACCCAGGCAGAATCAAAGTGAATGGACGGCACGTCCAGTGTCTCTTTGATATAACGGGTATTGTACAGCAGCCCGTCATAGGTGGAGTTGGTGATCACCGCATGGACCGGCCAGCTGGCACGCGGCGTCTGTGCCACCTTCAGCGCAATACTCTCTTTCGTAAATTCGCGCTTCGGGATACCGCCGAGAATACCGAGTGCGTTCCGCGTGGGTTTTAACCAGATGGGGATGATATCGCTCATCATCAGTAGATGAGTTAATGACTTATGGCAGTTACGATCCACCAGCATCGTACTGCCCGACGGGGCGGCATACATCCCGACGATCTTATTCGACGTGGAGGTACCGTTGGTGACCATATAACTCTGCTCGGCACCAAACGTGCGTGCGACATACTCTTCCGCTTCGAGATGCGGGCCGGTATGGTCCAGCAACGATCCCAGTTCAGTGACGGATATCGAGATATCGGCCTTCAGGGTATTGGCCCCGAAAAAGTCGTAAAACAGACTGCCCACCGGGCTTTTCTGAAACGCCGTGCCCGCCATATGCCCGGGGGTACAGAAGGTATATTTTCCCTCTTTAACGTAGGTAAACAGGGCTTTGGTCAGCGGAGGCGTGATGGTATCGATATATTCGTCAGTATAATGACGGATGCGCTGGGCGATCTCTTCCGCTGCGTTCAGGGCGTATTCGAAGAACCAGATGGTCATGCGCATTTCATTAATGCTGACGTCCATCGTTGAGTGGGTGTTAATAAAGGCATAAAGCGGAAGATATTCGTTTAACTGGTTAATTTCACAGCACAGCTCCAGACTGTGTTCATCCCAGTCAAACACCACGCCACAGATGCGCGGGTTGTGTTCAATCAGCTTCAGCAGGTCGCTGGCGTCGTGCGGATAAATGGTCTGAAAACCCTGGCTTTTTAAGGTAGTGTCCAGCTCACGGATGGGTTCATCTTTATAAAAGGCGTTATGCGGTCCCATGATCGCGATAATATTCAATGTGGTCTCCTGGTCTGTTTGCTCCAGTGTGTAAGCATAGTGGACGCAAAACAAAAAGGGCCAGACGATGTCTGACCCTTTGGATAACGAATGGTGAAAAATCAGGCGTAGCCGTAGCTCATCAGACGCTGATAGCGGCGATCGAGCAGCTCTTCTTTAGAAAGCGTATCCAGATCGGCCAGATCGGCCAGCAGCTGGGCCTTCATCGATACACCGATTGCCAGCGGATTACGATGCGCGCCGCCCAGAGGTTCCGGGATGACGGTATCAATCAGCTTAAGCTCTTTCAGACGCGGTGCAATGATGCCCATCGCTTCGGCGGCCAGCGGCGCTTTGTCGGCGCTTTTCCACAGAATCGACGCACAACCTTCTGGTGAGATCACCGAGTAGGTACTGTACTGCAGCATATTCACTTTATCGCCAACGCCGATAGCCAGTGCACCACCGGATCCCCCTTCACCGATCACGGTGCAGATGACCGGCACGGTGAGTCCAGACATCTCACGCAGGTTACGGGCGATAGCTTCAGACTGACCGCGCTCTTCCGCACCGACGCCAGGGTAAGCACCCGGGGTGTCAATAAAGGTGATGATCGGCATATTAAAACGCTCGGCCATCTCCATCAGGCGCAGTGCTTTACGGTAGCCTTCAGGCGCAGGCATGCCGAAGTTACGACGGATTTTCTCTTTGGTTTCACGCCCTTTCTGATGACCAATAATCATCACCGGACGCCCCTCCAGACGCGCGGTGCCACCGACGATAGCTTTATCGTCGGCATAGGCACGGTCGCCCGCCAGCTCGTCAAAGTCCGTGAACACATTGCGAACATAGTCCAGCGTATACGGGCGCAGCGGATGACGCGCAAGCTGCGCAATCTGCCAGGCACCTAAATCTGAGAAGATTTTACGGGTCAGCTCAACGCTTTTATCGCGCAGACGCTGAATCTCTTCATCCAGATTAATATCCAGTTTTTCATCCTGACGGCCAACCGACTTGAGCGAATCAATCTTCGCTTCAAGTTCTGCGATTGGCTGTTCGAAATCCAGGTAATTAAGACTCATAATAATCCTGTTTTAGTCAAACTCCAGTTCCACCTGCTCCGATCCTATCAACGATCGCAGATCGTTCAGCAAACGATCGCTCGGCGACACGCGCCAGGTTGCACCGAAGCGCAACTTCGCCCGCGCATCCTCTCTCTGATAGTAGAGATGTACCGGAATTGTCCCCGAACGATGGGGTTCCAGGGATTGACGGAGACGGTTCAAAAGCTGGTCATCAATTTGCCTGTCCGTCAGCGAGATAGCAAGCCCGCGTGCATATTTTTCACGTGCTTCATCAATGTCCATCATATCGCGGGCCATCATTTTAAGCCCGCCGTTGAAGTCATCGAAGCTGACCTGCCCACTGACGATCAGGATACGGTCCTTCTCCAGCATATGCTGGAACTTATCTAACGCATCTGTAAACAACATCACTTCCAGACGACCAGAACGGTCATCCAGCGTGCAGATGCCAATACGGTTGCCGCGTTTTGTTACCATCACACGGGCCGCCACCACCAGACCGGCTGCCGTGGTCATCTTACCACGCTCGGTCGGGTGCATGTCTTTCAGGCGCAGTCCACCGACATAGCGCTCAATTTCTTTCAGGTACTGGTTGATTGGATGACCCGTTAAGTAAAGCCCTAACGTTTCCCTTTCGCCATCCAGCTGGATCTGTTCCGGCCAGGGAGTGACATCAGAGTAGGACTTCTCCACCTGTTCCGGGGCTTCAGCCAGCACGCCAAACATATCGGCCTGACCGATGGCTTCCGCTTTCGCATGCTGATCGGCCGCTTTCAGTGCATCCGGTAGCGCACTCATCAGTGCCGCACGGTGCGGGCCCAGGCGATCAAAGGCACCGGACATAATCAGCTTTTCCAGCACCCGCTTATTCAGCTTCTTCGTATCTGTTCGGGCGCACAGGTCAAACAGTTCGCGGAAGTAACCGCCTTCATTACGGGCTTCAATAATCGCTTCGATTGGGCCTTCACCCACGCCCTTGATCGCGCCAATGCCGTAAACGATTTCACCCGCATCGTTAACGTGGAACTGATACTGCCCGGAGTTGATATCCGGTGGCAGCACTTTCAGTCCCATCCGCCAGCACTCATCGACCAGGCCAACTACTTTCTCAGTATTATCCATATCAGCGGTCATGACCGCCGCCATAAATTCAGCCGGATAGTGTGCCTTCAGCCACAGTGTCTGGTAGGAAACCAGCGCATAGGCGGCGGAGTGAGACTTGTTAAACCCGTAACCAGCGAACTTCTCCACCAGGTCAAAAATTTTAATTGCCAGCTCACCGTCGATGCCGCGCGATTTCGCGCCGTCTTCAAAGCCGCCGCGCTGCTTGGCCATCTCGACCGGGTTCTTTTTACCCATTGCACGACGCAGCATATCGGCACCGCCGAGGCTGTATCCCGCCAGCACCTGGGCTATCTGCATCACCTGTTCCTGATAAAGGATGATGCCATAGGTCGGTTCCAGCACGGGCTTCAGTGACTCATGCTGCCACTGAATATCCGGGTAGGAGATCTCTTCGCGCCCGTGTTTACGGTCAATGAAGTTATCCACCATGCCGGACTGCAGCGGGCCGGGGCGGAACAGTGCGACCAGTGCGATCATATCCTCAAAGCAGTCTGGCTTCAGGCGTTTGATCAGGTCTTTCATGCCGCGTGATTCAAGCTGGAAAACCGCAGTGGTCTCCGAGCGTTGCAGCATATCGAAACTTTTTTTATCTTCAAGCGGAATTGCCGCGATATCGATTGGCGGCTCGCCCTGCTTTTCGCGTCGGGCGTTAATCATCGCCAGCGCCCAGTCAATGATCGTCAGGGTGCGCAGGCCCAGGAAGTCGAACTTCACCAGGCCGGCATATTCCACGTCGTTCTTATCAAACTGAGTAACCGGATGGTTGCCATTCTCGTCGCAGTACAGCGGCGCGAAGTCAGTAATTTTGGTCGGCGCGATGACCACGCCTCCGGCGTGTTTACCGGCGTTACGCGTCACCCCTTCCAGGATGCGCGCCATATCAATCAAAGCCTTAACTTCTTCATCTGCCTCATAAATCTCAGGCAACTGAGGCTCGGCGGCAAAGGCTTTTTCCAGCGTCATTCCCGGGTCGGGCGGCACCAGTTTAGAGATGCGATCGACAAAACCATAAGGATGACCCAGCACGCGCCCTACGTCGCGGATCACCGCTTTAGCAGCCATCGTACCGAAGGTAATAATCTGCGATACGGCCTGACGGCCATACATTTCTGCCACATGCTCAATCACCAGGTCACGTTTTTCCATGCAGAAATCGACGTCAAAGTCAGGCATTGAAACACGTTCAGGGTTGAGGAATCGTTCAAACAGCAGATCGAATTCCAGCGGGTCGAGGTCAGTGATTTTCAGCGCATAGGCCACCAGCGAGCCCGCACCCGATCCACGTCCCGGGCCCACCGGGACATCGTTATCCTTCGACCACTGGATGAATTCCATCACGATCAGAAAGTAGCCGGGGAACCCCATCTGGTTGATCACCGTCAGTTCGATGTCCAGGCGTTCGTCATATTCACCGCGGCGCTCGGCGCGCACCTGCTCGTCCGGGAACAGAAACGCCAGACGCTCTTCCAGCCCCTCTTTTGATTTCACCACCAAAAAATCTTCGGTGGTCATTTCACCGGTGGGGAACTGAGGCAGGAAATACTCCCCCAGACGGATGGTGACGTTACAGCGGCGGGCAATCTCCACGCTGTTTTCCAGCGCTTCCGGGATGTCCGAGAACAGCTCACACATCTCTTCTTCGCTGCGCATGAACTGCTGCGGGCTGTAGTTGCGGGGACGTTTGGGATCGTCGAGGGTAAAGCCGTCGTGAATAGCGACGCGAATTTCATGCGCGTCAAATTCCGTTTCCGTCAGGAAACAGACTTCGTTAGTGGCCACCACCGGCACGCCCTGCGCGATCGCCAGCTCTACCGCCGCGTGGAGATACGTCTCTTCATCCTGACGGCCCGTACGGATCAGCTCAAGGTAGTAGCGATCGGGAAAATGGTGCTGATAAAAGGCCAGACACTCGATCACCTGCGCCGTGTTACCGCGCAGCAGCATTTTGCCAACATCGCCACGCCGCCCACCGGACAGCAGAATGATGCCCTGCTGATGTTCCACCAGCCAGTCACGATCGATTGTCGGGCCTGCGGGACCATAACCCCGCTGGTAAGCGCGGGAAATCAGCAGCGTCAGGTTTTGATAGCCTTCGTTATCGGCGGCCAGTACGGTGATTTGAGACAGCTCATCACCCATGGCTTCGCTGCTGACGTTGAAATCGGCACCGATAATGGGCTTGATACCCTGACTGTGAGCGGTGCCGTAGAATTTCACCAGCCCGCACAGATTCGTAAAGTCAGTGATGCCGATGGCCGGCATCCCCATTTTTGCCGCGTTTTTCACCAACGGGCCAGTTTTCGCTAGCCCATCGATCATGGAGTAGTCACTGTGAACGCGTAAATGAATAAAACGAGGTTCGGCCATCTGAGATTCCGTTAAAACCAGGGATAAAAATTACAGCGTACGGACAACCGTTGCGCTGACGTCGGCATCCAGCAGCGCGTTACGCACAGGAGCAAAACTGCGACGGTGCAGTGGCGTCGCGCCAAACCGGGCCAGTTTTTCCATATGCAGAGCGGTCGGGTAACCTTTGTGCTGGGCAAAGCCATATTCAGGGTAAAGCCGGTCCAGCTCGGTCATTTCACGGTCGCGCGTCACTTTCGCAACGATCGACGCGGCACTGATCTCACGCACCAGGCTATCGCCTTTAACCACGGCCTGACTGGGCATGGCCAGGACCGGACAGCGGTTGCCATCTATCAGCACAAAGTCCGGCGTCAGATGCAGTCCTGCCACGGCACGCTGCATCGCCAGCATGGTGGCATGAAGGATATTAAGCTGGTCGATTTCCTCCGGTTCAGCGCGTCCCAGGCTCCAGCTTAACGCTTTCTCGATGATCTCATCAAACAGCGCCAGACGGCGTTTTTCCGACAGCTTTTTAGAGTCGGCAAGGCCGGCAATCGGCCGGGCCGGATCGAGGATCACCGCTGCCGTAACCACCGCGCCTACCAGGGGGCCACGCCCCACTTCATCCACACCGGCTATTAGCGTGGCGTTGGGATAGATAAATTCATTCATGGACACAGCTCCAGTACAGCCGCAGCAGCCTGCTCATCGGCGTTCCAGCGGATCTGATGATGCAGTTCAGCAAAGGTCGCCAGCAGCGCATCGCGGGTTTCACCTGCAGCCAGCAACGGCTCCAGCGCGGCGGCCAGCCGGTCAGGCTGACACTCATCCTGCAGCAGCTCTTTCACCAGCTCACGTCCCGCCAGCAGGTTAGGCAGCGAGACATACTCCGTTTTGACCAGGCGCTTCGCCAGCCAGAAGGTGAACGGCTTCATACGGTAGCCAACCACCATAGGGCATTTTGCCAGCATACACTCCAGCGCGGCGGTACCGGACGCCAGCAGTGCGGCATCGCTGGCCACCATGGCGGCCCGCCCTTTCCCATCCAGCAGGTGCATGATCAAATCAGGAGCCACTTCGGCTTTAATTTTCTCAAACTGTTCGCGACGGCGCGGGTTAACCAGCGGCACGACAATTTCCAGCGCCGGGTATTTAGCCCGTAATAATACCGCTGTTCGCAGGAAATCGGCACTCAGCATTTCTACTTCGGCCCCGCGGCTGCCAGGGAGCAGCGCCAGACACAGTGCGTCCGGGGCAATACCGAGCTCACGCCGTGCCGCCTGTTTATCCGGTTCAATCGGCATGGCATCGGCCATCGTATGGCCAATAAAGCGGCACGGCACGTTGAAACGATCGTAAAAGGCTTTTTCAAACGGCAGGAAGGCCAGCACCAGGTCCGTCGAGCGGCCAATCTTAAACACGCGCTTCTGCCGCCATGCCCAGACGGAGGGGCTGACGTAGTGAATCGTGCGGATGCCCTGCTGTTTCAGCTTACCTTCAAGGGTGATATTAAAATCTGGTGCATCAATGCCGACAAAGACATCGGGCCTGAGCGTAGTAAAGCGGCGGGTGAGGTCACGGCGGATATGCAACAGGCGACGCAAGCGGCCCAGCACCTCAACGATGCCCATCACCGCCAGCTCTTCCATTTCGTACCAGGCTTCACAGCCTTCGGCCTGCATCAGCGGTCCCGCCACGCCGACAAAACGGGCGTCAGGATGCTTTTCTTTCAGCGCACGGATAAGACCGGCACCAAGAATATCGCCGGAGGTTTCTCCGGCGACAAGGGCAATCGTTAAGGGATGCTTTGGCATGAGTTAACGAATCAGACCCCTTGTAGAACGGGCAAAGAAGTCGTAAAACGGCTGCACTTCCGGATGTGCCTGGGCGATCTCAGCGATCTCCGGTTTCACTTCGTCCAGCGTTTTCCCACTGCGGTACAACAGTTTGTACGCCGCGGTAATCGCATGGAGCGCATCTTTGCTGAAACCACGACGCTTCAGCCCGACCAGGTTGATACCAAACGGTGTCGCGTGGTTACCCTGAGCAATCACGTAAGGAGGAACATCCTGCGCGACACCCGAACAGCCACCCACCATGACATGAGCACCGATAATGCAGAACTGATGCACCGCCGTCATACCACCAATAATCGCATGGTCGTCAACGGTAACATGACCGGCCAGGGTGGCGTTATTCGCCAGAATGCAGTGGCTTCCCACAACACAGTCGTGCGCAACGTGAGCGTTGACCATCAGAAGATTGTCATCACCCACTTTCGTCAACCCACCGGACTGCGCCGTACCACGATGGATAGTGACGCTTTCACGGATACGGTTACGGTCGCCGATCTCAACTCGTGTCGGTTCACCAGCGTATTTCAGATCCTGATTCGCTTCACCAATTGAAGCAAACTGGTAGATGGTGTTGTCTTTACCAATAACGGTATGACCATTGACCACTACGTGAGACTTCAGAACCGTGCCTTCGCCGATCGAAACGTTTGCACCCACCGTGCAAAACGGACCAATCTGGACACCAGCGCCAATCACGGCGCCTTCTTCTACGATCGAGCTGGGGTGAATTACGGCGGTGCTATCAATCACGAATTAAGCCTCCCGGCTGCGAGCACACATCATCGTTGCTTCGCAGACAATTTTACCGTCTACGGTGGCCACACCTTTAAAGCGCGTCACACCACGGCGGGTTTTCTCGAAAGTGACTTCCATGATCATTTGGTCGCCAGGCACAACCGGACGCTTGAAGCGCGCATCGTCGATGCCGGCAAAGTAGTACAGCTCGCCCGGCTCAAGTTTCCCAACGCTTTTAAACGCCAGAATACCCGTAGCCTGTGCCATTGCTTCCAGAATCAGCACACCGGGGAAAATCGGTTTACCAGGGAAGTGGCCCTGGAAAAACGGTTCGTTAACCGAGACGTTTTTTACCGCACGCAGAAACTTGTTTTCTTCAAACTCAATCACGCGGTCAACCAGCAAGAACGGGTAACGGTGCGGTAAAAGTTCAATAATCTCTTCAATCTTCAGAGTATGAGTTTCAGTAGTCAAAATACTCTTCCTGTCCTAAAAATTCTGATGGCATCAATGACACGGCCCGCAACGATCATCCAATCGTCTGCAGGCCGCAAATTATATCTGTACGCTTACGCTTCCGCCTATTCTATTTATGAAAGCGGCGCAGCTTGGTGTTAACGTGCTTAGTCGTCTTTACCGACCTTGCGTTCGATGGCTTTTAAGCGCTTGCTTATTTCATCGATGTTCATCACCAGGGCTGCCGTTTTGCGCCAGGTTTTATTGGGCTGTAGCGGAATCCCGGAAGAGTATACTCCAGGTTCAGTGATTGGCCTCATCACCATTCCCATCCCTGTGACGGTAACTTTGTCACATATTTCCATATGACCATTAATCACGCTGGCACCACCAATCATGCAGTAGCGACCAATTTTCAGACTACCAGCCATGATAACACCACCGGCCACCGCGGTATTGTCGCCAATCACCACGTTGTGTGCAATCTGGCACTGGTTATCTATGATAACACCATTCCCTATATGGGTGTTATCAAGAGCACCGCGATCGATGGTGGTACAAGCACCAATCTCTACACGATCGCCAATAATCACCGTACCCAACTGTGGAATTTTCACCCAGTTACCGCGATCGTTAGCGTATCCGAAGCCATCAGAACCAATCACCGTGCCTGACTGAATCAGACAGTCAGCACCGATTTCAATTTCATGGTAGACAGAGACATTGGCCCAGAGACGCGTTCTGGCACCAATTTTGGTTCTTTTCCCGATAAAACATCCCGGGCCGATCACCACGTTGTCACCAAGGACCACGTCAGATTCGATCACCGCGTTGGCACCGATCGAAACGTGCTGACCTAGCTGCGCGCTGGGGTCGATCACCGCGCCAGGAGCGATATGGTTAGCCGGTTGCGGGGTAGTGTCCAGCAACTGGGCCATACGGGCGTAGGTCAGATACGGGTTTTTAACCACCAGCGCTGCGCCAGGGAAAAATTCCAGATCCGCTTCAGTGAGCACCACGGCTGAAGCCTGACAGGCTGCGAGCTGCTCGCGGTAACGGCTGTTTGATAGAAACGTGATCTGACCAGGTTGGGCGGATTGCATAGAAGCAATGCCGGAGATGGCGATATCGCCATCTCCGTGCAATTCTGCATCCAACTGCTGGGCTAAATCAGCCAGTCGAATTGAAGACATGACTTATTTAACCTGTTTCAGAACATCAGCAGTGATGTCTTTAGATTTAGCAGCATAGGCAACCGCGTTCTGGTCAATAACGACGTCGTAACCTTCGCTATCAGCCACTTTCTGCACGGCGTCCTGAATGCGGCTCAGGATTTTGTTACGCTCTTCCATCTGACGACGGCGATTGTCCTGCTCGAAAGCCTGCGCTTTGGTTGAGAACGCTTCACGCTGAGCCATCACGTCTTTTTCCATGCGGCTACGTTCAGACGCCTTCATGGTAGAGCCGTCACGCTGCAGACGCTGCATTTTGGTTTGCAGATCGCGTTCCATACCCTGCAACTCAGTTGCACGGCCTTTGAACTCGTTCTCCAGTTGTTTCGCAACGGTCGCACGCGCTGGTAACTGTTGGAAAATGCTGGAAACGTTCACCACTGCAATTTTATCAGCAGCCTGAGCACCAGCGGAAACCGCCAGAGCAATACCCAGACCTGCGGCACACAACAACTTTTTCACTATAAAACTCCTTACCATCAACGTTTGTGTCACGGACACATAGGTTGCGCTTACGTTGGTTGTCTCAGACACCGCGGTAAGCGCGATACTCTCTTGCTGTGCTTCCCTGCAGGTCCGAATTACCAGGTTTTACCAATGTTAAATTGGAACTGTTCGGCCTTATCTCCATCATACTTTTTGAACGGCTGGGCGTAGGAGAACACCAGCGGCCCCAGAGGTGACATCCACTGCAGTGCCAGACCGGCTGACATGCGGATGTTACTCGGATCGCTGTAGTCCGGGATACCGGCTGCACGCGTGGCTGCCGTGTTTTCCCATTTGGTGTCCCACACCGTACCCGCATCCACAAACAGTGACGTACGTACTGAGTTAGCATACTTCTCACTCAGGAACGGCGTCGGGGTGATCAGCTCTGCACTGGCCACGGCCATGGCGTTACCACCGATAGCATCATCAGAATTACAGACACGATTCACATCACTTCCTGAACAATCAGAAGAACCGTTGTTCAGGTAGGCGGCTTTAGGACCAATGTTATTGGAACGGAAGCCACGAACGGTGCTGGAGCCACCGGCATAGAAGTTCTCATAGAACGGCATCTCTTTACCGCTCAGGCCATCACCATAGCCCACGCGTCCACGACCTAACAGCACCCAGGTACGATCCTGATTCAGCGGCAGATACTGTTGCGTATCCAGCGTCGCTTTGTAGAAGGCGTTATCGGAGCCCGGGATGGTCACTTTACCGTTCAGGTTGGTACGGTTACCTGCCGTCGGGAAGAACCCGCGGTCGAGGGTGTTATACGTCCAGCCATAGTTAAAGGTGAAGTCATCTGCCGAGTAATCTTCGTCACCGGAAAGGCTCGGATTCTGCCCGACAGAACGCAGGTAACGCCACATGGCGATCTGCGGCTGCATGTTAGACAGGCTGTTATGCACATAGCCCAGTCCCACGCGCAGCGTGTTGTTTTCATTCACCGGGAAGCCCAGCGTGCCGTCTACACCATAACTTTTGTTGGTGTAGTCTGACAGGTCGGCGTCATCCGCTTTAAAGTCGTTGTAGAAGACGCGTCCGCCCAGGCTGACACCGTCGACCGTAAAGTACGGATCGGTCAGTGAGAACTCAGCATAGGTCTGGTAGTCGTTCTTGGTGCCGCTGATGCCGACAGTGTTACCGGTACCCAGCCAGTTATCCTGAGTCACGCCAACCTGGAAGCTGACACCGCTTTCGGTGCCGTAGCCGACGCCGAAGTTCAGCGTACCGGTGTTACGTTCTTTCACCTTGTAGACGACGTCAACCTGATCGGGTGAGCCCGGAACGCGCTGAGTTTCTGTATCAACGGTTTCAAAGTAACCCAGACGATTCAGACGCTCTTTGCCCTGCTCAACCAGATCGCTGCCCAGCCATGCCCCTTCCATCTGACG
Organism: Erwinia sp. PME.40.26/001; assembly: GCF_055556675.1. NCBI lineage: Bacteria > Pseudomonadati > Pseudomonadota > Gammaproteobacteria > Enterobacterales > Erwiniaceae > Erwinia > Erwinia sp. PME.40.26/001. The sequence continues at coordinate 26,459 of NZ_JBVHNP010000006.1, forward strand.
CATTTCGCGGCGCAGAACCGAATCCTTCGAAGTGTCATTCCCTTCGAAGCGGACTTTACGCACGTAGAAACGGTTGCCCGCATCGACATTAATACGCAGTTTAACGGTTTTGTTAGCGTCATCGATTTCAGGCTGCGTCTGCACGCGCGGATACGCATAGCCATAACGGCCCAGCAGCTTCTTGATGTCGTCTTCAATGCGGGTCACTTTCGACCCGTTATACAGTTCGCCCGGCGTGACTTTACTCAGGGTTTCAATTTCCGCTGAGTGTCCTGCCAGATTACCGCTCACCGCGACGCCAGAAAGCTTGTACTGATCGCCTTCATTGATGTTAACGGTGATGTAGATACCTTTTTTGTCCGGCGTCAGGCTGACCTGAGTCGAATCAATATTGAATCGGGCGTAGCCGCGGTCCAGATAGAAGCTGCGCAGGGTTTCAAGGTCACCAGCGAGTTTCTGCTTCTGGTATTTACGATCGCCCACCACGTTCCACCATGGCACTTCATCACGCAACTGGAAGCGCGAGATCAGTTCATCAGAGCTGTACGCTTTATTACCCACGATGTTGATCTGCTGGATCTTAGCGGACACGCCCTCGGTGAAGACCAGCTTCAGGTCGACACGGTTGCGTGGCAGTGGGGTAACCACCGCTTTCACACTGGCGCTGTATTTACCGACGCTGTAGTAAAAGTCTTCCAGCCCTTTCTCAATCGAGGAGATGGTGGTGCGATCCAGTGCTTCACCTACGCGCACGCCTGACGCTTCCAGGTTCTGCTTCAGCATATCCTCTTTCACCGCTTTGTTACCGGAGAAAGTGATGCTGGCAATCGTCGGACGTTCTTTCACCTGGACGATCAGCGTATTGCCGTCGCGCAGGACCTGAACATCTTCGAAATTCCCGGTCGCAAACAGTGCACGAATGGTGTTACTGAGATCTTCATCAGAGACAGTGTCTCCAACGCGGACAGGCATACTGAGCAATGCCGCACCGACGGCGACTCGCTGCAGGCCTTCGAAATGAATATCATTCACTACGAATCCGTCTGCACCGTATACGGTTACGCTGCTAAACAGCAGCGACGCTATGAGCAACTTTTTCATCGCCATCGTTTTTATGCATTCTTCCTAACTGGTTCTCACGAACAGCTTACCGACTGGCAAACTATAGCCTTGAGAAATCATTGAATAGCGCAAGCCCCATTAACAGCACCAGCACAATCGAGCCGATACGATAACTGAAGTCCTGAACTCGCTCGGAAACCTGCCCTCCTTTGATCTTCTCAATCAACAGGAACAGCAGATGACCACCATCTAACACCGGCAGTGGGAACAGGTTGATTATCCCTAAATTCACGCTAATCAGAGCGAGGAACATCAGGTAGTAGATCAAACCATATTCCGCTGACATCCCAGCACCCTGGGCGATTGAAATCGGCCCGCTGAGATTGTTCAACTTCACATCACCGACAATCAGTTTGCCTAACATGCTTACCGTCAGCTTCATCAGTTGCCAGGTTTTCGCGCTGGCCTCACCGATTGCCGCAAACGGGCCATACTGGCGCACCGTTCTGTACTCTTCAGGTAGCGGAATAATGCGCGGTATCACGCCCGCAAACCCTTCTGCCTTGTTGTGTGGATTAACGTCTGGCGTCAGCGTCAAATCGACGGTGCTGCCCTGCCGTTCCACCTCAATGGGTATGTTTTTGCCCGGATTCTCGCGTACCGTGGCAACAAAACTCTGCCAGTGCTCCAAAGGCTGACCATCGACTTTAACGATCCTGTCGCCGGCTTGCAAACCCGCTCGACTTGCTGCTGAATCTTTCTGCACCTGCGCCAGCACCGATTCGATCTGAGGACCCCGGGGCTGGATGCCCAGTGATGTGACCGGATCCTGCTTGTCGGGTTCAAACTGCCAGCCCTGAAGATTCACCGTCTTATCACGGGTGTTATCACTGCCAAACGGAGCTACGGTGAAGGTGGTGTGCTGATCGCCAATCTTCGCTACCAGTGCCATTCGCACAGCATCCCAATCAGGCGTTTCGATACCGTCAACGGCTTTAAGTTCCGTGCCTGGGGTAATTTGAGCTTCAGCGGCGGGCGAACCGCTCACTATTTCGCCAACAACCGGGCGCACGCCGGGGACGCCGATAATAAACACCAGCCAGTAGGCAAAAATAGCAAAGATGAAATTCGCCACAGGGCCAGCGCTGACAATCGCGGCGCGTTGCAGGATCGTTTTATTATTGAAGGACTGATGGCGAAGTTCAGGCGGCACGCTTTCGACGCGTTCGTCGAGCATCTTGACGTACCCGCCCAGGGGGATCAGCGCGATAACATACTCTGTGCCCTGCTTGTCACGGCGTCGCCACAGTGCCTTACCAAAACCGATGGAGAAGCGCTCGACTTTCACGCCGCAGCGGCGGGCGACCCAGAAATGGCCGAACTCATGCACGGTGATTAAAATCCCCAGCGCAACGATAAAGGCAGCAAAACTCCAGAGTATGCTCAACATAATGTTTCCCTACAGCGTCCCAAAGACCAGCAATAACAGGCAGGCGAACACCGGAACGGCCGCCGTGAGGCTGTCAATACGGTCAAGAATGCCGCCGTGGCCAGGGATCAGACTGCCGCTGTCTTTAATGCCAGCTTCACGTTTGAACATGCTTTCGGTTAAATCCCCGAGCACCGACGCCAGCGCAGCAATAATGGAGCAAATCAGCAGCGTCGATAGCGGTACCTGCAACGGAGCAAACACGCTGAACAGCCAGGAAATTAACGCCGAGGTGACCAGACCGCCAAAGAAACCTTCCCAGGTCTTGCCCGGGGAGACCTTCGGCGCCAGCTTATACTTGCCAAACAGCTTACCAAACATGTAAGCCCCGGAATCGGCTCCCCAGACGAGGAACATCACGTACAACAGCCACCAGGCACCGGCATAGTGGTCAACGTCATAGTGATACTGACGCAGAGCCAGCATTCCCCAGAAGAACGGGACAATGGTCAGCAAGCCAAAGATCAGACGCAGCACGCGTGAATGACGCCAGAATGTGGCAGAACCGGGATAGGAGAGAACCAGCAGCAGCGCCACTATCCACCATCCCAGCGATACCCAAAGGGCACCGCCAATCTGAGGCAGATGCACTGAATGCTGGTACGCCGGGAGCGTAAACAGCATAAAGGCCAGCAGCAGGCCGCACAGCAAAGCCAGCCAGACGCGCTGAGAGCGCGCAGCAAAGCCTGCAAACTGACCCCATTCCCATGCGGCCAGCATACAGATCGCTAAAATAGTGATGGCAAACCCTAGCGGCGGCAGCAAAAAGAGGGCTGCAATGACGATAGGTATCAATATAAACGCGGTAATCAGGCGAGACTTCAGCAAAGATTACCCCCAGTGCGCTCAGGCGCCGCCGGGTGCTGCGCCGCCAAACCGACGCTCTCGTTGTGCAAACGCATTCAGTGCACCTTCAAAAACTTGTTCATCAAAATCAGGCCAAAGAGTATCGGTAAACCAAAACTCTGCATAGGCAACTTGCCAAAGCAGGAAGTTACTAATCCGATGCTCTCCCCCGGTCCTTATTACGAGATCCACAGGTGCCAGTTCATTCAGGCAGAGATAGGGGTGAAGCGTCTCTTCTTCGATCTGGTCCGGACGAAGAAGCCCTTCCTGTACCTGTTCTGCTATTTTTCTGACTCCATGGATAATATCCCAACGTCCGCCATAATTCGCAGCAATGTTGAGTGTTAGTCCATTATTTTGTTGAGTAAGTTCCTCAGCACGGCGAATACGCTCCTGGAGACGGGAGTTAAACCGACTGATATCACCGATAATTTTCAACCGGACATTATGCTTGTGCAGACTTTTCACTTCGCTGTCGAGTGCCCAGACGAACAATTCCATCAGTGCCAGAACTTCCTGATGAGGACGATTCCAGTTTTCACTACTAAAGGCATAAAGCGTGAGCGCATCAAGTTTATTGCTGACCGCAAAACTCACGGCGCGCCGCACGGATTTCACTCCCGCTTTATGACCAGAAATACGCAGCTTGCCCTGGTTTTTAGCCCAGCGGCCGTTGCCATCCATAATGATGGCCACATGGCGGGGGCCTGTCCCCTGCTGGTCATCGGTTTGTAATTTATTTTCGGACGACATAATGCGTAACTATTTCCTTATTCAGAAATATACCCTTCATATTTGAAGCTGCTACCGCAGGGGCTGCCGCATTCACCCCGGCCACTTAACTGCTTAAGCATCCGAACGTTCCTGCACCTGCCGCCTTGCTTCAGCACCAACGACGTTGGGTATGCAACGGCTTCTGAAATATCTCACCTGCCCGGCGTAAAGCGCGTGCGATTGCGCAAGTTTACCTGCTAAATCACGCCGTGATACCGGAACGGTGGGGCAAGACTATACCACCTCCGCCCAGCGCTCACAAATGGCGACGCGTTAAATCGCGCTGACCCGACCAGCCGCAAAACGGGGCAATAAGGCGCGTGCCGCAGCACGGGCTTCATGGTCGATAGCAATGACCTCGTCAACACTCTGAGGCTCCTGACAAGACAGCGTCTCCAGTACCGCGACATTTAATGCCGCAATATCGGTGAAGCGGATCGCTGATGCGAGAAACGCCGCAACGGCGATTTCATTTGCCGCATTCAGCGTCGTGGTCGCCGCCTGCCCCGTCATACTGGCATCAATAGCCAGTTTCAGACAGGGGTAGCGCGCGAAGTCAGGTTCAGCGAAGGTCAGGGCCGACATTCGGGTGAAATCAAGCGGTTGAGCGCCCGAAGTCACGCGCTGCGGCCAGGCCATTGCGTGCGCGATAGGGGTACGCATATCCGGCGATCCAAGCTGGGCAATCACACTGCCATCCCGATAGCGCACCATCGAATGGATGACAGACTGAGGATGCAGAACCACTTCCATCTGCTTATCAGTCGCATTAAACAGCCAGCGGGCTTCGATATATTCCAGGCCTTTGTTCATCATGGTGGCCGAATCAACGGAGATTTTTCTCCCCATCGACCAGTTCGGATGTGCACACGCCTGATCCGGTGTCATATGACCTAATTCTGCCAGCGGCGTGTCACGGAACGGGCCACCCGACCCCGTGAGGATAATACTGTCAATGCCATTATCTTCGAGAGAAGCGTACCCTAACTGCTGCTGGAGGGAAGCAGGCAAACTCTGAAAAATGGCGTTGTGCTCACTATCAATAGGTAGCAGCTGGGCTTTCGAGGCGCTGACGGCCTCCAGGAAAAGGCGGCCGCAGGTGACAAGCGACTCTTTATTGGCCAGTAAAACCTGTTTTCCGGCGCGAATTGCCGCCAGGGTAGGTAATAATCCTGCCGCACCCACAATCGCGGCCATCACCTGATCCACATCGTCCAGCGCGGCAAGGTCACAGGAAGCCTGATCCCCACTGAGCACCTCTGTGTCCACATGCAGATCTTTCAGACGAAGTCGCAGCGCGTCCGCCGACTGAACATCGGACATAGCGGCATAGGCGGGGCGGAATTCCAGACACTGCTCAACCATCAGTTCGACGTTACGCCCGGCAACCAGTGCTTTAATGGCGAACAGATGGGGGTTAGCGCGCACCACGCCCAGCGTGCTGGTGCCGATGGATCCGGTCGATCCGAGGATGGTCAATTGCTTCATGAGATTGCTCTGCGTAAACCCGCTCAGGAGAAGAATACCCTGTTGCCGGGAGAGTTAACAAACGCAAAACGCCGCCAGACCAGCCCTTCGTTCGAACGGCAATCTGTGCGGCGTTTACCGGGAGGAAGATGGGATCAGAAGTCCATCAGCTCCGCTTCTTTCTCGGCCAGCGCGCTGTCAATTTTCTTGATAAACACGTCGGTCATTTTTTGAACGTCTTCCTGACAACGGCGATCGTCGTCTTCACTGATCTCTTTATCTTTTAGCAGCGCTTTCACTTTGTCGTTTGCATCACGACGCACGTTACGCACAGACACGCGACCCTGCTCGGCTTCACCGCGCACGATTTTGATCAGGTCTTTACGACGCTCTTCAGTCAGTGCGGGTAGCGGAACGCGAATATCCGTCCCTGCTGACATAGGGTTCAGGCCCAGGTCAGAAGACATAATCGCTTTTTCAACGGCGGCGCTGATTGAGCGGTCAAAAACGTTGATTTTCAGCGTACGGGAATCTTCCACCGTGACGCTGGCCAACTGACGCAGCGGCGTCGCTGAACCGTAGTAATCCACCATGATACCGTCGAGAATGCTCGGCGACGCACGGCCGGTGCGAATTTTGCTGATATGGTTTTTGAATGCCTCGACGCATTTTTCCATGCGCGTTTCTGCATCTTTCTTGATGTCGTTAATCACGTGGGAACCCTTGGAATCTGTTTGATCCACCAGCCTCTGGCATCGCCAGAAGCCGTTCAAATACATTTAAAGATAATCCTGACAGGCAGAATATACCTTATTTTAACCCTTTTAACCGCAGACTGATATTAATGCGTAATCAGCGTGCCTTCTTTTTCGCCCATCACCACGCGGCGCAGTGCGCCCGGCTTGTTCATATTGAACACGCGGATAGGCAGTGAATGGTCACGCGCCAGGGTAAAGGCGGCCAGGTCCATCACTTTCAGTTCTTTATCCAGTACTTCAGTATAGGTCAACTGATCGTGCAGGACAGCATCCGGGTTCTTCACCGGATCGGAAGAGTAAACACCGTCAACTTTGGTCGCTTTCAGCACCACATCGGCTTCGATTTCGATACCGCGCAGGCAGGCTGCGGAGTCAGTGGTAAAGAACGGGTTACCGGTACCGGCGGAGAAAATCACCACGCGGTTGTTGCGCAGCAGGCTAATGGCTTCTGCCCAGCTATAATTATCACACACGCCATTCAATGGAATCGCTGACATCAGACGGGCGTTGACATAAGCACGATGCAGCGCATCACGCATCGCCAGGCCATTCATCACCGTCGCCAGCATTCCCATATGGTCGCCAACAACGCGATTCATCCCGGCCTGAGCCAGGCCCGCACCACGGAACAGATTCCCCCCGCCGATGACCACACCTACCTGAATGCCCAGCTCTACCAGTTCTTTCACTTCCTGAGCCATACGATCCAGCACGCTGGCATCGATACCGAAGCCTTCAGCACCTTGCAGTGCTTCGCCACTCAGTTTAAGCAGGATACGTTGATATACGGGTTTTGCATTGGTCGCCATGGTATTTTTCCTGGAAGATATCGTCGAAAAGGGGTGTTAACTGTGTGCGGTATCATCCTAAAAGCATCAGACAAATACTATTGGGATGAGACTGAAAATGCGCTGTCGGAAGACAGGCAAAAAAGAACCGCCATCTGGCGGTTCTTCTTAAGCGATTAAGACTGCTTGGACATCGCCGCGACTTCTGCCGCGAAATCTGTCTCAGCTTTCTCAATACCTTCGCCCACTTCAAAGCGGATGAAGTTGGTCACGTCTGCATTTTTCTCTTTCAGCAGCTGGCCCACAGTTTTGCTTGGGTCAATGACGAAAGGCTGACCGGTCAGAGAAACTTCGCCGGTGAATTTCTTCATACGGCCTTCAACCATTTTCTCTGCGATTTCTTTCGGCTTGCCAGACTGCATGGCGATGTCCAGCTGAACCTGGTACTCTTTCTCTACCACTTCAGCAGACACATCTTCAGGCTTAACGAATTCTGGCTTGCTGGCAGCAACGTGCATTGCCAGCTGCTTAACCAGCTCTTCGTCAGCGCTTTTAGCCGCGATCAGAACACCGATACGTGCACCGTGCAGGTATGAACCCAGCACGTCACCTTCCAGAGAAGACACGCGACGAATGTTGATGTTTTCACCGATTTTAGCAACCAGTGCAACGCGCTCTTCTTCGAACTGTGCTTTCAGCACATCAACGTCAGTGATTTTGCCGGCAACAGCCGCATCCAGCACTTTGTCAGCGAAGGCCTGGAAACCAGAGTCTTTAGCAACGAAGTCAGTCTGGCAGTTTACTTCCAGAATCACACCGTAGTTGCCGTCGATCTTGGTTTTGATCACGCCATCAGCAGCAACGTTGCCTGCTTTTTTAGCGGCTTTGATCGCGCCAGATTTACGCATGTTCTCGATCGCCAGCTCGATGTCGCCGTTGGCTTCGGTCAGTGCTTTTTTACAATCCATCATGCCAGCGCCAGTGCGCTCGCGCAGTTCTTTTACCAGAGCAGCGGTAATATCAGCCATTCTCTAATCCTCGGTTAGCGTGCATCTGTCAGCTGGCCAGTAATGGCGTTCGCTACAGATGCCAGGTCTCGGGAGAAACATTCTGCCCCGCTGAATTTTCCTTCATCTTCCAGGCCACAGAGATGCTGGCTGTCTTCGGTCCCGCCAGTCACTAACGGATGTCAGCGTCTGAACGGCCCTTAGTTGCCCTCTTTCCTGCAACGTGAAATCTAGCGGATAAATATGACATTCAGCAAAGCGAAGTCGAAAAAATAAAGGGGCCAATCAAGGCCCCTTCCTTACAGATTCACATCTGATGTACAAGGGCTCTCTAAAGAGCAAGCCTTATTACTCAGCTTCAGCGAAGGTTTCTTCTGCCTGCTGAGCCAGGTCCTGCGAGCGACCTTCACGTACAGTGGTAGCCACTGCAGTCAGGTACAGGCTAACAGCACGGATTGCATCGTCATTACCTGGGATAATGAAGTCTACGCCGTCTGGATCAGAGTTGGTATCAACGATAGAAAACACTGGGATACCCAGGTTGTTTGCTTCTTTGATAGCGATGTGTTCGTGATCTGCATCAACAACAAACAGTGCGTCTGGCAGGCCGCCCATGTCTTTGATACCGCCCAGGCTGTTTTCCAGCTTGGCCAGTTCACGAGCGCGCATCAGCGCTTCTTTCTTGGTCAGTTTGTCGAAAGTGCCGTCCTGAGACTGGATTTCCAGGTCTTTCAGACGTTTGATTGACTGACGAACAGTTTTCCAGTTAGTCAGCATACCACCCAACCAGCGGTGATTAACGAAGAACTGGTCGCAGCTCAGAGCGTGCTCTTTTACCGCTTCGCTTGCAGCGCGCTTGGTACCAACGAACAGGATCTTACCTTTACGGGAAGAGATCTTGCTCAACTCAGCCAGAGCTTCGTTGAACATTGGTACAGTTTTCTCAAGGTTGATGATGTGAACTTTGTTACGTGCGCCGAAGATGAATGGCTTCATTTTCGGGTTCCAGTAACGGGTCTGGTGACCGAAGTGTACACCGGCCTTGAGCATGTCGCGCATGGAAACAGTTGCCATGATTACCTCTATAGATATAGTTTGGGGTTAAGCCTCCACGTATCCCATACAACCGACCCATCGGCTCTTTCGAACCAGCAAGGCACCCCGGCGTAGGTGTCGATACGTGTGTGTTATTTACACATAGTGAGATTTATGCGTTTCTGAGCCTGGCGATGAAACTCACCGAACAGAGAATCGTCGGCGCGCTTTATACCATAAACCAGCGAGGGTAGCCAATACTTGTTACCTTTTTAGTCCGAACAGGAAAGCGGATCCCCCCTCCCGGTCCGTTGACGCCACAAACTGCATTGGCAGCATCCGGGCAGGCTGATACCATTACAGCACTTTCTTTATTATTGTCGAACATGACGACAAATTCGGACCTGATGAATGGCTATTTCAATTAAAACCCCTGAAGAAATCGAAAAAATGCGTGTGGCTGGCCGTCTGGCTGCCGAAGTGCTTGAGATGATTGAAGAGCACGTTAAGCCCGGCGTCAGCACGGGTGAGCTGGATCGCCTGTGCCACGATCATATCGTGAATAAGCAGCATGCCGTCTCCGCCAGCCTCGGCTACCACGGTTTTCCTAAGTCGGTATGTATCTCCGTTAACGAAGTGGTGTGTCACGGTATTCCCAGCGATGACAAAATCCTCAAAGATGGCGATATCGTCAATATTGACGTTACCGTGATCAAAGATGAGTATCACGGCGACACGTCCACCATGTTTATCGTCGGTAAGCCGACCATTCAGGGTGAGCGCCTGTGCCGCGTCACGCAGGAGAGTCTCTATCTGGCCCTGCGTATGGTGAAGCCAGGCATTCGTCTGCGCACCCTGGGCCGTGAGATCCAGAAATTTGTTGAGGCACAGGACTTCTCCGTGGTACGTGAATACTGCGGCCACGGCATCGGCAAAGGCTTCCATGAAGAGCCACAGGTGCTGCACTACGATGCCGATGATGGCGGCGTAGTGTTACAGCCCGGAATGGCTTTCACCATCGAGCCGATGGTCAATGCCGGTGATTACCGCATCCGCAGCATGAAAGATGGCTGGACGGTAAAAACCAAAGATCGCAGCTTGTCCGCACAGTACGAACACACTATTGTGGTAACCGAAAACGGCTGCGAAATTATGACCCTGCGTAAAGATGACACCATTCCGGCGATTCTGGTCGCAGAATAATGTGCAGGGGCTGACCTTCTTCATTCGGTCGGTCCGCAATCAGCATATGAAGCCGGCGACTGCCGGCTTTTTTTATGGGCTCACGAGCAGATCCCTGGTGGAGCGGTGAAATGAACAAAGACGTGACGGAAGCCAGCATCCTGAAAAAACTCACCAAAGCGCCCCGCCGCTGGGAAGATGCGGAACTTAATCGCGACACGCTCAGGCATCATCTGGATGTTTTCCAACAGCATCTCGCCGCAGCCTTTGACGCCGGACACAATGCAGAAACCCTGATTGATGCGCGCACGCTGTTTATTGACCGCCTGCTCAGACGTCTCTGGCGCTTCTTTGGCTTCCCGGAAAAAGAGGGGATTGCCCTGGTGGCTGTCGGCGGCTACGGTCGGGGTGAGCTGCATCCGCTGTCAGACATCGACGTTCTTATCCTCAGCCGCCAACCGCTGTCAGAGGAAGATGCCCGACGTACCAGCGAATTACTGACCCTGATGTGGGACCTGAAGCTCGAAGTCGGCCACAGCGTACGCACACTGGAAGAGTGTCTGCTGGAAGGGCTTTCAGACCTGACGGTGTCCACTAACCTGATTGAATCACGGATGCTGACCGGCGACCTGGCCCTGTTCCTTGAGTTGCAAAAAAACGTCTTCAGTGACGGCTTCTGGCCCTCCGACCGCTTCTTTGCCGCTAAAATTGAAGAGCAGCAGGAGCGCCACCAACGCTACCACGGCACCAGCTACAACCTTGAGCCGGATATTAAAAGCAGCCCTGGCGGCCTGCGCGATATCCACACCCTGCTATGGGTGGCCCGCCGTCACTTTGGTGCCACCTCACTGGATGAAATGGTGGGCTTTGGCTTTCTCACCGAGGCTGAACGCAATGAACTCAACGAATGCCAGAGTCTGCTATGGCGAATTCGCTTCGCCCTGCACCTCACCCTGCCCCGTTACGACAACCGTCTGCTGTTCGATCGCCAGCTGAACGTTGCACAGCGCCTGAATTATCAGGGTGAAGGCAACGAACCCGTCGAGCGAATGATGAAGGATTTCTTCCGCGTCACCCGCCGCGTCAGCGAGCTGAATCAGATGCTGTTACAGCTGTTCGATGAGGCGATTCTGGCGCTACCGACGGACGAGAAACCGCGACCGCTGGATGATGAATTTCAGCTGCGCGGTACGCTGATCGACCTGCGCGATGAGACACTGTTCGCGCGGCAGCCGGAATCGATTATGCGCATGTTTTATACCATGGTGCGCACGCCAAAAATTACCGGTATCTATTCCACCACCCTGCGCCACCTGCGCCATGCCCGCCGTCATTTGAAGCAGCCGCTGTGTACCATTCCAGAGGCGCGGACGCTGTTCCTGTCCATTCTGCGTCATCCGGGTGCCGTCAGCCGCGCTTTAGTGCCGATGCATCGTCACAGCGTGCTGTGGGCCTATATGCCGCAGTGGAGCAATATCGTCGGCCAGATGCAGTTCGACCTGTTCCACGCCTATACGGTGGATGAGCACACGATCCGCGTATTGCAGAAGCTGGAAAGTTTTGCCGACGAACGCACCCGCCCCCGCCATCCGCTGTGCGTTGAGCTCTGGCCCCGCCTGCCGCAGCTGGAGTTACTGCTGATGGCGGCCCTGTTTCACGATATCGCGAAAGGTCGCGGCGGCGATCACTCCATCCTCGGGGCGCAGGATGCGCTGGAGTTTGCTGAGATGCACGGTCTTAATTCGCGTGAAACGCAGCTGGTGGCCTGGCTGGTGCGTCATCATCTGCTGATGTCGGTGACCGCCCAGCGCCGCGACATCCAGGACCCGACCGAAATTCAGCAGTTTGCCGAAGTGATGCAGAACGAGAATCGTCTGCGCTACCTGGTCTGCCTTACCGTAGCCGATATCTGCGCCACCAATGAAACGCTGTGGAACAGCTGGAAACAGAGCCTGTTACGGGAACTGTTCTTCGCCACGGAAAAACAGCTGCGCCGCGGCATGGAAAACAGCCCGGATCTGCGCGAACGTGTGCGCCATCATCGTCTGCAGGCCCTCGCCCTGCTGCGTATGGATAACATCGATGAGGAAGCCCTGCACAGCATCTGGGGCCGCTGCCGCGCCGACTACTTCCTGCGCCACACGCCAAACCAGCTGGCGTGGCACGCCCGTCACCTGATGAATCATGACCTGACACAGCCGCTAATCCTGGTCAGCCCGCAGGCGACGCGCGGCGGCACGGAGATCTTTATCTGGAGCCCGGACCGGCCGTATCTGTTTGCCGCCGTGGCGGGAGAGCTGGACCGGCGAAACCTGAGCGTGCATGACGCGCAGATCTTTACCAGTCGTGACGGCATGGCCATGGACACCTTTATTGTGCTGGAACCGGACGGCAGCCCGCTGGCCACCGATCGTCATGAGATGACCCGCCAGGCGCTGGAACAGGCGATCTGTCAGACCAGCTGGCACCCACCGCGCACCCGCCGCCAGTCCGCCCGCCTGAAGCATTTCAACGTGGATACGGCGGTGAACTTTTTACCCACACACACTGACAGGCGAACGTATCTGGAATTAGTGGCGCTCGATCAGCCCGGTTTGCTGGCGCGGGTGGGAGAAGTCTTTGCGGATTTAAATGTGTCGCTGCACGGCGCACGCATCAGCACCATCGGTGAACGCGTGGAGGACTTATTTATTCTGGCTAACGGCGATCGGCGTGCATTAGATGCCGATTTGCGCGAACGCCTACAACAACGGTTGACAGAGGCCCTTAATCCAAACGATAAAGTGTGACCCAGATTGACTTTTTAACCGTGCCGGCGCGGGATCTGCTGCAGCGGAATCGTTTTCGTTATAAAGCGCACGGCAAAACCAGGAAGAGATGATTTATGCAACAGTTACAGAGTGTTATTGAGGCCGCCTTCGAGCGCCGCGCAGACATTACCCCGGCGAACGCCGACAGCGCAACGCGTGATGCCGTCAATCAGACCATCGCCCTGCTGGATAGCGGTGCTCTGCGTGTGGCCGAGAAGATCAACGGCGAGTGGGTCACTCACCAGTGGCTGAAAAAGGCGGTACTGCTGTCATTCCGTATCAACGATAATCAGGTGATGGAAGGCGCAGAAAGCCGCTATTACGACAAAGTTCCGATGAAGTTTGCCGATTATGATGATGCGCGCTTCAAAAAAGAAGGCTTCCGCGTGGTGCCACCGGCAGCCGTTCGTCAGGGCGCGTTCATCGCACGTAATACCGTACTGATGCCGTCGTATGTCAACATCGGTGCCTACGTTGATGAAGGTTCCATGGTTGATACCTGGGCCACCGTAGGCTCCTGTGCACAGATCGGTAAAAACGTACACCTGTCTGGCGGCGTGGGCATCGGTGGCGTACTGGAACCTCTTCAGGCTAACCCTACCATCATCGAAGACAACTGCTTTATTGGTGCGCGTTCAGAAATTGTAGAAGGCGTGATCGTCGAAGAGGGCTCGGTGATCTCAATGGGCGTCTATATCGGCCAGAGCACCAAAATTTTCGACCGTGAAACCGGTGAAGTGCATTACGGCCGCGTTCCTGCGGGCTCCGTCGTGGTATCAGGCAACCTGCCGTCAAAAGACGGAACTTACAGCCTGTACTGTGCAGTCATCGTCAAAAAAGTGGATGCTAAAACCCTGGGCAAAACCGGCATCAACGAACTGCTGCGCACCATCGACTAAGCATCGTACGGGCCACACCAGTGGCCCGTAAAGCTATCTTTCCACCTCCAGCAGTTACTACCTCTTTCACTACGCGAAACAAGTGGTGCTATTGTGCGCAATCCAGGCGTATAATCCGCGCCAGAAAAACATTGTTCTTAAATTAACCGATCCTTTACCGTTTGACGGATAGCGACGACTCTGATCGCATCTGGATCGAAAGTCTCCTAAAAGGAAAATGCTATGTACGACAATCTTAAAGGGTTGGGTATCTCTTCACCTGAAGATATCGACCGTTACAGCCTGCGTCAGGAAGCCAATAACGACATCCTGAAAATTTATTTCCGCAAAGACAAAGGCGAGTTTTTTGCTAAAAGCGTGAAATTCAAATATCCCCGTCAGCGCAAAACCGTAGTCGCCGATAACGCCAGCCAGGGTTACAAAGAAGTTCAGGAAATCAGCCCGAATCTGCGCTATGTGATTGATGAGCTTGATCAGATTTGCCAGCGCGACCAGGTCGAAGTCGATTTGAAACGTAAAATCCTTGATGATCTGCGTCATCTGGAAAGCGTTGTTTCTCACAAAATCGCTGAAATTGAATCGGATCTGGATAAACTGACCCGTAACGGTCGTTAATTTCCCCGCTGATATAAAAAAAGGGTGACCCTATTTGGGTCACCCTTTTTTGTCCGGCCCGTTTTTTCCGACTGGCCCGGTGGGCAGACCGTTTTTTCAGGTCCGCCCTTTTTTAGTCATTACTGCATCAACAGGTAAATACTGGCGTCACCACGCTGAATATTCAGCGCCAGCACCGATGGTTTGGTGTCGAGGATTTTACGCAACTCACCCAGATTCGCGATCGGCTGCTGATTCACACCCAGAATCACATCATCTTTTTTCAGGCCAATCCGCGCAGCGGCAGAGCCAGGCTTCACATTGTCGACTTTCACGCCCTTATTGCCTTTTACATCGTAGTTGCTGAGGTCTGCACCTTCGATACCGTTATAGATGGTACCGGAGTCGACTTTATCCGCACTACTCTGCTGCAGTGCCACATTGACGCTCATTGGCTTACCGTCACGGATCAGGCCCAGTTCCATTTTAGTGCCGACCGGCAACGAACCAACCTCTGCGCGAAGGGCTGCAAAGCTGGAGATCGGTTTATTATTGATAGAGACAATGACATCACCGGCTTTAATCCCGGCCTGAGCCGCTGAGGACTTCGGCAACACCTGGCTGACGAAAGCACCGCGCTGGGCATCGACTTTCATCGCTTTCGCCAGTTCTGAGTTCAGCTCGGTCCCCATAATCCCCAGCTCACCGCGTTTCACCTGGCCATACTCGACCATCTGAGACGTCAGGTTTTTCACCATATTACTCGGGATGGCAAAGCCAATGCCGATATTGCCACCGTCCGGTGCCAGAATGGCGGTGTTAATTCCGATAAGTTCACCCTTAAGGTTGACCAGTGCGCCCCCGGAGTTACCCCGGTTGATAGCGGCATCGGTCTGGATAAAGTTTTCGTAATTTTCCACATTCAGACCGCTGCGGCCGAGTGCAGACACAATACCTGATGTCACGGTTTCACCCAGGCCATACGGGTTGCCGATCGCTACCGTGTAGTCACCGACGCGCAGATTATCGGAGTCGGCAATCTTAATCGCCGTCAGATTTTTCGCATCCTTCAACTGGATGAGCGCAATATCTGAACGCGGATCTTTACCAATCACTTTCGCATCATAATGACGACCATCGCTTAACTGCACCTGAATTTTGGTGGCGTTATCCACTACGTGGTTGTTGGTGACCACATAGCCTTTTGCGGCATCGATAACCACGCCTGACCCCAGTGCGCGGAAGGTTTGCTGCTGGTCAGCACCGCCATTGCCGTTGCCTTCAGGACCGCCGCCCTGGCACATTGGGGAACCCAGGAAGGGAGACCCCTCCTGACAGAATGGCGAGTTGCCGCCAAAGAACTGCTGGAACTGCTGGGACATACGCGGTGTGCGTACCGTGGTGCTGCCTTCAACATTGATACTGACGACTGATGGCATCACCGTTTCCAGCATCGGTGCCAGGCTCGGCAGCGGCTGAGTTGCAGACGAAGAGGCCGTTTCCGCAGCGCTGGCAGCTAACGGGTTTAATGCCAGACCCAGGCTCAAAGCCAGAGCGCTCAATACTAACGTGGTTTTTTTCATTAGTCGGATTCTCAAGATAATTCAGTGAAGTAACCATTGCTGTGGTTGTCGTTGTGATATTGAGATTAATTTTTTAACGCTAAGTTCATGTTTAAATATGGGGCAATAGTAAAAAAATATTGTCCTTCTTTACAATTCTTAGCGCTTATCACCGTTATTCCACCGCCATCAGGCGTCGGTACTCATCCCAGGCATACTGATCGGTCATGCCGCTGATGTAATCCTGTAACAGCCGTACGCGATAATAGTATTCCCAGATAGCACTCTCCTGTGGGTTTTTATCCATTGACGCTACCGCCTCCGTGTAGGCAAGGCGAAAACGTGTCGACAGTTTATGGAAAAGGCGGGTTTCAATCGGGTAGCCTTTTAAATAATCCTGTGCGGTCAGTTCGCTAAACTCATCCTGAGAGAGCAGCAGTAACGGTCGGTAGATATCCAGCAGCCCGCTGATCACGCGATAACCCTGCAGCTCCAGCTGTTCGACTTCAGGATGATTAAACACATGACGAAACGCGACTTTTTTAAAGACTTCCAGCAACTGACTGTGGGGGCTGCCGTCTTCCAGCAGCGCTTCATTAAATTCTCCGTGATACACGTCAGGAAGATGATCAATAAAGCGGCTTGCCGCGTGGGGAACCAGCTCTGCCACCGTATTCACGCGTAAATACATAAAGAACTGATCTTCGCTGCACAGCGTGGTCCGTGGATTCCGCGATTTTTCCAGCGCGCGGGTGACGACGGTAGCAAAAAGATCGTCTGCCTGGTGGTCTGGCCAGAGCTGAAATAAGTGCTGATATAACTGTTCAACGGTGAAGATGTTTTTTTCGACAGCATCTTCCAGGTCGGCCACGCAATAAGAAATATCGTCGGCGGCTTCCATAATATAAGTCAGAGGGAAGCGGCAGTGTGGCTCAAGCTCTAATTGCTCACGCAGTCGGGTAATATATTCCTCTTCCGCCAGATAATATCCCGGCTTTTTCATTAAATAGCTGTGGCTCGCGGGCACCGGCCCGTGATGCCAGGCCGGGCGGGTATATTTTAAAATGCAGCCCACCTGTGCCCAGGTGAGATTCATCTTCATCAGAGTATGGACCATGCGGATCGCCTGGGCATTCCCTTCAAAATGCGAGAGATCCTGACGCACTTTCTCACGGAGCTCATTAAGCCCGTCGTCACGCTGATGCAGTACCGGCGGCACACAACGGTCCTCGCGCCCGCCGTCCGGCACCCAGTCTGCATCCAGCTGCTGACGGAACCAGTCATTGATCGCCGACTCGCCAAAGTGGCCAAACGGTGGATTACCAATGTCGTGCATCAGGCAGGCCATTTCAACAATGCTCTCAAACGGGGCGGTCAGTTCCTTCAACCCCAGCAGCTCAAGCTGCCCCATCTCCTGCAGGCGTGTCAGCACTTCCTTGGCAATATAGCGCCCCACCTGCTGTACCTCCAGCGAATGGGTCAGCCGGGTACGCACCGCAGCGTTCCGCTCCAGCGGGAAGACCTGGGTTTTTTGCTGCAAGCGGCGGATAGCCGCCGAATTAATGATACGCCCGCGATCGCTTTCAAAAATACGCAGGATTTCATGTTCATTCTTCGGCCCCTGATAAGGGCGAAACAGACGCTGCCAGTTAATCTTTTTGCGGAAGTCGATCCCGGTCATACCTTATTCCCTCTGGTTTACGACGCCGTGATTATCGCAGTACCGATTAGCGGATTATTTCTCTAGAGCTGCCATGATAGACTATGCGCTGAAATGAATGGCAAATTCCACTAATTCAGAGAGTATCCCTATGAAAGCAGGCATTATTGGCGCAATGGAACAGGAAGTGACGCTCCTGCGTGACAAAATTGAAAACCGTCAGACCCTGACGCTGGCAGGCTGTGAAATTTACACGGGTACGCTGAACGGGGTCGAGATTGCCCTGCTGAAATCGGGTATTGGTAAAGTCTCAGCGGCACTGGGCACCACCCTGCTGCTGGAGCTGTGCAAACCCGATGTCGTGATCAATACCGGTTCTGCCGGGGGGCTTGCTCCAACGCTGAAAGTGGGTGATATCGTGGTCTCCGATGAAGTGCGCTATCACGATGCCGATGTAACCGCCTTCGGCTATGAGCCCGGCCAGATGGCAGGCTGCCCGGCCGCCTTTAAGGCAGATGAAATGCTGATTGCCGCGGCTGAGCAGTGCATCGGTGAACTCAACCTGAACGCCGTGCGCGGCCTGGTCGTCAGCGGCGATGCTTTTATCAACGGTGCTGCACCGCTGGCGCGCATTCGTACCACCTTCCCGCAGGCAATCGCAGTTGAGATGGAAGCGACGGCAATCGGCCACGTTTGCCACCAGTTCGGCACCCCGTTTGTGGTGGTCCGCGCGATCTCCGATGTGGCAGATCAGGCGTCGCACCTGAGCTTCGACGAGTTCCTGGTGGTGGCTGCACAGCAGTCTTCCCTGATGGTCGAAACCTTACTGACTCACCTGGCCCGTGGCTAAATGCCTTGGGTGGCTGGTTCTGCTGTGGCTAACCTGTGCCGCCGCTGTTCAGGCCGCCCCCCGGGTAGTCACCCTGGCCCCCAACCTCACTGAACTGGCCTTTGCTGCCGGCATCACCCCCGTTGGGGTCAGCGCTTACTCCGATTTCCCGCCGGCGGCGCAGCAAATCGAACAGGTGGCTAACTGGCAGGGGATCAACGTTGAAAAGCTGCTCAGACTGAAGCCTGATGTGGTGATCGCGTGGCGGGGCGGGACACCGCAGCGCCAGGCCGATCAGCTTCAGGCGTTGGGCATCCGCGTGATCTGGCTGGCACCGGACTCCATCGCGCAGCTCACGGACAGCCTGCGTCAGCTGGCTGCGTACAGCCCACACCCGCTGCGGGCCAGGCAGGCGGCGGCAGCGCTGCAGGCGCAGTTTGACCGCCTGCGCCAGCGTTACCAGTCACAGCCGGTGAAGCGGGTCTTTTTACAGTTTGGCCTTAAGCCCCTGTTTACCGCATCGGGCCATACCCTGCAGGATGAAGTCTTACGCCTGTGCAAAGGGGAAAATATCTTTGCCTCTGCGTCGGTGCCCTGGCCACAGGTCAGCCGTGAACAGGTTTTATTACGCCAGCCCGCCGCCGTGGTGGCGCCCGGCGACAGCGCGGATGCCCGGCAGATTGCACTGTTCTGGCAACCTCAGCTCACCGTGCCGATCGTGGTCATTAATGATGACTGGATAAGTCGCGCGGGACCACGTATGATCCTTGCTGCGCAAAAATTGTGCAGCGAATTAGCCACCGCCCCTCTTCCGTCACACTCATAATCACCGCAAAAGGTGAGTAAAGATCCGGCGGTAGCTGCCGTTAACTAAGTGTAACGGCGATTTTTCGTTCGTTTTTTATCAGGGTATTTTGCCCTGTTTTATATACCAGGAAATAGCACCATGAAAACCCTTTATCTGGCCCTCGGGCTGATGATGACGGGTCACGTCTTTGCTGCCTCAACCACCGGCAGTATTGGCGTGAAATTAACTATCTACTCACAGTGCAGCGTAGACGGGAGCACACTTTCTGCTTCACGCCTGCCCGGCGTTGCGTGTGGATCGCAGCCTGATGCACAGCCAAAAATCACGCAGGACGTTATCATGCGCGATGGGGTAAAGCGTCAGGAGGCAAGGTTAGTGACCGTCGAATGGTAATTTACCCATTCGGCCTCAGGCTACCCGTGCGTAAGCCGCACGCGGAGACCTGGCGTAGTTTGGGTAAAAAAAATGCTTCCCGGCAGCGGGAAGCATTTTTGTTTTGCAGGGCATTTAAATGCTAAATGAGGAGCCACAGCCACAGGTGGTTTTGGCATTCGGGTTCGTCACGATAAAGCGCGATCCCTCCAGGCCTTCAGTATAATCAACTGCACCACCGACCAGATATTGCAGGCTCATCGGATCCACGACCAGTGCAACACCTGATTTCTCAATGGTCATATCCCCATCGTTAATCTTGTCGTCGAAGGTAAAACCGTACTGAAACCCGCTACAACCACCACCGGTGATATAAACGCGCAGTTTCAGATCCGGGTTGTCCTCATCGGAAATCAGGTTTTTGACTTTACTCGCCGCAGCTTCAGTAAATTGCAGGGGCAGGACTACATCGTCGCTCATAGGTCACTCCAGTATACATACAGGCCGGTGCCTGACAGGTCACAATTCGACCATAATTAGTGTCATTATCTAACACACTGGTATAGCAATCAAGTTCAGGCTGTACCACCCTGTGCGGTAGCGGCTTCATTTTCACGCTGCTGCTGCTTCGCTAAGGTGCGGGCAAGCAGAGAAGAATACAAGGGTTGCCCGCCGAGAAACTGGGCCAGCAGCGTCGCCCCCAGGCAGGTAATGATCATCGGCAGGATCAGCTGATAGTTGTCCGTCATCTCCAGCACCAGAACGATACCGGTGAGCGGGGCCCGCACGGAGGCGGCAAACAGCGCGCCCATACCGGCGATGGCAAACGTCGCAGCCTGCAGATGATAGTCCGGCAGCCGGGCGGCCGCACAGAGGCCAAATGCCGTGCCCAGCAGCGTGCCCAGCGCCAGCATCGGGGCAAATATACCGCCAGGCGCGCCAGAACAGAAGCAGAGTAGCGTGGTCGCCAGCCGGACAATAAACAGAAACAGCAGCATGCCAATGGAGAAATTGCCCGCTGCCGCCAGCGGGATCAGGCTGGAACCGCCCCCAGCAGCCGCTGGTAACAGCAGGCCCAGCACTCCGCATCCGCCCCCCAGTAAGGCCCCCACCAGCAGTACCTTGCTTAAACGACCGCCGTGCAGACGCTGAAACAGATCCTGGATACGGAAAATAAACTGATTAAACGTCACACCCACGACGCCAAATATCATCCCGAGCAGCAGATAGAGCCACAGCGTATTCACCGGCGCATCGGCGAGTCGACCAATTTCAATAACTGCATGTTCCCCGTTAAAAATACGGAACACGATGCTCGACATAATCACGCCAACGAACACCGCCTTAATGGAAATCAGGCTGTAGCGGAACTGCAAACGCATCTCTTCTATAATAAACAGGATCCCGGCCAGCGGCGCGTTAAAGGCCGCTGACAGACCCGCCGCCGCACCGGTCGCCAGCAGGGAATGGCGGGCCTCGGTACTTTTCATGCGGAAGATATCGAGCAACATCCGCCCGATATTCCCCCCCAGCTGTACCGTTGGTCCCTCCCGCCCGAGCACCATCCCGGCCCCCAGCGTGCCCATGCCGCCGATAAATTTCACCGGGATCACCCGCCACCAGCGCACCGGACGCAGCTCCTCCAGCGCACCTTCAATTTCAGGGATACCCGACCCCGCCGCTTCGGGCGCAAAACGCCGTACCAGGTAATAGCCGCCTGCGGCCAGCAGGGCTGAGGCGAAAAAGGCCAGCACGATCATGACCAGCGGCTGACCTTCGAAGGCGAGCACTCCGCTGGTACGCAGGAAAATGATTCGATTTACTGCCTTTTCAAACGCCACCCCGACCAGACCGGTCAACGTGCCAACCATGCCCGCCATGACCAGAATGGTCAGTGGGGTTTTATCACGCCGCAGCAGCAGACGCAGAAAATCACCGCGACGCACAGGCACCACGTTGAGCTCATCGGTAGAAGTCGATTGCTGATTCATCGTTCGTTCATTTCAGGGTAAAGATGGGGCAATATATTACCTGTTCCAGTCATGAACACCCGCGCTTTAATTCTCTCTAATCGTGTCATAAACAGCATCAGCCTTTGGCTGCTCCGCCAAGTTCCCTTAGAATAGACGGGTTTTTCCATGAATGATCAGGAGCGGTTCCATGAGTAAGTCTGAAAATCTGTACGCTCAGGCGCAGCAGTTAATTCCCGGTGGCGTGAATTCACCGGTACGTGCCTTTAACGGCGTTGGCGGCGTGCCGCTGTTTATCGAACGTGCTGACGGAGCCCTGCTGTACGATGTGGACGGCAAAGCCTACATCGATTATGTCGGCTCCTGGGGCCCGATGGTGCTGGGCCATAATCATCCCGCCATCCGTCACGCGGTCATTGAAGCGGCCGAACGCGGCCTGAGCTTCGGTGCGCCGACCGAGATGGAAGTTAAAATGGCTGCGCTGGTGACCGAACTGGTCCCGACGATGGATACGGTCCGCATGGTCAACTCCGGTACCGAAGCCACCATGAGCGCCATCCGCCTTGCTCGCGGCTTCACCCATCGTGACAAAATTATTAAGTTTGAAGGCTGCTACCACGGCCACGCTGACTGCCTGCTGGTCAAGGCGGGGTCAGGCGCACTGACGCTGGGCCAGCCAAACTCACCGGGCGTACCGGCTGATTTTGCGAAGCACACCCTCACCTGCACCTATAACGATCTCACGACGGTACGCGCCGCCTTTGAGCAGTATCCGCAAGAGATCGCCTGTATCATCGTGGAGCCGGTTGCGGGCAACATGAACTGCATCCCGCCGCTGCCATCGTTCCTGCCAGGCCTGCGTGCGCTGTGCGACGAGTTTGGTGCCCTGTTGATTATCGATGAAGTCATGACCGGCTTCCGCGTGGCGCTCGCTGGCGCTCAGGCTCACTATGGCGTTAAGCCCGATCTGACCTGCCTCGGTAAAATCATCGGCGGCGGGATGCCGGTCGGTGCCTTTGGTGGCCGCCGCGAAGTGATGGACGCGCTCTCTCCTACCGGGCCGGTCTATCAGGCCGGTACGCTGTCCGGCAATCCGATTGCGATGGCGGCCGGTTTTGCCTGTCTGACCGAAGTGGCCCGCCCGGGCACGCACGAGGCGCTGACGCGTCTGACCACGCAGCTGGCCGACGGCCTGCTGGCAGCGGCAAAAGCGGAAAAAATTCCCTTCGTGGTTAACCATGTTGGCGGCATGTTCGGGCTGTTCTTTACCGATGCGGAAAGCGTCACCTGCTATGCGGATGTGACGAAGTGCGACGTGGAGCGCTTCAAGCGTTTCTTCCATCTGATGCTGGAAGAAGGCGTCTATCTGGCACCCTCGGCCTTTGAAGCGGGCTTCATGTCACTGGCACACAGCCCGGAAGATATTCAGCGCACGATTGATGCCGCACGCCGCAGCTTTGCAAAGCTGTAAAGCGGAATAACGGCCGGGCAAAAATGTTGCCCGGCCCGGCCTTGCCGTCATGCGCCAGCAGGGCCGACCCTTTCCGGTCGGCCCTTTTTTACACCTTGCGTAGCAGATAGATAAAGTACGGCGCACCGATAAAGGTCGCCAGCAGCCCTGCCGGGATCTGATCCGGGAAAGCCAGCATCCTTCCACACCAGTCTGCCGCCACCATCACACCGCCCCCCAGCAGCGCAGCCATCACCTGCTGCGGGAACGCCCGGCGGAAGCCAAGCATTCGTGCAATATGCGGTGCCATCAACCCGACAAAGCTCAGTGGGCCGATAGTCAGCGTTGCGGCCGCAGTCAGCACGGCGGCCAGCAGCAGCAGCGTCAGTCGCGAGGGCGTCAGCGCGATCCCCACCGCCCGGGCGGTCGCCCCTCCCAGCGGGAGTATGGTCAGCCAGCGGCGACACAGCGGTACCAGCGCCAGCAGAACCCCCATGATGATCAGCGTGCGCTTCGCCTGCAGGACATCAATGTTATAGGTCGACCCGGAAATCCACGTCAGCAGGTTCGCCATACGCGGATCGCCGCTGGCCAGCAGCAGCATCATTAGCGTAGTAAAGGCGGTACTCAGAGCCATCCCTGCCAGCAGCATCCGCTCTGGTGAGAAACCGCCGCGCCCGGCGGCCACCGAGATCACCAGCAGCGTCAGTGCGGCACCCAGACTGCCCGCCGGCAGCAGCCAGCCAAAGGCATCGCCCGGCACGATAAACAGCATCACCACCACGCCAAACGCCGCGCCGGAGCTGATCCCCAGCACTTCGGGGCTGGCCATCGGATTACCGGTCAGCCGCTGTACAACACAGCCTGCGACGCCCAGCATCATTCCGGTCGCCATCGCCGCCACCATCCGCGGCCAGCGCCACGGTAACAGCTGTTGCCACAGTTCACCGCTGGCCCACACCCAGCCGTGTGCATCGCGGCCAAAGCTTAACGCCACCGCCATCAGCAGCAGCAGGACGCCGCCACCGATCGCCGCCCACCACAGCAGGTTCTGCCGCTCGGAAGGCACCCGATCCCCCTGGTCCATCGCCGGTGGAACAGAGCCGGTGCGCAGGCGTGGCAGCAGCCACAGCAGCAGCGGCGCACCGATGACGGCGGTCACCGTCCCGGTGGAGATCTCGCCCATATGGGGGGTCAGCCACAGCACTATCTGATCGGCCAGCCACAGCAGCAACGCCCCGATGACCGGAGCCAGTATCAGACGGCTGATCAACCGACGGAAGCCAAGCATCTTCGCCAGCAGCGGCGAAAACAGGCCGATAAAGCCGATAATGCCGACTGCATTGACCAGCGAAGCACTGATTAAAATCGCCAGGCCCAGCACGCCGATGCGCGCCAGCGAAAGAGCCAGCCCCAGATTTTTTGCCACGCCATCGTCCAGCCCCATCAGGGTCATCGGGCGCAGCAGGAGCAGGGTCAGCAACAGTCCGCCGAGCAGACGCGGCCAGAGGAACGCCACGTTACTCCAGTCCATCTGATTCAGCGAGCCGCTGCTCCACAGAAACATATTCTGTAGCTGATCGTGATTGAAGATGGCAAAGATCTGGTTCGCCGCGCCGCAGTACAGCGACACTACCAGCCCCGCCAGAATCAGCGTGACCGGCGACATGCGTTTACCCCAGGCAACGCCAAAGACCACGATCCCCACCAGCACCGCTCCCGTCATGGCTGCCAGTTGCTGCGTAACCATTCCACCCGTGACGCCCCACAGCGTAACCACGGTCAGCCCCAGCTGGGCCCCGCTGGCCACGCCCAGGGTCGCCGGTTCAGCCAGCGGATTGCGCAGCACCTGTTGAAACAGCAGGCCGACCAGCCCCAGTCCCGCCCCTGCCAGCAGTGACAGCGTCAGGCGCGGCATCAGGCTGTAGTGAAACACCATCTGTTCAATACGGTTGTTATCCGGGGTCAGGAGCGCCGTCAGCCAGAGCTGATGCGGCAGGCGCTGCTGCAGATTGACCAGCGTCAGGGCCAGTGCCGCGGCAAACAGCGCGGCGGGCAGCAGGAGCGGCAAACGAGAATGACGCATCATTTCACCTCCAGTGCATGGTCAAGGCTGGCGATCAGCTGCATGGCTGACAGTGTGGCACCGTAGAACCACACGCGGGGCATCGCTTTAAAGCGGCCGCTACGGACAAACGGCAGGGATTGCCAGAGCGCCGTCGACGTCACCTGGTCAACAATCGCCTGATTATCGTGCTCAAAGCCGATGGCATCGACATCACCCAAATCCGCCAGCCTTTCTATACCCACGATCACACTCCCCCAGAAGCTACTTTCTGCTTTCCAGGCATTTTCCAGCCCCAGATTATCCAGCACTTCCTGGAACAGCCCGTTGGCGGTGAAAACAATCACATGGCGCGGGTCAACAATGGACAGCAGCAGCAGCGGGCGCGGCGGACGATGGGCCAGTTTATTTTTCAGACCGGCCATCTGACCATCCAGATCGGCCAGGTGCGCCACCGCCTGGGGAACCCGGCCGATGTGCTTCGCCAGTACCATCAGCGAATGACGCGCGCTGGTCAGCGGCTTGCCCGTTCCCCCCTCGTTAAAGGTGAAGCCCAGACCCGGTGCTATACGCATAAAGCGTGACGGATCCGGACCATACCCCTGGGAATAGAGGATCAACGTCGGTTTCATCTGGGTAATCAGTTCAAGATTGGGTTCGGTACGCAGCCCGACATCCACCACCGATGCGGGCAGAACAGGCTCGCCCACCCACTGCCGATAACCAGTCAGTTCGGCGGCCCCTGCAGGGATCACGCCAAGGGCCATCAGCAGCTCAAGCGGCAGCCACTCCAGCGCAATAATGCGCTGTTCGCCCAAGGCCTGAGCCCTGAGAGGAAACTGGGCCAGCAGCGGGGAAAAGGCCAGTGCCGTCAGCAGACGGCGACGCACAATATCCGGCATCACAACATCCCATATTTAATAAACAAAACTCACCGGCGCGCCACCCTGCGGGTGCGGCAAAATCCCCATCGGAATACCATAAATCTGTTCCAGCACGCTCCCGGTCATGATCGCCTCCGGCCCTCCCTGGGCAATCATTTCGCCGCCGCGCAGCGCGACCAGATGGTCGCAGTAGCGCGCCGCCATATTGATATCGTGCAGCACCGCAATCACCGTCAGGCCGCGTTCACGGCTCAGACGCTGGATCAGCGCCAGCACGTCTACCTGATGGGCGATATCCAGCGCGGAGGTGGGTTCATCAAGCAGCAGGCAGCGGCTGTTTTGTGCCACCAGCATGGCGATCCACGCACGCTGACGTTCTCCCCCGGACAGGCTATCCACCAGACGTTGTGCAAAAGGTTTCAGCCCGACCAGGGCGATAGCCTCTTCGACCCGTTCCCGATCGTCCACGCCGAAACGGCCCAGCGCCCCGTGCCAGGGATAGCGCCCCACCGCCACCAGCTCACGTACCGTCATGCCTTCCGCCGCAGGCAGCTGTTGGGGCAGATAGGCGACTTCCCGCGCAAACGCCTTGCTCTGCCAGCTGGCCACGGGCCGATCGTTGAGTAAGACCTGCCCTGCCGATGCCGCATGATGGCGACCCAGCATTTTCAGCAGGGTCGATTTTCCGGAACCATTATGGCCGATCAGGCCACAGACTTTCCCGGCGGGGAAAGCCAGCGACAGCGGCTGTAACAGGGTACGGCCTGGCACGCTAAAGCTGACACGGTCCAGGGTGAAGGTCGTTTCGGTGGAGTGCTGTTGCATGGTGATCTTCTGATTGGCGGGCGCGGCGGACCGCGCCCGGTTAGACATTTAGAAACGGAAGGTCGCCGTACCGACAATCTGGCGCTCCGCGCCCCAATAGCAGGCATGCTCACGGTAGCAGCTGGCAACATAATTACGGTCAAACAGGTTATTCACATTGATGCCGATGGAAGAACCTGGCAGGCCGAACCGCCCCAGATCATATTTCACTGCGGCATCAACCAGCGTATAGCCTGCGACGTCAAAGTTTTGGTCCTGCTTGTCGCCGTTGCTGTCCTGATGGCGATACAACCCCTTGCTTTCACCCACATAGCGCAGCCCGCTCCCCAGCGTCAGGCCGGAGAGTGCCGTCTCATTGAAGGTGTAATCACCCCACAGGGACGCCATATGCTTAGGCACCTGCACCGGCGTTTTGCCGCGCAGATAGTTGTCTTCGGTGTATTCCGCATCGGTATAGCTGTAGGACGCCGTGATGTTAATGTTGGCATTCACCGCAGCTTTAGCTTCAAACTCGAATCCACGTGAGCGAATTTCCCCGCCCTGCACGCTGAACAGCGGTGCCGCCGGGTCACCCATCAGGTTATTGTTTTTGGTCAA
Organism: Erwinia sp. PME.40.26/001; assembly: GCF_055556675.1. NCBI lineage: Bacteria > Pseudomonadati > Pseudomonadota > Gammaproteobacteria > Enterobacterales > Erwiniaceae > Erwinia > Erwinia sp. PME.40.26/001. The sequence goes on from NZ_JBVHNP010000006.1 coordinate 54,192, forward strand.
CTGGTAAATCGCCCCGGTCAGCACGATCGGGCGATCTTTCGGCACATATTTCACGCCGGCTTCATACTGTTTGGCGCGCGAGGGCGTAAAGGTCTCTCCACCCAGAGTGGTGCCGCTGTTAGGTATAAACGACTCACTGTAGCTGAAATAAGGGGCGATACCGTTATCGAATACATAGTTCACCCCACCGCGCCAGGTAAAGGCCTGATCGTGGGTTTTATTCTCACTGGCGTTGCGATCGAATGCTGACATGGTCAGATAGTCATAGCGCCCGCCCAGGGTTAACACCCAGCGGTCCCACTCCATCTGATCCTGCGCGTAAAGACCGGTCTGTTCCTGTTTGTTCAGGTACTGATACGGGTTATACAACACGGTTGGCTGATCGTTGCCGTACACCGGAGTCAAGGCATCCAGCGGCGCGGCTGCGCCAAAAATAGCATCGATATCGTTGCGTGAACGCTGATAATCCACACCCATCAGCAGCGTGTGATCCACCTGCCCCGTAGCAAACGTAGCCTGCGCCTGAGTATCGACGGCGAACTGATTCAGCTTTTCCTGAGAATGCGCATAGCCACGATCGATGGTGTTATTGACGGTATTCAGGCCGTTGCCATAAATGCTCAGGTAGTTGGTGCGCATCTGGGCGTAACGCAGGTTCTGACGCACGGTCCAGGTATCATTAAAGGCATGGTCAAAACTGTAGCCGACCATTTTGGTGTTTCGCGAAATCTTGTTGCTGTCTTCGCCTTCATCAAAGTCCGTTGGCAGCTTGTGCTGATTGCCGTTGGCGTCGGTAATCGGTACGACCGTGCCTTCACGCGGCAACCACCCGTAATAGCCGGTTTCCGGTTCATTCTGGAAGTAGCTGAGGAAGGTAAAGTTCGTGTTCTCATCGGGCTGCCAGCTGAAAGAGGGAGCAATGGTATAACGCTTCTCTTTATTCATCTGCTGCTGCGCATCGGCACTGCGGGCCAGGCCTGTCAGGCGATAAGAGAATTCGTCGTTATCATCCAGGGCACCACCAAAGTCAAATCCCGTGGAAAACAGGTTGTCGGTGCCCATCTGGAACTGAACTTCACGTAAAGATTCTGTGGTCGGGCGCTTACTCACCATGGACACGATGCCGCCGGGATTACTTTTCCCATACAGCACGGATGTCGGGCCGCGCATCAGTTCAACGCGCTCCAGGAAATAGGGGTCAACGGCAAACTCTGAGTAATTGTCACCCTGTAGTTTCAGCCCATTGAGATACTGATTGGTATTTGTCTCACTAAAACCGCGGATGGATAAGGCATCAATCACGTTCGACGCACCGCGGTTACCCACCATCACCCCGGTGGTATAACCCAGCGCTTCCTTTACCGATAAAGGCTGATGCGTCTGCATTTCCTGACTGGTAATGACTGACACTGACTGCGGATTTTTCTCGATCGGCGTGTCGGTCTTGGTGCCAGTGGCGCTGTGTTTTGCCGCAATCGTCGGGGACGGGCCCCAGGCACTTTCCTGCGGTTCGCTGCCGGCGGTGGCCGTCACATTGAGGGTCTGTTCGGCGGCAGCAAAGGCGGTACCGCTGGTAAGAGACAGGGCGACAAACACCGCCAGCTGTCGTTTTGCTGTTTTCGCGTGGTTAAAATCAGTGGATAAATCGCGCAGATTGGCCATTTAGCATTTCTCTGAAAAAAGATTGTTGAATGTGAAACGAAACGATAATTATTATTATAACGGCCGGATAATATGCGAAACAAAGCCTGCTCTGCAAGGAAAAATGCCCCGCACAACTGGCTACACAACCCGCACGGGCATTGGCCTGGTCGCTAAAATATGCGTAATTTTTGACTGCCGGGAAACGTCATTTCCCGGCAAAAAAGAGGATGGATTTTGGTCTGGCAGAAAAAATTAGCGATTAAGCTCCTGTTTTACTTCTTTTAATGCCGTCATAAAGGCAGGCAGGGTTTGCAGGCGTGCAAACTCTACGGCTCCGACGTAGCGTCCCGCATTGACATCACTCTGCCAGTGCGCACCACAGATGACCCGGCTCTGACCAAACTCCCAGGCTCGCTTTGCCAGTTCCTGTGCTCGTTCCGGCTTCGCCTCTGCCAGCACCAGTCCCAGCAGTGTTCCGTAGCTGGTGTGGCCGGAGGGGTATGAGCCGTTTTTACGCAGCACCGCCTCGTCACCGGGCTGGCAGGTATGGTGACCGAAAACGACAAAAGGTCGTGTGCGCATATAATATTCTTTCGCGCCGTCAGGCGCGTAGGTCCCCCCCATCAGCAGCAGGTTCTTTAGCATTGTCCAGGTGGCGGGAGTCTGCGCCTCACTCAGCGTGATGCCCAGCGCGGGGGAAAAGGTTTTGGCGATACTGGCCGCATCCAGCCGCGCATCCTCCGTTGCCTGCTGCCATCGCGGCGTTCCTTTCATCGCATATCCCGCCTGGTAGGCCGCTTTATCAAGCGCAAAGGCGGGATCATTTTTGGCCGGCGGCGGCGGCAGATAATACTGGCTGTTTACCGCACCGGCGGCAGAATGAAACGGTGTGAACCCGTCGACAGTTTTGGCCTGAGCCGGGGTGTTAGCCAGCAGTACGCCACCGAACAGGAGGCTGGAGAACAGAATGGTGTGTTTCATTTTTAAGATCCTTTTAAATTAATCAGCGCCCTTATCCTTGCTGAGAGCCGCCGGTAAAAAAGAGAGCCGGATCTTATTTTATGGTGCCATCTGGAATTTTATGGAAATTTAGCATGTAAAATCAAAAGCTTTAACGCGTGAACTTTAACTGTAATAGTTAATAAATCCCCATGATTCAGACGAAAAAAAAGCCGGTTTCCCGGCTTTTTCATTCAGCACTGCCCTTACTGGCCGAACATGTCCTTGATCCAACCGGCCACACCGTCAGCATCCTTCTGCTCATTTTGCTGGCCTGGCTGTCCCTGCTGAGTCTGCGGATTTTGCTGATTCTGCTGCTGCAACATCTGCTGCTGCTGCTGAACCTGCTGTTGCTGCTGCTGGCATAGCGCATTCGCATCGGTGGTCCAGACCGGCAGACTGCGCCAGCTGCTGCTGGCGCTGCCGCAAACAAAGTTACCAGCTGAGTCCACGTTCATTGGCGAGATATCTTCCGGCGGCGTGAGCATCAGCGGCATCGGGGCCTGATTCTCCAGATAGCGGCGATAGAGCTGCATCGCACCGCTGGCACCGTACAGCTTGGTAGGCTGGTTGTTATCACGACCAATCCAGGTGATCGCCACCTCTTTGCCATCAATACCGGCAAACCAGCTGTCCACCAGGTTGTTAGTGGTCCCGGTTTTACCCGCCAGGTGCGCTTTCGGGAACTTCGCGCCCAGAGCACGGGCGGTGCCGTGGTCGGCGACCTGCTGCATGGTATACAGCGTCAGATAAGCTGCCTGCGCCGGAACCGCACGCTCGGCCTGTGGGAAGCTCTGATACAGCACGCTGCCGTCTTCGGCAATCACGGAACGCAGTGCCGACAGTGGCGCACGGCTGCCGCCGCTGGCAATGGTCTGGAACGCCTGAGCCACTTCGACCGGGGTCAGGTTCAGCGCACCCAGCAACATTGCCGGTACCGGGTGAAGCTGATCTTTCGGCACGCCCAGCTTAGTCCAGGTATCGACTACCTGCGGCAGACCCAGCGTCATGCCCAGATTGACTGTCGGTACATTCATCGAGTTAGTCAGTGCATCAACCAGCATCACCTGACCGCTGAAGCGGTGGTCATCGTTCTGCGGCTTCCACACCTGTCCATTCGGCTGCTTCAGCGCGATCGGGTTATCCGCAATCCAGGTATTAAGACGGTAGGTATCCGGCTGACTGAGCGCCGTCAGATAGGTCGCCGGTTTGGCCAGCGAGCCAATGGAACGACGCGCCTGCAGCGCGCGGTTGTAACCGGCGAACTGCGGATCGGCACCGCCCACCATCGCGCGGACTTCGCCGCTGAAGCGGTCGACCACCACCATCGCGGTTTCAAGATCGTTCACGCCGCGCTGTTTACGCAGCGCCGGGATGCCCTCTTCTACTGACTTCTCCGCGGCATCCTGTGACACCGAATCCAGCGTGGTGAAGATTTTCACCCCGGAGAGATCCTTCACTTTGTCACCGAGCTTCGCCTGCAGCTCGTTACGCACCATCTGCATAAACGCCGGCTGCGGAGTAATCACGCCCCCTTTTGGCTGCACGCCCAGCGGACGGGCACTCAGCATATCGTAGAGCTCCTGGTCGATGACCTTTTGCTGCTGCAGCAGGCGCAGCACCAGGTTACGACGCTCCAGCGACAGCTTAGGATTACGCCACGGGTTGTACAGGGACGCGCCTTTCACCATCCCCACCAGCAGGGCCTGCTGATCGAGGCTCAGTTCGTCTACCGGACGACCAAAGTAGTAAAGGCTGGCCAGCGGGAAGCCGCGGATCTGATCGTTACCGGCCTGGCCGAGGTACACCTCATTCAGGTACAGCTCCAGAATGCGATCTTTGCTGTAACGCGCATCCATAATCAGCGCCATATAGGCTTCATTAGCCTTACGCCACAGAGAACGCTCGTTGGTCAGGAACAGGTTCTTCACCAGCTGCTGCGTCAGCGTACTGCCACCCTGCACAGCGCGTCCGGCGGTGATGTTGGCGAGGAAGGCACGGCCAATCGAATAGAGGCTGATACCGTCGTGCTGATAGAAATGACGATCTTCCGTCGCCACCAGGGTATCCACCAGCAGGTCAGGGAACCCGGCGCGTGGTACAAACAGCCGCTGTTCACCGTTAGGTGACTGCAGCATGGTGATCAGGCGGGGGTCGAGGCGGAAGAAGCCGAAGCTGCGTCCGTTATCGAGATTTTTAATGTCCGTCAGCTCATCGCCGCTGAAGGTCAGGCGGGCGCGGATCTGCCCCTCTTTGCTGTCGGGGAAATCAAACGGGCGGCGGATCATCTCAATACTGTTGGCCTGCACGGTAAATTCGCCAGGACGCGTCATACGCGTCACTTCGCGATACTGTGTGCCTTCCAGCAGGGCAATCATCTCTTTTTTATTGTAAGACATGCCGGGCTCAAGGCTGACCATACGGCCGTAGACCGTCGCCGGAAGCTGCCAGACTTTGCCATCAATACGGCTGCGGATCTGCGAATCAAGATAGAAACCATAAATGGCCATCACTACCGCGAAGATCAGGAAAAGCTTAAATAAAAAGCCTAACCAGCCTCTTTTCTTGCGCGCAGCGCGTCCTTTTCCTTTACGTGGCATCGGGGTTACCTCTTCTTCATCCAGATCATCATCCTGATCGTCATAGTCATCGTACTCTTCTTCCTTACGGCGACCACGCCCCGCTTTATTACGCGCAGGCTGGGGCTGTTTTCCTTTTCGCCCGATAGGTTCGCGATCGTCAGACATGTCTTTTATTTCTCCAGGGGCAGGCGTCGGCCAGGCCGACTACTCTCGTTGCACGACGGCAATTGCGGAACCAGAACCTTCTGAAAGCCTCTGGCCGACACGCAGGGGTTGTCGGAAGATGACGCACCGTCATCGCACTGACACCACACTCCCCCTGCTAAAGCGCGACAGAATACCATTTATTACCGGCAGGCTTAACCTTGATTTTTTTATCGCCCGCCGGTCAGCGCAGAAAAAAACACGCCATTTCAGCGGGATAAATATTATCGCTGTTTAAATTGTTACGATTAAAAGTGCTGTCACTTCCCGTTCCCTGGGGAAGAAAATCTTTTCACCCGGCTGGTGGGCAGGGTATTGGCGGGATCGTCCGGCCAGAGGTGTTTGGGATAGCGCCCTTTCATCTCTTTCTGGACTTCCCGATAGGCCCCCGACCAGAAGGCTGCGAGGTCGCGAGTGATCTGCAGCGGACGGTGTGCCGGGGATAACAGCTCCAGCACCAGCGGCACACGCCCATTAGCCACGCTGGGGTTTTTCGCCTCGCCGTACATCTCCTGCAGGCGTACCGCCAGCGCCGGGGGCTTGTCGCGATCGTACTGAATCGGCAGGCGGCTGCCGGTGGGCACCACGTAATGGGTGGGTAGCAGATTGTCCAGCTGCTGGCGCTGCGCCCAGGTCAGCCGCTGTGACAGGGCACTGGTGATATCAAGCTGACGCAACCCTTTGCCATCCCGCACGCCATTCATGGCGGGCAGCAGCCACTGTTCCAGCGTTGCCAGCAGCGCACTCTCCTGCATATCCGGCCATTCCCCTTCCGCCAGCCACTGCGCGGCACAGTGCAGCCGTACCCGAAGCTGCTCTGCCTGCGGCGTCCAGTTCAGCACCGACAACCCCTTACTGCGCACCCAGCGCAGCATGGCGGCGTGCAGTTCATCTTCGGCAGGTTTTGCCAGCGGCTGCGATTTCAGTACCAGCTGGCCAATCTGCTCCCGCCGCCAGGCGCGCAGCGTGCCTTTCTCATCATCCCATTCAACTTCCGTTTGCTGCTGGACCAGACCGGGCCGCTGGCTGACCAGCCGATCGATATCCAGTGGCAGCGCCTGTAAAATACGTGCGTCGGGCTGACCACTCCCCTGCAGAAGCGCCGGGGCGATCAGCCACTCATAGCGGGTTAAGCCATCCTCACGATCCAGCGAGGCTCCGCTCCCGTTGGCTAACTGATAGCGTCCGTCCACCCCGCGCCGCCGGGCGATACGGTCGGGAAATGCCGCCGCCAGCAGCGGAGCAATCAGATCCTCATCCGGCTGTCCGCCGCTGATGTTCAGCCGCTGTTGCAGCTGACGGGCGCGACGCTGCCACTGCGGCAGACGCCGCTGGAAGCTGTCGCGCAGGTCGGCACTGCCGCGTACCGGATCCTCCAGCATCGCCACCAGCGCCGCCGCCGTTGCCACCGCACCGGCATCACTGCCCGCAGCCATCAGCAGAGCGCCAAAGCGCGGCTCACTGCCCAGCGTGGCCATTTTACGCCCTCCGGCCGTCAGTCTGCCGGTATCGTCGGTAGCCCCCAGCTGAAACAGCAGCTGTCGCGCTGCCGCGATCCCCGCGGCGGGCGGCGCATCCAGCCACTGCAGCTGACCCGCCTCCTGGCAGCCCCACTGCAGCAGATCGAGCCACAGGGAGGCAAGATCGCTGTGGAGGATCTCCGGATCGCTGTGCGCGGCGGCGCGTTCAGCCTGATCCTTTGCCAGCAGATGAACACAGATGCCGGGTTCAAGACGTCCGGCGCGTCCGGCACGCTGGGTCATTGATGCCTGGCTGACGCGCTGGGTTTGCAGGCAGGTCACTCCGCTGCGCACATCAAACTGTGCGCTGCGCTCCTGGGCGCTGTCCACCACCAGGCGGATTCCCTCAATTGTCAGGCTGGTTTCGGCAATATTCGTCGCCAGCACCACTTTACGCCGCCCGGCGGGCGCAGGCAGGATCGCCCGGCGCTGTTCGGCCAGCGTCAGCGCACCGTACAGCGGGCAGAGGTCAACATCGCCGTCCACCCTTTCCGCGAGCTGCGTCTGTACGCGCTGGATTTCCGCCACGCCGGGCAGGAACAGCAGCATTGAACCCGACTCTTCACGCAAAAGCTGACTGGCCTGGCGGGCAACCGCCTCCTCAAAACGCAGGTGGCTTGCCAGCGGCTGATAACGACGCTCTACCGGGAAGGAGCGTCCCTCCGAACTGATTAAGGGGGCCTGCGGCAGCCAGTCCCGCAGCCGTGAGTTATCCAGGGTCGCAGACATAATCAGCACTTTCAGGTCATCACGCAGACCGCCCTGAACGTCGAGCAGCAGCGCCAACGCCAAATCCCCCTGCAGGCTGCGCTCATGGAACTCATCAAGGATCACCAGCGATACGCCGTCCAGCATCGGATCCTGCTGCAACATTCGCGTGAGAATCCCTTCGGTCACCACCTCCAGCCGGGTGTGTTGACCGCAGCGGCTTTCACCGCGCATGCGATAACCTACGGTTGCACCAGGTTCCTCACCTAACAGCTCGGCCAGCCGCTGTGCCACGTTGCGCGCGGCCAGCCTGCGGGGTTCAAGCAGCAGGATCCGCCCGTTAAATCCCGCCTGCTGCAGGATCTGTAACGGCAGCCAGGTAGACTTCCCCGCCCCGGTGGGGGCCGCCAGCAGCACCTGCGATGAGGTCCTCAATGCCGCTAACAGCTCGGATAACACGGCACTGACCGGTAATAAACTCACGTTTTCGCTCCATTACAGCATGGTCTAATTTTCGCGGGCATTGTAGCATCCTCCGGGGCGGATTGACCGGGGGGACGCCAGCGCTGTTTTACCGCCGTACGTTTTCCGTCATCTGCCTGTCATATCAGTGCGCAACGCTACGCAGCCTGTACTGCTGAGGCCGCGTAATTTTTTCGGGTCACTGTCCGTCAGCGTGTTGTGTGGATGTCGCCACGACTCGCCAGCAGGAGATAACGGGCAGGAAATGACGATAAGGAATTCCTATGGAATTTAATCCCGGGCTGCAGTCAGCAACGCTGGTTAAACGCTATAAGCGCTTTCTGGCAGATATTGTGACGCCGGAAGGCGAAACCCTGACTATCCACTGTGCGAATACCGGCGCGATGACCGGTTGCGCCACGCCGGGTGACACCCTGTGGTATTCAACATCGGCCAGTCTGACGCGGAAATATCCGCACAGCTGGGAGCTGACCAGAACCCAGGAGGGGCACTGGATCTGCGTCAACACCCTGCGCGCTAACGCCCTGGTGCGCGAAGCACTTACCGCCGCGACGATCCCGGAGTTAACCGGATACGATACGCTGTTACCGGAAGTAAAATACGGTAGTGAAAACAGCCGCATTGACTTCCTGTTACAGGCAGATAATCGCAGTAACTGCTATATTGAAGTCAAATCCGTGACGCTGTTACAGCAGGGTAAAGGGTATTTTCCGGATGCGGTGACCGAGCGAGGCCAGAAGCATTTGCGCGAACTGATACAGATTGCGCAATCTGGCCATCGGGCGGTACTGTTCTTCGCCGTTCTGCATTCGGGGATTGAGGACGTTTCCCCGGCGCGTCATATTGATGCACGCTACGCGGAACTACTGGTACAGGCACAGCAGAGTGGGGTTGAACTACTCTGCTATAAGGCGCAGTTATCACCCGAAGGGATCCATCTGTACAGGCCCCTGAAGGTGGAGTTGTAAAATGTAGCGCGATTTGCTTTTATACGGCCACTCAGCGGGCATTAAGTGACTGAGTCAATACAGGAAACTGATGCTGCTGCGCTGCCGGATGGACGGAGATGGCGCGCGCTAAATACGCTTTTCCTCACAGGCTTGTCAAGCCATGTTCAGGAATAATTGCTAACCTTGACCGCTTCTGTTATTTATAGCGGCCTGTTTTTTTCCCCAACGTGGGATCGATGCCCGAATATGTCGGGTTGCAGGGTAGCTGCCAACGCCCTGCAGCTTAAAGATGAAGGGTGTAGTGCGTGTTATCCAGGAGAAACAACATGCAAGAAGGGCAAAGCCGTAAAACATCGTCCCTGAGTATTCTCGCCATCGCTGGGGTGGAGCCGTACCAAGAGAAGCCAGGCGAAGAGTATATGAACGAAGCCCAGCTGGAGCACTTCAAGAAAATTCTTGAAGCCTGGCGCAACCAGCTTCGGGATGAAGTGGATCGCACTGTGTCGCATATGCAAGATGAAGCCGCTAACTTCCCGGACCCCGCTGACCGCGCCACTCAGGAAGAAGAGTTTAGTCTTGAACTGCGTAACCGTGACCGTGAGCGCAAGCTGATCAAAAAGATCGAGAAGACGCTGAAGAAAGTGCTCGATGACGATTTTGGCTACTGTGAATCCTGTGGCGTTGAAATCGGTATTCGTCGCCTTGAAGCGCGTCCTACTGCTGATCTTTGTATTGACTGCAAAACGCTGGCGGAAATCCGCGAAAAACAAATGGCCGGTTAACGGCGCATTGATTGTGCAGTGGAGCCGGAAACGGCTCCCGTTTCCGCTTCACTGCCGATCATTTCTCTTATGTCATCATATATTGGGCGCTTCGCCCCTTCCCCGTCCGGCGACCTGCATTTCGGTTCTTTAATAGCGGCTTTAGGCAGTTACCTTCAGGCTCGTGCTGAAAAAGGTCTCTGGCGCGTGCGCATTGAAGACATTGATCCCCCTCGTGAAGTCCCCGGTGCCGCCACACGTATTCTGCATCAGCTGGAACATTACGGCCTGAAATGGGACGGCCAGGTGCTGTGGCAGTCTCAGCGCCACGAGGCCTATCGCGCGGTGCTTGATGACCTGCAGCAGCAGGGCCTCAGCTACTACTGTACCTGCACCCGCAGCCGCATTCAGCAGGCGGGGGGGCACTATGACGGTCACTGCCGCACCCTGGGTCACGGCCCGGAGCGGGCGGCTTTGCGGCTTAAAGTCGATCATCCGGTGACGGCGTTTGAGGATGGTGTGCGCGGCATGGTCAAGGCTGACCCACATCTGGCCCATGAAGATTTTATTATCCATCGCCGCGATGGGCTGTTTGCTTATAACCTGGCAGTGGTGGTTGACGATCATTTTCAGGGGATCACCGAGATCGTACGCGGTGCAGACCTTATCGAACCCACCGTGCGTCAGATGACGCTGTACCATCAGCTTGGCTGGGATGTCCCCCGACATCTGCATCTGCCGCTGGTGCTTAATCACGACGGCAACAAGCTGTCCAAACAGAATCATGCTCCCGCTCTTCCCGGCGGCGATCCTCGTCCCCCGCTGGTGGAGGCGCTGCGTTTTCTCGGTCAGCGGGTACCGGCAGGCTGGCAGGATCTGACCACGGACATGCTGTTACAGCAGGCGATTGCTCACTGGGCGTGCGCAAATATTCCAATTAATGATGCAAGGCTGGCGCATACGGCGACTTCGGCATTCTCAAACGGTTCACTCTGAGCTATGATTAGCCGCTGTTTTTACCGACCAGATTTCATTGTCACTATCGAGGTGTCCCATTTTTACCCGAGTTGCTAATTTTTGCCGTAAGGTCCTCAGCCGTGAGGAAGTGGCGCCTGCCGTAATCGAGGAAGTGCGTCAGATGGCCGTCGTCCCGCGTGACGCCCATAATATCTCACGCAAGGACATCAGTGAAAATGCCCTCAAGGTGCTGTATCGCCTGAATAAAGCTGGATATGAAGCCTATCTGGTCGGCGGCGGCGTGCGCGATTTGCTGCTGGGTAAAAAGCCGAAAGATTTCGATGTGACCACCAATGCCACCCCGGACCAGATGCGTAAGCTGTTCCGTAACTGTCGCCTGGTCGGCCGCCGTTTTCGTCTGGCACACGTGATGTTTGGCCCAGAGATCATTGAGGTCGCCACCTTCCGCGGTCATCACGAAGCCGAACAACCGGTGACGGAAGACCGAAACAGCTCACAGCGTGGCCAGAACGGGATGCTGCTGCGGGATAACATCTTCGGGTCGATTGAAGATGACGCCCAGCGACGCGACCTGACCATCAACAGCCTTTATTACAGCGTGGCCGACTTTACGGTGCGCGACTACGTAGGCGGTTTGAGCGATCTGCAGCAGGGCATTATCCGCATGATCGGTGATCCGGAAACCCGCTATCGCGAAGATCCGGTGCGCATGCTGCGCGTGGTGCGCTTTGCCGCCAAGCTGGATATGAGCATCGCGGCGGAAACCGGGGAACCCATCCCGCGCCTGGCGACCTTGCTGAATGATATCCCACCCGCGCGCCTGTTTGAGGAAACCCTTAAACTGTTGCAGGCGGGCTACGGTCACAGCACCTATCTGAAACTGCGCGAATATCAGCTGTTCCAGCCGCTGTTCCCGATCCTCACCCGCTACTTCACCGAACAGGGTGACAGTAATATGGAGCGGATGATCCTGCAGGTGCTGAAAAACACCGATAACCGCATTTATAATCAGATGCGTGTTAACCCGGCGTTCCTGTTTGCCGCCATGTTCTGGTATCCGCAGCTCGAAGCCGCGCAGAAAATTGCGCAGGAGAGCGGGCTTGCCTACTACGATGCGTTTGCGCTGTCGATGAATGACGTGCTGGATGAAGCCTGCCGTTCTCTGGCCATCCCGAAACGAATTACCACGCTGGTGCGTGATATCTGGACGCTGCAGCTCCGCCTGTCGCGCCGCCACGGCAAACGCGCCTGGAAGCTGATGGAGCATCCTAAGTTCCGCGCCGCCTACGACCTGCTGGCCCTGCGTGCCGAAGTGGAAAAAAACCACGAGCTGCAGCGCCTTACTACCTGGTGGAGTGAGTTCCAGGTGTCTGCACCGCCGCAGCAGAAAACCATGCTCAACACCCTGGGTGACGATCCGGTTCCGCGCCGTCGCACCCGCCGCCCGCGCAAACGCGTGCCGGGCGCACCACGCCGTGACCAAAATAACGACGCATGATCCGCGTCTATCTGGCACTGGGCAGTAATCTGGCCGACCCGTTGCATCAGGTGCACTCTGCACTGCATGCGCTGGCGGCCATGCCTGAAACCACGCTGGTTGCCACCTCGTCTCTCTATCGTACGCCCCCCTACGGTCCACCTGATCAGCCTGATTTTCTCAATGCAGCCGTGGCGCTGGATACCCGGCTGGACGCGGAAAGCCTGCTGAACCACACCCAGCGTATTGAGCTGGAGCAGGGACGCGTGCGTAAAGCCCACCGCTGGGGGCCGCGCACCCTCGACCTGGATATCATGCTGTTTGGTGAGCAGACGCTGAATACGCCACGTCTGACGGTGCCGCACTACGATATGCTCAACCGCGCATTTATGCTGCTCCCGCTGCTGGAGATTGCTCCGGCGCTGTGCCTGCCGGACGGCACACGGCTGGCCGATATTCTTGCCCGGCTCGATACCCGGGCTATCTCCCGCTGGTAACCCGCCCGTTATCCCCCTTTGCACTGCCCTTCCCTTCCTTTAAGATACGCCAACTCAGTTTTCTTAAGGTGAAATGATGAAACCGACAACTGTCTCTACCCTGCACCAGTGGAAACAACAGGGGCGAAAATTCGCTTCGATCACCGCATACGATTTCAGTTTCGCTAAACTCTTTGCCGATGAAGGCATTGAGGTCATGCTGGTCGGGGATTCACTGGGGATGGTGGTGCAGGGCCACGACTCCACGCTGCCGGTCACCATCGCCGATATTGTCTACCATACTCAGGCGGTACGACGCGGCAGCCCGGCAGCCCTGCTGCTTGCTGACCTGCCTTTTATGAGTTATGCCACTCCGGAGCAGACCTTTGACAACGCGGCACAGCTGATGCGTGCCGGGGCCAATATGGTCAAGCTGGAAGGCGGTAAATGGCTGGCAGAGACGGTCAGGCAGTTAACCGAGCGCGCCGTACCCGTCTGTGGCCACCTGGGCCTGACACCGCAGTCGGTCAATATTTTCGGCGGGTATAAGGTGCAGGGGCGTGACAGCGCTGCTGCTGACCGCCTGCTGGAAGACGCGCTGGCGCTGGAAGCCGCCGGCATGCAGCTGCTGGTGCTGGAGTGCGTGCCGGTGGCACTGGCACAGCGCATTACCGATGCGCTGACGGTGCCGACCATTGGCATTGGTGCCGGTAACGTCACCGACGGGCAAATTCTGGTGATGCATGATGCCTTTGGTATTACCGGGGGCCATATTCCGAAATTCGCCAAAAACTTCCTCGCGGAAGCGGGCGAAATCCGTGCCGCAGTGCGTCAGTATGTGACAGAAGTGGCAGACGGACGTTATCCGGCTGCAGAACACAGTTTCCAGTAACCGAGGAGAAAGGCCGTGCTGATTATTGAAACGCTGCCCATGCTGCGCCGCGAAGTCCGTCGCTGGCGTCAGGATGGCAAACGTATTGCGCTGGTTCCCACCATGGGCAACCTGCACGACGGGCATATGACGCTGGTCGATGAAGCGCGCGAACGTGCGGATATTGTGGTGGTGTCGATTTTCGTTAATCCCATGCAGTTCGAACGTGCCGATGACCTGGCGCGCTATCCGCGCACGCTGCAGGAGGACTGCGAAAAGCTGAACCGCCGTGGCGTTGACCTGGTCTTCTCCCCGGCACCCGGCGACGTTTACCCCCAGGGCCTCAGTGAGCAGACTTTTGTTGACGTTCCCGTCCTGTCCACGCTGCTGGAAGGGGCCAGCCGGCCCGGCCACTTCCGGGGGGTTTCCACCATCGTCAGCAAGCTGTTTAACCTGGTCCAGCCCGATCTTGCCTGCTTCGGCGAGAAAGATTATCAGCAGCTGGCGCTGATCCGCAAAATGGTGGCGGATATGGGCTACGATATTGATATCGTCGGCGTGCCGACCGTGCGCGCTAAAGATGGCCTGGCGCTCAGTTCCCGTAATGGCTACCTCACGGCCGGGGAGCGTAAGATTGCCCCCGTCCTCAGCCAGGTCATGCAGGATATCGCCGGCAAACTCAGCCAGGGGGAGCGTCACGTCGAAACCCTGATCGATGCGGCAGAAAGCACCCTCAGCGAGCGGGGGCTTCAGCCTGATGGTCTGGCCATTGTCGATGCCGATACGCTGCTGCCGCTGAATGTCGACAGCCGCCGCGCGGTGATCCTGATGGCCGCGTGGCTGGGCAAAGCGCGTCTGATTGATAACCAGCAGGTTGATCTGACCCAGTAGACAGACGCGCCCGCTCAGGCAATACTGTCGACCGATTTTTTGAATTGACTGCAGAGTGATTATTTATGAACCGTACTATGTTGCAGGGCAAACTTCACCGGGTCAAAGTGACTCAGGCTGACCTGAATTATGAAGGGTCCTGCGCCATCGACCAGGATTTCCTCGACGCTTCCGGCATTCTGCAATATGAAGCGATTGATATTTATAACGTGAACAACGGCCAGCGCTTTTCAACCTATGCGATCGCGGCTGAACGGGGCTCAAAAATCATTTCGGTTAACGGGGCGGCAGCGCGCTGCGCCTGCGAAGGCGATTTGCTGATTATCTGCTCTTACGTGCAGATGTCCGACGCCGAGGCGCGGGAGTGGCAACCAAAAGTGGCCTATTTTGAGGGCGACAACCAGATGAAACGCGTGGCGAAAGCCGTGCCGGTTCAGGTCGCGTAAAACAAAAGGGCCGATCGGTCACAACGATCGGCCCCTGCGTTACAGGTAGGGGTTGACCTTATTTTCCGGCCAACCCGATAAAACAGTTTTAATCAGGTACGTAATCCACGCCCGCGCTGAATTAACACCCACACCAGCGCGTAAAAGACCACGATAAACGCCACCAGCACGCCCAGCGTAAACACCAGCGGCACGTCATTAATCCCCAGAAAACCGTAGCGGAAGCCACTGATCATATACACGATCGGGTTCAGCTTAGACACCATCTGCCAGACCGGCGGCAGCAGGGTCAGCGAATAGAACACGCCCCCTAAATAGGTCAGCGGGGTCAGCACGAAGGTCGGGATCAGGCTGATATCATCGAAGGTACGGGCAAACACCGCGTTCAGCAGGCCCGCCAGCGAGAACAGCACGGCGGTCAGCAGCAGCGTTACCGCCACCATCAGCCATGAATGCACCTGGAACGGGACGAAGAACAGCGAAATGGCCGTAACCAGCACGCCTACACACACTCCGCGCGCCACACCACCGCCGACATAGCCGGCAATAATCACGTGCGTCGGTACCGGGGCCACCAGCAGCTCTTCTATATTACGCTGGAACTTGGCGCTGAAGAACGAGGAGGCAACGTTGGCATAGGCGTTGGTGATCACCGCCATCATAATCAGGCCCGGCACGATAAACTGCATATAGCTGAAGCCGTGCATTTCACCGATGCGTGAACCAATCAGGTTACCGAAGATAATAAAATAGAGTGTCATGGTGATCACCGGCGGGACCAGCGTCTGGATCCAGATGCGGGCGAAGCGGTTCACTTCTTTACCCCAGATGCTTTTCAGCGCCACCCAATACAAATGTGTCATGCTTTATCTCCACTGTGACCGTTAACCAGGTCCACAAATAACTCCTCAAGACGGTTCGCTTTATTACGCATACTGAGCACCTGCACCCCCTGATGGCTGAGCTGGCTGAACACGCTGTTCAGGCCCTGCTCACGCAGCACTTCGACTTCCAGCGTTGAGGTATCCGCCAGGCGATACTTAAACCCTTCCAGCTTCGGCAGCGGGCTTTTCGGCGCGAGGTCGAGGATAAAGGTTTCCGATTTCAGCTTGGAAAGCAGGCCTTTCATGGAGGTGTTTTCGACCAGCTCCCCGCGCTGAATAATGCCGATATTGCGGCACAGCATCTCGGCTTCTTCCAGATAGTGGGTGGTCAGGATAATGGTGGTGCCCTGCGCATTCAGCTCCTGCAGGAAGGTCCACATGGAACGACGCAGTTCGATATCCACCCCGGCGGTGGGTTCATCGAGGATCAGCAGCTTGGGCTCATGCATCAGCGCACGGGCAATCATCAGACGACGCTTCATGCCGCCGGAGAGCATCCGCGCACGTTCGTTACGCTTTTCCCACAGATCGAGCTGTCTCAGGTACTTTTCAGCACGTTTCTGCGCTTCGGCTTTTTCCACGCCGTACAGCCCGGCCTGGCTGACCACGATCTGTAGCACGGTTTCAAACTGGTTAAAGTTGAACTCCTGCGGTACCAGACCCAGCTGGCGCTTGGCATTGACCACGTCCTGCTGCAGATCGTAGCCAAACACCCGCACCTTGCCGGCGGTTTTATTCACCAGCGAACTGATAATCCCGATGGTGGTGGACTTACCGGCGCCGTTTGGCCCCAGTAGCGCATAGAAATCACCGGCTTCAACCGTGAGATCGATACCTTTTAGCGCCTGAACCCCACCGGCGTAGGTTTTGGTCAGTTTTTCAAGCTCCAGTGCATAAGTCATAGGTTAAAGAGTGCCCTGTTTTGTTTAGGTTTCTTGTTTGTGATTTTCAATCGTGCCGCATTGCCCTATATTACTGCATCGCATTTTGAGCAACGGGTCGACACCATTATGAAAGACATTGATACCCTTATCAGCAACAATCGCCAGTGGTCCCGGTTGCTGAAAGAGGAAGACCCCGGCTTCTTTGAGCGCCTTTCTCTGGCGCAAAAACCCCGTTTTCTCTGGATTGGCTGTTCTGACAGCCGGGTACCTGCCGAGCGCCTGACCGGGCTGGAACCGGGTGAACTGTTCGTCCACCGCAATGTCGCCAACCTGGTGATCCACACCGATTTAAACTGCCTGTCAGTGGTGCAGTACGCGGTAGAGGTGCTGGAAGTTGAGCACGTCATTATCTGTGGCCACTATGGCTGCGGGGGCGTTCAGGCCGCCGTCGAAAATCCTGAGCTGGGCCTGATCGATAACTGGCTGCTGCATATTCGCGATTTGTGGTACAAGCATAGTTCGTTACTGGGTGAACTGCCGCCCGAAAAACGTTTCGATAAACTGTGTGAAATCAACGTCATTGAGCAGGTGTATAACCTGGGTCACTCGACGGTGATGCAGTCAGCCTGGAAACGCGGACAGAAGGTCAATATTCATGGCTGGGTCTACGGCATCCAGGACGGTTATCTGCGCGATCTGGGCGTCAGTTCTGCCAGTCGCGAAATCCTGGAACAGCGCTACCGCCACGGTATTGCTAACCTGCTGAACGACCCGGATCTCAACCCGTAAGCCACCTGTTCTGGCGGCACCGCCAGTCTACACTCACGCGGCATAAGGCCAGGCGGCGTGCGGAATAATGAACAGGCGGGATATGGTATATCAGGCCGGAGAACCCGGCCTTAGTCGATTGTGCTGTGCTTACACCTTACGGGTTACTCGTCCAGCATCACCACTTTACCCACATAGGGCAGATGACGATAACGCTGGGCGTAATCAATACCATAACCCACCACAAATTCGTCAGGGATGGCAAAGCCCACATACTCAACCGGCACGTCAACTTCACGACGAGAAGGCTTATCCAGCAGCGTACAGATCGCCAGTGACTTCGGTCCGCGCAGGCGGAAAATTTCCCGCACTTTGCTCAAGGTATTACCTGAATCAATAATATCTTCAACAATTAACACGTCTTTGCCACGGATATCCTCATCCAGATCCTTCAGGATCTTTACATCACGTGAGCTTGAGGTGCCATTGCCATAGCTTGAGGCCGTCATAAAATCGACTTCGTGTGACACTTCGATTGTACGGCACAGGTCGGCCATAAACATAAATGAGCCGCGCAGCAGGCCAACCAGCACCATCTCGCTGCCGCTGTCGCGGTAGTGGTCACTGATTTGTCTGCCGAGTTCGGCAACGCGGGATTTGATCTCAGCTTCAGAGATCATCACTTCAACGGTATGTTTCATAGGTAGCGCTTCGTCGATTGCTCAGGGAAAGCGGTGAAGTTTATCACACTTCGCCACGGCTTCGCTCACCGTTGCGCAACGGATTTTCCTGCTATACCAAGCAGACATATAGACTGCTATACGTTCAGATAGCCATATTTCATATGGCATTTTGATTTAACCATAGAGCGTTTAGGCATTTATGGCGGCACCCTGCCTCATGCTAGTTTATGCGCAACAATAATAGATCCTATGCCTGACGGCCGGAGTTCTCATGCCTTCCTCACATTCTAAAAAAACACACATCGGCACGCGCGAGCTGCACCCTGAAACCCAGATGCTTAACTATGGCTATGATCCGTCACTGTCAGAGGGCGCGGTGAAACCGCCGGTATTTCTCACTTCGACCTTTGTGTTTAACAGCGCAGAAGAGGGTCGCGACTTCTTTGATTACGTTTCCGGCCGCCGTGAGCCGCCCGCCGGGGAAGGCAACGGATTGGTGTATTCGCGCTTTAATCACCCGAACAGTGAGATTGTGGAAGACCGCCTGGCGATCTATGAACGCACCGACAGCGCGGCACTGTTCTCCTCCGGGATGTCGGCCATTTCCACCACCCTGCTGGCGTTTGTCAAACCGGGCGATACCATCCTGCACTCCCAGCCGCTGTACGGCGGTACGGAGACGCTGCTGAGTAAAACCTTCCGCAACCTGGGTGTCTCGACGCTCGGGTTTGCTGACGGTGTGGATGAACAGGGAGTACAGGCTGCTGCAGAGGAAGCGATGACGCTGGGTCGGGTGTCGGTGATCCTGATTGAGTCCCCGGCCAACCCCACTAACAGCCTGGTCGACATTGCACTGGTGAAGCGCGTGGCCGACCATATTGAGCGCCAGCAGCAGCATCGCCCGATTATCGCCTGTGATAACACCCTGCTTGGCCCGGTCTTTTCACGGCCGACCGAACACGGGGCCGATATCTCGCTCTACTCGCTGACGAAATATGTCGGCGGCCATTCCGACCTGATTGCCGGTGCAGCCATGGGCAGCAAGGCGTTAATTCGTCAGGTGAAGGCCCTGCGAAGCGCCATCGGTACCCAGCTTGATCCGCACTCCAGCTGGATGATCGGCCGTTCGCTGGAGACGCTGGCGCTGCGTATGGAGCGCGCCAACGATAATGCCGCCGCGGTGGCCGCCTTCCTGCAAAGCCATCCGCAGGTGGAAAAGGTCCACTACCTGCCGTTCCTTGACCCGGCCTCTGCCGCAGGCAGAGTGTTCAGCACCCAGTGCAGCGGTGCCGGCTCGACGTTCTCGTTTGATATTCGCGGCGGTGAGGCGGCGGCATTCCGCTTCCTTAACACCCTGCAGCTGTTTAAGCTGGCGGTCAGCCTCGGCGGCACCGAATCCCTTGCCAGCCATCCTGCCAGCACCACCCACTCCGGCGTACCGATCGAAGTACGCAACCGTTTCGGCATCACCTCTTCCACCATTCGCCTGTCGATTGGCATAGAGAATAAAGAGGATTTAATCGAGGACGTACGGCTGTCGCTGGCGTAACGCTCTCGCGGTAAGGTAGCGGGTCGATCGCTGATCGGCCCCTGCGAAATTTCTCTTCCCCGGACACTCCCTGAAAGGCGTTCCCCTCGCTTTCACGCTAACTGGCCACCCTGTTTTCTAAGCTGCCTGTACGGCAGTGAACCGTTAGCTTACGTCATTACCCCGTTGACTTCCTTACCTTTTATCACGATGTTTGGGCAAAACCCTTTTTTCTCACTTTGTTTAAATACTGATAATAATCAGTAACATATAAATCGGCTCAAAAAAAAGGTCTGCCGTGCCGGAGATTACGCCACAGTGAAGCCGAGCATCATACCGGTGTCTTCATGCTCCAGCAGGTGGCAGTGGGCCATATAAGCATTGGCGGCGTCGGCCTGATGATTAAAGCGTACCAGTACCTCACTGCGCCAGCCTTCGACACGCACCGTGTCTTTCCAGCCGCTGCGGTGGGCCGCAGGGGGTTTGCCGTTTTCAGAGAGAATACGGAACTGGGTGCCGTGAATATGGAACGGATGCAGCATCATGTCGCCTTCGCCGGAAACGGTCCATTTCTCGAAGGCTCCCTGCTTCACTTCAAACGATGGCTTATCCATGTTAAACGCAACACCGTTAATCTTGTTCGCCTGATGGAAATCGTAAGCACCGGACGGCTTATCATGTGCCATTCCCGCCATTTCCTCGTGGTCCATACCGGGCATATTATCGTGCCCTGCCATCGCCATCTTGTCCGCATCATCTGCGCCGTCGTGGGCATCCATCTTCATACCTGCCATTGAGGTATGGCCGTATTTTTCCACCAGGGCTGCCATACCGAGACGGTCCAGCTCAGGATCCATCATCAGCTGCAGCCAGCGGGTGTTCAGTCCTTTTGTGGGCGGGACCGCAGGCAGATCCACCAGCTTATCGGGCAGCGTGCCGCTGGCCAGCACCCGCAGGGGATTGATCGACAGCACCGGCAGCGGATAATCGAAGGGCTCCACCGTCATCCCCATCTGCCGCACGGGCAGGGTTTGCAGGTCAAATGCTTTGCCATCAGAGGTGTCCACCAGCACTTCGAAGCGTTCGCCCGGCATCATCGGCAGTTCGGTGACCGGCACCGGTTCAGCCAGCAGCCCGCCGTCGCTGGCGATCACATACATGGGACGCTGGTCGCTGGTGGTCAGATTAAGAGAACGGGCATTACAGCCGTTGAGCAGCCGCAGGCGTAACCAGCCGCGCGGTGCCGCAGTCTGCGGATAGATAGCTCCATTGGTCAGCATCGTATCGCCAAACCAGCCCATAGCGGCACTCATCACATCCAGCTGGTAGTCAATCTGGCTGCCGTCAGCGCTCAGGCGTTTATCCTGTAAGACGACAGGAATATCATCCACGCCCCACAGCGTGGGCAGCCGCAGTTTGCCGCTCTCCGGATCGTTAATCAGCACCAGCCCGGCCAGCCCCTGCGCCACCTGATAGCCGGTACGTCCATGCTGATGCGGATGGAACCAGCAGGTCGCTGCAGGCTGATCCGGGGTAAAGGTGACGCGGCGCTTTTGACCCGGCTCAATACGCGCCTGTGGCCCGCCATCAACATTGCCCGGCAATTCCAGACCGTGCCAGTGTACGGTGGTGGCTTCCGGCAGCCGGTTATAGATGTTGATATTGACCTCTTTGCCGCGCTCCAGCTGAATAGCCGGGCCCAGCAGGCTGCCGTTATAGCCCCAGGTAGGGACATTTTTGCCCCGCCACTGGCTGCTGCCCGCCTGTGCGGTCAGGGTAATTTCACTGCGGGCATCGGCCGTCAGCAACGTGGGGACGGGCAGCAGCGGGCGCTGTTCCGCCGCCATTAATGAACGGCTCCACAGCGGCAGGGCGCTGGCTGCGCCAACGGCAGCGCTTAATTTAAGAAAATCACGACGTTGCATCATCCATTCCTTTTGTCAGATGTCGATATCCCCGGGCAAGTCAGTCGCAGGGGCCAGTATTATCCGCAGCATAAACCCTGCCCCAGCGGGAAGGTCAAGCACGTAAAATGACGGTGCATTGGGTGCTTCAGGATTTTTCTGCCGCAAAAGTGGCTGGCACCCGGCGTGAACTGTGCTAACGTCTGCTTATTGCACACGTATGAGAAAAATCATGAAGAAAAGCATCAAGGCTCTGTTGCTGTTAGGGCTGTTTGGCTTCTCCTCCACCAGCTTCGCACTGAGCGAATCGGAAGCAGAAGATTTGGCAGATTTAACCGCTGTATTTGTTTATCTGAAAAATGATTGTGGTTACCAGGAACTTCCCGACGGCCAAATCCGCCGCGCACTGGTCTTTTTTGCACAACAGAATCGTTGGGATCTGACCAATTACAACAGCTTCAATATGAAAGCACTCGGTGAAGACAGCTACCGCGATCTGAGCGGCATTGCCGTCCCGAACGATACCAAATGCAAATCTCTGGCTCGTGATTCACTGAGTCTGCTTGCCTACGTGAAGTAATCGACCATACTCATCCTCCTGCTGCCGCTGATTTGACCGTGCAACCACGGTCATAAATAGCTATGATACTGGCCCATTTTTTACGGCTGTGATACCCGTTTTTCAGGTGCCGGGGCGCGGACTGTCCGCAACCGCATCGCTTTCGGGATGCACTGGCCGGCCTCGTTATCCCGGCCGGCACAGGTCAGGCAACCGCCCCCCGTTCACACAGTGTTCACCGGGGTGCCGCCTGGCTGAAACCTGAATGACGCAGAGTCTATGAGGAGGAAAACCGACCATGAGCGATAATGAAATGTGGTATGAAACGCTTCATACCGGGTTCGGGCAGTATTTTACTGTCGATAAGGTACTGTATCGCGAGCAGACCGGGCATCAGGATCTGATCATCTTCGAAAATGCGGCACTGGGTCGCGTAATGGCGCTTGACGGTGTGGTACAAACCACCGAGCGCGATGAGTTTATTTATCACGAAATGATGACTCACGTTCCCCTGCTGGCACATGGCGCACCTAAACGCGTTCTGATCATCGGTGGCGGAGATGGGGCCATGCTGCGTGAAGTGAGCCGCCATAAAAATATCGAACAGATCACCATGGTCGAAATCGATGAAGGCGTCGTGACCTTCTGTAAGGAACATCTGCCCAACCACAGCCAGGGCGCTTATAATGATCCGCGCTTTACGCTGGTCATCGATGATGGTGTGAACTTCGTTAAGCAGACCCGCGAAAAATTCGATGTCATTATTTCTGACTGTACCGACCCCATCGGGCCGGGTGAAAGTCTGTTTACTTCAGACTTTTATGAGGGTTGCCACCGCTGCCTGAATCAGGATGGCATATTCGTGGCACAAAATGGCGTCTGTTTCCTGCAGCAGGATGAAGCGGTTAACAGCCATCGCAAACTCAGCCACTATTTTGAGGATGTCAGCTTCTACCAGGCGGCGATCCCGACCTATTACGGCGGCATTATGACCTTTGCCTGGGCCAGCAATAATCCGGCGCTGCGCCAGCTTGATACCGCGACTATCGCCTCACGCTTTGCCGACGCGGGTCTGACCTGCCGTTATTATAATCCGGCGATCCACACTGGCAGCTTTGCCCTGCCGCAATATTTGTTGAATGCGCTGGCTGACTAGCCGGGCATTTTAAGGGGGTGAGTGAAATTGCAAAAGCTTAAACTACATGGCTTCAACAACCTGACGAAAAGCCTGAGTTTTTGTATCTACGATATCTGTTACGCCAACACGGATGCTGAACGCGACGGATATATTGCATACATTGATGAGCAGTATAATGCCAACCGCCTGACTGAAATTCTGAGCGAGACCTGCTCAATTATCGGTGCTAACGTGCTCAATATCGCACGTCAGGATTATGAGCCTCAGGGTGCCAGCGTGACGATTTTGGTCAGTGAAGAGCCGATCGACCCGCGCGACATCGATACCTCCGAACATCCCGGCCCGCTGCCGAATTCCGTGGTCGCTCACCTTGATAAAAGCCATATCTGCGTCCATACCTACCCGGAAAGCCATCCCGAAGGCGGCCTGTGTACCTTCCGCGCGGACATTGAAGTGTCGACCTGCGGGGTGATTTCGCCGCTGAAAGCGCTGAACTACTTAATTCATCAGCTCGAGTCCGATATTGTCACTATCGATTATCGCGTGCGTGGCTTCACCCGCGACGTCAACGGGGTGAAACACTTTATCGATCATGAGATTAACTCTATCCAGAATTTCATGTCAGACGATATGAAATCGATGTATGACCTGATGGATGTGAATGTGTATCAGGAAAATATCTTCCACACCAAAATGATGTTGAAAGAGTTCGACCTGAAACACTATCTGTTTAATACCAAACCGTCCGATCTCAGCCCGCAGGAGCACAAGCGTATTACCGACCTGCTGTGGAAGGAGATGCGTGAGATTTATTACGGCCGCAATATTCCCTCTGTGGGGTTAAAAACGCAGTAAGGGGGATGCCCCCTGTTTAGCGATAGCGGACTGGTGCGGGTCGATCGTCGATCGACCCGACCTGTTTTGCCGCTTAACGTCCCTGCAGAAACGCCCGGTAGGCGGCAATCACCGCCAGGAAGTCCTCTACGCCGCAGAACGCCAGGCTCTCTTCATCGTAATAGTTCATGCCCTCTTCCATCTCGTCGCCTTCAAAACCGAGCTGGTTTGAGCGGATCATCACTTCCTCTTCATCCAGCAGCAGGGTATATTCACTGCCCACGCGCTGCCACTGGCGCACGCTGCCTTTCACCTCTGCGATGGCCGCTTCAACGTCATCCAGCAGCGCCAGGTTTTCGTTCACCTCATCGTTAAACCAGTGGCCGACGGCCTCGTGGCCCATCGTCATGCGCACCTTCACGCCACCGGTAATGTCTCTTAAAAATTCATATTCCATCGCGCCTTCCTCCCGGCCTGCCTGCTTAACCCCATTTTGCGCGCCTGCCGCGACAATACTGAGCTTTGGCGCGCATTATCGCAGCCCGGCGCGGGAAAAGCAGCGGTTTTACGCAGGCATAAAAAAACCGGGCACTGGGCCCGGTTTGTTAACTGCAGACTGACGCTTAAACTGCCGTCTGGAAAATCACACCGTCGGCTTTGTCGGTGTACTGACTCAGCTGGTCAAAGTTCAGGTAACGATAGGTATCTACCGCGGTTTTATCCACCTGATCCATAAACGTCAGATACTCTTCTGGCGTAGGCAGTTTACCCAGCAGTGAAGCGACCGCTGACAGCTCGGCAGAAGCCAGATAGACGTTAGCGCCGGTGCCCAGACGGTTAGGGAAGTTACGCGTTGACGTCGATACCACTGTCGCCCCATCTGCCACACGCGCCTGGTTACCCATGCACAGCGAACAGCCAGGGATCTCAATGCGCGCACCGCTCTTACCGAACACGCTGTAGTAACCTTCTTCAGTCAGCTGTGCCGCATCCATCTTGGTAGGCGGAGCCACCCACAGACGGGTAGGCAGCTGGCCTTTATGCGCATCCAGCAGTTTGCCGGCCGCGCGGAAGTGACCGATGTTCGTCATGCAGGAACCGATAAAGACTTCGTCGATTTTTGTCCCCTGCACATCGGACAGCAGACGGGCATCATCCGGATCGTTCGGCGCACACAGGATCGGCTCTTTAATATCGGCCAGATCGATGTCGATCACTGCCGCATATTCCGCATCCGCATCGCCTTCCAGCAGCTGCGGATCGGCCAGCCATTTTTCCATGCCCTGAATACGGCGCTCAAGCGTACGACGATCGCCGTAACCTTCTGAGATCATCCACTTCAGCAGCACGATGTTGGAGTTCAGATACTCGATAATCGGATCTTTACTCAACTTGATCGAGCAACCCGCAGCAGAACGCTCAGCGGACGCATCTGACAGCTCGAATGCCTGCTCAACTTTGAGGTCCGGCAGACCTTCAATTTCCAGAATACGGCCGGAGAAGATGTTTTTCTTCCCTTTCTTCTCAACGGTCAGCAGACCCGCTTTAATCGCATACAGCGGGATCGCATGCACCAGATCGCGCAGGGTGATACCCGGCTGCATTTTGCCTTTAAAGCGTACCAGTACAGATTCAGGCATATCCAGCGGCATCACACCGGTCGCAGCGGCAAAGGCCACCAGACCTGAACCCGCCGGGAAGGAAATACCGATAGGGAAACGGGTGTGGGAGTCACCGCCGGTGCCGACGGTATCCGGCAGCAGCATACGGTTCAGCCAGCTGTGGATAATGCCATCGCCCGGACGCAGCGACACGCCACCGCGGTTCATGATGAAGTCAGGCAGCGTATGGTGTGTAGTGACGTCAACCGGCTTCGGATAGGCGGCGGTATGGCAGAAGGACTGCATCACCAGATCGGCAGAGAAGCCCAGGCAGGCCAGGTCTTTCAGTTCATCACGGGTCATGGGACCGGTAGTGTCCTGAGAGCCAACCGAGGTCATTTTGGGTTCGCAGTAAGCGCCCGGACGAACCCCGTTCACGCCACAGGCACGGCCCACCATTTTCTGCGCCAGTGAGAAACCACGGGTGCTGGCTGCCACGTCTTTCGCCTGCTCGAACACATCGCTGTGCGGCAGATTAAGAGATTCGCGGGCTTTCGTGGTCAGGCCACGGCCAATGATCAGCGGGATACGGCCACCGGCACGCACTTCATCCACCAGCACATTGGTTTTCAGCTCGAAGTTAGCCAGCACTTCACCGGTATCATGATTGCGCACTTCACCTTTATACGGATAGATGTCGATGACATCGCCCATATTCAGACGGTCAACATCCACTTCAATCGGCAGTGCGCCCGCATCTTCCATGGTGTTGAAGAAGATAGGGGCGATTTTACCGCCGAGGCAGACGCCGCCGCCTTTCTTGTTCGGCACGTAAGGAATGTCGTCGCCCATAAACCACAGCACCGAGTTGGTGGCTGATTTACGTGAAGAACCAGTACCCACCACGTCACCGACGTAGGTCAGCGGGAAGCCTTTAGCCTGTAATGCTTTAATCTGTTTGATCGGGCCAACGTTGCCGGCATCATCGGGTTCGATGCCTTCACGGACGTTTTTCAACATCGCCAGCGCGTGCAGTGGAATATCCGGGCGAGACCAGGCATCCGGCGCCGGAGAGAGGTCGTCGGTGTTGGTTTCGCCGGTCACTTTGAACACGGTTACGGTGATTTTTTCTGCCAGTTTAGGGCGCTTAAGGAACCACTCGGCATCAGCCCACGACTGAATAATTTTTTTCGCGTGCGGGTTACCGGCTTTGGATTTTTCTTCAACATCATAGAAGTTGTCGAACATCAGCAGCGTGTGGGACAGCGCTTCAGCGGCAATCGGTGCCAGCTTTTCATCGTCAAGCGCGTCAATCAGCGCATGGATGTTGTAGCCACCCTGCATGGTACCCAGCAGCTTAACGGCCAGTTCAGGAGTCACCAGAGGAGAGGTTGTTTCGCCTTTTGCGACGGCAGCCAGGAAACCGGCTTTCACATAGGCCGCTTCGTCAACGCCCGGCGGCACTCGATTGATTAACAGGTCGGACAGAAATTCTTCTTCACCCGCTGGAGGGGCTTTTAGCAGTTCAACCAGCGCGGCCATTTGGGAAGCATCTAACGGTTTTGGAACAATCCCCTGGGCAGCACGCTCGGCAACGTGCTTACGGTATTCTTCTAGCACGACGTTCTCCTCGCTCTCATTGTATTTGGCATCCCGGGCTACCTGATCCACCGTAAAGTGAAACAATCCATGTGTAGGGTATGGTGCCCGGTTCCGCGAGGGCCAGCATAGCAGGATTTCGGCGGCATGTTAATCCGTTTACAAAAAAGCAACATCATTACCCTGACCGTTTTTAGGGGCAAAAAAGCGCTTTTCCAGCGGCTTTCACTGCCTTATCCTGCCAATTCTGCCGGTTATTCTTCATCCTGGAATAAAAAACAGCGTATGTTCCGCAAAGCCATCTCCCGCCTGTCGGTGTGGAAATAAATGCAGCTTATTGTAACGCGGCGTTCAATAACTTATCAGGGGGGCAAACCGGACGGAAAGAGAAGCACAGGAAGAGGGCGAGGCCTGGGGGACAAAAACAAAAAAAGCCGCACATGGCGGCTTTTTTATCACTGACGCTGCACTGCTCGGGCTGTTATGCCGTCATCGCGATCGTCTTTGTCAGTGAGGTTATCGCGAATTACAGCGCGACAACGTTTACTGCTGATGGACCTTTAGCGCCGTTCTCGATAGAGAACTCCACTTTCTGGCCTTCATCTAAGGTTTTGAAATCGCTGCTCTGGATTGCAGAGAAATGTACGAATACATCTTTGCTGCCGTCTGCAGGAGTGATAAAACCGAAGCCTTTATCAGCGTTAAACCATTTTACTAAACCAGTCATTTTGTTAGACATAATATTTCCTATTCATTTTTGAGCCACTTTACATGGCGAACATGGCCTGTTCATCAGAATTTATCTTATGGGCACTTAGGAGGAGGCTCTCGATGAAGGGATATCTGTGATAACACTTGTACTGAGGACTGCTTTACTAAAACTGCTTTCATAAGGTCTGTATTCCAAACCGATGCAAACATAGTAGACCGGATACGCCTGAACAAGCAAGGATTCATTTCACTTATATTTTTGGAACTTTATGCCGCCTTCGTTGTCAGTGAAAAGCGCTGAGAAAGCACACCCACCAGGTAGAAGAAAAAAATCACCGGCAGCGTAAATGATAAAAGCCCTGACGGAGATCGCCAGGGCTTTTAGGTTACTGCTAACTCAAAATTTAACATTAACGAACTTAACAAGTTTTACTGCTATTAATACTTCGTTGAATGTACGTGTTTATTACGGACAGTATTAGTAACTAAAATTCTAACTTACCTCCATAAATGACAGTTAACATCATCATGCCAGTCAACAGACATGGCGGTTTAAACAAGTACACACCCATCGCGACGTAGACTCTTTGATACGTGGCTCGACTTCTGTTGCGACGATAACAAAAAGTGTCACAACCTCCAGACTTGCTTGCATCGGTAAAACATGGCCTTATGTCGTCGCGTTACGTTCCCACCCTGCGATTTTGCAACTGACTGCATGGCCTTGAAGCAGTGTCGGCGTAAGAAAAAATAATCTGAACACTTACGACAACATTCCCATACTAAAATACTTCGTGACCTTCATCGCATATATATCTGTTACTCTTTACTGCATCACAGCCGGGTAATATTTGCCTGCTGTGGGATCCAATTTACTGCTTTAAAAACCAGAGTCAATACTGTTTTTAATAACATGTAATTATTATCAGTATTAAAAGACGTCCCAGTTCACATAATGGGCCAATGTGGTGATATTAACGCCAATTGTCAGGAAAAATAGACGTTATTATTATCCCCGAAGGTAAAAACCCCACTGAAAATCAATATTCATGCCACATCAGAAAGCTCTGACAATTTAAGGGGAAGCGCAATGTCCGCTTTATTGATCAATAATGAATGGACGGCGCAATCAGTCCCCTGCTCACGCACATTTTGACGTGATACACTCGCCTTTACCTGCTAAACCGCTGTGAGCCACCATGAATACCCCTCTACCGAACACCCAGTTGGTCCGCTGCGACCGCCCGACCGCACACGTGGCGCGCCTGACACTAAACCGCCCCGTCGCCGGTAACGCCTACAATGCCATGATGATTGCGGAGTTTGAAGCCTGCCTGCAGTGGTGCGAACAGCAGTCCGATATCCGCACCGTGCTGCTGACCGGCAGCGGTACGGTATTCTGTGGCGGAGCCGATTTGCAGGAAGCGTTTACCGACGGCGGTAAAGGGCTGCTTAACTCACATGGCGGCTATAATCCGCTCCAGTATACCCCCCGGCGGAAAATCTGGGTGGCCGTACTGAACGGGCATGCCTTTGGTGGCGGTCTTGAGCTGGCGCTGGAGTGTGATTTTATCGTGGCGACAGACCAGGTAAAAATCGCCCTGCCGGAGGTTAAACACGGCCTGTTACCGCTGGGTGGAGGAATTGGCCAGCTGGCTACCCGGCTACCCGCCAGCCTGGCCAGGGAAATGCTGTTAACCGGCGAACCGGTGGACGCCGCACGTGCGCTGGCGCTGGGTCTTTTTTATCAGGTTACCCCGGCGGAAGATCTGCTGGAAACCGCGCTGGCGCTGGCCGCACGTCTTAACCGTCATTCTCCGCTGGCCGTTCAGGCCTGTAATGCGCTGCTCAGGCAGGCGCTGGCAGCCGATCTTCGCCAGCAGAGTGAGGCTGAGTTAGCGCAACTGCAGCAGAGTGAAGACTATCAGGAAAGCCTGCGCGCTTTTACTGAGCAGCGCAGGCCGCTGTGGACGGGAAAATAGTGCGGCTTCAGATCGATACAGCCTGGAATAACGCGCTTAGCCCGAGGCCCCCGGCAATGCCCAGCATGGCCAGGCCAAAACCTTCTCCGTCCGGCTCCGCCAGCAGCTGGCTGAACAGTCGCGTGACCATGATTGCGCCGGAGGCACCGTAGGGATGGCCCAGCGCAATCGCTCCGCCCTGTAAGTTAATGCGCTGCTCATCAATACCCAGTGCATCAACCGACCCCAGCACCTGGGCAGCAAAGGCTTCGTTAAATTCAATCACCGCGATGTGGCCGATGGTCAGAGCCGGCTGGCGGGCCAGCAATTTTTGCGTGGCAGGTACCGGCCCGAGACCAAGCAGGTTAGGGTCGACGCCGGCACTACAGGCATCGGCAAAAAGCAGCCCGCGGGTAAAGCCGTACTCGCGGGCTTTGCGACGGCTCATCACCAGCATCAGCGACGCGCCGTCGTTGAGCGGGCAGCAGTTGCCCGCCGTCACCGTCCCTCCGGCGGCAAACGCCGGGGGCAGCGCCGCCAGTTTCTCCAGCGATGTGTTGGCGCGAGGACACTCATCCACCGCCACCCACTGCCCTTTCACGCTGACCGGTACAATTTCCTGACGGAACGCTCCCTGCTGTTGGGCGGCCAGCGCACGCTGATGGCTGCGCAGGGCAAAGCGATCCTGTCGTTCACGGCTGATGCCGCACTGGCACGCTACATTTTCCGCCGCGATCCCCATCTCCGGGTCACCAATATCATCCGGGGAGAACTGTGCGCGGCCGTAAAAACGCGGCATCTGCTTCAGCGAGGCGGGCTTTTCCACCCGCCACGGCGCGGTACTGACGCTTTCGACGCCCCCCGCCAGATAACACTCCCCCGCCCGGGCCTGCACCAGGCGGCAAGCCTGGATCACAGCTTCCAGCCCGGAGCCGCACTGACGATCCACCGTCACCGCCGGAACGGAGAGCGGCACGCCCGCCGCCAGTGCCGCCAGCCTGGCAATATTGCCGCCGCCGCCGGTCGCATTGCCGATGATGACCTCATCTATGGCGTTAAAACCCGGTGGCAATGCTGCCATGATGTGCTCAAACAGAGGGGCCAGTAGCCCTTCCATCGGTACTCCGGCAAAAACACCGTAGGCCCTGCCGACGGGCGTGCGCCGCGCCACTACAATCACCGGCTTCGCGTCATCGTCAGGCTGATAATTCAGTAAGCTCTGTGCTGCTGCCATGTTGTGCGATCCTTTTTTCCAGCCCGGCGCGCTCGATTTTGCCGCCCGGCGTCAGCGGCCAGCGCGTAATATGATAAAACTGGTGGGGTTGTTTATATTTTGCCAGCACTGAACGACAGCGCTGGGGGAGCAGATGCAGATCGTCCGCCGCCGCTTCCACGATGGCCACCATCTTTTTGCCCGCATACTCATCATCAACGGCAATCACGACCGCTTCAATAATGCCCGGCAGTGATTTAATCGCGGACTCTATTTCGGCAAGATAAATATTATTCCCCCCGCTGAGGATCATATTTCCCCGGCGACCAATCACGTGCAGGCACTGTTTTTCATCCAGATAACCGATATCCCCTGCCGTCGCTATAGCGCCCTGTTTCACAAAGGCGCTGCCCTCATCGCCCCATAGATACCGGTCGATAATTTGTTCGCTGCGGATATAAATGGTTCCGGGCTGATTGTGCGACAGTCGCTTACCGTCATCATCACAGATGCTGATGTGTACGCCGGGAAAGGCCTGCCCGACCGTCGCCAGCGAAGCCTGGATGTCGGCCTCATCCGGCGTGGACACGGCGATAAAACCGAGTTCAGAAGCCCCGTAATACTCCTGTATCCGCGCGGCGGGAAACAGCATCCGGGCCTGACGATAGTGGTTCAGTTCCAGCTTAGCGCCGGCGCTGACCAGACTGCGCAGGCTGGGGCAGGCTGCGGACCCCACAGCGCGGGCAAATCCGGCGATCATCGTGGGCACGACCACCAACCGTTCAATCTGCTGCCGGGCGATCAACGCCAGTACGGATTCCGGTTGCCACCGGCCGGGGCTGTAAAAGGTCCCCCCCGCGTACAGCGTTTCGTTCAGGCAATACAGTCCAATGCCGTTTGAAAGCGGGCCGGGAAACAGCGTCGAAGGGCCTCCCTGCAGGCCAAAGATCGCTTCGCCGTTTTCCAGGCTGGCCCGCCAGGATCGCCGCGAACGGATAAACGCTTTCGGCAGGCTGGTGGTGCCGGAGGTAAAGTTGATTAAAAACGGCGTCCCGGCCTGCATCCCCCCGGTAAAGGCGCTATCGTCCGATACATCAGGGTGGCTTTGCCCGCCGTCGATATCCCGCCAGCGAACCGACAATCGGTCGGCCTGCGCTTTCAACGTCTGATCCCCGGCTGGCAGCAGCAGGCAATCAGGATTAAGCCTGTGCAGGATGTCATTCAGCTGCGCTGCGGGCGTCTGCGGGTCGATAATAGCGGCGGTAAAAGGCTGGGCGCTGGCGGCCAGCCAGGCCACGGGAAAGGTAATATCATTCCCGGC
Source organism: Erwinia sp. PME.40.26/001 (assembly GCF_055556675.1). NCBI lineage: Bacteria > Pseudomonadati > Pseudomonadota > Gammaproteobacteria > Enterobacterales > Erwiniaceae > Erwinia > Erwinia sp. PME.40.26/001. The sequence goes on from NZ_JBVHNP010000006.1 coordinate 86,770, forward strand.
GGCAATAGCAACAATCCCGCTGCCGCCGGCAGGCCTTTCACGCAAGAGGGTTTGGTACAGCGCCAGTGCGCTCTGCCACAGCTGCTGCCAGCTCAGGGTGGCACCGGCAATATCCACAGCGATCTGCGCAGGATGGCGCTCCGCATGGTATTTTACTTTGTCATGTACCGGCATAACACTCAGGCCCCGGCAAACGAAAAGTGGTGCATCAGCGCCTGACGTGCTTCATCGGGGATGGGGCAGGGTTTATGATCCGTCAGCCCCACGCATACCCAGATTAATTTCCCCTCGGCGCTCAGCGTGGTGCGATCCTCACACATTAAGCGGATGGTAAAAATCAAACTGCTGTTACCCATTTTCTCAATCAGTACCTGAGGGATAACAACATCGTCCACCGACAGGGGATGAAAGAATGTGGCTTCACATTTTTTGACATGATAGGCAACGCCTGCGGTATGCGGGCGAAATAAAGGCAGAATTTCAGCACGGCGAAAGGCATTGACGACGGCATCTTCACAATAATCTAAATAGACTGAATTATGCACGTGGCCGTTTAAATCTATATCCCGCATTGATACGCGAAATGCTTCGCTATTATACTGTTCCTGCATAAAAATCATAAACCTGTAAACCGGACAACACGAAAGAAAATATACCATGAAAGAGACTTTATTCACCAGAGCCGTCGTCCGGGAGTTCGGCAATATCAGTCACGTTATGCAGCTTGAACAACAGGCTTTGACGCCATTAGCCACAGGCCAGGTCCGGGTTAAAATGGCGTTTGCCACTATTAACCCCTCCGATATTATTACGATTTCCGGGGCCTATCGTTCGCGTATCACCCTGCCCTTTGTGCCCGGGTTTGAGGGCATGGGCCGGATCAGCCAGAGCGACGATCCCAGCCTGCGCGTCGGCCAGCGCGTCCTGCCGGTGGGCAGCATGGGCGCATGGCAACACTATAAAGACAGCGATGCGCAGTGGTGCTTTACCCTGCCTGACTTTGTCACCGACCAGCAGGCGGCCACCAGCTATGTTAATCCGATGACCGCGTTACTGATGCTGACAGAAGCGCTTGAGCGCTCACCGGGGATGCAGATTATTATCAATGCGGCCAACTCGGCCATCGGCAAAATGCTGATCCGCATTGCCAACCACCTGGGGCTGATGCCGATCGCCATCGTGCGTAAAGCTGAAAACCTCAGCCTGTTTAGCGGGTATGCCACCAGGCAGGTGTTGAACAGCAGTGCGGAGACATACCCGCAGGCGCTGGCCGCCATTGCCCGTCAGGGTGGCGCCGCAGCCATCCTCGACTGCATTGGCGGTGAAGCGTCGCTGATGCTGGCACAGGCGCTGATGCCGGGCGGGCAGTTTATCCACTACGGCCTGCTGTCAGGTCAGCCGATCCCGGCCACCTTCTGGCGCAGCCGCCCGGATATTCGTTTTTCCCACTTCCATCTGCGGCAGTGGGTACATCATCATGATAAGGCGCTGGTCCAGCGCAGGATCAATGAAGTCATGGCGCTGATCCGGGATGGCGTGATTGCGACCGACATTGTCGCTGAATATGCGCTGGAGGAGATCGATAAAGCGGTCAAAGACGTGCAGTCCGGGGAGCTGAAAGGGAAAATTCTACTGCGGCTCTGAGGCGGAGAGGCTGCAGTCAGGGCCGATCGACAAGCCGGTCGGCCGCTGCTGCTGCACGCAGGTCAGTCTAAGGTGGGATACGCCCGGCGCACGGCACGGACAATCAGCACCGCCAGCCCCACTTTCACCATATCGCCTGGCAGGAAACCCAGTGAGCCCAGCGCGGCCTGCTTAAGGGGTAACCCGGCCACCACGGCAATCCACGGAATGCCCGCAGAGTAAATCACCACGACACCCCCCAACGCGAGGATCAGCCCCTCTTTGACTACCGTCAGCGAGCGCAGGAAGCGCTGGTAGAGATTACCTATCAGCAGCGCCGCCAGCGGCCACGCCAGAAGAAAGCCCCCGCTGGGGCCAAAGAAGATCCCCAGGCCGCCACGGCCTCCGGCCAGCAGCGGCAGGCCAACCGCCACCAGAACGACAAACAACACCATCGCCAGCGCGCCACGCCTGGCACCGGCAATCGCCCCCGCCATCATGGGGCCTAAGGTCTGGGCGGTGATCGGCACCGCAATCACCGGCAGGCTGAATGCCGGGAACAAGCCCAGCGCAGCGGTGATCGCGGCGAAAAGCGCAATATAAACAATATCTCGGGTGGACATTACGAGCCTCTCACTTTCTCTGCATCGGTACGCTCAGGGCGCAGTTTGGGGTCCCAGGCACGGGCTTCCAGCGCTGCCGCAATATCATCGGCCATCTTCAGGGTGCGAACGATCACCGGGATAGCAATGGCAATGACGCTGCGATCCAGCCCGCGCGCTTTTTGCGCTTCGCGCACTTCAGCCACGATGGCCGCCAGTACCGGAATAAACCGCATCGCCAGCGACAGCGCCAGGCTGACCTTCGCCGGATTGATACGTAAATAACGCAGCCAGAACAGACCTTTCTCCAGCGCGTCAATCATCTCAGTGGTACGCGTGGTAAGGGTCACCAGCGCCGCCATCAGCATCAGCGCCGCCAGCCGGGCAATCACCAGCACGCCGGACTGCCAGTTCACCATCCACCACTGCACGGCAAACAACAGTGCCAGCACCCACAGCAGCGGCTTAAGCTGCAGCAGCATGATATGCGGTGAGATACGCGCCAGCGGATAGCACAGTCCCACCAGCAGCAGGGCGACCAGCGAAGTTTCCAGGCGCGGGAAGACAAACAGTAGCGTGCCCAGCAGCGCCAGGGTGAGGATCTTCAGCCCCGGCGGCAAGCGATGTATGATCGAATGTCCCGGAATATAATCACTCAACATCATGACATCATCCTGACATACTCTTTCAATGCTATGTGAGGCAGATCATCAATCACCACCTGACCGTGGTCAAACACCAGTACGCGGTCAAAATCCTGCAAAAACTCCAGATCGTGGGACACCACGATAGCCGTCTGGTCGAGATCGGCAATCGCCTGCGCAATACGCCGCTTGTTGCGCAGATCGAGCAGCGTGGTCGGTTCATCGAAAACGATATATTCTGGCTCCATGACCAGCACCCCGGAGATGGCCAGCAGCTGCTTCTGCCCGCCGCTAAGGAGATGTGCCGGATGCTGACGCAGGTCCTGCATGTCATAGCGCGCCAGCGCCGCATCGGTGCGTTCGCGGATCACCTGTTTCGACAGTCCGAGGTTTTTCATACCGAAGGCGAGATCTTCCTCCACCACCGGGAAGACAATCTGGTTGTCCGGGTTCTGGAACACAAACCCAACCTTCCGCCGCACCGCTTTCCCCTGCTGACGGGTGTTCAATCCGTCAACCAGCACCTCGCCCTGTTGGGGTAATAACAGGCCGTTCAGCAGGCGGGCAAAAGTGCTTTTGCCACAGCCGTTGCTGCCGACAATGCCGATGCGTTTTTCCGTGAGTTGCAAATGAAGGTTATCGAGGACTTTCCGTTCGCCGTAAGCATGCGAGACCCCTTTCAGTTCCAGCATAATACCTCCTGGTTCAGACAGGTTGACGCGGACGATACTGCCGCCCGATGGTCAGCTGCTCCACCACTGCAGCAGGAGACAACGACATCACAAAGTCCACGGCGCGACAGAGGTCGTCGGTGCTCAGCATCTCGTCGACTGTCAGGCCAGAGCCCTGTGCCATATCGGTGTCCACGACATCGGGGCACAGCGTGGTCACTTTAATCCCCTGTGCGCCCAGCTCACGGGCAATCGAACGGCTGTATCCGACCAGCGCGTGTTTGCTGGCGGCATAGCTGGCCACGCTGCCGTAAGGCTGTACGCCACTGACGGAGGCAAGATTAAAGATGCGCCCCTCAGCGGATTTCAGCAGCCACGGGGTACACAGCTGGCACAGATGGTGGATAGCGGTCACGTTAGTGGCAAGCAGCGCGCTGAAATCAGACAGCGGGGTCTGCGTAGAGCCGGGACGAAAAATGCCGGCGGCGTTGATCAGTACATCAAGCTGGCGGTTCGCGGCCAGCGCCTGCGGCACCTGCTGTGCAATAGCAGGATAATCACACACGTCGAGCGCCAGCGTCTGTACGCGGGCAGGATCGAAGGTGCTGGCTAAGGCGTTCAGCGCCTGCGCATTCCGTGCAATTAATATCAGGTGGTAGCCCTGCGCATAAAAATGGCGGGCAAGATGGTGGCCGATACCGCGTGAGGCACCGGTGATCAGGGCAACTTTACTGGACACAACAAGCCTTTTTACCGGTCAGAAATTGCCTGCAAAGATACGCGATTTTGCGGCATTCTGCGCGGTTTTTTCGGCGTAGCAGATAGCAAAACGGCCCCCGCAGGAGCCGTTATTTAAACCTTATGGCGAATTATTTCTTTTTCGCTTTCGGGTTTGGCAGATCGGTAATGCTGCCTTCAAAGATTTCCGCCGCCAGGCCAACCGATTCATGCAGGGTTGGGTGAGCGTGGATGGTCAGCGCCAGATCTTCGGCATCACAACCCATCTCGATAGCCAGACCGATCTCACCCAGCAGTTCGCCGCCGTTGGTTCCGACAATAGCACCACCGATGACACGGTGTGTCGCTTTGTCGAAGATCAGTTTGGTCATACCGTCTGCACAGTCGGAAGCGATAGCACGGCCTGATGCCGCCCACGGGAAGGTGGACGTTTCATAGCTGATGCCTTTCTCTTTCGCTTCTTTCTCGGTCAGACCGACCCAGGCGACTTCCGGCTCGGTATAGGCGATCGATGGGATCACTTTCGGGTCGAAGTAATGCTTCAGGCCCGAGATCACTTCTGCTGCCACGTGGCCTTCATGCACGCCTTTGTGCGCCAGCATTGGCTGACCGACGATATCGCCGATTGCATAGATGTGCGGCACGTTGGTACGCATCTGCTTGTCGACGCGGATAAATCCGCGATCGTCCACTTCCACACCGGCTTTGCCTGCATCCAGACCTTTACCATTCGGTACGCGGCCGATCGCCACCAGCACCGCATCGTATCGCTGTGGTTCAGAAGGGGCTTTTTTGCCTTCCATCGTGACGTAGATGCCGTCTTCTTTGGCTTCTACGGCGGTCACTTTGGTTTCCAGCATCAGGTTGAACTGCTTAGAGATGCGCTTGGTGAAGACTTTCACCACATCTTTGTCAGCCGCCGGGATCACCTGGTCAAACATTTCGACCACGTCGATCTGCGAGCCCAGTGCGTGATACACGGTACCCATTTCCAGACCGATGATGCCGCCGCCCATAACCAGCAGACGCTCTGGCACTTCTTTCAGCTCCAGCGCATCGGTAGAGTCCCAGACGCGCGGATCTTCATGCGGAATGAAGGGCAGTTCAATCGGACGGGAACCCGCGGCGATGATAGCGTTGTCGAAAGTGATAACAGTTTTAGAGCCGTCTTCTGCTGTCACTTCCAGGGTGTTAGCGCCGGTAAATTTACCCAGGCCGTTCACCACATTCACTTTACGGCCTTTTGCCATGCCGGCCAGGCCACCGGTCAGCTGGGTGATCACTTTCTCTTTCCAGCTGCGGATCTTATTCACGTCAGTCTGTGGCTTACCGAACACGATACCGTGTGCTTCCAGCGCTTTGGCTTCTTCAATCACCTTCGCCACGTGCAGCAGGGCTTTAGAAGGGATACAGCCAACATTCAGACAAACACCACCGAGGGTGCTGTAACGCTCAACGATCACGGTCTCCAGACCAAGATCCGCTGCACGGAAGGCTGCAGAGTAACCTGCAGGACCTGCCCCAAGTACCACGACCTGAGTTTTAATTTCTGTACTCATCATGACCTCTTATTTGATTGTCCGGCGGGTCAGAGCTTATACCCTTCATACTTGAACCTGCATCTGTGTTGGCTACGCTCGCTCACCCAAATCACTGACTTATGAAAGCTCATCAGGATCCACTCACTTGCCGCCTTGATGCAGTTCCAATTATTTTGGATAGAATTTTCAACGTCCTTCTTCCACCGGGACGCGTTCACCGCAAGAGTTTACAGAATTGTTAATAAACTGCAAACCACGGTGCCACGAATCACTACAACAACTTACAAGAAGGCCGGCTTCCGCCGGCCTTCTTCATGGTTACATCACCAGACGGCGAATATCAGCCAGTGCGTTATTGATGATGGTAATGAAGCGCGCACCATCAGCACCGTCGATAACGCGGTGGTCGAAGGAGAGCGACATCGGCATCATCAGACGCGGCGTGAACTCTTTACCATTCCAGACCGGCTCAATGGCAGACTTGGAAACACCGAGGATAGCCACTTCCGGCGCGTTAACGATTGGCGCGAAGTGGGTTGTCCCGATACCGCCAAGGCTGGAGATGGTGAAGCAACCGCCCTGCATTTCGCCAGCAGTCAGCTTGCCATCACGCGCTTTTTTGGAGATAGCCATCAGCTCACGAGACAGTTCAGTGATGCCTTTCTTGTTCACGTCCTTGAACACCGGAACCACCAGACCGTTTGGCGTATCAACCGCCACACCGATGTTGATGTATTTCTTCAGCGTCAGCTTCTGCGCGTCTTCAGACAGTGAGCTGTTGAAGCGTGGCATCTGCTCAAGCGCTGCCGCCACCGCTTTCATGATGAACACCACCGGGGTGAACTTCACATCCAGCTTACGCTTCTCTGCTTCAGCATTCTGCTGCTTGCGGAATGCTTCCAGCTCAGTGATGTCGGTTTTGTCGAAGTGAGTCACGTGTGGGATCATCACCCAGTTACGGCTCAGGTTAGCACCAGAGATTTTCTGGATGCGGCCCAGTTCCACTTCTTCGATTTCGCCGAACTTGCTGAAGTCCACTTTCGGCCATGGCAGCATGCCTGGCAGACCACCACCCGCTGCAGCCGGGGCTTCAGCACGTTTCACCGCGTCTTTCACGTAGCTCTGCACGTCTTCTTTCAGAATACGGCCTTTACGTCCGGTGCCTTTGACTTTCGCCAGGTTTACACCAAATTCGCGTGCCAGACGGCGGATCACCGGCGTGGCATGAACGTAAGCGTCGTTCTCAGCAAACTCTGACTTGGCTTCTGCTTTAGCAGGAGCCGCAGCCGGGGCCACTTTTTCTTCCTGTTTAGCCTGAGCTGGAGCCGCAGCCTCAGTGCTCTGGGCAGGTGCAGCCGCTGGTGCAGCCCCCTCTACCTCAAACACCATCACCAGAGAACCGGTGCTGACTTTATCGCCCGTGGCGATTTTGATCTCTTTAACCGTACCTGCAAATGGTGCAGGCACTTCCATTGAGGCTTTGTCGCCTTCAACGGTGAGGATCGACTGTTCAGCTTCAACTTTGTCGCCGACTTTAACCATGATCTCAGTGACTTCAACTTCGTCGCCGCCGATATCCGGTACGTTGACCTCTTTCGCTGCGCTGGCCGCCGGGGCCGCTGCAGGTGCGGCCGGAGCCGCTTCTTCTTTCTTCTCTTCGGCCGCAGCCGGTGCGGCTGCACCGCCTGCCGCTTCGAAGATCATGATCAGTTTGCCGGTTTCGACTTTATCGCCGGTAGCCACTTTGATCTCTTTAACGACGCCAGCCTGTGGGGAAGGCACTTCCATTGAGGCTTTATCACCCTCAACGACCAGCAGTGACTGCTCAACTTCAACAGTGTCGCCCACTTTGACCAGAATCTCGGTGACTTCAACTTCGTCTGCACCGATGTCCGGGACATTAATTTCGATAGCCATTACTCTATTACCTCTTATGCCAGGCGTGGGTTAACTTTATCAGCATCGATCTCGAACTTAACGATGGCATCAGCCACCACTTTTTTGTCGATTTCGCCACGTTTAGCCAGTTCACCCAGGGCTGCAACCACCACGTAAGATGCGTCCACTTCGAAGTGGTGACGCAGATTCTCACGGCTGTCTGAACGACCGAAGCCGTCAGTACCCAGCACGCGATAGTCGCTGGCAGGGATATAGCTGCGAACCTGCTCGGCGAACAGTTTCATGTAGTCGGTTGATGCCACGGCAGGGGCATCGTTCATCACCTGAGCGATGTACGGCACGCGAGGCTCTGACGTTGGGTGCAGCATGTTCCAACGCTCACAGTCCTGACCATCACGGGCCAGTTCGGTGAAGGAGGTCACGCTGTAGATGTCCGAACCTACGCCGTAATCTTTCGCCAGGATGTCAGCCGCTTCACGCACGTGGCGCAGGATAGAACCTGAACCCAGCAGCTGTACTTTACCTTTGCTGCCTTCTTTGCTGTCCAGTTTATAGATACCTTTACGGATACCCTCTTCTGCACCGGCCGGCATAGCTGGCATATGGTAGTTTTCGTTCAGCGTGGTGATGTAGTAATACACATTTTCCTGCGCTTCGCCGTACATACGCACCAGGCCGTCATGCATGATGACTGCAACTTCATAAGCGTAAGCCGGATCGTAGGAGATACAGTTCGGGATAGTCAGAGACTGAATATGGCTGTGACCATCTTCGTGCTGCAGACCTTCACCGTTCAGTGTCGTACGACCAGAAGTGCCGCCCACCAGGAAGCCGCGTGCCTGCTGGTCACCCGCTGCCCAGCACAGGTCACCGATACGCTGGAAACCGAACATGGAGTAGTAGATGTAGAACGGGATCATTGGCAGGTTGTTGGTGCTGTAAGACGTTGCCGCCGCCAGCCACGATGCGCCTGCACCCAGTTCGTTAATCCCTTCCTGCAGGATCTGACCTTTTTCGTCTTCTTTATAGTAAGCAACCTGCTCACGGTCCTGCGGCGTGTACTGCTGGCCATTCGGGCTGTAGATACCGATCTGGCGGAACAGGCCTTCCATACCGAAGGTACGCGCTTCATCCGCAATGATCGGCACCAGACGATCTTTGATCGACGGATTTTTCAGCATCACGTTCAGGGCACGCACGAAGGCGATGGTGGTCGAGATCTCTTTGTTCTGCTCATCCAGCAGCGCACGGAAATCTTCCAGCACCGGCATATCCAGCTTCTCGCTGAATTTCGCTTCACGGGTTGGCAGGTAGCCGCCCAGTTTTTCACGCTGACCGTGCAGGTAGTTATACTCTTCAGAACCTTTTTCGAAGGTCACATACGGCAGTTTTTCAATGGCTTCATCACTGACCGGTACGTTGAAACGATCGCGGATGTAGCGTACGCCATCCATGTTCATTTTCTTGACCTGGTGCGCGATGTTCTTGCCTTCTGCCGTCTCGCCCATACCATAACCTTTAATGGTATGTGCCAGAATCACCACAGGTTTACCTTTGGTGTCCTGGGCTTTTTTCAGTGCGGCAAAGACTTTCTTCGGATCGTGACCACCACGGTTCAGGGACCAGATCTCGTCGTCGGTCATATCTTTAACCAGCGCTGCGGTTTCCGGATATTTACCGAAGAAGTGCTCACGAACGTAGGCACCGTTGCGGGATTTGAAGGTCTGATAGTCGCCGTCAACCGTTTCATTCATCAGCTGGATCAGTTTGCCGCTGGTGTCTTTACGCAGCAGTTCATCCCAACGGCCGCCCCAGATAACCTTGATCACTTCCCAGCCAGCGCCACCGAAGATGCCGTCCAGTTCGTTAATGATCTTGCCGTTACCGGTGACCGGGCCATCCAGACGCTGCAAGTTACAGTTGATGATGAAGACCAGGTTATCCAGTTTTTCACGGGTCGCGATGGTGATCGCCCCTTTAGATTCTGGCTCATCCATCTCACCGTCGCCCAGGAAGGCATAAACGGTCTGCTGAGAAGTATCTTTCAGGCCACGGTGTTCCAGATATTTCAGGAACTTAGCCTGATAGATTGCACCCAGTGGGCCCAGGCCCATGGAAACGGTCGGGAACTGCCAGAAGTTAGGCATCAGTTTAGGATGCGGGTAAGAGGACAGGCCTTTACCGTCAACTTCCTGACGGAAGTTGTTCATCTGGTCTTCGGTCAGGCGACCTTCCAGGAAGGCACGGGCGTACACGCCCGGCGAGATATGGCCCTGGAAGTAAACCAGATCGCCGCCGTCTTTTTCGGTGCGCGCACGGAAGAAGTGGTTAAAGCACACTTCATACACAGTGGCAGAAGACTGGAAGGAGGACATGTGGCCACCCAGATCCATATCTTTCTTTGATGCACGCAGAACGGTCATGATGGCGTTCCAGCGAATAGCGGAACGGATACGACGCTCTAAAGACGTGTTGCCCGGGTATTCCGGCTCATCTTCAACGGCGATAGAGTTAATGTAGTTACTGGCTCCCGCACCGGCAGCCACTTTCACGCCGCCTTTACGTGCGCCGCTCAACACCTGGTCAATCAGATACTGTGCGCGCTCAACACCTTCTTCACGGATGACCGATTCGATCGCTTCTAACCAGTCGCGAGTTTCGATCGGATCCACGTCATTATTTAAACGTTCTGACATGGGGGGTATTCCTTATCTGTGTCTAATTACGTTGAATTGTCTGGAGCCTGTCTCTTTGTGCTCTGGTTCACTTCAAAACACAAAGAGACAGGCCCGTCGTTTATACCTATACAGGTACGTGCCGCGTTATATTTACGCGTTAGTCCTTACGTTGCTGTAAACGTCTCAAGGAGCGCTCTCTACGACTTTGCTCCCGACTTCTGTCCAGCAATATTTCCTCGATAAACGCCAGGTGGCGGTGTGAAGCTTCGCGTGCCTGCTCGGGCTCACGTGCCACAATCGCCTCAAAAATACTGGCGCGGTGGCTACTTACTTTCTCCAGCATCTCACGACGCGAGTAGAGCAATTCAAAGTTCTGTCTGACGTTCTGTTCCAGCATCGGGCCCATGCTGCGAAGTAGATGTAAAAGCACCACATTATGAGCCGCTTCTGTGACAGCAATCTGATATTGCATCACGGCATCGGCTTCTGCGTCGAGATCGCCGCTTTGCTGGGCGGTCTGGATCTGCAGATGACAGTCGCGGATGCGCGCCAGATCGTCGTCAGTGCCGCGCAGTGCGGCGTAATAGGCGGCAATCCCTTCCAGCGCATGTCGTGTTTCTAACAGGTCGAACTGGGATTCAGGATGGCCGGCAACTAATTCTACGAGCGGATCGCTCAGGGTTTTCCACAAATGGGTCTGGACGAAGGTTCCTCCCCCCTGACGGCGGAGTAACAGGCCCTTGGCTTCCAGACGCTGTATCGCTTCACGCAGAGAGGGGCGGGAGACGTCAAACTGTACAGCCAGCTCTCGCTCGGGCAGCAGTTTCTCTCCAGGGCGCAGCGTCCCTTCCATAATCAGGGACTCAAGCTGCTGTTCGATAGCATCAGAAAGCTTCGGTTGGCGGATCTTGCTGTAGGCCATCATCCCTTCTTTTCGATTTGCCAGAGTAAATTGGTAATACCAATTGCAAAAAGGAGCCCGTAAAGTAACAAAGTATTCACCTGATGTCCATATGGTGACCCGCTGAATCCAGACCGTCGTCTCTTTCACAATCATAGCCTAAGCTGAAAAACTGTCGGGCTCTTACCGGGCGGGGTAAATGTTAAATTTCGTCACTTTTTCGAAAGGCGGCAGCAGGTTAGTGGATAAACAGCGATGTCACCATAAGAGAATGTTATTCGTCATTCTTGCTGATTTGTGACAGAAAATGAGAATGATAAAACTGAGAGCGATCGTTGATTTTTTGGGCATTCTTTCGCACAGAAAGCAAAAGCGAGTGCATTAGCGGTCACTTAACACTATTCTCTTCGCCAGGATAGGTTTTGCCCTATTTTCGCTTACACGACAGCGTAAAGTTTTTAATACATTAAAAAATAATAAGTACGAGGTTTCTATGGAACAACAGCAGGGCGAAACGCTGAAGCGTGGTCTGAAAAACCGCCATATCCAGCTGATTGCATTAGGCGGTGCCGTCGGTACTGGCCTGTTTCTGGGCAGTGCATCGGTGATTCAATCCGCAGGTCCCGGCGTGATACTTGGCTATGCCATCGCCGGGTTTATCGCCTTCCTGATTATGCGCCAGTTGGGCGAAATGGTAGTGGAAGAGCCTGTTGCAGGCAGCTTCAGCCACTTTGCCTATAAATACTGGGGTAATTTCGCCGGTTTCGCCTCCGGCTGGAACTACTGGGTCCTGTATGTGCTGGTCGCAATGGCCGAACTGACCGCAGTGGGCAAATATATCCAGTTCTGGTACCCCGATATCCCCACCTGGATGTCTGCCGCCGTTTTCTTTGTGCTGATCAACGCGATCAACCTCACCAATGTCAAAGTGTTCGGTGAAATGGAGTTCTGGTTCGCGATAATCAAGGTCGTTGCCGTCGTGGCGATGATCCTGTTCGGCGGCTGGTTGCTGTTCAGCGGTACCGGTGGCCCGCAGGCCAGCGTGCGTAACCTTTGGGAACAGGGGGGCTTCCTGCCGAATGGCTTTAGCGGCCTGATCATGATGATGGCCATCATCATGTTCTCTTTCGGTGGTCTGGAGCTGGTCGGTATCACGGCGGCAGAAGCCGATAACCCGGAAACCAGCATTCCCAAAGCCACCAACCAGGTGATCTACCGTATCCTGATTTTCTATGTCGGCTCACTGGCCGTCCTTCTTTCACTGATGCCGTGGACGCGTGTCACTGCCGATACCAGCCCGTTTGTGCTGATTTTCCACGAGCTGGGCGATGCCCTGGTGGCCAACGCCCTTAACGTCGTGATCCTGACGGCGGCGCTGTCGGTGTACAACAGCTGTGTTTACTGTAACAGCCGTATGCTGTTTGGCCTGGCGCAGCAGGGCAACGCCCCGAAAGCGCTGTTGAAAGTGGACGGTCGCGGTGTGCCGGTGATCTCCATTCTGTTCTCCGCCGTGGCCACTGCCCTGTGCGTGCTGCTGAACTACCTGATGCCGGGCGAGGCTTTTGGCCTGCTGATGGCGCTGGTGGTTTCTGCTCTGGTCATCAACTGGGCGATGATTAGCCTGGCGCACATGAAGTTCCGCCGTAAGAAGGACCAGCAGGGGATTAAAACCCGCTTCCCGGCCCTGTTCTACCCGTTGGGTAACTGGATCTGCCTGTTATTCCTGGCCGGTATCCTGGTACTGATGGCGATCACCCCAGGCATGGCAATCTCCGTCTGGCTGATCCCGGTATGGGTACTGATCCTCGCCGTCGGCTACTGGGTGAAAAACCGCACTCAGCGCGGATAATCATCACCTTCGCTTCTGATTCGGCCAGCATAAGCTGGCCGAACTGTTATCTGCCTCACACTTTCCCCTCCCCAGGCGTTTTGTCCATCTCTGCGACGTTTTGCACCTGCGCACAGCGCGCGATAAGCGTGAATACTCTCGATCACGAATGATACGCGGGAGAATAATCCATGAAGAGCACCAGGCTCTCAGTCAGAGAAAAAATTGGTTACGGGATGGGCGACGCCGGATGCAATATGATCGGCGGTGCCATCATGCTTTTTCTTAACTATTTCTACACTGACGTCTTCGGCCTTGCCCCGGCGCTGGTCGGGGTGCTGCTGCTGTCAGTCAGGGTAATCGATGCCGTGACGGACCCGATTATGGGCGCGATTGCCGACCGCACGCAGAGTCGCTGGGGGCGGTTCCGCCCATGGCTGCTGTGGATCTCCCTGCCCTACGTGCTGTTCAGCGTACTGATGTTTACCACGCCAGACTGGACCTACAACAGCAAGGTGATCTGGGCATTCGCCACCTACTTCCTGATGTCCCTGACCTATACGGCGATCAATATTCCTTACTGCTCGCTGGGCGGCGTGATCACCAGTGACCCGGGTGAGCGTGTCTCCTGCCAGTCGTACCGCTTTGTGATGGTTGGCGTCGCCACCCTGATCCTCTCGCTGACGCTGCTGCCGCTGGCGGACTGGTTTGGCGGTGACAATAAGGCGCGCGGCTACCAGATGGCTATGGGTGTGATGGCGCTGGTCGCCCTGATGATGTTTCTGTTCTGCTTTGCCACGGTGCGCGAACGTATTCATCCGGCCGTCCCCACTCATGACGACCTGAAGGGGGATCTGCGGGACGTGTGGAAGAACGATCAGTGGGTGCGTATTCTGCTGCTGACCTTCTGCAACGTCTGCCCCGGCTTTATCCGCATGGCCGCCACCATGTACTACGTCACATGGGTGATGCAGCAGTCGACCCACTTTGCCACGCTGTTTATCAGCCTGGGCGTGGTTGGCATGATGGTGGGTAGCACGCTGGCAAAGGTTCTGACCGACCGCTGGTGTAAACTGAAAGTCTTCTTCTGGACCAATATTGCGCTGGCGATCTTCTCTGGCGGGTTCTACTTCCTCGACCCGCAGGCCACCATGCTGGTGCTGGTGATGTACTTCCTGCTGAATATTCTGCATCAGATCCCTTCACCGCTACACTGGTCGCTGATGGCCGATGTGGATGACTACGGTGAGTGGAAAACCGGCAAACGTATCACCGGTATCAGCTTTTCCGGCAACCTGTTCTTCCTGAAGGTCGGGCTGGCAGTGGCCGGGGCGATGGTCGGCTTCCTGCTCTCCTGGTACGGCTACAATGCCGGGGCAAAACAGCAGAGCCCGGCCGCTTTAAACGGCATCGTCCTGCTGTTTACCGTGATCCCGGCGGTGGGTTACCTGATCACCGCCGGTGTGGTGCGCCTGCTGAAAGTGGACCGTACGCTGATGCTGCAAATCCAGAGCGACCTGGAACAGCGCCGCACTAACTATCAGGAGCTGAACGATTACCACAACAGCAAAGAGCTGAAAACAAAACCACAAGGAGCCGCACGATGAGCCACTGGCCTAACCCCTTAATCGAACAGCGTGCCGACCCGTTTATACTGCGCCATCAGGGAAGCTACTACTTTATCGCTTCGGTGCCGGAGTATGACCGGCTGGAGATCCGCCGCGCCACCACGCTGGACGGACTGGCAGAGGCCCGGGCGGCAGTCGTCTGGCACAAGCCCGAACGCGGGCCAATGAGTGCATTAATATGGGCACCCGAGCTGCATCTGATTGACGGGCAGTGGGTGATCTATTTTGCTGCCGCGCCGTCACAGGAGATCAAACAGGGCTTGTTCCAGCACCGGATGTTTGCCCTCACCTGTGATGATGCCGACCCGCTCAGCGGAAAGTGGGTGGAGCGCGGGCAGATCCTGACCCCCATCGACAGCTTTGCGCTGGATGCCACCCACTTCGTTCATCAGGGGAAAAACTGGTATCTGTGGGCGCAGAAAGATCCGGCTATTCCCGGAAATTCCAACCTCTATCTGGCAGAGCTGGCCACCCCGTGGCAGATCAAGGGCCACCCGGTGATGATCAGTCGCCCGCAGTATGAATGGGAGTGCGCCGGTTTTAGCGTGAATGAAGGCCCGGCGGCCATTCGCCACGGTCAGCGGCTGTTTGTCAGTTATTCTGCCAGCGCTACCGACGAGAACTACTGCATGGGATTGCTCTGGATTGATGCCGACGCGGATCCGCTGCAGGCGGCAAACTGGCAAAAATCTGCCGCACCGGTCTTTACCACCAGCTGGGAAAACCGCCAGTATGGCCCCGGACACAACAGTTTTACTACGGGTGAAAACGGCGAGGATGTGCTGGTCTATCACGCCCGTAACTACACCGAAATTGAAGGGGACCCGCTGTATGACCCTAATCGCCATACGCGGATAAAAACATTCCGCTGGGATGCCAGCGGCATGCCGCAGTTTGGCACGCCACCGGCGGATACGGATACGACGCTACACCAGCGTGCCGTAAATCGTCAGTAACGCCACCACCACGACCACAACCAGCGACACTTTTTTTGCCAGCGCAACCGCGATACGCGGGGTCTCCACCTTATCGAGGTGGGGATCGCGCGCCAGAGAGAACTGAGCCAGTCGCGTCAGTACCTGGTACTGAGACGTGTGGCGGTCGCCCAGCGAAGCGAACCAGGCAGGCAGCGCACGCTCACCGTGCCCCAGCAGGGCATACGCGACACCGACCAGGCGTACCGGGACCCAGTCAACCCAGTGCAGAATGGCATCCACACCTGATTGTGCCCGCGCCAGCGGGTTCTGCTGACGTGCCAGCCAGCTCTGCCACGCTC
Source organism: Erwinia sp. PME.40.26/001 (assembly GCF_055556675.1). NCBI lineage: Bacteria > Pseudomonadati > Pseudomonadota > Gammaproteobacteria > Enterobacterales > Erwiniaceae > Erwinia > Erwinia sp. PME.40.26/001. The sequence goes on from NZ_JBVHNP010000006.1 coordinate 102,799, forward strand.
GCAGAAAAGCGTAGCCGACCAGCAGCACCGGCCCCCACGGCCCCCCCACCACAAACCAGAACAGCGGTGCCAGGTAAAACCGGTAGTTGATCCACAGCAGTGCATTTTGCAGCGCTGACAGAAACTCACGCTCACTGCACTCCGGAGGAACACCGTGGATCAGCGTTAACTCTTCAATCATCGCCTGGTGTGCATCACGATCGTTGTGGCTGGCAGCTTTCAGATAAGCGTGATAGTGCAGGCGTACCGACCCGGCCCCGATGCACAACAGGCCAATGACGATCCAAAACAGCAGCTTAGGCACACCAAAAAACAGCCCTTTCAGCGCCAGCAGACATAGCGCAACCGCCGCCATCATCAGTACGGTCATCAGTAGCGTGCGAAGCAGAGAGAAGTGGCGGCGGGCGCGGAATAACGGTATTAAATGATGGTCAAGCTGCCAGTGCTCGCCCATTTTAAACAGTCTTTCCCATCCCAGAACCAGTAACAGGCTGAATAACGTCATAGCTTCACTCCCGTATGCTCAAGGTCAGCATGATAACGCGCCCAGTCAAAAGAGGGGCCCGGGTCCGTTTTACGTTCAGGCGCAATGTCGCTGTGCCCGGTGATGTGCTGTGCCATAGCGGGGTAGTGCTGTGTCAGTAATGCCGTCACTGCACACAGCGTCTGATATTGTGCATCGGTATAGGGCAGCGTGTCCGTCCCTTCCAGCTCAATACCCACGGAAAAATCATTGCAGGCCTCTCGCCCCTGATAGCGTGACACGCCGGCATGCCATGCACGCAGGTGAAAAGGGACGTACTGCACGATTTCACCATCGCGACGAATAAAACAGTGTGCTGAGACCTTTAAATGGCAGATATCAGCAAAGTACGGGTGAATGCTGGGATCAAGCTGTCCGGTAAACAAGTCGTCGACCCATGGGCCGCCAAATTCACCGGGTGGCAGACTGATATTGTGGATCACCAGCAGTGAGGGGGATTCCCCTTCCGGTCGCTGATTACTGTGCGGCGACGGCACCTGCCGTACCCCCGAAATCCACCCATCTTGCAGCTGCATACCGCTTCTCCTGTGTTCAGACTCCAGCAGATTAACATGATTTTTTTCTGCTGAATCAAACTTATCTGCCGCTCATTTTACCCTGTGAGAAAATATTTTTACTTTTTTGCATCCGATTTCACTCCTCATCCGTAGATAGCTATGTGAGGCAAAAATGCCTTCTCTTACGCTAAGGAACTCATCATGAAAACGTTCATCCGTACCGCCCTGTGTGCTTCAATGCTGTTCAGTGCTGCATCCATGGCTGAGATGTCGAGGAATACCGTGATGGTGGGTGGGGCCGCCATGTCCCCTTCCCATAATATCGTTGAAAATGCCCTGAATTCGAAAGACCACACGACACTGGTGACCGCGGTGAAAGCAGCCGGCCTGGCAGAAACCCTGCAAGGTCCAGGCCCGTTCACCGTCTTTGCGCCGACCAATGCCGCCTTTGCCAAACTGCCGGCAGGCACCGTGGATAATCTGCTGAAACCGGAAAACAAAGCCACGCTGACCAGCGTGCTGACCTATCATGTGGTCGCCGGAAAATATGATATGAAAGCGCTGATGAAAAAAATCAAACAGGGGAACGGCAGTGCAGAGCTGAAAACTGTTAACGGTGCCCCTCTGTGGCTGATGATGAACGGCCCTCACAATATCCAGGTAAAAGATGATAAAGGCAACGTCGCCAATATCAGCACCTATGATGTGCAGCAAAAAAATGGCGTGATTGATGTTATTGATACGGTACTGATGCCTTAATCCATCGTGTGCCAACACTCGGGAAAAACTAAATATACCCGCTGATGTTAAAATAAAGGGTATATAATTGGTGCAGCAGGTTTTTTTACACTCCTTCTGCACCTCTTTTTTCAGGATGCTTCATGACGGACGACGTAACGGATAGCCAGATTTTATTTATGAAGGCCATCGCGGCCGGTGATAAACAGGCATTTGAGGCGACCTACCGCCGTTATTCACCTTACCTTTTTGCCATTGCACTGCGTATGTTACGCCGTCGCGACTGGGCAGAAGAGGTGCTGCATGACAGCTTCCTTATCGTCTGGCAGCGTGCTGACAGCTTTGATCCGGCACTCAGCGCCCCTAAAACCTGGCTTACCAATATTGTGCGCAACCGCGCGATTGATTATTTGCGCCTGCAGGATAACCGTGTCGACGCGCTGGAAGAGGATGACGATCTGTTCGCCATGACGCCCCTCAGCGCTGACTTACCTTCAGGATCAGAATCACGCAGACTGACAGACTGCATGACACAGCTGTCGTCTGAACAGCGTCAGAGCATCACGCTGGCGTATTATCAGGGATTGTCACATAGCGAAATTGCGCTGCACCTGGAACAACCTGCGGGAACCATTAAAAGCTGGATCCGCCGTGCATTAACTCAACTGAAAGAGTGTGTGGGCATATGAAAAGCAGACGCGATTTTGACTCAGCCCTGGCCGCAGAATATGCCCTTGGCACGCTGCGCGGTGCCGCACGTCAGCGTTTTGCCCGCCGCCTGCTGCAGGAGCCTGAGCTGGCGGCAGAAGTCAGCCGCTGGCAGAATTCACTGGCTGAACTCGACCAGCAGGTGACTCCCGTTCCCCCTCCTGAAGCCGTCTGGCAGCGAATATCCCGTGGGCTTCCCGCTGACATTGCGCCTGCACACCGCCCGCGCTGGCCCTGGGTGGGATGGGTGCTGGCCGCCTCCTTTGCCGGAGCGCTGCTGTATACACAGTTCAGCGTGCCGCCAGCACAGCAGGCCATTGCGGTACTTAACGGTGACAGCCAGCAGGGGTCCTGGGTCGTCAGCCTCAGCCCGGATAAAACGCAGCTGATGGTGGAGGCCGTCAATGCCCCGGCCATTCAACCCGACCACAGTTTACAGCTCTGGCTCATCCCGCCAGGTGAGAAACCGCAGTCTCTGGGGCTGGTGACAGAGGGAGAGCGTCAGCGCGTTGACGTCACGTCACGCCAGATAGCACAGCTACCGACGCTGGCGATCAGCCTTGAGCCGCGCGGCGGTTCCCCGACCGGACAACCGACAGGGCAGGTACTGTATAGCGGTAAAATTATGCCTTTGTAGCCAGACTGGCCTCGGGTAAAACCGGAGCCAGTTGCGCCAGCAGTATCGCGCGCAGGCGCGCGGCGGCAGGCGGTAATACCTCCTGCCCCTGAAGCAGTGCCATGCCCAAATCCCCGACCGGCGGCAGCAGCGGATGATGTAAGACCTGCAGCCCCTGCGGAAGCCCAAACTGAGTGCGCAGGGTCACGCCCAGTCCGGCGGAGGCCGCGGCCCAGAGTCCGCTCAGGCTTCTGCTGGTAAAAGCTACCCGCCACGGTATGGCGGCGTGATCCAGTGCATCGATTCCCCGGGTGCGCATCAGACAGGGTGCCTCAAACAGCAACAGCGGCAACGCCTCACCCTGCTCTAACCATTGCGCCAGCTGAAACCCTTCACGCCCTATCCAGCGCAGTGCGGCGGCCGGCAGCGGCTGCGTAAAGCGTGACGTGTCATCCCCCTGCCAGCACAATGCCAGGTCAAGCTCCCCCTGACGCATTCCCTGCAGTAATTCACTGTTACGGCCAATGCGTGCAGAGACCTGTATCAGCGGATGTGCCCGCGAAAACTGCCCCAGCAGTTCCGGCAGCACGATCTCACCAAAATCTTCCTGTAACCCTATGCGCACGCTACCGCCAATATCCCGACCGGACAGCGCACTGAAGGCCTCATCATTGAGCGCCAGTAATCGCCTGCCATAAGCCATCAGCAGCTCGCCGTTATCAGTCAGTGCCAGCCGTCGCCCGGCCTTCTGTAACAGCGGCAGCCCTGTTTGCTGTTCCAGTTTTTTTAGCTGCGCACTAACGGCGGAGGTCGAGCGACTCAACCGGTCGGCGGCCTGGGCAAAACTCCCCAGTTCAATACCGAGCACAAACGTGCGTAACGCATCCAGATCGAAAGTCATACGTTTAAACGACTGCATTCATCATCCTGTTTTTCGGGATTATCGATACGAATATATGCGATTTTATAAACTATTTTTACGTTCTATGCTGCTGTCTTCTTCCACAGAAAAGGAACAGCCGCATGACAGCACCGCTTGACCGTGACAGCCTGGCCAGCGTGTCCCCCGTGCTTGCCGCCATTACAGAACAGACTCTGTTTGGCACGATCTGGCAGCGTAGCGAATTAAACAAACGTGAACGCAGTCTGATCACCCTGGCCGCGTTAATCGCGCTCGGCCGCCACCAGCAGTTACCCTGGCATCTGGATTTCGCCCGGCAGAATGGTCTGACTGACAGCGAAATCGCGGAAGCGATGACACATCTGGCGTTTTATTGCGGCTGGCCCGCAGCCGTTTCAGCACTCAGCCTGCTGCCTCAGCCAGGCAGCAAACCTCAGGAGTAACTTATGCCATTTACCCGGATTGCCCTGCCCGGGGGCACCACGCCCCCTTTCAAACAGGCGCTGTCAGAGATCCTGCACCGTACGCTGGTGGATTTTTTCGACGTACCGCCGGATGACTGCTTTCAACTGCTGGACGAATATGCGCCAGACCAGCGGGTGTATCCACGCCACTATCTTGGCGGCCCGCGATCTGAGGGATTTGTCTGGTTTCATATCACCGCAGGCAGGCCCAGAACGGTGGAGCAAAAACAGCAGTTTTATCATCACCTGGCACATCGACTCTCCGGCGAGCTGGCGATACGCCCGGAAGATGTGATGGTCACACTGAGTTTTACCCAGCCTGAGGACTGGTCTTTCGCCAGCGGTAACGCTTTTCACTGGCCAGCGGAGAACACATTATGATCGCCATGCAATATCGTTTCCGCCTGCCACATGACTATGACATGGCAATCATCACCACCCGTATCGGCGAAAATGGTCACCGGCTTGATGGTTTCCCTGGCCTGCTTCTGAAAGCCTATTGCTACGCTGATTATGGCAGCCCACAACATTCTCCCGAGCCGCTGTATGCGCCTTTTTACCTCTGGCAGGACAGTGAGAGTATGACGCGCTTTCTCACCAGCAGTGCGTTTCAGCGGCTGACTCAGGATTATGGCTGGCCGCAGATTGACAGCTGGCTGGTCCTGCACTACCAACCGGCATCGGCACTGGCGAACGCCGGTTTTGCCAGGCGTATTATTACCCCCATATCCCCCTATACAGATCTCACACGTTACCGCCCAGAGATCGAAGAACAGGCAGCCTCAGTCAGTCAGATCCTTGCATGGGATGTACAAACCTGGCGGCATTTAACCTTTCAGATAAGCCCGCGGCCGTTGAGTGACGTGAATGCCGCAGAATGCTACCGGGTGGGACACATCTCGCTGCCGCTACACATCGTGTAATCCGGCGGCGGTCGCTGGCATGGGCGGTATAAACACGCTAGCATGTCAGCCTCTGTTATCCGACCTTTCGGAGTTTGATCATGACATCCCGCCGTTACGATCCGGACAGCCGTCGCGCTGAATTAATGGGCCGTATTGAGGACGATATTCCGCCTGGCGTCGCCCAGGCACTGCGTGAAGACCTGGGGGGTGAAATTGACCTTTGCCAGGACATCACCGCCAGTCTGCTGTCTGCCGACACCGCCTCTCACGCCGTAGTCATCACGCGTGAACCGGGTATTTTCTGCGGTAAGCGCTGGGTGGAGGAAGTGTTTATTCAACTGGGGGACAAAGTGCAGATTGTCTGGCACGTTGATGACGGTGATACGATCGCTGCCGATCAGACGCTGTTTGAGGTCAACGGCCCTGCCCCGGTGATCCTCACCGCTGAACGTACCGCACTGAACTTTGTCCAGACGCTCTCTGGCGTGGCAACGGAAGTCAGCCGCTATGTCGCCCTGCTGGAAGGCACCCGTACACAGCTGCTGGATACGCGTAAAACCCTGCCAGGGCTGCGTACGGCACTGAAATACGCGGTACTGTGCGGCGGCGGGGCCAACCACCGTCTGGGTCTTTCGGATGCGTTTCTGATTAAAGAAAACCACATCATCGCCTGCGGTTCTATCGCCAAAGCCGTCGAAAAAGCCTTCTGGCTGCGCCCTGACGTCCCCGTAGAGGTGGAAGTCGAGTCGCTGGATGAACTGGAGCAGGCGCTGCAGGCCGGTGCAGACATCGTGATGCTGGACAACTTCACCGTCGGGCAGATGCGTGAAGCGGTGAAAATCAGCGACGGCCGGGCATTGCTGGAAGTCTCGGGAAATGTCACCGATCAAACACTGCGTACCTTTGCCGAAACCGGTGTGGATTATATTTCCGTCGGTGCCCTGACCAAACATGTGCATGCCCTCGATCTGTCGATGCGCTTTCGCTAAGGGTAACGCCGCGTAGCAGACATCGCGTCAGTCAACGTCCCCGTTTTACCTCAGGCCAGCCAGATACGCTGGCCTTTTTTTTGTCCGCGCGGTGCTTTTGCGGGGTGGCTTCCAGCCCTGACGGTACCCATGCAACACAGCAACACACTTTACGACGTGCCTCTGAACAACGCGGTCTGACGCTGGCCGGAGGTTTCCCGCTGAAGTAGGGTACCTGCCTCAATACACAAGGAGGTTTGTTATGATCCACCAGCGGGGCTTTACCCTGATCGAACTGATGATCGTCATCGCTATTATTGCCATTCTCAGCGCCATTGGGCTGCCTGCTTATCAGGGCTATCTGCAAAAAGCAGCGCTCACCGATATGCTCCAGACGGCGATGCCGTTTAAAACCGCCGTCGAACTGTGCGCGATAGAGCGTGGGGGCAGTGGAAACTGTAGTGCCGGCAGTAACGGGGTTCCTGCTGAACGGACCTCGCGCTATGTTTCTGCACTGACCGCAAATGCAGGGGTGATTACGCTTACCGGCCAGGAAAGCCTGCTGGGTTTAAGCGTTAAACTCACACCGCAGTGGGATAGCAGCGATGGGCAGATAAGCTGGCAGCGCAGTTGTACCAGTGGAAACGTCAGCCTGAAGGAAGCCTGTCAGGAGGTATTCCGTTTCGATGAGGAACAGATACCATGACCGCAGAGACTCAGCGTGCGATAGAAATCATCTGCCAGCAGCACGGGGCTATTATCATCGACTACAGCGCACAGCGGCTGCGTATTGCCACGGCGGAAACGCCCACTCATGAGATGATGGCAGCCCTGCGCTTTACTACCCACAGCACCATTGATGTTGAGTGCTGGCCACAGGCACGCATAGAGCAGTTTACCCGCGAACATGCCTCTTCCGTGCAGGGTTCGACGGAAAACCAGCAAGAATCCGCGGGATCGGCTGTAGACAAAATTGATATGCTGCTCACCCAGGCGCTGCAGAAACGCGCATCGGATATTCATATTGAGCCACAGGAAGCGGGGCTTCGTGTTCGCCTGCGCGTCGACGGCGTTCTGCAGCGCCTGCCTGTGGCGGGCCAGGATAATAGCGCTCCGCTGGTCGCCCGGTTAAAGATCCTCGCGGGGTTGGATATTGCTGAACGCAGGGTGCCGCAGGATGGTCAGTTCTCCCTGTTGCTTAACGGCGTCAGCGAGTCGTTTCGTCTGTCTACGTTGCCGACACGTTTCGGTGAGAAAGCCGTCGTACGGCTGCTGCAAAGTGATACCCAGGCTATCGCCCTGGAAAATCTTGGCATGCCAGCCCATCATTTGAAGCGCTACCGTGAAGCACTGTCCCGGCCGCAGGGCATGATTCTGGTGACCGGCCCCACCGGCAGCGGCAAGACGTTCACGCTGTACAGTGGTCTGAGCTGGCTGAATGCCATCACGCGAAATGTGTGCAGCGTAGAGGACCCAATCGAGATCCCTCTGCCAGGCATTAATCAGACTCAAATTCATCCCCGGGCAGGCCTGGATTTTCACCGGGTCCTGCGTGCGCTGCTGCGCCAGGATCCAGACGTAATCATGATTGGAGAGATACGTGATGGGGAAACCGCTGAGATTGCGGTTAAAGCAGCCCAGACCGGACATCTGGTGCTCTCCACCCTGCATACGAATTCCACGACGGAAACACTGGTACGTATGGGACAGATGGGTGTTCCGGGCTATCTGCTGGCCTCCGCGCTGAAACTGGTCATTGCACAACGTCTGGTACGCAGGCTTTGTCCCCACTGCCGTCAGCCTGCCGATGCCACGGCCCATTTTCCTCCGTCTGTCTGGCCCGGGACCGTACAGAACTGGCGCGCGGTAGGTTGTGAACACTGCTTTTCGGGCTTCTATGGACGCCTGCCCCTGTTTGAACTGCTGCCGATCGATGCCAGGTTACAGAATGCTCTGGCAAGATCGGCTCATCCGGAAGAACTGGCAAATATTGCCCGCCAGCAGGGGCTGAATTCCCTGTTTGTTGAGGGGCTGCACTGCGTCAATCGTGGTGACACCACCCTGGAAGAGCTGACACGGGTCGCAGGAGAAAGTCATGAGTAAACGTTCTCTTTATCGCTGGCAGGCGGTTGACGATGAGGGCGGACTCCATCAGGGATACCGCTTTGCCGCCAGCCCGCTGCAGATTGCCAGTGATCTGGCGGCGGCCAGTCAGCTACCGCTGAAGATCTCGCACGACCGCCGCTACGCCCCACGGCACTGGAAATGGGCGCATAAAACGGCCTTTGTGCGCCAGTTATCCACCTTGCTAAAGGCGGGAATGTCCCTGTCAGGGTGCTTACAGCTGCTGGCTGAGGATCACCCTGAACCGGGCTGGCAGGCGCTGCTTTCCGGCCTGCAACACAGCATCTCGGCTGGCACACCCTTTTCAGAAGCGTTAACGCACTGGCCTGACGTCTTTCCGCCGCTGTATCCGGCACTGATTCATATCGGCGAACTGACCGGTGAGCTGGACGAGTGCTGCCTGCAGCTGGCCAATCAGCAGGAGCGTCAGCACCAGTTGCAGATGAAGGTGAAAAAAGCCCTGCGCTACCCCCTGTTTATTCTCGTAGTGGCACTGCTGGTCAGTCTGGGGATGCTGGTCTTTGTTCTGCCTGAGTTCGTCGCTATCTACAAGACGTTTAATGCTCCCCTTCCCGCCTTTACCGCCGCTGTTATCGCTTTTTCACAGCTTCTGCAACAGCAGGCACTGATGATGATCGTCAGTGTTGCCGTTGCAGCACTCATCTGGAGGCACCGTCGCAGGACGTCTCTGCGCTGGCAGCGCGTGGGACAGCGTTTACTGCTTCGTTTGCCCCTGGTCTCGACGCTTTGTCAGGGCAGCCTGTTAAGCCAGATTTTTACCACTCTGTCTCTGACACAGCGGGCTGGACTGACATTACTTCAGAGCCTGCAGGCCGTGGAAAAGACACTGTCACCGCTGATCTGGCGTGAGGCTATTGGCGAATTACAGCGCCACATTGAGGCAGGTCATCCCCTGCATCAGGCCCTGAAATCTCATGCGTTGTTTACGCCTCTTTGCTACCAGTTAGTGAAGGTGGGTGAAGAGTCTGGTTCGCTGGATACGCTGCTGTTCAGGCTGGCGAACTGGCATGAACAACGCACCCACCAGCTGGCAGATACGCTCGCGGCGGCGCTGGAACCGCTGATGATGGTGGTGATTGGGGGGATTGTCGGTACGCTGGTGGTGGCCATGTATCTGCCCGTATTTCGCCTGGGGGATGCGCTGGGGTAGACATGCCCCGCCCGACGGGGCGGGGCTGGCCGGTTTAGCGGTTAAAAACGCGGTTTTCCTGCTCGTTAACGCGGATAAACGTTGTGCGCTTGGTCAGCTCTTTCAACCTTTCGGCACCCACATAGGTACAGGCTGAACGCAGCCCTCCCAGGATATCCAGAGCGGTGAGTTCGACCGGCCCCCGCACCGGCAGCTTAACGGTTTTCCCCTCCGCTGCCCGGTACTGTGCCACACCGCCAACATGACGTTTCATTGCTGACTCTGAGCTCATGCCATAGAACAGCATAAATTTTTCGCCCTGTTCTTCGACGACCGTGCCCTCACATTCATCGTGAGCCGCCAGCATCCCGCCGAGCATGACAAAATCAGCACCGCCGCCGAAGGCTTTTGCAACATCGCCAGGTACCGAGCAGCCGCCATCGCTGACAATCTGGCCGCCAAGACCGTGTGCCGCATCTGCACACTCAATCACGGCGGACAGTTGCGGATAGCCCACGCCGGTTTTCACTCGGGTAGTGCAGACCGACCCCGGCCCGATGCCCACTTTGACAATATCGGCCCCGGAGAGGATCAGTTCCTCCACCATTTCCCCGGTCACCACGTTACCGGCACAGATAGTTTTACCCGGGCAGGCTTCGCGGGCACGCCGCAGAAAGGCGACAAAGTGCTCGGAGTAACCGTTCGCCACGTCAATGCAGATAAAGTTCAGCGCCGGGGACAGCGCCAGAATCTGCTGCAGCTTGAGGAAGTCAGCCTCAGAGGTTCCGGTAGACACCATCACATGCTGAAGCACCTCCGGCGTGGAACGCTCAACGAACGCCCGCCACTGCTCAACGCTGTAATGTTTATGCACTGCGGTGAGAATATCGAACGAGGCCAGCGCCTGCGCCATGCTGAAGGTACCGACGGTGTCCATATTCGCCGCAATAATGGGTACGCCAGACCAGGCGATGCCTGAATGCTTGAAGGTAAACTGACGCTCCAGCTCAACCTGAGAACGGCTTTGCAGCGTGGAACGCTTTGGCCGGATTAGAACATCTTTGAAGCCCAACTTAATATCTTCTTCGATACGCATAACAAATTTCCTGGTTGATGGCGTTGATGCAGTGACGCACCTGACGAGCTACGCTTGTTGTCACAAGCTGAGTGCCAGCTCCAGTGACGCTATCATACGCGCTAAAAACGCGCCGACAAGACTGCGAAATTGACTTTAATTACGTTACAATCTGATAAATTTATCTGTGAATTTGTCTTGTGACCTGTATCGCAAAACGGTGTATACGGCGTAAACGCAGTTCATCAAGGCACTGAGAGTTGAGTCCTATGCGCTATATCGTGGCGCTGACCGGTGGTATCGGCAGCGGGAAAAGCACCATTGCAAATGCCTTTGCCGGGCTGGGTGTGGATGTTGTCGATGCCGATGTCATCGCTCGCCAGGTCGTTGAAAAGGGACAACCCGTTCTGGACGTCATCCATGCCCGCTACGGCGATGAGGTTCTGCATCCGGATGGCGCGTTAAACCGGGCCGTTCTGCGCCAGAAAATCTTCAGTTCACCGCAGGAAAAGCGCTGGATTGATAATTTGTTACATCCGCTTATCCACGCCGCAACCCAACAGCAGTTAGCATTAAGCCGATCGGCATGGTGTTTGTGGGTCGTCCCCCTGCTGGTTGAAAATAACTTACAGCATCTTGCTGACCGGGTACTGGTCGTCGATGTTGACCGGGAAACACAGCTGAACCGCACCATGCGTCGTGACAATATCAGTCGCGAACAGGCGGAAAATATTCTTGCGGCGCAGGCGACGCGCGAAGCGCGCCTGGCAGTAGCAGATGACATTATTGATAACGGCGGATCGCCTGAAACGGTGATCGCCCACGTTGCCGCCCTCCATCAGCGTTATCTGGCGCTGGCGGCGGCAGCCTATCGGGATTAACTGTATGAGCACAACCGTTCTCTTTGAGCACCCTCTGAATGAAAAAATGCGCACCTGGCTGCGTATTGAATTTTTACTTAAGCAGCTGACGGCCAGTCAGAAAATCGTCGATCACCTTAGTGCCCTGACCTTTTTTCGCAATGCCGCAGAACTGCTGGATGTCTTTGAACGAGGTGAACTGCGCACGGAGATATTAAAAGAGCTGGAACGCCAGCAGCAAAAACTGCTGGGCTGGGCAGACGTTCCCGGCGTTGATATGTCACGCATTAATCTGCTGCGTGGCGAACTCAAGCAGTGTGGCGCTGCGTTAATGGCCGCCCCCCGTACGGGCCAGGTTCTGCGGGAAGAGCGCATGATCGGTCTGGTCCGCCAGCGTCTGAGTATCCCGGGCGGATGCTGTAGTTTCGATCTGCCGACGCTGCACATCTGGTTGCATATTGACCAGTCGCTGCGTGATCAGCAGGTCACCACATGGATAAATTCGTTAGCCCCGATACAGGATGCGCTGACAATCATTCTCGATCTGATTCGGCAGTCAGGGATCTTCCGCAACCACACCAGCCTGAATGGCTTCTTCCAGGATAATGCGGAAGGTGCAGATCTGCTGCGGATGCAGCTCCGACTGGATGATGCACTCTACCCACAGATTTCCGGCCATAAGAGCCGCTATGCCATCCGTTTTCTGCCGCTGGACAGCGAGCGCGGTGAGGTACCTGCCCGCTTCGATTTCGAGCTGGCCTGTTGTTAAGGGAAAAGTTATGAATGATGTCACCGTAGTGAACTGTCCGACCTGCCGCAAACAGGTCATCTGGGATGAACTGAGCACCTGGCGGCCCTTCTGCAGCAAGCGCTGCCAGCTGATCGACCTTGGAGAGTGGGCCGCTGAGGAGAAACGCATCCCCAGCAGCGGCGATCAGACCGACAGCGATGAATGGAGCGAACAGCCTTTCGATCGCGAGTAGACTCGCTGGCGCTTAAGCGCTGGCTTTCAGACGGGCAACGATTTCGACGTTGGCAGGGGGAAACTCTTCCGCCTGCAACTCCCGCTGGGGAACCCAGCGCTGAGGTTGCCCTTCACGCCCGTACGGTTCCCCCTTCCAGCGGTCGACGATAAAAAAATGCAGCGTGACGCGCAGATCGTCATAGGTATGATCCACCGTATCATAGGGGGTCGCGTTGACGACTTCGATACCCGTTTCCTCCAGCAACTCACGCTTCAATGCCTGCTCGGGTGTTTCGTCTGCTTCCATCTTGCCCCCCGGGAACTCCCAGCGGTTCGCCATGTACGAACTGGCGGAACGCTGCGCTAAAAAAATGTCACCGTCCCGGCGAATAATCCCTACGGCCACTTGCAGATGTTTCATCATATCCTCACTTCACTGACGTATTTTCCCGCCACTATTCCAGCCTTGTCTGTCAATGACAAGGTGTTATCAGCGCAAGACTGGAAAGATCGAGCCTCGCCGCATCGCTGAAATGTAACGTGATGCAAATGCGAACTCCCCTGCTCCGCTATCTGCCTGCGGCGCTATAGTCGCCATAGTGTAGATAAAGGGGAGTGACAGAGTATGGATGCTGAATCGGAATGGATTTACCGGACGTTAATGGGCTTGTGCGGACTCTGCGTGGGTAGCCTGCTTAACGTCATTGTTTACCGCGTGCCGCTAATTTTACAGAGAAATGCCCCGCGCCGCGTCAGCCTGTGGTTCCCCGGTTCGTTCTGCCCCCGATGTGGAAAAACGCTAACACCGGGCGACAACATACCGCTGGTGAGCTGGATAGCATTACAGGGATGCTGTCGCTGGTGTCGGGAGCCCATATCGTGGCGATATCCTGCCACGGAAGCCATAACCATGCTGCTGACGCTGCTGACGGCCTCTCTCCTGCCTGCCGGACCGTTGCTGGCGGCAGCGCTACTGCTGGGCTGGTGGCTGCTGACTCTGGCGCTTATCGACGGCCTGCACTTTCTGCTGCCAGACTGTCTCACGCTTTCGCTGCTGTGGCTGGGCCTGCTCTGTCATCTCGCTAGCATCGTGCCTTCGGTCACTCTGGCACAGGGCGTGGCCGGTGCCGCAACAGGTTATAGCGTCTTCAGGGGGCTGGCGGGGATCTATAAATCACTGTCCGGTAAAGAGGGGTTGGGGAGAGGTGATGCGAAGCTGCTGGCGGCGGGCGGTGTATGGCTGGGCTGGCAGGCTCTCCCCGCCGTGCTGTTGCTGGCGTCATTGGGGGGATTGATGACGTTTACAGTGGCACGTCTCTGGCTCAGGCGGCCCCTCTCTGCCCCGGCTCCCTTTGGTCCGGCTCTGTCCATCGCCATCTGGCTGGTGTTTATCTGGCAAAACCGATAAAAAAAGGGCCGGAGGATCTCCGGCCCTGATGCAGATATCGGTGGCTGATTACGCCAGGCGACCGTGGCACTGCTTGTATTTTTTACCTGAACCACACGGGCAGAGATCGTTGCGGCCCACTTTACGCTCACCGGTTTGCGAGGAAAGAGACGCTGCAGCTTCCGTTTCTGCATCGACGTGGCTCAATTGCTGCTGCTGCGCCAGGTGCTCTGCTTCCAGACGGCGCTGTTCTTCCATCTGTTCAATTTCTTCCGGCATGCGCACCTGCACCTTGCTCAGGGTGCTGATCACTTCATACTTCAGTGATTCCAGCATGGCGGCAAACATGGCGAAGGACTCGCGCTTATACTCCTGCTTAGGATCCTTCTGCGCATAACCGCGCAGATGAATGCCCTGACGCAGATAATCCATCGCGGCCAGGTGCTCTTTCCACAGGGAGTCCAGCGTCTGCAGCATGACGCCCTTCTCGAAGTTGCGCATCATTTCCACGCCAACCACTTCTTCTTTACGCTGATACTGCTGTTTCGCCTCATCCATAATGCGGTCACGCAGCGTCTCTTCATGCAGATCGGGCTCTTTATCCAGCCACTCTTTAATCGGCAGGTTGAGGTCGAAATCATTGCTCAGGCGTTCCTGCAGCCCTTCAACATCCCACATTTCTTCCAGTGACTGCGGTGGAATGTAGCTGTCGATAGTCGCCTTGAAAACGTCATCGCGAATACTGGCGATGGTTTCTGACACGTCAGATACGTCCAGCAGCTCATTACGCTGTGAATAAATCGCGCGGCGCTGATCGCTGGCCACGTCATCATACTCCAGCAACTGCTTACGAATATCGAAGTTACGGCTTTCCACTTTACGCTGCGCGTTGGCAATCGCCTTGGTCACCCACGGATGCTCAATCGCTTCGCCCGGCTTCATACCCAGCTTACGCATCATATTGGTGACACGATCCGAGGCAAAAATACGCATCAGCGCATCTTCCATTGACAGGTAGAAGCGGGATGAACCGTTATCCCCCTGACGCCCAGAACGGCCGCGCAGCTGGTTATCGATACGGCGTGATTCATGACGCTCCGTACCGATGATATGCAAACCACCGGAAGCCAGTACGGCATCGTGGCGGATCTTCCACGCGCTTTTGATCGCGTCGATCTGTTCAGCGGTCGGGTTTTCAATCGCAGCAATCTCTGACTGCCAGCTACCACCGAGCACGATATCCGTACCACGACCCGCCATGTTGGTAGCGATAGTCACGGCGGAAGGCTGACCCGCCTGCGAGACGATATCCGCCTCACGGGCGTGGAATTTGGCGTTCAGTACTTCGTGTCTGATGCCAGCCTTCGTCAGCTCCTCGGATACCACTTCTGATTTTTCAATCGAAATGGTACCGACCAGAACGGGCTGGCCATTAGCGGTACGCTCACGGATATCTTCGATGATCGCGCCGATCTTCTCCATTTCCGTCATATAGACCAGATCAGGCAGATCCTTACGCACCATCGGACGGTTGGTCGGCACTACGATAGTGTCCAGCTTGTAGATAGAGCTGAACTCAAATGCTTCCGTGTCAGCCGTACCGGTCATCCCGGCCAGTTTGTTATACAGACGGAAGTAGTTCTGGAAAGTGATCGAGGCCAGCGTCTGGTTCTCGTTCTGGATTTCCACGCCCTCTTTCGCCTCTACGGCCTGGTGCAGGCCATCAGACCAGCGACGGCCCTGCATGGTACGGCCGGTATGTTCGTCAACGATGATCACTTCACCGTCTTTCACGATGTAGTCCACATCACGCGTAAACAGCACGTGTGCGCGCAGCGCCGCCGTCACATGGTGCATCATCATGATGTTGCCCGGCGAGTAGAGGGACTCTCCTTCCGCCATAATGCCTTCGCTGACCATCAGTTCTTCAACGGCAACCAGGCCGCGTTCGGTCAGGTGAACCTGGCGAGATTTCTCATCCACCGAGAAGTGGCCTTCACCCTGGAAGCTGTCGGAATCTTCTTTTTCCTGACGGATCAGGTTCGGGATGATTTTGTTGACCTGGATATACAGCTCAGAGCTGTCTTCTGCCGGGCCGGAGATGATCAGTGGCGTACGGGCCTCATCGATCAGAATGGAGTCAACCTCATCCACCAGCGCATAATTCAGCTTGCGCTGTACGCGGTCTTCCGGGCTGAACGCCATGTTGTCGCGCAGGTAGTCAAAGCCGTATTCATTATTGGTGCCGTAGGTGATATCAGCAGCATACGCGGCGCGCTTTGCCGGTGCTGGCATGCCCGGCAGGTTGATACCAATGCTCAGACCAAGGAACTCAAACAGCGCGCGGTTATTTTCCGCATCACGCTGGGCCAGGTAGTCATTGACGGTCACCACGTGTACCCCCTGGCCGCTCAACGCATTGAGGTAAGCCGGCAGGGTCGCCGTCAGGGTTTTACCTTCACCGGTACGCATTTCTGCGATGCAGCGATCGTTCAGCACCATACCACCCAGCAGCTGCACGTCGAAGTGACGCATGCCGAATACGCGTTTGCTGGCCTCACGCACCGTGGCAAACGCCTCCGGGATCAGGCTTTCCAGCTCTTCGCCTTTTTCAAGGCGCGCGCGGAACTCAACGGTTTTCGCTTTCAGCTCATCGTCAGACAGCTTCTCGAAATCCGGCTCCATCTTGTTGATCGTTTCAACAGTCTTACGCATACGGCGCAGCGTGCGGTCATTACTGCTACCAAAAACTTTGGTTAATATTTTAGTTAACATAATAAATAATTTCTCTATGCCACCGCCTTGAACGATGGACGCTTAATGTTTGATTTTAAACAGACGCTATTGTTATGAATTAAGAGACGAGAAAGGTCCGGCACGAATGCCCTGAACCTGAGCCAGCCAAAGGCCGGTTTGATGACGGGGAGCGGCTTCAACCTGACGTTGCGCCGTATAGCGAATAATGACCGGCGGTTTCGCCTCGTGGGTCAGCAGCGCATTCAGCGTGTCCAGCAAGGCCAGCTTGTGCGCCTGAAGCGGCTGTTCAGCCACGGCTGCGGGTGAAGCCGAGGGAGTCAGCGTGAAGGACAGGTGACGAATGACCGTGCGGATGGCGTGCTGATGCCAGTAATCTACGCTAAATGATGAACGTCGGGCGGAGTCAATAAGGGCAAGGCTGTCGAAGCGCGCAGCGGTGCCAATATCCAGGCTTCGTGACGAGGTTTCTGCTAAGGTAGTGCGATCGTGCGCTGACGCGTGAGGCAGGCCAAGACTCGCCGCGACCATCCCCAAAAGGAGATGCGGCCAGAAATAGCGTCTGCCAAATTGTCGCCAACGATTAAGAATACCGATCACTGTGTTCCGCCGGAGCTTGTTATGCGAGATAGTCGCCCACAATCAATTGAAAGTTTTTTCGATATGGCTCAGGAGCAGAGCGTACTGCAAAACGTGCAGCAGCGTGCTATTGCCCTGAATAAACTGAATCGCGCAGTACAGGGGGTTATTCCTGCTCAGCTGCATCCCTGGTGCCGTGTGGCAAACTTCCGTCAGGGGATTCTGGTCATCGAAACGGCTAACGCCAGCTGGTTGATGCGCTTACGCTACGAACAATCCAGCCTGCTGTCAGCTTTACGTGCGCAAATATTACCATCATTGACGTCAATCGACATCAGGATAAATCCTTCGCTGGCTGCAAAAGGGCAGGAATCTGTGCAAGAAAACAGCACTCGAGCAAAAGACGCAGAGAAACCGCCGTTAAGACAGATCAGTGAGCAAAGTGCAGAGATTTTACGGAGTGTCGCGAGCCAGAGCCCGGAAAAACTGAAGAAGATATTAGAACGACTGGCCTCACTGGCCGGAGAGGGTACCAGCTCAACCAGTCGTAATAAGTAGGTTCAGGCTTACGCCAGAACCAGATTGGGTGCCTTGAATTTCACCGGGAGCGCAGCTTCGTCTTCAAACGTTGCCCATTCCCAGGCTTCCTGTTTCGCCAGAACAGCCTGTAACAGCTTGTTGTTCAGCGCATGACCCGATTTGAATGCGGTAAACGCACCAATGATGTTGTGGCCACACATATACAGGTCACCGATAGCATCCAGCATTTTGTGACGAACGAATTCATCTTCAAAACGCAGGCCATCTTCGTTCAGCACGCGGTAGTCATCTACCACGATAGCACAGTCAAAGCTGCCACCCAGGCACAGGCCACGGGACTGCAACGCTTCGATGTCGCGCATAAAGCCAAACGTACGGGCGCGGCTGATCTGGCGCGCAAAGGCTTCGGCAGAGAAGTCCATGCTGTAGCGCTGAGAGCTTGAGTCGATTGCCGGATGGTTAAAATCAATGGTGAAGTCCAAAGTAAAACCATTATGCGGCGAAAGCTCTGCCCATTTGTCGCCATCTTCAACCCGGACAGGCTGTTTGATGCGCACAAATTTCTTCGCGCTGTTCAGCTCTTCAATACCAGCATCCATCAGCAGATAAATAAAGGGTGCGGCGCTGCCATCCATAATCGGAATTTCAGGCGCGTTCACTTCCACCACGATATTATCGATGCCGAGACCCGCAAGGGCAGCATTCAGGTGTTCAACTGTTGAAATACGTACGTCATGCTCATTAACCAGGCAAGTACAGAGCATGGTATCACGCACGGATTTGGCATCAGCCGGGAAATCAACCGGTGGATTCAAGTCAGTGCGACGATAGATGACCCCGGTATTAGCCGGCGCAGGGCGTAACGTCAGCGTGACTTTTTTGCCGGTGTGTAAACCGACGCCAGTCGTCTGAACAATACGTTTTAAAGTCCGTTGTTTGATCATCGCATTATCTCGCAAAAATTAGCCATCCGACCATCAGTTTACTCCACTGACGGGCGAATACTTTAACACAAAGAGCGAAGAATCCCAATTTCTCGGGTTATTCTTAGTCTGCCTGCTTACGCAGGAAGGCCGGAATATCCAGATAGTCAGGCTCTTTGTTCGTTTGTGCACCCGGATCGTTCACCACTTTCGCCGCCGGTTTTTGCTCCTGCGGCAGCGGTGCCATACCGTGCTGCTGATAACGATTGTCCATCAACGGCTGCGTGGTCTGCTTGCTGGTCACCAGGGTGATCTCAGGACGCTTATCCATGCCGATACCGGTTGCCACGACGGTGACGCGCAGTTCGTCATTCATTTCCGGATCCAGTGAGGTACCGATAACCACAGTCGCGTTATCGGAAGCAAACGCACGGATAGTGTTACCCACGGTTTCAAACTCATCCAGACGCAGGTCGAAGCCGGCAGTGATGTTCACCAGTACGCCGCGCGCGCCGGACAGGTCGATATCTTCCAGCAGCGGGCTGGAGATGGCCATTTCAGCCGCTTCTTCAGCACGATCTTCACCGCAGGCCACACCGGAGCCCATCATCGCGTAGCCCATTTCAGACATCACGGTGCGCACGTCAGCAAAGTCGACGTTCATCAGACCCGGACGGGTGATCAGCTCAGCGATACCCTGCACGGCGCCTTTCAACACGTCGTTCGCTGCGCCGAATGCGTCCAGCAGTGAGATACCGCGACCCAGCACTTTCAGCAGCTTGTCATTTGGTATAGTGATCAGTGAGTCAACGTGCTTAGACAGCTCGGCGATACCCTGCTCAGCAAATGCCATGCGCTTCTTGCCTTCAAAGTTGAAAGGCTTTGTCACCACGGCAACGGTCAGAATACCCAGTTCTTTGGCGACTTCAGCCACCACGGGCGCTGCACCCGTTCCGGTACCGCCCCCCATACCTGCGGCGATAAATACCATGTCTGCACCTTCCAGTGCCTGGCGCAGTGCTTCACGATCTTCTTCAGCAGAGTTTCGGCCCACTTCCGGGTTTGCACCCGCGCCGAGGCCTTTAGTAATGCCATTACCGATCTGAATGGTCTGGCCCACTGCTGTTTTGCGCAGTGCCTGAGCATCGGTGTTTACCGCGAAGAACTCAACGCCTTCGATACGCTCACGCACCATGTGCTCAACGGCGTTACCGCCGCCGCCACCGACGCCGATGACTTTAATCACCGCGTCATTGGTTAATTCCATAGGTTCAAACATAATTTCTCTCCGTTATGTGCCTGTTCGCCTGGAGATCACTAATAACGATACCCGCAACGTAAATTTGCTTAGGTATAGCATGATCCCCTTTGGTAAAAATTAAAACTCTTTTCTCAGCCAGCTGTTGATTTTCTTGAACCAATTACCCACTGAGGCTCTTTTTTCTACTTCTGCCTCACCGTTAAGGTGAGATTCTTTTCCGTAGTGCAATAAACCTACCGCTGTGGAGTAGTAAGGTTCCTGCGCGTAATCCGTTAATCCCGTGATATTCAGCGGCTGTCCGATACGTACCTGCGTGTGGAATACACGCTGGGCGCAAGCCGCCAATCCTTCAATTTGTGCCGCGCCGCCGGTCAGTACAATACCGGCCGCGAGGTGATGTTTAACGCCCTGCTGGCGAAGCTGTTCCTGCAGCTGCAGAATTTCGTCGTTCACCAGATTGAGCAGTTCGGTATAACGAGGCTCAATGACTTCAGCCAGCGTCTGCCGTTGCAGGCTGCGTGGTGGACGACCGCCTACGCTCGGCACTTCCACGTTTTCGTCTTTACCGACAATCGAGCCCAGCGCACAGCCATGACGCACTTTAATCGCTTCAGCATCTGTCGGCGGTGTGCCGAAAGCATAGGCGATATCGCTGGTGACCACATTGCCTGCATACGGAATCACTTTGGTATGGCGCAGCGCACCGCCGGTATAAACGGCGATATCCATCGTACCGCCACCGACGTCAACCACGCACACGCCCAGCTCACGTTCATCTTCAGTCAGTACCGCAAAGCTGGATGCCAGCCCAGCGAAAATGAGCTGATCCACTTTCAGCCCACAACGCTCAACGGCTTTGACGATGTTTTTCGCCATATCGTTGTGACAGGTAATCAGATGCACTTTGGCCTGCATACGGACACCGGATAAACCGACCGGGTTTTTGATCCCTTCCTGATAGTCGATCGCATATTCTTGTGGGATCACATGGAGGATGCGGTGTTCATCACGAACACGGACGGATTTAGCGGTATGTACCACGTTCTCCACATCTTCCTGCGTCACTTCTTCTTCGGAAATAGGAACCATCCCTATTTCGTTCTGGCAGCTGATATGTTTGCCCGATAATGCAAGGTAAACCGAGGAAATCTGACAGTCAGCCATCAGTTCGGCCTGATCGATAGCGCGCTGTACGCATTTCACTACCGATTCCAGGTCGTTAACACCGCCTTTATCCATCCCGCGAGACGGACAGCTGCCCACACCGATAATATTAACCATGCCATCAGGCAGAACTTCCCCTACCAGGGCGGCCACCTTCGCGGTGCCTATCTCGAGTCCAACTACCAGTTTTCTGTCCGTCGACTTGATCATTGTTGTTTAGCCTGTGCCTGAGTCTGTTGCTGTTGCTGATTACTGTCAGCGGCCGCTATGGGGGCCGGTGCCCATCCTACCGCTGCGCCAGAGTCGTAGCGCAGATCGACGTAGGTGATGACCTTATTGTCCGTCTGCGCCTGCTGTTGCAGGGTGGGGTATAATTCGATGAAACGCTGCAGCCGCTTCATATCTTCGTTACGCCCCAGTTCAAGCCGGATGTCATTATCTAACACCAACTGCCACGAACGCCGTGCGGTCATGGACGCCGCTTTCAGTTTCAATTTGCTGGCCGCCAGTACGTTACTCATCTGGTGAAAGCCGGTTAACACTTCGGACTCGCTGCCCTCCGGGCCATACAGCATCGGCATCACTTCTTTGCCGAGATGGCTGGCCGGGACGCTAAACGATTTCCCCTCAGCATCAACCATGTGCACATCATTCCAGCGTGCAACCGGGACATACTCCACCAGATGGATCTTTAATTCGTCTGGCCACTGCTTGCGTACACTTACCTGCTGGATCCACGGCAGGCGCTCAATCTGCTGCTGAATAATGTCGACGTCCTGCGACATAAAGGTACCGGGTTCGCCGAGCGATAAAATCGCCTGACGGATGTCATCGTTGGTGGTGTAATGCGTCTGCCCCGTCACTACCAGCTTCGACAACGGCAGCCTGGAAGCATCGTTCATCCACTTCAGCACCACTAACCCCCCGGCCAGCATCACGCCGATCACCATCAGCAGGAAAACAATGCCTGCCAGGCGCGAGCCGTTACTTCGACCGGTACGCGCTTTTTCCTGCGCTTCACGGTTGCGGACATTCAAAGCAGCCTGAGACATATCAGTCGGCCAGTTCCAGAATGCGTGCCACCAGCTGTGAGAAGTTCATCCCTGCCTGTTTGGCCGCCATCGGCACCAGGCTGTGGCTGGTCATCCCCGGAGACGTATTGACCTCCAGCAGATAGAAACGCCCGTCCCCGCCCATCATCACATCTACGCGACCCCAGCCGCTGCAGCCCAGCGCACGCCATGCGGCGATCACCAGTTCGCTTAATTCGGCTTCCTGTTCGGCGCTCAGTCCTGACGGACAGAAGTACTGGGTATCGTCAGAAATATACTTTGCTTCATAGTCATAGAACTCACTGGCGGTCTGAATGCGAATAGACGGCAGAATGTCGTCCCCAATCACGCCAACGGTGTACTCTGGCCCGCTGAGAAACGCTTCCACCAGCACTTCGTCGTCATGACGAAATGCCTCGTCCAGGGCCGCCGGGAACTGATACGCCTCATTGACCCGCGAGATACCCACGCTGGATCCTTCACGACTCGGCTTAACGAACAGCGGCAGCCCGAGCGCATCAATACTGGCCAGCACGTCAGGCGTCAGGCCGTCATCCATCTGCTGACGCGTCAGCGCCACAAAGGGCGACACCGGTAAGCCACAGCCCTGCCACAGGTATTTGCTGCGCAGTTTGTCCATAGTGATCGCCGAAGCCATCACGCCGCTGCCGGTGTAAGGGATCGCCAGATAGTCCAGTACCCCCTGCAACGTGCCATCTTCACCGCCACGGCCGTGAAGGGCGATAAAGGCTTTCGCAAAGCCCTCTTCTTTCAGACGCATCACCGGGAAATCACGGATATCAACCGGATGTGCATCAATACCCGCTTCCTGCAGGCCTTTCAGTACCGCAGCACCCGACAACAGTGATACGTCACGTTCTGCGGAGGTTCCACCCAGCAATACCGCTACTTTCTCAGCCATGATGTTCCTCTTTATTCGTCTGCAGTTGTAACTTTTGGTCCGCCAGGGTGCGGGCTATACGGCCAACGTTACCCGCCCCCTGCACCAGAATCAGGTCGTTGCCAGACAGTTTTGGCAACAGCATTTCCAGAACCGCATCGTGGTCAGAGACCAGGATAGGGTCAACCTTACCCCGGCCACGAATGGTCCGGCACAATGAGCGGCTGTCTGCGCCCGGGATCGGTGACTCACCGGCGGCATATACATCCAGCATCAGCAACACATCGACCTGTGACAGCACGTTAGCGAAATCGTCGTACAGATCGCGGGTGCGGGTGTAGCGATGCGGCTGGAAAATCATCACCAGATTTTTTTCCGGCCAGCCTGCCCGTGCGGCTTTAATGGTGACGTCAACTTCTGTCGGATGATGGCCATAATCATCCACCAGCATCGCTGTACCATGCTGACCGTTTACCTCGGCCAGCGGGTACTCCCCCAGGAAGTCGAAACGTCGCCCGGTCCCCTGGAAACTCAACAGCGCACTGAGAATATCTTGATCATCGATATTCTCTTCGGTCGCCACCGCCACCGCAGCCGCTGCATTTAGCGCATTATGGCGGCCTGGTGCATTGAGCGTGACGTGCATTAGCGGTTTATCATGACGCACCAGGGTAAAGTGGCCCTGTGCGCCGCGCTGCTCGTAGTTCTCTACACGCACGTCGGCATCTTCACTGAACCCGTACGTGGTGATCTGACGACCTACGCGCGGAATAAGATCGCGGATCACCGCATCATCCACACAGAGCACAGCGCGACCGTAAAACGGCAAATTGTGCAGGAAGTTAATAAACGTCTGCTTCAGATTTTCAAAGTCGCCCTGGTAGGTATCCATATGATCGGCTTCGATATTCGTCACGATGGCGACCATAGGTTGCAGATGCAGGAACGACGCATCGCTCTCATCCGCTTCTGCAATCAGGTAGCGGCTGCTGCCGAGACGCGCATGGGTCCCCGCTGCCTTGACCAGCCCACCATTCACAAACGTCGGATCCAACCCGCCTTCAGCATAAATGCTCGACACCATCGCCGTGGTGGTAGTTTTACCGTGCGTGCCGGCAACGGCGATACCATGGCGGAAGCGCATCAGTTCAGCCAGCATCTCAGCGCGACGGATCACCGGAATGCGCGCTTCACGCGCGGCAACCACTTCCGGGTTATCCTGGGATACAGCGGTGGAAACCACCACCACACTGGCATCACTGACGTTTTCCGGGCGATGGTGAAAGTAAATGGTCGCTCCCAGTGCGCTCAGATGCTGCGTCACCGCGTTCGGTGCCAGGTCTGAACCGCTAATTTCATACCCTTCATTCGCTAACACTTCGGCAATACCGCCCATGCCGGCACCACCGATGCCAACAAAGTGAATGTGCCGGACGCGACGCATCTCGGGCACGATAGAACGCAGTTTTGCCAGTTGCTGTGTATTCATCTCTTACCTGTGTTGCTGTGGTTCAGGCATCCCTGAACCCGACAGTTCTGGATCAGGCTGACCTGACCCCTGGAAAATCATTTTGCCGCTTTACTGACTTCGGCCGCGACACGCTCTGTTGCATCCGGGATGGCGACCGCGCGGGCTTTTTCTGCCATCTGCAATAGCGTGGCGCGATCCCAGCGGGTCAGCGTGGCAGCGACCCCTTCCGCGGTAAACTGCGGCTGTTCAAAAATTTTGGCGGCCCCAGCCTGTTCCAGTGGCAGGGCATTCCAGTACTGCTGGCGATCTTTGTGCTGGAAAGGCACAAAGATTGCGGGGAGCCCTGCGGCCGCCACTTCACTGACCGTCAGCGCACCGGAGCGACAGACCACCACATCAGCCCAGGCATAGGCGCTGGCCATATCGTCGATAAATTCCGACACCCGATGCTGTGTCTGGTTCACCCGCGCATAGTGCTGATTAACCGCATCCAGCGCGCCCTTGCCTACCTGATGCCACAGGCTGATGCCTTCGCCCAGCAGCTCTGCCACCTGTGGCATCGTCTGGTTCAGCACGCGCGCCCCCTGGCTGCCGCCGATCACCAGCACCCGCACGGGACCTTCTCTTCCCGCTAACCGCACCGCCGGTAACGGCAGGGCCAGTACGTCGGTGCGTACCGGGTTGCCCACCACTTCCGCTTTGGGAAATGCGCCGGGAAACGCCTGCATCACTTTAGTGGCGATTTTCGCCAGCCATTTATTCGTTAATCCAGCAATACCGTTCTGTTCATGGAGCACCACCGGGATACCGCAGCTCCAGGCTGCCAGTCCACCCGGGCCGGAAACATAGCCGCCCATACCCAGCACCACGTCCGGCTTCCAGGCTTTCATGATCGCCCGCGCCTGACGCCAGGCATTAAAAATGCGCAGTGGCGAGGCGATCAGCGCTTTGATTCCCTTACCGCGTAGCCCGCTGATCTGGATAAAATCAATGTCGATACCGTGCTTCGGGACTAAATCCGCTTCCATCCGGTCAGCGGTTCCCAGCCAGCGAACCTGCCAGCCCTGCGCCATCAGATGGTGCGCGACGGCCAGGCCCGGGAAGACATGTCCCCCGGTTCCGCCAGCCATCACCATCAGTCGCTTACCCGTCATCGACATCGACTACCCTCTGCTAAACGCCTGCGCTTTCGCCAGACGCGTTTCATAATCTATACGTAACAAAAATACGATAGCGGTCGACATGATAATCAGACTCGACCCCCCGTAACTGATCAGCGGCAGTGTCAGACCTTTGGTCGGTAACATGCCCGCTGCGGCACCGACGTTCACCAGCGCCTGAAAGCTGAACCAGACGCCGATTGAACAGGCGAGAAAGCCTGAAAAGCGCTGATCGAGCTCTAATGCACGACGTCCGATGGACATCGCGCGAAAAGCGACGAAGAATACCATTAACAACGCCAAAACCACACCGATATAACCCAGTTCTTCTCCGATAATCGAGAAGATAAAATCGGTATGCGCTTCCGGTAAATATTCCAGTTTTTGCACGGAATTTCCCAATCCCTGCCCCCAGAACTCGCCACGACCAAAGGCCATTAACGATTGGGTTAACTGGTAACCGCTGCCGAACGGATCTTCCCACGGATTCCAGAAAGAAGTGACACGTCGCATACGATAAGGTTCAGCGACAATCAGCAAACAAACGGCAAAAATACCCGAGCCGATAATCGCCAGAAACTGCCACAGCTTGGCTCCGGCAAGAAACAGCATGGCCAGCGTGGTAACAAACAGCACGACCACCGTACCCAGATCGGGCTGAGCCAGCAGTAATACCGCCAGCACCACCATCACCCCCATCGGCTTACAGAAGCCCCAGAAGTTGTTACGCACTTCTTCAACCTTGCGCACCAGATAGCTGGCGAGATAGCAAAACAGTGACAGCTTGGATAATTCTGCTGGCTGAATACGCAGCGGTCCGAGAGCGATCCAGCGCGAAGCACCATTAACCGAGCTGCCCACAACCAGCACGATAAGCAGCATCACTATCGTACCCATCAGCATGATGTTGCTGTAGCGCTGCCAGAAATCCATGGGCACACGCAATGTCACCAGCGCCATACCCATCGCCAGCAGGATGTAAAACGCATCACGCTTGGCAAAATAGAACGGGTCGTCATTCAAACGCTGACCCACCGGCATTGAGGCCGAGGTCACCATCACAAAGCCGAGGATGGCCAGACCAAAAGTCAGCCACAGCAGGGTACGGTCATAGAGAACGATTGAGCTCGTGTCGCTCTCTCGCGACCCCATCACCCAGGATTTCAGCCGTTCGGACAGGCCGCCAGCAAGACTCAGACCAGGAAAACGCATCAGTCAGCCTCCCGCGCCAGTTGAGCAAACAGATCGCCACGCTGCTCAAAGTTTTTAAACTGATCGAGGCTGGCGCAGGCAGGCGACAGCAGGACCAGGTCACCGGGCTGCACTTGAGCGGCAATCTGCTGCACCGCTTGCGCCAGGGTTTCGGTCTGGACGGCAATCTCCGGACGTAATGCTGCCAGCGCCTCACCGTCGCGCCCAAAACAGTAGGTACGAATGCGATCGCCCTGCAGATAGCGGGTCAGGGAGCTGAAATCCGCCGACTTACCGTCCCCCCCCAGCAACAGCCAGAGCGTACCTTTTACCTGTAAGCCATTAAGCGCGGCTTCAGTGCTGCCAACGTTGGTGGCTTTCGAGTCGTTAATCCAGCGCACGCCGTTATGCTCGTGAACCAGCTGGAAGCGATGCGGCAAACCGCCAAAAGTGGTCAGCGCTTTCAGGCTGCTTGCACGCGGCAGGCCAACGGCATCGGCCAGTGCCAGCGCCGCCAGCGCATTGGTATAGTTGTGCTGGCCCACCAGATTCATTTCAGCGGTGTTCAGCACCTTCTCGCCCTTGACCCGCAGCCAGGTACTGCCCTGCTGATGGTTGAGGTGATAGTCCCCCACGTCAGCCCCAAAGCTGACGCAGCGTTTATCGGCACCGCGCACCGGCATGGTCATCGCATCATCGGCATTCACCACGCAGACCGCCGCGTTTTCATAGACGCGCAACTTGGCTGCCCGGTACTGCTGCATCCCGAGCGGATAGCGATCCATATGATCTTCGGTGACATTCAGGATCGTTGCCGCTGCGGCCTGCAGGCTGTGCGTGGTTTCCAGCTGAAAGCTGGAGAGTTCGAGTACATAAAGCTGCGCAGGATTATCCAGCAACATCAGCGCCGGCAGGCCGATATTGCCGCCCACCCCCACCTGCCAGCCGGCGGCCTTGGCCATTTCGCCCACCAGCGTGGTGACGGTACTTTTACCATTGGAACCAGTGATGGCGACAATGGGTGCCTGGGCTTCACGGCAGAACAGTTCGATATCGCCCACGATCTCCACGCCCGCATCTGCCGCAGCCATCAGCGAAGGATGTGCCAGCGCCATGCCGGGGCTGGCAACAATCAGGTCGGCGTTTTGCAGCCAGTCGTCATTTAACGATCCCAGCCAGCGCTCAACGTTTTCCGGCAGCTTCTCCAGCCCCGGCGGCACGACACGGGTATCCATCACGCGCGGCGTTACGCCACGAGTGACAAAGAAATCAACACAGGAGAGGCCGGTCAGCCCCAACCCGATAATGACCACTTTTTTACCCTGATAGTCAGCCATAGTTAACGCACCTTCAGTGTTGCCAGGCCAATCAGCACCAGCATCAGTGAAATAATCCAGAAGCGCACGATGACGCGCGGCTCTGGCCAGCCTTTAAGCTCATAGTGATGGTGGATCGGTGCCATGCGGAAAATACGCTGGCCCCGCAGTTTGAATGAGCCAACCTGCAGGATCACCGACAGGGTTTCGACCACGAAGACCCCGCCCATGATCACCAGCAGGAACTCCTGACGCAGCAGCACGGCAATAGTACCCAGTGCGCCACCCAGCGCCAGTGAGCCGACATCGCCCATAAAGACCTGCGCCGGGTAGGTGTTGAACCACAGGAATCCCAGACCGGCCCCGACGATGGCCGTACAGACGATCACCAGCTCACCGGCATGGCGCAGATAGGGGATATGCAGATACTCAGCAAACTTAACGTTACCTGTAGCCCAGGCGACCAGGGCAAAGCCTGCGGCAACAAACACGGTCGGCATAATCGCCAGCCCGTCCAGGCCATCGGTCAGGTTTACTGCATTACTGGTGCCCACAATCACAAAGTACGCCAGCAGCAGGTAAAGCAGGCCCAGCTGCGGCATCACGTCTTTAAAGAACGGCACCACCAGCTCGGTCGCCGGCGTGTCTTTGCCAATCATGTACATTGCAAAGGCCGCCGCCAGAGCAATCACAGACTGCCAGAAGTATTTCCAGCGGGCGATCAGGCCTTTAGTGTCTTTGCGTACCACTTTGCGGTAATCATCAACAAAGCCGACGACACCGTAGCCCACCAGCACGAACAGCACGCACCAGACGTAAGGATTAGAGGGATAGGCCCACAGCAGCACCGAAATGGTGATGGAGGTAAGGATCATAATCCCGCCCATCGTCGGCGTGCCGCGCTTGCTGAAATGGGACTCCGGACCGTCGTTACGCACGACCTGGCCAAAGGACATTTCCTGCAGGCGGGCGATCATACGTGGCCCCATCCACAGGGAGATAAACAGCGCGGTCAGCAGGCTGACAATGGCGCGAAACGTCAGATACGAAAAGACGTTAAAGCCGGAATAAAATGCGACCAGATGCTCGGCCAGCCAGACTAACATGCGCCTTTCTCCTGTAAGGTGTGCACTACCTGCTCCATCGCGGCACTGCGCGAACCTTTAACCAAAACGGTAATCTGTGGATGTTGTGACAGCAGTGCCAGCGCGCGGACGCTGAGTGCCGCCTTATCGTGAAAATGTTCACCGACGCCGCTGGCATCAGAGATGGCCTGACTCAGTGAGCCCACGCTGAGTACCTTGTCGACCCCGGCGGCGTGGATCGCCGCACCCACCTGACGGTGGCACTCGACGGCTTCATCCCCTAACTCGCCCATATCGCCGACGATCATCACGCGGTAGCCCGGCATTTCGGCCAGCACCTGCGCGGCCGCCGTCATTGAGCCGACATTAGCGTTATAGCTGTCGTCCAGCAGTAACTTGTCCGTGCCCAGCACCACCGGGAACAGACGCCCCGGTACGGCGTTGAGCTGGCGTAATCCTTCCTGTATCGCACTTAATGGCGCACCGACGGACAGTGCCAGTGCGCTGGCCGCCAGGGCATTAGCGATGTTATGACGCCCCGGTAGTGGCAGGGTAATCGCCACGCTCCCCTGCGGCGAATGCAGCGTAAAATGCGTCCCCTGAGGAGTAATCAGCACGTCTGAGGCGTAAAAATCACTGTCGGACTGCTGCTCTGGTGAAAAGCGCCAGACGGTTTTCCCGTGCAGCACAGGCTGCCAGTGCGGCCAGTCGTTGCTGTCGCTGTTAATAATGGCGATACCGTGCAACGGCAGACCGTTAAAAATTTCCCCTTTGGCTTTCGCCACGCCAGCCAGCGAGCCAAAGCCTTCAAGATGGGCCGCCGCAAGGTTATTCACCAGCGCCGTTTCTGGTCGGGTCAGTTCGGTGGTGTAGCCGATTTCGCCCTGATGGTTCGCCCCGAGTTCGATCACCGCATACTGGTGCTCTTTCGTCAGGCGCAGCAGCGTTAAGGGCACCCCGATATCATTATTCAGGTTACCGGCGGTATACAGTGTCTCGCCGCATTGACGCAGCATGGCGGCGGTCATCTCTTTGACTGAGGTCTTGCCCGAAGAACCGGTCAGGGCAACCACGCGTGCGCCAGCCTGCTGACGCACCCAGCCTGCCAGCTGTCCCAGCGCAATGCGGGTGTCGGCCACCACCACCTGCGGCACGGCAACGGGTAAGTGCTTACTTACTAACAGCGCAAGCGAACCGGCCGTCAGCGCATCAGCCACAAAGTCATGTGCATCGAAACGCTCACCTTTCAGGGCAATAAACAGGCAGCCGGCAGTGACTTTGCGGGTGTCCGTGGTCACGGCTTCTATCGTCAGATCGCCGCCGTACAGCGTACCACCGGTAATGTCAGCCAGCTGGCTAAGGGTAAAAGCGATCATGCCAGCACCCCCAGCAGACGCGCGACGGTGACCCGGTCGGAGTAGTCGAAGCGCTGGTTGCCGATGATCTGGTAATCTTCATGGCCTTTGCCTGCCACCAGCACGATGTCGCCTTCCTGTGCCTGCATCACGGCGTTAGTGACCGCTTGCGCACGTCCCATCACCACGCGGGCGCGGCCTGCATCAAGAAGTCCGCTGAGGACATCAGCCACTATGGCGGCCGGATCTTCACTACGCGGGTTGTCGTCGGTGATCACCACAACATCAGCAAACTGTTCAGCAATCGCTCCCATTAGCGGGCGTTTACCTTTGTCACGATCTCCGCCGCAGCCAAACACGCACCACAGCTGACCTTTACAGTGCAGCCGTGCTGCTGCCAGTGCTTTTTCCAGCGCATCCGGCGTATGCGCATAATCCACCACCACGGTAGGCTTACCCGGGGCGGTAAAGACCTCCATGCGCCCGGTGACCGGCAGCAGCTGGCTGGCCGTAGCCGTTAAGGCAGCCAGCGGATAGTCCAGAGAAAGCAGGGTCGCCAGCGCGACCAGCAGGTTACTGACGTTGAAGGCTCCCATCAGACGGCTGTCGATCTCACCCGGCCCCCAGCTGGAGTCAAAGCGAACCGCAGCCCCCCCATCGTGATACTGAACTTCAGTGGCTTTCAGCCAGCGCCCGCGGCAGGTGGGGTTAATGTTGTTTTCCATGCTGACGGCCACGGCGTCTGGCAGATTTTCCAGCCAGCGGTGCCCCACTTCGTCATCAGCATTAATAATGGCCTGCCCCACCTGATGCTCTGAGAACAGCAGCCATTTCGCGGCTTCATAACGCGCCATATCACCGTGGTAATCAAGGTGATCGCGGCTGAGGTTGGTAAAGGCGGCCGCCGCAAACGGCAGAGCGGCCACACGGTGCTGTACCAGGCCGTGAGAGGAGACTTCCATGGCTGCCAGCGTCGCGCCCTTGCTGACCAGCGAGGCCAGCAGGTGCTGCACATCAACCGCAGAACCGGTGGTATTTTCTGCGGGGGCCAGATGGCCATACACGCCGTTACCGACCGTGCCCATCACCGCACCGGTTTCACCCAGCAGCTGGGCCCACTGTGCCAGCAGTTGGGTGATGGTGGTTTTTCCGTTGGTCCCGGTCACGCCAATCAGCTTGAGCTTCTCGCCCGGCTGCTGATAAAAGCGCCCTGCCAGGGCGGATAAGCGCTGAGAAAGCTGGGCAAGGTAAATGACCGGTACACCGTGCATGCGCACAATCTGCCCGTCTTCCGCCTCACCTTCGGCTTCGGCAATCACCGCCGCCACGCCCTGGGCAATGGCCTGGGGAATAAAACGGCGTCCGTCGGCCGCATGGCCTTTAATCGCCACAAACAGGTCGCCCGACGCCGCAAGGCGGCTGTCCAGGGTCATGTCACGCAGCGGAAGCTCCGGTGCGCCAGGCACCCACGGTGCCAACAGGTCGCGCAGATTACGATCGGTCACTCGGTCCCTCATTCTTGTTAGTTACCATCTCGTTCTTGTCACTGGTGGGAGTCGGTAACGCATCCGGTTCAACGTTCATGGTGCGCAGTACGCCGCCCATGATGGCGCCAAATACCGGTGCGGAGACCGCACCACCGTAATATTTGCCCGCCTGAGGATCGTTAATGACCACCACCAGTGCAAAACGAGGGTTGCTTGCCGGTGCGACACCCGCGGTATAAGCAATGTATTTATTGACGTATTTTCCATCCGGGCCGACCTTTTTGGCCGTACCCGTTTTAATAGCAATGCGGTATCCCTTGATCGCGGCTTTCACGCCACCGCCGCCCGGGAGAGCAACGCTTTCCATCATGTGCAGAACGGTGCGCACCTGCGCTTCAGGGAAAATGCGCTGACCCGCCACTGGCGGGTCAACTTTGGTAATCGACAGCGGACGGTAAATGCCGTAGCTGCCCATCGTTGCGTAGACTCGCGCTAGCTGTAACGGCGTTACCATTAGCCCGTAGCCGAAAGAGAAGGTGGCCCTCTCTATGTCAGACCACCGTTGTTTTTGAGGATATAAGCCACTGCTTTCTCCGACCAACCCCAAATTGGTCGCTTTGCCTAACCCAAAACGAGAGTAAGTATCTACTAACGCACTGGACGGCATCGCTAACGCCAGTCTGGAAACACCAACGTTTGACGACTTCTGAAGCACCCCGGTCAGGGTCAATTCGCTGTAGCGAGCCACGTCTTTAATTTCGTGGCCGTTAATCCGGTAAGGCACGGTGTTCAGTACGCTGCCTTCGCGCACCACGCCACGCTGCAGGGCAGCCATCACCACCATCGGTTTGACGGTAGAGCCCGGTTCAAAAATATCGGTGATCGCGCGATTACGCATCACGTCTTTCGTCGTACCCGCCAGGTTATTCGGGTTATAGGCCGGGCTGTTCGCCATCGCCAGCACCTCACCGGTGTTTACATCCACCAGCACCGCCGTGCCCGATTCCGCCTTGTTGAAAGCAACGGCATTATTCAGCTCGCGGTAGACCTGCGCCTGCAGACGCTCGTCGATGCTCAACGCCAGGTTGTGTGCCGCCTGGCTGTCTACCGAGGAGATATCCTCAATCACCCGTCCGAAGCGGTCTTTACGCACCGTCCGTTCACCCGGCTGGCCGGTCAGCCATTTATCAAAGCTTTTTTCTACGCCTTCGATACCCTGGCCGTCGATATTGGTGAACCCAATCAGATGTGAGGTCACCTGCCCGGCAGGATAGTAGCGACGTGATTCTTCCCGCAGAAAGATGCCCGGCAGTTTCAGTTTTTTGATGTAATCGCCAATGGCAGGATTCACCTGACGAGCCAGATAAACGAAGCGGCCTTTCGGATTGGCATTCACGCGCGCTGCAAGCTGGTCGAGGGGAATAGAGAGCGCATCGGAAAGGGCCTTCCAGCGGCTGTCGAGGGTGATCCCCCCTTTGTCGTGCAGCTCTTTGGGATCGGCCCAGATCGCATTCACCGGCACGCTGACGGCCAGAGGTCGGCCCGCACGGTCGCTGATCATCCCACGTGAAGTGGGGATCGCCTGTACGCGCAGCGAGCGCATATCGCCCTCACGCACCAGCCGATCGGGGTTGATCACCTGCAGATAGGCCACCCGCATCAGCAGCCCGACCAGGGCCAGAAAAATACAGCCGCACAGCAACGCAAAACGCCAGCTAACAAAGCTGGCCTGATCTTCCTGGCGTTTCGACTTCTGCGTCTTACTTGCGGCTCTCATTGAGTCCGTGTGTCCTTATCGCTGTACCACAATATTTTCCTGAGAAGGATCAACATGCTGCATCTGTAGTTTCTCCGTTGCTATCCGTTCCACCCGGCTATGATCGCCCAGTGCATTTTCTTCCAGAATCAGGTTGCGCCACTCAATGTCCAGCGCGTCACGCTCCAGCACCAACTGCTCACGCTGCGCGGTAAGCAGACGCGTTTTGTGCGCGGTGGTGACGACCAGCACTGCCGAAACCAGCGAGGCAATCAGCAGGATCAGGGGGATCTTGCCATGCCGCAATATATCGCCACCTATCACACCCGGCAGGCTGTGACGCTCATTACCGATCATGATTCGGTACGCTCCGCAATACGCAGCACCGAGCTGCGGGCGCGCGGGTTGTCCGCCACTTCACTCTCACCCGGCATCATCTTGCCCAGTGCTTTCAGGCGGCGACCACCCAGACTGTTAAGTTGCGCTTCGGTCATGGGTATACCATGCGGTATCTGTGGCCCACGGCTCTGTTCGCGCATAAAGCGTTTTACGATGCGGTCTTCCAGCGAGTGGAAGCTGATCACCGAAAGCCGACCACCGGGTGACAGCGCGCTCAGTGAGCCTTTCAGCGCCTGTTCGATCTCATCCAGCTCACTGTTCACCCAGATACGGATGGCCTGGAAACTGCGCGTCGCCGGATGTTTAAATTTATCTTTTACCGGCGTGGCGACATAAATCACCTCGGCCAGTTCTTTCGTCCGCGTCATAGGCTGTTCACGATTGCGCTCCACGATGGCGCGGGCGATACGTTTGGCAAACCGCTCCTCACCGAAGGTCTTCAGCACAAAAACAATGTCCGCCTCTTCCGCTTTCAGCAGCCATTCTGCCGCCGACTGGCCGCGCGTAGGGTCCATGCGCATATCCAGCGGTCCGTCACGCATGAAGGAGAAGCCGCGCTCGGCATCATCCAGCTGTGGGGAGGAGACGCCAAGATCCAGCAGGATCCCGTCAATCTTGCCACTCAGCCCACGCTCTTCCGCGTATTCAGCCAGCGCCGAAAAGGGGCCATGGATAATGGTAAAGCGGGGATCGTCGATCTCAGCGGCGGCGGCGATCGCCTGCGGATCGCGGTCGATAGCATACAAACGTCCCTTCTCGCCCAGTTGGGAAAGGATCAGGCGTGAGTGTCCACCGCGCCCAAAGGTGCCATCAATATAGATGCCGTCAGGGTGAATATTGAGGCCGTTTACCGCCTCGTCCAACAGCACTGTGGTGTGTTTAAAATTATCCTGCATAGCTATAACGACAAATCCTGCAACCGGTCAGAGAGAGGTTCCTGAGAGGTGTGCTCTGCGTCAATATCTTCCTTGACTTGTTGATACCAGGTCTGTTCATCCCACAGCTCAAACTTGTTGAACTGCCCAACCAGCATCACTTCTTTGGTGAGGTTCGCATGCTGACGAAGCGTGTTCGCCAGCAGTAAGCGACCTGCATTATCCATCTGGCATTCACTGGCGTGCCCCAGCAGCAGACGTTGTACACGGCGCTCTGCGGGGTTCATGCTGGATAAACGAGACAGCTTTTGTTCAATGATTTCCCATTCGGGTAAGGTGTAAAGCAGCAGGCATGTCTGGTGAAGGTCAATGGTACAAACCATTTGCCCTTGTGATTCCCCGATCAGCGTTTCGCGGTAGCGCGTCGGCACGGCAAGCCGGCCTTTGCTGTCGAGATTGACTAACGTTGCTCCACGGAACATGCCAGCCTCACCCCCCAGATCCCCAAAATCACCACTTAACTCCACAAATTCCCACCAAAAGAGTGTACGGAGCAGAGGAAATCATTGTCAAGCCGCATACATAGCCGATTGGCATTATTTCTTCGGAGGAGTAAACACGGGGAAGTTAAAAAAAAACCAAATGAAGATAAATCTTAGAAATAAACTAATGAATAACGTCAGGAAATTCTTGTGAACCCCTTAATTGCTCAAAAAAATACCACTTTATCTCCGCACAAAATAAGCTGCCCGCTTTGCGACGTGGGCGGCATTTTAGGTTATTTCTTAAAACTTTCCCAGCATAACCCTTCTGAGCCCTGACGTTCCGCGCTCCGTCAGGTTGCAGAGTATTTATAAACGTCAGGGTTTATAATCAGATGCTGACATTACCGCACTCTTTTTACTTTTATTTACCTGAGGTAACACCAGATTAGCGGTTAAATTGTGCGCTTAAGGTTTAAAAGATATGAAAAAGGCAGCTTTCGCTGCCTTGTGAACTTAGTTCGTTTTACGGTTTAGTCGCCCACGCCGATATAGATTTCGCCGGATCCGCGTCAAACCAGGTTTCGGTTTACGGGGTTCATCCAGACTGGCGAGCACCAGTTCCAGCACTCGTTCTGCCACGTCCCGATGCCGCTGGCCCACCGCCAGAACCGGGCACTCGAGGAAATCGAGCAGTTCATGATCGCCGAAGGTGGCAATCGCCAGATCCTGCGGAAGCCTGCCCTCACGGCGCAGCGTCACGTCCATCACGCCCTGCAACAACCCGAAAGAGGTAGTGAACAGCGCTTCCGGCATCTCATGGGTTTCGAGGTATTTTTCAAACAGCGTGGCCGCCGCACTGCGTTCAAAACTGTTGGCGTAAATAAAGTCTATGGGACGATCGTCCCCTTTCCAGGCATCACGGAAGCCCAGCTCACGCAGGAAGCTAACGGACAGCTCCGGCAGTGCGCCAAGAAAGAGCACGGATTTGGCCGGGAGCTTGCGCAGTTCGGCCCCCAGCGCTTCGGCATCATCCTGGTCTGCACCCACCACGCTGGTGAAATGTTCACGATCCAGCGCACGATCCAGCGCAATAATCGGTAACGGGTCGTTGATCCAGCGCTGATAGAAAGGATGCTCCGGCGGCAGGGAGGTAGAGACGATAATCGCATCAACCTGTCGTTGCAGCAGATGCTCCACGCAGCGCATTTCATTATCCGGCTGGTCTTCCGAGCAGGCAATCAGCAGTTGATAACCGCGCTGGCGTGCCTGGCGTTCCAGATAGTTTGCAATCCTTGTGTAGCTGGTATTCTCCAGATCGGGAATAACCAGTCCTATCGAACGGGTGCGCCCGGCGCGTAACCCTGCCGCCACCGCGTTCGGATGGTAATTATGTTCACGCACCACCGCCATGACTTTCTCGACGGTTTTATCGCTGACACGATACTGCTTGGCCTTGCCGTTAATGACATAGCTGGCCGTCGTGCGCGAAACACCCGCGAGGCGCGCAATTTCATCCAGTTTCACAATAACCCCACACTTCGCTATGGATTAGTATTTGTAACATCTAACCGCAGAATACCTACGTGAGCAACCGCTTTTCATCTGCGGCGGGGGCTTTATGACAAAAATAAAAAAACCCGGCATTACGCCGGGTTAACTGACAATCTTAATTATCACGCTGGCGCATCAGCGCATGATGCGTTCGCCGCGTGCAACACCGACGATCCCGGATCGGGCGACCTCAACAATTTCCGCCACTTCGCGTACGGCACTGAGGAACGCATCCAGCTTATCGCTGGTGCCGGCAAGCTGAACCGTATAAAGCGACGGTGTGACATCCACGATCTGCCCGCGGAAGATCTCAGCGCAGCGCTTCACCTCTTCACGACCATAGCCGCTGGCCTGAATCTTCACCAGCATGATTTCGCGCTCAACAAATGCGCCCTGGCCC
Organism: Erwinia sp. PME.40.26/001; assembly: GCF_055556675.1. NCBI lineage: Bacteria > Pseudomonadati > Pseudomonadota > Gammaproteobacteria > Enterobacterales > Erwiniaceae > Erwinia > Erwinia sp. PME.40.26/001. The sequence goes on from NZ_JBVHNP010000006.1 coordinate 140,405, forward strand.
AGTTCGCTGACGCGCAGAACATCCACCAGCTTGTGCAGCTGCTTTTCGATCTGCTCAATCACCTTCTCGTCGCCCACCGTCTGAATGGTCATCCGCGACAGCGTAGGATCGTCTGTCGGGGCCACGGTGAGGCTCTCAATGTTATAGCCACGCTGGGAGAACAGGCCTACCACGCGGGACAATGCGCCGGATTCGTTTTCCAGCAGAACCGATAATACACGACGCATAATTAAGTCCTCTCCGTTTTGCTCAACCACATCTCGTCCATACCACCACCGCGAATATGCATCGGGTAAACGTGTTCCGTGCCGTCAACGTTAACGTCGACAAAGACCAGGCGCTCTTTCGCCAGGTGTTCCAGCGCTTCCGTCAGCTTCGCTTCCAGCTCGTCCGGGCGGCTAATGGAGATCCCTACGTGACCATAGGCTTCCGCCAGGCGGACAAAATCAGGCAGCGACTCCATATAAGACTGGGAGTGACGGCCGGAATAGATCATGTCCTGCCACTGCTTCACCATGCCCAGGAAACGGTTGTTCAGATTGAGCACCAGCACCGGAATGCCGTACTGCAACGCAGTGGACAGCTCCTGAATATTCATCTGAATACTGCCATCGCCCGTGACACACACCACGGTTTCCTGCGGTAACGCCAGTTTCACGCCCAGCGCAGCCGGTAAGCCGAAGCCCATCGTGCCCAGACCACCGGAGTTGATCCAGCGGCGGGGCTTATCAAACTGATAATAGAGTGCAGCAAACATCTGGTGCTGACCCACGTCAGAGGTCACATACGCATCGCCATGGGTCAGACGACAGATGGTTTCAATCACCGCCTGAGGTTTGATCTTATCGCTGGTGCGATCGAATTCGAGGCACTGGCGCGAACGCCACTGATCGATATTCTGCCACCAGTCGCGCACGCTGTCGTAATCCTGCTTCACATCGCTCTGCGCCAGCAGTTCCAGCATCTGTTGCAATACCTGCTTGGCATCGCCGACGATCGGCACATCCGCTGAAACGGTTTTAGAGATGGACGTCGGATCAATGTCGATATGCAGTATGGTGGCGTTGGGGCAGTATTTTGCCAGGTTATTAGTGGTACGGTCATCGAAGCGTACGCCAACGGCAAAAATGACATCAGAATGGTGCATCGTCATATTGGCTTCGTAGGTACCGTGCATCCCCAGCATCCCCACGCACTGACGATGTGTTCCCGGGAATGCCCCCAGCCCCATCAGTGAGGTGGTGACAGGAATATTCAGCGTTTCAGCCAGCTGACGCAGCTCATCGTGGCAGGCGGCGTTAATCACCCCACCCCCGGCGTAGATCACCGGTTTTTTGGCAGCCAGCAGCGTTTGCAACGCGCGTTTGATCTGGCCTTTATGGCCCTGCGTCGTCGGATTGTATGAACGCATACTGACTTCATCAGGCCAGACGTATGGCAGTTTATTCGCCGGGCTCATCATGTCTTTCGGCAGGTCGACCACCACCGGTCCGGGACGTCCGCTGGCGGCCAGCCAGAAGGCTTTCTTCATGATGGTGGGGATATCTTCAACCCGCTTCACCATAAAGCTGTGCTTCACCACCGGGCGGGAAATCCCCACCATATCGCACTCCTGGAAGGCGTCATAACCGATCAGGGAGGACATCACCTGACCGGACAACACCACCATCGGAATGGAGTCCATATAGGCGGTGGCAATGCCGGTAATCGCATTGGTCGCACCGGGGCCGGACGTGACCAGCACGACACCAACATCGCCGGTCGCTCGGGCATAGCCGTCCGCCATATGGACAGCACCCTGTTCGTGACGGACCAGGATATGATCCACGCCGCCCACCGTTTGCAGAGCGTCATAGATATCAAGGACCGCTCCGCCGGGATAGCCGAATACATGTTTTACGCCCTGATCGATTAACGATCGGACTACCATCTCGGCTCCTGACAACATCTCCATTTTTGCCTCCAGGCTTTAAGGTGCTGATTTATCGACCATCGCGCAGACGTTTAAGGGCTGCGGGCGGCAGATAAGGTCAAAACCTGTTTTTATTATGCTCAGACAGTGGAAGTCATTTCCAACATCCAGGTACAGGGCGAAGCCCCAGTTTTTCGAGGTTATGGCAAATACCATAACCGTAGAAAAGTTGGCAGGCAAACGGCAAACCCTACGACACGTGCGGAAAGGGATAATTAAGGCTCTGCCGCCCTCCCCCTGCCATCGACGTTTACACTGTAATTCTGCGCTTCATAAAGCGGAATATACTGTGGTGATGAAATATACATTGTGATCGTTTTGTTATTAAAACCCTGCGGCCTTTAAAGCCCGGCGGCGCAAATAATGCCCACACTCCGGGAAGCGTTATTGAAGGTTGACAGCTCCGGTCTTAATCAGGTATCAATAAAGTCACTTGCAGAATTTAATGAGGTTTGAGTCCATGATTCGTTCCAACCGCCTACTCGGTCTACTACTAAACGCATCCCCTTTGCGCGGTAGACTTGTGGGCGGAATCAATCACTGATTCAGGCCTGTAAAACCTAAGAAACCCGCGCCGATGCGCGGGTTTTTTTATGCTCGCAGCACCCGGCGACGTAAACCCGATAAGGAACTATCCCATGAGCGACCACGTCATTATTTTCGATACCACACTGCGCGATGGCGAACAGGCATTACAGGCCAGCCTGAGTGTGAAGGAAAAACTGCAGATTGCCCTGGCGCTGGAGCGTATGGGCGTTGACGTGATGGAGGTCGGTTTTCCGGTTTCGTCCCCGGGGGATTTTGAATCGGTGCAGACCATCGCCCGTCAGATCAAAAACAGCCGGGTATGTGGCCTGGCCCGCTGTGTGGAAAAAGATATCGACGCCGCCTATGAAGCGCTGCGCGTGGCAGATGCCTACCGTATCCATACCTTCCTCGCCACCTCCCCTATGCACATCGCCACTAAGCTGCGCAGTACCCTGCCAGAGGTGATCGAGCGCGCCGTTAAAATGGTGAAGCGCGCACGTAACTACACCGATGACGTCGAATTTTCCTGCGAAGACGGCGGCCGTACGCCGATTGACGATCTGTGCCGGGTGGTGGAAGCCGCGATTAACGCCGGGGCCACAACCATTAACATCCCAGACACCGTCGGCTACACCCTGCCTTACGAATATGCCAATATTTTCAGCGCGCTGCGCGAACGCGTACCCAATATTGATAAAGCCATCCTGTCCGTACATACCCATGACGATTTGGGGATGGCGGTCGGCAATGCGCTGGCGGCAGTGAATGCCGGTGCCCGTCAGATTGAAGGGGCGATGAACGGTCTGGGTGAGCGCGCCGGAAACTGTGCGCTGGAAGAGGTCATCATGGCGATTAAAACCCGCGGTCAGTTGATGAACGTTCAGACGCGGATTAATCATCAGGAGATCTACCGTACCTGCCAGACCGTCAGCAAAATCTGCAATATGCCTATCCCGGCGCACAAAGCGATTATCGGTTCCAACGCCTTCGCTCACTCCTCTGGTATTCATCAGGATGGCGTACTGAAAAATCGTGAAAACTACGAAATTCTGACACCGGAATCCATTGGCCTGAAACAGGTTCAGCTGAACCTGACTTCCCGTTCCGGGCGCGCAGCCGTCAAGCACCGCATGGAGGAGATGGGCTACACCGACGCCGAGTACAACATGGATACGTTGTACGATGCGTTCAAAGCGCTGGCCGATAAGAAAGGCCAGGTATTCGACTACGACCTGGAAGCCCTGGCGTTTATCAATAAACAGTCTGAAGAGCCGGAATACTTCACACTGGATACTTTCAACGTGCAATCCGGTTCAACGGTCATTGCCACTGCCACAGTACAGTTGGGCTGCGGCGAACAACAGAAAACCGAAGCGGCCACCGGTAACGGTCCGGTGGATGCCGTTTACCAGGCCATCAACCGTATCACCGACTTTGATGCCGAGCTGATCAACTACCAACTGACCGCGAAAGGCCACGGCAAAGACGCGCTGGGTCAGGTGGATATTGTGGTGCAGTACAACGGCCGTAAATTCCACGGCGTTGGCCTGGCGACAGATATTGTCGAATCCTCCGCTAAAGCAATGGTGAACGCGCTGAATACCATCTGGCGCGCGCGTCAGGTGGAGCAGGAATTGCAGCGTAAGTCTCAGAATAAAGATCAGAAGGAAGCCGTATAAATGTCCCGTACTTACCATATTGCTGTATTACCCGGTGACGGCATCGGCCCGGAAGTGATGGCACAGGCCAGTAAAGTGCTGGAAGCCATTCGCCAGCGTTTTAATCTGCGTATCTCCACCAGCGAATACGATGTCGGTGGCATTGCCATCGATCGCCACGGTGTGCCACTGCCTGATGCTACGGTAAAAGGCTGTGAGCAGGCTGACGCCATTCTGTTCGGTTCGGTCGGTGGCCCAAAATGGGAGCATCTGCCCCCGACAGAACAGCCGGAGCGCGGCGCTCTGCTGCCCCTGCGTAAACATTTTCAACTGTTCAGCAATCTGCGACCAGCCAGCCTGTATAAGGGGCTGGAAGATTTCTGCCCGCTGCGCCGCGATATTGCCGATCAGGGCTTTGATATACTGGTGGTGCGCGAGCTGACTGGGGGGATCTATTTCGGTCAGCCGAAAGGCCGCGAAGGCAGTGGCATGCACGAACGCGCCTTCGACACCGAGGTATATCACCGCTTCGAGATCGAACGCATTGCCCGGATCGCCTTTGAATCGGCACGCAAGCGCCGCAGCAAAGTCACCTCTATTGATAAAGCCAACGTGCTGCAGTCCTCGATTCTCTGGCGTCAAATCGTCAATGAAGTGGCGCAGGACTACCCGGACGTTGAGCTGAGCCATATGTATATCGACAATGCCACCATGCAGCTGATTAAAGCCCCGTCGCAGTTCGACGTGATGCTCTGCTCTAATCTGTTTGGGGACATTCTGTCCGATGAATGTGCCATGATCACCGGCTCCATGGGGATGCTGCCCTCCGCCAGCCTGAACGAAAAAGGCTTTGGGCTGTTCGAACCGGCGGGCGGCTCTGCGCCGGACATCGCCGGGAAAAATATCGCCAACCCGGTGGCACAAATCCTGTCGCTGGCCCTGCTGCTGCGCTACAGCCTGAATGAAACCGGGGCGGCAGAGGCTATTGAACATGCCATTAATCGTGCACTGGCTGAAGGTTACCGCACCGGTGACCTGGCGGGCAGCGGCACGTCAATCGGCACCGATGAAATGGGCAGCACCATTGCCCGGTTTATTCGCGAAGCATAAAAATATGAAAACACTGTACGAGAAGCTGTTTGACGCGCATGTCGTGCACGAAGCACCCGGTGAAACGCCGCTGATCTATATCGACAGGCACCTTGTTCATGAGGTGACCTCGGCGCAGGCCTTTGACGGTCTGCGCGCTCATGGTCGCCCGGTGCGTCAGCCGTCAAAGACCTTTGCCACCATGGATCACAACGTTTCGACCCAGTCGCGTGATATTAACGCCAGCGGTGAGATGGCGCGGATTCAGATGACGGCACTGATGAAAAACTGTGAAGCCTTTGGTGTGCAGCTGTTTGACCTCAGCCATCAGTTCCAGGGCATTGTGCATGTGATGGGGCCGGAACAGGGCCTGTCACTGCCTGGCATGACCCTTGTCTGCGGCGACTCACATACCTCCACGCACGGCGCGTTAGGTGCGCTGGCCTTTGGTATCGGCACGTCAGAAGTAGAGCATGTGCTGGCGACGCAGACGCTGAAGCAGGCCCGGGCGAAAACCATGAAGGTGGAAGTTTGCGGCCAGACCGCACCGGGCATCACGGCAAAAGATATTGCTCTGGCGATTATCGGTAAAACCGGCAGCGGCGGGGGTAATGGCCACGTGGTGGAGTTCTGCGGGGAAGCCGTCGCCGCGTTGAGCATGGAAGGCCGCATGACGCTGTGTAATATGGCGATCGAACTGGGTGCCAAAGCGGGGCTGATTGCTCCGGACGACACCACCTTCCACTACGTTAACGGCCGCCGTTTTGCCCCCAGAGACGCGGCCTGGCAGCAGGCTGTCGACTACTGGCGCACGCTGAAAACCGACGACGGGGCACATTTCGATAAAGTCGTGACGCTGGACGCGGCTGAGATCGCGCCGCAGGTGACCTGGGGAACCAATCCCGGACAGGTAATTGCCGTCAGTGACCCAATTCCCGATCCGGCCTCCTTCAGCGATCCGGTCGAACGCGCCTCGGCGGAAAAAGCCCTGGCTTATATGGATCTGAAACCTGGCATCCGTCTGACCGAGGTGCCGATAGATAAAGTGTTTATCGGCTCCTGTACCAACTCACGAATCGAGGATTTACGCGCAGCGGCGGCAGTGGTGAAAGGACAGAAGATTGCGCAGGGCGTGCAGGGCTACGTGGTGCCCGGCTCCGGCCCGGTGAAGGCACAGGCGGAAGAAGAAGGTCTGGATAAAATCTTTATCGACGCGGGATTTGAATGGCGTCTGCCTGGCTGCTCTATGTGTCTGGCCATGAACAACGACCGCCTCAGCCCGGGCGAACGCTGTGCGTCCACCAGCAACCGCAACTTTGAAGGCCGACAGGGACGCGGTGGGCGTACGCATCTGGTCAGCCCGGCGATGGCCGCCGCCGCTGCAGTCGCCGGTCACTTTGCTGATATCCGTGAGCTGATTTAAGGAACTTTTATGGCGAAAAAATTCACTCAACACAGCGGTATCGTGGTGCCGCTGGACGCCGCCAACGTTGATACCGACGCGATCATTCCTAAGCAGTTCCTGCAGATGGTGACGCGCACCGGTTTTGGCCGCAATCTGTTTTTTGACTGGCGCTACACCGATGCCGAAGGGCAGATCTCAGACCCGGAGTTTGTGCTGAATAAGCCCGCGTTTAGCGGAGCCAGCATCATGCTTACCCGGGAAAACTTTGGTTGTGGATCATCACGCGAGCATGCGCCCTGGGCGCTGACCGACTATGGTATTCAGGCGATTATTGGCTCCGGCTTCGCCGATATCTTTGCCAATAACTCATTCAACAATCAGCTTCTGCTGGTGACACTGAGTGAAGAGGAAATTGATGAGATGTTTCGGCGGGTCGCCGACGAGCCGGGTATCCGGTTTACGGTTGATCTGGAAAAACAGCAGGTGCTGGCCGGTGAGAAAGTCTATTCCTTTGAGATCGACGGCTTCCGCCGCCACTGCCTGATTAACGGGCTGGATGCCATCGGTTTGACGCTGCAGCACGAGGCGAAAATCACGGCATACGAGCAAAAACAGCCCGCGTTTCTGCGTTAATTTGGCGGGCTGACCGGAATAGACGGTCAGCCCTGGCGATGTTCAGGGTCGGCCTGTTGTTGCAGCCTACCCGTGGCGAAGCCCCCTTATATCGCTCTTTTTTCCCGCACCCGCCATGACAGCGCCAGCGCCAGCACTGCCAGCCCAAACGCGCCCCAGTAGACAGCGTGATGGCCGAAGGTTTCCGCCAGCGCCCCCTGAATAATCCCGGCCAGGATCACGCCGGTCGAAATACTGTTAGTAAACAGCGTGGTCGCTGCTCCCGGCCGGGAAGGCATTAAGTCCTGGAACCAGATCATACCAATCCCGGCAATAATGCCGATATACACCGCGTTAAACAGCTGCAGCACCATCAGTGCCGTCCGGCTCTGGAACAGCACCAGGCCAAGGTAAAACAGTGCCCCGCAGCCAATCGCCACCAGCATCATATTGCGTTTACCCAGCCGCTTCACGTAATGGCCCGCCAGCAGCATCACCGGAATTTCCAGTCCGGCCGCGGTCCCCATCAGCAGCCCGGCCAGCGTATCCGGCATCCCCAGCACGCTGCTGATATACAATGGCATATCAATGATATACATGGTGTTACAGGTCCACATCAGCACCGACCCGATAAACAGCATGCGCACATCACGGTTCTTCCAGCCGCTAATATGCGTAATCGGCACGTTCGCGGATACCGCAGCACGCGGCACCGAGGGCAGGGTAAACCAGACCAGCGCAATGCAGACCATAAACAGCAGCCCTGCCAGCAGAAACATGGCGGTAAAACCGTAATTCAGCGCGATAGCAAAGGAGAGCGGCGGCCCAATCACCCAGGCCAGAGAAAGCTGGGCACGCATGACGGAGCTGAACATCACCGCCTCACGGGCTGAGCTGTCTGCATATTCCCGCGCCAGCGCGAAAATTTGCGGCATCGCCACGCTGGCGATAGCAGAGAGAAAAACGCCAGCGGTGACCAGCGTCAGATAATGACGGTTAAAGGCAAAAAGGAGCGCGTTTCCTGTCGCCATCACGCAGCAGAACAGGATCAGCATCCGCCGATCGCCCCGGGTGTCGGATCGCTTTGCCAGAAGCAGGCTGACCACAATTCCCGCGACCGCATTGACGGTGTAAAACAACCCCACCCAGAATGGCCGGACCGCGACTTCACGGCTGAGAAACAGACTCAGCGTCGGGGCCTGCAGCGCACCGGCGATGCCGACCATAAAAGAAACCGCCATAAATGCCAGATACACCGGATGGATACGACGGCTAAGGAGCGATGACATGAATAAGGCCTCAGTGACGGGACAATGCGGATAACTACTCCACAGCTTAGAAGAAAACCCACGAAAAAAGCCAGCTATGCCGAAGCTAGCTGGCTGGTGAAAAGCACCATACTCAGAATACCCTTAATAGCAGGGAGATGAATAACGATGATCAAGTGCCATTCAGATATGAATGCCTCCCACTCTTTCATCTGCAGCCATTATCACCGTAATATAAGGCAGGAAAAACAGACAGCTTTTAACACAGGGTTCCTCTTTTATGTCCTCACCCCGTTTACAGCAGCAATTTATCCGGCTCTGGCAGTGCTGCGATGGTCAGCCTCAGGAGACCACCCTCAGCGATCTGGCGGTACAACTCAGCTGCTCACGCCGCCATATGCGCAACCTGCTGAATGCCATGCAGGAACAGGGGTGGCTGGAGTGGCAGGCCGAGGCCGGGCGCGGTAAGCGATCGCGTCTGACCTTCCGCTATACCGGGCTGGCGCTGCAACAACAGCGGGCTGAGGATCTGCTGGAACAGGATCGCATCGATCAGCTGGTGCAGTTAGTCGGCGATAAAAATCGCGTGCGCCAGATGCTGCTCTCCCATCTGGGCCGCAGTTTCCGTCAGGGAAAACACATTCTTCGCGTGCTCTACTATCGTCCCCTGCTCAATCTGCTGCCCGGAACGCCGCTGCGTCGCTCTGAAACTCACCTTGCCCGGCAGATTTTTAACGGGCTGGCGCGAATAAATGAGGAAAACGGGGAAATCGAGCCGGATATTGCCCACCACTGGCAGCAGATTGCACCGGATCACTGGCGCTTCTTTTTGCGCCCGGCGATCCACTTTCATCACGGCCGTGAGCTGGATGTCGACGATGTCATTGCCAGCCTGGAACGCCTGAAAACGCAGCCGCTTTACAGCCATTTAGACCGGATTGAGTGCCACACGCCGTGGACGCTGGATATTTATCTGCACCAGCCCGATAACTGGCTGCCGTGGCTGCTGGGCAGCGTCAGCGCCATGATCCTGCCAAAAGAGTGGCCGCATATGCGCAACTTTGCCCGTCAGCCGGTCGGCACCGGGGCTTACGCGGTGGAACGCAATCAGCACAGCCAGCTGCGTATTTCCGCCTTTGATGACTATTTCGGCTACCGGGCGCTGATAGATGAGGTCAATATCTGGGTCCTGCCGGAGATCAGCGATGAGCTGGTCTACTCCGGGGTCAAACTGCAGAGCGAAAATACCGATGAGAAGTCGGAAGAGAGTCGTCTGGAAGAGGGCTGCTATTTTTTGATGTTCGACCAGCGCTCTGAGCAGGGGCGCAATGAACAGCTGCGCCGCTGGATCAGCACCATTTTTAACCCGATTGCCCTGCTTAACCACAGCGGCATCGCCTATCAGCGCTACTGGTTCCCGGCTTACGGGCTGCTGCCGCGCTGGCATCACCGACGCTCAATGGCGACCGCAGAAAAACCCGCAGGGCTGACCTCACTGACCATCACCTGGTACAGCGATCATATCGAGCATCAGGGGATCGCCAACGCGCTGGGGCCGATCCTTGCCACGCACGGCGTCACGCTCATCACCCAGGAAATTGACTACGAAAGCTGGTATCGCGGTGAGGCGGAAAGTGACATCTGGCTGGGCAGCGCCAACTTCACGCTGCCGCTAGAGTTTTCCCTGTTTTCGCTGCTGTATGAGATCCCGCTGATGCACCACTGTGTGCCCACCGACTGGGAAAACGATGCGCGGCAGTGGCGCGAACAGACCCTGCCGCTGGCTGACTGGAGCAAACAGCTGATAGACAGTAACTATCTGCATCCCCTGTTCCATCACTGGCTGCTGCTGCACGGCCAGCGAAGCATGCGCGGCGTACGCATGAATACCCTCGGCTGGTTTGACTTTAAATCAGCCTGGTTCGCGCCGCCCGAATCATGACGCTTTCGTAACAAAGACGAAACCACTAGAATAGGCCGTTCTCAACGGGGTGCGAACACCCTGCTGAGACATTGCCCGACGCCGGGTCAATGTCTGTGCAGCATGTTTTCGCTGAGAAAAACCCGTCGAACCTGATCCGGATCATACCGGCGTAGGGATTTGAGAGTGTCACTGACTCAGATCCTTTGCGCATTTTCCCTTAAAGGAACGCAAAGTGTTGAAAAAATTACTCCCTCTGCTGGCGCTGTTTTCCCTGCCTGCCCTCGCGGCGAAAGATACCCTGACGGTTTACACCTATGACTCCTTCTCTGCCGAATGGGGGCCGGGGCCGGCGATTAAAAAAGCCTTCGAAGCGCAGTGCAACTGTGAGCTGAAATTCGTCGCACTGGAAGACGGCGTCTCGCTGCTCAATCGCCTGCGTATGGAAGGCAAAAACAGCAAGGCCGACGTGGTGCTGGGGCTGGATAACAATCTGCTGGATGCCGCCGAAAAAACCGGCCTGTTTGCGCCGTCAAAGGTAGACACCCGCCACGCTACGGTGCCGGGCGGCTGGACGAACACAACATTTGTCCCCTATGACTACGGCTGGTTTGCTTTTGTTTATGATAAAACCAGACTGCAGAACCCGCCGAAAAGCCTGAAGGAGCTGGTCGAGAGCGACCGTCCTCTGAAGGTGATTTATGAAGATCCGCGCACCAGCACTCCTGGGCTTGGCCTGCTGCTGTGGATGCAGAAAGTTTACGGCGATAAGAGCCCGGAAGCCTGGCAGCAACTGGCGAAGAAGACCGTCACCGTGACGAAAGGATGGAGTGAGGCCTACGGTCTGTTCCTGAAAGGGGAAAGTGATATGGTGCTCAGTTACACGACCTCGCCTGCTTATCATCTGATTGAAGAGAAGAAAGATCAGTATGCCGCGGCAAACTTCAGTGAAGGCCACTATCTGCAGGTTGAGGTGGCCGGGCAGTTAAAAGCCAGTAAGCAGCCTGAGCTGGCACACTCATTTATGCAATTCGTGATGACACAACCCTTCCAGAAAACCATTGCTACCGGCAACTGGATGTATCCGGCTACCCATACCGCGCTGCCAGAAGGGTTCAACACCCTGACCGTGCCGGCCATTTCGTTGCAGTTCAGCCCGCAGGACGTTGCCACCCAGCGCAGCCAGTGGATTAGTGCATGGCAACGCGCCGTCAGCCGCTAATTCCCGGCTGGTTAGTCCCGGGCCTGCTGGCCGGCCTGCTGCTGGTCAGCGTGGCCCTGCTGGCGTTTTTCGCCCTGTGGCAAAACGCGCCCGCCACGGACTGGCGCGGACTGTGGCAGGACAGCTACCTGTGGCACGTGCTGCGCTTCTCTTTCTGGCAGGCGCTGCTGTCGGCATTGCTGTCGGTACTCCCGGCTATTCCCGTGGCGCGTGCGCTTTACCGCCGTCGCTTCCCCGGACGTGGCACGTTGCTGCGGCTGTGTGCTATGACGCTGGTACTGCCGGTACTGGTGGCCGTGTTTGGTCTTCTCAGCGTGTACGGCCGCAGCGGCTGGCTGGCGCAGCTTTGCGCCCTGCTCGGCGTTGGCTACTCATTCACTCCCTATGGCCTGCAGGGGATCCTGCTGGCCCATGTCTTCTTTAATCTGCCGCTGGCTACGCGCCTGCTGCTCCAGGCCTTACAGCAGATCCCCGCTGAACAGCGACAGATCGCCGCCCAGCTGGGGCTGAGTGGCTGGGCGCATTTTCGCCTTGTCGAATGGCCGTGGCTGCGGCGTCAGCTTCTGCCTGCCGGGGCACTGATCTTCATGCTGTGCTTTGCCAGCTTTGCCACCGTGCTGTCCCTCGGGGGCGGGCCGCGAGCGACCACCATTGAGCTGGCGATCTTCCAGGCGCTGAGTTTTGATTACGATCCCGGGCGGGCCGCCCTGCTGGCGCTGATACAGATGGTGTGCTGCCTCGGGCTCGTGATGTTAAGCCAGCGCCTGAGTAAGGTATTGCCGACGGGGAGTGACAGCCTCGGGGGCTGGCGTAACCCGCAGGACAGCGGTCGCGCCCGCCTGCTTGACGGACTGATGATCGCCAGCATGCTGTTGCTGATCCTGCCACCGCTGCTGGCGGTGGTGGCCGACGGAATGAATCAGGGGTTTGGCGGCGTCCTGCACCAGCCCGCACTGTGGCAGGCGACGTTCACCTCGTTGCGCATTGCCCTGGGCGCTGGGGTCCTCAGCGTGGTGCTGACGCTGATGCTGCTATGGAGCAGCCGTGAACTGCGCCAGCGCCAGCGCCTGCTGTGGGGGCAGACGCTGGAACTGAGTGGCATGCTGATACTGGCGATGCCGGGGATTGTCCTGGCCACCGGTTTTTTCCTGCTGCTCAACCAGACCATCGGGCTGCCGGCGTCGGCAGAGGGGATAGTGATTGTGACTAACGCACTGATGGCGGTGCCGTATGCGATGAAAGTGCTGGAGAACCCGCTGCGCGATATGGCTGAACGCTATGGACGGCTCTGCCTGTCGCTGGATATTCGCGGCTGGAACCGTCTGCGGCTGATTGAGTTGCGCGCCCTGAAGCGCCCCCTTGCGCAGGCGCTCGCTTTTGCCTGCGTGCTGTCAATTGGTGATTTTGGCGTGGTGGCACTGTTTGGCAATGAGCACTTCCGCACCCTGCCGTTTTATCTTTATCAGCAGATAGGCTCATACCGCAGCAGTGACGGGGCGGTCACCGCGCTGTTACTTTTGCTGCTCTGCTTCCTGCTGTTCACTCTGATTGAAAAACTGCCGGGGAACCATGCTAAACCTGACTAATCTGACCTGGCTGTATCATCACCTGCCGATGCGCTTTACCTTCAGCGTGCAGGCGGGGGAACGACTGGCCATCCTGGGCCCCAGCGGAGCAGGAAAAAGTACCCTGCTGAGTCTGATCGCCGGCTTTCTGCCGGTCAACGGCGGCGAGTTGATATTGAATGGCAGCGATCACCGCAACAGCGCCCCCGCGCAGCGTCCGGTATCCATGCTGTTTCAGGAAAATAACCTCTTCCCCCATCTGACCATGGCGCAGAATATCGGGCTGGGGTTACATCCCGGGCTGAAACTGAACCACCAGCAAAAGCACGCGTTACAGAACATTGCACAGCGCGTCGGGCTGACGGAACATTTGCACCGACTGCCGCACCAGCTTTCCGGCGGCCAGCGCCAGCGTGCCGCCCTCGCCCGCTGCCTGGTTCGTCAGCAGCCGATCCTGCTGCTGGATGAACCCTTTTCTGCGCTGGATCCGGCCCTGCGCAAAGAGATGCTGGGCCTGGTGGATGAGGTCTGTAGCGAGCGAAATATTACCCTGCTGATGGTGTCGCACAGCATTGAAGACGCCGCCGCGATTGCACCGCGTAGCCTGCTGATTGTCGACGGACGGGTTTACTGGGACGGCAGCACCGCGCAGTTGCAGCGCGGTGCCGTACCGGAAGCGACAGTGCTGGGGGTAACCTTAGAAGAACACGTCCCACAGTAGGTGGCGGAAAATCGGCATCATCGGATGGAACTGCAGGGCCGTGAAGCTGGCCACTGCCAGGAGCATCATCAGCGGAGCCAGCCAGCGCAGGCGTGTTCGCGGCAAATACACCGTCGCCCAGTCGTGCTGTTTGTTGGCACGCAGCCAGCGCCAGCACAGCCAGCATCCCAGCCAGACCAGGATCGCAACCCCCAGAAGCAGCCACTTAAACATCGCACTGTTGGCCTCTTTCGGCACATCAATCGCGACACCGGCGAGAATGCCCGGCAGTAAATAGAGCGGTGGCCAGAGAAGGCAGCCAATGATATTCGGGGGAATAAATTTCCGTATCGGCAGCTCCAGCATCCCGGCAACCAGCGGGATCAGCGGGCGGGTCGGCCCGACAAAACGGCCCACAATGATGGTGAACATGCTGTGTGCGTGCAGCGCATGTTCCGTTTTATCCATCAGCTTCTGGTGTTTTTTTATAAACGACCAGCGGTGCAGCGGCCCTTTAAACTGCCAGCCAATCAGGTAGGAAACCCAATCCCCCAGCAGACAGCCCAGCGTCCCGACGGCCCAGGCGGGATACAGGCCAATCTGTCCGCTGCCGATCAGAGCACCAAAAGAGGCCATCAGCACCGTGCCCGGTAACAGCAATCCGACCAGCGCCAGCGATTCAAAGAAAGTGATCAGCCCGACAGCCAGCAGCGACCAGGCCAGCGACTGGGTGATTAAATGTTGTAGCCAGGCTTCCATAATGTTCCAAACTGATTAACAGAATCCCGGATTGTCCAGAGGCTTCAGTCAAGCGTCAAGACCTGTTTTGTATGGGAACGTAGTATAAGAGAATACCTGCGTGAACACTGTATAAATAAACATGCTATTATTGAGCATCTGGCCGCCAGTCGCCACCATCATTCGAATGGCATCTGGGCGGCAAACGCAGGCGTTCCGATCGGCTGACTGAAGACAGTGATACGGGTCAGTGGGTACCGCCAACCCGGAGCAGCCTGAAGTCTTAAGGAGATAAGGTGAACGACGCACGTGCAGGATTTCTGTTAACTCGCCACTGGCGGGACACCCCCGCAGGCAGTGAAATCACGCTATGGCTGGCAACCGATACGGGCCCCCAGCAGGTGGTCCTGCCCCCGCAGGAGTCCGTGGCATTTATCCCTGCAGAACAGCAGGCCGCCGCCGCCGCGCTGCTGAGCGGAGAACGTCACTGGCGCTTTGCCCCCCTTGAGATGAAAGATTTCCGCCAGCGCCCGGTGGTGGGGCTGTACTGCCGCCAGCAGCGCCAGCTCCAGCGGCTGGAAAAGCTGCTGCGGGAAAACGGCATTACCCTGTATGAAGCCGACGTGCGCCCGCCGGATCGTTTTCTGATGGAGCGCTTCATTACCGCACCGGTCTGGTTCAGCGGCCAACCCGCCGGGGATCGTCTGGTCAACACCCGGCTGAAACCCCACCCGGACTACCGCCCCCCGCTGAAATGGGTTTCCCTGGATATTGAAACGACCCGCCACGGTGAGCTGTACTGCATCGGACTGGAGGGCTGCGGCCAGCGAGATGTCTATATGCTCGGCCCGGAAAACGGCGATGCCAGCACACTCGATTTTCATCTGGAGTACGTTGCCAGCCGGCCGCTGCTGCTGGAAAAACTCAATGCCTGGTTTGCCCGCCACGATCCCGACGTGCTGATCGGCTGGAACGTCGTACAGTTTGACCTGCGCGTCCTGCAAAAACATGCCGATCGCTACGGTGTCCCCCTGAATCTGGGCCGCGGACACAGCCCGGCACTCGAGTGGCGTGAACACGGGTTTAAGCCGGGCGTCTTCTTTGCCCAGGCCAGCGGCAGGCTGATTATCGACGGTATCGATGCCCTGAAATCCGCGTTCTGGAACTTCGAGTCTTTCAGTCTGGAAGCGGTATCGCGCGAGCTGCTGGGAGAGGGCAAAGCCATCAATAACCCCTGGCAGCGCATGGAAGAAATTAACCAGCGCTTTGCCGAAGATAAGCCTGCGCTGGCCCATTACAACCTGAAGGACTGTGAGCTGGTCACCCGTATTTTTCAGCATACCGAGCTGATGCCCTTCCTGCTGGAGCGCGCGTCAGTTAACGGTCTGGCCGTTGACCGGCACGGTGGCTCCGTGGCCGCATTTGGCCATCTGTATCTGCCGCGCATGCACCGAGCAGGGTTCGTCGCGCCCAATCTGGGCGATGTGGCACCGGAGGCCAGCCCGGGCGGTTACGTGATGGACTCACGCCCCGGCTTGTATGACTCGGTGCTGGTGCTGGATTATAAAAGCCTGTATCCCTCAATCATCCGCACCTTCCTGATCGACCCGGTGGGGCTGGTCGAAGGGATGGCGCACCCGGATGAGGCCGATTCGGTCGCCGGCTACCGTGGGGCGCGGTTCTCCCGCACCACCCACTGTTTGCCCGCCATTGTGAACCAGATCTGGCAGGGCCGTGAAGAAGCTAAAAAACAGGGCAACAAGCCCCTTTCGCAGGCGCTGAAAATCATTATGAATGCCTTCTACGGCGTACTGGGTACCAGCGCCTGCCGGTTTTTCGATCCCCGCCTCGCATCGTCAATCACCATGCGTGGCCACGATATTATGCGTCAGACCCGTGAACTGATTGAAGCCGAAGGCTATGACGTGATCTATGGCGATACGGACTCGACCTTTGTCTGGCTGAAGTCGGCCCACGATGAAACACAGGCCGCGGACATTGGCCACCGTCTGGTGACTCGGGTCAATCAGTGGTGGCAGCAGCATCTGCGCACGACGTTCAATCTGGACAGCGCGCTGGAGCTGGAGTACGAAACCCACTTCTGCCGCTTTCTGATGCCCACCATACGCGGCGCTGAACAGGGTAGCAAAAAACGCTACGCGGGCCTGATCCGTCACGGTGATAATCAGCGTATGGTGTTTAAAGGACTGGAAACCGTGCGCACTGACTGGACGCCGCTGGCACAAAAATTTCAGCAGGAGCTTTATCTGCGTATCTTCACCGGACAGCCTTATCAGGATTACATCCTTGAGACCGTGCGCCAGCTGATGGCGGGTGAGCTGGACGACCAGCTGACGTACAGCAAGCGGCTGCGTCGTCCGCTGGGCGAGTATCAGCGCAATGTGCCTCCGCACGTGCGCGCTGCGCGCATTGCAGATGAACAGAATGAGAAGCTGGGCCGCCCGCTGCTGTATCAGAAAGGGGGCAAGATCCGCTATGTGATGGCAACGTCAGGCCCCGAGCCGCTGGAAGCCCGCCTCACGCCGCTGGACTACGATCACTACCTCACGCGCCAGCTGGAGCCGGTCGCCGATGGTATCCTGCCATTTATGCAGGATGACTTTGCTACACTGGTAACAGGACAGCTGGGGCTTTTTTGACAGGTGACGAACGGGCAGCCTTCCAGTACCATAGCGCCCTTCCTGAGTATCAACACCCTCATACTTGAAGCTGCTGTGCAGACTGCGTGCATTCATCGCCGGGCACTCTTTACCGGGCAGCAGTGCTATTGCCGAAAATAAACTAGACGAGAATCGAGCCGAATATTTATGCCTTTTACACTTGGTCAGCGCTGGATAAGCGATACGGAAAGCGAACTGGGATTGGGAACGGTGGTTGCCGTAGATACACGTATGGTTACCCTGCTCTTTCCTGCCACGGGCGAAAACCGTCTCTATGCCAGAAGTGATTCACCGATCACCCGCGTGGTGTTCAATCCCGGTGACACCATCACCAGCCACGAAGGCTGGCAGATGGAGGTTGACGAGGTCATAACCGACAATGGCGTAGTCAGCTATGTGGGTACCCGGCTTGATAGCGAAGAAGCAAACGTCGTGCTGCGTGAAGTGATGCTGGACAGCAAACTGGTGTTTGGCAAACCACAGGATCGCCTGTTTGCCGGACAGCTGGACCGTATGGACCGTTTTGCTCTGCGTTTTCGCGCGCGCAAGTACCAGAGTGAGCAGTATCGTCTGGCCACCAGCGGCCTGCGCGGCATGCGCACCAGCCTGATCCCCCATCAGTTGCACATCGCTCACGATGTGGGCCGCCGCCACGCGCCGCGCGTGCTGCTGGCCGATGAGGTGGGTCTGGGTAAAACCATCGAAGCCGGGATGATCATTCACCAGCAGCTGCTGGCGGGCCGTGCCGAACGTATTCTGATTGTGGTGCCGGAAACCCTGCAACACCAGTGGCTGGTTGAAATGCTGCGCCGCTTCAACCTGCGCTTTGCACTGTTTGATGACGACCGCTATGCCGAAGCGCAGCACGACAGCGATAACCCGTTTGAAACCGAGCAGATGATTATCTGCTCACTGGACTTTGTCCGCCGTAACAAGCAGCGTCTGGAAAAACTGGCGGATGCCGAGTGGGACCTGATGGTGGTGGATGAGGCCCATCATCTGGTGTGGTCAGAAGAGGCCCCGAGCCGCGAGTATCAGGTTATTGAGCAGTTAGCCGAGCAGATCCCGGGGATCCTGCTGCTGACCGCCACGCCGGAACAGCTGGGCATGGAGAGCCATTTCGCCCGTCTGCGCCTGCTTGACCCTAACCGCTTCCACGACTTTGCGCAGTTTGTCGAAGAGCAGAAGCACTTCCGTCCGATTGCCGATGCGGTGGCGATGCTGCTGGCGGACAAAACCATCAGCAATGATGAGCTGAACCTGCTCAACGACCTGATGGGTGAGCAGGATATTGAGCCGCTGCTGCAGACGGCAAACAGCGATCGTGAAGGCAAACTGGAAGCCCGTCAGGAGCTGATCAGTATGCTGATGGATCGTCACGGCACCAGCCGCGTCCTGTTCCGTAACACCCGTAACGGGGTGAAAGGCTTCCCGAAACGCGAACTGCATCAGATCCGGCTGCCGCTGCCTACGCAGTACCAGACGGCGATCAAAGTCTCCGGCATCATGAGCGCGCGTAAATCAGCTGATGAACGCGCCCGCGATATGCTCTACCCGGAGCAGATCTATCAGGAATTTGAAGGTGACAGCGGTACCTGGTGGAACTTTGACCCGCGGGTGGAATGGCTGATGGGCTTCCTGACCAGCAACCGCGACAAGAAGGTGCTGGTTATCTGCGCCAAAGCCGCGACGGCTCTGCAGCTTGAGCAGGTGCTGCGTGAACGCGAAGGCATCCGTGCTGCCGTGTTCCATGAAGGCCTGTCAATCATTGAGCGTGACCGCGCAGCCGCGTGGTTTGCCTCCGAAGAGGATGGCGCTCAGGTTCTGCTGTGCTCAGAAATTGGTTCAGAAGGCCGTAACTTCCAGTTTGCCAGCCAGATGGTGATGTTCGATCTGCCGTTCAATCCGGATCTGCTGGAGCAGCGTATCGGCCGTCTTGACCGTATCGGTCAGGCGCATGATATCCAGATCCACGTCCCTTACCTGGAAAAAACCGCCCAATCCGTGTTGGTGAAGTGGTATCACGAAGGGCTGGATGCGTTTGAGCACACCTGCCCGACCGGTCGTACCGTTTATGACAGCGTCTATGCGCCGCTGATCGAGTACCTGGCCGCACCGGAGAATACCGAAGGCCTGGATGACTTTATTCACGAGTGCCGCAAGCAGCACGATGCGCTGAAGCTACAGCTGGAACAGGGACGCGACCGCCTGCTGGAACTGAACTCAAACGGCGGTGAAAAAGCGCAGGCGCTGGCGGATAAGATCGCCGAACAGGATAACGACATTGAGCTGGTGAACTTCGCCCTTAACCTGTTCGATATCGTCGGCATTAACCAGGAAGATCGCAGCGATAACCTGATTATCCTCACTCCGGGTGACCATATGCTGGTGCCCGACTTCCCGGGTCTGCCGGAAGATGGCTGCACCATTACCTTTGACCGTAACCAGGCGCTGTCGCGTGAAGATGCACAGTACGTCAGCTGGGAACACCCGATTATCCGCAATGGTCTGGATCTGATCCTCTCCGGGGATACCGGCAGCTGCGCGATTTCGCTGCTGAAAAACAAGGCGCTGCCGGTAGGTACTCTGCTGGTCGAGCTGATCTACGTTGTGGAGGCCCAGGCACCGAAGCATCTGCAGCTAACCCGCTTCCTGCCACCCACGCCGGTGCGTATGCTGGTTGACCGTAAGGGCACCAACCTTGCCGCTAAAGTCGAGTTTGAAAGTTTCAACCGTCAGCTGAACGCGTTAAACCGTCACACCGGCAGCAAACTGGTGAATGCGGTGCAGCAGGACGTACACGAGATTATCAAGCTGTCGGAAGAGCAGGCCGCGGTGGAAGCACGCAAGCTGATTGACGCGGCACGCATGGAAGCTAATGAAAAACTGAGCGCCGAACTGTCGCGTCTGCAGGCCCTGAGCGCCGTCAATCCTAACATTCGTCAGGATGAAATTGAGGCGCTGGAAAATAATCGTGAACAGGTGCTGGCTAACCTTGACGACGCAGGCTGGCGTCTTGATGCGCTGCGTCTGATTGTCGTGACGCACCAGTAAATGATGATGGCACCCTATCATCCGCCGCTGGAGCCATGGCTGCATATCCTCTATCAGGATGAGCACATCATGGTGGTCAATAAACCCAGCGGGCTGCTGTCCGTTCCCGGCCGTCTGGATGAACACAAGGACAGCGTCATGACGCGCGTCCAGCGTGATTTTCCGACGGCAGAGTCAGTCCACCGGCTGGATATGGCCACCAGCGGCGTTATTGTGGTGGCACTGACCAAAGCCGCCGAGCGGGAGCTGAAGCGTCAGTTCCGCGAACGTGAGCCACAGAAAACCTATGTGGCGCGCGTCTGGGGACATCCGCAGCCGGAGAAAGGGGTGGTGGATTTACCGCTGATCTGTGACTGGCCGAACCGGCCGAAGCAGAAGGTCTGTTTTGACACCGGGAAATCGGCCCAGACAGAATATCAGGTGCTGGATTACGCCAGTGATAACAGCGCCCGCGTGCAGCTGAAGCCGATTACCGGCCGCTCTCATCAGCTGCGCGTTCACATGCTGGCGCTGGGACATCCGATACTGGGAGATAACTTCTATGCGCACGATGAAGCCAGAATGATGGCTCCCCGTCTGCAGCTGCATGCCGAAAGCCTGAGCATTACTCATCCGCAGTACGGCACGCCAATGACATTCCGCCAGCCAGCGGAATTCTAATCCGGCACGGGGCGGACCTTTTCGGTCCGCCCTTTTTCACCGGTTATTTAAATCCTTTCTCGCGCTTGATCAGGTCGTATGCCCCCTGAATTTCCTGCGCTTTCTGCTTCGCCATCTCCATCATTTCCGGCGGTAAGCCTTTCGCTACCAGCTTATCCGGGTGATGTTCGCTCATCAGCTTACGGTAGGCACGCTTTATCGTAGTGGCATCGTCGCTGCTCCTGACCCCCAGTACGCTGCAGGCATCGTCCAGCGTCGGCCCGCGCTGTGCCCCCGCGAACCCGCCCTGCGAAGACCCGCCCTGATACGCCCCGCCGCCGAACTGCTGACCGCTTTCCATCATGCGCAGGAACTGATCAAACTGCGCCCGGGAAATACCCAACTCCTCAGCGATCACATACAACACCTGCCGTTCATTGGGATGCAGTGAACCGTCGGCAAAGGCGGCCTGAATCTGAATTTCCAGAAACATTCGGATCAGGTCAAAGCGGCCAAAGCAGGCGCTACGCAGTTCACGCAGCTTGTCGCGCAGAGGATAGTCGCCCTGCTTACCCTCACGAAAAGCCTGCTGTGCAGCCGTCCTTCCACCCGCATCAAGCTGCATACGATCCATTAACAGTGACGCCATCTGAATATCAGCGTCCGTCACCCGGCCTTTTGATTTCGTCAGGTGCCCCATCACCTGGAACGTGGTGCGGAAAAACAGCGCCTGGCGGGTCTGCTGATTCGCAAAATATCCCTGACGGGCAGGTGAGCGCGCTTTATCAATCAGATGTCCGGCCAGCAGGCCAAAAACCACGCCCCAGAAGCCCGCGCCGGACAATAAACCCAGCACAAGACCCAAAACTTTTCCCCAATAGCGCATATACTCCTCAATTCGCCATGCTGAAGGCTAAAAATTGCATTATCATACCTGTCATTTCTCTCACAGCCTATTGGTACGCGGCCAGACAATCAGAAGTATACCCGAATGATTTCAAGAAGCAGAAGGCAGTTCCGGGCTAACCCCGCACACCGACTAAAAACAGGTGACCCGGGAGAGCAGCGCTGTCAAACTCAACATATGCTTGAAAGATTAAGGGTATGACTAGCGCAATGCAGTTGAGTACGTTAGTCTCTGACCGTTTGTCGGCATGATGCCAGTGATCACGGAATTCTCGATACCGCGTATGAATAAAAGACTACCTACATTGCTGGCCACATTAATTGGTACAGCGCTCTACAGCCAGCAAGGGCTGGCCGATGACCTCGCATCGCAGTGTATGCTTGGGGTGCCCAGCTACGACCGTCCTCTGGTGCAGGGAAAGGCCAGCAATCAGCTCCCCGTCACCATTGATGCGGATACCGCCAAAGGCAACTATCCCGACAACGCCGTTTTTACCGGTAATGTTGATATCCGACAGGGCAACAGCCGACTGCAGTCCGACGAAGTTCAACTGCATCAAAAGATGCTTGACGGGCAGACGACCCCGACGCGCACCGTCGATGCCCTCGGTAATGTGCACTATGATGACAACCAGGTCATCCTGAAAGGTCCGAAAGCCTGGTCCAATCTGAATACCAAAGATACCAACGTCTGGAACGGTAATTATCAGATGGTGGGTCGCCAGGGACGCGGTGTCGCGGACCAGATGAAGTTGCGTGACAATAACCGCTACACAATCCTGGAAAATGGCACGTTTACCTCCTGCCTGCCGGGACAAAACAGCTGGAGCGTGGTGGGTTCTGAAGTGATCCATGACCGCGATGAGCAGCTGGCTGAAATCTGGAATGCCCGCTTTAAAATCGGACCGGTGCCGGTCTTTTACAGCCCTTACCTGCAGCTGCCAGTCGGCGATAAGCGCCGCTCCGGGTTCCTGATCCCGAATGCCAAATACGGCAGTAATACTGGCTTCGAATTTATGCTGCCGTATTACTGGAATATTGCGCCACAGGCGGATGCCACGCTGACGCCGCACTACATCAGCCGCCGTGGTATGCAGTGGCAAAATGAGTTCCGCTACCTGACCGTTGCCGGCCAGGGCCTGATGCAGTTCGACTACCTCGGTACGGACAGCCTGTATAACAGAGAGCATCCGGACGATAAAGATTCCAACCGCTGGCTGTTCTACTGGCGTCATTCCGGCGTTTACGATCAGCACTGGCGCTTCAGCGCTGACTATACCAAAGTCAGCGATCCGTACTATTTTACCGATCTTGACTCCACGTATGGCTCCACCACTGACGGTTACGTCACGCAGAAGTTCAGTATTGGCTACGCCGATACCAACTGGGATGCCACACTGTCGACCAAGCAGTTCCAGATTTTCTCGACCAACGCCACCCGTGACGTCTATCGTGCCGAGCCCCAGCTTGATATTAACGCTTATCAGAACGATGTCGGACCGTTCGATACCCATCTCTATGCCCAGGCGGTGAAGTTCACCAACGTCAATGAGAAGCTGCCGGACGCTACGCGTCTGCACCTTGAGCCGACCATTGATTTGCCGTTGTCAAACGGCTGGGGAAGCCTGAATACCGAAGCCAAACTGCTGGCCACGCACTATCAGCAGGACGACATTGAGTATTACAACTCCCTGTCTGCTAACAGTGACAACCAGTTAAAAGATTCGGTCAACCGCGTGATGCCGCAGTTCAAAGTTGATGGCAAGATGGTCTTTGACCGCGACATGGACTGGGCAAAAGGGTACACCCAGACACTGGAACCGCGCGTGCAGTACCTCTACACGCCGTATCGCGACCAGAGCGATATCCGCGCCTATGACTCCACGCTGCTGCAAAGTGACTACACCGGCCTGTTCCGTGACCGTACCTACAGCGGCCTGGATCGCATCGCTTCAGCGAACCAGGTCAGCACCGGCGTCACCTCGCGAATTTTTGATGATCAACTGGTTGAACGTTTTAACGCTTCCATTGGTCAAATCTACTCGTTCACCCCGGCACGTACCGGGTTGAACACCACGAGCGATGACGACAGAGGGAGTCTGGTATGGGCTGGCGACAGTTACTGGAAGATCAGTGACAGGTGGGCAGCACGTGGTGGACTGCAATATGATACCAACCTGAATGATGTGTCTCAGGGTAATGCCGTACTGGAATATCGTCGTGATGCTGACCGTATGATCCAGCTGAACTATCGCTACACCAGCAAGGAGTATGTACAGCAAACGCTGACCAGCTCGAATAACCCGCTGTGGCAGCAGGAGATTTCTCAGGTCGGTGCAACGGCCAGCTGGCCTATCGCCGATGCCTGGTCCGTCGTCGGGGCCTGGTATTATGATACCAAAGCGAATCAGGCTGCCGATCAGCTGCTTGGCGTCCAGTACAGCTCCTGTTGCTATGCGCTCCGCCTTGGCTATGAGCGCAAGATCAACGGTTGGGAAAACGACAACAGTAAGTACGACAATAAAATCTCGTTCAACATTGAACTGCGTGGCCTCAGCCCAAGCTATGGGTTAGGTACCGGTCAGATGCTGCGTCAGGGCATCCTGCCTTATCAACGCGCTTTCTGATGTTGTCATGTTTGGTAGGCAAACCCGCAGTGCGGATAGAAGAATGGAAAAAGTATGAAGAACTGGAGAATGCTGATCCTCGGTGCAGCCCTGACAGCCAACACGGCGTTCGCAGCCCCGCAAGTTGTTGATAAAGTTGCTGCCGTAGTGAATAACGGCGTAGTGTTGGAAAGTGATGTGGATGGCATGATGCAGTCCGTGAAAGGCCAGTCGCAGCAGGCGGGTCAGCAGCTACCGGATGACAAAACCCTGCGCCACCAGATCCTGGAACGTCTGGTGATGGATAATATTTTGCTGCAAATGGCAAAACAGGCCGGTATTCAGGTGTCCGATGCCCAGCTGGATCAGGCTATCGGTAACATTGCCGCTCAGAACAAAATGAGTGTCGATCAGTTGCGCAGCCGTCTGGCTTACGATGGTTTGAACTATGCCACCTACCGTGAACAGATCCGTAAAGAGATGCTCACCTCAGAAGTGCGCAATAACGAAGTTCGCCGCCGCGTTACCATCCTGCCTCAGGAAGTGGATCAGCTCGCCACGCAGCTGGCGTCGCAGAATGATGCCGGTACGGAGCTGAACCTCAGCCACATTCTGCTGCCCCTGCCGGAGAATCCGACTCAGCAGCAGGTGGATGACCAGGAGAGCCTGGCCAAACAGCTGGCTGGCGAAGCGAAATCCGGCGCTGATTTTGGCAAGCTGGCAATCACCTACTCCGCCGATCCACAGGCGCTGAAAGGCGGCAATATGGGCTGGGGCCGTATTCAGGAGCTGCCATCCCTGTTTGCACAGGCACTGGTGACGGCGAAGAAAGGCGACATCATTGGTCCGATCCGTTCGGGTGTGGGTTTCCATATCCTGAAAGTGAACGATATGCGCGGTGATAACCAGAGCATCTCAGTGACCGAGGTTCATGCACGCCATATCCTGCTGAAACCCTCCCCGATCATGACTGACGATCAGGCACGCCAGAAGCTGCAGGAAGTGGCCGCCGAGATCAAAAGCGGCAAGCTGACCTTCGCCGATGCGGCGAAACAGCTGTCGCAGGATCCCGGTTCAGCGAACCAGGGCGGCGATCTCGGCTGGAGCTCACCGGAAGTGTTTGACCCGGCTTTCCGTGATGCCCTGCTCCGCCTGCAGAAAGGCCAGATGAGCGGTCCGGTTCACTCTTCCTTCGGCTGGCACCTGATCCAGCTGATGGACACCCGTAAAGTCGATAAGACCGATGCGGCGAAAAAAGAGCGTGCTTACCGCCTGCTGTTCAACCGTAAGTTCTCGGAAGAAGCGCAGACCTGGATGCAGGAACAGCGCGCGGCCGCCTACGTGAAGATTCTGGATCCGAATGCACAGTAGCCAACGCGTGGCGATCACTCCCGGCGAACCCGCCGGGATTGGTCCGGACTTAATCGTTCAGCTGGCCCGGCAAGACTGGCCGGTTGAGCTGGTTGTCTGTGCCGACCCCGAGCTGCTGCGCACCCGCGCGGCAGCTTTGCATTTACCCCTGACGCTGCGACCTTATCAGCCGGATTATCCCGCTGTGCCACAGCAGGCTGGCACCCTTACCGTGCTGCCACTGCCGCTGGCGCAGCCTGCCATACCCGGTGAGCTTTGCGTAGCGAACGGTCAGTACGTGCTGGCCACGCTTGCCCGTGCCTGCGATGGCTGCCTGAACGGCGAGTTTGCGGCGTTAGTTACCGGACCGGTCCACAAGGGCGTAATTAACGATGCCGGCATTCCTTTCAGCGGGCATACTGAATTCTTCGCTGAACGTGCCGGGTGCGAACGCGTGGTGATGATGCTGGCAACGGAGGAGCTGCGCGTGGCGCTGGCCACCACCCATCTGCCGCTAAAAGAGGTTGCGGACAACATCACCCGTGACAGCCTGCATGAGGTGATCACCATCCTGAATGCGGATCTGCAACGCCAGTTTGGCCTCCCTGCGCCGCATATTTTTGTCTGCGGTCTGAACCCGCATGCGGGTGAAGGCGGCCATATGGGTCGTGAAGAGATTGATGTCATTATCCCGGCGCTGGAAGAACTTCGTCAGCGCGGGATACGGCTGACCGGTCCACTGCCTGCTGATACGCTGTTCCAGCCGAAATATCTGCAACATGCCGATGCGGTGCTGGCGATGTATCACGATCAGGGGCTTCCGGTGCTAAAATATCAGGGCTTTGGTCGGGCGGTGAATATCACCCTCGGTCTGCCATTTATCCGCACGTCTGTTGACCATGGTACAGCTCTTGAGCTGGCCGGAAGCGGCCAGGCTGATGCGGGCAGCTTTAAGACGGCGCTTAACCTCGCCATTACCATGATTAAGAGCAGTAATGAATAGTCGCGTTCACCAGGGCCACTTTGCCCGCAAACGTTTTGGACAGAACTTCCTTAACGATCCGTACATTATCGAAAGCATTGTCAACGCCATCCACCCACAGAAGGGTGAAGCGGTAGTTGAAATCGGTCCCGGTCTTGCTGCGCTTACCGAACCGGTAGGCGAACGTCTGGATGCCATGACGGTCATTGAAATTGACCGTGACCTGGCCGCCCGTTTGCAGACCCACCCTTTTCTTGGCCCCAAGCTGACCATTTTCCAGCAAGATGCCATGGCCTTCGATTTCGCCGCCTATGCCCAGGAAAAGGGGCAAAAGCTGCGCGTGTTTGGCAACCTGCCGTATAACATTTCCACGCCGCTGATGTTCCACCTGTTCAGCTATACCGGTGCCATCCAGGACATGCACTTTATGCTGCAAAAAGAAGTGGTGAATCGTCTGGTGGCCGGTCCTGGTAGCAAAGCCTATGGTCGTCTGACCGTTATGGCGCAGTACTACTGCCAGGTGATCCCGGTGCTGGAAGTGCCACCCGAATCCTTTACCCCGGCACCCAAAGTCGATTCCGCCGTGGTGCGTCTGATGCCGTATGCGCAGATCCCCCACCCGGTTGACGATATTCGTGCCCTGAGCCGCATCACCACAGAAGCCTTCGGCAAACGTCGTAAGACGCTGCGCAACAGCCTGGGTCATCTGTTCTCTGCCGACGCACTGGCAGAAATGGAGATTGATCCGACGCTGCGTGCAGAGAATATCAGCGTTGCACAATATTGCCGTCTGGCGAACTGGTTGACTGCGCATCCTCAGCCGCAGGAGAACTGAGTATGAACGATACGCCCAAAGTCTGTGTTCAGGTACAAAGCGCTTACATCGCGTCGCAGTCTGCACCTGATGAAGAACGTTACGTGTTTGCTTACACCATCACTGTTCGTAATCTCGGGCGTATCCCGGTTCAGCTCATCGGCCGTTACTGGTTAATTACCAACGGTAACGGCCGTGAAACCGAAGTTCAGGGCGAAGGCGTGGTGGGCGAACAGCCACACATCGAGCCCGGCGGCGAGTTTCAGTACACCAGCGGGGCGATACTCGAAACCCCGATGGGAACCATGCAGGGCCACTATCAGATGCTCGATGCCGACGGTAAACCGTTCGTTGTTGATATCCCGGTCTTCCGTCTGGCGATTGCCACCCATATCCATTAAACCGGCCTTTTTTGCATGAGCACTTATTTAATCGGTGATGTCCACGGTTGCTACGACGAGTTGCGATCGCTCCTTGATCAGGTGCAGTTTGACCCGGCGTCCGATCGGCTCTGGCTGACCGGAGACCTGGTGGCCCGTGGGCCTGACTCGCTGGACGTTCTGCGTTTTGTTCGCTATCTGGGCGACAGCGTCAGGCTGGTGCTGGGCAACCATGACCTGCACCTGCTGGCGGTGTATGCAGGCATCAGCCGCAATAAACCCAAAGACCGTATCACCCCGCTGCTGGAAGCCCCTGACGCTGATCTGCTGATCAACTGGCTTCGTCGCCAGCCACTGCTTCAGGTTGATGAGGAAAAAAAGCTGGTCATGGCCCACGCCGGGATCACCCCGCAGTGGGACATTGAAACGGCACAAAGCTGTGCGCGTGAAGTGGAAGCCGTACTCAGCAGCGATACCTATCCACTGTTCCTGGATGCCATGTACGGTGATATGCCCAATAACTGGTCCCCTGAACTGACGGGACTGGCGCGCTTACGCTTCAGCACCAATGCCCTGACGCGGATGCGTTTTTGCTTCCCGAACGGCCAGCTGGATATGATCGCGAAAGAGGCACCGGACAGCGCGCCCCCGCCGTTAAAACCGTGGTTCAGCATCCCCGGAGCGGTATCACGCGATTATACCATCGTGTTTGGTCACTGGGCTTCGCTGGAGGGGAAAGGCACGCCGGAAGGGGTAATTGCTCTGGATACCGGCTGCTGCTGGGGCGGCACGCTGACGATGCTGCGCTGGGAAGATAAGCGGGTCTTTACCCAGGCGTCCAACCGCGAACGTTAATAACGCCCGGGTCGGGCGGACCGCTACAATGCGTCCGCCCCGGCCGGTTAACGACGATCCAGAATTTCGAAGCAGAAGCTGTGAGAGTTCTTCTCATCCGCATCGTGGAACTCGCTGAACCCGGACTGCCACTCATCCGGCTCATAGTCCGGGAAATGCGTGTCCCCTTCGACTTCCGCATCAATATGAGTCAGATACAACCGGTCTGCACGCGGCAGTAATTGCTCATAAATACGCCCACCGCCGATCACCATCACTTCCTCAACCTCACCCGCCGTTTTCAGCGCCTCATCAATCGAGGTCACCCAGGTCACCCCCTCTGCGTCGCCTTTCTGGCTGCTGATAACGATGTTCAGACGGCCCGGCAGCGGACGACCAATAGACTCCCAGGTGCGACGGCCCATAATCACCGGTTTGTTGAGGGTGTGCTTTTTGAACCATGCCAGGTCGGCAGGCAAGTGCCACGGCATGGCGTTTTCCATCCCAATAACGCGGTCGGCCGCAAGGGCTGCAATCAGGCTAATCATCATATCAAACTCAGCAGGGGGTAAAATTGGCGCCATCATACGTAAAGGCGAAACTTTCGTCGATAGGTAAGCGGAGGATATTCGGTAAAGGTTTTTCAGGGTATCGGTTGTATCACCTTCCGCCTATTTTTCGCCGCACAAAATAAGGAGACATGGTAGAATCTGCCGCTCAACCAGCTAAAGACCTTCACTATGTTAGAAACCAGCTTATTCGTCGCCACCATTGTGGTGCTGGGAATGCTTTCCCCCGGCCCTGACTTTTTTCTGATTATCAAAAATGCCGCACGTTACCGTCGCAGCGCCGCCCTGATGAGCGCACTGGGGGTAAACTGTGCCGTTGCCACCCATATGGCTTACTGCGTGGCCGGACTGGCCGTGGTCATCACCACGACACCGTGGCTGTTTATGCTGCTCAAGTATGCCGGTGCTGCCTACCTGATCTATATCGGTATTCAGGCCCTGCTGTCGCGCGGCGGCAGCAAGATGGATCTCAGCAATGTGACACCCGAGCAAACCTCACTGAAAAAGGCCTTTTTACAGGGTTATCTGTGTAATCTGCTGAATCCCAAAGCGACGCTGTTTTTCCTGTCGATCTTTACGCAGGTTCTTAGCGTCAACTCCAGCCTTCACGAGAAGCTGCTGTATGCGGGTATTATCCTCGGCCTGTCCATGCTCTGGTGGCCGCTGCTGGTGATGCTGATACAGAGTGGCCCGGTGCGTCGCGGGCTGGCAAAAGCCCAGCGTATCGTTGATAAGCTGCTCGGCGGCGTGCTGATCGCCCTGGGGATTAAGGTGGCGCTGTCCTGATGGGCGGTGGAGGGAGCTGATAAAGGCTCCCTCACCGTTCTGTTAACAGCGGGAGGAAAACAGACCGCCCGCGAAAGGGCTCTTAATGTGTGCTGCCCTTCAGGCGTTTAAATTCGTCTTTGGCTTTTTGCAGCTGAGTAACGAAGGTAGGCTCAGCGTGCAGGCGCGCTACAATAGCCGACGCAACGACGCGGGCGGCGGTGACGTCACTCTGCCAGTGATACCCGCAGATGACACGACTTTGCCCCATCTCATAGCCCCGCTGTAAAATCTGCCCCTGCCGTTCGGTATTAATTTCAGACAGCACCAGCGCCGTTGCCCAGCCGATAGTGGTATGCCCGGAAGGGTAAGAGCCGTTGGTAGAGAGCTTGCCTTCATCATCGGAGCGACAGGTCGCTTCGTGATAGAACGCAAACGGCCGGATGCGCATGTAATGCTCTTTGGCGCTGCGCGTCGCCAGATCGCCCGCATCTTCACGCATTTTCTTCACCAGACGATACTGCTCAGGGGTTTTCTCTGGCGAAATCGTCATGCCGTAAGCCTCTGAGAACGCTTCGGCTACGCCATCGCCCTCGACATTGGCATCTTTCCACGCCTGCTTCCCTCGCGGCGTATTGCGCAGCATTTTGCCCACATCGTACTGCGTTTTATCATTCAGGAACTCAATACTGTCCATCGCGGGAGGGGGAGGCAACAGCGCCAGGCTGTCAATCGACTGCGACTCTTTCAGGAAGTAAACATCAGGTTTCGTTGTCACATCTTTTGCCGCATATGCAAACTGCGACATCACTGCACCGATCAGCGTGGCCAGTACAATTTTTTTCATCATCATTTCCCTATAATCTTGGCTATCAAATTGGCTGTTCATTCAGCCCACAATGTAAAAAATCGAGCCTGGACAATACTATAGGATGCAGAAGATGCTGCAATGGCGGAGATCACAAAACCCGTAATTCCTGTAACAATTCTAAGTCAAAAAAAAGGCCGATCGTCAGATCGGCCTTACAGTAGCAGAACGGGCCAGAGTCAGCCCCTTCTTACCAGCGAGATTACGCGTTAATCTGCGCGTGCATCTCCTGTACGGAAATCACCTGATCCGTCGCGCTGGAGTGCAGGGAGGTCGTGGTGGCGAATGCACCGTTCAGCGTGGTGTCGTAGTGCACCTTGTACTGCAGGGCACTGCGGCGGATCAGCTTGGAGTCCTCAATCGCCTGACGCCCTGCCGTGGTGTTGACGATGTAGACATATTCCCCGTTTTTCACCCGGTCCTGAATGTGAGGCCGGCCTTCGTGCACCTTATTGACCTGACGCACGGCAATCCCGGCGGCCTTCAGCACGTCGGCAGTGCCGGCGGTGGCATCCAGTTCAAAACCAAAGTCCTGCAGACGTTGCGCCAGCTCAACGATGCGTTTTTTATCACCTTCGCGCACCGACAGCAGCGCACGGCCACTTTTCTTCATGTTGCTCTGTGCGCCCAGCATCGCCTTGCAGAACGCTTCAGCAAAGGTACGACCTACACCCATCACTTCGCCGGTTGAACGCATCTCCGGGCCAAGGATCGGGTCAACGCCCTGGAACTTGTTAAACGGCAGCACCACTTCTTTCACCGAGTAGTACGGCGGGATAATCTCTTTGGTCACGCCCTGGGCAGCCAGTGTTTTACCGGCCATCACGCGTGCAGCCACCTTCGCCAGCGGCATGCCGGTCGCTTTGGAGACAAACGGCACGGTACGGGCGGCACGCGGGTTCACCTCAATCAGGTAAACTTCATTATCCTTCACCGCAAACTGCACGTTCATCAGGCCGCGTACGCCCAGCTCAAACGCCAGCTTTTTCACCTGCTCACGCATAACGTCCTGGATTTCCTGACTCAGCGTGTAGGCTGGCAGGGAACACGCCGAGTCACCGGAGTGGACACCGGCCTGCTCAATGTGTTCCATGATACCGCCGATCAGCACCTGCTCACCGTCGCAGATCGCATCTACGTCGACTTCAACCGCATCGTCAAGGAAGCGGTCCAGCAGGACCGGCGCGTCGTTAGAAACAGAGACCGCGGTGTTAAAGTAGCGCTTCAGGTCAATTTCGTCGTACACGATTTCCATCGCCCGGCCACCCAGCACGTAAGACGGACGCACCACCAGCGGATAGCCAATCAGCGCCGCCTTTTCGACGGCCATATCGATGGCGGTGACGGTGGCATTGGCCGGCTGCTTCAGGCCCAGGCGCTCAACGGCCTGCTGGAAACGTTCGCGGTCTTCAGCACGGTCAATGGCATCCGGGCTGGTACCGATAACCGGCACACCGGCGGCTTCCAGCGCGCGCGCCAGCTTCAGTGGGGTCTGGCCACCGTACTGCACGATAACGCCTTTTGGCTTCTCGATGCGCACGATTTCCAGCACGTCTTCCAGGGTCACTGGCTCGAAGTACAGACGATCAGAGGTGTCGTAGTCGGTCGATACGGTTTCCGGGTTACAGTTGACCATGATGGTCTCGAAGCCGTCTTCACGCAGCGCCAGCGAGGCATGAACGCAGCAGTAGTCAAACTCAATGCCCTGCCCGATACGGTTCGGACCGCCGCCCAGCACCATGATCTTGTCACGGTCCTGATTCGGGTTCGCTTCGCACTCTTCTTCATAGGTAGAGTACATGTAGGCGGTATTGGTCGAGAACTCCGCTGCACAGGTATCAACACGCTTATACACCGGATGCAGGTTATGCTGCTCGCGCAGCGCACGGATTTCCGCTTCAGACACGCCAGCCACATCCGCCAGGCGCGCATCGGCAAAGCCCTTGCGCTTCAGCGTGCGCAGGAAGTCATAGCTCAGGCCGTTAATGCCCTGCTCTGCGACCTGATTTTCCAGCGTCACCAGCTCTTCAATCTGCACCAGGAACCAGCGGTCAACGTTGGTCAGCGCAAAAACATCATCCACGCTCATCCCGGCGCGGAAGGCATCGGCGATGTACCAGATACGGTCGCAGCCAGCATCTTTCAGCTCGCGGCGGATAGTGGTCAGTGCTTCCGGGTCATTCAGGTCCACTTTCGGGTCGAAACCGTGAGCGCCAACTTCAAGGCCACGCAGCGCTTTCTGCATTGATTCCTGCAGAGTGCGGCCAATCGCCATCACCTCACCGACGGATTTCATCTGCGTGGTCAGACGGTCATTGGCCCCGGCAAATTTTTCAAAGTTGAAACGTGGAATTTTGGTGACAACGTAGTCGATGGACGGCTCAAACGAGGCCGGGGTCAGGCCACCGGTAATGTCGTTAGTCAGCTCATCCAGCGTAAAGCCCACCGCCAGCTTGGCGGCGATTTTAGCAATCGGGAACCCGGTTGCTTTCGAAGCCAGCGCGGAAGAACGTGACACGCGCGGATTCATCTCGATGACGATCAGGCGGCCATTCTCCGGGTTAACGGAGAACTGTACGTTAGATCCGCCGGTTTCCACACCGATTTCACGCAGCACCGCCAGCGAAGCGTTACGCATGATCTGGTACTCTTTATCGGTCAGCGTCTGTGCGGGCGCAACGGTAATGGAGTCACCTGTGTGGATGCCCATGGCATCAAAGTTTTCGATGGAGCAGACGATGATGCAGTTGTCGTTTTTATCACGCACCACTTCCATCTCGTACTCTTTCCAGCCAATCAGCGACTCATCAATCAGCAGCTCATTCGTCGGTGACAGATCGAGACCGCGCTCACAAATCTCTTCGAACTCTTCGCGATTGTAAGCAATACCGCCACCGGTGCCACCCATCGTAAAGGAAGGACGAATGATGCACGGGAAGCCGACGTCAGCAGCCACGGCCAGCGCTTCTTCCATGGTGTGTGCAATACCGGAACGGGCGGTATCGAGACCAATTTTCTTCATCGCCACGTCGAAACGGCGACGATCCTCTGCTTTATCAATCGCATCAGCGGTGGCACCGATCATGGTGACGCCAAATTCGGCCAGCACGCCCTGACGCTCCAGTTCCAGCGCACAGTTCAGCGCCGTCTGGCCGCCCATTGTCGGTAATACCGCATCCGGGCGCTCTTTTTCGATGATCTTGCGCACGACTTCCCAGTGAATCGGCTCAATGTAGGTCGCATCGGCCATGTCCGGGTCGGTCATGATAGTGGCCGGGTTAGAGTTCACCAGAATAACGCGGTAACCCTCTTCACGCAGCGCTTTACAGGCCTGAGCTCCGGAATAGTCGAATTCGCAGGCCTGGCCGATGACAATCGGGCCAGCGCCCAGGATCAGGATACTTTTTATGTCTGTACGTTTTGGCATTTTCTTTCTCTCCCGATCTTATTTCGCGGCTT
This sequence comes from Erwinia sp. PME.40.26/001, assembly GCF_055556675.1. Taxonomy (NCBI): domain Bacteria; kingdom Pseudomonadati; phylum Pseudomonadota; class Gammaproteobacteria; order Enterobacterales; family Erwiniaceae; genus Erwinia; species Erwinia sp. PME.40.26/001. The sequence continues at coordinate 174,990 of NZ_JBVHNP010000006.1, forward strand.
TAATCAGTTCGATAAAGTGATCGAACAACGGGGCAGCATCGTGCGGACCCGGGCTGGCTTCCGGATGGCCCTGGAAGCTGAAGGCAGCTTTATCGGTGCGGTGAATACCCTGAACCGTATGATCAAAGAGTGAAGTATGGGTCACGCGCAGGTTTGCCGGCAGGTTGCTGTCGTCAACCGCAAAACCGTGGTTCTGGGCGGTGATCATCACGGTGTTGTTATCGTGATCTTTCACCGGATGGTTACCGCCGTGATGACCGAGCTTCATCTTCACCGTTTTTGCGCCGCTGGCCAGAGCCAGTAGCTGATGGCCCAGACAGATACCAAACACCGGAATATCGGTTTCCAGCAGGCGTTTGATTGCAGTAATGGCGTAATCGCATGGCTCCGGGTCGCCGGGACCATTAGAGAGGAAGACACCATCCGGGTTCAGCTTCAGAACGTCCTCAGCAGAAGTCTGCGCAGGAACGACCGTCAGGCGGCAGCCCCGATCCACCAGCATGCGCAGAATATTGCGCTTCACGCCGTAGTCGTAAGCCACCACGTGGAAGGGCAGGTCGGCATCCGCTGCGGGTGCCGGCAGGTCGCCTTCCAGCGTCCAGCTCCCCTGCTGCCATGCGTAGGCGTCCGCCGTAGTGACTTCTTTTGCCAGGTCCATGCCCTTCAGGCCCGGGAACGCTTTTGCTTTGGCCAGTGCCTCTGCCGCATCCGGCGCGTCTCCGGCGATGATACAGCCGTTCTGAGCCCCTTTTTCGCGCAGCAGGCGGGTCAGCTTGCGCGTATCAATATCGGCAATAGCGACAATATTATGGCGGGTCAGGTAGTCTGACAGCCCTTCTTCATTGCGGTAGTTGCTGGCAATCAGCGGTAAATCACGGATAACCAGACCCGCTGCATGTACCTGAGAAGATTCTTCGTCAGCGGAGTTGGTGCCGACATTGCCGATATGGGGATAAGTGAGAGTGACGATCTGGCGGGAATAGGAAGGATCAGTGAGGATTTCTTGATAACCGGTCATTGACGTGTTGAAAACAACTTCTCCCACTGCCGACCCGGTTGCCCCGATGGCCCGACCGTGGAATTGGGTTCCGTCTTCCAGAACCAGTAGCGCTGACTTAATCAAAACATCCTCCAGGGGAATAAACAGTCACAATATCTGCATATTAATTCAGGAATGACCCCAAAATCAATGCAAAAACTGCCTGACTGCTCAGTTTTTGGCAAATTGCGCGCATTCTAATGATCGCCCCCGCCGTTGTCTACCCTGCGAGGCACTTTTTCTGTCATTTTTAGCTTACTGAGGATAAAACAGGAGCATTTACCCTGAAAGCACCACATATCCTGGCGATAAAATCGGTTGCCTGCCTCGGTGTAAATTATTTCATGGCGGTTAACGGTAAAAACCAGACCAAATGGTCAAAAACAGGTAAGAAGAGAGAAAATAAACGAGGAAAATAACACATTAAGCCAGTTTAGATGATTAAAAAACCCTAAAGACCAGTTTTAACAAAAAACAAAAAGGGCAATAAAATTATTGCCCACCCAATCAGAAACTTATGATTGAAATAACCACATCACGATGGTACACAACACTTATAAATCATCAAGGTTAAGCACATTACGCATGTCATAAAGACCGCTTTTATGCGACCTCAACCACATTGCCGCACGAATAGCGCCATTCGCAAAGGTCATGCGGCTTGAAGCCTTGTGAGTTATCTCTACCCGCTCCCCCACATCTGCAAACATCGCAGTATGCTCACCGACGATGTCACCGGCACGTACGGTAGCAAAACCAATGGTCTGTGCCTCGCGTTCACCGGTGTGGCCTTCACGGGCATAGACCGCATGCTCATTCAGGTTCCAGTTCATGGCGTCTGCTATCGCCTCCCCCATCGCCAGCGCCGTGCCTGAGGGCGCATCCACTTTGTGGCGATGGTGCGCTTCAATAATTTCGATATCTGCGTAATCGCCCATCACTTTGGCCGCTTTCTCCAGCAGCTTCAGCACCAGATTAACGCCAACGCTAAAGTTAGCGGCAAACACGATCCCCATATCCGCTGAGGCCGCTTTAATGGCTGCTTTACCCGCCTCATCAAACCCCGTGGTTCCAATGACCATCGCTTTTTTATGCTGGCGGCAAAAGTCCAGATAGTGCAGTGAAGCCTCCGGCCGGGTAAAGTCGACCAGCACATCAAAGTCATTGACGACCGCATCAAGGTTATCGGTGATGTTCACGCCCAGCGCACCACAACCGGCCAGCTCGCCTGCATCGGCTCCGACCAGTGAAGATCCTGAACGCACCAGCGCGGCTCCCAGACACGCCCCCTCAGCCTGTACCGTCGCCTGGATTAACTGGCGTCCCATGCGCCCGGAGGCACCCACAATGGCGATACGGATTGCTGCATTACTCATATTTATTCATTCCTGACAGATTTCTATGCATGTACAACGCATCCAGATTAACCAGCGGTTAACGTCTGCGCCACAACTAAAAGCGGATAATAAGAATTTTACGCCAGCGCGTGAGGATTATCAGTAAAACAGATTTGGTCAGGGAGCCGGAACGGGGAAAAACAGGGTAAACCAGCTCGACTACCCCAACAGTGATTGCCTGGAACCGGTCAAGTCAGCGATGTTATCAGAGGCACTTGCTGACGCTGCAGCTTTAGTCGTGCAGAGTACAATATTCCCTTCACAGCCTTTCCGTTAAAAATGGATCAGGGTAGCTTTTATATCCTTCCAGATTAATACAATGGCATATTCGGCAAAAACATGATTAGCGATAGTTAACTCTTACCGCCATATAAAACAACCGTCTTATTATATTTTATGGATGCACTCCTATTGATATTCATAAAACAACAAATTCCACTGTAAAACTTAAGATTCCGATCACACATTGTCAATATTTAAAACACACTATTAATATTTTGGGGTATGATTTTTCTTGCCCACTTACTTTAAGGAGATGTCACAAATGAGAGAGCTTAATAAATCAGAACTTAAAGCAATTTCTGGCGCTTCAAACAATAACTTCTGGACAGGAACTGGAAAAGTTATTGGCTACACAGTAGGATCTTTCGTTAAATACATGCCCACACAGGGATATGTCGCTTTCAACTAACAAAGCAATACACTTGGTAAACGGCAACATTTAAATCATAAAATTCAATTAATCAATATAAAAGGATTTTATAATGAAAGAGTTATCTAAAAAAGATCTAAATAAGGTGAGCGGCGGTATTGTTCCAGTTATTATTGGCGGGGTAGCACTTTATCTTATTAAAGATGCCTGGTCTCATTCAGATCAAATCGCTAACGGTTTTAAAGCCGGGTTTCAGGCAGGCAGAAAGTAGTTGAGTGAACGGATGGTTCCTTCTTTCGGCCTTCCCTTTAGCCTACCAGGCTGTATCCGATGTAAATAGTTATAGCGACGGTCAGAATGACTAAAAGGATTTCCCCGTCGCCTCCTCACGCTGAAATGGGCCATTTTAACGGCATTGTCTTTCATCAGAACGGTGCCACAACGTTACAAACTATTTTTAATCGCTATTAGCGAACGAATACCAATGGTACCCATTTTATCACTGATAGAGGCAGCATCATTTATCAGACAGACTCGCCATTCAAAATAACTTATCACGCAGGTAAAATGAAACCTCGCTGTCTGATCACGAAAAAAATTAACTCACTGAACTAAAAAACCCACCTTGTTAGAAAACGTCTGAATGGTCATCCTGCATTTTAAGAAAGACACCAACATGTTATTGCCATCATCCTGCCATGCACAAGTTGATATCCAGTAAAATAAGCCGTTACCTGGAAAGCAGGTGATATATTCAAGTGGGGTAGCGACTTTGGCCCTGCACCGGGGAATATAAGTAGACTTCTTGTATGAACACAACAAATAGTACGCCACCAATAAAGGCGGCGATAATGAGAAGTGAGAGAAAATATCGGAATGAGACGGCTGGAAAAGAATGAGGCGACCAGAAAAATGTCGCCCGGTAAAGAGAAAAATGCCCGCCCTACTCGACCTGACGAACCTCTACGCGCAGTTCTTTCGGCACTTCAAACACGATATTCTCTTCACGCCCAATCAGTTCGATGGCATCAACGCCGCCGAGTTCATTGAGACGATGGATGACCTGCTGCACCAGAATATCTGGCGCGGATGCTCCGGCGGTCACTCCGACACAGCCCACACCTCTGACCCACTCTTCCTGAATATCTTCAGCAGAGTCAATCAGGCGTGCCAGCTTACCAGCACGCTGTGCCAGCTCTGCCAGACGGTTGGAATTCGAGGAGTTTTTCGAACCAACCACCAGCACCACGTCAGCATCACGGGCCAGTGTGCGCACGGCCTCCTGGCGATTGGTGGTGGCATAGCAGATATCATCTTTACGCGGGCCGATAATCTTCGGGAAGCGGGCGCGAAGTGCGTCAATCACTTCACAGGTATCATCAACGGACAGCGTGGTTTGCGTCATAAAGCTCAGGTTGTTTTCATCTTTTACCTGTAGCTTCCAGACATCCGCGGGCGCTTCAACCAAGTACATACCCCCTTTCGGGTTATTGTACTGGCCCATCGTGCCCTCTACCTCCGGATGGCCGGCATGGCCAATCAGAATCGCTTCTGTCCCTTTGCGACTGGCACGCGCCACTTCCATATGCACTTTGGTAACCAGCGGGCAGGTCGCATCAAAGAGCATGGTCAGGTCACGCGCTTTTGCTTCTGCACGCACAGCCTGAGAAACGCCGTGAGCCGAGAAGATCAGGATCGACCCGTCCGGCACCTCAGAGATTTCCTCAATGAATATCGCCCCACGCTCACGCAGGCTGTTAACCACGTAGCGGTTATGCACCACCTCATGCCGCACGTAGATAGGTGCGCCATACATCTCCAGCGCACGCTCGACAATACTGATAGCGCGATCAACACCCGCGCAGAAACCGCGCGGGTTAGCCAGCAGGATCTGCATTGCTCGTCTCCCGTACCGGATCAATCTCCAGCACTTCTACGTCAAAGTGAATAGTCTGTCCGGCCAGTGGATGATTGAAATCCACGGTGATCGAATCCCCCGAAATCTCCCGGATCACGCCCGGCATTTCGTTACCATCCATGCCGCTGAACAGCATAATGGCCCCGATTTCCGGCTCCCCGGCCTCGACAAAGTCGCGGCGCGAGAAGTACTGAACCAGGTCGGGACTGATGCCGCCAAAGGCATCTGCCGCTTCCAGCGCAAAGGCACATTTCTCGCCCGCTTTCAGCCCAATCAGATGGCTTTCCAGCCCTTCTGACAGGCTGCCATCGCCCAGACAAAACAGCGCAGGTTTACCGTTGCTGCGCGTTGATTCCGCTGTGGAACCGTCCGCCAGCTTTAAGGTGAAATGCACCAGCACTGCGCTGTCACGCTGTACAGAATCGGTCATGCCTTACCCTTTATTCTTAGCCTGTTTACCGGCCGGGCTGAGGAACCCTTCCAGCACGATCAGTGCGGCACCAATGCAGATACCGCAGTCGGCAATATTAAACGTGGCAAAGTGCCAGTCACCGACATAGAAGTCGATAAAATCCACCACAAAACCATGATATGACCGGTCAAACAGGTTGCCTACTGCGCCACCCACAATCAGCGCATAGGCGATGTTATTCAGTTTACTGGTCGCCGGAGTACGGTACATCATCACCAGCAGCACCACGACGATAGCAATGGCAATGCCGGCGAAGAACCAGCGCTGCCAGCCCCCTTTATCGGCGAGGAAGCTAAACGCCGCACCGTAGTTGTGAGCATAGAAGAAGTTAAAGTATGGCATCACCGGCATCGATTCGTGCAGCATCAGATTATTCATAATCCATTGCTTACTGGCGAAATCGATGCCAATCACCAATACCACCAGCCACAGCCAGCGCAATCCGGTTGAGAATACAGGTTTCATCATCATGCAAACTTACGCTGTTCGCCGCTGCCCGCGACGTTAGTGACACAACGACCGCACACGTCAGCGTGTTCTGCGTTCTGACCGATATCGTTAGTGTAATGCCAGCAGCGCGGACATTTCTCACCTTCCGCTTTGCTCAGAGCAATTTTCAGACCTTTTACCCCTTCGCTCTGCTGTGCATCAGCGCTGGCCTGCGCATAATCCGCGACCTGCGCCCCAGAGGTCAGCAGCACAAAGCGCAGCTCTTCCCCCAGACTGGTCAGTTTCGCGGCCAGGTCTGCATCAGCGTACAGCGTCACGCTGGCTTCCAGAGAACCGCCAATTCGCTTGTCAGCGCGGGCCTGCTCGATCACTTTGTTCACTTCACCGCGTACTTTCAGCAGTTCTGCCCAGTAGCTGTCGTTCATCGGCTGGTTGTCTTCCAGGCTGAACAGCCCGTCGAACCACTCTTCAGTAAACACATACTGGCTGCGTTTACCCGGCAGGTAACCCCAGATTTCATCGGCAGTGAAGGACATAATCGGTGCCATCCAGCGCACCAGCGCTTCCACGATATACCACAACGCGGTCTGACAACTGCGACGCGCCAGGCCATCGGCCTTCGCGGTGTACTGACGATCTTTGATGATATCCAGGTAGAAAGAGCCCATCTCAACCGAACAGAACTGCATAAGGCGCTGCACGACTTCATGGAAGTCATAAGCTTCATACGAGGCCACGATATCATTCTGTGCAGCCAGCGCACGGCCAACGGCCCAGCGATCCACCACCACCATCTCTTCCGGCTTCACCATATCGGTTTCCGGGTTGAAACCGGCAAGGTTTGCCAGCAGGAAACGCGCGGTGTTACGGATGCGGCGATAGCTGTCGGCAGAACGCTTGAGGATCTCGTCGGATACGGCGATCTCACCGGAGTAATCCGTAGAGGCCACCCACAGACGCAGAATATCAGCGCCCAGTTTGTTCATCACATCCTGCGGGCTGACGGTGTTGCCCAGTGACTTGGACATCTTGCGGCCCTGGCCATCCACGGTGAAGCCGTGCGTCAGCACCTGGCGGTAAGGCGCTTTGCCTTTCATCGCGGTAGAGATCATCAGCGAGGACATAAACCAGCCGCGGTGCTGATCTGAACCTTCCAGATATAAATCAGGTTCGTTACCGCCAAACTCAGGGCGTGCATCGACGACCGAGTAGCTGGTTGAACCGGAGTCAAACCAGACGTCCAGGGTATCCGGGACTTTAACGTAGTTGTCAGCATCGGCTCCCATCAGATCGCGCGCATCCAGATCCCACCAGGCCTGAATGCCGTCCTGCTCAACCCGCTTCGCCACCTTCTCCATCAGCTCCAGCGAATCCGGGTGCAGCTGCTCGGTGTCTTTATGGACAAACAGCGCCATCGGCACACCCCAGGTACGCTGACGGGAAATGCACCAGTCAGGACGGTTCGCGACCATCGATTCAATACGTGCCTGACCCCAGTCCGGGATCCACTGCACGCCTTTGATCTCTTTCAGCGACTGCGCACGCAGGCCCTTCTGATCCATGCTGATAAACCACTGTGGCGTGGCGCGGAAGATGATGGGCGTTTTATGACGCCAGCAGTGTGGATAGCTGTGGAACAGTTTCTCAACGTGCAGCAGAGCGCCCTTTTCACGCAGCAGTTCAACGATCATATCGTTGGCTTTAAAGACGTTCACGCCATCCAGCGTCGGGTAGGTTCCCGGCAGATAGCAGCCGTCCGGGCCTACCGGGTTAGCCACTTCGATACCGTATTTCTGGCCGATAACATAGTCGTCCGGGCCATGGCCTGGTGCGGTATGTACCGCACCGGTACCGGCTTCCAGCGTGACATGCTCACCCAGCACAACCGGAGAGGTATGGTCGAGGAACGGATGCTGGAAGCCCATCAGCTCCAGGTCTGCCCCTTTCGCTTCGCCCAGCACGGTCCATGCGGCAACACCAACGCGCTTCATCACGCTCTCAACCATCTCTTTGGCGAGGATCAGGGCACGACCTTCAATCTGTACCAACTGGTAGTCGAATTCCGGATGCAGGGAAATAGCACGGTTAGCCGGCATGGTCCACGGCGTCGTGGTCCAGATCACCAGCGAGATCGGGCCATCAACGGCAGCGGCTGCAAATTTGGCCTGCACAGCGTCTTTATCGGCGGCATTGAACATGACGTCAATGGAGGGAGAGGTCTTGTCATAATACTCCACCTCTGCTTCTGCCAGGGCAGAACGGCAGTCCAGGCACCAGTGTACCGGCTTGGCCCCTTTGTGCAGGTGGCCGTTACCGATGATTTTGCCCAGCGCACGGATAATATTGGCTTCGGTCTTGAAGTTCATCGTCAGATACGGACGGTCCCAGTCTCCCAGCACGCCCAGACGGATAAAGTCGGCTTTCTGCCCTTCTACCTGCTCAGCCGCATAGTTGCGACAGGCGGCACGGAACTCAGCCGCGCTGACTTTGTCGCCCGGCTTACCGATCATCTGCTCAACTTTATGCTCGATAGGCAGACCGTGGCAGTCCCAGCCCGGAACGTACGGCGAATCATAGCCCGCCATGCCTTTCGACTTAACGATAATGTCTTTCAGAATCTTATTAACAGAGTGACCAATATGAATGCTGCCGTTGGCGTAGGGAGGGCCATCGTGCAGGATAAAGGTTTTTTTCCCTTTCTTGGCTTCGCGAATGATGCCGTACAGCTTGTCATCATACCAACGTTGCAGCATGCCCGGTTCACGTTTGGCCAGATCGCCACGCATCGGGAACCCCGTTTCCGGCAAATTCAGGGTAGATTTATAGTCACTCATCAGATTCTCGGTTCCGTATGTCGGTTCTATGTCAATTTAAAGCAATGTCTGCAGCCCGAAAAAGGTTCGGGCCGTCACCACATCGTTTGCAATTTGTTCTTTCAGCGCATCGAGCGAGGCAAAACGCTGCTCGTTACGTATTTTATCACGCAGGACCACTTCAATATGGCGGCCATACAGGTTCATCGTCACGTCCAGCAGATGCACCTCTAACTGCTGACGCAACCCGGCTACGGTCGGGCGCGTACCAATATTGGCAACACCAGGAAGCGGCTGCTCACCGAGTCCCAGGACCTCAACGGCGTAGACGCCTTTTACCGGAGAGACCGTTCGCTTCAGCGGCAGGTTGGCGGTCGGGAAACCAATAGTACGGCCCAGCGCATCACCGTGCACTACGCGGCCGGAAATACTGAAGGGGCGGCCCAGCAGCGCGCTGGCCAGCGCCAGATCGTCTTCTGCCAGTGCCTGGCGCACCGCCGTACTGCTAATGCGTTTGCCATCATCACAGAAAGTCTGGGTACTGATGACATCAAAGCCATATTCGACGCCAGCATTCTGTAATAGCAGGAAATCGCCCTGGCGACCAGCGCCAAAGCGGAAATCATCGCCGACCGCCAGGAACCTGACGTCCAGCTTCTCTACCAGCAGGTCAGCGACAAAACTTTGTGCGGTATAGGCGGCGAAACGGCGATCGAACCGCACGCAAAGGACCGCATCAACACCAGCCCGTTCCAGATAACGCACCTTTTCCCGCAGACGCGTCAGGCGCGCCGGGGCTTTATCCGCTGCAAACAGCTCCAGCGGCTGGGGCTCAAACAGCATGACCACGACCGGCAAGTTACGCTGACGCCCTTCTTTGCACAGTTGTGCCAGCAGCGCCTGGTGGCCGCGATGTACGCCATCGAAGTTGCCAATGGTCAGAACGCAGCCGCGATGCTGCTCTCTCAGGTTATGTATGCCGCGGATAAACTTCATGGCTGGCTCAAATTTGTGGAAATCGGCGGATTATACCTTGTACAGCCCGTAAGGTTAACCCACGAATATGGGCTTTCATGCTTTCTTCTCGCCATTTCGTTCTGTATGGTGCTGATCGGGCGCGGGATGTTATTTTTCTTGTGAATAAGCTGTATTCGCCAGGCCGAAGCTGATAGAATCTTGCGCCATCGAAACGTAATCAAGTGCCACTGTTTGACCGGCGCTTATTTGCACAAATCCATTGACAACCGAAGGCGAAAAGGGCATATTCCTCGGCCTTTGAATTGTCCTCATAGAACTATTTGGGAGTTGGACCTTGGCTAATATCAAATCAGCTAAGAAACGCGCCGTAACGTCTGAGAAGCGTCGTAAGCACAACGCTAGCCGTCGTTCAATGTTGCGTACTTTTATCAAGAAAGTTTACGCGGCTATCGCTACTGGCGATAAAGCGGCTGCGCAGAATGCATTTAATGATATGCAACCAATTGTGGACCGTCAGGCAGCTAAAGGCCTGATCCACAAGAACAAAGCTGCACGTCATAAAGCAAATCTGGCTGCACAGATCAGCAAACTGGCTTAATGTCAGTCTGTTAATCGAGCTTTGATAAAGAAACCGCCTTCTGGCGGTTTTTTTATTGGTGTGTTTTGTGCCGCTTGTGGTGCGTACGTCACGCTGGGTTAAAAATAGCCCTTGCCTGATCCTGGCTCACGGCTGAAGATGCGGGAGCAAACAGACTACACGCCTGAAAATAATTCGCTAAAATCGCTGTTACAGATACGCTGTACCGCCGGGTGCTGGATCATTCTTTCGGCAAAAATCACGTGATACTCTTCCATTACCGAATCAATTCTTCCCAGTTCAACAATGCCTTCACGATAAAAATGTTCCCGACCGTAGAGGGTGGGCGCGACAAAAATCGCCTGATTGGCCGCACCGAATGCCTTCATCAGCGCCGCATCATCGAATTCACCTAAAATATCCACCGTCAGATCCTGAGACTGCAGCCAGTTCAGCACTTTCCGCCCCAGCATGGAGCGGCGGCCGGGGATCAGCAATTTATGCTGGCTCAGGCAGGCGGGGAATGGCATGACCGGCTGCGGTGCATAGCACCAGAAGCTGACCGCACACTCCCCCAGCTTGACTGAAAACAGCCCCTCCTGCAGCGAGGAGCCGACGGAACAGTCAGAGAGGATCATATCCAGCTTATGCTGACTCAGCTGCTCCAGCAGCATTTCATGGGTGGATTCAAAGCAGCGCAGGTGGATGGGCTCTCCGGCCACTACCGCCGTTTCCAGCACCCGGCTGACCAGCAGCTTAGAGAGCGCATCTGCCACCCCCACATCGAACAGCAGGCTCGCCTCCTTGCGATAGTTAACGATATCCAGCATCTCCTGACTGAGCGTGAACATGCGGTCGGCATAGCGAAAGACCAGCTGCCCCAGTTCGGAGGGAACCAGACCGCGTCCATGACGCTTGAACAGTTTTCCCTGCAAACGCTCTTCCAGGCTTTTCAACTGGCCGGTAATAGTTTGCGGCATGAGATTTAACACCTCGGCCGCCCCCACTACCGAACCAGATTTACACACCTGCCAGAAATAATAGAGGTGGTTATAGTTCATCTGCGCCATGGCGGGTCCTGTGCCGTTACTGCTGCGGCTGCGGACGCAGCTTAAGACGCAGCAGGGTATACCCCAGTACCGCGGACAATACGGAGCCGCTCAAAATACCCAGCTTGGCGAGCGTCACCATCTCTTCGTGTGCGGCATCAAAAGCCAGGGAGGCAATAAAGATCGACATGGTAAAGCCAATACCACACAGAACACCGACGGCGGCAATATCGACCATTTTGGTATTTTCAGGCAGCACGGCAATTTTCATTTTCACGGCCAGCCAGCAAATCAGCGTGATCCCCAGAGGTTTACCCACCAGCAGACCAAGAATGATCCCCAGAGGCACCATCGAGAACAGACCTTCGACTGATACGCCCGTCAGGGAGACGCCGGCATTGGCAAAGGCAAACAGCGGCAGGATCAGCCAGCTCACCCACGAATGCAAACCGTTGGCCAGTTCGATCGCCGGAGAGTGCCCCTCCTGTTTTTGCAGCGGAATTAACAGTCCGACAATCACCCCGGCCAGCGTGGCATGGACGCCAGACTTCAGCACCGCTACCCACAGCACCATGCCCACCAGCAGATACACCGACGTCTTACGGACGCCGCACAGGTTAAGTATCGCCAGCACCACGATGGAGGCCGCAGCCACGCCGAGCGACGTCAGCGACAGATCGTTGGTATAGAAGAAGGCGATAATCACAATCGCCCCCAGGTCATCAATCACGGCCAGCGCCATTAAAAACATTTTCAGTGCCGGCGGCACGCGGCTGCCCAGCAACGCCAGGATACCGAGCGCGAAGGCAATATCGGTCGCCGCCGGGATTGCCCAGCCGTGGATCGCCAGCGGGTCGCTGTGGTTTAACGCGGCGTAAATCAGGCCCGGTGCCAGCATACCGCCGAGGGCGGCAATCAGCGGGAACATCGCACGCTCACGCCCTTTCAGCGAGCCCATCATCAGCTCACGTTTCACTTCCAGGCCGATCATCAGGAAGAACAGCGCCATCAGCGCATCATTAATCCACAGCAGCAGATCTTTATTGATCTCCAGTGCGCCGAAGCGGAACTGCACCGGCATCGCCAGAATGGCCTGATAGTCCTGCTGTGTACTGGCATTATTGGCGAGAAACATGGCAACGGCGGCGGCAACAATCAGCACCACGCCGCCCGTGGCGTCGTTTTTTAACAATTTTTTGAGAAAAAGGTTCATACAGGCTCCGCTGAATATCCCAGAGATAAGAGGATTTATAACTTAGCGGATAGCATACGCGGTTAAACCGTTCGGAAAAAACAGTTTATACAGGCAGAAAGGATCGGTATTTACGAGGAGTCAATAAGAAGGGCCGATCGGTTCTTCGATCGGCCCTCAGGCTGGGTAATTAGCGGGTTAAATCATCAAAGAATTTTTTTACGCCATCAAAGAAGCTTTTCGAACGCGGGCTGTTTTTCTCACCGGATGGACCGCCAAAGCTTTCCTCCAGTTCTCGCAGCAGCGATTTCTGCTTCTCATTCAGGCTGACCGGGGTTTCGACCACTACGCGGCACAGCAGGTCACCCTGTGCACCACCGCGTACGGATTTCACACCCTTGCCCCGCATGCGGAACAGCTTACCGGTCTGCGTTTCCGCCGGAACCTTCAGCTTCACGCGGCCATCCAGCGTAGGGACTTCAATTTCACCGCCCAGCGCCGCCATCACGAAGTTAATCGGCACTTCGCAGTACAGGTTATTCTCTTCACGTTCAAAGATATTGTGCTTACGCACCTGCACCTGGACATACAGATCGCCCGCTGGCGCGCCCTGCTCACCCGCTTCCCCTTCGCCAGTCAGACGAATGCGGTCACCGGTATCCACGCCCGCCGGAATTTTCACCGACAGCGTCTTCGAACGTTCTACCCGGCCATGACCATGACAGGCATTGCACGGATCTTTAATGACCGAGCCGCGACCATGACAGGTCGGACACGCCTGCTGCACGGTAAAGAAGCCCTGGCGCATCTGAACCTGGCCCGCACCGTGACAGGTTGAACAGGTCTGCGGTTTGGTGCCCGCTTTCGCGCCACTGCCGTGGCAGACATCACACTCTTCCAACGTAGGAATGCGGATCTCTTTGGTCACGCCGCGTACCGCTTCTTCCAGCGACAGCTCCATGTTGTAGCGTAAATCAGCGCCACGGGCAGCACGCTGCTGACGGCGGCCTCCGCCAAAGATATCGCCGAATACGTCGCCAAAGATATCGCTGAAGTCAGCACCGCCACCGCCGCCGAAGCCACCGTGACCGCCGCCGCCCATGCCACCCTGCTCAAAAGCAGCGTGACCATACTGGTCGTAGGCCGCACGTTTCTGCGCATCGGTCAGAATTTCGTAGGCTTCTTTAACCTCTTTAAACTGCTCTTCGGCACCTTCACCCTGGTTACGGTCGGGGTGAAACTTCATTGCCAGGCGTTTATAAGCCTTTTTGATCTCACGCTCATCCGCTGACTTGGATACGCCTAAAACCTCGTAATAGTCTCTTTTCGCCATTGTTGTTGATCCTGCCCTTAACATGCGTGCACGGGCGTAGGATTTCTCCGACGCCCGTGCTGGTGATCAATGGCGCATCACGCGCCACCTTGCCCGCTCAAGGGCGATTATTTTTTGTTGTCTTTCACTTCTTCAAATTCAGCGTCGACAACATCATCGTCTTTCTTCGCACCCTCGGTAGCTTCTGCTGCACCGCCAGCGGCCTGCTGCTGCTGTGCGAACTCCATCAGCTTGCCAGACACTTCCATCAGAGCCTGGATCTTGGCTTCGATTTCCGCTTTGTCTTCGCCTTTCAGCGCAGTGTTCAGATCGGTCAGCGCAGCTTCGATAGGCGCTTTGTCATCTGCTGGCAGTTTATCGCCGGCTTCATCCAGCTGCTTACGCGTGCTGTGTGACAGCTGATCGCCCTGGTTACGTGTCTGCACCAGCTCTTCGAACTTACGGTCAGACTCAGCGTTAGCTTCTGCATCACGCACCATTTTTTCGATCTCTTCGTCGTTCAGACCGGAAGAGGCCTTGATGGTGATCTTCTGCTCTTTACCGCTGTTTTTGTCTTTCGCAGACACATGCAGGATGCCGTCAGCATCGATGTCGAAGGTCACTTCGATCTGAGGTAAACCGCGTGGTGCGTTCTGGATACCGTCCAGGTTGAACTGACCCAGTGATTTGTTATCCGCAGCACGTTTACGCTCACCCTGCACAACATGGATGGTCACCGCAGACTGGTTGTCTTCTGCAGTTGAGAACACCTGGCTGTGTTTGGTCGGGATCGTCGTGTTCTTGGTGATCAGCGGAGTCATCACGCCACCCATGGTTTCAATACCCAGTGACAGCGGGGTAACATCCAGCAGTAGCACGTCTTTCACTTCACCGGCCAGCACGCCACCCTGAACCGCAGCACCTACCGCTACCGCTTCATCCGGGTTCACGTCTTTACGTGGCTCTTTACCGAAGAACTCAGCCACTTTCGCCTGCACCATTGGCATACGAGTCTGACCACCGACCAGGATAACGTCGTTAATGTCTGAAACAGACAGACCTGCATCCTGCAACGCCACTTTCAGTGGGTCGATAGAGCGTGCCACCAGGTCTTCAACCAGTGATTCCAGTTTCGCACGCGTCACTTTAATGTTCAGGTGCTTAGGCCCTGTCGCATCTGCGGTGATGTACGGCAGGTTGACGTCAGTCTGCTGTGCAGAAGACAGCTCGATTTTCGCTTTTTCTGCCGCTTCTTTCAGACGCTGCATGGCCAGCGGATCGTTATGCAGATCGATGCCCTGATCTTTCTTAAACTCAGCCACCAGATAGTTAATCATGCGGCTATCGAAGTCTTCACCACCCAGGTGGGTATCACCGTTGGTCGCCAGAACTTCAAAGGTTTTTTCGCCATCCACTTCATCGATTTCGATGATAGAGATATCGAAAGTACCACCACCCAGGTCATAAACCGCGATAGTACGGTTACCCTGACCTTTATCCAGACCGTATGCCAGTGCGGCTGCCGTTGGTTCGTTGATGATACGTTTTACTTCCAGACCGGCGATACGACCGGCATCTTTCGTTGCCTGACGCTGTGCATCGTTGAAGTAAGCCGGTACGGTGATAACCGCTTCAGTTACGGGTTCACCCAAGTAATCTTCAGCCGTTTTCTTCATTTTTTTCAGCACTTCCGCTGAAATCTGTGGCGGAGCCACGCGCTGGCCTTTCACGTCCAGCCATGCGTCGCCGTTGTCAGCGCCAACGATTTTGAACGGCATGATTTTCAGGTCACGCTGAACTTCTTCATCCTGGAAGCGACGGCCAATCAGGCGCTTAATCGCAAACAGTGTATTCTGCGGGTTAGTGACGGCCTGACGTTTAGCAGGCTGGCCTACCAGCGTTTCACCGTCCTGGGTGTAAGCAATAATGGAAGGTGTGGTACGATCCCCTTCCGCATTCTCCAGTACACGCGCTTTGCCGCCATCCATGATAGCTACACAAGAGTTAGTTGTGCCCAGGTCAATACCAATAATCTTACCCATCTAAACATCTCCCACTTAAATTCAATTCAAATCAGCCTATGAACCTTTAATGTGGGCAATTTTTACAGTTTCAACTGCTCGCCCTACGCTTTTTTTTCCAGGTCCGTAGCCTCGGATGCCAACTAAGATGGGGCCGGGCAACGCGGCATCAAGGGGCAGAGGCAAAAAAATTTTCACTTTGCCTTTATAAAAAGAACGGGTCAGCCTGAGCTGACCCGTTACAACGGCCGGTAATCATACGCTAGTGCAGGCTGACCTGCTTCAGCAGCGCCTGTTGACCTGCACTCCCCCGCAGCCAGAGGCCCACCAGCACGCCCATTCCCGCCAGGGCCAGCACGTAATAAGCCGGGGCCATCGGGGTCAGCTTCAGCATCAACGTCAGGGCGATCGGCGTCAGCCCGCCGAAAATGGCATAGGCAATATTATACGAGAAGGAGATGCCGGTGAAACGCACCTCCGCCGGGAACGCACTGACCATGACGAATGGCACTACGCCCACGACCCCAACACAGAGCCCGGCCAGCGCATAGGCGGCAAAGAGAAATTGTGGAGCCTGCGCAGCGATATGAAAGAATGCCCAACTGGAGAGGGCCATCAGCAGACTGCCCACAATGAGGGTGGTTGACGCGCCGATACGGTCGACCAGTGCGCCGGCAATGATGCAGCCAAAAATCAGCATCACTGTCGCCAGACTGTTGGCTTGCAGCGTCACGGCAGCGGGCAGACCGTGTAATTTTTGCAACAGCGCGGGGGCCATTAACAGCACCACGACAATGCAGGCCGACAGCAGCCAGGTCAGCAGCATGGAGACGATCACGCCATGCGTGTAGCGCAAGACGACCGTTTTCAACGGCAGCTCTACCGACAGCGCCTTACGCTGTTTCATCTCGATAAAGACCGGCGTTTCATGCAGCCAGCGGCGCAGGTACATGGCAAGCAAGCCAAAACCGCCCCCGAGCAGGAAGGGTATACGCCAGCCCATTTCAGCAATCGCCCGGGCGCTGAGGGTGGTGGTAATCAGCGTAGCGACCAGCGATCCCAGCAGAATGCCAAAGGTCAGTCCCGCCGTCAGCGTTCCGCAGGCAAAACCGATCCGTTTTTCCGGAACATGTTCGGCAACAAAGACCCAGGCCCCCGGCACTTCTCCGCCAATCGCGGCCCCCTGCAGCACCCGCAGCAGTAACAGCAGCAGCGGAGCGGCAAGACCGATAGAGGCATACGTCGGCAGCAGCCCCATCGCCAGCGTCGGCAGCGCCATCAGTAAAATACTCAGACTGAACATTTTTTTACGGCCGAGGCTGTCACCAAAGTGGGCCATGATCAGCCCGCCTAAAGGACGGGCAAGATAACCGGCAGCAAAAATGCCAAATGTCTGAAGCTGCCGTAGCCATTCAGGAATATCCGACGGGAAAAACAGTTCGCCGATCACACTGGCGAAAAAGACGAAAATAATGAAGTCGTAAAACTCCAGTGCGCCGCCCAGGGCCGCCAGGGTTAACGTCCTGTAATCCTGTCGGTTAAGATGACGAACATGATCAAGAGGCATCATTTTTCACGAAAATCCAGTGTCAGAGGTAAAGCATATCGTTAGGGTGTGTAAAGCTGTGATGACTATACCGTCAATTATCTGCCACAGCAGCGTACGCTGGATTTTATGCGTGAAAAAACCATTCTTTAGCTATTTGTTTCGCGGCGGGCGCTCTTGGGACGAAATGCTGCTACGACCAGCGGGTCAGTCTCAACATAGGGCCCTTCCAGCAGTTGAATGCAGTACGGAACACTGGCGAAAATCCCCGCTACCTGCGCATGGCCTTCACTGTCCTTCAGGCCTTCCAGCGTCTCCTGAATCGACTTCGGCTGGCCAGGCAGGTTGATCACCAGGGACTGCTTACGGATCACCGCCATCTGGCGCGATAAAATTGCCGTCGGCACAAAGTTCAGGCTGATCTGGCGCATCTGCTCACCAAAACCCGGCATCTCACGATCGGCAATCGCCAGAGTCGCATCGGGGGTCACATCCCGCCGTGCCGGGCCGGTTCCCCCCGTGGTCAGAACCAGATGACAGAACAGCTCATCGACCAGTTCACAAATCGTCTGCTCAATCATCGGCTGTTCGTCAGGCACCAGACGTTTTTCGATCTCGAAAGGTGTCGTCAGCGCCCGGGATAGCCAGCTCTCCAGAGCAGGTAGCCCCTGGTCCTGGTAAAGGCCATTGGCAGCCCGATCGGAGACGGAAATCAAGCCTATACGTAGTGTATTCATTTTGTTATCGCCATTCATACCCGGCATAACAACACAGCCGGTGGGAGTAAGAGTGTCTTCACAAGAATACACTGAAGTAGGGAAACCTGGCAAAGTAGCGGGCAGAGATTTTGCAAAGAATGACACCGGAAATAAAAAGAAATGGAAAAACGAATATGCACACAATAAAAATAAGATCGCCTGCATTTTTATAATTGAGAAAAAAACGCACTATGACTTATCGCTTTTTTTGCCCCTATACGAATAATAAAAAGCACTAAAATCCGCGCCACCCTATCAGAAACAAGGATGTCGCCATTATTAAATAACTGCACCACAATAAACGTAAAAACGAATACTGCCTTAACCTCGACCCAGAAATCGAGGCGGGAAACCATGTAAAAAAAACACCCTATCATTTAAGAAACAGAGGTTAGAAATGAAAAAAGTTATTCTAAGTGCGATATTGCCCGTAGCGTTATTCAGCTCAATGAGCCATGCTACAACCAGTATTTCTGGGGGCACTATTAATTTCTCGGGTGCGGTAACTGATGCAACCTGTACTATTAATGGTAATAACTCGGCCAATCTTTCTGTCGCATTGAACCCGATCAGTACTGAACAGGCAGGAACGGCAGAAGGTTTAATTGACGTGGGTAAAAAGGCATTCTCACTGGACTTTTCTAATTGTTCATCGGCTAACATCGTTAAAGCTGCCGACGGTGAAACACCCGTAGCCACCCCCAGTCTTCAGATGCAATTCTCTTCTCCAAATACCATTTCCAATGACGGAAAATACCTCATTAACCAGGAGAATGATCCGCAAGGTAATCCGCGAAATGTCGGTATCGCCATTGTTTTAAAAAACACCGAAACACAGCCTATTATGCTTAACCAGATACTGGATACCAAACTGGCTGGCACGTCAGCATCACCGGACACCATCAACTTTTATGCTAAGTATTATAAAGTGGGTACACAACCTGCCGAAGCGGGCGTGGTCAGAACAATGGTAACCTATAACGTCACCTATCTGTAATTTTTAATAAAAAGATTATTGAGCGATTGTTTTATGAGACTAATTTTACTGCTGGTTACGCTGTTTCCTTTTTTTTGTCATGCGAATGTGATTATTAGCGCGACACGTGAGATCTACCCTTCCGACAGGAAAGAAGTCTCAGTTCAATTGCTCAATAACGGCTCTGACCCATCGCTGGTTCAGGCATGGATTGATGACGGGGATCCTGATTCCACGCCGGAGACCGCAAGAGTCCCATTTCTGTTGATGCCACCGGTGGCCAAAGTGCCCGCCCACAGCGGGCAGCAACTGAAGATACGCTATATGGGGGGGACGCTGCCGACCGATCGTGAATCTGTTTTCTATCTTAATGTTCTGGATATCCCTCCCGTACCGGAAAATCTTAAGGGAAAAAGCGTGATGCAACTGGCTATTCGATCCCGTATCAAACTCTTTTTCCGACCGGCCGGACTGAAAATAGCGCCGAAGAATATGATCGATAACGTCACCCTAACACAACAGAATGACAGCATCATACTCCATAACGCGACGCCTTATTACTTTACGTTATCGGGGGTATCGATTAACAAGACAGGGAATATTTTGAAAAATGGTCTGATGGTATCTCCTTTTTCTCAACGGTCATTGAAAATCAGCAAGACACTGAGCAGTGGAACACCCATTACGCTTGTCTATATCAATGACTATGGTGCCAGTATTGAATCGAAGAAAAAAATACAGTAACGATGCCTACTTTTAAAATAAATCGGATAACACTGCATCTGGCATTAATGTTTTCTTTGTTCCTGAAACAGCAGACAAGTTATGCGGTCACATTTAATACTGACTTCCTGGTTGGAAAATCCAGCCATGCCGATTTATCTCGCTTCTATCAAAACAGCGATCTGCCTGCAGGGAATTATGACATTGATGTTTACGTCAACGGTGACTGGAAGGGGAAGTACACTGCCAGCGTCGTTAGTAGCCTAAATGACATCCGGATAAAATCACAGGAATTTACCCGAATGGGGTTACGAAAGGTTCTGACTAATCCTAAAAATGAAAAAAGCCAATCCCTGAACGTCTATTCCCTTGATAAAGGAATTAAGAGTAGCTTTGACAGCGGTCAGCTGAGGCTGGATTTAAGTGTACCGCAGCAGGAGATGGACACAAAATGGCAGGGATATATTGACCCTAAATTCTGGAGCGAAGGCATCCCCGGCCTGACACTGTCTTATCAGGCAAACTATTATCACTCAGCCTCTAACAATCATCAGAATGAAGACAGCGGTTATATCTCATTAAACACCGGGCTCAATCTGCTTAGCTGGCAGTTACGTGATAACAGTTCCTTTAATTACTCCAGAACGGGCAAGTCTAAATGGCAAAATAATACCCGATACTTGCAGAGAAATATTAGCGCCATTGATTCACAGTTACGGGTAGGCGACAGCTATACCCCGTCAGACCTCTTTGACTCTTACCGTTTTCGGGGCATCAGCATGGGGACCGATATCCGCATGTTCCCAGACTCCATGCAGGGGTTTGCGCCCATCGTTCATGGCGTGGCCCAGACAAATGCCCTGGTGAAAATCATCCAGAATGGCGTGGTTATCTATCAGCAAAATGTGTCCCCTGGTCCCTTCGCGATTAATGATATTTTGCCCACGGGTTCAGGAGGCGACCTGAATGTTGAAGTCGACGAGGCGGACGGCCGTATTCAGCGCTTTACCGTCCCTTATTCCTCGGTTCCCGGCATGTTGAAGCCCGGTATCAACGTCTACAACCTGGCGATGGGAAAGGTGCAAATCCCGGACGTCTCCGTCCATCCTGAATTTATTCAGGGTACCTGGCGTCGGGGGATGTCGAATCTGTTTACCGCCTATGCCGGAGGGCTCTGGAGCAACCATTACAGCTCTGTTCTGCTCGGTACCGGGCTGAACCTGCCCCTGGGTGCGCTGTCCTTCGATATCACTCAGGCGCGTCAGACCTCTTACCGGCACGTAGAAAGCAGTAGCGGGCAGAGCTTCCGCCTCGCCTACAGTAAGTTCCTGGCGAATACGGGCACCAATTTTGCGCTGGCAGCCTATCGCTACTCCACCAGCGGCTTTCTGACCATGGAGGATTCGGTCCAGCGAGAAAGCGACGGAAGGAGTGAAAACAACAGCATCACGGTAAACCAAAAGAACAGCTTCAACTTTAATGTGAATCAAAACCTGGGAAGGGCAGCGGGATCGCTGTTTCTGTCCGGCACCCTGAGAAATTACTGGGGCGGTAAGCAGAACAGTAAAGAGTACCAGGTGGGCTATTCGAATACGCTGTGTAATGTGACCTTTAACGTTTCTGCCAGCCGAACCCGGGATAATGACAACCGGGAAGAGATGCGTTATTACGTCGGATTATCCGTTCCCTTCAGCGTCTTTGACTCACCGATGTATCTGTCAACCAACGCGTCCTTTACGCAAGATCACTATAACAACAGCGATCTGGGGTTAAGCGGCACCGCCGGTCAGGCCAACCAGTGGAACTATAACATTGATATGGCCAACAGCCAGGGCGGCAAAACGACCACCAATGCGAACGTCGGGTACCGCGCCTCCGCCACCACCATGAACGCGTCGTGGAGCCAGTCATCGGACTTCAATCAGGAAGGATTGGGGCTGACCGGTAGTATGGTGGCGTATCAGGGCGGCGTGCTGTTTGCCAATCAGGTCGGCAGTACCTTTGCAATTATAGATGCTCCGGGCGTAGCCAACGCCGCGGTTAACAGCGACTCGACCATGGTCACCAACAGTCGGGGCAAAGCGCTTATTCCCTATATGTCACCTTACCGTAAAAACTCAATGACGCTGGATACCACCAATCTGGGCGATGACGTGCAGCTGCTGGGTAACCGCAAAGATGTTGTGCCTTATGCCGGATCCATCAGCTACGTGAAGTTTGAAACCGACCAGCGTAAGAGCTTTATCTTTTATGCCGTCGATCCGCAGAATTCCCCGCTGCCGTTTGGTGCGCTGGTCACGGACAGTCAGGGTAATGAGATGGGCTATGTCGGACAGGGCAGCGTGATCTTTGTGCACAGCGAGAAACTGCCCGATAAGGTCATCGTCCATTTCTCCAGTGACGATGCACGTCTCTGTACTATTACCCACCCGAAAACTAACCTGGCAAGTGATGTCAATCACTGCCAGTAATCAGGGAAGAATATGAAGAAAATGCCCGCCCCCCTGCGCGTAATAAGAATAGGTTCAGTGATTGCCTTTAGTTTACTGGCCATGTTCCTGTCTACCCGGGCTAGCGCAAACTGTACACAAAATGCTGTTATTAATGCTCCCTTTCTCTATTTTGATGCCACGACTGCATTAAATATGACGGGATACGTTTCGTTCAGTCAGCGGACAGAATATCCAGGCACCTTTACCTGCAGTATGCCAGCCTGGGGCATCATAGGGGGTAAGAACACCGTCGATAACTCCACGCCTTATGCCCAGAATACGCTTAATCTGAAATTCCCGGGCAATGCTTATGTCAGCGTCAACATCAGCAAGCCCACACCGCAGGAGACACACCCTAAGGTCGGCACCAACAACGGTTCGGATATTGATGCCGACTTTACCGTCACCCTGCGACTACTGGCAACGGTCCCGACTAAAAATGTTATGGTGGTCAATGGTGATACTGCCACCATCAATCCGGTTGTGCTTGCCCAGGACAGTACGGGCCTGACTATCATTCAGAATATTGCCAGGATGGTCAGTGATTTTGCCTATTTTATCTTCCACTGGAGCTGGCCAAAACATAACTACGACATTTATTACAAAGCTCTGAAGATTAGATTCGTGAAAAGTGTCACCACGTGCAGCTTCGATGATGATAATAAAACCGTGGTGCTGAACAATATTGATATTGCCTCACTGGCGAGCGGGGCCACCAATGGTAAGAAAGCATTTGTCTTAAATTTTAGTTGTGACGGCATTAAGAATGGCATCGCCGGAGTCAATCTGAAGGCATTTTTGAGCAGCAACTATCTGCTGGCGTCCGATAATACTACGCTGATTTCCAGAGAAACAGGTGGGGCAAAAGGCGTCGGTATTCGTGTGGCAAAAGCGAGTGATAATATTCCGATCATCTTCAGCCCGTCAGAAACTGTCCAGGGAAATGCAACCGCACTGTTCTCTTACACTGCTGACCAGGCGTTACCATCGCAGCTATGGATACCCTTGAATGCGTGGTACTACGTGTATGACAAGCAGGCACTGTCCAGCGGCCAAGTGAGCACAACAGCGATGGTGAATTTTGTTTATGACTAATGGATAAACGGCGATTACTGTTTGTACACTAAAACAGATGAATATCCCTGCAGTATTTATGGATAAACACGCGGGGGTGCATGTTCTGTGTATATCAGTCGCAGGATGCCGGAAGGCGACTTTCTCCACGGGATTTTCAGTTCGTTCAGACGCCCCGCGTAGCATTCGACAATGCCCGGACTTTATGCGAGGCAAGACGTATCAAGCGATCTCCCGCAGCGAAAATCCGCCGATAACGATCGCTTTAACCCATCCAATAAATACTCAGGCAATATAGCAAAAACAAAAACAGTGGCCGGTTTCCCGGCCACGCGATCAATTACAGCAGGTCGGCAATCATCTTATCCAGTTTGCCCTGGTCGATGGCAAAGTTACGGATGCCTTCAGCCAGTTTCTGTACTGCCATTGGATCCTGGTTGTGCTGCCACAGGAACTCAGACTCGGTCATTTTCGCCGGACGCGCTTTCACTTCACCGCTGTAGGACAGCTTGCGCTCAACGCTACCTTCGGTTTCTGCCAGTTCTTTCAGCAGGCCCGGAGAGATGGTCA
Organism: Erwinia sp. PME.40.26/001; assembly: GCF_055556675.1. NCBI lineage: Bacteria > Pseudomonadati > Pseudomonadota > Gammaproteobacteria > Enterobacterales > Erwiniaceae > Erwinia > Erwinia sp. PME.40.26/001. Next base: position 198,999 of record NZ_JBVHNP010000006.1, read on the forward strand.
GACGGTCGCAGCCCGCCAGTTCGATGATTTCGCCAACGTTACGGAAGCTGGCACCCATCACCACGGTTTCGTAACCGTGCTGCTTGTAGTATTCATAGATTTCAGTGACGGAAACCACGCCTGGATCTTCGTTCGGTGCGTACTCTTTCTTATCGGTATTGGCTTTGTACCAGTCGAGAATACGACCAACAAACGGAGAAATCAGGAACACGCCGGCTTCCGCACAGGCACGCGCCTGAGCGAAGGAGAACAGCAGCGTCAGGTTACAGTTGATGCCTTCTTTTTCCAGCTGTTCCGCCGCGCGGATACCCTGCCAGGTAGAAGCCAGCTTGATCAGGATGCGGTCGTTGCTGATGCCGGCATCGTTATACAGTTTGATCAGGCTACGGGCTTTAGCAATGCTGCCTTCGGTATCGTAAGACAGGCGTGCGTCGACTTCGGTAGAGATGCGGCCCGGGACCAGCTGCAGAATTTCCAGACCAATGTTCACCGCCAGCTTGTCGGCAGCGTAGGCTACCTGCTCTTCTTTATTGCTGGTCTGCTTACGCGCCCATACCACGGCTTCATCAATCAGCTTACGGTATTCTGGGATCTGTGCGGCGCTAAGGATCAGGGAAGGGTTGGTGGTGGCATCTTGAGGTTTGTAGAGTTTCATCGCTGCGATGTCGCCAGTATCAGCAACAACGGTAGTGAGTTGACGCAGGGAAGATAATTTGTCCGTCATAGTTGTCATTCTCATCAAAGTTGATTTGTCAGGGTGTTGAAAATGTCTGCCCGGATGATAGCACGCGTACCCCACCATGCAAGAGGCGTAAACTTTCGTGCCTCATCGGGCTAAAGCCGGCGCACAAAAGCCCCATTATCCCGGTCATTGCCGGGGTTTTCATCCGCCACCAATAGCAGCGATTAGCCACCCGGGCCCACTTTTTTGTTACAGTAGGCGCTGATACTTTTCTGCCCCTCTCTGCAATGAAGGACGCGTTCATGTTAATGGTAATATCCCCGGCCAAAACGCTGGACTTTGAAAGCCCGCTGGCGACGCAACGTTACACTCAGCCTGCCCTGCTGGAAGAGTCACAGAAGCTGATTGCCGTGGCGCGTAAGCTCTCACCGGCGGATATCGGTTCACTGATGCACATCAGCGATAAACTGGCCGTGCTGAACGCCCAGCGCTTTAACGACTGGCAGCCGGATTTCACCCCCGACAACGCCCGCCAGGCGATCCTCGCGTTTAAAGGGGATGTATATACCGGCCTGCAGGCCGAAACCTTCAGTGAAAAAGATTTCGATTTCGCCCAGCAGCATCTGCGCATGCTGTCAGGGCTGTACGGACTGCTGCGCCCACTGGATCTGATGCAGGCCTATCGTCTGGAAATGGGTATTAAACTGGCCAATCCGGCAGGCAAAGATCTCTACAGCTTCTGGGGTGAAAAACTGACCCACGCGCTGAATGCTGCGCTGGCAGACCAGGGCGATGACGTGCTGATCAATCTCGCGTCCGATGAGTATTTCAAAGCGGTTAAACCTAAACTGCTTAAAGGCGAGATCGTCAAGCCAGTATTTTTAGACGAGAAAAACGGCACGTTTAAGGTTATCAGCTTCTATGCGAAAAAAGCGCGTGGCCTGATGAGCCGCTATATCATTGAGCATCGCCTGAGCAAACCTGCACAGCTCAAGAAATTTGATGTGGACGGTTATGCGTTTGATGCGGAAGCAAGCAAAGGGAACGAGCTGGTATTTAAACGCCGCGAAACCGCGTAAAACCAGGGGACGACCTTCTTTTCTGGTCGCCCCTGATGCGGGTAAAAGGCTGACCGGATAACGGTCAGCCCCTGCGCAACACAGTTTAGCTGATTATTTCTTCAGCAGGAACTCACGCAGTTCGGCAAAGTCACCTTTCATCTTATGCGACAGCAGCGGCAAATCGGCACGTTCGGCCAGCGCCTCCGGCAGCGTCAGCGTTTGATCGAGGATCGCTTCCACACTCTCTTTAAACTTCGCCGGGTGCGCGGTGCCGAGGAACAGGCCAAACTCGCCTTCCTGCAGCTGATCGCGCAGCAGACGGTAGGCGATGGCCGCGTGCGGCTCTGAAAGGTAGCCCAGATCGGCCAGCTCACGCATGGTCGCTTTAGTGGTCTCGTCATCCACGGCACCGTAACCCAGATCCTGCAGGCGCCAGATTTTGCGACGGAAGATCTCTTCCACGCGCGGCCAGTTGTTCGGCTGAGACACATCCATCGCGTTAGACAGGGTGGCGACAGTCACGTTAGGTGCCCACTCACCGTTCACCAGGAAACGCGGCACGGTGTCGTTCGCGTTGGTGGCAGCAATAAAGCGTTTCACCGGCAGGCCGAGCGTCTTCGCCAGCAGGCCAGCCGTCAGGTCACCAAAGTTACCGCTCGGTACGGAGATCACCAGCTGGTTACGTTTTTCCTGTGGCAGCTGCGCCACCGCTTCAAAGTAATAGCAGATCTGCGCCAGCAGCCGGCTGATGTTGATCGAGTTCGCCGAGTTCAGGCCAATGGCCTTCTTCAGCTCTTCATCATCAAACGCCTGTTTCACCAGCGACTGGCAGGCATCGAAATCGCCGTCGACGGCGATGGTCTGAATATTCCCACCCAGCGTACAGAACAGCTTCTCCTGCAGCGGGCTGATTTTGCCCTGCGGATAGAGGATCACCACACGCACGTTTTCCATACCGTAGAAGGCATGAGCGACGGCGGCACCGGTATCACCCGACGTGGCGGTCAGGATGGTGATCTTCTCGTCGGCTCCGCTGACACAGGCAAGCATCTGTGCCATAAAGCGGCCGCCGAAGTCTTTGAACGCCAGCGTCGGCCCGTGGAATAACTCCAGTGCAGCGATATCCTCAGTGACATCCACGACCGGTGCCGGGAAGGTGAAGGCCGTTTTCAGGCGCTCATTCAGCTGATGCGCTTCAATTTCGTCACCGATAAAGGCCGACAGGATCTTGCTACTGCGGGTGACGAAATCCATTTCCAGCATGGCATCGATGTCGGTCAGTTCGAATTCAGGTAATTCCAGCGGAAAGAACAGGCCCTGCTGTTTACCCAGACCCTGCTTCACCGCCTGGGCGAAGCTGACCTGCTCATTGTGATCCTTAAGATTATACAGTTTCATGCGTTATCCCAGTTTACGTGCGCCTGCCGTGTCTAAACGGCAGATATGGACGAAGCCTTCATCATTTTGCAGATAATGCTGGCGGAGCCAGTCTGCCATACGTTGTGCGGTATCCTGCTGGTTACACACGGCAAACAGCGTAGGGCCGGAGCCAGAAATACCACAGGCCAGTGCACCGATATCGGCAGCGGCCTGACGGGCTTCACTGAAGCCCGGTAACAATTGGGTGCGGTAAGGTTCCGCAATGACGTCCTGCATCAGCTTTGCCGCCAGCAGCGGTTGCTGTGTATGACAGGCGTGAATAAAGCCCCCAAGGTAGCGGCCGTGGCGGATAATATCCTCTTTGCGATACTGCGCAGGCAGGATCGCACGGGCTTCTGCCGTGGAGACCTTAATCCCCGGATAAGCCATCACCCACAGCCAGTCATCAAAGCCTGGCACTTCCTGACTGATAATGCCGTTCTCTTCCAGCATCAGCTGCATACCCCCCAGGAAACAGGGGGCCACATTGTCATAGTGTACGCTGCCGGAGATGCGCCCTTCCAGTTCGCCCATCAGCGCCAGCAGCGCCGTATCGTCCAGCGGCTTACCGCAGTGTTCATTCATCGCCATTAATCCGGCGACTACCGAGCAGGCGCTGGAGCCGAGGCCGGAGCCAATTGGCATATTTTTTTCCAGTGTCATCCTGACCGGCACGCGCTCGCCGATCGCTTCACAGAAGCGATCCCAGCACTGATAGACAATATTTTCTTTCGGGTTCGCCGGCAACTTGCTGACGAAGCTGCCTTCATTGTGCAGACTGAATTCGTCGGCCGCTTCCACGGTTACGCAATCGCCCAGCAGCGTGCCATCTACCGGTGACACGGCCGCCCCGAGAACGTCAAAGCCAACGCTGACGTTGCCAATTGAGGCAGGGGCATGAATTTTAACCATGATTAAACTCCCAACTTCCACGACAGAGTGCGTAACAGATCGGCAAACACGCCCGCCGCCGTCACATCATTACCGGCACCATAACCACGCAGCACCAGCGGGATCGGCTGATAGTAGCGGCTGTAAAACGCCAGCGCATTCTCGCCATTTTTGACTTTATACAGCGGGTCGTTACCGTCGACCGCATCGATCTTCACTTTGCACACGCCGCCCTCTTCAATGGCACCGACGAAGCGTAATACCTTTCCTGCCTCACCTGCGCTGGCCACTCTTGCCGCAAAACCGGCATCCAGCTCCGGCAGGCGCGCCATAAAGGTTTCCACATCGGCGATGGCGGTCAGTTCGGGCGGTAACACCGCTTCGATTTCAATGTCGCTCAGCTCCAGCTGATAGCCCGCCTCACGGGCCAGGATCAGCAGCTTACGTGCCACATCCAGCCCGGACAGGTCTTCACGCGGGTCCGGCTCGGTAAAGCCCATCTCACGGGCCATTTTAGTGGCATCCGAAAGCGATACGCCTTCATCCAGTTTACCGAAGATAAACGACAGTGAGCCAGAGAGGATACCGGAGAAGCTGATCAAATCATCACCGGCGTTCAGCAGGTTTTGCAGGTTCTCAATCACCGGCAGCCCCGCCCCGACGTTCGTGTCATAAAGGAATTTACGTCGGGACTTTGCCGCTGCTGCACGCATCTGCTGGTAATAGTGATACGAGGAAGTATTGGCCTTTTTATTCGGCGTCACTACGTGGAAACCGTCGCTCAGGAAGTCAGCGTACTGGTCGGCAACCTGCTGGCTGGAGGTACAGTCAACGATCACCGGGTTCAGCAGGTGATACTCTTTCACCAGGCGGCTCAGACGGCTCAGATCAAACGGCTCTTTCGCCGCTTTTAGCTGTTCCTGCCAGTTCTCCAGGGGGATGCCGTGCACGTTGGTCAGCAGCGCCCGCGAATTGGCGATGCCACAGACCCGCAGGTCAATGTGCTTATTTTTCAGCCAGGTCTGCTGACGATGGAGCTGCTCAATCAGTGCAGCCCCAACGCCGCCGACGCCGATCACAAAGACTTCGATGACCTGGTCGGTGGCAAACAGCATCTGATGTACCACGCGTACGCCGGTGGTCGCTTCATCATTGCTGACCACCACCGAGATGGAGCGCTCAGACGAGCCCTGGGCAATGGCGACGATATTGATATTGGCGCGGGCCAGCGCGGAGAAGAACTTGGCGGAGATACCCCGGAGCGTGCGCATGCCGTCACCTACCACGGAGATCACGGCCAGCTGTTCCATCACATCCAGCGGCTCCAGCAGGCCATCCTTCAGCTCAAGGTAGAACTCATCTTCCAGCACGCGGCGCGCGCGCGCCAGGTCGCTCTGGGAGACGCAGAAACTGATGCTGTATTCGGAAGACGACTGGGTGATCAGCACCACGGAAATTCCGCTGCGTGACATGGCCGCAAACACGCGAGCCGCCATACCTACCATGCCTTTCATTCCCGGGCCGGAGACGTTGAACATCGCCATGTTATTCAGGTTAGTGATGCCCTTAACCGGGTTATCCTCATCGCTGCCGTCGCCGCCGATCAGCGTGCCGGGTGCCTGCGGATTCGCGGTGTTTTTGATCAGGCAGGGGATCTGAAACTGGGCAATCGGCGCAATGGTGCGGGGGTGAAGGACTTTAGCGCCAAAATAGGAGAGCTCCATCGCTTCCTGATAAGACATCGACTTCAGCAGGCGGGCGTCCGGCACCTGACGCGGATCGCAGGTATAGACCCCGTCCACATCGGTCCAGATTTCACAACAGTCGGCGCGCAGGCAGGCCGCCAGCACCGCCGCAGAATAGTCAGACCCGTTACGGCCCAGTACCACCAGCTCACCGCGCTCGTTACCGGCAGTAAAGCCCGCCATCAGCACCATATTGCTGGCCGGGATCTGACTGGCGGCGATACGGCGGGTGGATTCGGCGATATCCACGGTAGATTCCAGATAGTGGCCAACGGCCAGCAACTGCTCTACCGGATTGATGACGCTGACGCCATAACCGCGCGCCTGGAGCAGACCTTCCATAATAGCGATAGAGAGCTTTTCCCCCCGGCAGATGATCGCCGCATTCACACTGTCCGGGCACTGGCCCAGCAAGGCGATGCCGTGCAGCACCTGCTTTAACTGCGCAAACTCCTGATCAACCACGCCTTTGAGCCGGTCATAGGCGAAACCCGGCTGGGCCTCCGCCAGTCCCTGCAGCAGCTCGGCGAAAATTCGCTCCGCATCGCTGAGATTGGGTGAGGCATCCTGACCGCTGATGGTTTTCTCAATCATCGCCACCAGATGGTTGGTAATCTTCGCTGGCGCGGACAATACGGTAGCAACCTGTCCCTGCTTTGCATTACTTTCCAGAATATCAGCCACGCGCAGAAAACGTTCCGCATTGGCTACTGAGGTTCCACCGAATTTCAGCACTCGCATGTTCAAACTCTCCTGAATTTTTGCCGAAAAAAAAAGCCCGCACTGGTTAGGTGCGGGCTTATTTTTGATTTTTCCTGTATGCGTCAGCCCGCACCGTTACCTGTGGTAATGGTGGTGGTAATAATGATTGTTGTCATCAGGCTGTTTTTGCGCATTGAGATTTATCTTTTTATCTGTCTGTAAAATCTGTCGGCTTTCAGAAGTAAAGCAAACGCCCGGCCAAGTCAATTTTTTTATCAAAAGCGACTTTTTTGCACTACAAGGTAGCCGGGCACTTTTCACCGCCCGTGCCAATCTGTTGTATTACTCAGGAACAAAATGGCAGTAAATAGCGCTGCTTTTCAGGATTCCTACAGCTTTTTAATCTGGAGGTTTTTTTCGATGTCATGCAGCAAACGATGCAGCATCGCGGTATCCCGCTGCTGTAACAGTCCGATACGCTGCTGCAGCCAGTCAGCCAGTTTTTCATCACCCGCAACCTCCAGCTGCTGCAATAAATCCCGGACCCGCTGGCGCAGAGCGACCAGCTGCCCGGCCTGGGCTTCCGCTGTCATCTGGGCGCTGACCTGGCGCAGGGCCGAGAGCTGGTAGCAGTAGACCATCACCGCCTGACCGAGATTCAGCGACGGGTAGTCCGCTGCCATCGGGATCCCCGTCAGCAGGTCAACCTGCGCCAGTTCCTCATTGGTCAGGCCGCTGTCCTCACGGCCGAATACCAAAGCCGCACTGCCCATCCACTGCTGTTTCTCTTCCAGCACCTCCTGCACCTGCTGTGGCGTAGCGTAATAACGCAATTTCGCCCGCGAGCGCGCCGTGGTGGCAATACTGAAATCAATATCTGCCAGCGCCGCTTCAAGTGAGGTCCAGTGGGTGGCCTGGTTCAGGATCTCCGTCGCCCCGTGGGCCACACGCAGTGCGGCCGGGTCAAGATGCGCCTGGCTGTTAACAATACGCAATTCATCAAATCCCATGGTTTTCATCGCACGGGCTGCCGCGCCGACATTTTCAGCCCGGGCAGGAGAAACAAGGATCAGGGGGAAACGCATAATCACCTATCAGAGAGAGAAACAACCGCCTTAATGATGCACCGGTTTTAAGATGATAACAGGCGCTATCAGGCATAATATCTTAATGTTAACTGCCGCCGTTTAAAGCAGGGCAATCAAATGATAGCCCTAAATATTCTGTGAAACCCAGCAAAAAAAAGACTCTGTCGCGATTATATACAGTTTATCAAACAATTAACTTTTGTTAAAAACCGTCTCGCTCCTGTATTCATCTGTCGCACAAATGCGTCAGCCCTTCACCTTAATTGTGAGCTAACCTGCCATTCTGGGAACCATTTTTCACAAAAGTGTTAACGTGCTACAATTGGTTTGATATAAGTCAACTAAGCGTTGTTTTATTGCGTAATGGTTGTTGCCTGTGCTGTTATGTTGCTGTTAATACCGTTAGGATGTACGCCGTTTAGTACTACCGGGGCATGCAGGATACAGCCTGATGGGCTGCGCAAAACCCAGAAAACCTGACGTTTCAGCAGCGCTGAATCATCAGGTATCAAGGGTTAGCCACCTTGTTGACGGTACATGGAACGTGTATCAAGAACATCATTCTGTACTGCTGTTGTTTTGCTTCTGGCTCTGAACACCAGGTGGTAGCCAGCGCCAACAGCCGTATGTCCTGTTTTCGATTTTGTTGGCAATTTTAGGTAGCGAACACATGCAGACCCCGCACATACTTATCGTTGAAGACGAATTAGTCACTCGTAATACGCTCAAAAGTATTTTTGAAGCCGAAGGCTACATGGTTTATGAAGCTACGGACGGCGCTGAAATGCACCAAATACTGACGGAAAATGACGTCAATCTGGTGATAATGGACATCAACTTGCCGGGCAAAAATGGCCTGCTGCTGGCGCGTGAACTGCGTGAGCAGGCGAACGTAGCGCTGATGTTCCTGACTGGCCGTGATAACGAAGTAGATAAAATCCTCGGCCTGGAAATCGGCGCTGATGACTACATCACCAAGCCCTTTAACCCACGTGAACTGACCATCCGTGCCCGTAACCTGCTGTCACGTACCATGAATCTGGCGGCAGTGAGCGACGAGCGCAAGCTGGTTGAATCCTACCGCTTTAATGGCTGGGAACTGGATATCAACAGCCGTTCACTGGTCAGCCCGCAGGGCGAACAGTATAAGCTGCCGCGCAGCGAGTTCCGTGCGATGCTGCACTTCTGCGAAAACCCGGGCAAGATCCAGACCCGTGCTGACCTGCTGAAGAAAATGACCGGCCGCGAACTGAAGCCTCACGATCGTACTGTTGACGTGACCATCCGTCGTATCCGCAAGCATTTTGAATCCACACCGGATACCCCGGAAATCATCGCCACGATCCACGGTGAAGGTTACCGCTTCTGTGGCGATCTGCAGGATTAATGCACGTCAGGGTCGACCGTTTTCCGGTCGACCCGCGACATCTGCTACTGATGGCCCCACGGAATAATCGGCACCGCACTGAGCGCATTTTTCGGTGACCCGTCGACCACCTTATCTGAATAGCTCAAATAAATCAGTGCATTACGTTTTTTATCAAAGAAACGTACGACCTGGAGCTTTTTGAATACCAGCGATGTCCGCTTTCTGAATACCACTTCTCCCTCTGATTTCCCCTGCGCTATTTTGTCGCTGAGTTCGACCGGCCCGACCTGCTGGCAGGAGATCGCCGCATCGGACGTATCTTCAGCCAGTCCCAGGCCGCCTTTAATCCCCCCGGTTTTTGCCCGGCTCAGGTAGCAGGTGACGTTTTTCACCTCCGGGTCATCAAACGCTTCAACGACTATTTTATGGTCGGGGCCAAACATCTTAAAGACGGTATCCACCGAACCCACCTGTTCCGCCTGCAATAAGCCTGGAAAAAAGAACACTGAAGTGACTATTAACACTTTTTTAATTGTCATGACGTTACCATTTCAAAGAAAATAGATGACATTGTAAGGTAGACACGAAACTACCGTACTCTTACGTTTATAACGCTATCTGTCGTTAATCTGACCGTATTTAGCACATTTTCACAGCTAATACCCGGTACTTAGCTTTTGCAATTAATGCTACTATTCGTCGACTTTGCTTACCATGCACCAATTCTGAGTAACATGAGGACGATTTATGGACCAAGCCGGTATCATCCGAGATTTGCTTGTCTGGCTGGAGAGCCACCTCGACCAACCATTATCCCTGGATAATGTTGCGGCTAAGGCAGGTTATTCAAAATGGCATTTGCAAAGAATGTTCAAGGACGTCACTGGTCACGCGATTGGCGCTTATATTCGCGCACGTCGTTTGTCGAAGGCGGCTGTCGCCTTAAGGCTGACAAGCCGCCCTATTCTGGATATTGCTTTACAGTACCGTTTCGATTCGCAACAAACTTTCACCAGGGCCTTCAAAAAGCAGTTTGCTCAGACGCCCGCCTGGTATCGCCGGTCATCTGACTGGAATGCCTATGGCCTGCGTCCGCCTATTCGCCTCAATGACGTCAGATTACCTGAACCGACCTGGGTCAGTCTGCCGGAAATCGTGCTGACAGGACAAACTCAGTCTTACACCTGCACACTGGAGCAAATCTCACGCTTCCGTGATGAGATGCGTATGCACTTCTGGCGACAGTTTCTCACCGAGACCGATACGGTTCCACCAGTACTGTACGGCCTTCATCAGTCGCGTCCCAGTACGGACAAAGATGACGAGCAGGAAATCCTCTATACCACTGCCGTTCCTTCCGGGGAGATAGCCAGCCAGCTGCATTCAACCCAGACGGTACTGCTGGAAGCGGGGGATTATGTTCAGTTCACCTATGAAGGGCCACGCCACGGCCTTCAGGATTTTGTGTTGCAGATTTACGGCACCTGCATGCCGACACTGAATCTGACACGTCGCCACGGACAGGATATTGAGCGTTTTTATACCCACGGGGGTAAGAAACGTGCCGAGCCTCCCGTCGATATCCACTGTGAATATCTGATCCCGATCCGACGCCAGTCGTAATGTCTCGATCATGAAAAAGGGCCGGCTATGCCGGCCCTTTTTGCAGGTTAACGCTGCAGTTCGTCGAGCGCAGTCTCCTCGAGATGCGCCACATCCCCGGCGGTTTCCACCACCCAGCCTGAAGCCAGCCAGGCGCTTTGCTGATGGTCAACGCGTGAAAGAGAACAGTTGCGCAGGCGAAGACGACGCTCCGCATTCGCCGGCAGCCCGAGGATGGTACTGAGCAACACCCCCAGTGCCATACCATGGCTGACAATCAGCGGGCGGCTTCCTTCTGGCAGTGCCAGACAGGCATCCAGCGCCTGGTGCATCCGCTGTGCCATCTCGCCCATGGATTCCCCCTGCGGGATACGACCATTTTCCGTGCCATCAACCAGCGTTTTCCGCCAGCCCTCCTCCTCTGCGGTCAGTGAATCCAGCAGGCGCTGTTCCAGCACCCCCATATTCAACTCACGCAGGCGGGGATCCAGCACGACTGAACAACCGCAGGCGTCGGCAATGATCTCGGCGGTACGCCGGGTACGGCCCAGATCGCTGGCAATCACGTGGGTGATGCCGAGCTTTTTCACCCGTTCCCCCACCTGATGAGCCTGCTGCTCTCCTTTCTCAGTCAGCGCGCTGTCTGACTGCCCCTGAATGCGACGTGCCGCATTCCATAGCGTTTCTCCGTGGCGAACAAGATAGACCTGTAACATGCGATTTTCCGTTATACTGCGACAAATTTGCGTAGAGGGTTCAAACAATTATGTACCATGTTGTCGCTGCTACCATCAATCCAGCCAAAATTAAGGCAATTTCTCAAGCCTTCAGCGATATCTTCGGGGAAGGATCCTGCCATATTGAGGGTGTCGAGGTCGACAGCGGCGTGGCTGCCCAACCGATCACAAACACAGAAACGCGAACTGGCGCACGTCAGCGCGTGATGAATGCCCGCCAGGTCAGACCTGAAGCCGATTTCTGGGTGGCGATCGAGGCCGGCATTGAAGACAATACGGCCTTTGCATGGATGGTGGTAGAAAACCATAAGCTGCGTGGCGAGTCCCGCTCTGCCAGTTTTACCCTGCCAGCCATTGTAATGAAAGGCATTCATGAAGGCCGTGAACTGGGCGAAGAGATGGCTCGTCTCACGGGCATTGATAATATCAAGCATAAGGGCGGTGCCATTGGTGCCTTCACGGCCGGCCACCTGACCCGCACCAGCGTCTATCACCAGGCCCTGATCCTCGCCCTCTGCCCGTTTCATAACGACATCTACCAGCGCAAAGACGACAACTCAGACCTTATCTGATCCGCTCAGAAGCTGTGCCTCCAGCCAGGCCTTCAACGCCGGAGGTGCGCTTTTCAGGCTGTTTGAGCCCCGCGTAATTGTGGCAATCCCTGCCCCCAGCTCATTTTTCAGCTCACGCTGGCTCATTTCGCCGCGCATCAGCTCTTCGACGATCCGCAGCCGGGTACCCAGCGCTTCACGCTCATCCGGGGTCAGCATCAGCTGCAACAGCGGAAGATGCAGCTCACTCTGATAGGCCCGCTGCAGCAGCGTGACAAAACGCAGCCAGTCTTCGCTGGCCGGGTCGCTCGTAACGGGAACAGGGGTTGGGTTGGTCATGGTATTCCGCCATACTATTCAACTAGTACAGTAGCATATCATCATCATCTTCATACTTGAAGCGACAGCGGTGTCAGCGCGGCATATTCCCGCCCCCTGACGGCACAGAGACGCCTGTGCCCTGCTGTCGCTCCCGGCCGCCTGACCGTCATTCACCTCAGTAACGCTGCTGCCACTCGCGGTCAGAGAACAGGTTGTCAGACTGTTTCATGAAGTAACGATAATAGGCGTCATAGGCCAGCACGTTCTTCACATACCCCCGGGTCTCAGAGAACGGGATGGTTTCGATAAAGGCCACGGCGTCCAGCTTACCGGCGCTGTTACCCTGCCAGGTACGAACCCGCGATGGTCCGGCATTATACGCTGCCGAAGCAAAGATACGGTTCTGACCGAACTGCTGATACACCGACTCGAGATACTGCGTCCCAATCTGGATGTTGGTTTCAGCATCCAGCAGCTGGCTGCTGTTGCTGTATCCCGGAATGCTGAATTTGGTCACCGTATGCTGTGCCGTCGCAGGCATGACCTGCATCAGACCGGATGCGCCTACCGGGGAGCGGGCTTTGGGATTCCAGGCACTCTCCTGACGGGCAATCGCCATGGCGTAACTCATCGGGATGCTCTTACCGCTGATATTGCGTTCAAACTGCGGCTGCCAGGCCAGCGGGAAGCGCTCCTGCAGGCTGTTCCATAGTTTGCCGGTGATGGTGGCCTGTACGCTCAGATCCCACCAGTTTTGCTGGCGTGCGTAGCTGGCCAGCATCTGCTGCTGCGGCCTGGTGCGGCTGGACACCAGATAACTCCACTCGCTGCGGGCGAGGTTATCCATTCCCCAGTACATCAGCTCCCGCACGCGGGCGATCTCCGGGCCTTCGGTCAGGCTGCTGTCTACCGCCGGGGCTTTGTCGACCTGCAGCGGATACTCCACGCCCAGCTTCTGCGCGGCAACCATCGGATAGAACCCGCGCTCCTGCATCAGCTTGCGCAGGATGCCCTCTGCTTCCTCTTTGCGCCCCTGCTCAAGCAGCAGGTCAGCCTGCCAGTACTGCCACTCATCTTTCTCTTTAGCTTCTACCGGCAGGCGGGCAATCCAGGTATTCATTCCCCGGCGATCGTTGTTGCCCAGTGACATCCGCACCCGGCGTTCAATCAGGGAGGTGGCGTCACTGCGCATCACCACATCATCGCGCCAGCGTGCCTGCTCGCTGGTGATATCGTTGCCCATCAGCCGCCAGGCCACCGCTTCCTTCAGCGCCTGGGTCTGCTGTTCATCCAGCTTTTGCAATTGCACCAGAGAGGGGATCATCTGCCGCGCCCGTTCGGCATCCGTCCGGGCCAGACTGCTAAAGGCAATCGCCGTGGCCTGGCGGGTAAAGTCTGTCGCGCCGACGCTACGCGCAAAATTCTCAACCGTACCCGGGTTATTTTGCAGATCCATTACCGCATTGGCGATGGTCTGATAATCCTCAGGCAGCTGTTTGGCCAGGAAATTCACCAGATTGCTGTTCCCCGCTTTCATCGCCAGACGGATACGTTCCAGCGTAGTAATCGGGTTCTGCTGTCCGGCCGCCTGCCAGGCGCTGAACAGCTTATCGCAGGTGCCGGGCAGCGAGCTGCCGGTCAGCCAGATGGCTTTCGCCCCGTCCCAGGCCACCTGCTGCTGGCCCGTGGCCCATTTGGCGTAATACCAGTTACAACGTGCCGCCACAGGCTTGGGTGCCTGCGGGCTGAAGACCAGTAAACCCCGCCAGTCCTGACGTCGCGCCAGCTCATTCACAAAGCGTGAAGAAAGCGAGCGCACGGGCGGCAGGGTCGGATAGCGTTTAATAAAGTCATTTACCGCCAGGCCGGTTTCCTGATCAAGATTCTGCGCCAGCTGGCGGTATTCCAGATAAGGGTAAAGGGGATAGTCGTGCAGCGTCGGCATCAGCCGATCGACGGTATCCATCTGTTTACTGTCCCAGGCCTGTTTGATTTGCAGGTAACGGGTACGTTGTTCATCCAGTGAATCCGCCCGGGCACTGCCGGTGGCTGCCGTTAAGCACGCCGCTACTACCCATAACTGCCACTTGTCCGCCATGACTTTCCCCACGTTACCGCCTTAATTATTCCTGAATCGCGAAATTTATCTGCTTCATGCTAACCAGTTGCGGCCCAACGTGCCATGAACTGAACAAATATTTACGGAATGAGCCCCGAACGGCAGTGAAGCCGGCCCTGTCGGAGCCACGCTTTTTTTCCAACAGGCCCGATGCCCTATGATAGTACAAACCCTGCGCACCGATCGTGCATCAGCCACGGCCCGCATTAACGAAGGGTATGAAAATCAGTGAATTAAAAACTGGCACGCCCTTTGCTCTGTTGAATTCCATCTTGTATACCAGACGGAATTCAACTTATGGCTTTCACCAACGGGTTTACGATCCAGGACTGGCAGCATCATCATCAGCAGCACCCGCAGGAGGTGCTCTCCACGCTGGAAGCCCTGCTGGCCGCGCTCTCCCCCGCAGACAATGCCTGGATCTACCTCGCCACGCCCGCACAGCTGCGTGCGCAGGTAGAGCCGCTGCTGGCAGCCTGGCAGCAGGACCCGGCCTCGTTGCCGCTGTTTGGCGTTCCATTCGCGGTAAAAGACAATATTGATATTGCCGGCTGGCCCACCAGCGCCGCCTGCCCGGCCTTTACCTATACGGCAGAGAGCGACGCGGTGGCGGTAGCCAATCTGAAAGGCAAGGGGGCGGTGGTCATCGGCAAGACCAATCTGGACCAGTACGCCACCGGTCTGGTCGGGACGCGCTCGCCGTTTGGCGCAGTCTGTAACACGTTTGATCCTGCGTATGTCAGCGGCGGCTCCAGCTCCGGCTCCGCCTCGGTTACTGCCCGGGGCCTGGTGTGCTTTGCGCTCGGTACCGATACCGCCGGTTCCGGGCGCGTCCCTGCCGGGTTTAATAATATCGTCGGCCTGAAGCCGACAAAAGGCTGGCTTTCCGCCACCGGGGTGGTGCCCGCCTGCCGTCTGAACGACACCATTTCCGTCTTCGCGCTGACCGTGGAAGATGCCTTCCTTGCCGCCAGCTGTGCCGGAGGCTATGACAGTCTGGATGCCTACGCCCGCCATAATCCGGGCCTCGCACCGGCTGCCCTGCCGGACGCCCCGCGTTTCGCCATCCCGGCCAGCCCGGTATTCTTTGGCGACGCGCAGGCGCAGGCCGCGTGGGAGGCCGCCTGTGCCGACCTGATCGCCGCCGGTGCCAGCCTGCAGCCGGTGGACTTTACCCCCTTTACGCAGCTGGCGGAACAGCTCTACTCAGGCCCGTGGGTGGCCGAGCGCACCGTGGCCGTGGGCGCGATGCTGTCGCGCCCGGAAGAGATGGATCCGGTGGTGTACGACATCGTCGCCAGTGGCAACCACTACAGCGCCGTGGACGCTTACAAAGCGGAATATCTGCGCGCCGAACTGACGCGCCAGATCCAGCAGACGCTCAGCCAGTTTGATGCGCTGGTGGTGCCGACCTCGCCGACCATTCATACGCTGGAAGAGATGAAACAGGAACCGGTGCGCTACAACTCGCAGTTCGGCACCTATACCAACTTTACCAACCTCGCCGATCTGGCCGCGCTGGCGCTGCCCGCGCCGTTTCGCACCGACGGTCTGCCAGCGGGCATTACGCTGATCGCACTGGCCTGGCACGACCGGGCGCTGGCAACTTTCGGCCTGCGCTGGCAGCAGCAGCAGGCTCTGAGCCTCGGAGCCACCGGCCGGCCGCAGCCTGCGCCCGGAACCCTGCCCGCCTCATCACTGCACGTACGTGTGGCGGTGGTCGGTGCCCATCTGACCGGCATGCCACTCAACCACCAGCTGACCCGACGACATGCGGTTCGGGTGGAAGAGACCACCACCGCAGCCTGTTATCGCCTGTATGCGCTGGCCAATACCGTCCCGGCCAAACCCGGGCTGGTCAAAGCCGTCACAGGGGCCGCTATCCTCGTTGAGCTGTGGGATATCCCGCTGGCGCGCTTTGGCGAGTTTGTAGCAGAAATCCCTGCCCCGCTGGGGATCGGCACGCTGGAACTGGCCGACGGCCGCAGCGTAAAAGGGTTTATCTGTGAGCCTGCTGCGCTGACGCAGGCCACTGACATCACTGAATTCGGCGGCTGGCGCCGCTGGCTGAGCCGCGAGGAGAAGTCTGATGTTTAACACTGTTCTGGTTGCCAACCGTGGCGAAATTGCCTGCCGCGCCATCCGTACCCTGAAGCGCCTCGGCATCACCAGCGTCGCGGTGTACTCCGATGCCGACAAAAACGCACAGCACGTCAAAGATGCCGATATTGCCCTTGCCCTCGGTGGTGCTAAGGCCAGCGACAGCTATCTGGTCATCGACAAAATTCTTGCCGCCGCCCGCGAGAGCGGGGCTGAAGCCATCTGGCCCGGCTACGGCTTCCTCTCTGAAAGCCTGCCGTTTGCCGCCGCCTGCGAAGCCGCAGGCATTGTCTTTATCGGCCCGACTGCACAGCAGATCGGCGAGTTTGGCCTGAAGCACCGGGCACGCGAGCTGGCGGCTGCGGCGGGCGTCCCCATGACGCCGGGCACGCCACTGCTGGACTCGCTTGCAGAGGCGATTGCCGCCGCGACGCGTATTGGCTACCCGGTGATGCTGAAAAGTACGGCGGGGGGCGGCGGTATTGGCCTGACGCGCTGCGCCAGTGAAGCCACGCTGGTCAGCGCCTGGGAGAGCGTGCGCCGCCTGGGCGAACAGTTTTTCAGCGATGCCGGCGTGTTCCTTGAGTGCTGCATCGATCAGGCCCGTCACGTTGAGGTACAGATTTTTGGCGATGGCCAGGGCAAGGTCGTGGCCCTCGGTGAGCGCGACTGTTCACTGCAGCGCCGCAATCAGAAGGTCGTGGAAGAGACTCCGGCCCCGAACCTGCCCGCTGCGACCCGCGCCGCCCTGCTCGACTCCGCCGTCAAACTCGGCGAACTGGTGAACTACCGCAGCGCCGGAACGGTGGAATACATCTATGACGCCGTGCGCGATGAATTCTTCTTCCTTGAAGTGAACACCCGCCTGCAGGTGGAGCACCCGGTGACCGAGTGCGTTACCGGCCTGGACCTGGTGGAGTGCATGCTGCAGGTCGCCGCCGGGGAGTCGCCAGACTGGGATAAGATGGCGCAGGCTCCGCAGGGTGCAGCCATTGAGGTACGTATCTACGCGGAAGATCCACTGAAAAACTTCCAGCCCAGCCCCGGTATCCTGACCGAAGTCTGCTTCCCGGAGGGCGTTCGCCTCGACAGCTGGGTCAGTACCGGCACGGAGGTTTCTGCCTTCTACGACCCGATGATCGCCAAACTGATCGTCCACGCGGACAACCGCGCGGCGGCGCTGGAAAAAATGCAGGCGGCGCTGAATGAAACCCGTCTGCACGGCATCGCCACCAACCTCGACTATCTGCGCCAGGTGGTCGCCACCGAGGCTTTCCGCAGCGGCAACGTCTGGACGCGCCTGCTCGACGGCTTTACACCGAAAGCCGCAGTGATTGAAGTGCTCCAGCCCGGCACCTGGAGCAGCATTCAGGACTACCCGGGCCGTCCTGGCTACTGGGATATCGGCGTGCCCCCCTCCGGGCCGATGGATGACTACGCCTTCCGCCTCGCCAACCGCATCGTCGGCAACGCTGAAGAAGCCGCCGGGCTGGAGTTTACCCTGCAGGGTCCCACGCTGCGGTTTCACAGCGACGCGCTGATCGCCCTGACCGGGGCGGCCTGTCCGGCGTCACTGGATGGGGAAGAGGTGGCGTACTGGCAGCCGGTGGCGGTCAAAGCCGGACAGACGCTGACCCTGGGCCGGGCGCAGCAGGGCTGCCGGACCTGCCTGGCCGTGCGTAACGGCTTTGACGTGCCGGAATACCTCGGCAGTCGCTCCACGTTTGCCCTCGGTCAGTTTGGCGGTCACGCCGGGCGGACCCTGCGGGTGGCCGATATGCTGGCCATCTCTCAGCCGCATCTGGCCGCCTGTACCACCCCTGCGCCGGTCAGCGAACCGGCGGCCCTGCCCGTCGCCGATCGCCCGGTGTACGGGGATGAATGGCGCATCGGCGTACTGTATGGCCCGCACGGCGCACCGGACTTCTTCACTGCGCAGTCGATTGACGAATTCTTTGCCGCCGAATGGCAGGTACATTACAACTCCAACCGCCTCGGCGTGCGGCTGGTCGGGCCGAAACCGGGCTGGGCGCGTGCCAACGGTGGCGAAGCCGGGCTGCATCCCTCTAACGTCCACGACTGCGAATACGCCATCGGGGCGGTTAACTTTACCGGAGACTTTCCGGTGATCCTCACCCGGGACGGGCCCAGCCTGGGCGGTTTTGTCTGCCCGGTGACCATTGCGAAAGCAGAGCTGTGGAAAGTCGGCCAGGTCAAACCGGGCGATCGCATCCGTTTCCACCCCATCAGCGCCGAAGAAGCCCACGCGCTGGCGCTGGCGCAGGATCGCAGTATTCACGAACTGTGCGCCCTGCGTACCGCCCCCTTTGCAGCGCCATCACTGGCGGATACCGTCCACGGCTCAGCAACGGTACTGGCGGCGATCAAGGCCACGGATACCACGCCCACGGCGATTTATCGTCAGGCGGGTGACAACTATATTCTGCTGGAGTACGGCGATAACGTGCTGGATCTCGCCCTGCGCCTGCGCGTGCATCTGCTGATGACCGCCCTTACCGGCGTCGGCCAGCCCGGTATTGAAGAGCTCTCTCCCGGCGTACGTTCCCTGCAGATCCGTTACGACAGTCAGATCCTCAGCCAGAAGCAGCTGATGAGCCTGTTGCTGACACTGGAAAAGAATCTGGGTGACGTGACGCAGATGAAAGTGCCCTCGCGCATTGTCCACCTGCCGATGGCCTTTGAGGACAGCGCGACCCTGGGGGCCGTCGCGCGCTATGCCGAAACCGTGCGGGCCAGCGCGCCCTGGCTGCCGAATAACGTCGACTTTATTCAGCGTATTAATGGTCTTGCCAGCCGCGAAGAGGTCAGTCGCACACTCTTTGACGCCAGCTACCTGATCCTCGGCCTGGGCGATGTCTATCTGGGTGCGCCCTGTGCCGTGCCGATCGATCCGCGTCACCGCCTGCTCAGTTCAAAATACAACCCGGCGCGTACCCACACCGCCGAAGGCACCGTCGGCATTGGCGGCATGTATATGTGCATCTACGGCATGGACTCCCCCGGCGGCTATCAGCTGGTGGGCCGCACGCTGCCGATCTGGAACAAATTCCTGAAGAATGACCAGTTCGCTGCCGGCGAACCCTGGCTGCTGCGCTTCTTCGATCAGGTGCGTTTCTACCCGGTCAGCGAGGCCGAACTCGACGTCCTGCGCGATGACTTCCGCGAGGGACGCGCCCGGGTGCGTATCGAACAGTCGGTCTTTGATTTTGCTGAACATACCCGGTTCCTCGCCGACCATGCTGACGCCATCAGCGCCTTCCGCCAGAAGCAGGCCCGCGCCTTCGAGGCTGAAGTCGCCCTGTGGGCGCAGGAAGAGGACGGTGCGCCGCTGACCAGCGATGAGACGCTGCTGCCGCCGGAAGAGGATGAGAGTGCGTTTCAGGTCAGCGCCGATCTGAACGGCAACATCTGGAAAGTGCTGGTACAGCCGGGCGATGAGGTGGCCGCCGGTCAGCCGCTGATTATCGTCGAGGCGATGAAAATGGAGTTGGCGGTCAATGCCCCCCGGGCCGGGCGCGTCAAGCGCATCGGCTGCCAGCCTGGCCGCCCGGTCAGCCCCGGCGATGCCCTGCTGTGGCTGGAATAAAAATGGACGACAAACGCAGCCCGGCCCGGCCGGAAGCGCTGGCCGATCGTGTCTATCAGCAGCTGAAAAATGACATCTTCGATTTTCGCCTGATGCCGGGGGATGCCTTCAGTGAAAACGAAGTGGCCGACCGCTTCGCGGTCAGCCGCACTCCGGTTCGTCAGGCCCTGTTCCGCCTGGAGCGCGAAGGCTACGTCGAGGTGTGGCACCGCCGGGGCTGGCAGGTGCGGCAGTTTGACTTCGCCTACTTTGAGGAGCTGTACGACCTGCGCATCGTACTGGAGTGCGAGGCGGTGAAACGCCTGTGCCTGCTACCGGCAGGCGAGGCGGAACGTCTGCTGGCGCGGCCGATCGGTGTCTGGATCACGGAGCCCCCCCTGGCGGATGGCATCACGGTGTCACTGCATGATGAAGCCTTTCATATCGCCCTGGTGGCGGCGGCGGGCAACAGCGAAATGACGCGCATTCACGGCGAGCTGACGGAAAAAATCCGCATTATTCGCCGCCTTGATTTCACCCGGGAAGATCGTATCAGCGCCACCTATAACGAACACGCGAGCATCCTGCGCGCGATATTGCACCAGCACAGCGAGGAGGCCCGGCGCATTCTGACCGACCATATTGCCGTCAGCCGCGCCGAAGTCAGAAAAATCACCGTCCATATGCTCCAGCAGGCCAGGCACCATATCGTTTCATCCAACTCAATGTTAGGGGATTACTGATGAAGAGACGTTCGTTGATCAAAGCATTTGCGCTGTCTGCCAGCGTAGTCGCCATGGGACTCTCCTGGAGCGTTCAGGCTGCCGACACCATCAAAGTGGGGATCATGCACTCCCTGTCCGGCACCATGGCGATTTCCGAAACGCCGCTGAAAGACGTGGCGCTGATGACGATCGAAGAGATCAACGCGAAAGGCGGGGTACTGGGGAAAAAACTGGAGCCAGTGGTGGTCGACCCGGCCTCTAACTGGCCACTGTTTGCGGAAAAAGCCCGTCAGTTACTCACTCAGGATAAAGCCGCCGTCGTCTTTGGCTGCTGGACGTCGGTATCACGTAAATCGGTGCTGCCGGTATTCGAGGAGCTGAATGGACTGCTGTTCTACCCGGTGCAGTATGAAGGCGAAGAGATGTCACCGAATGTGTTTTATACCGGCGCTGCGCCAAATCAGCAGGCCATCCCGGCCGTGGAGTACCTGATGAGCGAAGACGGCGGCAGCGCGAAACGCTTCTTCCTGCTGGGTACCGACTACGTTTATCCGCGTACCACCAACAAGATCCTGCGCGCCTTCCTGCACGCCAAAGGCGTGAAGGACAGCGATATCGAAGAGGTCTACACGCCGTTTGGCTACAGCGACTACCAGACTATCGTTTCCAACATTAAGAAGTTCTCTGCCGGCGGAAAAACCGCCGTGGTCTCCACCATCAACGGTGATTCCAACGTGCCGTTCTATAAAGAGCTGGCCAACCAGGGAATTAAAGCCACAGACGTGCCGGTTGTCGCCTTCTCGGTCGGGGAAGAAGAGCTGCGCGGCATCGACACCAAACCGCTGGTAGGGAACCTGGCCGCATGGAACTACTTCGAATCCGTCGATAACCCGACCAACGCCCAATTCGTTGCGGCATACCGCGCTTATGCCAAAGCCCACAAGCTGCCGAATGCGGATACCGTGGTGACCAATGACCCGATGGAGGCCACTTACGTCGGCATTCATATGTGGGCACAGGCGGTAGAAAAAGCCGGGACAACCGATGTGGACAAAGTCCGTGCGGCGATGGCCGGACAGACCTTTGCCGCGCCGGATGGCTTTACCCTGACCATGGATCAGACTAATCACCATCTGCACAAACCAGTGATGATTGGTGAGATTGAAGATAACGGTCAGTTCAACGTCGTCTGGCAGACCGACAAACCGGTTCGCGCCCAGCCGTGGAGCCCCTATATCGCCGGTAACGACAAGAAGCCAGACCACCCGGTGAAAGCCAGCCACTGATCCCGTCCCGGGGCGGGTACGCGTTCCCGCCCCTTCTCCGCACGCAAGAGAGCGAATGATGATGATGCGATTCCTGCTGTTACTGCTGTTCTGCCTGCCGCTGATGGCCCAGGCCGGGCCGGCCGTCGACTTCGCGGCCGCCAGCCGCAGCGATCAACTACGCCTCTTACAGCTGTGGGCCGCCGCACCGGATGCCGCGCGCCTGCCCCTGCTACAGGCTCTGCACAGCGAAAATGTGGTGCTGGATGAGAAGAAACAGCCCTATACCCGCGTCAGCGATCGTCTGATCGCATTGGAGGGCAGCGCGGCCCCCACCGGTAAGACCAAAAAGTTATTTATGAATAACCGCCTGCGCGTGTTGATCGCCTCCGCGCTGGCCGCTCATCAGTTAGTCAGTCCGGTCACGGCTGTCCGGCTGCAGGCCGCACGCGCATTACAGAATGAAGCCACGGCCGATCAGCTCCCGCTGCTGAAACAGCGCCTGGCGACCGAAGAGGACTCTGCTGTTCATGAGGTGCTGGCCCAGGCGGTTGCCGGACTGCAGCTGGCCGATGTCAACCCGCTGGTACGGCTGGAAGCGGTCAAACGGCTGGGTGAAACCAGCGATCCACAGACACAGGCCCGTCTGGAGCAGCTGCTGCAGCCGCAGAATGAGACAGATGCCCGCGTCCGCACCGCCGCCGCCGACAGTCTGAAGCAGATCCGCTATCGTCTGCTGCCCGGCGATCTGCTTGGCCAGGCCTTTACCGGACTGTCGCTGGGATCGGTGCTGCTGCTGGCCGCGCTCGGACTGGCGATCACCTACGGCCTGCTGGGGGTGATTAATATGGCCCACGGTGAAATGCTGATGATGGGCGCTTACGCCACCTGGGTGGTACAGAACCTGTTCCAGCGTTACGCCCCGGAATGGCTGGCCTTTTACCCGCTGCTGGCGCTGCCGGTAGCGTTCTTTATAACCGCGGCCATCGGCATGGCGCTGGAACGCACCATCATTCGCCACCTGTACGGCCGGCCGCTGGAAACCCTGCTGGCCACCTGGGGCATCAGCCTGATGCTGATCCAGCTGGTGCGCATTCTGTTTGGGGCGCAGAACCTGGAGGTGGCCAACCCGCCCTGGCTGTCCGGCGGCCTGCAGGTACTGCCTAACCTGGTGCTACCGTACAACCGCCTTGCGGTGATCCTGTTTGTCACCGGGGTGCTGACGCTGACCTGGCTGCTGCTCAACAAAACCCGCCTGGGAATGAACGTGCGGGCAGTGACGCAAAACCGCACCATGGCCGACTGCTGCGGCGTACCGACCGGGCGCGTGGACATGCTGGCATTTGGCCTCGGCTCCGGCATCGCCGGACTGGGCGGCGTCGCGCTGTCGCAGTTAGGCAACGTCGGCCCGGAGCTGGGCCAGGGCTATATCATCGACTCCTTCCTGGTGGTGGTGACCGGGGGCGTCGGCCAGCTGGCCGGCACCGTGGTGGCCGCGCTCGGGCTGGGCATTCTTAACAAAGTGCTGGAGCCACAGATCGGCGCAGTGCTCGGTAAGATCCTGATCCTGGTGCTGATCGTGCTGTTTATTCAGAAACGGCCACAGGGCCTGTTTGCCGTTAAAGGAAGGGTGACTGACTGATGACGCAACCCATGACGCTGACCCTGGTACAAAAATCCCCGCGGCTGGTGACCGCTGCGGGTACAGTGCTGCTGCTCGCGCTGCTGCTGCTGCCGTTTTTCGCACTGCTTCCTGCGGATCATCCGCTGGCCATCTCAACCTATACGCTGACGCTGGTGGGTAAAATTCTCTGTTATGCCATTGTCGCAGTCGCACTGGACCTGGTGTGGGGCTACGCCGGGATGCTGTCGCTCGGCCACGGGCTGTTCTTCGCCCTCGGCGGTTACGCGATGGGCATGTACCTGATGCGCCAGGCGGCAGGAGACAGTCTGCCAGCGTTTATGTCCTTTCTGTCCTGGACAGAGATGCCGTGGTTCTGGGCAGGAACACAGCACTTTGCCTGGGCACTGTGCCTGATTGTGCTGGTCCCCGGCCTGCTGGCGCTGGTGTTTGGCTGGTTCGCCTTCCGATCGAAAATCAAAGGGGTCTATTTTTCCATTATGACCCAGGCGCTGACCTATGCCGGGATGCTGCTGTTCTTCCGTAATGAGACCGGCTTTGGCGGTAACAATGGCTTTACCGGGTTTACCACCCTGCTGGGCTTTCCGGTGACGGCAACCGGCACGCGTATCGGGCTGTTTGTCGCCACCGTGCTGCTGCTGGCAGGCAGCCTGGCCGTGGGCCTGATGCTGGCGCGCAGCAAGTTTGGCCGCGTGCTGACGGCGGTGCGCGACGCGGAAAATCGCCTCTCCTTCTGTGGCTACGATCCGCGCGGCTTTAAGCTGTTTATCTGGACGCTTTCCGCCGTGCTGTGCGGGCTGGCCGGGGCGCTGTACGTCCCGCAGGTCGGGATTATTAACCCCGGCGAGATGTCACCCACCAACTCCATTGAGGCCGCCATCTGGGTGGCGCTGGGCGGGCGCGGGACGCTGATCGGCCCGCTGCTGGGGGCTGGCATTGTTAACGGGGCCAAAAGCTGGTTTACCGTCGCCTTCCCGGAATACTGGCTGTTTTTCTTAGGGCTGATGTTTATCCTCGTCACGCTGTTTCTGCCAAACGGGGTAATTGGCCTGCTGCGCAGGAGGAAAGATGACTGAGCACCTGTTTACCCAGCCCCACCGGGCCGATCGCCACCGCGAACAAACCGACCCGGTGTTACAGCTGGAGAATATTACCGTGTCGTTCGACGGCTTTAAGGCCCTGAATGACCTCTCTTTGCAGATCGGCGTCGGCGAACTCCGCTGCATCATCGGCCCCAACGGCGCGGGAAAAACTACGCTCATGGATGTGATCACCGGCAAAACCCGCCCGGACAGTGGCCGGGTGTTCTATGACCAGAGCACCGATCTCACCACGCTTTCCCCGGTGGACATTGCCCGAATCGGCATCGGACGTAAATTTCAGAAACCCACGGTGTTCGAGGCGCTGACGGTGTTTGAAAATCTGGAAATTGCCCTGAAAACCGATAAGTCGGTGTGGGCCTGCCTGCGGGCCAGGCTGAACAGTGAACAGGAAGACCGCATTACCGGAGTGCTGGCGCTGCTGCGTCTTGAAAGCCAGCGTCAGCGTCCCGCCGGGCTGCTGTCACACGGGCAGAAGCAGTTTCTGGAGATCGGCATGCTGCTGGTGCAGGATCCGCACCTGCTGCTGCTGGATGAGCCCGCCGCCGGCATGACTGACGCAGAAACCGACTATACCGCCGAACTGTTTCGCACGCTGGCCGGGAAGCATTCGCTGATGGTAGTGGAACACGATATGGGCTTTGTCGAAACCATTGCTGACCACGTCACGGTACTCCATCAGGGCCAGGTACTGGCGGAAGGTTCGCTGCGCGAGGTACAGACTAACGAGCAGGTCATTGAAGTCTATCTGGGGCGATAATATGTTACAGGTCACTGAACTCCATCAATATTACGGTGGCAGCCATATTCTTCGCGGGCTGTCGTTTGACACGCAACCGGGTGAGATTACCTGCCTGCTGGGGCGTAACGGGGTGGGGAAAACCACCCTGCTGAAGTGCCTGATGGGGCTGGTCCCGGCCAGGTCCGGCAGCATCCACTGGCAGGGGAAGCCCATCAACCACTGCAAACCGCACCAGCGCGTACAGGCGGGGATCGCCTACGTGCCACAGGGTCGGGAGATCTTCCCGCGCCTGACGGTGGAAGAAAATTTGCTGATGGGCCTGGCCCGTTTTTCCGGCGCTCAGGCAACCCGGGTACCGGAAGAGATCTGGCAGCTGTTTCCGGTGCTATGGCAGATGAAGCAGCGGCGCGGCGGGGATCTCTCCGGCGGCCAGCAGCAGCAGCTGGCCATAGGCCGGGCGCTGGCCTGCAGGCCGCAGCTGTTGATCCTGGATGAGCCGACCGAGGGTATTCAGCCATCGGTAATCAAAGAGATCGGGTCGGTTATCCGCCAGCTTGCCGCACGCGGCGATATGGCGATCCTGCTGGTTGAGCAGTTCTATGATTTTGCCGCCGGGCTGGCCGACAGCTATCTGGTGATGTCGCGCGGTGAGATCGTACAGCGCGGGGCCGGCAACGCAATGGAAGCCGACGGCGTACGCGGATTAGTGACGATTTGATGCCGTCACCGCGATAATTCACCGGCCCGGGGCGACCAGAAAAGAAGGTCGCCCCGGCGAAAAAAATGTACAGGGGCAGATCTTATTTTTCGATTCAGCGCCGTGAACATTCTTATCCCGTAACCGGTACAAATAACCGGCCCACAACGATCGTATTTCCCTTCATTCTTACTCTTTCCAGCCAGGTTAATTATTGCAATTAAATAAATGACCATCTCATTAATAGATTAATATCTCTGACCGTTATATTACAATTACCTGTCGTTACTGAATATTCCTCATAAAGAAATAAATTTAATTTCATTTCATATTTCGGAAATATTCATATACTACTTTCCTGTATTGTCATGAAATTTAATTTACCGATCCTTTAATGGAGGTACTCGCGTGGCTATTTATCCGTTAACCAGCGTACAGCAGGCCGTATGGCTCGATCAACTTCTGACGCCTTCCACGCCCTGCTACAACGTGGGCGCGCTGTGGCGCATCGAAAGGGATATTGATATCCCCCTGTTAAACCAGGCAATAAAAGAAATACGCAGTCAGCATGATGCGCTGAAATTAACGTTAGAAGAGAGCGAGCAGGGTATTATTCAGACGACCGTATCGAATAGAGACCTGACTCTCGAATACCATGACTTCAGTCTGGATAAAGATGCCCGTCAGAAAGCTTTGTGCTATTTCCGTGAAAAACTGAATCAACCCTTTAAACTGTATGAAGAATTACTCTGGCGCTGTGTTTTTATCAAAATAAGTGCATCGACGGGTTACTGGCTGATTAATGCCCATCATATTATTGTCGACGGTACCTCCGTTTCCCTGCTCAGCGGCATGATCATGGACCGTTACAAGCAGCTGAAAAGCGGGCAGATCCCCTCCCCCGTGGCGGTGTATAATTACCGGGACTTTATCGCCAATGACCAGGCGTATATGCAGTCCACCCGCTATGAGCGTGACCGGGCCTTCTGGCTGGAACGCTTTGCGGATGCCGGGCCTGCCGGCATGGAGCGCCGCCCCGGTTTTGCCGCCGATCAGGTATGGCCAAGCCAGCAGATTACCCGTGAGCTGCCTCCCGAACGCTATCAACGGCTCTGCGCCCTGGCGGCAGCGCACCAGTGCTCACCCATGCACCTGATGACCGCCCTGCTCGCCTGCTGGTACAGCCGCCTGTGGCAGGTTGAACAGGTGACGGTGGGGGTACCGGTGCATAACCGCAGCAGCGCCCGGTATAAGCAAACCCTGGGCATGTTCTCCTCCATGATCCCGGTGAAACTGCATGTTGACCACAGCCTGCCTTTCAGCGCGCTGATGGTGCAGATCGCTGCAGAGCTGCGGCGTTGCTACCGCCACCAGCGCTTCCCGATTGCCGAGCTGAACCGCCACCTGCGCCTGGGGCAGCAGGGACGTCGCCAGCTGTATGACCTGAGTTTTTCCCTGGAAACCTTCCCGACCGATATTGAGCTGGAAGGCCACCCGCTGAAAGTCGAAACGCTGCATCACGGCTTTGAACAGATGCCGCTGGCGCTCTATCTCCGTCACTATCACCCTGGCGATCCCCCGCTGCTGGAGTTCAACATGAATCAGGCCTGGTTCAGCGCTGAGGAGGCCCGGCGCGCCGCCGATCGCCTGCTGCAGATGCTGGATCATCTGCTCGATCACGGGGTACAGCAGCCGCTGGCCAACCTTCCTCTGCTGCTGGCCGACGAGCGGCAGCAGATCCTCGGCAGATGGAACGATACGGAACGGACGTGGCCGCTGCCGGAAGGCATTCATCGCTGGTTTGAACAACAGGCCGATCGCACACCTCAGGCCATCGCACTCTGCGGCCACGGCGGCAGCGTCAGCTATCAGCAGCTTAATCAGCGTGCTAACCGCCTGGCGGCACAGCTGCGTCAGGCAGGGATCGGCCCCGATGACCGCGTGGCGCTGTGTGCAGCCCGCAGCAGCGAGATGGTCACCGCTCTGCTGGCCATCCTCAAAGCTGGCGGGGCCTATGTGCCCCTCGATCCGGACTACCCGACCGATCGTCTGAGTCATATGCTGGAAGACTGCGGGGCCAGACTGGTTCTGCTGGACGATGCGGGTAAACAGGCGCTGGTTCCCCTGCTGAGTGATGCACACCGGGTCTGGCACCTGCATAACGATCGCGCGTGCTGGCAAACGCAGAGTGATTGTAACCTGCCGTCACTGTCGGCCAGCCCGCAGCGCTCACTGGCGTATGTGATCTACACCTCCGGCTCCACCGGGAAGCCGAAAGGGGTGATGAATGAGCACCTCGGTGTAATGAACCGCCTGCAGTGGATGCAGGAAGAATATGCCCTTACGCCTGAGGATACCGTGCTGCAGAAAACGCCGTTCAGCTTCGATGTCTCCGTCTGGGAGTTCTTCTGGCCACTGATGGTCGGCGCGCGGCTGGCAATAGCACAACCCGGCGGCCATCAGGATCCGGAGTATCTCAGCCAGCTGATCGCCCATGAGCGGGTCACGACCCTGCATTTTGTTCCTTCCATGCTGCAGCTGTTCCTGCGCCACGGCAACATGTCGCACTGCGGCAGCCTGCGTCGGGTGATGTGCAGTGGCGAAGCACTGCCGC
The DNA here is from genome assembly GCF_055556675.1 of Erwinia sp. PME.40.26/001. Classification (NCBI taxonomy): domain Bacteria; kingdom Pseudomonadati; phylum Pseudomonadota; class Gammaproteobacteria; order Enterobacterales; family Erwiniaceae; genus Erwinia; species Erwinia sp. PME.40.26/001. Next base: position 227,757 of record NZ_JBVHNP010000006.1, read on the forward strand.
TGACGGCAGTACAGCGTTTCCACCAACAACTCCCAGGGGCGGAACTGCATAATCTTTACGGGCCGACCGAAGCGGCAGTGGATGTCTCTTACTGGCACTGCCAGCGCGATGATACGCGCGGGATCGTCCCCATCGGCAGGCCGGTTGCTAATACCCGGCTGCATATTCTTGATGCCCATCTGCAACCGCTACCGCCAGGCGTCAGCGGTGAACTGCATATCGGCGGCGTCCAGGTAGCCCGTGGTTACCTGAACCGTGCGACGTTAAACGCCGAACGTTTTATCCCCGACCCGTTCAGCGAGGATGCGTCGGCACGTCTGTACAAAACCGGCGATCTGGCACGCTGGCTGGAGGATGGCAGCATTGAGTATCTGGGCCGTAACGATTTCCAGGTCAAAATCCACGGCCTGCGTATTGAATTGGGTGAAATTGAACAGCAGATCGCCCGCTTCGATGGCGTCGAGGATGTCGTGGTGATGGCCTGCGATGACGGCCAGGGGGATAAACGGCTGATCGCGTGGCTGGTCGCCCCACCGATCCCCGCTCTGCGCGAGTCGCTGCGCCTGCACCTGCAATCCACCCTGCCGGACTTTATGATCCCCTGTGCCTTTGTGCGTATGGAGGCCTTCCCGCTGTCGCCGAACGGCAAGCTCGACCGTAAAGCCCTGCCCGCGCCGGAGCGGCTGGCGGAGGCCAGTGCATACCGCGCGCCGCAAAGCGAAGGTGAGCGCCAGCTGGCAGCATGGTGGCGCGAACTGTTGCAGGTGGAACAGATTGGCTGCGACGATGACTTTTTCGCCCTCGGCGGCCACTCGCTGCATGCCATCCAGCTAATGGTGAAACTGAAGCGCGAGGGCATTGCGCTGGAAATGAAAACGCTGTTTGCCCACAGCACCCTGAGCGCGCAGGCGCTGGCCATCGCCGGGCAGGCGGCACAGAACACGACGCCACACGCGCCTTTACCCCTGCACAACCTGTTACTGCAGCTCAACCAGTCTGCCCCCGATTTCCGGCTGACCCAGCGGCTGAACGCACCCGCGACGGCGGAGGAGGTATGGATGGTGCACCCTGCCGTGGTCGGCTGTGAGATTTACCGCGATCTGGCAGCGTCGTTCGAAGGGCAGTTAAATGCCATTGGCATCAATAATTACAACCTGTTCAACCAGCCACGTATTTCCTCGCTGTCGGCGCTGGCCAGCTATTATCTGCAACATATGGTCAGCCAGGGCCTGACACGTCAGCAGCCGGTGCGCCTGCTGGGCTGGTCGCTGGGCGGGATTATTGCGCTGGAGATCGCCGCCCAGCTGGAACAACTCGGCTACCGCGATATCCATCTCTGCCTGCTCGACAGCCTCTACCAGACCGAATTCCAGCAGCGTATTGCGGCCGGGATGCTGGCACCGATTCTGGCAATGATCGGCATTGAGGGTGAGGCTGCAGCACGTGCGCTGCGCATCGAACAGCTGGAGCTGGAAATGAACAACCAGCCATTGAGCGCCCCGCTCAGCCACAGCCGCGTAACGCTTTTTAAAGCCACCGAATTTGCCGACCTCAGCATGGAGGGCGTGGACGGCGCAGAGATGCTGGCGCTGGCCGATAACGGCCTGAGTCAAGTCTGCCCGCATCTGGAGATTATCCCGCTGGCAGCGAATCACCATTCCATTATTCTGTGCCACAAGGCGATCGGGGCTTCACTGATTCAGGGCGCGAAAATCAGCAGCAGCGCGGCGTAAAAGCCAGTGGGGGCGAAAATGGATCGCCCCCGGGGGATAATCGGATAAGGGTCGGCCTTTCTGACGGGCCGGCCCTTGTTGTTTGCAGCACTATCCTGTTGAAGGTAAACTGCAAATTCCGCGACAACTGGAAGAAAACCCATGGAAACCCGGCGCGCAGAGCGTATCAACAAGCTGGTCCAGGCGCTGAAAGGCACCGACAAGATCCATCTGAAAGAGGCGGCGCATCTGCTCGGGGTCTCTGAAATGACCATCCGCCGCGATCTGAATGAGGGGCCGGGTATGGTGCTGCTGCTCGGAGGGTATATTGTCAGCGATCCCCTGCGGCATCAGTTGCACTATTTTGTCTCCGACCAGCAGGAACAAAATGTCGACCGTAAACGGCGGCTCGGACAGCATGCCGCCACGCTGATCCAGCCCGGGGAGATGGTCTGGTTCGACTGTGGCACGACCGTGCCGTGGATTATTGATGCGATTGACGGCGATCTGCCGTTTACCGCCGTCTGCTGCGCAATGAACACCTTCCTGGCGCTGAAAGAAAAAACTGCCTGTCGCGTGATCCTCTGCGGCGGCGAATTCCACCCGGATAACGCTATCTTTACCCCGCTCGGGCAGCTGTCGGTGATGGACAGCCTGTGCCCGGATAAAGCGTTTATTTCGGCGGCAGGCATCGACGTTGATCAGGGTGCCAGCTGCTATAACCTGAACGAACTGCCGCTCAAACGGCTGGCCTTACAGCGTGCACGCACCCGCCTGCTGGTGGCAGACAGCAGCAAGTTTGGTAAAGTGCTGCCTGCGCGAATTGCCGATCTCAGCGCCTTTGACGGGCTGGTCAGCGACGCCGCGCCGCTGCAGGATCTCGGTATTGAGATTATCGCCCCGTAACCGGGGTATCCCCTGTCGGGAGGGACTCATCGGGACAGTGCGACCGTTCACCAGCGGTGTAAAATCGCTTCCCCGTCGCGCAGACGGCGCAGGTTTTCACAGACCCCGGTGACGTTGCCCTCCAGTGAGATATCAGTTACGCCACCAATATGCGGAGTGGCGATCACGTTAAGGGCAAACAGCGGATCCTGCGGATCGGGCGGCTCCTGCCAGAACACATCCAGCCCGGCCCCGGCCAGCGCCCCGCTCTCCAGCGCCGCCATCAGCGCGGGTTTCTCAATCAGGCCACCGCGACCGAGATTGATCAGGAAGCTGCCCGGCTTCATCCTCGCCAGCGCGGGTTTATCGATAATGTGATGTGTTTCCGCGTTGTCAGGCAGACTCAGCACAACAAAATCCGCTTCGCGCAGCAGGTGTGGAAGACGCTCCATTCCCCCCACCCAGTCCAGACGGTGCTGGCGTGCAAAATTATCGGAGGCCTGGCGCTTGACGCCAATCATCCGCATGCCGAACGCCGACAGCCGCTCCGCCAGCGCTTTACCAATGCCGCCCAGCCCGACCAGCCCGACGGTTTTTCCCTTCAGCCCCATGCCCACCGGCAGACCCAGCTGGCGGGTAGCGAGCATCTGCGGCACCTCGCTGACCCGGCGCGCCAGGCCGGTCATCATCCAGATCCCCAGTTCGGCAACGGAGTCCGCATTACCGGAACGATCCGACGGTACATTGGCCACCGCAACGCCGCGCGCCCGCGCCGCGCCGACATCCACCCCTTCCAGGCCCGTGCCCGCCTGCTGGATCAGCTTCAGGCAATCGGCCGTCTGCAAAAGCCGGCGATCGACCTTCGCCATACCCGGGATCAGCGCATCAAACCCTGCCAGGCTCTCTGCGGCATGGCCGGCGGAGGCAATAAATTCGACATCGGGTAGCCTCTGACGAAACTGCTGGATCATGCCTCCCCAGGCATTTTCTTCCGCTGCTATCAGAACGCGCATCGTTATCCCCCTAATTTATAAGACAAAAAAACAGCATAGTTGCCGCTGATCATAAATCAAACAAAAATCAGGCCGTTGCGCTGATATCGGGATAATCGTCTGCCTGGCGGCTGTGATTAAGGGGGGAAAACAGCTAAACTCCGCTATCTGAGTGGGCACTTATTTTGCCCCAATTAAAACCCAGACCCTAAGAGGCTCAACCCAACGTGGCTCAATTCGTCTATAGCATGCATCGCGTCGGCAAAGTCGTTCCGCCGAAGCGTCATATTTTAAAAAACATCTCCCTCAGCTTCTTCCCGGGCGCCAAGATCGGCGTACTGGGTCTGAACGGTGCGGGTAAATCCACTCTGCTGCGCATCATGGCGGGCATCGATAAAGATATCGAAGGGGAAGCGCGTCCGCAGCCAGGCCTGAAAATTGGCTATCTGGAACAGGAACCGAAGCTGAACCTGGAACACACCGTGCGTGAATCGGTAGAAGAAGCCGTTGCCGAAGTCGTTAACGCGCTGAAAGGTCTGGACGAGGTGTACGCTAAATACGCCGAGCCGGATGCTGACTTCGATAAACTCGCCGCGCAACAGGGCAAGTTTGAAGAGATCATCCAGGCGCACGACGGCCACAACCTGAATACCCAGCTGGAACGTGCGGCCGATGCCCTGCGTCTGCCGGACTGGGAGGCGAAAATCGGTAATCTGTCCGGGGGTGAACGCCGTCGCGTCGCACTGTGCCGCCTGCTGCTGGAAAAACCAGACATGCTGCTGCTCGACGAACCGACGAACCACCTGGATGCAGAATCCGTCGCCTGGCTGGAACGCTTCCTGCACGACTTCGAAGGCACCGTGGTGGCGATTACGCACGACCGTTACTTCCTCGATAACGTGGCGGGCTGGATCCTGGAGCTGGACCGTGGTGAAGGTATTCCATGGGAAGGAAACTACTCTTCCTGGCTGGAGCAGAAAGATGCCCGCCTGGCACAGGAAGCCTCTTCAGAAGCCGCTCGTCGCAAATCGATTGAGAAAGAGCTGGAGTGGGTGCGCAAAGGAGCGAAAGGCCAGCAATCCAAAGGTAAGGCACGTCTTAACCGCTTTGAAGAGCTGAACAACGCCGAATACCAGAAGCGTAACGAGACCAACGAACTGTTTATTCCACCTGGCGCACGCCTGGGCGATAAAGTGGTCGAGGTCAGCAACCTGAGCAAGTCTTACGGCGACCGTCTGCTGATTGACGATCTCTCCTTCTCCGTGCCGAAAGGGGCAATTGTCGGCATTATCGGGCCGAACGGCGCGGGTAAATCGACCCTGTTCCGCATGATGTCAGGTCAGGAACAGCCGGACTCCGGCAGCATCGTGCTGGGTGAGACCGTGAAACTGGCGTCGGTTGATCAGTTCCGCGACAGCATGGACGGGTCGAAAACCGTGTGGGAAGAAGTGTCCGGTGGTCAGGATATCATGCGTATCGGCAACACCGAGATGCCAAGCCGCGCCTACGTCGGCCGCTTTAACTTTAAAGGGGTTGATCAGGGCAAGCGCGTCGGCGAATTGTCCGGAGGTGAACGTGGTCGTCTGCACCTGGCGAAGCTGTTACAGGTGGGCGGCAACATGCTGCTGCTGGATGAACCGACCAACGACCTGGACATTGAAACCCTGCGCGCGCTGGAAAACGCCCTGCTGGAATTCCCGGGCTGTGCGATGGTGATCTCGCATGACCGCTGGTTCCTTGACCGTATTGCCACACACATTCTGGACTACCAGGATGAAGGCAAAATCGAGTTCTTTGAAGGTAACTTTACTGAATACGAAGAGTACAAGAAACGTACGCTGGGTGCAGAAGCGCTGGAGCCAAAACGTATCAAGTACAAGCGCATGATCAAGTAAGGACTGACCTTCTGTTCCGGTCGGCCCGTAACGGGGCGACCGGAACACGCAATCGCCCTCTACGTGTAGAATTCCCGGAATACAGGCGACTGAATCGCAAAATCGATAAACCGCATCAGCGCAGGGGAATTCAGCTTACGGCTTGGATACACCAGCCACAGCTCATTGCCTTCCATTTCCCACTCCGGTAGCACCCTCAACAACCTCCCCTGCAACAACCCGTCTTCAGTTAAGAAGCGCGGTAGCAGCGTGATCCCGGCATTGCCCAGCGCGCATTCGCGTGCATAGACCAGATTATCCGTGATATGAGCAGGCGGCAGCAGCCAGCGGTAATACTCTTCCCCCCGTTTCAGTACCCATTCATTCCAGGCACGGTGGGCAATGGAACGGTGCTCAGACAACTGGCCGGGGTGGGTGAGCAGTGGGTGGGCAGCCAGATAGTCCGGTGAAGCCACCAGCAGCCTTTCGCAGTAGCCAATACGGCGACCGATCAGCGAGGAATCCTGCGGTCTGCCGGTGCGCAGCGCCACGTCATACCCGCCCTGCACCAGATCGCAGATCTCATCGGAAACCGACACATCCAGCGTAACGTCCGGGTATTCCTGCTGAAAAGCGGTATTGAGCCGTGCCAGTAAGGTCGCACCAATGCCGGCCGGTGAGGTGATACGCAGACGGCCGCTGGGATTATCACGCAGCCGTTCAATGGCACTTGCCGCCCTCTCACTGGCCTGCAGCATCTCCTGGCAATGGACCAGATAGCGCTCACCGGCAAAGGTCAGGTTCAGCTGACGCGTCGTACGATTGATCAGCCGCAGGCCCAGCGCCTGCTCCAGCTGGCCGACGCGCTGGCTGACGCTGGATTTCGGTAAGCCTGCGCGATTCGCTGCGGCGGTAAAGCTGCCGCATTCCGCCACCAGCGCAAACAGGGCCATATCCTGCAACTGTTTAAACATGATTGTTCATCCTTTACGAACACTGAGTGCGTTATTGTCCATCTTATCATCAGGGTTTAATTTCCCTACACTGATAGCACATCATTCAGGAGAAATGCTATGACCACCAAAGCGATTGCGATCAATCCAGAAAATCCGCAGCAGTTTATTGCCATTGAACAGCCTCAGCCGGTCGCGGGTGACTATGACCTGCTGGTTGAGGTGAAAGCCGCCTCCGTCAACCCGGTGGATACCAAGGTTCACAAAGGTGCGCAGAAAAATGGCCTTGAACAGCCGCGCGTGCTCGGATGGGATGCCAGCGGCGTGGTGCTGGCCATCGGCAGCAAAGTGACCGGTTTTAAAGCCGGTGATGAAGTCTATTATGCCGGTGACATCACCCGCTCCGGCAGCAATGCCAGCCAGCAGCTGATCGATGCCCGCATCACCGGCCATAAACCCCGCACCCTGGACTGGGCTGAAGCCGCAGCGATCCCGCTGACCGCCCTGACAGCATGGGAAGGCCTGTTCGATCGCCTGCAGCTGGATAAGGCAGCGGCGGGCAAAACCCTGCTGATCGTTGGCGGTGCGGGCGGCGTGGGATCGCTGGCTATTCCTCTGGCTAAACTGCACAGCAAGGTAACGGTCATTGCGACCGCCTCACGCCCGGATTCTGCCCAGTGGTGCCGGGAACGCGGGGCTGACCTGGTGATTGATTATCGAGATATGGCGGGTGAGCTGGAGCAACACGGTATCAAACAGGTCGACTATATTTTCTGCCTGAACGATACCGACGGCCACTGGGAGGCAATGAGCCAGCTGATCGCCCCGCAGGGTCATATCTGCACCATTGTTGAAAATGAAAAACCGCTGAATATGGATCAGCTGAAGCTGAAGAGTGCCGCGCTGCACTTCGAGTTTATGTATACACGCAGCATGTTCACCACAGCGGATATTGCGCGGCAGGGGGAGATCCTGCAGGCGACAGCAGCACTGCTGGACGAAGGCAAGCTGGCGGGTTCACTGAGCAAAACCCTGCAGGGTCTGAGCGTGGAGACGCTGACGGAAGCCCACCAGCTGGTGCTGGACGGCCATATGCGCGGTAAAGTAGTTATCGTTTATTAATCATGTATGGCGAGACCCGTCTCGCCATACCCTGTTGAATACCTCACGGAAGCGTAATTCTCAAGATAGCACTCCCTTCAAACTTACCCGCTACCGGTTTTTCATTCGGAATATAGGCGGATTTCAACTTAAGGGTCTTTGTGGTGTTTTTATTCACAGTGAGCGTTTCATTGTAACGATCGACCATACCATCAGTATCAAAGGTTAACCGGCAACTGCCACCACTTCCGCAAGGTGTATAGTTGCGGGTTTTTCCTGCTACAGAGGTCGCACCCAGCAGGTCTACCTTCACAGCAGTTTTATCGTACGTACATTTTATATCCAGAGGATAGATGTTCGATGGATAGGATGCCGTACCACTTTTAAGGATCACATCACCATGTTTTAATAGAATATCGCTGGTATTAAAGCTACATTTTGGTGTTACCGTGAAACTAATTGGCGTTGTATAGCCCCCTGCTTTAACCAAAGATGCCCCTATACGTTTCCTTATCAATATACCAAAATCCTTGCCTGTATATTTATTTTCTTCTATTCCCCAGAAAAGAGGAATTGTAAAATTATATACTCCAGGGATGGCATTCTCCATATTTAACGTTAATGTTCCGGTCAGACTTCCCTTTGCGTCGGTTCTCACCTGATACTGCGTTCCTATACTATAGCACCCGATGTCTTCTGACGGTGCTGTAACTTGCGAAAAAGCAACAACAGAATAATTATCAGACGCGCCCAACTGAGATCCTTTATAAGGCCCGGCAATAATCGATCCTGTGTTCAGAACCAGGGACCACTTTATGCCGTTATTAACACCTGAATTGGGAGACATAATCCATTGCGTTGCGCTTTTTTCTTCGCCGACGCCAGTATAGCTGACACAATCAGAGTCCACCACAGTCATGGGTATGCTACCGGAAGGAGGATTTATAGTAACGGTCGAAACCAGACTATTACCTTCAAAACCATTAATTATCATCTTTGGAGCAACCGAAGGCGTTCTTCCTACCCACAGCATATTACTGTACTCAGCAAAAGCCGGTGAGCAGAGCACACAAATAATTAAAGCTGGCACTGTTCTGAACCAACGGAATTGATTGAAAAAAATCATTGCTAAATTAGTCTCTTTATAATCATTACAGATAACTGATGGTCATCGTTGCTGTACCTGAGTAGCTGTCTGTCAGCAACTCCTTATTAATTACCCTAAAAATAACAGCAGTCATTTCAAAAGTGGAGTCACCACTATTAATATTACCCAAGCCAGAAATCAATTTATTCCACCCCACTCCGGCCAGGGATATTTTATTTTTTTCGATAATGGCACTGCCCTGATAAAACTCCACGCCTAACGCACTGCTCCCACCACCACCAGGGTTAAGTTGTAAAACTGTATTTGATGCTCCCGCCAATACAGGACCTTCCATTTTTACATAAGGCGTACCTGTGTAGTAACCACAACTAACAGGCAGAGTGACACTTTTTGAAACTGGCTTACTATTATCGTAATCTGAGTAAATATTATCGAAGGAAATCTCCACAGACTTACCATAATTAACATCACAGGGTGGAATAAGTACATTCCCTGATATTTTAATATTAATATCCACAGCACTAATCTGATGCGATGAAATTAACAAAAGGAAAAAAATTAACGTGTTAAGTCCTTTCATCTCTACACTCTTTGCTGCTGCTCTACAATAAAATGATTATGTTTTTTGATTATAGAACATTCTCATCATAAAAGAAATCGAGAATACCAACACTGAAAAAAAGAAACAAATATTATTTTTAACTTATAAAACATAGTGATAGATGAAAGCACCAAAAATTGGCATGTTTGAAAAATTAGCATTAAAAAATCACCATACTCATCCTGATAATTGTATATTCGCTAACACTGATAATAAAATATAACTATTCTCCTGGAGAAATTATATTATTACACCACCTACAGGATATTATTCTGGTTCCACGCCATATGATGCACCCGACATCTCTGTACCCGCCCCACACAGCGCAGGAAGTGAGCGACAGCGTTGCGCAGGTCATCTCGCTGCCGACCGGATGCGAAAAGATTTCGTCGCGGCAAAATGCCCGGACACGGGTGGGATTAAAGATGCCCACCCACTTATTTTCCAGCGCGAGCTGGCCACCCTGCTCACATAGGGCATCGCCACCTTTTCGGACGCAAAGGGCATGACTTCGTTTCCGGCCAGCAAGCCGTTTTTGGTCTGGTGGCCCTCTCTCATTCTGACCGCCACTTTGGTCCTGGCAAAACGGAGCAGAGAGGCGGCCGGTTCACGCACCCGCGCCGCGCTGCTGGGCGAAGGCAAGCTGGCCGGTTCACTGAGCAAAACCCTGCAGGGTCTGAGCGTTGAAACCCTGACCGAAGCACATCAGCTGGTGCTGGAAGGCCATATGCGCGGTAAAGTGGTTATCGTTTATTAATGTGGTAAGGGCGGCTTCATTGCAGCCCTTTGTGCTTTATTTATTTTACCCTGCCGACACTTCCCGCTATTTCCTCTTGACTTCCCTCACGGCTATTTTACTGTCTGAATATAAACACAATAACAAGTTTTATATTTAAAACACTCGATTAATATCGTGTATTAAAAATACGAGAAGGATCATGGGTAAAATAATAAACGGACTTATTCTTTTCGCTCTGAGCCATGCTGCACAGGCAGGTTATCCGCCCCCCCACCTGCACTGGCATAGCGACAACGGGCGAAAAAGCATAGATCTTGGCGGTGCGCTGCGGGCTAACTACCGCTATGAGGACTGGAATACCAGCCCTTTTCGCGCTCACCCCCATTTACGCTTTGATACTTTTCGTCTGGATACCCGTGCTCGTTATAATAACGTCTTTTTTCATTCCGGTTTCTGGTTTCAGGATCAACGAAAATACGCCATCGATCGCGCCTGGGCAGGCTATAAGTTTAATCACAGAAACGCGGTTGAGATCGGCATGCCGTATAAACCGTTTGGCTTAATGCCCTATCCTCAGTTTGGCTGGTCTTATGGCATCCCCTTTTATTTAGGTTTTGGCGTTAACTCAGCGCCAGGTATTAAATATCAGTTTACCGGTAAGCACTGGTCATTTGACGGGGCATGGTTCCCGAGAATGATGCCAGAGGGCGTACGCTATGCCCCGGATACCGGGTACTACGGCCAACTGAAGAACACGCTTTATGGCCCCGATCATCTGCAGTTTAATGAAAAACGGGATCAGGTAAACCTGCGCCTGGTCCGCCACTTCCACAGCGGGAAGTGGGATAACGAAGCCGGCGGGTCGCTGGCGGCTTCCCGCCTGTACAATCACCGCACCAGGGATAGCGGGACCTTCCGCGCGGCAGGCCTGCACACGCGGGTTAATTATACGGCCTGGCATCTCTCTGCCCAGATGATCCGCTACCGCTACGCCCCCAAAAACCCCGGGGGAGCCGACAGCACGGTGATCCTGATGGGCGGTAACGGCCTGACCCCGGCTTATCTGATCCCGGCGAAAGCGACAACAGGATCGCTCAACCTGGCCCGGGATGTGGACGTTGGCTGGGGGCCGGTGAAGAAACTGCGCTTTTATAATGATTACAGCAGGATGTGGAAGAATAAACGCGGCTGGTCAGACTCAGCAATGGACACGCTGGGGGTACAGGTCTTTGCCCTGCCGATCATGTTCTGGCTGGATTTAAGCTGGGCAAAAAATGTGAATCCCTGGGGTGGGGCGCTGAACGCGACCGGCTGGACCCGCACGCAGTCCCCCGGCAGCGATAAGTGGTATTTTCGCACCAACGTTAACATTGGCTACTATTTCTGATCGCCCAGCATCTGTTTAACCAGATCCACACAGCGCAGGAAGCGCTCGTCGTAGCTGTCCTGTTCCACGTGGACGTACTTGATGTTGTTTTCATCCAGCATGGCGATCAGCAGAGACTGGAACTCTTTGCGATCGACAGAGCTGCCCAGGCTGCGCAGGCCATCGGCCACCCAGGGCACGTTGTTCTCTACCAGAATCACCAGATCGAAGCGATATTCGTCAATCAGCGCCTGCACAAACGGATGCTCACGGCCCTCATACTTTTTACAGAATGCCTGGGTGGTAACAAAGTCGGTGTCGATAAAGGCGACTTTGTTGGCATACTTCACCGCAAAATCGATGTACTGCGCCTGTCCCAGCGCGATCTTATCGTAGTCCGAATATTGCAGAGCCATTTCGTCCCCGCCCAGATGCGAAAAGACATAATCGCGGCCAAATTCCCAGGCGCTGGTAGTGTTAAAGATGTTGGCCAGCTTGTTGACCAGCGTGGACTTACCGCTCGATTCGCCGCCGAGGATCGCCACCGTTCGTACGAAAAAGGGCTTCACTTCGGTGGGAATGTATTCCCAGTAGCGGAACGGATCCTGACGGATCTGGCCACCGCTGATATTCATAAAGGAGCGGCGGGGATCGATAACGATGGTTTCCACCCCCAGATGCGCGGTGAACTGTTTAGCATCGCCCTCCTCGCTGGTGTAAATACGATTGGGGATAATGCCCTGCTCGTCCATAAACGCCTTTACGCCGTCGCTCCAGACATTCCAGCCGTAGGGATAAGGCTCCATTCCCTCTTCATTAAACGAGTGAATGCGGATGTTTTTCTGATATTTAAAGGTCTGCAACAGCCAGCGCAGGCGGTCGCTGACCGTCGGCTGCTGTGACATCGCGCTGTCTTCAAACAGCTGGCGGTCGCGCGGCTCATCAAAGCACATAATGATGTGCAGTTCGTCAACCTGGCTGCAGGCGCGCTGGATCAGATAGATATGGCCGGTGTGCAGCGGGTAAAACTTACCAAACACCACGCCAATGGTTTTCTCCCGCCGTGGAAATTCAAGACCGAGAAAACGGTGCAGTGCTTCCAGCTTCTGAGCGCTGGGGCTTTTGATTTTCGCATTCAGTAACTGACTGAGGTAACCCTTGGTCATACCGCTGGCGTCAGAGACCTGCTGCAGGGTACACCCCTGCTGGCGAATCGCGGTCTTAAGGTAGTCAAACGATGACATGCACTAGCTCCCTTTAAAGTTCGTCGAGTATAGACAACGCGTCAGCCAGCTTTTTCACCCCGTAGACTTTCATATTTTCCGGCGGTTTTTTAGGCACATTGGCCATCGGCACAATGGCCCGGCGGAAGCCATGCTTCGCCGCTTCCGAGATACGCTCCTGTCCGCTGGGCACCGGACGGATCTCGCCCGCCAGTCCGACTTCGCCAAAGACCACCAGATCCTGCGGTAACGGACGGTCACGCAGGCTGGACACCATCGACAGCATCAGTGCCAGGTCGGCACTGGTTTCCGTCACCTTCACACCGCCGACCACGTTAACAAACACGTCCTGATCGGCCATCTGCAGGCCACCGTGGCGGTGTAACACTGCCAGCAGGATCGCCAGACGGTTCTGCTCCAGCCCCACGGCGACACGGCGGGGGTTACCCATCATGGAGTGATCGACCAGCGCCTGAATCTCCACCAGCAGCGGACGCGTTCCTTCCCACAGCACCATCACCGAACTGCCTGACGTCACTTCATCGCCCCGGCTGAGGAAGATCGCTGACGGGTTGCTGACTTCACGCAGCCCCTGCTCGGTCATGGCGAACACGCCCAGCTCATTGACCGCCCCAAAGCGGTTTTTATGGCTGCGTAAGGTGCGGAAGCGGGAGTCGGCATCGCCGTCCAGCAGTACCGAACAGTCAATACAGTGCTCCAGCACCTTCGGGCCAGCCAGCGAGCCGTCTTTGGTCACGTGGCCCACCATCACGATAGCCACGCCTTTGGTCTTGGCAAAACGGGTCAGATAGGCGGCGGTTTCGCGCACCTGTGCCACGCTGCCCGGCGATGACTGGATGTCTGCCATGTGCATTACCTGGATCGAGTCGATCACCATCAGCTTAGGCTGCTCCTGCTCGGCAATCAGGCAGATCTGCTCAATGCTGGTTTCAGACAGCATATTCAGGTTCTCCGTGGGCAGGCCCAGACGATGGGCGCGCATAGCCACCTGCTGCAGCGACTCCTCCCCGGTGACGTACAGAGTTTTCATCCCTTCCGCCAGCTTGCACAGGGTTTGCAGCAGCAGCGTACTTTTACCTGCACCGGGGTTCCCCCCGATCAGGATCGCACTGCCCGGCACGACGCCGCCGCCAAGTACGCGGTCAAACTCCTTGAAACCGGTTGAGAAACGCGGCAGCTCATCCAGACTGATCTCCGACAGTTTCTGCACGCGGCTCGGACCGGCGCTGCCGGCGTAGCCCGTCAGACGCTCATTGCGAGCGACCGTCGGCGAGGCTGCCAGTCGCACCTCGGTAATCGTGTTCCACGCATGACAGGCGCTGCACTGGCCCTGCCAGCGAGGATAATCTGCACCGCATTCATTACACACAAAAGCACGCTTTACTGCTTTAGCCAAGTCTACCCCTTAACGCTCTTCATGGATCAGGCTGCCGCTGAGAATGCAGAACACCCCCATCAGATCAGCATGACGAATAATCACTTCGGTCTGTTCATTCACTTTCGGCTTGGCATGATAAGCAATGCCCAGCGCCGAGGCTTTGATCATCGGCAGGTCATTGGCCCCGTCACCGACGGCCACCGTCTGCGCCGGGTCAATCGCAAAGCGGGCGGCCAGTTTGCGCAGGGTATCAGCCTTGTACTGGGCATCAACGATGTCGCCCAGCACTTCCCCGGTAAGCCTGCCGTCGCGAATTTCCAGCTCGTTGGCGGCAACCGCCGACAGATGCAGGGTATCGCGCAGGTACTCGGCAAAGTAGGTAAAGCCGCCGGAGGCAATTGCCACCTGCCAGCCCAGCGCCTGCAGCTTCGCCACCAGCGAGGTCAGCCCCGGCATCAGCGGCAGCGCGTCACGCACCGTTTTCAGGATAGCCGCATCTGCGTCTTTCAGCGTGGCCACGCGCTGGCGCAGGCTGGCGGCAAAATCCAGTTCGCCACGCATCGCACGTTCGGTCACTTCCGCCACCTGTTCTCCGCAGCCGGCCAGTTTAGCGATTTCATCGATACATTCGATCTCAATCGCCGTCGAGTCCATATCCATCACCAGCAGGCCAGGTGTTTTCAGATGCGGGATACGCCCTAGCGGCGCGACGTCCATTCCGGCCTCATGCGCCAGCTTCATGGCACGCGGCGTCAGGGAACCGGCCAGCCGCACCACCTGATAGTCTTCCACCACCCAGGCGCTGACAATCACCATGGCAGCACCCAGCTGGCGCTGAAATTCGGTCAGACGGGCTTTGTCGAGTTGACGTCCATACAGTAACCAGCCGGTACGGCCAGCGCGGTAGTCCAGCGGCATCACTTCATCACCGCTTAAAGAGAGTGGCAACCCCGGCCAGAGAGGGACTTCGGCAGGCAGGTCGCACCAGGTAAGGCTATTTGGCATTACAGCTCCTGTAGGGACATTCAACACGCAATTCTGCGCAAAATAATTCAAGAGGCTACCTTGTTACAGCGGGTTCTGGCAACATAAAGCTCATGACCGAAAACCGGTTCGTCCACCAAGATTGAAGGGTTGAGATGGCTAAAGCCAAACTGAAGTTTCGCCTGCACCGTACGGTGATCGTCCTGATTTGCCTGACGCTGCTGGTTGTCCTGATGCAGGGCGCATCCTGGTTCAGTCTTGGTCATCAGATGGCTCGCTCTGAACAGGTCGAGGAGCTGGCGCATACCTTAACGCGCCAGGTGGCCTGGAACCTGACCCCGCTGATGGAAAACCCGGATGATAACCATCAGAGGATCATCGATGCGCTTGACCAGATGACCCATGAAAGCCGCATTCTGGACGCTTCGTTATATGACAGCTCCGGCAGCCTGGTGGCCCACAGCGGCGAAAATATTAACGTCCGCGACCGTCTGGCGCTCGACGGCCAGCGTGCCGGCAGCTACTTCAACCATCAGATTGTCGAACCGCTGGCCAGTAAAGACGGTCCGCGCGGATTTTTACGCGTCACGCTCGATACCCATGTTCTGGTCACCGAATCCAAACAGGTGGATAACACCACCAACATCCTGCGCCTGATGATGCTGCTGGCGCTGGCGATCGGCATTATTCTCTCGCGTACCCTGCTGCGCTCCCGGCGCACCCGCTGGCAGCAGTCGCCCTTCCTGCTCACCGCTAATAATCCGGTAAAAGAGGACGATGATGACGAGGAAGAAAAAACTGCCGGTACCGCAGAAATAAGTGGAACGGCAGGCAAAACCGACTGACCCCTTTCCGGCAAATAGAGCTATTCCTGGGGAATAGCTCTTGATGTTCTGTACGCTGCTTCCTATCCCCTGCATTTTACTGCTTCACCAGCGCAACATGCGCTTTCTGACATTGTAAAATCAAGGAGCACAGGATGAAACGGAACGCACTTCTGGCCACGATCGCAGCGGCAGGCCTGGTTTTTTCAGCGACGGTACTGGCGGCTGACGTATCAGGCATCACCGTGTATGCGACACAAAAAGAGATGAAATCGAGATCGGCGGGAGATCTGAATAACTTTGGAAAAACCTTCGAGGTGACGCTGGAAAACACCACCTCCGCCTCCGTTGACCTGAAGAACTACTGCCTGAAAGGTTACACCAGTGACAACAAGGAATTTCCTGTCGATCGTGTAGCGGCACACCTGGCCGGTGGCAAGCTAAAGCCCCAGGGCAAAGTAAGCGGTCTGGTGATTTTCTCTGCCGCTGACGACAGCGTGTTCCACATTGATCAGGTAAAAATTAGCGATACCTGTAAATAAAAGTGCTCACCAATGACTGATGTACGCCCGTCATCAAGGTGCAGCGGCCTTCAACATCGGATGGCGGCAAAAAAAGAGGGCGACCCGGAACGGGTCGCCCTCTGGCCACAGCAGATTGCACCGGTAATGCAGGGCTGACCTTATGTGTCGGTCAGCCCGCCAGTACAAATCAGGCTTTGTCGCCCAGCAGCACAGACTCCAGCGCAATCTCAATCATCTCGCTGAAGGTGGTCTGACGTTCGGCAGCGGTAGTCTGCTCGCCGGAACGGATGTGGTCAGAGACGGTGCAGATCGCCAGTGCTTTCGCCCCAAACTCTGCCGCTACGCCGTAGATACCGGCGGCTTCCATCTCCACGCCCAGGATGCCGTATTTTTCCATCACGTCAAACATCTGCGGATCCGGGGTATAGAACAGATCGGCAGAGAAGATGTTACCGACGCGGGCATCCACACCCAGCGCTTTCGCAGCGTCAACCGCGTTGCGCACCATCTCAAAGTCAGCAATCGCGGCGAAATCATGGTCTTTGAAACGCATACGGTTCACTTTGGAATCAGTACTCGCGCCCATGCCGATGACCACGTCACGCAGTTTCACATCAGCACGTACCGCACCGCAGGAACCGACGCGGATGATTTTTTTCACGCCGAAATCGGTAATCAGCTCTTTCGCGTAGATTGAGCAGGATGGGATCCCCATACCGTGGCCCATCACCGAGATTTTGCGGCCTTTATAGGTGCCGGTGTAGCCCAGCATCCCGCGGACGTTGTTGACCTCTACCGCGTCCTGCAGGAAGGTTTCCGCGATGTGTTTCGCGCGCAGCGGATCGCCCGGCATCAGCACGACGTCAGCGAAATCACCCATCTCAGCGTTAATATGTGGCGTAGCCATGTTTAATCCTTATTCAAATAATGAGTTACTGCGCTTTTCCCTTCAGAATAACGGTTTACCGTATTCCATCGGTGAAAGACCAAAATAGTGGGCAACCGTCTGGCCGATATCGGCAAAGGTTTCGCGATAGCCATAGTCGCCCGGCTTCACGCCAGGACCGTAAATCAGCACCGGGATATGTTCACGCGTATGCTCGGTGCCCGGCCAGCTGGGATCGCAGCCGTGGTCAGCGGTGAGGATCAGGATATCGCCCTCTTTCACCTGCGCCATCAGCTCTGGCAGGCGGCGGTCAAACAACTCCAGCCCACCGGCATAGCCCGGAATATCGCGACGGTGGCCCCAGGTGGAGTCGAAGTCAACAAAGTTGGTGAACACGATGCTGTTATCCGGTGCGATTTTCATCTCTTCAACCGTGGCATCAAACAGCGCGTCCAGGCCCGTTGCCTTCACCTTTTTAGTGATGCCAACGTGGGCATAGATATCGGCAATTTTGCCTACGGAGATCACTTCCCCGCCCTGCTCGTCGACCAGTTTTTTCAGCACGGTCGGCGCAGGTGGCTCTACCGCCAGATCGTGACGGTTACCGGTACGTTCAAAGCTGCCCGGCTTATCACCAATAAACGGACGCGCAATCACACGGCCAATATTGTATCCGCCTTCGGTCAGCGCTTCGCGCGCAATTTCACACAGTTCGTAAAGACGATCGAGGCCAAATGTCTCTTCATGGCAGGCAATCTGGAACACCGAGTCAGCAGAGGTATAGAAAATCGGCTTACCGGTTTTCATATGCTCTTCACCCAGCTGGTCAAGGATCACCGTACCGGAGGAGTGGCAGTTACCGAGGTAACCCGGCAGGTTGGCTTTTTCCACCAGCAGATCGAGCAGTTCCTGCGGGAAACTGTTTTCCAGATCGCTGAAGTAGCCCCAGTCAAACAGCACCGGTACCCCGGCAATTTCCCAGTGCCCGGACGGCGTATCTTTGCCGGAAGAGAGTTCGCTGGCGTAGGCGTATGCCCCGATGATCTCCGCCTCTTTATCCAGGCCCGGCGGGAACTTACCGCTGGAGGCTTCCGCCGCTTTGCCTAATCCCAGTGCCGTCAGATTTGGCAGATGAAGCGGACCTTTACGTCCTTTGTCTGCTTCACCCCTGAAGCACGCCTCGGCAATATGTCCGAGGGTATCCGAGCCTTTATCGCCGAATTTGTCGGCGTCTTTGCTGTGCCCGATTCCGAAGGAATCAAGCACCATGATAAATGCACGTTTCATCCTGATCTCCTGCGCGATTTTCGCGATGAGCGTTAAAAAAATGCGATCAGAACAGAATACCCCTAATTACGATATTCTGCGATAAATAACTGGCGTTGACTCAGGTTTCACATCGCTGAGGGCAATGGCCTTTTTCACGGCGGCGGCGGCTTCCTGCCAGCTGGCCTCACTGGTGGCATGGATCACTGCCAGCGGACGCTGTCCGTCCACGGTATCCCCTAACTGCGCCATCTCACTGAAGCCGACGCTGTAGTCAATGCTGTCGCTGGCGCGGCGACGGCCACCGCCCATCGATACCACCGCCATCCCCAGTGCGCGGGTATCCATGGCGCTGACGATGCCACCCCGGTCGGCGTAAACCGCCTTACTCAGCATCGGCGCAGGCAGATAGCTGTCCATACGTTCGATAAAGTCGGCCGGGCCCTTCTGCGCCGCGACCATACGGGCAAACACCTCAGCCGCACGACCGTTGTCCAGCACGGCCTGAAGTTTCGCCCGGGCCTCTTCATCACTCTTAGCCAGGCCACCGGAGAGCAGCATTTCGCTACACAGTGCCAGGGTGACTTCCAGCAGGCGTGGGTTACGGTACGCTCCCGTCAGGAACTGCACAGCCTCGCGGACTTCAAGCGCATTCCCCGCGCTGGAGGCCAGCACCTGATTCATGTCGGTCAGCAGGGCGGTGGTTTTGCATCCGGCCCCGTTGGCCACGCCGACAATCGCCTGCGCCAGCGCTTCCGACTGTTCAAAGGTCGGCATAAAGGCACCTGAACCCACTTTGACATCCATCACCAGCGCATCCAGCCCTTCCGCCAGTTTCTTGGCGAGGATCGACGCGGTGATCAGCGGGATTGAATCTACCGTGGCGGTAATATCACGCGTGGCGTAAAAGCGCTTATCTGCCGGTGCCAGTGAGCTGGTCTGGCCGATAATGGCCACACCCACTTCTTTAATAATCTGACGGAAACGATCGTCCTGCGGGAAGATATCAAACCCGGGGATAGCCTCAAGCTTGTCCAGCGTGCCGCCAGTATGGCCCAGTCCACGACCGGAAATCATCGGCACAAAGCCACCGCAGGCTGCTACCATCGGGCCCAGCATCAGGGACGTGACGTCGCCCACGCCGCCGGTGGAGTGTTTATCTACCACCGGGCCATTCAGGTTAAGCGCCTTCCAGTTCAGCACCGAACCGGAGTCCCGCATCGCCATGGTCAGGGCCACGCGCTCAGGCAGGGACATATCGTGGAAATAGATGGTCATCGCCAGCGCAGCAATCTGCCCTTCAGATACCGTGTTGTCTCGCACGCCGTTGATAAAAAAGCGGATCTCTTCTTCACTTAGCGCCAGTCCATCACGTTTCTTACGGATAATTTCTTGTGGCAGGAACACGGTAACCCCCGGTATTTCAATACATTAAAGGACAAAACGGGCGTGATCGATACAACCCGTTTTGCTGCGGCCAGCGCGGATTCAGCGTGGCAAACCCGCCCGCCGGTTAATATTTGCTGTCGCTGGTCGCGCCGCTAAAACCGGCGGTATTCAGCAGGCTGGCCAGCAGGCTGGATGCACCAAAGCGGAAATGACGTGCATCCGCCCAGTCGCTGCCCAGAATGTCATCGGCCAGCTTCAGGTAGATCGCTGCATCGTCAGCGGTACGAACGCCGCCAGCAGGCTTAAAGCCGACCTGCGCTTTCACCCCTTTTTCTGCGATAACGCGCATCATAATTTCTGCAACTTCCGGGGTGGCATTCACAGGCACTTTACCGGTAGAGGTTTTGATAAAGTCAGCGCCGGCATCAATCGCAATCTCAGAGGCTTTGCGGATCAGCGCTTCTTCTTTCAACTCACCGGTTTCAATGATCACTTTCAGCAGCACGTTGGCTTCAGCGCAAGCGGTTTTACAGGCTTTTACCAGCTCGAAGCCGACCGTTTCATTGCCGGCAATCAGCGCCCGGTACGGGAACACCACATCGACCTCATCGGCACCATAAGCAATGGCCGCGCGGGTTTCAGCCAGCGCAATGGCAATATCATCGTTGCCGTGCGGGAAGTTAGTCACCGTGGCGATACGAATGTCGGGGGTACCCTGTTCACGCAGCGTTTTACGCGCAATCGGGATAAAACGGGGGTAAATACAGATGGCCGCCGTATTCCCCGCCGGGGATTTCGCCTGCTGACACAGGGCGATGACCTTTGCATCGGTATCGTCGTCATTCAGGGTGGTCAGATCCATCAGTTGCAGCGCGCGCAGCGCCTGAGTTTTTACATCGGACATGGTTTATCTCCAGATCGTTATCAGTCAGGGCACGATCGCCAGGCTGGCAGCCTGAAACGCCCTGTAATGTTAGAATTATAACAGTGGGATCCCCGGCATGTTGTGGCGATCCTCACAATAAAAAGATGACAGTTTCATGATTATTACATTAAAGGTGATTTAAATCACCTCTGACGGCCACTACTGGTACAGGGACAGCCGGGTGAGGCCAGAGGAAAATGTTATAATAATAACATTGCGGGAGCGACAGGATCAGACAAGTCGGGTGCGTTCAAAGACCAAAGAGGATGCGGGTGTTTTCACGCAGCGTTTCAGCAATCTGTTGTGGGGGTTCAGCACGCAGTTCACACAGCGTCTGCCAGACATTTTTTACCCGCTCAGGGCGGTTAGGCTCTCCCTGGAATCCCTGCAAGGGCATATCGGGTGAGTCCGTCTCCAGTAACAGTGACGTCAGCGGCAGCCGGGATATCGCCCGGCGGGTTTTGCTGGCACGTTCGTAGGTGATGGTACCGCCCACGCCTATGGCATACCCGGCGCGGATGAAGGCCAGCGCCTGCTGTTCACTGCCGGCAAAACCGTGTACCACGCCACGGCGTGGCAGGTCGATACGCCGCAGATGCTGAACCAGCTTGTCATGCGTGCGGCGCGAATGCAGGATCACCGGCAGGTCGTAATCACGCGCCAGCCGCAGCTGTGCGTCCAGCAGCGTCTGCTGACGATCAAACTGCGGATTATCAATATAGAGATCGAGGCCAATCTCACCCACCGCCACCAGCTTTTCCGGGCGACACTGCAGATGCTGCTCCAGCATCACCAGGTCCTGCGGCTGGTGCTCTGCAATCGCCATCGGATGCACGCCCAGTGCCGCGTAAACAGCCTGATGCTGTTCTGCCAGCGCCAGTACGCCATCAAAGCGCGGAGCCGACACGCCCACGGCAATGATCTTCTCTACGCCCGCCGCCGCAGCGCGGGCAATACTGGCCGCTTCATCGCCGGCAAACGGCGCAAAATCAAAGTGGCAGTGGGTATCAACGAAGCGCAGCGTCATGCCAGCGATCCCTTATCAAAACCGACGTCATTCCCCAGCAGCGGATCAGGCAGGATCCCCTGACGGTCAGACTCATTGGCCACGGCGGCGGGCGGCACCACCGTACGGAAGCGGGTCAGGCTGCTGCCTTCGCTCAGGAACTGCCCCAGCGTGGCAAGGAAGTAGCGGCCGCAGCGCCTGCCCAGGTGGTAATCCTGATTCAGCGAAGCGACCCGACTGCCGAGCGCCGAACTGGCCAGCGGGCGTGGCGGATAAATTTCAATGATGCGCAGTGTCCCCGGCGGCTTATCAATAAAGCGCTGGATCTCGCCGTAGCTCTCTTCATGCACCTGCATAATATTGATCAGCGGCTGCAGCGCTCCGTCACTCAGCCAGCGCTCCACGCGTTTCAGCCACTGGGGAGTATAGGTCATCTGCGAGGGTACCGTGCGGATCACCACGATGGTTTCCGCGCCGCGACGGGCGGCCTCGCGCACCGGGATCGCATCGCGGATCCCGCCATCCAGATAGCTGACACCGTCCAGCAGCACGCCCGGCCGGTAGAACCCCGGTATCGCGCTGGAGGCCCTGATAATGTCATGCCAGGTGTCTGGCGTAGGGGAAAAGTAACCGGGGGTATAGTCATCGCTGCGGCAGGCACACATGTAAAACTCGCGCCCGCTGGAGAACAGCTTGTCAGCCGCCTCCATCGCCAGCGGGAACTCCTGGCGGGTGATATCAATCAGCCAGTCGAGATCGATAAGATGCCCTCCGCGCACAAAGCGCAGCGGATCGAAAAACTGTTTGCTGGTGGTGTAACGGGTAATAACGCGGCGGGCATAACCTGGCTGGGCGCAGACAAAAGCCGACAGATTTTGTGCCCCGGCAGAGGTGCCGAGCATCAGATCAAAGGGATTAAAGTGAGCCTGCTGGAAACTGTCCAACACACCAGCGGTGAAGATACCGCGTTGCCCACCGCCTTCGCAGACCAGGGCAAGTTTGCCTGGGTGGAAGGGTTTTAACGCCAGCGGCGCAATATTGCCGAGGGTTATCGGGATGCGTATGCCCAAGCCAGGTATCCTCTCAAGATAAAGAAAGAGAGGATACCTGTTCTCAGTCACGTGCGTGAGGCGCTTATTGCTTAATTAACGGCTCAGGCTGTTGTACTAGAGTTTTTTACGTCCGGTAAACAGGCTGATAAGGAAGATAATAATACCGACGACAAAGACGATTTTTGCAGCCCATGCCGCTGTACCCGCCAAACCACCGAAACCTAACGCCGCAGCAATCAGCGCAATAATCAGAAAGATAATACCCCAACGAAACATATGCCTCTCCTTACCAGTAGTGAAATCGAACAGTTTTTATCATTCACATCACCTGCACTGCAGGGGCGAACGTTTTTTCTTTGCGGGTGAATCGACTGGCGGCCCCTGAAATACGGGCCGCCGGGTCATTACTTAACGGTCAAATCGTTTTTAACGCTTTTCACGCCTTCAATGGCTTTGGCAATACCTTCAGCGCGCTCGGACTGCGCCTGCGTCTTCACCGCACCGGACAGCTGAACCACACCGTTGGTGGTTTCCACTTTCACATTACGTGAGGGTACGATGTCGTCTGCTAACAGTTTAGCCTTAATTTCGCTGGTCGTTGCAGTATCACCTGCATAACCGCTTACCGTCTGTTTTGTGCTGTCTTTCACGTGTAGTTTATCGCTCACGGATTTCACGCCTTCCACTTTCTTAGCGGCGGCAACGGCCAGTTCAGCCTGATCCTGCGAAGTCACAAAGCCGTTCAACGTCACAACACCTTCGTGCGTTTCAACGGAAATATCGGTGCTTTTGATGGCATCGTTGTCCACCAGCGCGGCTTTCACTTTTGCCGTCACGCCGCTGTCATCCATGTAGCCGCCGACTTTTTTCATAGAGCTATCGATTTTTGAACCCGCGCTGTCTGCCGTAGACTCCGCTTTGCTCGTCATGGTGCCTTCTGCCAGCGCAGAACCGCTCACCAGAGCAGAACCTACCATCAGGGCCATCAGCGTTTTTGCCATATTAGTCTTCATCATCGATTCGTTCCTTTTGTCTTTTGCACTCACAACGGTGAGCTTTTCAGTCACAAACGGCGTGACTGTAGTTGTTGGCAAGATGGTACTTTTGCCGTTGAACGTTGCAGCCATCGCGCCGCGTATTTTTCGTCCTGTAGAAATGAATATAGTCGGTAATGAGGATTTCACCGGGGATGACGGATGATTTGTTGGATAAAGCAGCAAAAAAGAGGGGTTTTAGGAGGAGTCTGTAAGGCAAGGGGGCGACCCTGTGTTGCGGCCGCCCTTTAACCTGAACGCGCACTGCGCGGCGGACGGCCCTCAATACAGAGTCCGTCCCAGAGGGATTAATGTTCGCGCGTTTTACGGAATACCACGTCAGGATAACGTTCCTGAGTAATATTCAGATTCACCATGGTCGGTGCGATATAGGTGAGGTTATCACCGCCATCAAGCGCCAGGTTCACTTCGTTCTTACGCTGGAATTCATCAAACTTCTTCGCATCGCTGCACTCTACCCAGCGGGCGGTGGCGACGTTGATCGCTTCGTAGATAGCTTCGACGTTGTACTCGCTTTTCAGACGGGCCACGACCACGTCGAACTGCAGCACACCGACAGCACCAACGATAAGATCGTTGTTGTGTACCGGACGGAACACCTGCACGGCACCCTCTTCCGACAGCTGCACCAGCCCTTTCAGCAGCTGTTTCTGCTTCAGCGGGTCACGCAGGCGAATGCGGCGGAACAGCTCCGGCGCGAAGTTCGGAATGCCGGTGAACTTCATGTTCTCACCCTGGGTAAAGGTGTCGCCGATCTGAATAGTACCGTGGTTATGCAGGCCAATAATATCGCCCGGATACGCTTCTTCCACGTGCGAACGGTCACCGGCCATAAAGGTCAGTGCATCGGCAATCACTACGTCTTTCCCGGTGCGCACCTGGCGCAGCTTCATGCCTTTTTCATACTTACCGGAAACCACGCGCATAAAGGCCACGCGGTCACGGTGTTTCGGGTCCATGTTAGCCTGGATCTTGAATACAAAGCCGGTAAATTTCTCGTCCGTCGCGGTAACGGTACGGACATCCGTATTACGCGGCATCGGTGACGGTGCCCACTCCACCAGTCCGTCGAGCATATGGTCAACGCCGAAGTTACCTAACGCCGTACCAAAGAATACCGGGCTTAACTTCCCGTTGAGGAAGGCTTCACGGTCAAACTCGTGCGATGCGCCCTGCACCAGCTCAAGCTCGTCACGCAGCTGCGCAGCAAGGTCTTCACCAATGGCCGCATCCAGCTCTGGATTATCCAGCCCTTTAACAATGCGCACTTCCTGGATGGTATGGCCCTTACCGGTCTGATACAGGTAGGTTTCATTTTTATACAGGTGGTACACACCTTTGAACAGCTTGCCGCAGCCCACAGGCCAGGTGATGGGCGCACAGGCGATTTTCAGCTCGCTTTCGACTTCATCCATCACTTCCATCGGATCGCGGATGTCACGGTCAAGTTTGTTCATGAAGGTCAGGATCGGCGTATCACGCAGACGGGTCACTTCCATCAGCTTACGGGTACGATCCTCAACGCCCTTGGCGGCGTCGATCACCATCAGACAGCAGTCAACGGCGGTCAGGGTACGATAGGTATCTTCCGAGAAGTCTTCGTGCCCCGGGGTATCCAGCAGGTTGACCAGGCTACCGCGATAAGGGAACTGCATCACCGAGGTGGTAATGGAGATCCCACGCTGTTTTTCCATCTCCATCCAGTCTGATTTAGCATGCTGGTTGGAGCCACGGCCTTTTACCGTACCGGCGGTCTGGATAGCCTGTCCGAACAGCAGCACTTTTTCAGTGATGGTGGTTTTACCGGCATCCGGGTGAGAAATGATGGCAAAAGTGCGGCGACGAGCCACCTCCTGCATAAAGGGTGCATTTGACATGACGCTTCTTCTGGTTTGGCGCTGCGCCGCCGTGCGACGGAGCGCGCGCAGCGGGAACTACAGCCGATTAATCGATAATGGGCGGCATTTTCGCTTATCCCGGCGTCATACACAATGACTGACCGGCGCTTATTCAACCTAAAGTGCGACAGTCAGCGCCGGTAACAGGTCAGCGCGGACGGATTAACCGCGCGCGTTCGGCCTCACACTCCGCCCGGCAGCAGCAGCCCTCCAGGTGATCGTTCACCAGCCCCAGCGCCTGCATAAGCGAATAGGTGGCCACTGGCCCGACCCAAGTCCAGCCGCGTTTTTTCAGCGCTTTTGACATCGCTTCGGCTTCCGGACAGGTTTTCACCGTTTGCCAGAACGGCAGATCAATCTTTGCCGGACGCCTGTCCGGGGCAGGCTCAAACTGCCAGAACCAGGCGGCGAGCGAACCCGCTTCCTCCACCAACGCCAGCGCACGCTGGGCATTGTTGATGGCAGAGACGATTTTGGCACGGTTACGCACAATACTTTTATCCGCCATCAGCCGGGCAATATCCTCTTCACCGAAGCGGGCGACAAGACGAAAGTCGAACCCGGCAAAGGCACGGCGAAAATTATCGCGTTTGTTATAGATCATCTTCCATGACATGCCGGAGAGAAACCCCTCCAGACACACTTTTTCATACAACATCTTGTCATCGACCACCACGCGCCCCCACTCGCTGTCGTGGTAAGCCGGCATGCCAGACTGCCACGCACAGCAGATGCGGCCATCTGCCGTCACGGCCAGCCCGGCGGCATGTAGCGTGGTGAGATCCGTTTGATCCATTTCAGATTCTCCTTGTGTCATTGTGCTCTTTGAGGGTAAACGTGCTCACCTGCGTAATGCTATACCTGATCGCGTGTATCACCCTGTTCCACTATCTTTAGTTCATTACCTGCCATTTATTTTGCAAAAGGGCCCGTTGAATTATGAGCGATAAAGAGTATCAACCTGCGAAAGTCTGGAGCGAAAATAAAGGTCTGGGCGGCACCTGGGGCAGCATCAACCGTCCGACAGCTGGCGCACGCTTTGAGGCCGATCTGCCGGTAGGCAAACACCCGCTGCAGCTTTATTCCATGGGAACGCCGAACGGACAGAAGGTCACCATCCTGCTGGAAGAGCTGCTGGCGCTGAACGTGCAGGAGGCGGAGTATGACGCGCATCTGATCCGCATTGGCGACAGCGAACAGTTCTCCTCCGGTTTTGTGGCAGTCAATCCCAACTCCAAGATCCCGGCCCTGCTTGATACCAGCACCGTTCCGGGGACCCGCGTATTTGAGTCAGGTGCCATTCTGCTCTATCTGGCCGAAAAAATGGGTCACTTCCTGCCAAAAGATCCGGCTGGCCGTACGGAAACGCTGAACTGGCTGTTCTGGCTGCAGGGTGCGGCACCCTACCTGGGTGGCGGGTTTGGCCATTTCTACCATTACGCCCCGGTGAAGATCGAGTACGCCATCGACCGCTTTACGATGGAAGCCAAACGTCAGCTCGACCTGCTTGACCAGCAGCTGGCGAAACACCGCTATATTGCCGGGGAAAACTACACTATTGCCGATATGGCGGTGTGGCCGTGGTACGGCACGCTGGTGAAGGGGCTGGCCTACGACGCGGCGGAGTTCCTTGATGCCGGTTCCTATAAAAATCTGCTGCGCTGGACCGATGAAGTTGCTGCCCGTCCGGCAGTAAAACGCGGCCGCGTGGTTAACCGCACCTGGGGGCCGGAAAACGAACAGCTGCCGGAGCGTCACGACGCGTCCGATTTCGACAAACTGGGGCTGTAATCCCCCGCCCTGGTACGCGGCGGGTGGACGCTTTTTTGCCGTCCACCCGCCCGGCAAACAATGACCGCCCCGGTTGCGGATCGTCTGTGTCGATCAGCCGACTAACTTATTCTGTAACGCTTTCAGGGACGTGACCTCCCAGGTGGGGGTAATGCCTTCTGGCCGCGCACGGCCATCGGCATTCAGCCAGCAGGTCGCCATCCCGGCGTTGATCCCGCCTAAAATATCTGAGTCCGGGTTATCACCGACCATCAGCACCCGATCGCGCGCCGGATTGCCCATCTGATTTAACGCATGGTTAAAGATCGCCGGGTGCGGCTTGGCGTGGCCCACCTGCTCCGAGATCACCAGCAGATCGAACACCCCCAGAAAACCGGTGCGTTCCAGGCGTGCCTGCTGCAGCGCGGTAAAGCCGTTGGTAATAATGCCCATTTTCACCCGCCCTTTCAGCGCAGTCAGCAGCTCAACGGCCCCGTCCAGCGGCGTACAGATCTCCGCCATGGCACCGAGAAATCCGGTATTCAGATCGCTGGCCGTGACATCCAGCCTTGCCGCCCAGCCCTCAAAACGCTGATGCTGAAGCTGCAGGGCGCTGATGGCCCCATTCTGGTAGTCCACCCAAAGCGGCTTGTTAATCGCCTGATAGTCGTCATAGTCAGCGCGGCTGAACGGCACATCGTACTGCTGAAACAGACGCTGCAAACCGGCAAACGCATCGAAATGGAACAGCGTCTCGTCAGCGTCAAATAAAACCCAGTCCCAGTTGTTAAGCATCGTCATTCCTAAAGTCCATTGCCTTCAATATTCAGGCGTTATCGTCATCTGCAATGTGTGAGCACAGCCTGCTCCCGAAAGAGCAGGTCAGATAGCCTGTGCTATGCCCCATTTAAATCGTCAGGGCCATCATGATCGCGTCTTCTTTGCCCCCCTCTGCCGCCGGATAATAGTTGCGGCGGATCGAGACCTCATTGAAATCAAGCTGCTCATACAGCGCTATCGCCGCGTGATTAGAGGCCCGAACCTCCAGCCACAGCGTGACTACGCCGCGCTGCTCCAGCTCGCTAATCAGATGCTGTAACAGCTCGCGGCCGAGGCCACGACGCTGAAATGCCGGGTCAACAGCCAGATTAAACAGCGTGGCTTCATCCAGCACCACCTGGGTAATAGCAAACGCCGCCAGCGTTTCATCCACCGTCAGGCGATAATTCAGGTAACGTTCCCCCTGATTGCTGGTAAAGGTTTTTTCAGTCCAGGGAAAAGCGTGGCTGCGCTGCTCAATGGCATACGCCTGTTCAAGATCGTGCGCTGTGAGTAAGGAAATCTGATTCATTTTGACAAATCTGCAGCCAGAGCGCCCGTTTGGCGGCGGCATTATGATAGAGCTCCGCCAGTAAAGGCGAAGCCAGTTGGGTTCCGGCCAGTGGCACCGGGGCATCAAGTCCTAAGCACCAGCTGTTGCAGCGGGCATCATCCGGCAGCATTTCCAGCTGTTCTGGCGTCAGCGCCTGCACCTGCGGGGCCTGCAGATTCAGGGCGCGCAGGACATCGTTCACCAGCGGATCGTGCAGCGCCGGAGGCGTTTCCGCCACGATCACCAGCCGGGTCTCTGCGGGCAACGTCACTGCGATTTCGCCCTGCAGGGCGCGCGGACGCCGCAGCGTATACTGCGTTATCCCCATTTGCTCTAATAACCAGTCACGTCTCGAAGACATCTTTTTATCCTGTCTGGTCGCCTGAATGCGCCGCCATGCTAGCAAATTCGTCGAAACTGCGCCAACAAACGACGCGGCTAACGCAGTTGCAGCTTCAGGTATGCAGGGTATAATCGCCGCTCTGATTTATAAGGAGCCATCGATGTCCGCATTTACCCCGGCCAGTGAAGTGATACTGCGCCATAGTGATGAGTTTACTGAACGCCGCGTGCTGTTTGCTGGTGACCTGCAGGATGACCTGCCCGCCCAGCTGGAAACGGCGCTGAGCCGGGTACATACCCAGCAATACCATCACTGGCAGATCCTCAGCCGTGCCCTTGGGGAAAACGCCCATTATGGTCTGGTTGCCACCCCCGAGGTGGTCGCAGACTGCGACACCCTGGTCTACTACTGGACGAAAAACAAACCCGAAGTCCAGTTCCAGCTGCAGAACCTGCTGTCGCTGCTGCCGGTCGGCTGCGATATTTTCGTTATCGGTGAAAACCGCAGCGGCGTGCGTAGCGCAGAGCAGATGCTGGAAGGTTGGGCAACCGTCACCAAGATCGACAGCGCCCGCCGCTGTGGGCTGTATCACGGCAGGCTGGATAAGCAGCCGACCTTTGCGGTGGATGCGTTCTGGGATGAATACCCGCTGGGCGACCTCACCATCAAAACGCTGCCCGGCGTGTTCAGCCGCGATGCGCTGGATATCGGCAGCCAGCTGCTGCTCTCCACCCTCAAGCCTCACACCAAAGGCAAAGTGCTGGACATGGGCTGCGGCGCAGGCGTGATCGCTGCCCTGCTGGCCACCCATTCCCCGAAGGTGCGTCTGACGCTGACCGACGTGAATGCCGCCGCGATTGAAGCCAGTAAAGCCACGCTGGCCGCCAACCAGCTGGAAGGTGAGGTGTTTGCCAGTAATGTTTATTCAGACATCCCTGGGCGCTTTGACATGATCCTGTCTAACCCACCGTTCCACGATGGTGTCCAGACCAGTCTTGACGCCGCGCAGACGCTGATCCGTGGCGCAATCACCCACCTGAACACCGGCGGTGAGCTGCGTATTGTGGCCAACGCCTTCCTGCCATACCCGCAGGTGCTGGATGAAACCTTCGGCAGTCATGAAGTGCTGTTGCAGAATGGACGCTTTAAGGTGTACCGCGCCGTGAAAGGCCGTCCGCCGAAGAAGTAACCCCGTCCGTCGTCCATTTCCGCCAGGGGCGACGGTTTACGGTCGCCCGCTGCCATAAGCGATTCTTTTCCAGGCGTTTGTTTCAACAATAAGAAATAACTGTTGACGTACCGGGTAAAATCTCTAGAATGCGCCTCCGTGGTTGCGATATAACGTTGTTATGTTGCGGGTATGCGAAGGTGGCGGAATTGGTAGACGCGCTAGCTTCAGGTGTTAGTGTCTTAACGGACGTGAGGGTTCAAGTCC